>CAVPUM010000034.1:0-183845 GCA_963708855.1 uncultured beta proteobacterium | reverse complement strand
ATGTAGTCTACTTGGTAGGATTACGTATTGCTATCGGCGGTGGCCATCCGGCCCGGGATCGACGCGTTGTAGATTGCAACTATCGCAGGCAAATCAGCAGGTTGCGCGAAGCGTATGGGTGCCATTGGTGGATTTACAACATACGGTACGCGGCGATTCTATCAATGTTGCGTTTTCGTTGCGGCTGAAATCCGTGCTGGGGTAATGTCACAACTGCTTGCCGCAAGGCGATCAAAATTCCTGTCGTTGCATCAACTTTCCCTGGGGGACCATCAATGAAGTTCGAACGCAAGAAGATCGCTGTCGCACTTGCATATGCGCTCGGTGCCGGAAGCACGCTTTTGATCGCCGCCCCGAGTCAGGCGGCCGACATCAGCGTTTCGGTCACGGGTTCCAACATCCCGCGGACCGACACCGAAACCGCGAGCCCGGTCCAGGTGATCACGGCGGAGGACCTGGTCAACTCCGGCTATACGACGATCAGCGAGGTGATGCGCGACATCACCGCCAACGGCCAGGGCCTGCTGAGCCAGGGCTTCAACGGCGCGTTCGCGGGCGGCGCGAGCGGTGTGGCGCTGCGCGGCCTGACGGTGGGCGCGACGCTGGTCCTGATCGACGGCAAGAAGATGGTGGGGTATCCCCTCGCCGACGACGGGCAGCGCAATTTCGTCGACATGTCGAGCATTCCTTTCGCTGCGATAGAGCGGGTCGAAATCCTGCTGGACGGCGCCTCCGCGATCTACGGCTCGGATGCGATCGGCGGCGTGGTCAACATCATCCTGAAGAAGAGCTTCACGGGCACGCAGCTGACGGCCGAAGGCGGGATGACGTTCGAGGGCGACGGCGGCAACGTGCACGTGGCCGCGACGACGGGCTACGGCGACGGGAAATACGGCGGGTTGCTGTCGGCCGAATTCCGGAAACAGAACCAGATCAAGTTCAGCGATCGTGACGGGCGAGAAATGGGCGCAAACGAACTGGTCGGCGACCGGCGGCAACGATTTCGCGGCCCGGTGCCAGAAGTGCGATCGTTCCCAACCCGATCCTCCTGACACCCTACCTTCAGCGTCCGGGTTCCGACACATCGCTGGCGGTGAACAACGTCTTCCTGGATTCGCGCTGCGACCTCGCCAGGCGCAACGCCAACGAGTGCCTCTACGAGAACACCTGGAACACCATCCAGCCGGACACACAGAACATCAACCTGCTCGGCACCTTCAACGCCAAGCTGAGCGATAACTGGAATGCCTCCCTGACGGGCTCGTGGTTCAACAGCGAGGCGAGAGACAACCGGCGTCCGTTCGCGGTGCCGGCCGGTCAGCCATTAACAACACCGCGAGCGGCCGAATCAGAATCCGACCCCGAAGATGGCATACCCGTCTTCCGCGTCGGGGCCAACTATCCCGGCAATACGTTCGGCACTACCGCGAATCGTGCGCGCGCTCGTCCCCGATATCGTCCAACCAGCACACCGAGTTCGACACCTCGACCACGCGCATCGTCGGGGATCTGACCGGTCCGGTCGTTCGGGATGGGACGTCGCCCTGTCCGCCGGTTATCAGTACGCCGCGACCAAGGTCACCCGCGACGGGTTCGTGGACTACAACGTGCTGCTGGCCGAGCTGAACAACCCGGTAACGCCCTTCCTGCTGACGGGCGGCAATTCCGCCGAACAGGTGGCGCGCATCGCGCCGACCGTGAAGGACAAGAAGACCAACGAGCTTGATTTCGTCCAGCTCACCGGGTCGAGGGAGGTCATGAAGCTCGACGGGGGCATGATGGGCGTCGCGCTCGGCGGGAGCTGGTACAAGCAGAAGCTGGACGCGGACAATCCCGATGAGTGCAAGACCGGCACCGTGGCGGGCCTCAACTGCTTCTTCGCGGTCGGCGACCAGACCAACACGGCGTTCTATGCCGAAATCAACGCCCCGGTGCTGAAGTCGCTGGAGCTCAACGCGGCGATCCGCTACGACCATTACGACACCTACGGCGGCCAGTGGACGCCCAAGGTCGGCGCGAAGTGGACGCCGATGGAAGGAAGCCGCCATCCGCGGCACATGGGGCAAGGGGTTCCGCGCGCCCGCACCGACCGAGAACGGCGACGCCGGTTCACTCTTTGGTTTCAATGCGATCAGGGACCCGGTACTGTGCCCGGCGAGCCTCCCCGACGGCAGGCCAGATCCCAATTCTCCCCTTAACGTCGTGACACCGACGAGTACTTGTAATTTTGCTCCGACCTATCTGCAGGCCAGCAACCCGGATCTGAAGGCTGAAAAATCGACCAACTGGACGGTGGGCATGATTCTGGAACCCATCCAGGGTTGGGCGACGACCGTCGATTATTACTCCATCAAGATCGACGATCAGATCATCCCCGAGGCGTCGCTGATCACCTACGACCCGGTGGCCTCCGGGGTCCGCGGACTTCCGCAGGAAGTCGGGTTCGGGGACGGCTCGACGGGCATTTCCTCCACGGGGCTGATTCAATATTCCACAGTGCCGTTCGTCAACGGGCAAAGTGTGCACACTACCGGTCTCGATCTTGGCACCAGCTACACGTTCAAGATGGACAATGCCAACACGTTCATGGTCGGCGTGCAGTGGAACCACATATTCAAGTATGACCTGACCCTCAATGGCATAACGTACAAGCTCGCGGGTACGCACGGTGCCGCAGCTCATCTCCGGCAACACGGGCAACCCGAAGGATCGTGCTCAGCTGACGTTGCAGTGGAAGAGCGGGCCGTGGACCGTCACGGGGTTGGGGAACTATGTCGGCAGCTACGACATGACCGATCCATCCCTCGGCGATTTTCCCTGTTCAGATTGGATCAATTACAACAACAGCCAGCGCTGGATTAACGTGGATCCACCGAGCAAGTACTGCAAGGCCGATTCCTTCTGGTACGCGAGCCTGAACGTCCAGTACCAGGTCAACAAGCAGCTCATGGTGCAAGGGTCGGTGAACAACCTGTTCAACAACAAGCCGCCGATCGACATGAGCTCCTATGCCGGCACGGGTCTGAATCTGAGCAGCCAACAGACCGGGGCGGCGTACAATCCTTCGCTGCACGGCCCCGGCACTCTCGGGCCCGTGTGGTCACTGGGGCTGACGTACAACTTCTGATCAGGCGACCCGGCTAGTGGTCCATCGACCGCCCGGATTTTTTCCGGGCGGTTTTTTTCGTCGTGCGCCCGGCACGGGCGCACTCCTGCGGGTGCAAGTCTTGCCACGAGTTGATCATCGGCAACTCGATGGACATACCGCTTGCGACATGTGGTGGCCGCATAAGCTGTGGGTCCCCGGCGACGAAACGGGATCAACGAACTGGCACGCCAGGCCCGACGCTTTGGTCGCGCGGGCTCTTCCTGAATTCAGGCTGCGCGCTTCAATTCATACCCACGGATCAGAACGTCGGCCGGCAGATTCACCCCGATGCGAGCCTGCGTATGATCTCCAGTGTGAGCGGGCGAATACGGTTCAGCACCTCCGCGACCCTGGCCTGCGCGCCGATGTAAGGTTCCAGGTCCTTTCTCGTCATCCCGCGCGCCTCCATGACGTGTTGCAGGAAGTCGATCGGATCGGGCGCCTCGATCGGGTAATGCTCGCGCTCGTACGCTTCCACCAGAAGCGTGAGCACTTCGAGCCGGTCTGCCTTGGGCGAGCCGCTGGGCGCTTCCCACAGTACTTCGATTTCCCTGAGCGCCGCCTGGTGCGCGCGCTTGATTCGGATCGGACGCAATGTCATCGCGGTCACCGTAAGTGGGGCCAGCGTCTCGCGTGCGGGTGCTCGAGGGGTGCTTCGGGTTCTGCATGGAGGCAGCATGCGCACGGGCTAACCGAGAGTCACCTGAGCGTGTCGCGAATGCTACACTCTCCCGCAAGTACCGGCGCGGGAGTCGGGGTGCTGTATCGCTTGCAGCAGGTGCTGGAATGCGCACCGCATTGAAATCGAGGAGAAAACACCATGACACTCTCTGACGGTATCGAGATCAACCCTAAGGTCATGCTAGGGAAGCCGGTGATCCGCGGCACGCGGATCCCGGTTGAGTTGATTCTGCGCAAGTTGGGCGAGGGGGCCACGGAGCAGGACTTGCTTGACGCTTATCCCAACCTGAAGCGCGAGGATATTCACGGTGCGCTGACTTACGCCGCAGTGGCGCTCGCCCACGAAGAGATTGTGTAGTGTGTTGGTGCGATTGCGATGTTCGTTTCTCGCCGACGAGAGCTGCGACTTCGCCGCTGTTCGCGCCTTGCGGACTGAGGGCTTCGACGTATTGTCGGTTGCGGAGGATTCGCCGGGCGCCGATGACGAGCGTGTAATCGCCCTGGCGCTGCGCGAGCTTCGGATTCTCTCTTACCGAGGACAAGGACTTTGGGCGCCTGGTGTTCGCGGCTGGCAGCAAGAGCCTGGGCGGCGTGCTTATCCGGTTTCCGGCCAGTGCCCGGTCGGCCGTCGGGGCCGGGATGCTCGATCTGGTCCCCGCATGCACGCGGATCGTCTCACCGGCAGCCACGTGGTGCTCCAGCTCCAGTGCGTTCGCATTGCCACGCTCCCCTGATGAAAGCGACGGGGCAACCGTTTCTTGACGATGGCGATGAGGACGGAGGTGGCCCCGGGGCACCCCTCCGGTCCCGCGCCCGGATGCTCGCCTTCGCGGTGCTCCTGGCGGGCGCCATCGGCGGCAACGCGCACGCCGCGAGCGCCGTCGCCGGCCGCGAGGGCGGCCAGTGGACGCACGCTTACGCCGCCTACGGCGAGCCCAAGTATCCGCGCGGTTTTCGCAACTTCGACTACGTGAACCCCGACGCGCCGAAAGGCGGCACGCTGCAGCTGCAGAATCCCGACCGCCGGTCGAGCTTCGACAAGTTCAATCCGTTCACGATCAAGGGGCAGTCGCCGGCGGGCCTGTCGACGCTGATGTTCGAGTCGCTGGCCATCCGCTCCGGCGACGAGCCGGGCACGCTGTACGGGATGGTCGCGGAGGAGATGCTGGTCGCCCCCGACAAGTCGTCGATCACCTTCCGCATCAATCCCAAGGCGAGGTTCTACAACGGCGACCCGGTCACCGCCGAGGACATGAAGCACGTGTTCGACACGCTCACCGGCAAGGGTGTGGCGCCCGGCGTGCGCGTCAAGCTGGGCGGCATCGAGCGCGCGGTCGTGCTGGACGAGCGCACGATCCGCTTCGACCTCAAGGATCGCGTCGACGACACCATCTATCAACGTGGCCGGGCTGCCGGCATTCTCGCGCAAGTGGGGGCGCAACCCGGACGGCACGACCAAGAAGATCGACGAGATCGTCAACGAATACCCGATCACGACCGGCCCCTACACGATCGCCGCGATCGACGCGCCCCGCCGCATCGAGTTCGCGCGCAATCCCGACTACTGGGCGCGCGACCTGGGCGTGGCGAAGGGCCAGTACAACTTCGACCGGATCATCTATCGCTATTACCAGGACAACGCGATCGCGATGGAGGCCTTCAAGGCCGGCGAGTTCGACTTCCTGATGGAGTACTCGGCGCGGCGCTGGGCGCGCCAGCACCAGGGCCCCAAGTGGAGCGACGGGCGCATCATCAAGGAGGCGTTCCCGACCGGCTTCGGGATGGGCTTCCAGTCGTACGTGCTCAACCTGCGCCGGCCGGTGTTCAAGGACCGGCGCGTGCGCCAGGCGATCAACCTGGCGTTCGACTTCGAGGCGATCAACGTCTACAGGCAGTACAAGCGGACCAACAGCGTGTTCGCGAATTCCGACTTCGCGGCGACGGGCCTGCCGAGCCCGGGCGAGCTCGCGCTGCTGGAGCCGTTTCGCGCATGAGCTGCCGCCCGAAGTGTTCGGCCCGGCGTGGGTGCCGCCGCGCTCCGACACCGCGCCGAACGCGCTGCGCGAGAACCTGAAGCAGGCGCGCGCGCTGCTCGAGGCGGCGGGCTGGAAGGTCGGCGCCGACGGCGTCGCGCGCAACGACAAGGGCGAGCCGCTCGAGTTCGAGTTCCTGGAGACCGGCGACGCGCCGGGCCGCGCCGAAGCGGTGTTCGAGCGCAATCTGGCCAAGATCGGCATTCGCCTCAAGTCGCGGCTGGTCGACTTCGCGCTCTTCCGCAAGCGGATGGAGACGTTCGACTTCGACATGGTGATGATCAAGATCGGCGACTTCACGCTGCCGGAGCCGGCCGACTTCAAGTCGCAATACGGCAGCGAGAACGCCGACACGCAGGGCGCGGACAACTATCGCGGCGTCAAGAGCCGCGCGGTCGACCACCTGATCGCGAAGATGGAGCAGGCGAAGACGATGGACGAGCTGCGTGACGCCGCGCGGGCGCTCGACCGTGTGATCATCTTCGAGTACTGGCAGGTCCCCGATCTCTACGGCGCCTCCAACCGCGTGTCGCGCTGGGACAAGTTCGGCATCCCGAAAGTCGTGCCCAAGTACTATTCGATCGCCACCCCGAGCGACTGGCTGCAGTGGGCGGTCACCGCGTGGTGGGCGAAGGGCGCCGACAAGAGCGCGGTCGCCAGCAAGTAACCGGAAACGCGCGGCCATGCTCTCCTACATCCTCAAGCGGCTGCTGCTGATGATCCCGACGATCCTCGGCGTGCTGACGGTGACGTTCGTGATCATCCAGTTCGTGCCGGGCGGCCCGGTCGAGACGCTGCTGGCGGAGGCGCGCGCCGGCGCGGGCGGGGACTCCGGCACCTACCAGGCGCGCCGGGACATCGACGCCGCGCAGGTGGCCGAGCTGAAGGCGCTGTACGGTTTCGACAAGCCGCCGTTCGAGCGCTACCTGTCGATGCTGAAGAGCTTCGCGCAGTTCGACCTCGGCAAGAGCTTCTTCCGCAACAAGGACGTCTGGACGCTGATCAAGGAGAAGCTGCCGGTGTCGATCAGTCTGGGGCTGTGGACGTTCCTGCTCTCGTACCTCATCTCGATTCCGCTCGGCGTCGCCAAGGCCGTGCGCGAGGGCACGCGCTTCGACACGCTGACCACGCTGCTGGTGCTCGTCGGCTTCGCGATACCGGGCTTCGTGCTCGGCGTGCTGCTGATCGTGCTGTTCGCCGGCGGCTCGTTCCTCGACTGGTTTCCGCTGCGCGGCCTCACGTCGGACAACTGGACGAGCCTCGGCTGGCCGGCGCGCATCACCGACTACCTGTGGCACATGGTGCTGCCGCTCACCTGCTACGCGATCGGCAGCTTCGCGATCGTCACGATGCTGACCAAGAACACGTTCGTCGAGGAGATCCGCAAGCAGTACGTGCTGGTCGCGCGCGCGAAGGGGCTGCCCGAGTGGCGGATTCTGTACAAGCACGTGTTCCGCAATGCGCTGATTCCGATCGTCACCGGCTTCCCGGCGGCCTTCGTCAGCGCGTTCTTCGCCGGCTCGCTGCTGATCGAAACGCTGTTCTCGCTGGACGGCCTCGGCCTCTTGGGCTACGAGTCGATCGTGCGGCGCGACTATCCGGTCGTCCTCGGCACGCTCTATTTCTTCACGCTGCTGGGCCTCGTGGTCAAGCTGATCGGCGACCTCCTGTACGTGGTCGTCGACCCGCGCGTGCAGTTCGGGGCGGTCGGCAAATGAGCACGCCGGCGGCCGATCTGAACGCGGCACAGCCCGCCGCAGCCATCGCATCCGCCGGGCGGCGGGCGACATCGCTGTCGCCCAACCAGCGCGCGTGGGCGCGCTTCAAGCGCAACCGGCTGGGCTACGTCTCGCTGGTCGTGTTCGCCGTCATGCTGGTGGTCGGCACGTTCGCCGAGCTGTTCAGCAACGACCGGCCGCTCGTCGCGCGCTACGACGGCGAGTGGTTCTTCCCGATCTTCAACAACCAGCCGGAGGCCCGCTTCGGCGGCGACTTCGTGACGCCGACGGAGTGGGACGACCCGTTCATCCGCGAGCAGTTCGCCAAGCCCGGCAATTTCGCGCTGTACACGTTCAACCCATGGGGCGCCGGCGCGCTCGACTACTATGCACGGGCGGCCGACCCATCTCCGCCCAGTCGCGGCCACTGGCTCGGCACCGACCAGTCCGGCCGCGACATGACGGCGCGGCTGCTCTACGGCTTCCGCGTCAGCATCTACTTCAGCCTCGCGCTGACCTTCGTCGCCACGGTCCTGGGCATCCTCGTGGGCGCGCTGCAGGGCTACTTCGGCGGGCGCGTCGACCTGACGACGCAGCGGGTCATCGAGATCTGGAACGCGATCCCGGAGCTCTACCTGCTCATCATCATCGCGTCGATCCTGACGCCGTCGATGCCGCTCCTGCGTCGGCGTCTTCGCGCTGTTCGGCTGGATCGCGCTGTCCGACTACGTGCGCGCCGAGTTCCTGCGCAACCGCAACCTCGAGTTCGTGAAGGCGGCGCGCGCGATGGGGCTGTCCAACGCGCAGATCATCTGGCGTCACGTGCTGCCGAACTCGATGACGCCCGTCATCACGTTCCTGCCGTTCCGGATGAGCGCGGCCATCCTGGGCCTCACCTCGCTCGACTTCCTCGGCCTGGGCGTCACCGGCATGCCGTCGCTGGGCGACCTGCTGCGGCAGGGCAAGGAGAACCTCGACTCGTGGTGGATCTCGCTGCCGACGTTCTTCGTGCTCGTCATGACGCTGTTGCTGCTGACGTTCATCGGCGACGCGCTGCGCGACGCTTTCGACACGAGGAAGTCATGAGCGCCGAATCGCCGCTGCTCTCGGTCGACGCGCTTTGCGTCAACTTCGGTCCTTCGCGCGTCGTCGACCGGGTGTCCTTCGACGTGGCCGCCGGCGAGAAATTCGGACTTGTGGGTGAGTCGGGCTCGGGCAAGTCGGTGACCGCGCTGTCGATCCTGCGGCTGCTCGAGACCGCGTCCTACGAGGGGGCGATCCGGTTCGAAGGCGACGACGTGCTGCGGAAGAGTCCGCGCCACCTGCAGGCGATGCGCGGCCGCGACATCGCGATGATCTTCCAGGAGCCGATGACCGCGCTCAATTCGCTGTATACGATCGGCAACCAGATCGGGGAAGTGCTGGAGCTGCACGAGGGACTTGGCAAGGGCCAGGCGCGCGCTCGCGCGATCGAGCTGCTGGCGCGCACCGGCATCCCCGACCCGGACAAGAAGGTCGATGCCTACCCGCACCAGCTCTCAGGCGGCCAGCGGCAGCGCGCGATGATCGCGATGGCTCTGGCGTGCCGCCCCAAGCTGCTGATCGCCGACGAGCCGACGACGGCGCTGGACGTGACGATCCAGGCACAGATCCTCGCGCTGCTCGACGACCTGCAGCAGGAATTCGGGATGGCGATCCTGTTCATCACGCACGATCTCAACGTCGTGCGGCGCTACACCCACCGCGTCGGCGTGATGGAGAAGGGCCGGCTGGTCGAGCAGGGCGCGACCGGCGAAGTGTTCGCCCGGCCGCGCCACCCCTATACGATCAAGCTGATCGCGAGCCGGCCCGAGCGTGCGGTCGAGCCGGTGCCCGCCGACGCGCCGATCCTCGCGGCGGCGCGCGGCGTGTCGGTCGACTTCGTGTCGGCCAAGGGCTGGTTCGGCAAGGATGTCTTCCGCGCCGTGCGCGACGCGACGCTCGAGCTGAAGCGCGGGGAGACGCTGGGCATCGTCGGCGAATCCGGGTCCGGCAAGACGACGCTCGGCATGGCGCTGCTCGCGCTGCAGCCGGTCGCCGCCGGCGCGATCACCTTCGAGGGCACGCGCCTGGACGGCGCCGATCGCACGACGCTGCGCGCGATGCGCCGCCGGATGCAGGTCGTGTTCCAGGACCCGTTCGCGTCGCTGTCGCCGCGGATGACCATCGAGCAGATCGTGGGCGAGGGCGTCGCGCGGCACCTGCCCGAGTTGTCGAAGGAGGCGCGGCGCCAGCGCATCCTCGCCATGCTGGCCGAGGTCGGCCTGGCGGAGGCCGACGGCATCACCGACGTGCTGACCCGCTATCCGCACGAGTTCTCGGGCGGCCAGCGGCAGCGCATTGCGATCGCCCGCGCCGTCGTGCTGCGCCCCGAGGTGCTGGTGCTGGACGAGCCGACCTCCGCGCTCGACGTGTCCGTCCAGCAGCAGGTGCTGAAGCTGCTGGGCGCGCTGCAGGTAAAGTACGGGATGAGCTACGTCTTCATCAGCCACGACCTCGCGGTCGTGCGGGCGATGGCGCATCGGGTGCTCGTCATGAAGGATGGCGAAATCGTCGAGCAAGGCGAGGCCGAGGCTTTGTTCGCGGCGCCGGTGCAGCCTTACACGCGCACGCTGCTCGCCGCCGCGCTGCTGGCGTGAGGGCGCCGCGCCGCGGGTCGGCGCCGGGAACCTGTCCGCCGGCCGGCGGCGATGTTCGGCTCAGGGCTCAGGCTGGGCTACAATCGGTCCCCGGACAGATTCTCTCGGCGGTATCCGGGCGGTTCGGATCGACATCCTCGCTGTGCGTTCGCCGAATGACCTTTCTTCCGCCGCCGGCAGACTTTCAGCGTGCGGCATGCTGGCCAACCGACCTGGAGAAAAAACCATGAAAAGGCATCTGGGCGCCCTGCTGCTCGCCGTCGCTGCGGTCGCGGTACCCCCGGCCTGGGCCCAAGGCACCGGCGCCGATATGACCGACATGCAGGCATTGCGCTCCGCGGTGCGAACCGACAAGAAGGCGTACGTGGCATCGGTGCTCAAGCTGACCGACACCGAGGCAAAGAAGTTCTGGCCTGCCTACGACGCGTACCAGCGGACGTTCGACATGACGAACCGCGAGAAGAGCGTCACCCTCGAAGGCGTGATCGCCCAGGACAAGCCCGTGTCCGAACCTTATGCCAAGCAGATCGCGAAGGACCTGATCGCTGCCGATGAGCTCGAAGTCAAGGCGCGCCGGACGCTCTACAACCGACTGATGAGGGCGGTGCCGGCGAAGAAGGCGCTGCGCTACCTGCAGCTCGAAGCGAAGATTCGTGCCGTGCAGGCCTACGACATCGCCCAGGCGATACCGCTCGTCAAATAGGGCACCGACCCGGATTCCCGGTTTTTTTGCTTTTTCCGGCGGACGGCATTAACATCCGCCCCTTTCCCCGGGGAACCCGGACCGCCTGTGCGTGGCCTGTCCGGTTGTTGTTGCGAAGCCCTGTCCTGTCGCCTGCGGCGTACGGGACTTCCGGACCGCGCGCTCACTTTCCCGCCGAACCATCCTCTGTCTGGAGACAACATGTTGAAGATGATCCGTCTGGCCCCGCTGGCCGCGGTCCTGTTGCTTGCCCTGTCCGCCGTGGTCGTTCCGCTCGCCGGGCACGCGCAGCCTGCTCCCGCGGCGGCGGCCGCTTCCGCCGATACCGCTGCGGCGCCCGCGGCCGCGGCGCCGAAGGCTCCGGCAAAAGCCACCGAAGTCGTGGACAACCCTTACGGCTTCGCGGCGCTGCTGAAAGGAAGCGACATCGTCGCCAAGGTCACGCTGGCCATTCTGGTGATCATGTCGGTCGGCAGCTGGTACATCATCATCACCAAGGTCTACGAACAGGCCAAGATGGGCAAGCACGCGCGCGCGGCCGACAAGACGTTCTGGAATGCGGCGTCCCTGCAGGAAGGCGCGGCGGGATTGAAGAAGACGAGTCCGTTCCGGTTCATCGCCGAAACCGGGATCGAGGCGACGAGCAAGCACGTCGGCCTGCTCGAGAAGGTCGACATGAACGAGTGGATCACCATGTCGATCCAGCGCGCCATCGAGAACGTGCAGAGCCGTACGCAGGATGGTCTCGCCTTCCTGGCGACGGTCGGGTCCACCGCTCCGTTCGTCGGGCTCTTCGGCACCGTGTGGGGCATCGTCAACGCGCTGACCGCGATCGGCATTGCCGGGCAGGCGTCGATCGACAAGGTCGCGGGGCCCGTCGGCGAAGCGCTGATCATGACGGCGATCGGGCTGGCGGTCGCGGTGCCGGCGGTGCTGGGCTACAACTGGCTCGTCCGCCGGAACAAGACCGCCATGGAATACGTCCGCAGCTTCGGCGCCGACCTGCACGCCGTGCTGCTTGCCAACTCCCCGAAGTCTGCGGCCAGGGCCTGAACCATGGCGATGAACGTCGGCTCCTCCAATGGCGAGGACGAGGTCATCTCGACGATCAACACGACGCCGCTCGTCGACATCATGCTGGTGCTGCTGATCATCTTCCTGATCACGATCCCGGTCGTCACGACGTCGATCCCGGTCCGGCTGCCGAAGGAAACCAACGAAATCCGCGAGACGCAAGCCGGAGAACATCGTCATCTCGGTCGACGTGAACGGCGCCATCTACTGGAACGACCTCAAGATCGCCAACACCAATGCGCTGATCGACCGGCTGAAGAAGATCGCCGTGCTGGTGCCGCAGCCCGAGGTGCAGATTCGCGGCGACGGCGACGCCAAGTACGACTCGGTCGGACGGATCATCTACGCGTGCCAGCGGGCTGGGATCGCGAAGGTCGGCTTCATCACCGAGCCGCCGATCCGCGGTGGCTGAGGACAGATTGCAGCACGGCAAGAGGAACGGCACATGGGAATGAACGTAGGCTCCGGCGGCGGATCGGGTGACCCCGAGGTCATGATCGACATCAACACCACGCCGCTGATCGACGTGATGCTCGTGTTGCTGGTGATGCTCATCATCACGATCCCGATCCAGCTGCATTCGGTCAATCTCAACCTGCCCACCGGCAATCCGCCGCCGCCACTGGTCAAGCCGGAGATCGTGAAGATCGACATCGACGGCGGGGGCGTGACGTACTGGAACGGCGAGGTCGTGCCGGATCGGGCGGCGCTCGAGGAGAGGCTCAGGACCGCCGCGGCGCAGGCGGTCCAGCCCGAGCTGCACCTGCGCCCGGACAAGGCGGCCAAGTACGATATCGTCGCCGCCGTGATGGTGTCGTCGCAGCGGCTCGGGCTGACCAGGATCGGCATCGTCGGCAGCGAGCAGTTCGTCGAGTAGCCGGACACGCCGCCGCACCGGGCGACGCAATCGGAGTCGAGCGCAAGGATTTCGCACGGCAGCAGACGAGATCCGACCAAGCACATGATCGGGATCGTGTTCGTCGTCCTGATTCACGTGCTGGTCATCTACGCGCTGATGACCGGGCTCGCGCGCACGGTCGTGGAGGTGATCAAGAAGCCGCTGTCGGCGACGATCGTCGAGGAGATCAAGGCGCCGCCGCCGCCGCCGCCGCCGCCGAAGAAGATCGTCGAGATGCCCAAGGTGCAGACGCCGGTCGAGACCTACGTGCCGCCGCCCGACATTCCGGTCCCGGCGACGCCGGTGGCGCCCGTGATCTCGGCCGTGACCGCGACGCCGCCGCCGGAACCGCACGTGATCGCCCCGCCGCCGCTCCCGTCGTCGCGCCGCCGGCTCCGCCGCCCGCCGCCAAGCCCGCGATACGCCGGGGCATCCTCCGGCTGGCCGGGCGACGACCTCGTGTATCCGCGCGCGGCCATTCGCGCCGGCATCGCCAAGGGGCGTGTCCTAGCGCGGGTGATGATCGACGAGAAGGGCAACGTCACCGAGGTCATCATCGTATCGGCCGACCCGCCGCGGCACTTCGATCAAGGCCGTCATCGACGGGCTCAAGGATTGGAAGTTCAAGGCCGAAGGCGAGAAGTACGTCGGTGAAATCGAGGTCATCTTCAGCCTGAAGGATTGACGGCTCGCCAGCGGAGCCAGAGCCGACTTCCACTTCGTCGGCGGCGAGCAGACGGTCCGACGGCGGTTCCTGACGTCGTTCTTCTCAGTCCTCGCGCAACGCGAGCGCGGTCGCGACCCAGGTCGCCGCGCCCAGCGCAGCAACCCCTGTGGCGATCCCGGCGAGCGACACGCGCTGCCCGACGATCAGCCGAACGACGTCGTGCGCGACATCGACGACCGTGCCGGGCAAGGCCAGCGCGATGCCGATGCCGGCCACGGCCCAGAGCGCGGTGAGCGCGGGCGGCGCCACGCGGGCAGCGCCGCCGGCGCGGGGAGCGCGGCCATCACCCGCGCCGTGAATCCGGCGTCGTCCAGATAGCCGGCGCGGTGCTCGCGGCCGTCGGCGTGCAGAGCGGCGTCGAGCCAATCGTCGTCGGCGTCGGTCGTGGGTAGCGTGCGATCGTTCATGGCGGTATCCCCGTCAATCCGGTGCCCATGCCGCAAGCCGCGACCTGAGCTTCTGCTTCGCCCGCAGTATGTGCGTCTTCACGGTGCCGACCGGGCAGTTCAGCACCTGCGCCGCCTCCTCGTGCGAGAGGTCGTTATGGTAGCACTGGACGATCGCGGCGCGTTCGCCCGCGGACAGCACGGCCAGCGCCCGATCCATGTCCAGGGACAGCGTGGCGGCCCGCGCCGGATCCGGGCCGCCCGCCTCGCCGGGCGAGGCGTCGTCGCCGTCGTCGTCGGCGAGGTCGGCGATCGCGGTCTCCCAGCAGCTCTTCCTTCCGCTTGCGCGCGTCGGCCAGGTACGCGTTGGTGGCGATCCGGTAGAGCCACGTCGAGAACTTCGACTCCTGGCGGAACGATCGCAGATTGCGAAACGCGAGCATGAAGGTCTCCTGCGCGAGGTCGTCGGCGAGCGCGTGATTGCCGGCCGTCAGCCGCCGCAGCGTCGTGCGGACCGCGGACTGATGGCGCCGCACGAGCTCCGAAAAGGCGTGGCGATCATCCTGGACGACGACGCGCGCGATGAGTTCGGCATCGGTGAGAGACGGCTCCGCCATCGGAGAGGATGATCGCGGGCGACTCGGTGTTCGAATGCGCAACACGCCGCCATCAGGCCGGCGGCGGATTCCCGGGCGCGGTGCCGGCGCCCGGGCCGGACGCCGCGTCCGGGGCCGACGCGATTCGACGGAACGAGGTGCCGCTCCTCGAACCACCACAGCACGACGAAGCCGAGGCCGACGAACAGCAGTACGAGCCCGAGCCCGTTGGGCTCGCTGGTCTTCGAGCAGCGAATAGACCGACAGCGCGAGTCCGAAGCCGCCCATCAGCACGCCCTTGCGCAGGTCCGACCACGCGGCGCGGCGACGGATCTGCTTCGCCTGCTCGTAGTAGGGCGCGACCGCTGCCGGCGGCTTGCCGCCGGCGAGCGCGTCCAACGCATCGCTCGACGGGACGATCCCCTTTTCGGCGAGCTTCAGCATCGTCTCGTTGAGCATGCGCGCCTTGCGCATCCGGTACCAGAGAACGAGCGCGATCGCGAGGACGGGGGCGAAGAAGACGACCGTGACGATCGCGACCACCATCGCGGAGAGCGCGGGCTCGTTGTTGACGAAATTCGTCGAACGAATCGAACTCGCGATCGGTGTCGAGGCCGTCGATGGTCACCCGTGCGTGCTTTCGGGGCCTCCCGTCGCGGCGACCTGGCGGAATCGTTCCCGGCGCCATCCGGCGGCGCTCGCTTCGGCGGTGCCTTCCGGCGCGGCTTCCGCGGCAGCGCCCTTGCCCGGTGCCGTCCCTTGCCTCGATCTTGATCTCGGCGCCGCGTCCATCGGTGATGGTCAGGGACTTGCCCGCCGGCTTCGGCGCCGTCAGCGGGCGCGGTCGCGGGCTCCTGCGCGTGGACCGCGGGGGTCCGTGGCGCGAGCGCCACCGCCAGGCCGAGGAGGAACGCCGTCCCGAGGACGATCCGGCGGAGGAGCCGGGTCGGAGCGGCGGGGGTGGGGGCAGTCGGTCGATTCATGGGGACTCCAGGAGAAGGATCATTCGCTCCGTTGGATGCGGCCACCAAGGCGTTCGGATTCAGCTTTCCGCCGTGCGAAGCCCTTCGGGCCTGCGTGCTATTATTCCTGAAAGGGCGCGGCCGCCGCGAAATTCGGTGCCGCGTGCCGATTTCGTGCAGTTTTCCCGCGCGGCACCCCCTGGCGCGGTCACGATCGTTCTTCCTGGCGCCCGTTTGACCACGAAACTGCGTAGACCGATGCACCCCGACGCCGCTGCGCACGCGGCCCGCCGCGCGCTGCGGGCGTTCGTCGTCCTCGTCTTCGCGTTTTCCGCCGGTTTCGCGCGCGCTCGGCGCCGGCCGCCGACGATGCGGTCACGCTCAATTTCGTCAACGCCGACATCGAGGCCGTCGTCAAGGCGGTCGCCGAGATCACCGGGCGCAATTTCCTGATCGATCCCAGGGTCAAGGGGACCATCAACATCATCTCGGCGCGTCCGGTGCCGAAGAGCCTCGTCTATCCGACGCTGCTCTCGGCGCTGCGCCTGCAGGGGTTTGCCGTGGTCGAAGGCGACGGCGTGGTGAAGATCGTGCCCGGAGGCCGACGCCAAGCAGCAGGGAGGAGCCGTGGCGGTGGGGCCGTTGACCGCCGGCGGCGATCGGCTGGTCACCCAGGTCGTCACGCTCAGGTACGAATCGGCGGCGCAGCTCGTCAACGTGCTGCGGCCGCTGATCACGCCGAACAACACCATCGCCGCGTATCCGGGCAGCAACGCGCTCGTCATCACCGACTACGCGGACAACCTCAGGCGCATCGACCGGATCATCGCGTCGCTCGACCAGGCGCCCGGCGCGGAGCCGATCCTGGTGCCGCTCAGGAACGCGTCGGCGCTCGACGTCGTGTCGCTGCTCAACCGGCTGCTCGCCGACCAGGTCGCGGCCGGGGCCGCGGGGGCGCCCGATGCCCAGCAGCGGGTGACGATCATGGCCGACGCGCGCTCGAACAGCGTCCTCGTGCGCGCCGACAATCCGGGCCGCCTTGCGCGCGTGCGCCAGTTGATCGAACAGCTCGACACGCCGGGCCGGGCGGGCGGCAACATGTTCATCGTCTACCTCAAGAATGCCGAAGCCGCGCGCGTCGCGCAGACGCTCCGCGCGATGCTGACCGGCGGGGACGGCGGAGGCCCGCCGTCGAGCGGATCGACACTCTCGCCGCAGGCGCCGTTCATGGGCGGCGCCCCGCAGACCGGCGCCGCGGCGTCGTCACCCGGGTCGGCGCCACTGCCGGCGTCACCGTTCACCGCCGGCGACGTCCTTCTCGGCCAACGGCGCGACGATCACCGCCGACACGGCGAGCAACTCGCTCGTCATCATGGCGCCCGAGCCGGTCTACAACAACCTGCGCGCGATCATCGAGAAGCTCGACGTCCGCCGCGCGCAGGTGTTCGTCGAGGCGCTGATCGTCGAGGTCTCGGCGGACAAGGCGGCCGAGTTCGGCATCCAGTGGCAGGCGCTCTCCGGCTACAACTCGACGCAGACCCGGGTGATCGGCGGCACCAACTTCGGAGCGCGCGGAAGCGGCAACAACATCATCGACATCGCCGCCAGATCCGGGCATCGGTCGGCACGGGACTGGCGCTCGGCGTGATGAAGGGCACGGTCACGATACCGGGCCTCGGCACGATCACCAACCTCGCCTTTCTCGCGCGCGCGCTCGAAACGCAGGTCGGCGCCAACATCCTGTCGACGCCGACGCTGCTCACGCTCGACAACGAAGAGGCGCGGATCATCGTCGGCCAGAACATCCAGCTCGTCACCGGCAGCTACGCGACCACGGGCGGCACCGACACGGTGAACCCCGTTCCAGACGTTCGAGCGCAAGGACGTCGGCCTCGTGCTTCGGGTCAAGCCGCAGATCACCGAGGGCGGGACGATCCGTCTCGTCCTCTACCAGGAAGTGTCGCGGGTCGACGACATCTCGGTCCTGACGGGCACCACCCTGTCCAAGCGCGCGCTCGAGTCGACGGTGGTCGTCGACGACACGCAGATCATCGTGCTGGGCGGCCTGATCGAGGACCGGCTCACCGACGGCAGCGACAAGGTACCGGGATTCGGCGACATTCCGCATTGCCGGAGCGCTGTTCCGCTACGATGCGCGCCGGCGCCAGAAGACCAACCTGATGATATTCATCAAGCCGACGGTGTTGCGCACGAGCTCCGACGGTCGCGAGATCACGTCGGAGCGCTACCAGTACCTGATGGGCGAGCAGGAGCGGCAGACGCCGGCCCCGCGGCTCTTCTGGGGCGATCCGACGCAGCCCACGCTGCCGCCGCAGGGCGTGCTGCCGGGAACGCCGGGCGCCGATCCGACGCCGCCGTTGCTGGGAGACAAGCTGCCCGGTCCGGCCGGCACGGATCCCGCGCCGCCGCCGGCCAGGCCCTAGCGCGCCCGGAACCCGTGATGGCCACGGTCCCGCCCATTGCCGCAAGCGGATTCGGGCACCTGATTCCGTACGCTTTTGCGCGGACCCACGGCGTGCTGGCCCAAGGTGAGGAGGGTGGCCGCGTGGTCGTGCTGACGCGTCCGGACGCGACCGTCGATGGCATCGCGGAACTCAAGCGCGTGCTGCAGAAGCCGCTGCTGACGCGCGCCGTCGACGCGGATCGGTTCGCCACCGAGCTTGCGCGCGCCTACAACGTCGACGGCGGCGTGGCGCGCATGAGCGAGGATTTCGCGCGCGAGACCGATCTCGCGCGGCTGATGCAGGACCTGCCCCCGGCCGAGGACCTGCTCGACAGCGGCGCACAGGCGCCCGTGATCCGGATGATCAACGCGCTGCTGCTGCAGGCGTTGCGCGAGCGCGCGTCCGACGTCCACTTCGAGCCGTACGAGGCGCGCTCGGTCGTGCGCTTCCGGGTCGACGGCGTGCTCACCGACGTGCTCGAGCCGCCGCGCGCGCTGCATGCGGCGCTCGTCTCGCGCGTGAAGATCATGGCGAGCCTCGACATCGCCGAAAAGCGGTTGCCGCAGGACGGCCGGCTCGCGTTGAAGCTGGGCGACAAGCAGGTCGACGTGCGCGTCTCGACGCTGCCGACGGGGCCCGGCGAGCGCGTCGTGCTGCGCCTGCTCGACAAGGATTCCGCGCAGCTCGACCTGACGGCGCTGGGCATGAGCGCGCCGACGCAGGACGCGGTCGACCGGCTCATTCGCGAGCCGCACGGCATCGTGCTCGTCACCGGTCCCACGGGTTCCGGCAAGACGACGACGCTCTACGCGGCGTTGTCCCGGCTGCCGCGCGGCACGCTCAACATGATGACGGTCGAGGATCCTATCGAGTACGCGCTCGACGGCGTCGGCCAGACGCAGGTCAATCCGAAGATCGACCTCGATTTCGCCCGCGCGCTGCGCGCGATCCTGCGCCAGGATCCCGACATCATCATGATCGGCGAGATCCGCGACCTCGAGACCGCGCAGATCGCGGTGCAGGCTTCGCTCACCGGTCACCTCGTGCTCGCCACGCTGCACACGAACGACGCCGCCAGCGCGATGACGCGTCTCGCCGACATGGGGGTGGAACCCTATCTGCTCGCGTCGAGTCTCCTCGGCGTCCTCGCGCAGAGGCTCGTGCGCACGCTGTGCCCCGCCTGCCGGGTCAGCGGCCGCGCCGACGGTGGGCGAGGCCGCGTTGCTGGCGGAGCTGGGGCTGCCGCCCGACCTGCCGCTGCATGCGCCGGGCGGCTGCGGCGAGTGCCGCGACACCGGCTATCGCGGGCGGTCCGGCATCTACGAGCTCATCGTCGTCGACGACGCGCTGCGCCGATTGATCCACGACCGCGCCCCGGAGCATGCGCTGCGCGCTGCGGCGGCGCTGGCCGGGACGACCTCGCTGCGCCGCGACGGCGCGCGCTGGCTGGCGAACGGCACGACCTCGCTCGCCGAGCTCGTGCGCGTTTCCCGCGAAGCCTAGGATGAACGGTCCCCACGCTCACTGCGCTCGCTGCCCCCCGAGGGGGCGCACAGCGCCCTTCGGGCGGCCGTGCGGGCGCTGACCCGAGGATCACCGGTGCGCGCGTACCGTTACGAGGCCGTCGATGCCCAGGGCAGGTTCAAGCGCGGCCTCACCGATGCGGAAACGGAGCGGCAGGTGCGCGATCGCTTGCGCTCGGACGGCCTTTTCCCGACCGCGATCGAGGCCGAAGGCGCCAGCCGGCGGCGATGCCGGAACCGCACCCGCAGTCTCGCGGCTGCGCCTGCCGGCCGCGCAGGTCGCGCTGTCGACGCGCCAGCTCGCGACTCTCGTGCGCTCGGGCATGCCGCTCGACCAGGCCCTCTCCGCCGTCGCCGAGCAGGCCGACGACGCGCGGGCCGCCGGGCTCTTCGCTGCGGCCCGCGTGGAGGTGGCCGCGGGCGAGACGCTGGCCGGAGTGCTGGCGCGCTGGCCGCGGACGTTTTCGGATCTCTATCGGGGCCTCGTCGCGGTCGCCGCGGAGACCGGTAATCTGCCCGATGTCCTGACGCGCCTCGCCGACTATCTCGAGGCGACGGCAAGCGCAGAAGCAGCAGTTCACGCTGGCCCTCGTCTATCCGGTGCTGGTGACCGTCATCGCGTTCGCGGTCATCGTCGTCCTGCTGGTCTACGTGGTGCCGCAGATCGTCGCCGTCTACCAGCAAAGCCGCCAGACGCTGCCCTGGCTGACGCAGGCGCTGATCGCGCTCTCTGGCTTTCTGCGCGGAACGGCGTGGTTCTGGCTGGCTGGCGCCGCCGCTGCGATGGTCGGGCTGTCGATCGCGAACCGGCGCGACGCGTTTCGGGCACGCTGGCAGCAGGCACTGCTGCGCGCGCCGGTCGCGGGCCGGCTCGTCGTCGCCGTGGACACGGCACGTTTCGCGAGCACGCTGGCCATCCTCACCGGCAGCGGGGCGCCGCTGCTGCGCTCGCTCGATGCGGCGCGCGACGTGATCTGGGCCCTGCCGCTCCAGGCGGCGGCGGGCAGGGCGGCGCTGCTCGTCCGCGAGGGCGTGTCACTGGCGCGGGCGTTGAAGGAGCAGCGAGTGTTCCCGCCGGTGCTCATTCACCTCACGGCGAACGGCGAGGCCAGCGGCCAGCTGGCGGCTATGCTGGAGCGCGCTGCCGTGGAGCTCGAGCGCGAGGCGCAGCGCAGGATCACCTGGTTCGCGGCGCTGCTGCAGCCGGCGCTGATCGTGACGATGGGCGCGATCGTGCTCGTACTGGTGCTGGCGGTGATGCTTCCGATCGTCGCGATGAATCAGCTGATCCGCTGATGCGCGTTCGCTGCGCGCCTGCGGCCCAGCTGGATGTCGGTCCGGGGCAAAGCGGCATCGGACCCTAATTTCCACGATGCCGCGCCAGCGCCCAGGCGACGTGCTCGCGCACCAGAACCGATGGATCGTCGGCGCGCGCCTCGAGCGCGGCGACGATGCCCGGATGACCCGGCGCGTTGCCGAGCCCGACCGCCAGATTGCGTGACCACCGCTCGAAGCCGATGCGCCGGATCGCGCTGCCGGCCAGGCGTGAGGTGAACTCGGCCTCGGTCCAGGCGAACAGCGCGACCAGATCGGCGTCGTCGAGGCCGTTGCGCACGGCGAAATCAGGCTCGCTCGCATCCTGCGCGAACCGGTTCCAGGGGCAGCACAGCTGGCAGTCGTCGCAACCGTAGACGCGGTTGCCGATGAGTGGCCGCAACGCTTCGGGAATGCTGCCGGGCAGCTCGATCGTGAGATACGAGATGCAGCGGCGGGCGTCGAGCTCGTAGGGCGCGACGATCGCGCCGGTGGGACAGATGTCGATGCACGCGCTGCAGCTGCCGCAGTGCGACGTCTGCGGTGGTGTCTCGGGCAGCGGGAGGTCGGTGTAGATCTCGCCCAGGAAGAACCAGGAACCGGCATCGCGCGTCAGGAGCAGCGTGTGCTTGCCCTGCCAGCCGATGCCGGACTTCGCCGCCAGCGCCACTTCCAGCACGGGAGCGCTGTCGGTGAACACGCGGTAGCCGAAAGCGCCGATCATCGACGCAATGTGGTCGGCGAGCTGCTGCAGCTTCGCGCGCAGCACCTTGTGGTAGTCGCGGCCGAGCGCGTAGCGCGCGACGAACGCCTTCGTCGGATCGTCCAGCACCGCCGCGCTCGCTCGTGCCCCCGGCGGCCGATAGTTCATGCGGGCAGTGATGACGCGCAGGGTCCCCGGAACGAGCTCGCGCGGTCGCGCGCGGGTCGCCCCGTGCCTTGCCATATAATCCATTGCGCCTTGCCGGCCCGCGGCGAGCCATTCGGCCAGCCGTCGCTCCTCGATTTCGAGGTCGGTGCCGGCGATGCCGATCTCCTGGAATCCCAACGCCTCGCCCCAGCGCGCGATGTGCGCGGCGAGCGCGGGCCAGTCGGTCACGGCGGCGGGGGCGTCTGGGCGCGGGCGCAGCGTTGCCATCCGCGAAAGCGTACACCACGAGCGCGCGTGCATTCCCGCATCATGTCCATCGCCGCCCTCACCCTCCCCGACGCCGCTGCCACCGAAGCAGCCGGGGCACGTCTCGCGCGCGGGCTCGCCGGCGGAATGATCGTCACGCTGTCGGGCGACCTCGGTGCGGGGAAGACCACGCTCGTGCGCGGATGCCTCAAGGCGCTGGGGTGGGCGGGTCCGGTCAAGAGTCCGAGCTATCCATTGGTTGAACATTACCCGCTTTCGAGCTTATACTTTTATCACTTTGATTTTTATCGGTTCGCCGATCCAGAAGAGTGGGAGACGGCGGGGTTCGCCGATTGCTTTCGGCGGGACACGGTTTGCCTGATCGAATGGCCAGAGCGGGTCGGCGGTCTGTTGGCGGCACCCGACCTCGCCTTGACCTTCACGTATGCGGACGACGCCTCGCTGGCGGGACGCAATCTCGCGCTTGTTGCGCACACGGAGGCCGGTGAACGATGTCTGAGGGCGATGACCTACTCCGGCGCAAACCCGCCATAGTCGCGATATCGCTGGAGCGCCGACGCGTTTGCCGATGGCTGCTGCTGCCGGCAGCGCAACTCATCGTGCCGACCGCGGCCTGGGCCAACGTCGCGCGCATCGCGTCCGCGCGGATGTGGCCCGCGCAGGAGTACACGCGCGTCGTGCTCGAGGCGTCGGTTTCCGTCGCCCACCAGGTTTCGACGCTGAAGGATCCGCACCGCGTCGTTCTGGAACTCGAAGGCGTGCGACTCACGCCCGAGCTCGCGCAACTCCCGACGCGCGTGCAGGCGTCGGACCCGTACATCGCGGCGATCCGCTTCGGGACAAGGGCGCCGGAAACGCTGCGCGTGGTGTTCGATCTGAAATCCGAGGCGCGAACGCAGCTGTTCGTGCTGAAGCCGGTGGCCGAGTTCGGATACCGTGTCGTCCTCGACCTCTATCCGCTGACGCCTCTCGATCCGCTGATGGCGCTGCTCGAGGAGAAACGCGACGCAACCGGCGCGGACACGAAGCCCGGTGGTGCGGCACTGCCGCCCGCCGCCGATCTCAAGCCAGGTGCGAAACCGCAGGGACGACGGCGGATTACCATCGCGCTCGATCCGGGCCACGGCGGCGAGGATCCCGGCGCGGTGGGTCGCCGCGGCACGCTGGAGAAGGACGTCACGCTGGCGATCGGCAGGAAGCTGAAGCGCCTCATCGACGCCGAGCCCGGCATGCGGGCCATGCTGACGCGCGACGACGACTACTACGTGCCGCTCGCTGCCCGCGTGCAGAAGGCGCGCCGCGTCGAGGCCGATCTCTTCGTCTCGATTCACGCCGATGCGTTTCGCGAGGCGCGGGCGCGCGGCTCGTCGGTGTTCGCGCTGTCCGAGAGCGGCGCGACCAGCACGGCGGCGAAGTGGCTCGCGCAACAGCAGAATGCCGCGGATCTGATCGGCGGCGTGAATCTCGAAGGCAAGGACCCCGCGCTCGCGCGCACGCTGCTCGATCTCTCGCAGACCGCCCAGATCAGCGACAGCCTCAAGGTCGGACGGCACCTGCTGAACAGCATCGGCGCGATCAACACACTGCACAAGAGCGCGGTCGAGCAGGCGGGATTCGCCGTCCTGAAGGCACCGGACATACCGTCGGTCCTGGTCGAGACGGCGTTCATCTCCAATCCCGACGAGGAGCTGAAGCTGCGCAGCGATCGCCACCAGGCGCAGTTCGCCGAATCGATGAGCGACGGCATCCGGCGCTATTTCGCGGCGAATCCCCCGCTCGCGCGCGCGAAGACGGCGACCGGCTAGGCGCCTCGTTTGCGGTACGGCATCGGCTGCCGGACACCGCGTTGTCGTCCGCTTCGGTAGAATCCCGGGGTGCTTCGATTCTTCATCACTTTTGTCGTGCTGCAGGCGACGCTCTTCGGCCTCGAGCTCACCCCGTGGGTGCAGAAGCATTTCGTCGTCCCCTGGACCAATGCGCTGGCGGCGATCAGCGCCTGGTTCGTCACCGTCATCGACCCCAATGTCGCGGCGGCGGGCAAGATCCTGCGCAGCACGGTGAACGGTTTCGCGGTCTCGATCGAGGCGGGCTGCAACGGCATCGAAGCGACGATCGTACTGGTTGCCGCGATATTCGCGTTCCCCGCGCCGTGGCGGGGAAAGCTCGTCGGTCTGGCCGCCGGCATCGTCGCGGTGCAGGGCCTCAACGTCGTGCGCGTCATCAGCCTGTTCTACCTCGGACAATGGAACATGCAGGCGTTCGAATGGGCGCATCTTTACGTCTGGCAGGCGTTGATCATGCTCGACGTGCTGCTCGTGTGGCTGGTCTGGGTTCGTCTGCTCCCGAAGGCCGATGGTCGCGGCGGCGGACCGGGCGGGCCGCGGGGAGGCTCCGCCGCGCCGGTGACGGCATGATCACGGGACGAGCGGGGCGCCGAGTGTGACGCCCGGCCCGCTTCGCGGCTTCATCGCCAGGGTTTTCGCGTGGCTGCCGGCGGCGTTCGTCGTCTGGTATTTCGCGGCACCCGTGCTGATGTGGCCGGTGGCGCTGCTCGTCGAACTCGTCGCGCGCCCGGCATTCGGCGATCTGGTGAGAGATGTCGAGCAGGCCGGCTCCGTGCTCATCTTCGCGACGGCGCTCAAACCCGGCTCGACCCTGACGCGTGGTGCCGAGATCACCGTCGACGTCAACATGCTGCTGTATTCGTTCGGGCTGCCGCTCTACGCGGCGCTGGTGCTCGCCGCGCGCGAGCCCGGCTGGGCGCGCCGCCTGCTCGCCGGCTACGCGGCACTGATCCCGTTCGTCGCCTGGGGTGTCCTCGCCGACTTTCTGAAGACCATCGCCATCACATCGGGCCCGCAGATAGCGTCACAGACAGGATTCGTGGCATGGCAGCGGGAAGCAATCGCCTTTTTCTATCAGTTCGGCACGCTGATATTGCCGACCGTGGTGCCGGCCGTCGCGTGGGTGCTCAGCCATCGCGGATTTCTCGAGCGCTTGAGAACAGAGCCGGGGGGATGAGCCCGGTAGCCGGCACTCACGCCTGCGTCTTCCCTGTTTTCCGTTCGCGTTCGCGTTCGCGCAGCACGCGCCGCTGCACTTTGCCGGTGGTGGTCATCGGCAGCGCGTCGATGAACTCGATTTCCTTGGGGTATTCGTAGGGCGCAAGGTGACGCCGCACGTGTTCCCGTATGTCGTCCTCGATCGCCGCCGACGGTGCCTGGCCCGCGGCGAGCACGATGAACGCCTTCACGACATTGCCGCGCATCTCGTCGGGCGACGGGACCACGGCAGCGTTCGCGACCGCCGGATGGCGGACGAGGCAGTTCTCGATCTCCGCCGGGCCGATCCGGTATCCGGCCGCCTTGAACATGTCGTCGGCGCGGCCCTGGTACCAGAGGTAACCCTCGGCGTCGCGCTTCGCGAGGTCGCCGGTGCGGCACCAGTCGCCGGTGAACTTCTTTGCGGTCCCCTCGGGGTTCCTGTAGTACTCGAGGAAGAAGACGGGGTCCGGATTGCCATCGGGCGCGATGCGATGGACCGCGACCTCGCCGATCTCGCCCACGCCGACCTCGCTGCCGTCGTCGCCGATCGCGGCGATGCGGTGGCCGGGGTACGGGCGGCCCATCGACCCGGGTTTCGCCGGCCACAACTCCTGCGAGTTGCCGACGACGTAATTCATTTCGGTCTGCCCGAACATCTCGTTGATGGTGACGCCGAAGGCGTCGCGCGCCCAGTCGAATACCGCCGTCCCGACGGCTTCGCCCGCGCTCATGATGGTTCGCAGGCGAACATCGAAGCGTTCGCGCGGCCGCGGATGCGCCTTCATCATCATCTTGAGCGCGGTCGGGAACAGGAACGCGTTGCGAACCCCGTATTTCTCGATCAGGCGGAGCGCGCGGTCCGGATCGAACCGCCCGCGATAGCCGACAATCGGCTGGCCGAAATAGAGCGCCGGGAGCAGCGCGTCCATCAGGCCGCCGGTCCATGCCCAGTCGGCCGGCGACCAGAAGAGGTCGCCTTCGCGCGGGTAGCCATCGTGCGAGTGGACGAATCCGGGCAGATTGCCGAGCAGGCATTGCTGCGGCATCAGCGCGCCCTTCGGCGGTCCCGTAGTGCCGCTCGTGTAGACCAGGAGCGCGGGATCGATCGCTCGGGTCGCCACGGGCGCGAAATGGCACGACGCCTTCTCGAGCAACGACTCGTAGGGCGTGATCCATGCGTCGCGCGCGCCCGCGACGCCGATGACATGGGCGACGCCGGGGCAGCGCTCGCGGATCGACGCGAGGTTCGGTTGTGACAGCGGGTCCACGAACGCGATCCTCGCCTCGGAATCGATCAGCCGATATTCGAGCGCTTCCGGACCGAACAGGAAGGACAACGGCACCGCAACGGCTCCCAGCTGATAGGCGGCCATGTGCGCGACCACGGTCTCCGGGCGCTGGGGAAGGATGAGCGCGATCTTGTCGCCGCGCCCGATGCCCGACGCGGCGAGGGCGTTGGACAGCCGATTCACATTCTGCTGCAGATCCCAGAAGGTGAACGCGGCACGCGCCCCCGACTCGTCCTCCCAGTACAACGCGAAGCGGGAGCGATCGTTCGCCCAGCGCGCGCAACAGGCCTGCGCGATGTTGAATTCCGCTGGCACGTTCCAACGGTGCGCCGCGCAGATCTCGCGGTAGCGATCTGGCGCCATGCGCGCGCGGTCAGCAGTGCCCGCCCGGCCGCCCGAAGGGCACAGCGCGCCCCCGCGGGGGACAGCGAACAAAGTTAGCGTGGGGGCCGTTCATCTAAATCGGCTGGTCCGGACTCTGCCGGGGCCGTTCCCGGCGCGATGGGATCCACGACCGTCCAAACCCAGTCTGCGTGACGTTCGAACACGCGCCCGTACCGCATCTTGCGCGGCAAGACTCCCGTCCGAAGCGTGTAGCTCCTGGACGGGTGGTACTCGGCAGCAGGAACGATCAAGGACTGCACTGGCGGCTCCCCCTCGCGTCGGTTGAACGACAGGAACAGGCCGGGAAACTCGCGCCCCGAGACGGATGGATTCTCGCCGTTCACCGAGTAATCGGCCTCTCGCTCCTTGCGTTGTTCGCAGAGGTCGGCACCCGCCAGCACGTTCGCGATCAGCTGCAGTCCGATCTCCGCCTCCTGGGCCGAAAGGCGGCGCATGCGCCGGATGATCCCCAGGACCCATGCTTCCTGACCGCGGCGGCGGATTGCCACGAGCGTGTTGAGCGTGAGCACTGTCGCGGCGCCCATCGGCGCATGGAGGCGGAAGCCCGACGCGCTGATGTCCTTCATCTCCCAGGTACCGTCGAGCGACGTGGGCGCGGCGAGCCGCCCCGATCCTGGCCCCGCCACGGAACCCGGCCTGTTGCGCGTTCGCCCAAAGACCGCGAGTTCCATCGTGTTGCCGAAATTTCGGTCGACGCCGGCAGGCGCCTTCGCGCCAGTCTTGTCTCGATGCAGTTGCGCGCAGATGGAGGGAAAGCCGACGATAGCGTCGACGGGACCGGACGCAGGTTTGCGTTCTCCCCGTCGCGCCAGCGGCCTGTATTCGGGATCGATGCCGCTCGCGAGCTTGTTGAAGAGCACCAGCTGTTCGCGGTAATGCGCCGTGTTCTTGGAACGCGGTTCGTTCCTTACCGCCTGCTCCAGCGCGGCACGGTTCTGCAGGAACAGCGCGTGCAGCGGCTGCAGGTCAACGAACAGCACCCGGCCCTCGAGGGGCGCGAGCGAGCGGCGCCGCAACCCAACGCTTCCGGCGAGGTCCACGTAGAACGTGGTCGCCGACGTTGGCGTCACCGTCAGTCGCAGCGGCTGGCACCATGCGCCAAGCTGCGCGGCGATCCATTCGACCTCCTTCGGCGTCAGATTGCCGGGATTGGCAAGGTGCAGCAGCAAGGTCATCAGGAACTCACGCTCGATCGTCGTCGGCCCGCCCATCGGGTCGAGGCGTAGCGGCTCGCGCTCGAACCGGTACGCGCAGGCGCGCGTGAAAAGCCCGAACAGCCCGCTCCATTTCGCCGGAACCCAGCGCTCGCAACGATAGAGCCGGAGCTTCGCGTCCTGGCGCAGATGAACGATCTGCCGCCCGATAAGCCCTGGCAGGAGCGCATGCCATCTGCCGCCGTGCGCCTGATCGCTGACCTCGCGGTAAAACCCCGCGTAGCACTCGTGGAATGCATACGCCAGATCGAACAGCGCCTGCCAGAGCTGGTCCCCGATCTTCGGGGAGCGACCCACATGCTCGACATACTGCGCCGTCAGGGTCCGCGCGAGGACGGTCGCATGGGCGTCGACGCTGAATATCCCTTCGAGGGTCGGAGGCCTGCGGCGCGCCGTACGTGCGGTGAGCGTGCGCAGTTCGGCGACGATGCGGTGCTGCGAGACGAGCGGGTCGTTGGCCGGAAGGGACGTCAGCCAGCGCGCGGCGGATCGCGGATCACCGAGGGGCTCTGACGACGATTTGCGGAATTTCAGCATCGGGGTGACGGGCGGTTTCCGGTAGTGCGCGGCAAGAAGTGAACCCCTAAAGTTGTAGTGCACGATCGGCAGCCGCCGCATTGCCCTCGCCGCCAGGGAAGTCGAACATCTCGCCGGGCAGCACGCCGACCTTTGCTTGCGCAGCGGAACGTTGGTTGTGCGGGACCTCCAAGGGAGATGATCACCGAAAGCGAGCCGCCCGGCAATAGCGCGCGTCCGCATCTGGCACGCATCGTGCATGGTACCGCCCGTGCTCCACAGCTTGAACCGCGGCGACAAGTTCCCTTCCGGCGCCGCGCGCGAGTCCGCGATGCAACGGAAAAACGTTCATTTTCAGAACTGTGCAGCACAGCCAACGTCACGCGAGTGACGCAAAACGCTAGGGAACGACGACGATGGGCATCCTGATCACAGCACCCGCTCGCCGACGCGAGCCGCCGGTTGAATTGGCTGAAGTATCCGTCGCCGCGGGTGATGCGCGCAACGCGCTGCACATCCGCGAGGTCGTCCGGATCACCGGCTTGCGCCGCGAACAGCTTTACATGTGGCAGCGCCGCTACAACTTTCCTGCGCCGCTGCGCGACGGCTTCGGTGACCGCGTCTATCCGCCGGACCAGGTCGCGCGCCTGAAGCTCATCAAGCAGCTCCTGTCGGAAGGCTGGCGCGCCGGCGCCGTGGTGCCGCTGACCGAATCGGTGCTGCAATCGATGCTGGGACTCACGGTCGAGGACCCGGCGCCGCTGCCGGGTGAGATCGAGAGCGCCGTCAAGCTCCTCGCGCAGCATCGTATCGGCGAGCTGCAGAATCATCTGTCCAAGCTGCTGGCGGGTCAGGGCATGCGCAAGTTCCTCGAGGCGACGCTCATTCCACTGAACGAGGCCGTGCACGAGAGGGTTGTGCGCGGCGAAATGGAGACCTTCCAGGAACTGCGCTTCGGCGACCTCGTGCACCGTCTGCTGCGCGACGTGACCCGGCTCGTTCGTCCTCCCCGCGAGGCGCAGCACGTGCTGCTCGCCACGCCGCCCAACGATCCGAACCAGCTCGGTCTCGCGATCCTCGAACTGCTGCTGTTCACCGAGGGCGTCAATTGTCTGACGCTCGGCGCGGGCGTGCCGGCTCAGGAAATCGCCGGAGCGGCCACCGCCTACAAGACGAGCCTGGTCGTGCTGCTGTTCGACCGGGGCATCTCGGGCAAGATCGCGGGCCAGGAAATCCGCTCGTTGCGAGCCGAACTGCCGCCGGAAATACCGCTGGTGGTCAGCGGCCGTGCCGTGAATCTGCTGGCCAAGCCGATCGCCGACGTGCAGACGGCCGCCGATTTCAGCTCCATCATGACGATGATGCGCGAACTGGGCATCAACTCGGCTCCGGCGTCGCCCGCCCTGCAGGCGGTGCCGCTGCCCGCCACGATGCTCGGCCTGTTGCCGGAGAGTCCCGCGCGGGCGTAATCTTCGCGCGTGAGTCCCGGCACCGGCAACTCCGCCCTTCCCCCGCAAGCAGCCCGCGGCCGCATCACGCGCGCCATGTGGCATACCATTGGCCTGATCCTCGCGGCGCTGCTCGCCTTCGCGCTATGGCGCGGCTATCAGAATCCGGACTTGTTGCTCGAGCTTTCCGCGCTCCGGCTTTGCTGACTGGACCGACGCGGTCGGAGCAGGTGGCCGACGCCAACGCGGTGGATGGATTGCCTGACGCATCTTCACTTCGCCGACAGGTCACTCCGACCGCGTCGACCCCATCCACCCGCGCATCCACGTCGCCGTCGCCGTGGCATCGTCGTGGTTTTCGCCGTCGAGGCCGGCCGCCACGCGCCGCCTGTCCTCCGGGGTCCGGTTCTGCGACAGCTTGAATTTGGCGTCGAAGCGCCTCACCCTGATCCGAAACCCCACGATGGCGCCAACCATCGCCGCGAGCCGTTCCGGGTCGAGGCCGAGCTGCCACGGCGTGTCGCGGCGCGCTTCGAAGCGGTGAATCATCAGATCGAGCACGACGCGTGTCTCGGCGGCATCGCGCGCGAGCTCGATCGTGCCGTGCGCGTGCGCGACTGCATAGTTCCATGTCGGCACCGCGCCGGAAGGATCGGCGTACCACGACGGCGAAACGTACGCATGCGGCCCCTGGAAGATCGCGATCGAAGCGGCGCCGGCGGCGATCCGCGCGTGCGGATTGGCGCGGGCGAAATGGCCGAACAGCGTGCCGTGCGGCTCGCAGTCGGCAACGTGCAGCAGCGGCAGGTGTGTGACGACCGGCTCGGACGAGTGCGGGGTGACCAGCGTCGCGAAAGGGTGGTCGTGGACCAGCCGTGCGATCGTCGCCCGATCGCGCGACGCGAAGTGTTCCGGCAGGTAGAGGCTCATCGGCGCGTGCGGCCGGGAGCGATCACGGGGCGCGACGGACGAGCGGCATCCGCCGGCGCGTCGGCGCTGTCGCCGCTCGGCGCGAACAGTCCAAGCGCATCGGCCGCAACGAAACGGTAGGCGTGGCTGCAGAATTCGCAGGTCACGCCGATCATTCCCTGCTCGGCCAGAATGCTCTCGATTTCGGCGCGGCCGAGCATTCTGAGCGCGTTGGACACCCGTTCGGCGGAGCAATCGCAATGGAAGCTCGCGGCGCGCGGCGCGAGCACGCGCATGTCGTGGTCTGGAAAGCGCGCGGCGAGCAGTGTCTCGACGCCCCGTGCGTCGAGCAGCTGCGCTTCGACCAGGTCGAGCCGGGACGCCGCCTGTCGCCACGCGATGTCGTCCCCGGGGCCGGCGCTCGGCATCCGCTGGAGCAGCATGCCCCGCACGCGTGTCGCGCCGGCGGCGAGCACCAAGCGGCTGTCGATCTGCTCGGACGTGGTGAGGTAGTGCTCGATCAGCGTGGCGATCGATACGGCCTCGAGCGCGACGATGCCCTGGTAGATCGGGCCACCGTCCTTGGGGTCGAGCATGATCGCCAGGCGGCTTGCTGCGGGATCCCCCGCGAGCGTATGCAGCGGGGCGTCGTCCGGCATGTCGCCTGCGGCGTCGCGCCACTGCGCGGTGGCGCGCAGGCCGAGGCCGGCCGTGCATTCGACGACGAGAAGGCTGACCGGGCCGGCCGCCTGCAGCTGGACGATGAGCGTCCCCTTGAAGCTCAGCGTCGAGGCGAGCAGCGCGGACGCGGCGAGCAACTCGGCCAGCACACGCCGCAATGCCGGCGGATACGGGTGCTGGCCGAGGATTTCGCGGCAGGTGTCGTCGAGGCTGACCAGCGCGCCACGGATGGCTGCGCGCTCGAACATGAAGCGCGTTACGCTGTCGGCGAAGCGGGTCGACGTGGCCACAGGGGCGGTTCCGTCAGTGCCCGCCCGGCCGCCCGAAGGGCACTGAACGCCCCCGCGGGGGGCAGCGAACGAAGTGAGCGTGGGGGTCGTTCCACCCTCAGCGCTTCACCGGGACCGTGTACAGCGTCATCGGCAGGCCGGAGTTCCGGTCGAACGTCGCGCCGGCGGTGATGCCGACGCGGGCGATGGCGGCGGCCGTGCGCAGCTTCGGATACTCCGCGTGCATCGCGCCCAGCGCGAACTCGCGCCCGGAACCCACGGCCCAGAACCGGGTGTACTCGAACACCTCGCGCATCGAGTAGACGCCGAAGATGCCATGCTCGTTCGCGACCAGTGCCGTCACCTGCGTCGATTCGTAGGGGTCGTCTTCCTCCTCTTTCGGATTGAGGAAGTGCTGCTCCTTCAGTATCGGATGCAGCTTGCGGAAGGTTTCGAAGATCGCAGCCTTGGTCGAGAAGTCGAGATCGCCGTGCGCCGCGAGCAGGCTCGCGAACACGAGCTGGTGCGCGGCGCTCCCGCACAGTCCGATGTGGGTGCCCTTGTAATGGACGATCTTTTCGGACGTCCTGTCGAACTCGGCGGAAAGCCGCGTGTCGCCGAAGGTCGTGAGCGAATCGGCGGCGATGACGATTTCATCGTTCTTGCGGACGGCAACGAGCGTGGTCATGGGCTTTCGCGGGTGATGGCGCGGCGACGAAACGTTTCGATTCGCTGCGGAAAAACCGTTGATTATACCGCTGCGCGTCGCGCGCCCGCGAACGGTGCTGGCGTCGGAAGCACGGCCGCCGGCGGCAGGCGCGCCGGATCCCACGCGGCGACGGCCCATGACCAGAAATCGGCGGTGCAGGCCGGGGCTTCCGCGCTCGCGGGGAGGCGTTGCCCGAGAAGCCGCCACGCCGCGGCGAGCGCGGGCAGCGGGTCGTTCGGCAGCGCCGCGGCACCGGTCTGCTTGGACAGCTTTTCGCCGGCGGCGTTGATCGCGACCGGTACGTGCAGATAGGCCGGCGGCGCATATCCGAGGAGTCCCTGCAGGTAGATCTGGCGCGGCGTGGACGCGAGGAGGTCGGCGCCGCGCACCACGTGCGTGACGTCCTGGAGGGCGTCGTCGACGACGACCGCGAGCTGGTAGGCGTAGAGCCCGTCCGCTCGCCGCACCACGAAATCGCCGACATCGCGCGCGAGATCCTGGGCCTGCGGCCCTTGCAGGCGGTCGTCGAATTCGACGCGCGCGCTGCCGACGCGGACCCTCCACGCGCGCGCCGGTCGGTCGCGCCGATCCGCCGGTATTCCGTTGCGGCATGTTCCCGGATAGACGCGCTCCCCACCCGCCCCCATGGCGGCTGCCTCGAGCTCGCGGCGCGAACACGCGCATTCATAGACGTCCCCTCTTGCGCGCAAGCGGTCGAACGCGGCGGCATAGCAATCGGTGCGCTCCGATTGGCGCGAGACCTCGCCATCCCAGGCGAACCCGTAATGCTCGAGCGTCGCGAGGATCGCCGCTTCTGCGCCGGGCCGCGACCGCGGCCGATCGACGTCCTCGATGCGCAGCAGCCATTGGCCGCCGGCGGCGCGCGCGTCGCAGTGGCTTGCGATCGCGGCGACGAGCGAGCCGAAGTGCAGCGGCCCGGTAGGCGAGGGGGCGAAGCGGCCGCGGTGGCGCGGCCGGGGCGAATCGGATCGGGTGCTCACCGCACCGCGATGGGCGACGGCAGGGCGCCGATCCTGTTGGCGGTGGCCGGTGTGTACACCCAATTCCGGTTCATCGTCGCCAGCACGGCATTCGGATACTCGGGGCGGCCCAGGCTGCCGTTGTAGCGGCCGAGGGCGCGGAAGAGGTCGCCGCTCTCGGTATCGAGGTAGTGCCGCAGGATCACGCAGCCGTAGCGCAGGTTCGTGCGCAGGTGGAAGAGGTTGTGCTCGGGCGTGCCGATGAGCTTCGTCCAGAACGGCATCACCTGCATGTAGCCGCGTGCATCGGCGGACGAGATCGCGTACTTGCGGAAGCTGCTCTCGTGCTGGATCACGCCGAGCACGAGCTGCGGATCGAGACCGGCCCGCACCGCCTCGTAATGTGCGGTCGCGATGAACTCGTTGCGCGAGCGCGCGTCCGGGAACTTCGGCGCGAGCCGGCGGGACATTTCCTCCTGCCACTGGCGCAGCCCCGGACTGGTCAGATGGTCGTCCGGGACCGGGTTGTCGGCGATCGCGCGCTGCAGGCCGGCGACGACCGACGGCGCGAGCCTCTCCTCGACCTGCGCACCGGCAAGCGCGCTCGCCGGCGCCAAGGCCAACGCGAGGAACGCGGCCGCGCCGAAGATGTGCCTGCCTGTGCCCGGAAACGTCATGCTGGAGCGAGCCTCCCTTGGATGTACGCCGACATTTCGCCCACGGGGACCGGCACGGCGCCGGCATCGCGCCGGGCCTGGTACTCGATCCTGCCTTCCTTCAGGCCCCGATCGCCGATCGTGATCCGGTGCGGAATGCCGATCAGCTCGAGATCAGCAAACATCACGCCAGGGCGCTCGCCCCGATCGTCGAGCAGCACTTCGACGCCGGCGGCTTCGAGTTCGTCGTGCAGCGAATCCGCCGCCGTCCTGACCCCTTCGTTGCGGTCGTAGCCCACCGGCGCGATCGCCACCAGGAAGGGGGCCAACGGCTGCGGCCACGCTATGCCCTTGCCGTCGTGGTTCTGCTCGATGGCCGCCGCGACGACCCGCGTGATACCGATACCGTAGCAGCCCATTTCCATGACCTGCGATTGACCTCCGGCGTCGAGATAAGTTGCACCCATCGCCCGCGAGTACTCGTCGCCCAGCGCGAAGACATGGCCCACCTCGATGCCGCGCAGGATCTCGAGCGCGCCGCGGCCGTCGGGCGACGGGTCGCCGGCAACGACGTTGCGCAGATCGGCGATGCGGTCGGGCTCGCGGCAATCGCGGCCGAAATTGACGCCGCGAAGATGGAAGTCGCGCTCGTTCGCGCCGCAGATGAAGTCGGCCATCACGGCCACCGTCCGGTCGACGATCAGCGTCAGGTCCTTCGGGATGCCGACCGGGCCGATGTAGCCCGGGTTGCAGCCGGTCACTGCGATGATTTCCGCCGGCGTGGCCCAGCGGAAATTCTCCAGGCCCGCAATCTTGGTCACCTTGACTTCGTTCAACGCGTGGTCGCCGCGGATCAGCAGCATCCACACGCGCGCCGGCAGGCCCTCGGTGTCGGACGCGAGCATGATGCATTTGACGGTGCGCGCAAGCGGCTGCGCGAGCAGCTCCGCCACTTCCTCGCAGGTTGCCTTGCCCGGCGTGGGCACCTTCAGCATCGCTTCCGCCGGCGCCGGACGCGACGGTGCGAGGGCGATCGCCTCGGCGAGCTCGACGTTCGCCGCGTAGTCCGACGCGGGGCACCAGGCAATGGCGTCCTCGCCCGATTCGGCAAGCACCTGGAATTCGTGCGACGCGCTGCCGCCGATCTGGCCCGTGTCGGCCGCGACCGCGCGGAACTTGAGCCCCATCCGCCCGAAAATCCGCGCGTACGCGTCGTACATCGCCTGGTACGAGCGCAGCATGCCCGCCTTGTCGGCGTCGAACGAGTAGGCGTCCTTCATGACGAACTCGCGCGAGCGCATCACGCCGAAACGCGGCCGGACTTCGTCGCGAAATTTGGTCTGGATGTGATACAGGTTGAGCGGCAGCTGCTTGTAGCTCTTGATCTCCTTGCGCGCGATGTCGGTGATGACCTCCTCGGACGTCGGCTGGACGATGAAGTCGCGCTCGTGCCGGTCCTTGAGGCGCAGCAGCTCGGGCCCGTATTTCGCCCAGCGCCCCGTCTCCTGCCATATTTCCGCCGGCTGCACGACGGGCATCAGGAGCTCGATCGCACCGGCGCGATTCATCTCCTCGCGCACGATGGCCTCGACCTTGCGCATCACGCGGAGGCCCAGCGGCATCCAGGTGTAGATGCCGGCGGCGAGCCGCTTGATCATGCCGGCGCGCAGCATCAGGCGATGGCTGACGAGTTCCGCCTCGGCGGGCGCCTCTTTCAGGGTCGAGAGCAGGAATCGCGATACGCGCATGGTGCCGGTCGTTCGGGCAAACGATCATTTTACCCCGGCCGGTGCCCGGGGGACCCCAACGAGCACGGGAAGCGGGCGATGTCCCGGCCGCCGGCACGACGAAGGCGCCACGCGGGCGCCTTCGGGGGACCGGGGAAACTGCCCGCCGCGCGGGGTCCCGTGCGCGCGGCGTCTGGCCTTGCGCTACCGGACGACGATCACCGGCAGCTTGCTGTGCGTCAACACCTTCTGCGTCTCGCTTCCCAGCAGCACCGCCGAAATGCCGCGGCGGCCGTGCGACGCCATCACGATCGCATCGCACTTGTGCTTCTTCGCGGCGGCGAGGATCGCTTCCCAGGGCGCCGAAGCGATCGCATAGGCCGTCTTGCAGCTGACGCCGGCCGTCTCGGCCTTGGTGGCTGCCGCATCGAGGATCTTCTGCGCATCCTCCGCGGCGAGCTTCGCGTATTCCTTGCGCGAGACCGGCTCGTAGACCACGCCGTCGGCATACGCGGGCATCGGGTAGTCCGGGGCGGCATAGAAAGCCGTCAGCGTGCCGCCCATGGCCTGCGCGATACCGATGGCGTGTGCCAGCGCCTTGTCCGAGAGCTTCGAGCCGTCTGTTGCCACCAACAGGGTCTTGTACATGTCCGCTCCTCGAATTGTTTGTGATTTTTGTACATTATCCTCGAAAACCATCGCGACGGCGTTGATCGAGGTCAACGGGCCGTCCAGGGTTGACCCGCCGGGGGCGGCACCGTAGATTCGGCGGGATGTCCGCTCCGTCCCCGCGCGCCGCCGCGGCATTGCGCCCGGACGCCTCGGCGCAGCGCGAGGCGCCATCGGCCCCTTCGCCCGAAGCGCCGCGCTGTTTTCATTGCGGCGAGCGCAATCCCGAACCGACCCCTTGGCACGTCGAGATGGCCGGCGCGACGCGGTACTTCTGCTGCGCCGGATGTCTCGGCATCGCACGCACCATCCACGGCGCCGGGCTCGACGCATTCTACGAGCGCCGCACGGAGGCCGCGGACCGGCCGCTGCCCCCTCGGGACGGCGATGACGAGTGGTCGCACTGGGACGCGGCGGCCGCGCAGGAGGGACTCCTGCGGCCGGCGGAGGGTGGAAAGCGCGAGCTCTCGCTGCTGCTCGAAGGCATCCACTGCGGCGCGTGCGTGTGGCTGATCGAGTCGTGGCTCGCTCGCCAGCCGGGTGTCGCGCTGGCGAGCGTCAATTTCGCCACGCGCCGAGCCCGCGTCGTCTGGGATCCGGCCAAGTGTCGGCTCTCCGACCTGCTGCGCACGATTGCGGCGATCGGCTACCGCGCGTTTCCGTACGATCCCTCGCGCCGCGAAGCGCTGGCGCAGCGTGAATCGCGAGCCCTGCTGCTGCGCCTGGCCGTCGCGCTGCTGGCGATGATGCAGGTGATGATGTTCGCCGTGCCGACGTACATCACGGTCGACGGCGTCGAGCCCGTTCACCGTCGGCTGCTGGAATGGGCAAGCCTCACGCTGACGCTGCCGGCGCTCCTCTACTCCGCGGCGCCATTCTTCGCCGGGGCGTGGCGCGACCTGAAGTTGCGCCGTCCCGGCATGGACGTGCCGATCGCGCTGGGGCTCGGCGCGGCGTTCGCCGGCAGCGCGTGGGCGACGCTCACCGGCGACGGCGACGTCTATTACGACTCGGTGACGATGTTCATCGCGCTGTTGCTTTGTGCACGCTACGTCGAGCTCGTCGCGCGTCGGCGTGCCGGAGACGCCGTCGAGCGCGTGGCGCGCGCAAGGCCGGCTACCGCGGAGCGCCTGGCAGCGTGGCCCGACCGCAATGCCGTCGAGAGCGTTGGCGCGGCGTCGCTCGCCGCCGGGGAGCACGTGCTCGTGCGTCCGGGTGGAACGGTGCCGGCCGACGGCGACGTGGTCGACGGCCGCGGGAACGTCGAGGAGGCGGTCCTGACCGGCGAAGCGCGGCCGCGGGCGAAGGCTCCGGGAGACGCGGTGCTTGCGGGCAGCGTCGTGCGCGACGGCGCGCTCGTGGTCCGGGTGAGCGCGGCCGGCGAGACGACGCGCCTGGCGGCGATCGAGCGCCTGGCGGAGCGCGCGGCGAGCGAACGGCCGCGCATCGCGCGAGTCGCCGATCGGATCGCCGCCTGGTTCGTCGGCACGCTGCTCGCGCTTGCCGCGCTGACGGCGGCGATCTGGTGGCAGGTCGACCCGTCGCGCGCGCTCGCGGTGACGTTCGCCGTGCTCGTCGTCTCCTGCCCCTGCGCGCTGTCGCTGGCGACGCCGGCGGCCCTTGCGGCGGCGGCCGGCGCGCTCTCGCGGCGGCAGGTGGTCATCGCGCGCGGCGACGCGCTGGAAACGCTGTCGCGCGTCACGCACGTGGTATTCGACAAGACGGGCACATTGACCACTGGCCACGTTGCGTTGCTGGATGTTCTGCCGCTGGGATCCGCCACGCGTGCCGAAGCGCTGGCGCTCGCCGCAGTGCTCGAGGCCCCGTCGGAGCATCCGGTGGCCCGGGCATTCCGCGACGCCGTGGCGAATCGTTCATCGCTGCCTCCGGTCGCGGACCTTGCCATCCATCCGGGCAATGGCGTCGAAGGGACCATTGCCGGCCGTCGCGTGCGCATCGGGCGGTTGCCCTTCGCCGCTGCGCTGTCGGGACGGCCGCCACCGGAGGGCGCCGAAGTCGCCGGCGCCGGCATGTCGCGGATCGCGCTGGGTGACGCGGACGGGTTCATCGCGCTGTTCGGATTGGGCGACGCGCTGCGCCCGGGGGCCGCGGCGCTCGTTGCGCGTCTGAAGTCCGTCGGCGTCACGCCGGTGCTGCTGTCGGGCGATGGCGCGACCGGTTGTCGCCGCGATGGCGCAGGCGCTCGGCATCGCCGAGGCGCGCGGCGACGCGCAGCCGGACGACAAGCGCGAGGCCATTGCGCGATTGCAGGCGGGGGGCGCGGTCGTCGCGATGGTCGGCGACGGCATCAACGACGCGCCTTCGCTCGCGCAGGCGCAGGTGTCGGTGAGTCTCGGCAGCGCGACCCCGCTCGCGCAGTGGACCGCGGATGTCGTCGTGCTGTCCGACGAGCTGCCGCGCATCGCCGACGCCATCGTTCACGCGCGGCGCACGTTTCGTGTCGTTCGGCAGAATCTGGCGTGGGCGTTCGCTTATAATGTGATTGCGATTCCCGCTGCGGCATTCGGTCACGTCACGCCGCTGGTCGCGGCGGTGGGCATGTCGGTCTCCTCGCTCTTCGTCGTCGGCAATGCGATGCGGGTCGCGCGAATGCGCGGGGCGGGAAGCCGGTCGTGACGCGGCCCGCGGGGGCGCGCCGGTCTGACCACCGTTCGGGGCTGCCGCAATGGAAGTTCTGGTGCTGTTGATCCCGGTGTCGGTCCTGCTCGTGCTGCTGATCGGCGCCGTTTTCTGGTGGTCGGTGCGTAGCGGACAGTTCGACGACCTCGACGGGCCGGCGCACCGGATCCTGGCGGACGACGACACGAGCGATGCGATTCCCGGCGCGCCGACGGCCTGCGAGCCTCGCGTCCGACCGGTCGGGCGCATTGACCTCGATCAAACCGGCGCCAGAATGACGCCGATAGAATCGCGCATTTTGCTATCTTGGGTTCCTTGCTTGGAAACCGGAGGGGCACGCGGCAGCTGGCCCTGCCGGCGAGCGGCGCACGGGTGAAGACGGGGGAGACGCAGACGATGAATGCGGCAAGCGCGGGAACGTTCAACTACAAGGTGGTGCGCCAGTTCACCGTGGTCACGGTCCTCTGGGGCATCGTGGGCATGCTGGTCGGCGTGATCATCGCCGCTCAGCTCCTCTGGCCCGAGCTCAATTTCGACGTCCCGTGGCTGTCCTACGGCCGGCTGCGGCCGCTGCACACGAACGCCGTGATCTTCGCCTTCGGCGGCTGCGCGCTCTTCGCGACGTCGTACTACGTCGTGCAGCGCACCTGCCAGGTCCGGCTCTTTGCGGACGGGCTGGCGGCATTCACGTTCTGGGGCTGGCAGGCGGTGATCGTGCTGGCTGCCATCACGCTGCCCCTGGGCTACACGTCGGGCAAGGAGTATGCCGAGCTCGAGTGGCCGATCGACATCCTGATCACGCTGGTCTGGGTCGCCTATGCCGTGGTGTTCTTCGGCACGATCGCCAAGCGCAAGACCCCGCACATCTACGTGGCCAACTGGTTCTTCGGCGCGTTCATCCTGACCATCGCGTTGCTGCACGTCATCAACAGCGCCGAAACGCCCGTCACGTTCTGGCCGATGAAGTCGTACTCGGCCTACGCCGGCGTGCAGGACGCGATGGTGCAGTGGTGGTACGGCCACAACGCCGTCGGCTTCTTCCTGACGGCGGGCTTCCTCGGGATGATGTACTACTTCGTGCCGAAGCAGGCCGGACGCCCCGTCTACTCGTACCGGCTGTCGGTCGTGCACTTCTGGGCGCTGATCTTCACGTACATGTGGGCGGGTCCGCACCACCTGCATTACACCGCGCTGCCCGACTGGACGCAGTCGCTCGGCATGCTGTTCTCGCTGATCCTGCTGGCGCCGTCGTGGGGCGGGATGATCAACGGGATCATGACGCTGTCGGGCGCGTGGCACAAGTTGCGCGAGGATCCGATCCTCAAGTTCCTGGTCGTGTCGCTGTCGTTCTACGGCATGAGCACGTTCGAGGGTCCGATGATGTCGATCAAGACGGTCAACGCGCTCTCGCACTACACCGACTGGACGATCGGCCACGTGCACTCGGGCGCGCTGGGCTGGGTCGCGTTCATCTCCATCGGCTCGATCTACTACCTGATCCCGCGGATGTTCGGGAAGACCGAAATGTGGTCGGTCCGCCTCATCACCACCCACTTCTGGATCGCGACGATCGGCGTCGTGCTCTACATCGCCTCCATGTGGATCGCCGGCGTCATGCAGGGACTGATGTGGCGCGCGGTGAACGCCGACGGCACGCTGACCTACGCGTTCGTCGAGAGCGTGAAGTCGACCTACCCGTTCTACGCGATCCGCCTTGTCGGCGGCGTGCTTTTCCTCGGCGGCATGCTGATCATGGCGTACAACATGATCAAGACCATCGCCGGCAGCAAGGGTGTCGAGGCGCCGATCCCCCTTGCCGGCGCCACGGCGCACGCCTGAGGCGGGCATTCCTGAATGCGACCGGGGAACAGCACATGAAGATCGACCAGGCATTCATCGAACAGCATGTCGGCTGGATGATCGTGTTGATCATTCTCACCGTCAGCGTGGGCGGGCTCGTCGAGATCGTCCCGCTGTACTTCCAGAAGTCGACCACCACGCCGGTTGCCGGCGTCAAGCCCTACACGCCGCTGCAGCTGACCGGTCGCGACGTCTACCTGCGCGAGGGCTGCTACAACTGCCATTCGCAGATGATCCGGCCGTTCCGCGCGGAGACCGAGCGCTACGGCCCCTATTCCGTCGCCGGCGAATTCGTCTACGACCATCCGTTCCAGTGGGGCAGCAAGCGCACCGGGCCGGATCTCGCGCGCGTCGGCGGGCGCTATTCGGACGATTGGCACAGGGTGCACCTCGCCAATCCGCGCGATGTCGTGCCCGAGTCGAACATGCCCGGCTACCCGTGGCTCGCGCGGACGCCGGCGAGCGCTTCCGACATCGAAGGGAAGATGCGCGCGCTGCGGCGGGTGGGCGTTCCCTACACGGACGCCGAGATCGCGAAAGCGGCCGCCGAGCTCAAGGACCGGACCGAGGAGGACGCGCTCGTCGCGTACCTGCAGATGCTCGGTCTGGCGATGAAGAACGCGAGGTGAAGCGTGAACATCTACACCATCATTGGCGCCGCGACGACCGTGCTGGCGTTCGTCGCATTCCTCGGCATCGTCGCGTGGGCCTGGGGCAGCGGCCGGCGGAAGGCGTTCGACGAGGCGGCGAACGCGCCGTTCGCGCTGCCTGACGAGACGGACGGGATTTCCGGCGACATCTCCAAGCGGGCGGGGCGAGTCATGAGCGCCGCCGGGCCGTCCCGGGCGCGAATCGCGCCCCCTCGGGGGGCAGCGTAGCGGCGACAGCCGCGAGCGTGGGGGCACAGCAATGAGCGATTTCACGTCGGACTTCTGGAACTGGTGGGTCATCGTCGGCACGGTGGCTTCGATCGGCTATTGCGCGTGGCTGCTGCTGGTGACCGGGCCGCATGAAGGTCAAATCCGGCCCGGCGGCACCGAAGGCCGGCGGGCCGGTCGAGTTGACGGGGCACACCTGGGACGGCGACCTCGCCGAGTACAACAATCCGCTGCCGCGCTGGTGGATGTGGCTGTTCTGGATCACGATCGCGTTCTCGGTGGCCTATCTCGTGTTCTACCCGGGCCTCGGCCGGGTCCCGGGCGTTCTCGGCTGGACGTCGGCCAATGCGGCGGCGAAGGAGAGCGCCGCCGTCGACGCGAAGACCAAGCCGTTGTACGACAAGTACCTGGCGATGGACCTGAAGCAGGTGGCCGCGGATCCGCAGGCGCGCGCGATGGGCGAGCGGCTGTTCCTCAACAACTGCGCGCAGTGCCACGGCTCGGACGCCGGTGGCGAGCCGCGGCTTTCCCAACCTGCGCGACGCCGACTGGCTCTGGGGCGGCGCGCCGGAGACGATTCGCGAATCGATCGCGAACGGCCGGATGGGCGTGATGCCGGCGATGGGCCCGATCCTCGGCGAGGACGGCACGAAGAACGTCATCGCCTATGTGCGGTCGCTGTCCGGTCTCGCGCACGACTCGTTGCGCGGACAGCTCGGCAAGCCGCTGTTCGAGCAGAACTGCGCGGCGTGCCACGGGGTGGACGGCAAGGGCAACCCGGCGGTGGGCGCGCCCAACCTGACCGACGCGATCTGGCTGTACGGCAGCTCCGAGACGACGATCGCCGAAGGCATCAACAAGGGCCGGCACCTCGGTCTGGACGAGAACCACCTGCCGATGCCGACGCACAAGGCGAGCCTCGGCGAGGGCAAGGTGCAGATCCTGGCCGCCTATGTATGGGGTCTGTCCAACTCCAAGTGAGCGATTCCCGGGCGACGATTCCGATCCAGCCGGCGCCGGCCGGCGCCGAGGCCGACGTAGGCCTCTACGAGATCCGCAAGAAGATCTACCCGCGGGCGGTGAGCGGGCGGTTCGCGAACTGGTCGTGGGCGATGGTCTTCGCCACCCAGATCATCTACTACGGCCTGCCATGGCTCTCGTGGAACGACCGGCAGGCGGTGCTGTTCGACATCGCCGCGCGCAAGTTCTACATCTTCGGCATCGTGTTCTGGCCGCAGGACGTCATCTATCTCGCGTTCCTGCTGATCATCGCCGCGCTGTCGCTGTTCCTGTTCACCGCGATGGCAGGCCGATTGTGGTGCGGCTATGCCTGCCCGCAGACGGTGTACACGCAGATCTTCCTGTGGGTGGAGCGCAAGATCGAAGGGGACCGGAACGCGCGGATCATTCTCGATCGCCAGCCGATGTCCGTGGCCAAGCTCGGCAAGAAGACAGCGAAGCACGGCAGCCTGGATGGCGATTTCGCTGTGGACCGGCGTCACGTTCGTCGGCTATTTCACGCGTTCCGGCCGCTGCTGGCGGCGATCCCCGGCAATCTGGGCGGCTGGGAAACCTTCTGGATCCTGTTCTACGGCCTCGCAACGTACGGCAACGCCGGTTACCTCCGCGAGCAGGTCTGCAAGTACATGTGCCCGTACGCGCGCTTCCAGTCGGTGATGTTCGACCATGACACGCTGGTCATCACCTATGACGCGGGCCGCGGCGAGCCGCGCGGTGCGCGCAGCCGCAAATCCGTCCACAAGGCGGCGGGCCTCGGCGATTGCGTCGATTGCCAGATATGCGTGCATGTCTGTCCCACCGGCATCGACATCCGCAAGGGGCTGCAATACGAGTGCATCGGCTGCGCCGCCTGCATCGACGGCTGCAATCAGGTGATGGACACGATGGGGTACCCGCGCGGCCTCATCCGGTACACGACGGAGAACGCACTCGCGAAGGGATACGACAACGCGACGATGTGGAGGCGCGTGTTCCGCGTGCGGACGCTCCTGTACATGGGACTGCTCGCGACGATCGTCGCCGCGGTCGGCGTCTCGCTCTACCTGCGCGAGACGCTGAAGGTCGATGTGATCCGCGACCGGGCCGCACTCGCCCGCGAGAGCGGGCCCGGGGTGATCGAGAATGTGTACCGTCTGCAGATCATGAACACCAGCGAGGCGCCGCAGCGCATTTCGATCGCCGTGGACGGCGTGCCGGGGATGGCGCTGGCTGGCGTCGAGCAGCCGATCGCGATCGCCGGCGCGTCGGCGCTCCTCGTCCCGGTGCGCGTGCAGGCGCCGGCCGAGGCGGGCAAGCCCGGCGCCAACCGCATCGAGTTCGTGATCGAGACCGCCGGCGAGGCGAAAATCGTCCGGCGCGAGAAGTCCACGTTCCTCTTCCCGCGCTGATCCGCGCCGTGCACGGAAGCCGAAACTCGTGTCCATGACCCTCCCCGCAAAGCCCTGGTACCGCGACCGCTGGCCCTGGCTGCTGATGGCCGGTCCCGCGATTGTCGTGGTCGCCGGAATCGCGACGGTCTGGCTGGCGTGGTCGACCGACGACGGCGTGGTCGCCGACGACTATTACAAGCGCGGCCTTGTCATCAACCGGCAACTCGAGCGGTCCGCGCGCGGCGAAGCGTTGGGGATCGGCGCCATCCTCGAGATGACGCCCGAGGGTGTCCTGCGGTTGCGCCTTTCCGGCCTCGGGGACACGGCGGCGCCCGCGAGCGTCCGGGCGAAGCTCGCGAACGCGACGCGCGCGGGAAACGACCGCGTGGCAACGTTGGAGCGCGGCGCCGACGGCGTCTACATCGGCCGGATGGCGCCGATTCCCTCGGGGCGATGGCTCGTGTCCATCGAGACCGACGCCTGGCGGTTGCCGACGGTGGAGGCGGGCGGCGCAATCCACGAGGTGCGTCTCGGCGCCGCCAGGGCCGTGGACTGAAGGCGGATCGCCCGGCATTCGCGCCTGGCCCCGCGACCCGGAAAGATGATCGAGGACCGAGGAGGCTCCGATGGAGGTGAGCAGCAGTTTTTCACGGCAGCTGATGTGGGTGATCTGGCCGGCGTTCCTGGTCGCCGGTGTCGCGGAAGCGATCTTCTTCACCGTGTTCGACCCGTTCGAGCTGCACTTCTTCGGTGCGGTTCTCGACCTGTCGCGCGAGGTGATCTACACGATGGGGTTCTTCGGATTCTGGGGGCTCGGCATCGCATCGTCGGCGTTGACCGTGTTCCTCGGGCGCTCGCCGTAGGACGGGTACTGCGGTGAACCGGGCGAGGCGGACATGAAGACGGTGCGCTGGGGAATGATCGGTTGCGGTGACGTGACCGAAAAAAAGAGCGGCCCCGGCTTCGGCAAGGCCGCGCACTCGGAACTGGTGGCGGTCATGCGGCGCGACGGCGCGCTGGCGGCGGATTACGCGCGACGGCACGGCGTGGCGCGCTGGCACGACGACGCCGATGCGATCATCCGCGCGCCCGGCATCGACGCCATCTACATCGCGACGCTGACCGACACCCATCGCGACTACACGCTGCGCTGCGCGGCGGCGGGCAAGCCCGTGTACGTGGAAAAGCCGATGGGAATGAATCACGCCGAATGTGTCGACATGATCGCCGCTTGCCGCGCCGCCGGCGTTCCGCTCTGGGTCGGCTACTACCGGCGTGCGCTCCCGCGTTTTCTGGCCGTGCGGGACCTGGTCGCCGGCGGCACCATCGGCGAAGTCCGCATGGTCATCTCGCGCCAGTTCCAGCAGCTCCCCGGGGCCGATCAATTTGCCGGTGGCGCGGTCCCGTGGCGCGTCAATCCGGAGTTGTCCGGCGGCGGCTTCTTCTTCGAGGCCGCCTGCCACACACTCGATTTTCTGGACTTTCTGCTCGGGCCGATCGCGGACGTGCGCGCATTCGCCGGGAATCAGGCCGGGGCCTATGGTGCGGAAGATGTGGTGACCGCGACGTACCGGTTCGCTTCCGGTGTGTATGGCAGCGGGACCTGGTGCTACGCGGCGGACTGCGACGAGGAGTACAACGAGATTGTCGGCGCCAGGGGTCGCATCCGTTTTTCCACGTCGCAGCCGGTCCCCATCCGGATCTTCCGCGGCGAGAAGGTGGAGGAGATTCCCGTCGGCGATCCGGACCACGTGCACCAGCCGATGATCCAGACCATCGTCGACGAGCTCAACGGGATCGGCAAGTGCGCGAGCACCGGCGAGTCGGCGGCCCGCACCGCGCAGGTGATGGACGCAATTCTCGCGGAATTCCGAGCGCAGTCACCCGCCTGGCTGCCCGGGCCTGCGCACGCGCGCGCCGCCGGGCTAGCGTAACCGCGTCAGCTGAACGTGTCCCCCATCAGCGTGTCGAACCAGGTCTGCATTTCCTCGTAGTTGTCGGTCGTCGCGGCCGAGGCGGCAATGGCGTTGCCGTTGTTGTGCTGCGCGGGTATCACCATCGTGGCGGTCCCGGCATCGTACTGATACACGGCCGCCAGCCAGGTGGCCGTGGTCGACGTGATGGGGGTGTAGCAGGCGGAGTTCGTGACCACCTGCGTGTTCAGCGGCTGATTGCTCAGCAGGCGCAGGGCGGCGTCGGCGCAGGTCTTGGCCTGCTGGTTGCCGATGTGCCCGGCCTTCGGTTGCGTCGTCAGGCTGGCGTCGCCGATGACGTGGACGAGCGGATCGACCTTCGATTGATAGCTCAGCACGTTGACCGGGGCGAAGGGCTTGGACGGGTCGGTGCTCAGCAAGCCGGCGTCCTTCAGCAGTTGCGGTGCGCGTTGGGGCGGAATCGGGTTGAGGACCGCGGCCTGCACCTGGGCGTTGCTCGCCACGGGAATCAGGTTGATCACCTGGTCGTAGGTCACGACCCGATTGGCACTGTCCACGTGCTTCACGGTGCAGCCGGGGCGGTAGTCGACCACTCCCGCATGCGTCACGGTGAAGGCGTGGTTGAAGTTGTCCTTCTCGACGACGATGCCCGCATTGGCGTCGAGCACGATGATCTTGCTGCCTGGCTTGTTCGTCCGCAGCCAATCGGCGATGACGCACGCGCGCTCGTACGGTCCCGGCGGACAGCGGTAGGGCGCTGCGGGAATCGTCATGACCACGTTCTGGCCCGCCGGCATGGCGAGGAGCTGGTTGCGCAACAGCTGGGTCTGGGGTCCGGCCTTCCACGCGTGCGGGACGAGCGTCTCGTACTCGGTGTGGAGCGACATCCCGGGCATCAGGTCGAAGTCCACGCCCGGCGCCAGCACGAGGCGGTCGTAGGCGATGTCGGGGCCTCCTGCCCGTGACACGTACTTTGCGTCCCTGTTGATGCCGGATACGGTGTCGTTGACCCGGGTCACGCCGTAATGGCTCACCAGCGTGTCGTACGCGTAGTTCAGGCTGGCGAGCGTGCGCTGGCCGGTCAGCACCGTATTGCTCATGATGTTCGACGTGTAGGAAGGGCTCGCCTCCACGAGAGTGACGCTCACCCCGGTACCGCCCCACAGGCGCAGGTACTTGGCCACGGCTGCGCCTGCCATGCCTCCACCCACCACGACGACCGTGCCGCTGATCCCCGTGTTGGTGGGCACCGGGAACAGCACCGGGGCGCTGCTATCGTCATCCGCCCACGCCCTGGGCAAGCCCAGGAGTCCCAACCCGCCGACCGACAGCGAACCAAGAAATTTACGACGATCCATTTTGAGTTCTCCGCTTATTGTTGGGACAGGAAGTCGGCGATGAGCTGCAACTGCTCGTCGGTGTATCCCATCACATGGGCAGCCATGATGCCGCCGGCATCCTCCTGACCGCTCGCGAATTCGCGCAGCTCCTCGAGCAGTTCGGCTTTGCTGCCTCCCCCGATCCCTTCGAAGCCGCCGCTGCCGTTGGTCCCGTGACACTGGAAGCAGTTGCTGGCGAGCAGGCGCCCGGGGTGGATTCCGCCCGATGGAGACGGAGGCGGAGGCGGCGAGGTGACGCGTCACTTGCACCTTGACCGTCGACTTCGTGTCACGCACGGTGAGTTCGGCGCTGCCTGCGCTTCTGCCTGTCACCGTGATGATGCTCCCCGAGCGACTCGCGCTGACCGCGGCGCTGTTGGAGTTGCTCATCGTGATCGTGCCGATCGCGTTGCTGATCGTCAGCGTCGTCGACTGCCCGACGAGCAGCGATGCGCTGCCGGGCGAAACGCCCAGCGGGCGGCTTGACCGTTACTTTGGCAGTCTTCGTGCCGCTTCGGTCGGTGACGGACAGCGTCGCGACGCCGACGGCTTTCGCCGTCACGCTGATCTTTCCACCGGCCAGGCTCGCCGCAACGGCGGTGGAATTCGAGTTCTTCAAGGTCGCAGTGCCACGCACGCTGCTTACCGCGATGGTGGCGCTCATTCCAGGCACCAGCGCAAGGGACGTGGGCGACAGGCTCACGGCGTGGGCGGCAATCGCCACCAGCGGGAGGAGCAGGCTCGAAAGCCAACTCAGACTTTTGGGCAGATTCATTTTTTCCTTCACGGATGGCGTTGGCGGGCGCGGCCCGCAGAGTCCGGTACGCGGCTGAGTGTACGGAGCCAACCTGAAAGAGTGCTGAACGCTGCGCGGTGAGTGCTCCGCCGGGTTCAGCCAGCGGCCCCGGGTGCATCAGCGAGGGCAATCCGGACGAGACGACACCCGAAGGGTGCCCGCGGCGTCCCCTCAACCCGGCCAGCCGAAGTGGTCGCGGGCGATGCCGGTCATCTTGTCCGGCGTCCACGGCGGATCCCAGACGAGCTGCACGTCGACGTTCGTTCCCGCGGGGACGATGGCGCTGATGGCGTCCCGCGCCCCGTCGACGATCATGTCGGCCATCGGGCACGCGGCGGTGGTCATGGTGAGGTCGACCCGCACGGCGCCCGCGCCGACATCGACGGCGTACACGAGTCCGAGATCGACGATGTTCATCCCCGCCTCGGGATCCTCGACCTGTCGCAACGCTTCGCGCACCGCGTCGTCGTCCGGCATCGGAATCGTCATGGGCTGTCAGGGAGGCGCAGCACGAAGGGGATGCGCTGGGACGGCGCGAAACCGGTGTCGTAGAGGAATCCGAGCAGCCCGAGGTCGCGCGGCCCGACTACGGTTTCGACGCGCTCGATGCGCAACGCGCCCAGATTCGCGAACAGTTGCGACAGCATCGCGTGGCCGACGCCGCGATGCGCGTAATCCGGGTCGACGCCGATGGTGTCGATGACCGCGACCGGTTCGGTGCGGCCGAAGTCGCCGAGGTCCGCGCTCGCCATCAGGTAGCCCACGATCGCGCGATCGAGCCGGGCGGTCAGCGAGATGCGGATCGCGGAGTCGACCATCGCTTCATCGAGCCTGGCCTGCATGTAGGCCTCGCGGTCGCGTCCGGTGATCGAACGGTCGATGCGGGAGATCTCGGCGAGATCGCCGGGACCCATCGCGCGCACGTCGGCAAGGTCCCGCGAGAGCCGCTCGAAATGGTTGTCGGATTGCCCGCCGTAGTCGATTTCGTGCGCGGGGCCTTCACCCTCGGGGATCGTCACCCGGTCGTCGCGCTCCGGCGTGTACTGGCCTCCGGAGACGGCGCAGTCGACGACGTGGTTGGGCGCCAGCGTGAAATGCATCGCGTCGAGCCAGCGCAGCATGCCGTGGTCGTTCCACGCCGCCTGCGTGCGCAGGTCGCGGATGCCGTGCCGCCGCGCCCACGTCGTGAGCGCGTCGAGCAACAGCGTGCCGACGCCGTGGTGCTGCAGGTCCCGGCGCACGCCGACGATCTCCAACCGCAGGCCGGGCTCGGTGCGCCCGAATTCGCCCTCCAGCACGCGCGCGAGGATGTAGCCGGCGAGCCCGGCGGCGTCGGTCGCGGCGAGCTGCGCATGCAGTTTCGGCGCCCGCACCGCTGCGGCCAGTCGCCGTTCGAAGTAGGTGCGCCGCGGCCGGCCCTCGATCGCCGCGTCGATAGCGACGACTGCGTCCAGGTCTGCGCGCGCGAGCGCGCGCACGGCATTCACGGTTTCGTCGCCCATCGCAATTCCTCCAGGTTCAGCGCCCGCGCGGCCGCCCGAAGGGCGCAGACTGCCCCCCGGCGGGGCAGCGAACATAGTGAGCGTGGGTGCCGTTCATCTCAATCGGACGCATACGCGAACGCAAGCTCGCGATCGCTGTCCTCGTCGAGCAGATCCTCCAGTATCGGCAGGAGCGCCATCGTCTCCTTCTGGATGTGCGCGACCTGGCGCTCGACGAGCTCGAGCGTGCAGCGCTTAAGCATCGTCCAGCCGGCATCGTCCAGCGTCGCCGCCGCCGCGCCACGCGCGAGCGGCAGCACTTCGGCCGCGACGGCGCGGATCGCCTCGTGCTCTTCCGCGAGCAGCGCGGCGATGTCGCCCTCGCCGGCGGCAGCGAGGCGCGGGAAGAGCTCGCGCTCCTCGAAATCGAAGTGCCGGCCGATGTCCTGCTCGAGCTGCCGGACCAGCGCGCCGGCGAGCTTGCCGAGGTCGGGGTCGCTCGCGGTTGCGGTGCGGCCCGCGCGCGCGAAGGCCTGCTCGAGCCGGCCCAGCAGCTCGATGTTGGCGCGATGCTCGTTGTCGAGCGCTTGGCTCACTTGGCGCTGGAAGCTCATGACAACCTCATTATGGTATCCGGGTACCAAATTACCTGATGCGATGGACCGGGCCATTGATGCGGGTCAAGCCGCCGGCAGGGTGCCGGGAGCCGCCGCTGCCGTCGGCCGCCGCATTCGCCGCATCGCAATCGCGAAGAATGCGCCGAAGGCGAGCGCACCGGCGGTGCCCACGACGGCGGCAGCCCGGACCGCGGCGGCGCTGTCGACAGCGGCGGCGATCACGAGCAGCGCGAGCGCGGCCAGGTGGCAGGCGAAATGGATCGCCAGCGGGCGCTCGGCGGTCAGCGCCGAAGGGGTCGGCGGCAGGCGCTTGCCCCGTGTCTTCGCCTGGGCCGCGTGCATCGACGCCAGGAACGGCACGATCCGCTGCAGGATCGCGAGCGCGAAGGTGAGCAGCCAGCCACCGATCAGGACGAGCCCGAACTGTGTCGCCATGCCGTCGACCGGAGCGTCGTGGACCAGAGCCAGCGCGACGGCGAGGCTCGCCACGAGTGCCGTCCACGCGACCCGGACGAGCGTGAACGAACGGCCGAGATGGCGGCGCATCCCGGTCTTGAGCGCGATCGCCATCAGCCGCAGGTGCACGGCCACCGCGGCCAGTCCCGCGGCGAGAGCGGCGGTGCGGAGCAGCAGGGGGGCGATATCCAGTGCGGCCACGCCGCCGAGCAGCAGCGCGAGGACGGCCAACGCGAACGATGCCCACGCCGGACGCTCCGCGGGCACCTCGGACAGCGCGAACATCGGCACGACGATGTACGAGAGGCCGAGCGCCAGCATGCCCATGAAGCCGTACGCGGCGAAGACAACGTGCAGCGCGATCGCAGTCGCGCGGCCGATCGTCGGCATGCCGACGTAGGCGCCAGCGAGCGCCAGCGCCGTCGCGATGGCCACGACGAGCGACGCGAGCGCGGCCCAACCGTGCGCGACGACGACCGGCATTCCCCTGGCCCCGATGAGATTCCGCGTCAGCAGCGCGGCATAGGCGGCGAGCGCCAACGCCACCGCAACGGCGCCGGCGAAAAGCAGGATGGTGTCGCCGGTGCCCATCCCGAGCGCAGTCATCGCCACGCCTGGCGTGTACAGCCACCAGATCGCGGCGGGCCAGCCCCCGCTGCCGACGGGCCGCCTCGTCGCGACCGGCAACAGTTGCAGGCTCGCCCCGATGGCGGTCATCGCGAGCACGCCGAGTGTGCCGAAATGCAGGGCGGCGAGCGGCCAGCCGAGACCGCCCGCGAAGCGCACCGCCGCGTCGGCGCCGATGAACAGCGCGATCCACGCGCAGACGTGAAACGCGACCGCGGCGCCGAAGAAACGGAACGGAATCGACGGCGGCAGCAGGCGGCTCCCGACCCCGGCGAGGAACACCCCGGCAGCGCGCTTCACCGTGCGCGCTCGAGCTTCAGCCGCACTTCACCCGGACCGGAGTCGACGCGCTCCACGGTCCAGCCGCGCTCCGCGAGCTCGCCGTAGAGCATCACCGGGTCGCGCTCGTGATGGACGATCACCGGCGCCGTGCCGTCTCCGATCGACTCGATCAGGCGAACGATCGCCACCAGCGGTTCCGGCGGCGCGAGGCCGCGCACGTCGATATGGATGCCGTCGGCGGCGGTCCAGCGCCGCGCCGGCGCGTCCGGGGTCCCGGAGCCGGGAGCACTGATTTCGGAATGGTCCATGCCCGATGCCGCCTGCCGGTCCGGCTTCAACCGGAAGTCCGGCGAGCGCCTGTGGCGGGCTCGGTGGCAAGCCCCCGGACGAGTCGCTGGGCGAGCACGGCCGCGACCTGCCGCCGGTAGTAGGAATGCGTGACCGTCGTGCGCATCGGACTCACCTGTTTCTGCACGAGCTTGCCGAGCTGCGCCAGAGTCTCGTCCGTCACCGGATGCCCGGCGAGCGCATCCGTGCCGTCGAGCACGAGCGGCCGCGCGTTGGTGCCCGTGAGCGCGACGCGCAGCGCGCCGAGGCGGCCATCGTCCATGGTGACGCGCGCAGCGACTCCGGCAAGCGGAAAGTCGATCGCCCCGCGAGCGCGCGCCTTGCGGTATCCGGTTCGTGCCCTCGCCGGCTGGACCGGGATGCGAACCGAAGCGACGATCTCGCCCCGCGCGAGGGCCAGATGCCGCGCGCCGTCCTCGACATAGAGCTCCGCGAGCGGCAATCGCCGCGCGCCGGCCGGGCCGACGATCTCGACTGTGGCGTCGAGCACGAGCAGGACCGGGGCGAGGTCACCGGAAAACGCCGCGTGGCAGTGCTTGCCCTGCGGCGCGACATGGCAGACATCTCCGCCGTGCTTGAGGCAGAAAGCGTTGGCACGGCGCCACCATTCGCTCTGGTTGTAGAACACGCAGCGCGTGTCGAGGCACAGGTTGCCGCCGAGCGTTGCCACCGTGCGATGGCCGGGTCCGGCGACGGCAGCCGCGGCCTCGGCCAGCGCCGGCAGCGCGCCGCCGATGGTCGCATCGGCCACGATCCGCGCCAGTGTCACGCCGGCACCGATCGTCATCCCGTCGCGCCCGCAGGCGATCGACGAGAACCCATCGATGCCGCCAAGATCGACCAGCACCGGCGACTCACCGAGCCCGTCGCGCAGATTGGGCAGCAGATCGGTGCCGCCGGCCAGCGGGCGCGCGCCGGGCGTGGCCGATAGCAACGCCACCGCTTCGGCGAGGGTCGCGGGCCGCTCCAGCACGAACGGAGCGATGCGCTCCATCAGATCTCTCCCTTGGGCGATGCCTTGCCCACGGTCCGGCCCAGCTTCTCGGCGCGCCGCCGCGCGTTGATCGCTGCGAGCATGCGGTCGGGCGAGGCCGGCAATTCGTGTACGCGCAATCCGGTGGCGTCGGCGATCGCGTTGGTGAGCGCCGGCAGGAATCCGGAGAGCGAGCCCTCGCCCGCCTCCTTCGCGCCGAACGGCCCGTGCGGGTCGTGCGCCTCGACGATGAAGGTCTCGATCGGCGGCGACTCGACGATCGTCGGCACGCGATAGTCGAGCAGGTTGGCGCGCAGCGACAGGCCCTCGTGATACTGCGATTCCTCGGACAGCGCCTGGCCCATCCCCATCCATACCGAGCCCTGCACCTGGCCTTCGACCGCGAGCGGATTGATCGCGCGCCCGCAATCGTGCGCGACCCACACGCGCTCCACCGCGACCATTCCGGTGTCCTCGTCGACGCTGACTTCCACCACCTGCGCCGCGTAGGAAAACCCCGCGCTCGAGCCCACCGCCGCGCCCTTGAACTTGCCGCCCTGCGTTTCCGGCGGTGTCGACCAGGTGCCCTTCACGGTGAGGGTGCCGCCATCCTCAAGCGCCGCGGCAACCACGTCCTTGTACGACAGATGGCGATCGGTGCCGGCGACACGGTAGCGTTCGCCTTCGCAGCTCACGTCGGCGGAGGCGACCTCGAGCTTGCGCGCCGCCGCGTCGACCAGCACGCGCTGCAATTCGCGCGCGGCCCCGATCGCGGCGTTGCCGACCATGAACGACACGCGCGACGAGTACGAGCCGTTGTCCTTCGGCGTCACGCGGCTGTCGTTGGCGACGACGGTGAGTCGTTCGAGGGACAGCCCCATCACTTCGGCCACTGTCTGCGCGATCAGGGTCGAGCTTCCCTGCCCGATGTCGGAGGCGCCGGTCAGCACCGTGATCCCGCCGTCGAAATCGAGCTTGAGATTGACCACCGCATGCGGCTCGCCGGTCCAGTGCACGGGTTTCGCGGAACCGCTCACGTAGTGCGAGCACGCCATGCCGAGACCGCGGCCGCGCGGGAGCCTGCCGCGGCGCGCCGGCCAGCCCGATGCGCGCTCGACGATGTCGAGACATTCGCCCAATCCGCAGGAATTGACCTGCAGATCGTTGATCGTCCGGTGCGGCACGGAAAGCAGATTGGCCCGCCGCACGGCGAACGGGTCGAGTCCGAGCTCGGCGGCCATCGCATCGAGCAGCGCCTCGAATGCGTGGCGGACGTCGACCGAGCCGTGGCCGCGCATCGCCCCGTTGGGCGGCGTATTGCTGTAGACGCGAAGGCCATGGTACGTGCAGGCCGGCAGGCGGTACAGCGCATGCAGCAGCGCGCCGGCATAGAGGATCGTCACCAGCCCGTAGCCGGCGTACCCGCCGCCGCGCTGGATGACTTCGCAATCGACCGCGGCGATCTCGCCGGAACGCTTCAACCCGACCTTCAACCGCACATCGGTCTCGGGCCGGCCGCGGTGGGTGAGAAACGTCTCCTCGCGGGAGAGCTCGAGCTTCACCGTGCCGCCCGCGGCCCGCGCGAGCATGGCCGCGATGATCTCGAAGTTGAGCGTCTCCGTGCGATGGCCGAAGCCGCCGCCGACGAACGGCTTGACCACGCGGATGCGCGACTCGTCCATTCCGAGGCAACGGGCGAGCGCCAGGTGCACGTAGTAGGGGACCTGCGTCACGGAATGGAGCGTCAGCCGGTCGCGCTCGGCGTCGTACTCGGCGAGCGCCGCATTGGGCTCCATCATCGCGTGCGAAACCTCGGCATAGTGGAAGCGCTCCTCGCGCACGAGGTCCGCGCCCGCGAAGCCCGCCTCGACATCGCCGAACGTGTGCTCGACCTCGCGTTCGATGTTGCCTGGCTTGTTGGCGTGCAGCAGCGTCGCACCGGCGGCGCGCGCCGCGCCGGCGTCGAAGTGCGCCGGCAACGGCAGGATGTCGAGCTCGATGGCCGCCAGTGCCGCGCGTGCGGCGACGTCATCGTCGGCGGCGACCGCCGCGACCGGCTCGCCGCGATAGCGGACGCGCTCGCGGGCGAGCGGAAATTCGTTCTGCGCGACCGGGATGACGCCATAGGCGACGGCGCAATCATCGCCGGTGACGACGGCGCGCACGCCGGGCAGCGCGCGGGCGCGCGATGTGTCGATGCGCCGGATCTCGCCGTGCGCGACGGGGCTGCGCAGGATCGCGCCGACGAGCGCTCCCGCGGCGGGCAGGTCCGCCGTGTAACGTGCCTGGCCGGTGACCTTTTCGACGCCGTCGATCAGCGGCTGGCGTACGCCGACGGCGCCGTTGGAGCGCTTGGCGGTCGTTGCGGTCGTCATCGGTTTGCTTCCCGGGCGTCGGCGCCGACCGCCGCCTGCACCGACTCGATGATCTTCACGTAACCGGTGCAGCGGCACAGGTTGCCGGACAGCGCTGCGCGGATCTCGGCCTCGGTCGGCGCCGGCGTGTCGCGCAGCAGCGCTTCGGCCGCCATGATCATTCCCGGCGTGCAGTACCCGCACTGCGTCCCGAGCTTCTCGTGAAACGCCGCCTGCAGCCGGCTCATGCGGCCGTCGGTCGCAAGCGCCTCGATCGTTTCGACGCGCTTGCCCTCGCAGCGCGCGGCAAGCGTGATGCACGCGAGCTGGGGCGCACTGTCGACCAGCACCGTGCAGGCGCCGCACTCGCCACCGTCGCAACCGCGCTTGGTGCCGGTCAGCTGCAGCGCCTCGCGCAGATAGTCGAGCAGCAGCGTGTGATCCGCGATCGCATCCTCGCGGTGCCGGCCGTTGACGGTCAGGGAAAGAATGCGCTTGGCCAAGGGTTCAGCGCCTGTTTGCGCCTGCGGACGCGGTTGGAACAGGTCCGGAGGTCACTTCGTGCGCACGCCGCGAACCGGCAGGTGCGCGAGCGTGAATCCCTGGTTGAATCCGGCGCCGGTGATCAGCGTGAGTTTCGCATAGGCGCCGGTCAGCGCGACGGCGAGCCCGGCAATCGCGGCGACCCACGCCGTCGGCGCGCCCGACACCGCGCCCAGCGCGATCGCCGCGACCAGGGCGAGCGGCGCCAGCGTCCCCGCGAGCTGCAGGACGCGCCCTGCGGAAGCGAGCGCGTCGGCGGCCCCGCGCGCGGCCACGCCGGCCAGGCGACGGCGGTAGGCGAGCCACACGAAGATGCGGAAGAGCACGAGGACGCCGAAGCCCAGCAGCAGCCACAGCGTGCCGATGTGGTGCCACGGCGCGCTGGCGAAGAAGAGCCCGCCGCCTTCGGCGAGACCCGTGGTCAGCAGCAGCGGGACGAGCAGCGGCTCGCGCCACGCGGGGATGCCCTTGGCCGCCTGCAGCAGGTGCGCCTGGCAATAGACGAAGGCCAGCGCGAGCGCGGCGGCAACCCACGCCAGCCCTGGAACGCCCCACGCGGCCGCGAGCCCGGCGGGGAAGAGCAACGCCGAGGTCCATGCCTCGCGGCCCATCCACGACGTCCATGGATTCCGAAAGACGTTGAGCGCGCGCAGAGGTCGGCCGAGTTCCAGCGAAACGCAGATGAGGCCGAGACCGACCAGCGCGAGCCCCGCCAGCATCAGCACGGCCAGCGCGGACCCGTCCGCACCCGACAGCGCGGCGAATACGATGAGCCCGGTACCGGCACCGCCGCCGATGAAATTGCCGGCTGCACGCCAATCCCAGCTTCGCTGCTGCCACGGCTCGGGGCCGTAGCTCTGGTAGCCGCCGGGCGGGTAGCTCATTTGTGTGCCCCCACGCTTGCGGCTGGCGCCGCGTCGCTGCCCCCCGGGGGGAGCAATTCACGCCTTGGGACGGCCCTGCGTCGCTCATGACGCTTCCTCCAGCGCGTCCCACAGGTAGTAGAAGCCGGGTCCGGTGCCGAGCTCCTCGTGCATCCGGAAATGCTGATTTTCGGCGATGAGGCGCGACACATTGCTCTGCGGATCGTCGAGATCGCCGAACTGCAGCGTCTGCGTGATGCACGCATTCACGCACGCGGGCGTCGCTTCGGGGTCCACGCCGGGACGCAGCCCCCGCGCGAGCCCGTCGTCGATGCGCTCGACGCAGAACGTGCACTTCGTGGCGACGGCGAGTCGTGCGTCGTCGCGACGCTTCGTCTCGTTGGCCATTGGCGTGCCGTAGGCGAATCCGGCGCGCATCGTCTTGTGGCGCGCCTGGTACGGACAGGCGACGGCGCAGTACGCGCAGCCGATGCACAGGTCGTAGTCGATGGTGACGATGCCGTCGGCGCGTTTCCTCGATGCTGTGGTCGGACAGACGTCGACGCATGGCGGGTCGTCGCAGTGCTGGCAACCCACCGGCACGAAGGCCCGCTTCACGTCAGGGTACACGCCGAACTCCATGTCGAGCACGCGGCGCCACTGGACACCGGGTGGCGTCGCGTTCGCGTGCCGGCACGCGGCGGTGCAGGTCTGGCAGCCGACGCAGCGACGGAGGTCCGCGACCATCGCCCAGCGGGTCATGGCGCCTCCTTGTCCCCGGCTCGCAAAGGCGTACCGATGGCGCGTCGGCCGCAGCCACGATTCGCCTTGCCGTCGATCCCCTTGCTTCGCATGGGGCCTCTCGCGGCGTGGCTCACGTGGCCACCCCCGCCGGGGATATCCGTACGCGCACGACGTCGGCGCTCGACCCGGTCGCGTCGGTCAGGTCCATCGACATTTCCGTCAGCGAGTTCATGCTGGGCATGCCGAAGTCCTTCGTGAACGGCGTCGCCCAATGGTCGAACTGGCCGAGCAGCAGCAGCGTGTCCGGGCGAATGCCCTGCCGCAGCACGGCGCGGCCGCGCACGCGGTGCTGCGGCGTGGCGATCTCCACCGGGTCGCCGTCGCCGATGCCGAGATCAAAGGCGCGCTGCGTATTGATGATCACACCGCGATGGCCCTTGACGTTGTCGGCCACCTCCTTGATGAGCTGCATGCCCACGTTGGCACCCCACGCATACTGCATGCTGCGGGCGGTGAGCAGCCAGAAGGGATAGTCCTGCGGCGTGCCGCCGGCTTTCACGAGCGCGCCGGTCCACAACGCCCCGAAATCCTTCCATACGGGCAGCGCCTGGTATTCGGTCAACTGCTTGTCCCACCAGAACATGTCGTGCTCGTGCAGGCGGCGGCCGAGCTCGGCGCCGATCCGCTGCAGGCGCTCCTGGTATGGCAGCTCGAAGCGCAGGCGCTGCGCGACGAGCGTGGGGAACAGGTACCACTTGGCCTGCGAAAAGGGCTTCGTCGCCAGCCCGTTCTGTTTCCACCACGCGAGGTCGTGGACTTCCTTGCCCGCCGTGAGCTCGGCGCTCGCGGCGCGGCAGACCGCGTCCCAGATGACCTCGGGTGCGTGCGCCTGGTCCGCAGCGAGCAGGCAGTCCCAGTGCTCGCCCTTGAGCGGCACGCCCGCCGCGCCCTTGTTGATCGCGCCGTTGTATTTTTCGAGAAGTCCGGTGCGCTGCGCGAGCTCGGTCGCAATCGCGGTGAAGTCGCGCGCCTCGCCGCGGGTGGCGACCGCGGGCTGGCGCAGCGCGAAGCCCTGCCGCTCCCAGAATTGCTCGACGAACTTCGAACCGCCGATACGGATGAGTTGCAGGCTTTCGAGGTCGGTCGCCTCCGGCAGCAGCACGTCGGCGAAGTGGTTGGTCTCGTCGCGCGTGTACGCGAACGCGACCATGAACGGAAAGCGCGCCATCTTCTGCCCGACCGCCGCGGTGTCCCAGAACGAGATCGCGGGATTGGTCCGGTAGACGAACCAGACGTCCGGCAGCGTGACGCGCGGCAGCCCCTTGGGCGTCTCGTCCAGGAACATCCACGAGAAGTGCGTGGGTCCGAGCGCCTGGCTCCAAGGTCCGTTCGCGGCGAGCGGCACCATCGTCCGGTACGCGTTGCGGATGTTCGGCTTGGGCGACCAGTGTGCTTTGTCCGTCGGATTGAGCGGGTATTCCATGAAACCGTCGGGGCCGGCCAGCACGCTGTCCACGCGCGACGGGACCTGCCGGTTCAAGCGGACGGTCGTGCCCAGGGTCCCGCCGGGCACTTCGAGACCGCCGACGAGTGCTGCCAGCAGCGTGCGCGCCCAGACGCACTCGTAGCCGCCCCAACCGTTGTTGACCGTCTTGCCCAGGCTCACCGCGACCGGGCGGTACGGCATCCGGACGCCGTCGATCTCGATCGTCTCGCCGATGTGCGCGTGGTCGACAAATTCGTTGGCGATCCGGCGGATCGTGCCGGCGGGAACATCGCAGATCGGTTCCGCCCATTCCGGCGAATATGGCGCCATGTGGGCGACGAGCCGGCCGAACCCGGTTTCTCCGGTCAGTCGACCATCGCCCAGCACGTCGCCATCGGGACCGATTTCGACCGCGTCGGCTTCAAAGCGGCCTTCGAGCGCTTCGGCAATGTCCGGCGCGTCGTGCGGCACCGCGATGTTGCGGGCCGTGTCCCAGACCAGTGGCTTCCGCGTGGCCCGGTCGCGCAGGTAATAGCCGCCCGGTCCGACCAGATAGGGCGAAGCGGTATGCCGCGCGAGGAACACGGCGTCGAGCCGCGTGCGCGGAATCTCGTGCAGCAGCACGTGCACGAGCGCGTAGAGGAATGCAGCATCGGTCTTGGGCCGGATGGGCACCCACTCTGCGGAGCACGCGCCGGTGACCGAGAGATGCGGTTCGACCTGGACCCGCTTCATCCCGCGCACGCGCGCGTTGGCATGACGCCAGACGCCGACGACGCCGCCCGAGGCCTCGACGTTGGCGCCGCAGGAAATGAGATAGTCGCAAAGCGGCGTGTCGGGCGACACCGTGAATGCGCGGTGCCAGAACTCGCCGTACAGGTGCTCCGAGTGGTAGCACTTGACACCCTGGCCTGATCCGAAGCCCATGTCCACCGGCCCCCATGCGCCGAGGAACGCGGAAAACGTGCCCATGTACGACTGCGGCGTGCCGGCGCCGCCCAGACTCACCGCGAGACGCGGATAACCCGATTCGTCGGTCAGGCCGGCGGCGCGGACCGCGTTGAGCTTGCCGGCGACGAGATCGAGCGCCTCGTCCCACGAGATCGGCACGAAACCGGGATCCTCGGCGCGGCCCTTCTTCGGATTGGTGCGCTTCATCGGCGTAAGCACGCGGTGCGGGTTGTACGTCTTCTGCACCAGCCCGTACGCCTTCACGCACACCTTGCCCCCGCCCGGGTGAACTTCGGCGGCGCAGAAGTTCGGCTCGACCTCGGTCGCCACGCCGTCGACAACCTTCACCGTCAGCAAATCGGGTCCTGCGACACACTGGTAGCAGTATGTCGGCACGTGCTCGGTGACCCTGGTCGCGGCGCTCATCGTTGCACCCCCGCTTGTCGGGCGAACGTCGGCGGAAATGGAAGTTGCCATCGCATCCTCGGACCATTTGGAGGGCGGCCGCGACCGCTGTCGATCGCCCGCATCAGGGTGCGAAGGTTGAGCGTCCGCCGATATCGGGCTAATCTGGCATCGGAATGCGGTTTTTGGTTTGATGTGCGTCATCTTTTTGTCGGGGAAGTCCTTGGCGGGCAGGCGTGCAAGGCGGGAAACGGGTGATCCGGGCGGCATCCGGCCGGCGGGCGACGCGGACGCCGCGGCGGTGATCCGGCCGGTGCGCCGGGACGATCTTCGGGAGATCATCGCGATCGATGCCGCCGTCACGGGGATCGAGAAGCGGGCGTACTGGAACGCCGTTTTTCGCCGCTACGGCGTCGCCGGCGAGGCGCAGCGGCAGTTCCTGGTCGCCGAAGACCGCGGCCGTGTGGCCGGATTCGTGATCGGCGAGGTGCGCGACTGGGAATTCGGCTCGCCGCCGTGCGGCTGGGTGTTCGCGATCGACGTGCGTCCCGATGCGCGGCAGCGCGGCATCGGCGCGCGCCTGCTCGCGACGATCTCGGCGGGCTTTCGCCGCGCCGGAGTGACCACGGTGCGCACGATGCTCGCGCGCGACAACACGCTGGTCCTGTCGTTCTTCCGCAGCCAGGGAATGATGGCCGGACGGTTCATCCCGCTGGAAATGGAGCTCGGTCCGCGTTGAAGCTGCAGAAGAACACGCGGCTTGCCCTCTACAGCGTGCTCGAGTTCGCGCTCGACCCGACGCGGCACGTGGCCGCCGCCGAGATCGCGTCGAAGTACGGCGTCTCGCCGCACCACCTCGCCAAGGTCCTCTCGGAGCTGGCGCGCGCGGGCGTGGTCGAATCCGTGCGGGGCGTCGGCGGCGGCTACCGCTTCGCCGGCAATGCGCGCCGGCTCACCTTGATGGACCTGATCCGGATGTTCGAGGAGCTCGCCGCTCCGGACGGCGAGCGGCGCGAGCCGGGCGAGGAGACGCCCGTGGGGCGTGCGCTGTCCGTGGTCCTGGCGGAGATCGACGAGATCGCGGCCGCGACATTCAGTTCCATCACGATCGCGACGATGCTGCGTCTGCTCGAGCGGCAACGGCGGGATGCGGCGCCGCGCCCGCCCGGTCGCGGCGCGAAGCCGGCGCCGCGGCGCCGGACGCGAGACGCCGGACCCTGAGCGTTCGTGGAACGCCGGTCAGCCGCGGGCGAGGCTTGCGAGCGCGCCGCGATCGACGACGCGGACGCGTTCGCGCCCGAGGTCGACCCAGCCGCGGTCCTCGAAGTTGCGCAGCAGCCGCGACACGATCTCGCGGACGCTGCCGAGTTCGTCGGCCAGCGCCTGATGCGTCGCGTGAATATCGCCGTCGAGCGAGCGGTTGACGAGCAGTGCGGCGAGCCGCTGGTCCAGCTTCTGATAGGCGATCGCCTCGACGACCTGCATGAGTGCCGAAAGCCGCTCGCCGAAAACCTCGAAGACATGGCGGCGAAATGAATCGTCCCCGGCGATCAGCGCCTGGAACAGCGCCGGTGGCAGGATCAGGAGCTCGACGTCCGTCTCCGCGACGCCGGATGCCGCGTAGCTGGTCTGGCCGAGCAGGCAGCTTCCCGACAGCAGGCAGGATTCACCCGGCTTGACGCGGTAGAGCTGGAGCTCGCGCCCGTTGGGATAGCGCTGCAGCACGCGAATCGAACCCGCGAGCACCAGTGGAAAGCCGCTGCAGGGCGACTGCTCGTCGAACATCAGGGTCCCCGCCGGCGCCTTCCGGTAGACGCCTTCGCGCGCCATGCGCTCGAGCGTTGCCTGCGGCGCGTGCGCGAGCCCCGGGAACGTCATGGCGATGCGGGTGGCGAGAGGCGAGGGGGCGAGGGCGCTGTCCATGGGCAGGAAGATCAGGTTGATCGGGAATTCTACAATGCGGCGATGGGTCCCGCCGGGGTGACTTTGCGGCCAACCCCGGTGGTCAAGGCCCGGTCGTGCCCCATCGCGTCGCGGCGAGCGCGGTGGCGGCGCAGAACAGTACGCCCCGACGTTCTTGGATTAGAATACGCAGTTTTACGAATGAATCCGCGGTTCCGCCCCGATCGGCCAGCCGCCAAACTCCAGGAGCCATGCGCATGAACAAGCTGTCCACGATTCTGGTTGCCGCCGTCTTCGCCCTCTCCGGCGCGAGCGCGCTCGCCGCCGATCCGCCGAAGGCCGATGCCGCGACGACGAAGAAGGCCGAAGCCGCGCTCAAGAAGCCCGCCGACGTCACGCAGGACGCCTGGGACAAGATGTCGGACGCCGACAAGAAGAAGGCCGTCGAAAAGTCGGCCAAGGCGGCGCCGGCGAAGAAGGAAAAGAAGGGCGGCTGCTGAGCCGGCCGAATTTCTTGCGGCCGCGGCTGCGGCCGTGCCGAGCTGGCGGAGGGGAGGCGAGGTAGCCTCCCCTTGTCATTGCGCTGCGCGCGCGCCATTCGGTCTGTGTTGAAGCAGGCACTCGCTTGCGTCGGCGGAGCATCACGGACATGGCCGTCTGTTCGACGAACATAGCCGCGCGTCTGCCCGCGTTGACAGTCATCGCGTCGGCAGGCTCTAATATGCCAACGTCATAGCGTGATGCGCGGGGTGGTACGCTCATGGGCCCGACCAGATCCTTGCTGCAGAACATTTCGGCCGACGCGCTGACGCGTTACGATCTCGTCCCGATCTGCGTGATCCGCGACACGCTGTTGTTCCTGAACGGGCGCGGTGCGGCGCTGCTCGGTCGTCCCGGGGAGGAATATCCGAGATTCCTGCCGCTGCGCGAAGTCGTTGCGGAGGCGGATTGGCCGCGTGTCACGCAAAGCCTTCGTCGGCCGACACTGAAGCCCGGCAGTGGTGTGTCGATCACTTTCAGCGCCGTGCGCAAGGACGGTTCGATCATGGACCTGGAGCTGACCGGGACGGTTGTCCCGGACCGTGGTGAAGCCTGCGTGGTCGCGGTTGTCAACGACGTCACGGAGAGGGTGCGCGACGACGCGCGGCTCAACTATCTTGCGTTCAGCGACGGCCTCACCGGTCTCGCCAACCGCACGCTCTTCCTCGACCGGCTGCGCCAGTCGCTGCTGGCTTCGCGTCGGACGGGCGACGGGTTCGCGCTGCTGGCGTGCGACCTCGACGGCTTCAAGACCATCAACGACACCTACGGTCACGAGGCGGGAGACCAGGTGCTCCGGGTCGCCGCAGAGATGCTGCGATCGTGCTGCCGCGAAGTGGACACGGCAGCCCGCATGGGTGGCGACGAGTTCGCCCTCATTCTTCCCGGCGTATCCGATCCAAACGACGCGGCGCTGGTGGCCAATCGCGTCATCGTCGCGTTGGGGGAGCCCATTGCGATCGACGGAGACACGTGTTCCGTGGGAGCCAGCATCGGCATTGCCCTCTACCCCCGGGACGGACAAACCATCGAAGCGCTCGTCCGCGCGGCCGATGCCGCGATGTACGCAAGCAAGGCGTCGGGCGGGAATTGCTCGAGCCTGGCCGATCCCGGCATGCACGAAGGCAGTGCGACGGGCGTCAACGTCGTCACCTGGAACGGCGCGCACAAGTTGGGGATCGGCACCATCGACGAGCAACACCGGGCGCTCGCTGCAATGGTCGGGCGGGTGGGCGCGGAATTCGCCGCAGGCCGGGACGCGCCGAGATTGCGCGCGTCAATGGGGGAACTCGTCGCGTTCGCGCGAGCGCATTTCGCCGCGGAAGAGGCATTGATGGATCGTTACGCCATCGCGGACCGTGCGACGCACAAACAGGCCCATCGCAGGTTGCTGCAGGATGCCTCGAGTCTCGCGCATGCGTCCCGCAGCTCGAGCATGATGGTCACCGTGGGCTTTCTGCACGAGTGGTTGCTTCGCCATGTCGATTCGGCCGACAGGGAGCTCGCGAGGCAGTTGCTGGCCAAGGGGTATTCCGAAGACGGGTGGAGCGGCAACCGTTCGATCCGTGCGTCGCATTGACCTCCTGCGGCGAATGAATGGACATCCTGCAGGAGACGATAGAGCTCGCCGGGGCATAGCAGCGGAATTCGCTGTTGGCCGGTTTCATCTCCACCGCTGCAGCACTTCGTTATCGGCGTCCGGTCCTACGCGAGCAGCAGCCGCGCGCCCTCGAGCGCGAATCTCACGAGCCCGGCGACCAGCAGCGCGACGGCCACCGACAGCGACACCGAGAACAGCGCTTCGCGCCGGCCTATCGTCTTCACCATCACGGCGAACGTCGACAGGCACGGCACGTACAGCGTCAGGAACAGCAGGAACGTCACGATCTGCACCTGGTCGAGATAGTGGCCGACCTCGAAGCTGCCGAGCGCCTGGTAGACCATCAGCAGCGAGAGCTCCTTGCGCAGCACGCCGAACAGGATGGGCACGCCGAGCACCACGGGCAGTCCCAGCCACCAGGAGGTGACCGGGGAGAACAACGCGTTGATGTAACGGTCCGCGCCGACATGCGCGAGCAGCGCCAGCACCACGCTGCCCCCGACCAGCAGCGGCGTGACGATGGTCAGGATGTCGCGCGTACGTTCCCACGTCTCGCGCAGCATGGGCAGCCCGCGCGGCAGCGCGTACGGCGGAATCTCCTGCACCTGCCCCGGGCCGCCGCGCGGGTAACGGCGCCGCAACACCTGCCCGAGCACGGCGATCACCACCATGGTGAGCAGAAAGATCGCGAACACGCCCAGTCCGCCCAGATACTTGCCGGCCAGGGCAAGTATGATCGCTGAGCGCGCCGAGCAGGGCACGAAGGTCACCAGCAGGGAAGCCATCACGCGTTCGCGGCCCGACGTCGTGCTGCCGATGGCGGAAATCGCCGGCACGTTGCATCCGAGCCCGAGCAGGAACGGCACCGCGACGCCGCCGTGCAGTCCTATGCGGTGAAACATCCGGTCCACCGCGAAGGCGATGCGCGCCATGATGCCTGCCTCTTCCAGCGCCACCAGCAGCAGGACCAGCGGGATCATGTACGGCACCACGATGCCGACGAGTCCGATCAGGCCGTCCACGACCGCACGTCCGACGACGCCGGCGGTGGACTCCGGGCGCCACGGGGCCACCCACGCCACCAGTCGCGCCGAAGTCTCGCTGTCGATCCAGCCGCTGACGTAGAACACGACGAAGAGGACGGCGGCGAACACGGCCAGGCTGCCGATGAAGCCCCAGCGCGGGCTCAGGAACAGTTCGTCGAGCCAGTACCGCCAGCCGCGGCCTTCGTGCGGCGCGCCGAGCCGGGTCGCGGCCTCGAACAATGTCGCGGCGCGATGGTGGCGGTCGGCGTGCAATTCGTCGGGCAAGGGACGCGGCAACGGCCCGCCGGCGTTCGCGAGCAGCCGCCGCACTTCCGGCAGGCAGCCGGGAAAATGCTGCTGCAGTTCATCGAGAAAATACGGGTCGCCCTCGGCGATCTGGGTCACCAGCAAAGACACCGGCACGCGGAAGGCCTGCTGGATTTCCGGCGCGCTCAGCAAGGAGGCGAGCGGCTCCAGCGCGGCCGTGATGTGCTCGCTCGGCGGCTGCGCGTGCGGGCGCATGCCTTCGCGCACGGCGTGCACCGCCGCACGGAACAACTCGGCGATGCCGTGCCCCTTGATCGCCGCCGTGGGCACCACGGGCGCGCCCAGTCTTGCGGAGAGCTCCCGGGCGTTCACGTAGATGCCGTGCTCGTCGGCCTCGTCCATCTTGTTGAGCGCGATCACCAGCGGGCGCCCGAATGTCGCGAGCTTCAGCGTCAGCTCCAGGTGATGCTCCAGCGCCGTGGCGTCGAGCACCTGCACGATGACGTCCGGCGGCGCGAAGGGCGCCGGCGGGCCGTCCGGCTCGTGCCGCGAGACGGCCGGGCGCTCATCGCCCCACAGCAGGTATTTCAGCGCCGCGCGATCGTCCGATTCGAGATGGTGCGGCGAGCGGATGCTCGGCAGATCGATCACGCGCGCTTCGTCGAGGCCGATCTGCACGGCGCACTCGTCGTAGGCCCGGTGCGTCCCGGCGAGCGCGCCGCTTTCCACCGACGTGCTCGCGACGGCGGCGAAGAAAGTGCTCTTGCCGCTGTTGGGCAGACCGACGAGCGCGATGCGCAGCCGTCGCGGACCACGGAACAGCGGCTCGCGCAGCGGAATCGTCGCAGTTCGGGAAGTCATTGCTCCTGTCGCGGCCATCGGGTTCGCCATTCGCTCCGGCAGGCAGGTGATCCTGCGGGGCCCGGCCATGCGACTTTGCGCACGGAGCACGAACAATACCATCGCGCAAGATGTCCTCGACGGCGCCTTGCACGCTCCCGGTGCCCGGCGAGACATCGCGTCGGGCCGACCGAGACCTGCCGCCGGCCAACCGGAAATCGGCAATCCACCTTATACTTCGGGCACGAATCCGCGCGTGTCGCCGATGCGTTCAGCGGTGGAAAATTTCCCGACGGGAGCGTTGCAGGATGTGCGGCATTGCCGGCTGGTACCGTAGGGGCGACCGGCCGGTCACGCGCGAGACCATAGGCCTGCAGTGCGACCGGATCCGTCATCGCGGGCCGGACGACAGCGGTCACCTGGTGGATCGTGATTTCGGCTTCGGCATGCGCCGCCTTTCCATCATCGACGTCGCCGGCGGTCACCAGCCGATCACGACGCCGGACGGACGCCATTCGATTGTCTTCAACGGCGAGATCTGCAATCACCTCGACCTGCGCGGCGAGCTGAGCGGCGCCGGGTACCGCTTCAGGACGCGCAGCGACACCGAGACGCTGCTCGCCAGTTTCGTCCACTGGGGCGACGACGCCTGGCTGCGGCTCGAGGGCATGTTCGCCGTCGCCGTCTGGGACCGGGTCAGCCGCACGCTGACGCTGGCGCGGGACCCGCTGGGCATCAAGCCGCTGTATCTCACGCAGCAGCACGGCGGCATCGCGTTTGCTTCCGAGATCAGGGCGCTGCGCGTGCTCCCCGGTCATGATTTCGATGTCGACGAGCGCGCCGTCCACGACTTCTTGAGCTTCGGCCACGTGCAGAAGCCGCGCTCGATCTTCGCGCAGGTGCAAAGCCTCGAGCCCGGACACGTTCTGCATGTCGGCCCGACCGGGCCAGCGGCAGGCCATGCGTTCTGGCGGCCGCGATTCCGGGTCCGGGAGGGCTTGTCCGAGGACGACTGGATCGAGGAGACGCGCGCGCGCGTGCTGCGCACCGTCGAGCAGCACATGCTCGCGGATGTGCCGGTCGGCGTGTTCCTGTCGGGCGGTGTGGATTCCGGCGCCGTGACGGCGGCGATGACGCGAGCCACGCGGCACCGGATCAAGGCGTTCACGATCGGCTTTCCGCAATCGCCGATCGACGAAACGGCCGCGGCGCGACGGATCGCGGGGCACCTGGGATGCGAGCACATCGTGCTGCCGATGCAACCGGTCGCGGCGGCGGAGCTGTTTCCGGCTGTGCAGAGCGCGTTCGACGAGCCGTGCGCGGCCACCGCGGCAGTGCCGATCTGGTGCCTGTCCCGACTGGCCGCCCAGCACGTGAAGGTCGTGCTATGCGGCGAAGGCGGTGACGAGCTTTTCGCCGGCTACAAGCGCCATCGCAAGGCACAGCGCATGCAGCGCTGGCGTCCGTTCCTGAGGGCAATGGGCCCGGCGGTGCGGGTCATCGACCGCCTGCCGCGCTCGTCGTCGAGGTCATGGAATTACCAGCTGCAGAACGTGCGGCGCTTCCGCGACGCGGCACTGCTCGACAGCGGCTTCCAGCGCTTTTTCGCGGGCACGCAGATCACCTCGCCGGCGCTGCGCGCACGAATCTACCACCCGGAATTCTGGCGCCGGCAGGATGGGCCCGATGCGTTCGCCAGGCTCGAGGACGAGTATTTCAGCGAGCCGGAAGCGAGAGCGCTCGCGCCGCTGCAGCAGTTCCTGCTCGCCGATCTCACGGTCCACATGCCGGGCTCGCTGCTGAATCGGCTCGACCGCGCCAGCATGGCCCATTCGCTCGAGGCCCGCGTGCCGTTCCTCGCGCACCCGTTCGTCGACTGGAGCCTCACGATGCCGCTCGACATGAAGCTGAAGGGCAAGGTCGGCAAGTATGCGCTGCGCAAGGCGGCCGAGCCCTGGCTGCCGGCCGGCGCTCTCGACGGGCGCAAGCTGGGCTTCCAGCTGCCGTTCGCGGAGTGGTTTCGCGGTGACTTCGGCGACTTCGCGCGCGACACTTGGCATGCGAGCGGGGCCGATCGCCTGGGATACCTCGAGGCACGGGAAGTCGATGCCATCTGCAACGAGCACCGCGCCGGCCAGGCCAACCACGGACGCATCCTTTATGCCATCACGATGTTCGGCTGCTGGTGGCAGGAGCAGAAGCAGGCGGGGAGAGAAGCGGGCGCGGCGACGGCGTGACGTTCGCCTGGGCACATCAATCATGCTGATCGACCTGCGGGAACAGCGCGACGCGCCGACGGGGCCCAGCGATGTGTGCATCGTCGGCGCCGGCGTGGCCGGCCTTGCGCTGGCGCGGCGGCTGGCCGGGCTCGGGCACAGTGTATGCGTGCTCGAAAGCGGCGGCCTCGACTTCGAGCAGCCGACGCAGGACCTGTATCGCGGGGCCAATGTCGGCATGACCTATTACGACCTGGACCAGTCGCGGCTGCGCTTCTTCGGCGGCACGCTGGGCATCTGGGGCGGACGCTGCTCGCTGCTCGATCCCATCGATTTCGAGCGCCGCGACTGGGTGCCGCACAGCGGCTGGCCGATCGGCCGCGCGGATCTCGATCCGTACTACCGCGCCGCGCACGCGCAATTCGAGCTCGGCGAGTTCAACTACGAGCACGATGTCTGGTCGGCGCTCGGCGTCGCGTCGCCGGCCTTCGATCCCGACCGGCTCACCGCGCGGCTGTGGCGCTTCGACGAGAAGAGCGAGCGCTTCGGCGTTGCGCGCTCCAAGGACCTGCTCGACGCGCCGGGAGTGCGCATCCTCCTGCACGCCAATGCCGTGCACCTGCAGGCCGGCCCGGATGCGCGCACGATCCGGCATGTCGTGGTGCGCCCGCTCGGCGGCGAGGCACGGGAAGTGAAGGCGCGGCACTACGTGCTCGCCTGCGGCGCCATCGAGAACGCCCGGCTGCTGCTCGCATCGAACGACGTGGAAGTGGCAGGCATCGGCAACCGCCACGATCAGGTCGGCCGCTATTTCATGGAGCACCCCTGCGGCAGGATCGGGCGGGTGCACACGGCGCACCCCTTCGCGATGTGGGATGCCTTCCAGAAGCGCTACCTGCCGTCCGGGCCTCCGCTCGCGCCGGTACTGCGGATGGGCGACGCCACGCAACGCGCGGCCCGCGCCCTCAACAGCGTCGTCACCTTCAAGCTGCAGCGCTCCCCAGGCCTCGGCGTGCCATTCAGCAACACGATCTACCAGAACCTGAAGCACGGGATCGCGCCGAACCGACGCGGGCGCGCGCTGGATCACGCATACCGCGCCGTGCGCGGCTGGTTTCATCGCGAGTTGCGGGGAGCGTTCAAGCGGATGCGCGCCCGCAGGGGCGCGAGCGGGCTCTACCTGATCGTGCGCGGGGAGCAGGCGCCGAATCCGGACAGCCGCGTGCGCCTGTCCCGCGAGCGCGACGCGCTGGGCAGCCCGCGCGCCGACCTCGATTGGCAACTGAGCGCGGCCGACAAGCACAGCGCGCGCGTGTTCGCGCAGACCTTCGATGCCGAGCTGCGCCGGCTGGGGCTCGGCACACTGGAGCCGAGCGAGTGGCTGGCGAGCCCGGAAGTGCAGTGGCCGGTGGATCCGACCGTCGGCAACCATCCGATCGGGGGTTATCACCACATGGGCACGACACGCATGAGCGCCGATCCGGCCCACGGCGTGGTCACGGCGGACTGCAATGTGTTCGGTTACGACAACCTGTTCATCGCAGGCAGCTCCGTGTTCAGCACCGGGGGCTGGTCCAATCCGACGCTGACCCTCGTCGCGTTGGCGCTGCGGCTTGCCGATCACCTCGATGCCAGGCTGAACGCCGCGCCGGCCTAGACACTCTCTGCAGCAGAGGCTGCCGGCCGCAATCCGTTGCCGGCCGGTGCGTGACCTGCCCCGGCCGATGCCATTTCCGAAAGCGGGATCAGGACCAGCCCGACAGGCTGTAGGCGTTGGACTCGTCGCGGTCCCACGCGCGTTGCCGCCGCTCGAGATCCGAGAGATCGACGGCGCGACCCAGATAGCGCTCCCGTGCTGTGGTCTGCCAATCGCCGCGGCGCTCGCGCCACGCCGGCGCGGCAACCCGTGCGCGCTCGCGCGCGGCAGCGAACGCGCGCCCCGCGCGCCGGAGGATCCCGGCCACCATGGTCGCGAGCGACACCGCGACAACCCCGCATTGGCCCGGGCTCGGCATTGCTGCCGCGCCCAGCGTTGCATGCACTCTTGCACTCATGATTTGCTCCTTGCACGATTTCACAGGGGTCTCGAGCCGGCGCACGGTTCGATCGCCGGACCGGCGGCAACCGTTGGATCCGCTGCGGGGGCGACCGTCGTCGCAATGGTCTGCGTCAGGGACGCCACCTGCCCGCCGAGCCATTCGCCGGCCATCAATACAGGCGCCACCGTGAACCCGATGATGGTGCCCATGGTCACGATCCCTTCCACCCACCCGTAGTGCGAGCGCCAGCGGCGCCGATACGCGCGCGACGCCGAGCGCCCCGGCACCGCGTCGTCGTCCGTCGGGTCCAGGCGGCCGACCGGCGGCACCGCGATGGCCTCGCGCGGCAGGGGTTGCGGTGGGCAATGCGTGCTGCCCGAGTCCCGGTTGCCCGGCGCCCGGCCCGGTGCATCAATTGCCAGTCCCGTTGTCATGTTTCTGCCTCCTCGACGCCTTGACCGCATGGCCGCAGTCTATGGACGGTTCGGGGTCGCGACAATCGATTTGTTTTCGTGCAATATGTGAGCCGAATTCACATTACGACCGATGGCCACCCGACTTCCTCCGATGCAGGCGCTGCGCGCGTTCGAGGCGGCGGCGCGCGAGCGCAGCCTCACGCGGGCTGCCGCCTCGCTGCACCTGACGCACGGCGCGATCAGCCATCAGATCAAGTCGCTCGAGGCCGACCTCGGCGTGCGCCTCGTCGAGCGCGCGGGTCGCGGCATCCGCCTGACCGACGAAGGCGAGCGCTTCGCGGCACGCGTGCGCACGGCGTTCGGGGAGTTGACGGCGGCCGTGCAGGAAATCACGATGCGGGCCAACCCGCGGCTGCTGCGGGTGAGTGTCGTGCCATCCTTTGCCGCCCGCTGGCTGCTGCCGCGCATCGGGCGCTTCGCAGCGGCGCACCCGGACATCGATCTCGACGTCAGCGCCAACATGGCCGACGTCGATTTCCAGCGGGACGACGCCGACGTCGCCATCCGCTACGGATTCGGGCAGTGGGCCGGCGTGCGGATCGAGCACCTGCTCGACGACTCGTTCTTTCCGGTGTGCAGCCCTCGCATCGCCGGCGGAGTCCCGAAGCGCCCCGCCGACCTCGCGCGCCACCCGCTGCTGCGTTCCGACAATGAACCGTGGAAGCCATGGTTCGAGGCGGCCGGCCTCGATTGGCCGGAGCCGACCCGCGGTCCGATCTTCAACGACTCCTCGCACATGATGCAGGCAGCCGCCGAAGGCGAAGGCATCGCGCTGGGCCGCGCCACGCTGCTCGGCAACGACGAGCGCAACGGCGTGCTGGTCCGGCCCTTCGCGATCGAAGTGCCCGCGCCGCGACGGTTCTACCTCGTCTATCCGCCGCGCAACGCGGACCTGCCGAAGCTCGCCACGTTTCGCGCGTGGCTGCAAGCAGAGGTTGCGGCTGACCGGAAGGCGGACGCTGCCGCGCGGCGGGCATCGGCTCGCCCACCGTCATCGCCGAAACCGGGCACGGCGGCCCGCGCACGCCGGCGGCGCTGACAGCGCGCGAAGGCAGTCGACCTGACGCGGCGCGGTGGTAAGCTCCACCCCCATGGCTGCCGACACATCGCGCGCGCCGGGCGACGATCCGGTGCTTGCCGTCACGCCCCTGGGCTTCCCCTGGGAAACGGCCGACCCGTTTCTGTTCTGCGTGCATCACGACGACGCTTATCCCCGGGGCAACGACCGGATGGGGCCCGACGCGTCGCTCGCCGGTCGCACGCTCGGCCAGGACTTCGAGGTCAGGGACGGCTGGCGGATGTACCACGGTGACGTCGTGCCGGGATTCCCGCGCCATCCGCATCGCGGCTTCGAAACAGTGACGATCGTGCGCCGGGGATTCGTCGATCACGCCGACTCGCTCGGCGCGACCGCGCGCTTCGGCCGCGGGGACGTCCAGTGGCTCACCGCCGGTCAGGGCATTGTTCACTCGGAAATGTTCCCGCTGCGTGACCGTGCCGGGCCGAACCCGGTCGAGCTGTTCCAGATCTGGCTCAACCTGCCGCGTGCCGACAAGTTCGCCGCGCCGCATTTCACCATGTTCTGGCGCGAAGTCGTGCCGACCGGCACGATGCGCGACGCGGACGGGCGCCCGACCGAGATCACGGTCGCCGCAGGCAGCCATGCGCGCGCACGTGCGCCCGCCCCGCCGCCCAGGTCGTGGGCGGCGCGCGGCGACACCGACGTCGCGATCTGGACGATTCGCATGGCGCCGCACGCGCGCTTCACGCTGCCACGCGCGGCAGCCCACGCGAATCGCTCGGTGTATTTCTTTGGCGGTGCCGAGATCGGAATCGCGCAGCGCAGGCTCACCGCGCACGCGCGCGTCATCCTGCGCGCTGCGGCGGACGTTGCGCTCGAGGCGGGACCGGACGGCGCGGAGCTCCTGCTCCTCCAGGGAAGGCCCATCGCCGAGCCCGTGGCCCGGCATGGCCCGTTCGTGATGAACACTCGCTCCGAGATCCTGCAGGCGATGCTCGATTATCAGCAAACGCAATTCGGGGGCTGGCCGTGGCCGAGCGACGGCCCCGTCCACGCGCGGGACCGCGGCCGCTTCGCCAGGCATGCGGACGGCGCCATCGAGGAAGCGGATGCCGGGAATGACGCCGCATGAATGCGCTCGAGCGTCGCCGGGTTCAGCCGGCGCAGGCGCCGGATCGAAGATACGCTTTCGAGCGCGCTCGCCGCCACGTTGATCGACTCCGGCTCCCCGGTGAAAGCGGAGGCGACCAGCACGGCCAGCGAGGCGGCGAAGATCGACAGGGTGATCGAGAAGACGACATCGTCGACGGTGGTCCTGGAGGGGTTGCGCTTCCGGTCGTCGGCTTGCATGGCGGGCTCCTGGGTGGGTGAAGAAGGCTGCGATGCCAATGTCCTCCATCCACGTCCCGCCCGTCCTTAAGGCCGGCTGAATCGTTGCCGGAAGTCGCCTGAAACGTTCTGAAGAGCAGGCGGCACGATTGCCCGCGGTGGTTATAGACTATCGCGCACCGGAAGAGATCAGAGCCCCGTCAATGACCGTGAACTTGCCCGCTCCCGGCTACCGTTTCGGCCGCTTCGAATTGCAGCCTGCTGCCCAGCGCCTGCTCGTCGACGGCACGGCCGCAACCGTGGGCCCGCGCGCGTTCGAGCTGCTGGTGGCGCTGGTCGAGCGTGCCGGGCAGCTGGTATCGAAGACCGAGCTCCTGGACCGGGTATGGCCGGGACTCGTCGTCGAGGAGAACAATCTTCAGGTCCAGGTTTCGGCCTTGCGCAAGATCCTGGGGCCGGACGCGATCACCACGATCCCGGGAAGGGGCTACCGCTTCACATTGCCGTTCGAGGCTGCGGAATCACCACAGTCTGCCCCGCTCGCCGCAAAGCCGCCCGCATCGGCCGGCGCCGAGGTGCCATCGATCGGGGTGCTGCCGTTCGTCAACATCAGCGATGACGCCGCTAACGAGTACTTCGCCGACGGCCTTTCGGAGGAGCTGCTCAACGTCCTGTCGAAGATCCACGGACTGCGCGTGGCGTCCCGGACGTCGGCGTTCAGCTTCAAGGGTGCGAAAGCGGACATCCCGACGGTCGCGCGGAAACTCAACGTGGCAACGATCCTCGAAGGAAGCGTGCGCAAGGCGGGCTCGCGGGTGCGGATCACCGCGCAGCTCGTCCACGTCGCCACGGACTCGTACCTGTGGTCGCAGACCTACGACCGCGAGCTGGAAGACATCTTCGCCGTGCAGGACGACATCGCGCATGCCGTGGTCACGGAAATGCGCGGCGCATTGATGCACGAGGGCTCGGCCCCGCCGGGCAGCGCGCAGGTCACCGCGGAAGTGCAGTCAGCCGTAAAGGGGCGCAGCAAGAACGCGGAGGCCTACCGGCTCCATCTGCAGGGTTCGTTCTTCACGAACCGGTACAACGAGGAGGATACGACAAAGGCGATCGGCTATTTTCGGCGCGCGGTGGAGCTCGATCCCGATTACGCGCTCGCCTGGGCGTCGCTTTCGTTCTGCTATCTGACCCAGGGGGCCAATGGCTGGTTGCCCTTCACCGAGAGCGCGGAACGGGCCAGGGAAGCGGCGAAGCGAGCGCTCGCAGCCGAACCGGATATGGCGGCGGGCCACTGGGCGCTGGGCAGCGTGCACATGTACTACGACTGGGACTGGAAAGCGGCGGAGTCGTGCATGCGGCGCGCGTTGCGGCTCGCGCCGGAGGACTCGCTGCTCAACGTGCGTGCCGCGACATTGCTGATGAACCTCGGTCAAGTCGACGAGGCTGCGGCATTGGTGGCGCGAGCGCTGGCGCTCGATCCGTTGAATGCCGCGGCCCACCTCATGTCCGCTTGGCTGGAGAGCCTCGCCGGACGTCTGGTCGAGGCCGAGCGTGCGTGCCGTAAGGCCCTCGAGCTCGGTCCGAACAGCATGAAGATCCATTTCCGCACCTGCGATCTCCTCCTGCTGCGGGGACGAGCCGAGGACGCGTTGCAGGAGGCCGAGCGGGAGGTGGAAGCCCCCTTCCGCCTGCTCGGGATCGCGCTGGCGGAACTCGCTCTGGGCCATGCCGCCGAATCAGACGCCGCGCTGCGGGAGCTGATCGGCAAGCATGGCGATGCCGCCGCCTATCAGATCGCAGGGCTGTACGCGAAGCGGGGCGATGCCGATCCGCCTTCGAGTGGCTGGAGCGCGCGTACCGGCAACGCGACGCGGGGCTCGCGTCGATGAAGGTCGACCATCTACTGGAACCCCTCCACGACGACCCGCGGTGGCGCCGGTGGCTCGAGCGAATGGGCTTTGCGGAATGACAGCAACGGGCCGCGACCCGTCGCCGGTTCGCGGCCCCCCGTTTCAATCCGGGTCGCGCGAATGCGCTAGTTCGCCGTCACCTTGAACGTGCCGTCTTTCTTGACGTCCAGCGCGGCGTAGAGGAAGCCGGCGTTGTAGCCCGCCTGCTTCAGCTTGTGGTAGGCCATCTCCGCACGGACGCCGGTCGAGCAGTGGGTGATGATCCGCTTGTCCTTGGGCACTTCACCCATCCGCGTCATCAGGTCTTCGTCCGGAATCAGCAGCGCGCCCTTGATCATGCCGGCGTTCGCCTCGTCGGCGTTGCGCACGTCGAGAATCAGCACACCCGCCGGCGTTGCTGCCGCGAGCTTGACGAATTCGTCGTTGGGGATCGAGCCGGGACGCGGCTTCGGCACGTAGGCCACCTGCGTCGGTAGCGCCCCCGTCGTCACGATATTCTTCGCGCCCTTCCAGGCGTCGATGCCGCCACCGATGACCGTGACGTTCGGCTGGCCCGATTCCTTGATCACGCGGGCGACCTGCAGCGCCGTGTTGCCGCCGTCGCCGTCATAGACGATGATCGGCGCCTTGAGCTTCGGATTGGGGAAGCCGGCGACTGCCGTACGCACCATGGAAGGCGGGACCGAGACCGCTCCGGGAATCGCGCCCTCGGCGGCGGTCGAAGCCGGCCGCGCATCGACCAGCACGTGCGGGATCTGCTTGTCGATCCAGGCTTCCTTCAGGTGCGGCGCGGCGATCACGCCGATGTTCTTCTCCAGCCACTCGGGGTAGCCCTCGCGGTAGACCTTGACGTTGGTGTACCCGAGCGCCTCGGCCTTCTGCAGCGAGTTCGGGCTCATCATGCAGGTGACACCCTGGCAGAAGAAGATCGTGAATCGCGTCTTGTCCTTGGGCAGCCGGTCGACGAACTTGTCCCAGGCCGGGTAGGGCAGGTTGATCGCCGTCGGGATCGTGCCTTCCTGCAACCGCGGCAGCGGCCGCGAGTCGATCAGCGTGTACTTTCCCTGCTCGGGTCCCAGCGCGACCAGCCGCTCGACCTCGGCGTAATTCGACAGCTTTTCCGGTGCGATCTTGATCGGGCCCTTGAACGAGATCTGCGTCGCAAGCTTCGCGCCATCCTTCTCGACGTAGTCGATGCGCGCCTCGCGGTTCTTCGCGATGTCGCGCAACGCCTCGCCGGGCTTGGCCACGCCGGCGTCGACGACCTTGATCGTCTTGGGGTCGAAGCGCACGATTTCCGTGTGCGCGTCGATCTTGAGCTGGATGGACTGACTCTTGAACGCGACATTTTCGAAGACGCCCTGCAGGGCATTGGGCTGCGCCTTGTGGCAGTTCGTGCATACCTGCGGGATCACGGGCTTCGCCGCAGGCGCGGGCGCCTGCGCGAGCGCGGGGCCCACGCCGAGCGCAATGAGCGCGGAAACCAGCAATGTGGTGCGTGTCATTCCCTTCTCCTTCGGACGTCAAGAAATCAGTTCACGCTCGCCTGCACGACGTGTGAGAGCTGCCCCGCGCGGACCATCACCCAGCGCAGGGTGAAGCCGCCGACCAGTACCAGCAGCGCGGGCAGCAGGGTGTGCGGAATGCGGTGCCCGAGCTCGAGTCCCTGCAGCGCAAGCGGGACGACGATGCCGAGCAGCACGACGAGGCCCCAAAAGGCGATCGCGTACGGCCCGCTGGCGATGAGCGAGGCCGCTGCGGCATGCGAGGCCGTCGACGTGTAGAGATTGGCGAGCAGGAGCGCGATCAGCACGAGCTCGATCGCGAGAAATGCGAGATCGGCGCGCGTCAGCTGGTTGGCGGTGCCCCGCGGCGGGGCTTCCTGCCCCAACGGCTGCCACAGCGCAGCGAGGGCGCCGCCGACGAGACCTTGCGGCGCCGGGCGCCCCGGCAGCGTCGCGGTGGCGAGATGGATCAGCGCGGCGCCCGCGGAAAGCCCGGAGAAGAGGAACAGCGGGCCGAGGATCGCGCTGTTCCACAACGGCCGCGCGACCATCGTGTTGAGCAGAATGCCGGTATAGATGCCGAGCGCGACACCGAGCACGACGTTCGCCCAGCCCAGCATCCCGATGACGCCCGAGCGGGCGGAGAGCCAGTCGGAGGCGCGCGCCACGGCCGGCACGGCGCGCGCGAGCCACGGCCACGAGTCGGGCAGCCGCAGCAGCGCCGACGCGGCGAGCACGGGGTAGACGAGGAGCAGCACCCACGAGCCCCACGACATCGGCGAGCTGGCCTCGAAGGCGACGTAGACGCGCCAAACGTAGAGCTTGTGCGCGAGGTCGAGGAACAGCGCAAACATGCCGAGCGACAGCAGAACGATTGCGAAGATGGGCGTCTGCACCGAGAAGTAGCGCTTCGGGTCGTCGCCGCGCGCGAGCCGGATCAGGTTGATGCCGGCCAGCACCATCATGCCGGCAACGATGCCGCCGAGGAACAGGTAGACGGGGATCTCCCAGCTCCAGACGGCGAGATGGGGATCCACCAGCGGGTTGTGGCGGGTGGTGGTGATCTCGAGCATGGCCGTCATCCCTTACGTGAGGTAGAACACGCGCGGCTTCGTGCCGGCTTCGGGCAGCAGCGTGTGCCATTTGCGTGTGCGCAGCAGCTCGTTGACCTTGCTCTTCGGGTCGTCCAGGTCGCCGAAGTGCATGCAGTGGGTCGGGCAGACCGACACGCAGGCCGGATCCTTGCCGTCGCTGGTGCGGTGGTGGCAGAACGTGCACTTGTCGACGTAACCATCGGGGTGGACGTAACGCGCGTCGTACGGGCACGCCGAGACGCAGGCCTTGCAGCCTATGCACTTGTTCGCGGTGACCAGCACGACCCTGCCCAGCGGCTCGACGTGGCTCGCGCCCGTCGGGCAGCACGATACGCAGGGCGGGTTGTCGCAGTGATTGCAACGCTCGGAGCGGATTTCCATCGAAACGTGCGGGAACTCACCGCGCACCTCGGTGGTGATCCAGTCGCGGCAGTAGCCAAGCGGCACATCGTTCTCCGTCTGGCAGGCAACGACGCAGTCCATGCACCCGACGCATTTGCGCGTGTCGATGACCATTCCGAATCTGGACATCTCACGCCTCCTTCACGAAGGTCACGAAATTGCTGTGGATGCTGGTGCCGCCCATCAGCGGATCCGTGACGTACTTCGTCGTGAGCTGCGCAGCGTTGGCGCCCTTCAGGTACGCGCTCTTCAGCATCCTGCTGGTGTGGCCGAAGCCGTAGACGAGGTAGACGCAGTCCGGACGTATCCGCTGCGTCGCCTTGACCCGGACGCGGTTGCTGACCACGCCATCCTGGTTCCTGAGCTTGACGTAATCGCCGGACTTGAGCCCCGCGGTCGCCGCCGTCTTCCCATTCACCCACACCTCGTTCTCGGGCATGAGATCGCTGAGATACGGATTGGTCTGCGTGCGGCTGAACGTGTGCACCGGCGCGCGCCCGGTGACCAGCCGGAAGTGGCCCTCCGGTGCCGCCTCGGGCGCCTTGTACTTCGGCACCGGGTCGAAGCCCGCCTTAGCGAGTTGATCGGACCAGAACTCGACTTTCTTCGACGGCGTGTCGAACGCGAGCTCGAGCCCTTCCTCGACGGTGGTCGGTTGCGCCGCGCCGAGGATCAGGCCGTCGCGCTTGAAGTCCGCCCAGCGGTAGCCGGACTTCTCGATGCGGAATGCGAGGTACTCCTCGATGTCCTTGAACGGCATGCAGTCGCCTACCCCGAGCTTTTTCGCGAGCTCTTTGGCGATCCACCAGCCCGGTTTCTGCTCGTGCGGCGCGGCGACGACCGGCTGGCGCAGCGACGTCCATCCGGTGCGGCCGAAGCCGACCAGAAGCTCGTCGTGGCGCTCGAGGAACGTGGACTCCGGCAGCACGACGTCGGCGTAGCCCGCGATCTCGCTTCCTATCGTGTCGACGACGACCAGCAGATCGAGATTGTCGATCGCCTTCAGCGTCTCGCTCGTGTTCGGCAGCGCATAGAGGATGTTCGACGAATAGACGAACCAGCCCTTGATCGGATATGGCTTGCCCGTCAGCGTCGCGTCGCGGATGCTCGTCGTGATCCCTTCGTCGGCGAAAGGGTAGCGCGCGCCGTCGGAGCCGTCCGCCTTCGGCTTGTCCGACTTCGGATACGGAGGCAGCGGATAGGGCGCGATCTTCATGCCGGCCGCCAGGAAGAGCCCGCCCTTGCGGCCCCAGTTGCCGAGCAACGCGGACAGCAGCGCGATCGCGCGGCTCCTTTGCGCGTCGTCGCCGTTCCAGTTCACGCGCCGACCGGGGTGCACGATGGTGGCTGGCCGATGGCTCGCGAATTCGCGCGCGGTGACGCGGATCAGGTTCGCGTCGATGCCGGTTTCCGTCGCCGCCCATTCGGGGGTGTACGCCTTGATCTCGGCGGCGAACTTGTCGAAACCGTGGCCGTATTTCGCGACGAACGCCTGGTCGTAGCGGCCCTCACTCACCAGCACGTTCATCCAGGCGAGGAGCAGCGCGAGATCGGTGCCCGGCTTGATCGGCAGCCAGTGCTTGGCCTTGCTGGCGGCTACCGAGAAGCGCGGATCGACGACGATGATCGGGATGCGCCGCTCAACCGCCTTGGCGAACTCCTGTACCTGCGAGTTGTGCATGTTCTCGCCGAGGTGCGACCCGATCAGGACCAGGCAGTCGGTGTTCTCGATGTCGGTCGGCTCGGGCGAGCCCAGGCCGGCGCCGAAGGTCAACGCAAAGCCCACATCGCGCGGGCCGCGGCATTGCGCGAACGACGGTCCGGCGAAATTGATCGCGCCCCAGCTCTTCAGCACGTGCTGGAAAAAGCGCTGGCCGATTCCGTGCGTGATGGCGGCGACCGCCTCCGGTCCATGCTGCGCCTTGATCTTCTGCATCCGGTCGGCGATGTAGACGAAGGCCTCGTCCCAGGTCACCGCCGTCCATTCCTCGCGGCCGCGCTCGCCGCGGCGAATGAGAGGCTTCTGCAGCCGATCCGGATCGTAGTGCGCGCCGACGGCGCCGGTGCCGCGCGGGCACAGCCGGCCGCGGCTCTGCGGATCCTTCGGGTTGCCTTCGAACTTCCACAGCTTGCCGTCGCGCACATAGGCGATCCCGCTGCAGCGCCAGAAGCACATTTCGCAGAACGTCGGGATCGTCGCGATGCCCTTGGCGGGAGCGTCGGCGGCGCTCGCGAAGCGGGAGAGCGGCTGCCACTGTGTCGCTGCGGCAACGCCGGCGAACGTCGTGGCGGAGATTTTGAGGAAGCGCCGGCGGGAGAGGTATTCCATGTTTTGGTCGTCTTCGTCCTGACTTCGCTCCTCCTCGGGTTGATGGCTTGCGCCGACGGGCGAAGTCGCTCGCATGGGTGAACAATGCGATTGGACTGCGCTGCGCCGGGATGCAATGTGACCCAGGTCACAGAGCGTGTTGCAGCGCAACCAATGTTTGCGCTAGAGCAAGTTTCCGTCGCCGGACAACCCGTTGCAGGCGACTGACAGCGGCGTTTTGTCGCAGCGCGGCGCGCTAAAAGGCGCACGGTTGCCGATTCACGCTCACTGGAGCGCCTTCGCGCCCCGCGTGCCGGAATTCACCCATTTTCCGGCTCAAAAGACTCATGCGCCTGCAATAACTGCGTCTATCCCGAGTACCGGCAGGACAACCTCCGGCAGAGATCGCTTGGAGACATGGTGTAGGGGACGCGTGTGTAACCGATGCCCACGCAGGGCGTGGGTCGCATGTCAGAATGGCGCCTCGCCGGTACGCGATCGCCGCAGCGCAGAGGCGAAACGTGCCCGCGCCCGCGGGTGCCAGGAAGCACCTCCGACGGATTCACCCCACTCTTACGGACTGGTAAATGAGATCGATCAAGAACGGAATTCTCGCGGCTGGCGCCGCGTCATTGCTTGCCCTGGCCGCGTGCAGTGCCGACAAGACGGCGGACTCGGCTGCCGCGGCCGCGAAAGGACCGGCCGTGGCCACCGTGAACGGCAAGGCCATCAGCAAGAGCCGTGTCGACCTGATCGTCGAGCAGGGTGCCCGGTCCGGCCGTCCGGATTCGCCGGAATCCCGCAAAGCCATCATCGACCAGCTGGCCCTGCAGACGGTGGTCGCCGATGAGGCCGTCAAGAAGGGCCTCGACAAGTCGCCCGAGGTCGCGGAACAGATCGATGCGGTCAGGCAATCGATTCTGGCCAACGCCTATGTGCAGGATCTGATCAAGAGCAATCCGGTCAGTGACGAAAGCCTGAAAGCCGAATACGAGCGCATCAAGGCCACGATCACCGGTACCGAATACAAGGCGCGCCACATTCTCGTGGAGAAGGAAGCCGAAGCGCGCGACATCATTGCCAGGCTCAAGAAAGATCCGGGCTCGTTTGCGAAGCTGGCCGCGGAGAAGTCGAAGGATCCCGGCTCCAAGGCCAATGGCGGTGATCTGGGCTGGTTCGATCCGAGCGGGATGGTGCCGGAATTCGGCGCAGCCGTAAGCAAGCTGGAGAAAGGCAAGATCACCGAGACCCCGGTGAAGACCCAGTTCGGGTACCACGTCATCCGGCTGGACGACTCCAAGCCGATCGAGGCGCCGCCGTTCGAAGAGGTCAAACCACAACTCGCCCAACAACTCGGGCAGCAGAACCTGAAGAAGCTGCTGGACGATCTCAAGGCCAAGGCCAAGATCGAGATGGTGGAAGCGCCTGCCGCACCGGCCAAGTAATTCGTCGGCATGATGGTGTGGCATTGCCAGGGAGCCTCCGGTCCAGAACCCCATGTGAGCGTGTCCTTCCAGGAGTTTGCAACGTCGAACTCCATGAACGTCACTGGTTTCATTGCCTGCTTGGCAGTTTCCTTCGCAGTCATTTCGTCGGTCCACGCCGAAATGAGCGCCGAGGAACTCGCCAAGCTTGCGCAGAACCCGGTCGGCAACCTGATCAGCGTGCCGTTCCAGAACAACACCAATCTCAATTTCGGATCCGAGAAGGGCACACAGAACATGCGGCTCTGTCTCGAGTTCCCGGCCAATCTCGAAGTCGTCAGGTGCGCTGAAACGTACCGCCAACGCAAGCGCAACGGATAGTCGACCGATTTGGCGCCCAGCAACGAAACGAGCACCGGATCACCACCCCGTTCTGAAGCGAGCCAACGAACATGTGTCGGAACATCAGGACGCTCTTCAATTTCGCGCCGCAGTTGACGGACGAGGAGGTCCGCGCGGCGTCACTGCAATTCGTGCGCAGGATCAGCGGTTTCAACAGGCCGTCGAAAGCGAACGAAGCCGCCCTAGTACAATTGGCGCAGTCAGCAAGAGGATGCCTGAGCCGTGGCCATTCGAGTCGTTCGCCTGGGCAGTGCAAGGAGTCCCGACGAGGGGCTTCGCCTCGGAACGGTTCGCCGTCCGCCGAGGGGCGTTCCACGGTCCGAGTTCGCTTTGCGGAACTGGTACGACGTATGGTTCCCCAACCTGGCGCCGAGCGTTGCCACCATGAAGCTTGGACAAGGGGCGGGGACCCCCGCCCAGCGGACGGCATTTGCCAGGAAGTATCGGGCGGAAATGTCGACGCCGGAAAACAGCCGCATTCTCGACGTGCTCGCCGCCCTGTCGCACGAGGCCAATTTCTCGGTGGGTTGCTACTGCGAGGACGAAGCGCACTGCCATCGCTCCGTGCTTCGCGCCATGCTTGCCGAGAAGGGCGCCAGGATCAAATAGCGCATGCCGACGACGACATTCGCGACATCGAGGAGCACTATCCGGGGCAATCGCCGTCGCCGCGGGCATCACCACCGGCTCGACGACCTGGGCCGCTTCGGCGATTCTCGGGCTTGCCGCGGTTCTCCATCAGATCAGCTGGCTCGCGACCATTCTGAAAGTGGAGGCCTGCCGCAATGAAACGTTTCAACTGGATCCTGCACGAGCCCGCCGCTGGCCCGGTGGAGTGCGCCCGATGCTGACTGCGACCTGCCATTGCGGAGCGGTGCGCATCGACGTCGCGCGCAAGCCGCGCAGGCTGACGAGCTGCAACTGCTCCATCTGCCGGCGCTACGGCACTCTCTGGGCGTATTACAAGGCCTCGGAGGTCGAGGTCAAGGCCGCACGCGGCGCAACCCGCGAGTATGCGTGGGGCGACAAATCGCTCAAGTTCGTGCGATGCGGCACGTGCGGATGCATCACCCATTGGGCGCCCATGCGGCCGAACGAGGGCAGCCGGATGGGCGTCAACGCGCGCAACTTCGAGCCCGGCGCCATCGCCTCGGTCCGCGTCCGCCGGCTCGACGGTGCGTCGACTTGGAAGTTCCTCGACTGACCGCCCGGCGAACTCGATGAGGACGTCATCAGCGCCGAGATCATCTCCGGGTGGCTGGGCCAGAAGCCGTCAATCACCGGCAAGCGCCGACCCCGGCCCCGGCACATGAGCGCTGCGCGACCCGACGACGCATGGAACAGCGGCGACCCCTACGAGCGATACGTGGGCCGTTGGAGCCATCTCGTTGCGGGCCCGTTTCTCGCCTGGCTCGATCTCGCGCCGTCGCTGCGCTGGCTCGAGGTGGGCTGCGGAACCGGCGCGCTGACGCAGGCGATCCTCGAGCAATGCCGGCCGGCGAAGCTCGCCGCAATCGATCCGTCGGCAGGGTTCCTCGCCACGGCCCGTTCGCGGATCGGGAACCGCGCGACGTTTCACGAGGCAAGTGCACTGGAGATTCCGCTACAGGCCGCCGAGGCGGACGTGGTCGTATCGGGCCTGGTGCTCAATTTCGTGCCGAACACGGCCCTGGGTCTCGCCGAGATGCGGCGTGTCGTGGGTCCTGGCGGCACGATTGCCGCCTATGTTTGGGACTACGCCGGGAAGATGGAGCTCATGCGCCACTTCTGGGACGCCGCCGTCGAGCTCGACCCCAAAGTGCGCGACCTCGACGAGGGCGTCCGCTTTCCCCTGTGCCAGCCGGTCGCGCTGGAGCGCGCATTTCGCGAAGCCAATCTCGTGGCGGTCGAAGTCGTTCCGATCGATGTTCCCACCCGCTTCCGCGACTTCGACGACTACTGGGCGCCTTTCCTGGGCGGACAGGGGCCCGCCCCCGCTTACGCCATGTCCCTGGACGAGGCGTCGCGCGATCGCCTGAGAGACCGAATTCGCAAGCGCTTGCCTTCCCGATCCGACGGATCGATCCCGCTCGTGGCGCGGGCATGGGCGGTCCGGGGCAAAGCGGCCGGATGACGCATGCCGATCGTCCTCGATCACCTATCCGTAGATCCGCCACGAGCGGACGTCCGTGCGGCAATCAGGGAAGTTGTTTCTGTGGTGCGGTCGAGCTTACCGTCACCGGCGAACCGGTCGCAGCGGGCTTCTGTCATTGTTCGTCATGCCGCAGCCGGGCGGTCGCGCCCGTGAACGCGCCGCGCCGCGACGTCCCCGCAAGCGAATCGCGGATCGTCTGCTTCGGAGAGGCTCGACTGTCCGCAACGGGTTGGAAGTGGACCGAGCAGACCTAGAAGCGCGAGCCCGGCAACGTGACGTCGGCGTCGCGCCACGCGATCCGGAACCGGTGCGCGGTTTCGCGCGCCGCATCCGCATTTCCCTGACGGCGCTGCGCCTCGGCGAGGCCGATGAGCGACCACCCGTTCCCGGGGTAGTGCCGCAGGTCTTCGCGATAGACGCGCTCCGCCTCGGAAGCTCGCCCCGCGGCAAGCAGCGCGGCGCCCAGCGCATGCCGCGTCGGCGCCAGCCACAAATGCGGCTCGTCGTATGCGAGCGCGTCCTCGACGGAGGTCGCTGCCAGGAGTCTTTCGACGGCGACGTCCGTGCGCTTCTCGGCGGTTGCGATGTCGGCCGCAAGCGTTAGCGCGGCGATGCGCACGAGCGCCTCCGCCGCGTTGATGTTCTTGATGCGCGCTCGCTGCAGCGCCGGATCGGCGGCGAATCGCGCGAGCGCTTCCTGCTCGCGGCCGGCCTCGGCGATGCGTCCCATCCTCGCGTAGGCGGTACCGCGCGCATAGTGCCAGATGGCGCGCGGATACGGCTCGTCGACGTCGGGTGGGAGCGTGTCCTCGAGAATCTCGCGCCAGCGTCCGAAGCGAACCAGCGCGAATAGCGGCAACACGTAATAGTGCTGCAGGATCCCGGTGCTGCGATCGCTGCGTCCGGGGCCGCAGGCCGAAGGGAAGGCGTCGCGCGCCGCGGCGAGTGCAGTGGCGCTGCGCCCGTCCATCGCCGCGGCCGCCCACAGGAAATGGCGGTTGTGGGCGACGTAGCCGACGCGGTAGGCGCCTTGCGCATCGACCTGCGCAATGTAGCGCTCGTCCGCCGCTATCGCCCGCTCGTTGGCCGCGACCGCCGCGGCGTAACGACCGGTGCGCATGTGGATGTGGGCCGGCATGTGCGTGAGGTGCCCGGAACCCGGGACGAGGCGCGTCAGCCGCTCCGCGCTCGCCTGCGCCTCGCCCGGATGCGCGGACGACTCCATCAGGTGGATCCAGTAGTGGTTCGCGCCGGGATGCCCGGGCGCGATCGCCAGCGCCCGGGTCAGCAGCATGCGGATTTCCGCCGTCCACGGACGGGCCGCGCCGTCCTGCGCCCACCAGTCGTAGGGGTGCAGGTTCAATATCGCCTCCGCCGCGAACGTCGCGATGTCCGCATCGCGCGGATACTTGCGCGCCAGCGCGCGCATCCTGTCGACATACGCCTCCTCGTCGACTGCGGCCGCGTCACCCGTGACCGGATGCCGCGCCGACAGCGCTTCGATCAGCTCGCGGTCGCGGCGCGGCGCCGGGATGGCGAGCGGGCGGGCGCGGCTCAGGGCGTCGCGCACCCGCACCGCGTCGTCCGCCGTCATGTCGGCATTGATGTTGGGTCCCGACGTCCAGGCGAGGCCCCAGAAGCAGAGCGCGCAGTTCGGATCGATTGCAGCGGCCGCGGCGAACGAGCGCGCGGCCTCGGCCGGGTTGAATCCCCAGGTGAGCGCCATGCCCTGGTGGAAATAGCGCTGCGCGAGCGGAATCCGGCTGGCCACGGGCCCGCGGTCCGGGCCCATGCCGTCGAGGAGCGGCGCGGTGGGAGTAGCGGCGCGCGCGATGCCCAGAGACGCCGCGAGCAGGACGAGCGCGAGACCGAGCGAAACGCGGCCCGTGCGACGTCGGCTCGAAGCTGGCAGAAGGGTAGATTCGACCATGACTTTGGCGCAGATCAACAAATGCCCGGATTGGCAGTGCCGGCCGCGCGTTGTGTGACCCAGGTTACATTCGCGCCGTGTCGCGCGCGTAAGGTGGCAAGCATGAGGGGCACTGCCGTGCGTCCCACCATCGTGGGGCGCGATCGGGCGGGCTTCCGAACGGAGGATCATCGCATATGACGCATACCCTGGCCGGAGACCGTTTTCACGCGGGGCGCGACACCCGAGCGCGGAGCGTTCCGCAACCCTACTGGAATCCCTATCTCGTCGGCATCCTGCTCGGCCTGGTGTTGCTCGCGACCTACGCCGTCACCGGCCGTGGCCTCGGCGCCACGGCCGCCTTCGGCGCGGTGGACGCGTGGCTCGCAAACATCGTCGCGCCCGAGCATGCAGCAGCCAGCGCGGCGCTCGCGAAGTACTACAACGACGGCTCGCCGCTGCTGTCGTGGACGCTGTTCCTCGCCGCCGGCGCTTTCGTCGGCGCGCTCATCTCCGGGGTCCTCGGCCACCGGATGCAGTGGATGGTCGAGCGTGGCCCGCAGGTGTCCGTTGAGCGCAGGCTCCTGCTTGCATTCGTCGGCGGCTTCGTCGCCGCCTACGGCGCGAAGATCGCCAAGGGCTGCACCAGCGGACAGGCGTTGACCGGCGGCTCGATTCTCAATGTCGGCAGCCTGATGTTCATGCTGGCGGTGTTCGCCAGCGCCTATGGCCTCGCCTGGTTCGTGCGGAAGGAATGGCTGTGATGCTCCCCCTCTCCTCCTCGATCGAGTTTACCGTTGCCGCCGATCTGGCCATTGCGTTCGCGCTGGGCACCGGTTTCGGCTTCGCGCTCGAGCGCGCGGGCTTCGGCAGCGCGCGCAAGCTGACCGCCGTCTTCTATCTCTACGACATGGCCGTCGTGAAGGTGATGTTCACCGCGATCGTCACCGCGATGACCGGGCTTTCCGTGCTGGCCGCGGTCGGCATGCTCGATCTCGCCGAGCTCTACGTCGAGCCGACAAGCCTTGTCGCGCAGGTCGTGGGCGGTCTGGTGTTCGGCACCGGGTTCATCGTGGGCGGCTACTGTCCGGGTACGTCCATCGCCGCGATCGCCACGGGACGCAAGGACGGCATCGCGTTCGCGCTCGGCATGCTCGCGGGTGTCATGGCGTACGTCGAGCTGACGCCGGGCATCGACGACTGGATCAAGGCGAACGCGCAGGGCGAGATGACGCTGCCGTCCGTGACGGGGCTGCCTATGGGCTGGTTCGCGCTTGCGTTCATCGCGTTCCTGCTCTTCGCCGGTTGGGGCATGAAGCAGCTCGAAGGCCGGTTCGGGCATCTGCGCCCGGGAGGCTGAGCCTGACGATCGCTGCGCCACCACCGCGAGGCGCCCATTGACGTCCATGGTGTCGCGGTGGACGGCGCTGTTCATTCTGCTGCTGGCGATGCCATGGGCGGCGGCGAGCGTGCCGCCGCAACCGCCCGCTTCGACGGGGGTGCTCGAAGTATTCGTGCGTGAAGGCTGTCCGCACTGCGCCGACGCCAAGGCATTCCTGCCGGCGTTCTCCCGCGAGCGGCCCTGGTTGCGCATTGTCTACCGCTCGATCGACGGCGAGGATGCCGCGCTGGACGACCTGGTGCGGCACTCCCGGCGTGCAGGGATCTGGCCACCCGGCGTGCCGACCTTCGTCTACGACGGGCGAGTCATCGTGGGCTTCGAGAGCCCGGAGCGAAGCGGACCGGAGCTGGCGGCACTGGTCGAACGGCGTTCTGCACCGGTCGAGGTGATCGAGACGGGTCTCGCTGGCACGCTCAGCGTCTCGCGCCTGGGATTGCCGCTGTTCACGGTCGCCATCGGCCTGCTCGACGGCTTCAATCCCTGCGCCATGTGGGTGCTGCTTTTCCTGCTCTCGATGCTGGTGCACCTGCAGGACCGCAAGCGGATGGCGCTGATCGCGGGGACCTTCCTGCTGGTCAGCGGCGCGGTCTATTACGCCTTCATGGCGGCCTGGCTCAACGTTTTTCTGCTGGTCGGCATGTCGAGCGCCCTGCGCATCGCGCTTGGCGGCACGGCGCTGATCATCGGCGCGATCAACGTCAAGGATTTCTTGCGGCCGCATCAGGGTCCTTCCCTGTCGATCCCGGCGTCGGCCAAGCCCGGCATCTACGCCCGCATGCGCGCCGTCATGCACGCCGATACCGTGATGCCGTCGTTGCTGGCGGTCGCCGCGCTCGCGGTGGTGGTGAATTTCGTCGAGCTGCTGTGCACTGCCGGCTTGCCGGCGATGTACACCGCCATACTGACCCAGCACGACCTTGGACCCCCGGCCTACTACGCGTACCTCGGCCTTTACATTCTGGCCTACATGGCCGACGACACTCTGATGGTCGCCACGGCCGTCGTGGCGCTTTCCAGCCGCAAGCTGACGGAGCATGCCGGTCGCTGGCTGAAGCTCGCGAGCGGAGCAGTGATGCTGGCGCTGGGCGCAACGATGATCCTGCGGCCGGAGTGGCTGGTGTAGCGCGGATTGCGTCGGACTTCCGGCGCTGCGCCGGACGGCGCCAGGCTCGCATGCCGGGGGGCAACTGTGACGCAGATCACAGAAAAATTCGCCGTTCGGCGTTAGATTGATCACTATCGACACGATTTGGAGGTTTACGTGGAAAAGAACGTCGGCGGCATCGATCGCGTCCGTGCGCATCGTCGTGGGGGTGGCTCTGCTTTCCCTGGTGTTTCTGCTCGAAGGCAGCAGCCGTTGGTGGGGGTTGATCGGGCTGGTTCCGCTTGCGACCGGCACGCTGGGATGGTGCCCGGCCTATCTGCCGTTCGGCATCAAGACCTGCAAGACGGCGTGAGGGCGGCAACGCCTCGGCGCGCCGCCTTGGTTGGCGTCGGGGGCGGGGGCTCGAGGTGGCTGGTGCTGGCCGCCGCGCTCGCGCTGGTGGCGCCGTCGGAGGCACAGAAACCGCCGGTCGCACCCGATGTCGGGCCCACGCTCGAGGTGGTCGTGCGCGATTTCGCGCAGACCCTCGCGGCCGAAGGCGTCGTCGAGGCGGTGAAGCAGACGACGCTGGGCGCGCAGGTCGCCGGTCGCATCGTCGCATTGAACGTCAAGGCGGGCGACACTGTCCGTGCGGGACAGGTGCTCGCGCGCATCGATGCGCGTACCGCCGACCAGGCGGTGGCGGCGAGCCTGTCGCAGGTCGCCGAAGCGGAAGCGAACCTCGCCAACGCGAAGCGCAAGCATGAGCGCAACGTCGACCTGCTCGCCCAGAAATTCGTGAGCCAGGCGGCCGTCGACCAGTCCGAAGCCGATTTCAAGGCGGCGCAGGCGCAGTTCGCGGCGGTGAAGGCGAACGCCGGGCAGGCGAGCGCCGCGCAATCGTTCAACACGATCACCGCGCCCTACGCCGGGGTCGTCGGCGCGACGCTCGCCGAAATGGGCGACATGGCGCAACCCGGCCGGCCGCTGGTCACCGTGTTCGATCCGCGCGACCTGCGCGTGACAGCGACGCTGCCGCAGGAGGCGCTGCCAAGGCTGAAGCTGGCCGAGCCGGTGCGCGTGGAAATCGCCTCGCTCGGCAGGAGCGTGACCGCGACGAAGGTGACCGTCATCCCGCTCGCCGATGCGCGCACGCACACGACGCGCATCCGGCTCGACTTGCCGGCGGCGGAAGGTGTGCTTCCGGGCCAGTTTGCGCGTGCGCGATTCGTCACGGGCGGCGTGCGTGCGCTGGCAGTGCCGGCGACCGCCGTGCTCCGGCGCGGCGAGGTCACCGCGATCTACGTCGTCGATGCCCAGGGGCGCGCGCAACTGCGCCAGGTCCGTGCCGGCGAAGAAGTGGGTGAGGGCTTCGTCGAGATCCTGTCCGGTCTCTCTGCGGGCGAGCGCATTGCGCAGAACCCGGTGCAGGCGGGGTTGTCGCCCGCGGCGGCGGCAACGAAGTAACCAATGCCGCCGCTTGTGCGGACGGCACCACGCGGAGGAAGCAACATGACACACGTTGTCATACTGGGTGCCGGCCTGGGCGGCATGCCGATGGCCTACGAGATGAAGGAGCAGCTGCGGCCGGAGGACAAGGTCACCGTGATCGGCAACGGCCCGAATTTCCATTTCGTGCCGTCGAATCCCTGGGTCGCCGTCAACTGGCGCAAGCGCAATCAGATCGAATTCCCGGCGGCAGCGTATCTCGCGAGGAAGGGCATCGCATTCAATCCGGCGGGTGCCGCGCGCGTGCATCCCGAGAAGAACCACGTCGAGCTCGGCGACGGGACCTCGCTCGATTACGATTACCTGATCATCGCGACCGGTCCCAAGCTCGCTTTCGACGAGATCGAAGGTCTCGGGCCGGAGGGCCACACGCAGTCGGTATGCAACGTCGACCACGCGGAGCGCGCGGCGCTGGCCTGGGACGCGTTCGTCAAGGACCCGGGCCCGATCGTCGTCGGCGCGGTGCAGGGCGCGTCGTGCTTCGGCCCGGCCTATGAATTCGCGTTCATCATGGAAACGGACCTGCGCCGGCGGAAGATCCGCGACCGCGTGCCGATGACCCTCGTCACCGCGGAGCCGTACATCGGCCATCTCGGCCTCGGCGGCGTCGGTGACTCGAAGACCATGCTGGAATCGGCGCTGCGCGACAAGCACATCAAGTGGATCTGCAACGCCAGGGTGACGAAGGTCGAAGCGGAACGGATGTACGTGACCGAGCACGACGAGGACGGCAAGCCGAAGAAGGAGCACGTGCTGCCGTTCAGGTACTCGATGATGCTGCCCGCGTTCAAGGGCATCGACGCGGTGTTCGGCATCGAGGGACTCACCAACCCGCGGGGCATGATCGCGATCGACGCGAACCAGCGCAACCCGAAGTACAGGAACATCTACGCGGTCGGCGTCTGCGTGGCCATTCCGCCGGTCGAGGCCACGCCGGTCCCGACCGGGGCGCCGAAGACCGGGTACATGATCGAATCGATGGTCACCGCGACCGCGCACAACATCCGCGCCGAGCTCGACGGCAGGCAGCCGTCCGAGAAGGCGACCTGGAATGCCATTTGTCTCGCCGACATGGGCGACACCGGGATTGCGTTCGTGGCGCTGCCGCAGATCCCGCCGCGCAACGTCAACTGGTTCTCGGAAGGCAAGTGGGTGCACCTCGCCAAGATCGCGTTCGAGAAGTACTTCATCCGCAAGATGAAGAAGGGGACATCCGAGCCGTTCTACGAGAAGTACGTGATGAGCGCGCTCGGCATCACCAAGCTCAGGAAGTGACGGGAGCAGGATGACCGAACCGTCTGGGCTGGGCGTTTCCGGTCGCATCGCCCGCTTCTTCCTCTCGTCGCAGCTCACGCCGCTGATCGCGATCGTGCTGGTGATGGCGGGTGTTTTCGCCGTCGTCGTGACGCCGCGCGAGGAGGAGCCGCAGATCGACGTGACGATGGCCAACGTGTTCGTCGCGTTCCCGGGCGCGTCGGCGAAGGACGTGGAGACGCTTGTCGCGATTCCCGCCGAACAGGTCCTCTCGCAGATCCCCGGCCTCGAGCACGTCTGGTCGGTGTCGCGGCCGGGCCAGGCGCTGATCACGGTCCAGTACAAGGTGGGGGTGCCGCGCACGGAGGCCATCGTCCGGCTGCACGACACGATCCTCTCGCACCGCGACTGGCTGCCGCCCGAACTCAACGTCGGCGATCCGCTGGTCCGGCCGAAGGGCATCGACGACGTTCCCATCGTCGCCCTGACGCTGTGGACCCGGGATCCCGTCCGCGGCGCCTACGAGCTCGAGCAGGTCGCTCACGCGGTCGAGGTCGAGTTGAAGCGCGTGCCGGGCACGCGCGAGGTGACGACGATCGGCGGTCCCGGCCGGGTCGTCCAGGTGCTGCTCGACCCGGCGAAGCTCAACGCGCACGGGCTCGCGGCGGCGGATCTGAAACGGGCGCTGGTCGCGGCGAACACCGCGCTGCCGGCCGGCACGATTGTGCGCGGCAACGAGACGGTCTACGTCGAGACGGGCGAGTTCCTGCAGACTGCGAAAGCGGTGCGCGAGCTCGTCGTCGGCGTGCAGGAAGGGCAGCCGGTGTATCTCGGCGACGTCGCCCGGGTCGCGGACGGCCCGCCCCCGCCCGCGCACTACGCGTGGCACGGCATCGGGAAGGCTGGCGTCGGCCATGGCGTGGACGTGCCGGACGTCGGTCGCACATGGCCCGCGGTCACGATCCAGGTGACGAAGAAGGCCGGAGAGAACGCCGTGGTCGTCGCGCAGCGCGTCGAGCAGCGCCTGGCCCAGCTCCGCAACACGGTGATCCCCGCGGGCGTCGAGGCGAGCGTCACGCGCGATTACGGCCGCACCGCCGACGACAAGGCGAAGCTCCTCATCTCGAAGCTGCTGTTCGCGACGGCCTCCGTCGTCGCCCTGGTGCTGATCACGCTGGGTCGGCGCGAGGCGGTGATCGTCGGCGTCGCGGTGCTGCTGACGCTCGCGGCCACGCTGTTCGCGTCGTGGGCCTGGGGGTTCACGCTGAATCGCGTGAGCCTGTTCGCGCTGATCTTCTCGATCGGCATACTGGTCGACGACGCGATCGTCGTCGTGGAGAACATTCACCGGCACCGTGCGCTCGAACCCGGCGCGCCGCTCGCGGAGCTGATTCCGCGCGCGGTCGACGAAGTGGGCGGCCCGACGATCCTCGCCACGTTCACGGTGATCGCGGCGCTGTTGCCGATGGCGTTCGTGACCGGATTGATGGGTCCGTACATGAGCCCGATCCCGATCAACGCAAGCATGGGCATGGTGATATCGCTCGCCGTCGCCTTTGTGATCACGCCCTGGCTGGCGCTCAGATTGACGCCACGGAACGCAGATGCCATCCACGCGGAGAGCCGCCTCGATCGCGGGCTTGCTTCCGCCTTCGCACGCCTGCTCACGCCATTCGTGAATGCCGAGCGCGGCGGATGGCGGCGGAAGTGGCTCGGCATCGGCATCGTCGTCGCGATCCTGGCGTCGGTGTCGCTCGCGCTCGTGCAGCTCGTCGTGCTGAAGATGTTGCCGTTCGACAACAAGAGCGAATTCCAGGTCATCGTCGACATGCCGGCAGGCTCCCCGGTCGAGGCGACGGCAGCGGCGCTGGCGGATCTCGGCACGCATCTCGCAACCGTCGACGAGGTGACCGACTATCAGGCGTATGCGGGCACTGCGTCCCCGATCAATTTCAACGGCCTCGTCCGCCAGTACGAGTTGCGCCAGATGCCGGAACAGGGCGACCTGCAGGTCAACCTCGTCGACCGCAAGCACCGTGCGCGGAAGAGCCACGAGATTGCGGGCGCCGTGCGGCCGGCGCTCGAAGCGATCGGCGCGAAGCACAAAGCGAAGGTCAAGGTCGTCGAGGTGCCGCCGGGGCCGCCGGTGCTCTCGCCGATCGTCGCCGAGATCTACGGTCCGGACGAGGCGGGGCGGCATGCGCTCGCCAAGGGCGTGCGCGGGGCGCTCGGCAAGACGGAGGGAGTGATCGGGATCGACGACTCGATCGAGGACAACGCGCCGCGCGCGCTGGTGCGCGTCGACCAGCGCAAGGCCGCGCTCGCCGGCGTGAGCGTCGCCGACGTCGTCGCGGCGTTGCGTGTCGGGCTCGCCGGCGACGACGTGACGGCGCTGCGCGACGGCCAGGCGAAATACGGCGTTCCGGTGCGGCTCACGATCCCGCCCGAGCAGCAGGGCCGGCTCGACACGCTGCTCGCGATGACGGTGCGCTCGGACGGCGGCGCGGGCGTACCGGTGTCCGAGGTGACGCAGGTGCAGCCGGTGCTGAGGGAAAAGACGATCCACCACAAGGACCTGCTGCCGGTGACCTACGTCGTCGCCGACATGGCGGGCACGACCGACAGTCCGCTGTACGGGATGTTCGGCGCGCGCGAACGCGTCTTCGATCTGGCGGTTCCCAACGGCGGAACGCTCACCGAACACTACATCACGCAACCGTCGGATCCGTACCGCGGCTATGCGCTGAAGTGGGACGGCGAGTGGCAGGTGACCTACGAGACGTTCCGTGACATGGGGATAGCGTACGGCGTCGGCCTGCTGCTGATCTATCTGCTGGTGGTCGCCCAGTTCGGCTCGTACGTGACGCCGCTCGTCATCATGGCGCCGATCCCGCTGACGATCATCGGCGTGATGCCCGGCCACGCGCTGCTCGGCGCGCCGTTCACGGCGACTTCGATGATCGGGATGATCGCGCTCGCGGGCATCATCGTGCGCAACTCGATCCTGCTGGTCGACTTCGTCAACCTCCAGATCGCGAAACGCGTGCCGTTCGCGCAGGCGATCGTCGACGCCGCCGCCGCCCGCGCGAAGCCGATCGCGCTCACCGGCCTCGCGGCGATGCTGGGCGCGTTCTTCATCCTGGACGACCCGATCTTCAACGGTCTGGCCATCGCGCTGGTGTTCGGCATCCTGGTGTCGACGCTGCTGACGCTGGTCGTGATCCCCGTGCTCTATTATGCGGTCAACCGGCGCCGATTTGCGTAGGCCGGTTTACGCAGCCGGCGCGCGGTGGCAACGGCGTGCGCGAGCGCCGGCTACTCCGGCGCGCCCTGCCACAGCAGGTCGTAGCCGAGCTCCTTGCTCTCCGTGCACATCGCCGCGAGCGCGTTGAACTTCGCCTGGAACACCGAATCCGCGTGCGACTTCTCGTGTTCTTCGAACGAGCGCCAGTAGGTGACGATCGCGATGTGCGCGTCCGCCGTACGCGACTCGGCGAGCGAGCCCTCGTCCGAGACGAAGCCGGAGAACTTGAACACCTGCCCGGCGATGAACCCGCCCTTGTCGCCGCCGTAGGTGTCCTTGACCACGTTGCACATCTCGCCCAGCGCGAGCTCGACGTCGTCCATGGACGCACCGGGTTTCAGCTTGACGGTGTTGAACAGCATCTTCGCGCCGAAGGGTATCGTGACAGGTTCGAACATTGCCTTATCCTCCGTGGTCCAAAATCGTCGCCATGCGAAATCGCATCGTGAAGGCGCCCGGAAATCATACCGCGTTCCGGCCCGAGCTATAATCCGCGGTGTCGAGCGCCCTTCTGTCCGGCGGGCCGATCGATCCGCGACGGTGAGTCGTGGGATGGCTCGATCGCCCGGACGCGAGAGTGCCTTGCCATGTCCAGGCGGAACGGCGCGTTGATCGACCTAAGCTCGATGGCCATCGTGCAGGCCGCCGTGCTCGTGGTTTCCTCCGGATCCAAGAAAATCGCGCGATGAAGCGACGGTTGGTTTCGGCGTTGACCGCCCTGACCGTGGCGGCGATGGCGTCCGTTGCCCTTGCGCACGGGGTCCTCGACCGTGCGCAGCCTGCAGCCGGCAGCGTCGTCCAAACGTCGCCGCCGCAAGTCAAGCTGTGGTTCACCCAGCGTCTCGAGCCTGCCTTCAGCCGGATTCGCGTGCTTGATCACAATGGCAAGCAGGTCGACAGCGGCAATGCCGCGGTCGATCGCGTCGACGCGACGCTGGTCGTGGTGTCGCTGCCGAAGCTCGCGCCGGGGCGATACCGCGTCAGCTGGCGGGTGGTGTCGGTCGACACCCACGTCAGCGAAGGTCACTTCACGTTCGATGTCGCGCCGTAGGCGCACCGCACGATCGGCGGTGCGCCGGAAGCCATGAACGAGTTCCTGGTCGCGGCGCGGACGGTGCATTACGCGTCCACCCTCGTGCTGTTCGGCGAACTCGTGCTCGTGCTCGTCGTGGCCATGCCCGCGTGGCGCGATGCGCGTCGTGCCGGTACCGGAAACGGCGTCGGCATCGACATCGAAGGCCGGCTTTCCGCGCTCCTGCGGTGGAGTGTCATTGCGAGCTTCGCATCCGGCGCCGCGTGGCTTGCCGCCGAGGCCGCCGCCATGAGCGGCTCGCCCATCGCGCAGGCGATCGCACCCGATGCGGTCGGTCTCGTGCTTGGCAAGACGGCGTTTGGCCGTGTCTGGACGCTGCGCTTGGGGCTCGTCATCGTGTTGTGGGGGCTGCTGCTGGCGATGGGGCGATCGGTTCGCGAACCGCGCCGTTTGCGTCTATCGATCGGTGCCGCCGGCGTCGCCGGCGTCTACCTCGCCACGCTGGCGTGGGCGGGGCACGCCGCCGGGGGACACGGGCCCGATGGCGACGTCGAGATCATTGCCGATGTCGTGCACCTGCTCGCTGCTGGCGCGTGGTTGGGCGCGCTGCCTGGATTCGTCGCCATGCTCGCCCGTACGCAGGCGGAGGACGTGGCGGCGTACGCGGCGCAACGCTTCTCGACGTTGGGCGTGCTCTGCGTTTGCGTGCTGGCGGCAAGCGGCCTCGTTAACGCGTGGTATCGGGTCGGCGACGTGCCGGCGCTCGTCGGCACCGATTACGGTCGCCTGCTGCTCGCGAAGCTCGCGCTGTTCGTTTCGATGCTGGCCGTTGCGATGGTGAACCGCGGAATCCTGACGCCTCGGCTGGCAGGTCGCGATCGTCGAGCACTGACCTTGATCCGGCGCAATGTGCTGCTGGAAATCGCGGCGGGAATCGGGGTGGTGAGCATTGTCGGCGTGCTGGGCGTCACGATCCCCGCTGCGCATCAGCCTCCCATCTGGCCATTCGGTCGAACATTGAGCGCGCAGTCATTGGAACAGTCGGCCTGGATTCCGATGGTCGTCGCGGCTCTTGGCATGGGCGCGTGCATCGCCGCCGCCATCGCACTCAAAGCAGCGTTCGCTCGACCGCCGCGCCTCGAGACGGCCGCGCTCGCAGGCATCGTAGTTTCCGTCGGGATTGTCACGTGGCTGCTCGCCGTTCCCGCGCATCCGACCACATATTGGATATCACCGACCGGCTACACCGTCGATGCGATTGCCAACGGTGCCGCACGCTACGCCGCGCACTGCGGCGTCTGTCACGGTCGCGACGGCCGTGGCGACGGCCGAGCCCTCGGCCTGGTGCCCGGCAAGCTGGTGAATCTGAACGAACGGGTGCCGAATCGTCGGGAAGGAGACCTCTTCTGGTGGATCGCGCACGGCATCCCCGATACGCCGATGCCGGGATTCGCGCCGCGAATCCGCGACACGGAGATCTGGGATCTGATCCGATTCCTCGACGCGCAATCCGCGGCACAGGATGCGCTGGCGATGACGGATCGGATGCAACACCAGGCGCCGATTGTCGCGCCGGACTTCACGTTCGAATTCTCCGGGCGGCCGCAGGAATCGTTGCGGCAACTGCGCGGAAACCGCGTTGCTTTGCTTGTGCTGTACACACTGCCGCAGTCGTTGCCGCGCCTGCGCGAGCTCGCGATCAATGAGCGTGCCTACGCCGCGGCGGGCGCGCGTGTCATCGCGGTGCAGCTCGCGCCGTCAACGATCGTCGTGGACGCCGGGATACCGGAATACGGCAAGTCGATCCTCGCGAGCGCCGGCGCGAACGTGGCCACGGTGTACACAATGTTTGCGCGCCAAAGCGCCGGACCGGTCGACGACGCGCCCGCTCACGTCGAGTTCCTGATCGATCGGCAAGGCTACGTCCGTGTCCGCTGGATCGGCGTACCCGATGCGGCGGACGGGCGGAGGGCCGCAACACTCGATCGGATCGACGTCCTCAATCACGAACCACCGCGTCGTCCCGCGCCGTGGGGACACGCACATCGCTAGCGCTTGCGCACTTTCCACACCTCCTCCGACGGCCATTGCCTTGCCCAGTGGACCGTGACGAACGGGTAGCGGGTCATCGCATCCGCGGGCGGCCGCACCTCGAGCAGATCCTCGATCTCGAAGTTCGCCCGGCGCAGCAGCCGTATCCAGTCGCCATGCGAACGATGGAATTCGACGCCGGAATCGCCCGGAAGCTCGAGGCGGTTGAGACCGAAGGCCGGGCGCCGCAGCCGGTCGGTGGCCGCGACACCGTCCTCGTCCGGCGTGCACAGCGCCATCAGGAACGAGTTGACGAGAAAGACGAGGCGGCCTCCGGGACGCAACAGGCGGGCGGCTTCGGGCACCCAGCGCTGCGGGTCGGCCCACAGGCAGGCGCCGTACTCCGAGATCGCGAAGTCGAACGACGCAGCCGGATACGGCACGGCCTCGGCATTTCCGTGCAGGAGCGGGAAGTCGAGTCCGTACTCGACTTGCAGGCGCCGCGCCGTGGCGAGTTGCACTGCGGAGTTGTCGATGCCGACGACGCGCGCGCCGCGCCGTGCCATCCAGGAAGAGACATACGCCGTGCCGCAACCGAGCTCGATCGCGTCCTTCCCGGCAAGATCGTCGGGCAGCAACCGGAGATCGGATTCCGGGACGTCCCATATGCCCCAGGCCGGGTGATCCCGGGACCAGTTGCGCTCGCCCGCGGCGGCGTATTCGCTCGCCCACCTGTCCCAAGCCGCGCGATTGCGGCGAACGTGGTCCGGCAGGTCGTTCATCGGAGGTCCGGGAGGAGGTCCCATGGTGCCGTCATCAGGCGTGCCCCGAACTTTACACGACAGGGCAACAGAGCTTATCGTTGCGGCCTCGTGGCCGGCGGGCCTTTTACGGTTCGTCAGACCGACGCCGCGACCTGCCGCAATTGTCTCCCCAACGCAACGCAGGAAAGGCGCCTGCCATGACCGAGAACAAGGAAGCCGCTCCCGCACCGAATGCGCCGAAGGAACCGCAGGAGCGCATCGTCGTCACGGAGCACAGACTCGCCGTAGGCAGGAAGGTCCTCGAGTACACTGCAACCTGCGGCACGGTGGTGCTGCGTGATTACGACGACAGGGACGACGACAAGGACGGCAAGCGGCAAGGGGACAAGCCGCGCGCCACGCTCTTTTTCACCGCGTACACACTCAAAGGCGCAAAGAAACCCGAACAGCGGCCAGTAACCTTCAGTTTCAACGGTGGCCCCGGTTCGAGCAGCGTGTGGCTGCACCTCGGGCATTCTCGGGCCCCACCGCGTGGCCACCGACGAGTTGGGCAACGCGCCGCCCCCGCCGTACGCGCTCGTCGACAACGAGCACACGCTGCTGACCGACAGCGACCTGGTGTTCATCGATCCCGTCGGCACGGGCCACTCGCGCATGGCCGAAGGCGAGAAGGTGGCCGAGTTTCACGAGTACCAGCGCGACCTCGATGCCGTGGGCGAGTTCATCCGCCTCTATCTCGCGCGTTACGGCCGCTGGGGCAGCCCGAAGTATCTGATCGGCGAGAGCTACGGCACCACCCGCGCGGCGGGGCTGTCGCTGCACCTGCAGGAAAAGCACGACATCTATCTCAACGGCGTCATGCTGGTCTCGCTCGCCGTCGACCTGCAGACGCTTTGCTTCGACCATGGCAACGAATTGCCCTATCCGCTGTTCCTGCCCACCTATGCGGCGACCGCCTGGTATCACAAGGCGCTCGCGCCCGAGCTGCAGAAAAGACCGCTGCGCGACGTGATCGCGGCGGCCGAGGCGTTCGCGTACGACGAATACAGCGCGGCGCTTATGCAGGGCTCGCGGCTCCCCGCGGCCAAACGCGGGCACATTGCGCGCCAGGTGGCGCGCTACTCGGGCCTGTCCACCGAGTTCGTGCTGCGCTGCGACCTGCGCCCGAACGAATGGCGCTTCTTCAAGGAGCTGCTGCGCGACCGTGGCCGGACCGTGGGCCGTCTGGACTCCCGCTTTCTCGGGCTGGATCGCGACGATGCCGGCGAAAAGCCCGAGGACGATCCGGCCATGACCAACCTGATCGGAGCGTACGCAGCCGGCATCAACCGCGTGCTTCGCGACAGGCTCAAGTTCGACAGCGATGCGCCGTACGTGGTGCACGCGCCGATCTGGGACAAGTGGGCATGGAAGGACTTCGCGAACAAGTACGCCAATGTGGGCGAAAGCCTGCGGCGCGCGATGCACGCGAATCCGCACATGCGCGTGTACGTCGCGAGCGGCTACTACGACCTCGGCACGCCGCATGCCGCCGGCGACTACACGCTGAGCCATCTCGGGTTGCGCGAGAGCCTGCGCAAGAACGTCGCCGTCAGCTATTTCGAGGCCGGGCACATGATGTACATCCACCAGCCGTCGCGCGCGCGGATGGCGAAGGAATTGAAGGCGTTCGTCAAGGCAGCCTGAGCCGAACCCGCTCGCCGGTACGATCGATGCCGGCGCGTGCCGGTGCGCCGGGACGCGCGCGGCTCGCCGTCGATGTGGCGGCGACTGGTCGCGATCACGCCGGCACGGTACAATTTTCCCCAGCGCCGTCCGTTCCCGAATCGGCCGGCCCGGCAAACCGGCACTTGGAGGGAGACACGATATGCACGCGCATTACGGTTCCATCGCCGGCGCCAGCGCCGGCATCGTCCTGATCTTCGCGATCGCCACCGCATTACCGGTTGCCGCGCAGGGCAAGGACAACCTTTGGGAATACTCGACCAAGATGGATATGCCCGGCATGCCGATGGCGATGCCGGCGCAGGTTCATCGTTTCTGCGTCGGCAAGAATGCCAAGGACGACGACATCGTGCCCAGGCAGGAGAATTGCCGCATGCTGGAGAGCAAGCGCACCGGGAACAAGTTCACGTACAAGATGGAATGCACCGGCCGCGAACCATCCATCATCGTCGGCGATCTGACGTTCGGCACCAACGTGTACGAAGGCCAGATGCGCATGACGATGACGAGAACGAACGACACGATGAACATGGCGGTGTCGGGCAAGCGCGTCGGCGACTGCACGGCGCCGGCCAAGTAAACACCGGAGCGAGGCGGGCACCGAGCGGAAATTTCCGCGGTCCGGCCCGCTGCGATGCCCTCGGATCAAAACCTGACCGGCGGGCCACGCCACGAATCGTCGCGCGGTCGGGCGCGCGCGATCGCCTGACCCGCGTCGCACCAGCCGTCACAGGCGTTGCGTCCCGACCGGCGCCGCCAGACGTTCAGCAGTCCTTTGCACCAGGCATAGAATTGGAAGAAGCGGAGTACCCGGCGCCGCTCGTCCGCGTCGAGCGGGCGGTCGCTGCAGACCAGCTTGTCGTCCGTCATGCCGCGGTCGGTCAGGATCACGGCGCCCCAGGCCTTGACCCGTATCCGGTTGCCGAGCGGCAGGCGCGGCCCGAGCACCAATGCATCCAGCAGATCGCCCTCGAGTCCCACATAGGCGGGCACCGAGCCGTAATTGAACGGGCACGGCAGCGGCGAAATGAAGTCGATGCGGCCGGTGGATCCGCGTTTCAGGAAGCTCCCGCGCGGAACTTCGATCACCACGTCGACCTCGGGCACCTCGGGCAGGTTGCGCGAGCGGCGGTGGCATGTCGCGTTGGTCATGGCGCGAGCCTACCTCAGACGGCCCGATTAAGGACAACGAATGGGTCGAACGCTGGCGGAGGATCTCGCTCCGATCGAGGAGGCGTTGTTGACCATGCAGGAGTTCTATGCAAACATGGATTTCGGCAATTTAGTTGTCGCCACCGGCGAATAGACACAGATCCGCCCGGACCATCGACCGGTATCGCGATGGACGATACAGCGCAGGCGTGCGCTGGTGCCGGCGAGCTTCAAGGTGAGTTCGGTCAGCCTCGACTGGTTCCGAAAGCGTGCCTGCATCTCGCGGCATGACGTGCGCAGAGACAGCAGCGAACCGCGGGGGGAGGCAAGCGCCGTGACCGTAGCTCCCGTTCATAGCGCGGCAACGCGGATGCCCGAGGCACGCTTCGATCACGCCGGCGCCGGCTCCCGCAATGGTCCGGAGCCGGTTGCTGCGGAAACACGGCCGTGACCGCGTTTGCGCGCCTGGCGGCACTGTTTTGGCTGCTGGCGTTGGCGGCTTGCGGCGGAGGTGGAGGCGGCGGAGCAGGTTCGGGCACGACGCCCCCGAATCTTCAGCAGTTGACCGTCGCCGACGTAGAGACGGTCATCGCGCAGGCCGTGGCCGAGGCCCAGGCGCAGAACGCGCAGGCGACCATCGCCGTCGTCGACCGCGTTGGCAATGTCCTCGGGGTGTTCCGGATGAACGGTGCGACACCGTTCAGGATTTCGTCGGAGACGGGCGCGCAGGGCGGACTCGAAGGCTACCCGATCTTCAACCCGGGACTGGGCGCCATTTCCATGGCCATCACCGGCGCCTACCTGTCCTCGGCGGGGAACGGGTTCACGACGCGTACCGCCAGCCAGATCATCCAGGATCACTTCAACCCGGGGGAGAACAAGCAGCCTGGCGGACCGCTGTTCGGCGTCCAGTACAGCCAGCTGACCTGCTCCGATGTCATCCGCCACCCGAGCGACGGAACCGTGGGGCCGAAGCCGGCGCCGCTCGGGCTTGCCGCCGAGCCGGGCGGGCTGCCGTTGTACAAGAACGGAGCCGTCGTCGGCGGTGTCGGCGTCATGGCCACGGGCCTGTATTCGCTCGACCTCGACATCCTCGACGCCGACTCCAACGTCAACGAGCTGATCGCGGTCGCCGGCACCCGCGGCTTCGAAACCCCGACCGACCGCCGCGCCGATCACATCACGGCCGACGGCCGCTCGCTGCGCTTCACCGACGACGAAGGCACGATCAGCATTCCGGGGAACGCGCCCGGGTTTGCGGCGATCGACGGCACCGTCGGCGCGCTCCTCCCTGTCGACGGCTACTACGCCGGCACCGCAATTGTCCGGGGCGTCGAATTCGGTACGCCGTCGTCGGGGATACGCCCCGACACCAACCCCGCATTCGCCGGCCTCAACGCGTTCGTGTTGGTCGATCGGGACAACGTGAACCGCTATCCGCCGAAACCCGGGACCGACGGCCTGCTGACCCAGGCCGACGTCACCCAGATCCTCAAAAGCGCCATCGACGTGGCGAATCGCGCCCGCGCCCAGATCAGGCAGCCGGGCGGTTCGCCGGCGCAGGTGACGATCACCGTCGTCGATACGCGGGGAGTGGCGCTGGGCCTGATCCGGACGCCGGATGCCCCGGTGTTCGGCATCGACGTCGCATTGCAGAAGGCGAGGACAGCGGCGTTCTTTTCCAGCCGCGATGCCGGCGCGGTGCTCGATTCGCTGCCGCCTGCCGTGTATCCCCTCAAGTCGTCGGTGTCCATCGGGTCTTACACCGCGGCGATGCGCCGGTTCCTCGGCGATCCTTCGGCGCTCGCCAATGGCGTGGCCTACAGCAATCGCGCGCAGGGCAACCTGGCGCGGCCCTTCTTTCCCGACGGCATCACCGGCACGGCCAACGGCCCGCTGTCGGTGCCCACCGGGGAATGGAGCATCTTCAACGACGGCCTGCAACTCGACCTGGTCGCCAATGCGATCTTCGCATCGCTGCTGAACGGCATCGTCACGCCCACCTGCGCCGATTCGTCGCGCATCGCGAACGGCATCCAGGTCTTCCCCGGCAGCGTCCCGATCTATCGCGGAACGCTGCTGGTAGGGGCGATCGGTGTGTCGGGCGACGGGATCGATCAGGACGACATGGTTGCTTTCCTGGGTCTCGCCAACGCCGGCCGGCTGCTCGGCAGCGGCATCGCCAATGCGCCGGCGAGCGAACGTGCCGACAACATCGTGCCGAAGGGCGAGGGAACGCGCCTGCGCTACGTGAACTGTCCGCAATCGCCGTTCAACGACAGCAGCGATCAGCATGTCTGTTCCGGCATCTGAGTCGACGCGGCTCGGATGGAAGGCGGCGCGGCTTGCGGCGGGACTGCTGGCGTGGTCGTGCGTCGCGGTGGCGCAGGAGCCGCCCGCACCCGCAAAGTCGGCGGCTCCTGCGGCGGCCGACGCGCCGGTGGTCCTGCCCGACGACAGGATCCTGCAGCAGCGCCCGATGGGCAAGCCGCTCGAGCCGGTGATCCCGGTGATCGATCCGAAGCAGGTGCCGCCGCCGTCGCCGCTGCTGCCGCGCGAGACGGTGCCGATTCCCGATCGCTGGCGGCTGGTCGATCAGCTCAAGCTGGTGAATCAGCGCTGGTACGACCCGTACAATCCCAACGAGCTCAAGGGCGACCGCCCGATTCACGGCGATGACTGGTTCTTCAACCTCTCGGTCATCTCCGACACCGTGTACGAAGCACGGCGCCTGCCCACGCCAATCGGCGCGCAATCGACGCAGCGGCCGCAGTCGGATGACCAGTTCGGCCAGGGCAGGCAGTCCACGTTCAACCAGAACCTGATTGTCAGCCTGTCCTATCTCAAGGGCGACACGACGTTCAAGCCGCCCGAGTTCGAGTTCCGGCTGGTGCCGGTGGTCAATTACAACTACACGAGGGTGCGGGAGGTCCGCGCGCTCAACGTCGATCCGCGCACCGGAATCTCCCGCAACGACAGCTTCGTGGGTATCCAGGAAGCGTTCATGGACTACGAGTACCGGGTGGTCTCCGACCGCTACGACTTCGACGACGTCCGCGTCGGGATCCAGCCGTTCATTTCCGATTTCCGCGGCTTCCTGTTTCAGGATCAGCCGCTCGGCATCCGGCTTTTCGGCACCCGCGACAACAACCAGTGGCAGTACAACATCGGCTGGTTCCGCCGGCTCGAAAAGGACACGAACAGCGGCCTGAACGACATCTTCAAGCGCCCGCGCGACGACGACGTGTTCATGGCCAACCTGTACCGGCAGGATTTCATGATCCCCGGCTTCACGCTGCAGGGCACGGTCGTCTACAACGTCAATCGCGAAACGAAGGCCCGATTCCTGGACAACAACGGCTTCCAGGTGCGCCCCGCGGTGCTGGGCGACGCGCGGCCGCGAAGCTACGACGTCCTCTATCTCGGCGCGAGCGGCGACGGACACTTCGGCCGCTGGAACACGACGGGGTCCGTCTACTTCGCGACCGGCCACGACGACCACAACCCGATAGCGCAGAGGTCGGCCAGCATCAACGCTTTCTTCGCCGCGGCCGAGGTGTCGCGCGATTTCGACTGGGTGCGCGTGCGCGGCAGCGCGCTCTATTCGAGCGGCGACAAGGATCCGTACGACGGCAAGGAGAACGGCTTCGACGCCATCCTCGAGAATCCGCAGTTCGCCGGCGCGGACACGAGCTTCTGGATAAGGCAGGCGGTGCCGCTGATCGGCGGGGGAGGGGTCGCGCTGTCCGGCCGCAACGCCGTGCTGCCGGCGCTGCGCTCGTCGAAGGACCAGGGCCAGTCGAATTTCGCGAACCCGGGCCTCGTGCTCGTGGGGATCGGCGCCGACGTTGACATCACGCCGCGCTGGCGCGCCATCGCCAACCTGAACCAGCTGTGGTTCAACAACACGTCGTCACTGTCCGTGTTGCGCAACCAGGGCGACATCGACCGCGATCTGGGCACCGACATTTCCGTCGCCGTCCAGTATCGTCCGCTGTTCATCCAGAACATCGTGCTCAATGTGTCGGCGGCCGCGCTGGTTCCCGGCACGGGGTTCAAGCAGCTCTACCAGGCGAACGGCGGCACCACGCCGTATTCGATCCTGGCCAACCTGGTGCTGACCTTTTGATGACCAAGCCCATGCCCCAATGGCCGGCATCCAGGCGGACCCCGTTCGGGTCCACGAGCCGCAGCTTCCGCCGGGTGGTCGGCGCCATCGCGGCGTTGGTCCTGGCCGGCATCGCCGTGTCGACGTTCGCCAGCACCGACGAAAAGCCGGTGGTGCGAACCTACACGATGCATCCGCCCGCGCCCGAAAGGCAGACCGCGGCCGAAGTCCGCCGCAAGTCGGAGGGGTGCGCCAGCTGCCATACGGCCACCGACAATGCGTCGATGCATGTGAACCCGGCGGTCATCCTGGGTTGCACCGATTGCCATGGCGGCGATGCCACGAAGACGAAGCCGCGCGACTCGGTGGCGACCGACCCGGCCTACATCGCCGCGCGGGACGCCGCGCATGTCCTGCCCCGTTATCCGCATGCCTGGAAGTTCCCGTCGAGTGCCAATCCCGCGCAGAGCTACACGCTGCTCAATCGCGAGGCGCGCGAATTCATCCGCTTCGTGAACCCTGGCGACTATCGGGTGGCGCGGGAATCCTGCGGCGCCTGCCATCTGGCGACGATCCAGGCGGCGGAACGCAGCCTGATGGCCACCTCCGCGATGCTGTGGGGCGGGGCCTCCTACAACAACGGCATCCTGCCGTTCAAGCGCTACCTGCTCGGGGAGGCCTACACCGACAAGGGCGAGCCGGCGTCCCTGGTCAATCCGATCAAGCTGACGGATCTGATGAAGGACAAGGGGATCCTCGCGCAGCTCTACCCGCTGCCGGCGTGGGAGACGATTCCACCGGGCGACATCTTTCGCGTGTTCGAACGCGGCGGCCGGGTGATCTCGAGCCAGTTCCCGGAAATCGGCCTGCCGAACAGCACCGGCTTCCTGCAGAAGCTCGACGAGCCGGGACGGCCGGACATCCGGCAGTCGAACCGCGGTCCCGGCACGGGCTCGCGCATCGCCGTGCCGGTGATCAACGTGCACAAGACCCGCCTCAACGACCCGCACATGTGGTTCCTCGGCACCAACGAGCAGCCAGGCGACTACCGGTCGTCAGGCTGCACCGGCTGCCATGTTGTCTACGCCAACGACCGCAATCCGCTGCACGGCGGCCCGTATGCCCGCTTCGGCCACAACGGCACCACCGAGACCGCGGACCCGACGATTGCGAAGGGCAGGAGCGGGCACCCGTTGAAGCACGGGTTCACGCGCGCGATCCCGTCGTCGCAGTGCATGGTGTGCCACATGCACCAGCCGAACGTGTTCGTGAACTCGTTCTACGGCTATACGATGTGGGATTACGAATCGGATGCGCCGTTCATGTGGCCGGAGAAGCAGAAGTACCCCACCTCGGCCGAGATCCGCGAGATCAACAAGCGCAATCCGGAGGAGGCGGCGATCCGCGGCAAGTGGAGCGATCCGGAATTCCTGCAGAGCGTGTCCTCGCTCAATGCGCAGCTGAAGGACACGCAGTTCGCCGACTACCACGGCCACGGCTGGAACTTTCGCGCCGTCTTCAAGCGCGACCGCAAGGGCACGCTGCTCGACAAGGAAGGCAAGGCGGTGGCGGACACCGACCCGGAGAAATTCAAGAAGGCCGTGCACCTGTCGTCGATCCACATGGACATCGGCATGCATTGCGTCGATTGCCATTTCGGCCAGGATGCGCACGGCAACGGCCACATCTACGGCGAGGTTGCCGCGGCGATCGAAATCGATTGCGCGGACTGCCACGGCACGGCCTCGCGCTATCCCAACCTGTTCACGACCGGGCCCGCTGCGCGGCCCGGCGGCACCGATCTTTCGCTGCTGCGCACGCAGGACGGCCGCAAGCGCTTCGAGTGGCGCGGCGGCAAGCTCTACCAGCGCGCGGCGCTCGATCCCGCCAGGGAGTGGGAGATGTCGCTGGTCAAGGACACCGTCAACCCCGACCACCCGAAGTACAACCCGAAGGCGGCGCGGGCGAAGCTGATGAGCGCGGACGCCTCGATGCAGTGGGGCCCCGGCGTCGATCCCGCCAGAGCTCGCGCACGGTGACGACAAGATGGCTTGCTTCACCTGTCACCTGTCGTGGACGACGTCCTGCGCGGGCTGCCACCTGCCGATCCAGGCCAACTGGAAGACCGAGCGGCAGCACTACGAAGGCGGCGAGACGCGCAACTACGCCACCTACAACCCGCAGGTTGCCCGCGACGAGATGTTCCAGCTGGGGCGCCACGGCCCGGTGAAGGGCGGCAAGATCGCACCGGTGCGATCGAGCTCGGCGCTGATCCTGTCGTCGACCAACATCAACCGCGAAAAGATCTACATCCAGCAGCCGCCCATCGCCGCGTCCGGATTCAGCTCGCAGGCGTTCGCGCCGCACTACCCGCACACCGAGCGCAAGACCGAGACCAAGACCTGCACCGACTGCCACCTGTCGCAGAAGAACGACAACAACGCGATCATGGCGCAGCTCCTTCTGCACGGCACCAACTTCGTCAACTTCGTCGGCTACAACGCCTGGGTGGGCGAGGAGGGCCGGGTGACCGGCGTCCAGGTCACCGAGTGGGACGAGCCGCAGGCGGTCATCGGCAGCTACCTGCACAAGTACGCGTATCCGGACTGGTTCGCCGACCATCAGCGGCGCGACCGGCGGCTGCCGGTCGCCGCGCCCCACGACAGCCGCGGTCCCGCCGCATGCCTGCAGATGCGCGGCGAATACCTGTTCGTCGCCGAAGGGTCCGGCGGCTTCCGCGTCTACGACATCGCCAGCGCCGGCAACAAGGGCTTTTCGCAGAAGCTCGTGTCGGCGCCGTTCTCGCCGCTCGGCCACAACACCGCCGTGCCCTCCGCCAACGCCACGTGCATGGCGCTGCCGACGAACCAGCCGATCGCCCCGCTGCGCAACCAGGGCGACCTGATGCGCATCGAGAACCAGGAGCAGCCGTTCCATCCGATCTACAGCTACGCCGTCGTCACCGACGCCGTCGAGGGCTTGATCCTGGTCGACGTGAACACGCTGGCCGATGGCGATCCGCTCAACAATTTCCTGCAACGTGCGGTCACCTGGAACGAGAACAACGTGCTCGCGGGCGCGCGCCACATCACCCTGGGCGGACGTTTCGCGTACGTCGCCGCCGATGCCGGCATGGTCATCGTCGATCTCGACGATCCGTTGCGCCCGAAGCTCGCATCCGTGGTGCCGCTGCCGGGCGTTCGCGCGTCGGCGCTGCAGTTCCGCTACCTGTTCACGCTCGACGGCAGCGGCCTCACGGCCATCGACATCGCCGATCCGTACAAGCCGCGCCACGTCGCGTCCGCGCGGGTCCCGCTCGCCGATGCGAAGCGACTCTATCTCGCCCGGACCTACGCCTACGTCGCCGCCGGCAGGGAAGGGCTCGCCATCGTCGACATCGAGCGGCCCGAAGCGCCCTCGCTGTACATGAAGTACACCGCCGACGGCAAGCTGACCGATGCCCGCGACGTGATCGTCGCGACGACCAACGCGTCGCTGTTCGCCTATGTTGCCGACGGCGCCAACGGTTTCAAGGTGCTGCAGCTCACGTCACCGGACTCGCAGCCGAAGTTCTACGGCTTTTCGCCGGAGCCCAAGCCGCAGCTCATCGCATGGCGCAACACTGCCACGCCGGCGATCGCGCTGTCGAAGGGCCTGGATCGCGACCGCGCAGTCGACGAGACCGGCGGCCAGATTGCGGTCTTTGGCCGCATCGGATCGCGGCCGTTCACCTGGGGCGAGATGAAGCGCTTCTACCTGAAGCCGGACGGCACGACGTACACCGTGACCGACGAAGTGCGAATGCAGGATTTCAGGGGGCCGTCCGCGACTGCGGCCGCACCGGCACCCGCGGCCATGCCACGCGCCAGGCAATGAACGCCCTCCGCCCCCGCATTTTCGTTGGCGCTGCCGCGCTCGCCGGCGCGGCCTTCGCGCTGCTGGCCGCCGCTCAGGCGCCCGCCCCGACGGCCCCCGTCGGCGCGGTGGCGGGCGCGGACTTGCCTTACCAGAGCGCGGACCAGACCGTCGGCGTCGTCAACTGTTCCAGCGGCCTGTGCCATGGCTCCGTGCATCCCTACAAGGAGTCCACTGTCCTGCAGTCCGAGTACGTCACGTGGTCTCGGGTCGACAAGCACGCCCGGTCGTACCTGATCCTGGCCAACGAGCGGTCCGGGCGCATCGCGCAGAGTCTCGGCATCGGCGATCCGGCCAAGGAGAAGATCTGCCTCGACTGCCACGCTCACAATGCTCCGGTGGCGCGACGCGGCGAGCGCTTCAACTTCGAGGACGGCGTGTCGTGTGAAGCCTGCCACGGACCGGCGGGCCGCTGGCTGGCGGTCCACGTCGAGGAGCATGCGACGCACGAGAAGAACCTCGCGAGCGGGTTGTACCCGCTGGCGGACCCGGCCGCCCGCGCGCGGCTCTGCCTGTCCTGCCATTTCGGGAACGTCGATCGCTTCGTCACGCACCGTCTGATGGCGGCGGGGCATCCGCGGATGAGCTTCGAGCTCGACACGTTCACGGCCGTCGAGCCGGCGCATTTCCGGCCCGATACCGATTGGGAGAAGCGCAAGCGCGTCTGGGACGGCGTGCAGGTCTGGGCGATCGGGCAGGCGATGGTGGTGTCGGAGCTGATGGCGGTCCTCGTCGATCCGAGGCGCAGCCACGACGGGCTCTTCCCCGAGCTGGTGTTGTTCGATTGTCACGCCTGCCATCATCCGATGAGCGACAGGCGATGGGCACCGCGTGTGCCGGCGTTGGGACCCGGTGCCGTTCGGCTCAATGACTCATCGATGCTGATGGCGCGACAGATCGCCAAGGTCATCGACCCCGCGTTCGGCACACGGGTTGCCCGGACGATGGATCAGCTGCAGCAGGCGGCCGCCGGCCGGGGTGGCGACACGGCGACGGTTGCCCGGACGCTGAAGAGTCAGATGGACGAATTCATCGGCAACCTGCAGGCGCAGACGTTCGGCGAACCGCAGTTGCGCGCGGTGCTTTCGGGCTTGATCGAAGATGGCCTGAACGGCCAGTTCAGCGATTACGCCGGTGCCGAGCAGGCGACGATGGCGATCGGGACCGTGGCAAACTTCATGTTCCGGCGGGGCATCCTCAAGTCCGCGCGCGGCGTCAACGGCGGCCTGGCGGCGCTGCACGCGGCGGTCGCCGACGACGAGCGGTACCGCCCTGCGCAGTTCCAGGCTGCGCTGCGGGACTTTCGCGGAACTGCGGGGTTGTGAGCCGCCCCGCGATCCGACGCGCGACGACGACGCCCTCGACCGCATCATCGGGGCCCCGCAACCGGTTCTACGCGCCGGTTCCCGCGTGGCCCTTCATCTGCCGGGCCGCCAGCGTGTAGCCGCCGGCGGCGCCGTCGACGAAGTGGAAATGATCGCTTTGCGCAATCGACGGCACGATGCAGGTCATGAGGGCGGCAGACTGGCGGTGCAGGCCGAACCGCGCGACGTTGTCGCGCCGCGCCTGCGCCAATCGCCGCTCGATTTCGTCGGCGAGGTCCGGCGTGCAGTCGAGCGTCATGCGCAGGTTGTCGTCGAACTTGCGGAAATCCGAATTGGCGACGACGTCCCGCCGGTAGACGGCGGGGTCGAATCCGCCGACGCGGATGCCCAGACGCATGACGATGAAGGCGATGAGAGTCTCCACCGCGACGCGCAGGCGCGTCAGCAAGAGCGACGTGCCTGGCTTGCGGGAGGCGCGCGCTTCGAGCTCGAGCCCGGGTGGCGGCCAGCCGACGCCGGGTGCGCCGTCCGGTACCGGACGCGTCACGTCGGCACTGCTTTCGAGGGCGGCCAGCAGCGCTTCGACGAGTTGACGAAACGCGGGGTCGCCCTGCCGCACCGGCGCCAGCACGAGCGACAGGATCACGCCGCGCGATGCCGGGATGTCGTTCCATCGGCACGACAGGCCCGAAAGATCGGGGCGAACCCCGGGCGCCGACGGCGCCACCGCAAATTGCCCGGCTTTCATCGCGCGCTCGGCCCAGGCGAGCCCCCCGCCGGAGAACATCGCGTAGGCGACATTGCGCGAGGGCGAGAATCGCGCGACTGCGACATCCAGTCCCTGCGCCCGGATGGCGGAAACAGGTACCAGCGCCGCGCGGAGCGTCAAGGCGAGCTCGTCGCGCGACCATGCCGCCGTCGCGCCAAGCGCCGCCCGCGTGGACTCCTGGTCAGCGGCTGCAACAGCCAGGCTTGCGCCGTCTCCGCCGAAGACGAAGGGAAACGGGCGCCGGGAAAGCGCGTTCGTCACGGCGGCGATGACCGACGCGCCGGCCGTGTTCACCGCCTTGTAGCGACCGTCCTCGATGGCCCTGGTCGAATGCTCGACGTCGGTGAGAGCGATCAGCCAGTCGTCGGGCAAGGAACAGTAGTGCGCCGGGTCCATGATCTCGGCGAAGTCCGCGAAGACCGGGAGGCGCGCATAGAAGTCGGCGTTGTCTCGCATCGTTGTCGATCCGTCAGCGGGATGCTTCGTCATTGCAGCGACGCCGGGATGAATCTCCCCGCGCGCGGTTGCACGCCGTACTTCAGCGCGGCGAGGGCGCTCCCATCGATGGCACGGCGCTGCGCGGACGCCTTAAGTACAAGTCCTACTTGCCCGCGTAAGCCATGAATTCTTCGGGGTGGACGCGAATCGCGGCGCCGGTGGGACAGGCGCGCACGCAGGCCGGGCCGCCGGACAGGTCCTTGCACATGTCGCACTTGACCGCCTTCTTGCCCGTCTCCTCGTTGTGGTAGTGCTCTTCGCGCCCGGGTTCTGTCGTCAGTCCCGTCAGCAGCCACGCCCACAGACTGGGGGCGCGACGCTTCGGATTCACCTGCGACATCTGGATCACCCCGTACGGGCAGTTGCGCTGGCAGTTGCCGCACCCGATGCATGTATTGGCGATGAACACCTCGCCGTTGGGATTGCGGTGGATCGCGTCCGGCGGGCAATCCTTCATGCAGTGCGGATTCTCGCAATGGCGGCATGAAGTCGGGCACGTGAACGTTCGCGAAGGTCGGCCCCGCCTCGCGCGCCAGGCGCGACGTCCCGTCGTGCACGTCGGCGCACGCCTTCTCGCAGTTATCGCATCGCACGCACAGGCTCTCGTCGATCAGCAGGACGTCCGTGCCCTCGCCGAGCCCCTGCCCGACCAGGAAGCTGATCAGGTTCCCCGGATCGGACTCCGTCTCGCGCTGGACGTTCTTCGACAGCCGCTCGAGCACGAGCGACTCGATGCCGCCGCGCAGACTCGCGTTGCGGGCGAGCACCTCATTGAACGTCCTGGCCAGGAGCAGGATGGTTTCGCAATTCACCGCCGCGCGCACCGTGGCCGAGCGCCTGGCCTCCGACGACAACAGCGCCATTTCGCCGACATAGTTGCCGGCCGCGACATAGGAGAGCACCACTTCCTTGCCGCCGAGGACCCGTGAAATCGTCACCGAGCCGCGGCGGATGAGATGCAAGCCGTCGGCCGCGTCGCCTTCCCTGAAGATCGTCTGCCCCGCGGCGAAACTCCTGATCGTCGCGCCCTTGACGATCTCGTCCAGGTCCGCTTCCGACACGGACGGCGCGATCTGCGCGCGCACCGCGCGCCGCAGCGATGTCTCGTCGACCTGGCGCCGCACCGACTCGATGCTCGCGATCAGCTTCAGCATCGAGCGTCGCGATGTCTCGATCAGCACGCAGTTCGCGCCCGCCCGCACCGTGCCCGAGCGGCGCCGGCCGGACAGCAGGCCAAGCTCGCCGAAGAACTGGCCCCGCCCGAGCGCAACGTCCCTGGACTTGCCGGCCTCGTCGGGCACTTCGATCATCACTTCGCCGTCCACGACCGAGAAGAACGAGTTCGTATAGTCGTCCTTCCTGAAGATGACGTCTCCGCTCCCGGGCGCGAGCACCTCGCTGTCGAGCATGAACTCCCGCAACTGCAGCGTTGTGAGGTCCTTGAACAGCGGCACATTGGTCTGCACCAGCGCCAGCGCTTCGGATACGTTCTTCGCGCGCTTGAAATTCTTGAACTTGGCCTGGAGCAGGGGTTCGTCGGCGGGCTCCACCGGATTGCCGAGTATGTACTCGACGACCTCGAAACCCTGATTCATCGCCTGCTTGATGAGCGGGTAGCCGCCCAGCGCGCCGATGATGTAAAGGCCGGGCACGTTCGATTCGTAGGTTGCCGACACCTGCGGCACGGCTTCCATGGTCGCGTTGGGGAACTGCACGCCGAAGCTCTCGACCAGCTTGCGCGGCGGAATCGCCCCCAGCCGCGCGATCACGCGGTTGCACGCGATCTTCTCGACGCCCTGCGGCGTCTGCGCGGTGAAACACAGCGGCCTGCCTTCGGTCTCGACCGCCTCGACCCTGGCCGCGCTGGTGCTGAAGCGGCACTCCATCTTGCCGTCGCGGATCGCAGCGGTCACCAGGTCGATGTTGCCCTGCTTGACGCGCGGAAATTCGTCCGCGCGGTTGATCAGGATGACGCGGTTGTTCTCGGCCAGCGCCAGCGCGTTCTCGATGCCGGCGTCGCCCGCGCCGACCACGACGATCGTCTCGCCGTTGTACTCCGCAGGGTCGTCGAGCTGATACTGCACGCGATCGAGGTTTTCGCCTGGCACCCCGAGCTTTCGGATGTTGCCCTGCAGGCCGATGCACAGCACCACGTGCTCGGCGAGGTAGGAGTCGCCGGCGGCGGTCTTGAGCTCGAACGCGCCTTTCGCGCCCGCGATCGAGGTGACCGCCGATCGGTTGCGGATGTTCACCTTGTACTTCGCGATTTCCTCGTCCCACTTGCCGAGGACCGCTTCGCGCTTGCCGGCCGCGAACGTGATGGGGCTGCGCAACGGCAGAATCCCCGGCTCCGCCATCACGTGCTTGCCCTTCTGATAGCGGAATATCGTGTGCGACGGATGCTCTTCGGCCTCGAGCAGGACGTGCGGCACGTTCAACTCCGCTGCGTGGGCAGCGCACGACAGCCCGCTCGGGCCGGAGCCGACGATTGCAATGCGGACGCTGTTGCTCACTTGTTCGCCTTTGTATCGATGCTAGCCTTGAGATCACGCAGCGCCTGTTCGAAGGCGGCCGGCCGATACTTCTCGTCGTGGGCGACCGCGGCGAGCAGTTGCCGCAGCGCGGGCTGCAGCGATCGTTTGCGCAACAACCCGTGCCGGCCCATGAATTCCGCAACCCCCTGCACTGCCATGGCTGCCTGTTCGGCGCCCTGATAATCGGTGTATTGACCGGCGAGGCCATCGTCGATCAATCCGGTCAGGATGCCGCGCACGTCCGCGTCGGAGAATCGGTGCACGCCGATCTTCGGAATCATCGCCGCGATCCGTTCTTCAACCGCGCGCGCCTGCGCGAGCGCGTCGCCGCCGCTGGCCACTTCCTTGTGCAGACGCGTGACCTGCTGCGCGAAGCCGTCCGCTTCGCCCGGCACCACTCGGCGCGCAACCTGCCGCAGCATGAGCAGGCTGGCATCGTTCAGGCGGACGACCCCCGGACCCGCGCCGACGCGCGCAGCCGTGTTCCGCTTGTCGGCCATCGAGTGGTGGCAGGAATGACAATCGAACAACACCAGTTCCGGGAACAGGCCATCGTGCCGGCGCGGGCTCTGCAGCAGCGCGAGCAGCTCCTGCGCGGCCACCGCCTGGCCGATCGCCCAGGCGCGCACGCCGTCCCAGGTCCCCTTGCGCGTCTGCCAGTCGGCGTCGATCCGGAAATGCGCCGGACCGATCTGCGTGAACGTATCGAGTTCGAAGCTCATGCGCGGATGTCCGGCGGCCATGATCCGGTGGGTGACGAATTTGTCCCGGTTGCCGCTGTGGCAGGACAGGCACAATCGCGCGCGCGCCACGTCATCGTCGGTGGGATACATGCCGCGCGCCAGGTTCTCCGCGTGCGTTGCGCCTGCCTCGACGTGGGACTTGAGCCAGCGGTCCGCAGCTCCGTGGCACGCTTCGCACACAACGCCATCGTCGAGGCGGAACCCTTCACCGCGCTGCGCGGGCCTGGGATTGTGGGTATGGCAATCGAGGCACAGGTCGCTCCTGTGCGCGGGCTCGGGCAATGCCAGCTTTCGGACGATCTCCTTCGAGACATCGTTGAGCAGCACCGCATAGGAGCGGGCGTGCTTGTCCGAGCGGGACCAGGTCATGTACTCGGTCTGCAGCACGCCGGAATTCCTCCAGGTCTCTACCGATCCGTGACACAGGCTGCCGGCGCAGCTGCCCAAACCGAGCGCCTTGTCGGGCGAGTACTGCGGCAACGGCGGCGCGCCGCGCGCCGCGGCGGCCTGCAGCAGGCAGGCAACGGCGATCGTCATGAGCAACTCGTGCCGGGCGGTCATGGCTTCGTCACCGGGGACTCGGGATTGACTTGTCCCTGCCGCGGTGTGCCGTCGGACGCGCCGCCCCGGTCAATCCGCGTCCGGGCCGGCCGCACGGCCCCCCCCGCTGTCTCACTTCTTTCCTCGAGGCTGCATCTGCGCTTGCAGGACCCCGTGCCAATAGTCCCGGCCGGCATGGAATTTGTGGCAGGTCGCGCAGTCGGATGTCACCTTGCCCGCGACCGCGCGCGCTCCGACATGACATTCGCGGCATAGCGCGATGTCCGGCATCGCGACATCCCGCGAATCCTTGGAGTGCGAGACGTCGTGGCATTTCGCGCACTTTTCCGTCGCATGCTTCGCGTGACTGAACAGTGCCTGCGGCATCCAGATCCCCGCAACGCGCACGGGCGCCACCTCCCAGCCTGCGCTGTCCGCCTTGCGGGTCACTTCGTGGCAGGTGGAGCAGACCTTGCGCGTCTCGAACAGCTCGCGCAGCACCAGCGTCGCCTTCTCGTCGGCGATCTTCAGAGCCTGCTGGCGCTCCTGATAGGTGAGCGCCGCGCCCGGTCGCATGCGCGGCAAGTCAGCCGGCGGATTGACGTCCGGCGGCACGTCGCCGAGCACGAGGCGAGCGTAGAACTCCCGCAACATGGTCGCGATCGCGGCTTCGTCGCCGTGCACCACCTGCCGCTTCGTCACTTTCGGCTCGAACGCGAGCGAATGACAGCGCTGGCAGTGCAACTCCATGAACACGGGTGCGATCGAACGGCCGCCCTCGTTCGGCTCGTGGCAGTCTTCGCACCGCAGCACGGTGCGCCGGCCCTGCGCATCGCGCACGCCCGAAGCATCGCGTTTGCCTTGCGGATCGCGGACCCCTCCCGGATCGAGGTGCAGCGCGTGATTGAACTTCAGGTTCGAGCGCTCGACCATGTCCGGCGAGGAAGGCTTGCCCTGGCGCACGCGGCGAATCGCGTCCGGCGTGTTCGCGTCGAGCAGGGAGAGCCTGAATTCGGGATGCTCGGTACGAAAGTCCGTGGCCTTTCCGGATTTCGCATCCGCCGCCACGCTCTTCACGTCTCGGTGGCAATCCGCGCACTGCTCCTGCGCGTACGGCGCCATCTGCATGCCTTTGTGATCGCGGTGGCACTGCGCACAGCGCGTATCGCGAAACGCCTGTCCCTGCGCGCCGGTGAGCTCGGCGGCCGGCACGTGCTCCCTGATCGATTTGTGGCAGGCAATGCACGAGATGTCCCGGACCTGCACGAACGGAAACGCGTGGCAGGCGTGGCAGTCCGCGCCGACCGGCTGGTGGGCCCGGGAAACCGGCCCCGGATTCCACGTCTGCAGCAGCCTCGCCGACACCGTGCGCACGACATGCTCGCTGCGGTCGGGTTCCGCCGTGACGGATGGCGTCCGCGGATAGCCGAGCAGTTCCGGAGCAAGCGGAGCCAACAGACACAACAACAGCGTCCCGATGAATCCGATATAGGAAAGCCTGCGCCTGGAGATACGCGGCGGGCGCAGCGTCAAGCGGCGGCCGTCGCTGCCCTGCGCCGCGGCAAGCGGCACGACGAGCGTGACCGACAGCGCCAGCGGCACGCCCGCGGGCGGGGATTCGACCTCCAGGAGGTACGGGCCCACTTCGATGCGGTCGCCCACCGCCAGCTTTGCTCCGGCAACCTCGTGGCCGTTGACCAGAACGCGTCCGGACCCCGCCTCGAAGGTTGCGCCGGACTCCGACACGGTGATGTGCGCGTGCTGCAGCGCGATCCGGGGATCGGGCAAATGGATCTGGCACTGCGTGCCGCGACCGACGCTGATCGACGGGCCTGCAACGCGCAGCTGATCGCGCTGCGGCAGGCCGCGCCGGTTGACCGTGACGAAGACGACCTGAATGTCCATCGTGTGCCCGGCTGCGCGCTACCAGAAGTAGAACACCGAGATGATGTGCGCCGTGAGCGCGGCGAGAAGCGCAAACGATAGCGGCACATGAACGTACAGCCAGATCTGCATCAGCGCGCGGAACTGCAGATCGCGACGCACGCGATCAGTGAGCGCGACGATGCGTGTCATCTCCATGACGAGCTGCTCGTGCAGCTTCGCCTGGTCCCGCGTCATCCGCGCGCCGGTCTTGAGCAGCTCGTCGCGGGCAACGCGCATCGGATGCCTGGGGTCCGCGCCTGCCAGCTGGTGCCGGAAACTGCCGCCAAGTGCGGTTTGCCCGGCTGCGCGCTTGCATGCGTTCATGATCAGCGCGTTGACCTCGTCGGGCAGGTCGAGCGCAATGCGCCTGCATTTGCTCTCGAGGTCGGCAAGTTTCAGCAGCATTGTCTCGAGCGTTTCGCCGGCCAGATTGGCCGTCATGTACTCGGGATAACGGAGGTACGCATAGACGCCGAAGACGCCGCTCGCGATCACCAGCATCATCAGTGCGTAAGCAAGCGTGTGTATGTTCCAGCCGAATTCGAAGGCGCAATGCAGCGTGACGATGACGATCAGGCTGGCGCCGAGATAGATGTGGGCCGAGGTCCAGCCTTGCACCCCGCCGATGTTGGATCGATAGCGGCGTTTGCGGATGCCGAGCAGCATGAGCCAAAGAACGAGCACGGCGCCGATGATGCCCAGCGTGTAACCAAGCCAGGTCCCCCCGTAGGGCTTCAGGTAGATGGCGGGAGGATCATGCCAGGCGTAAAGCCCGATGGCTGCGGCGCACAGCAGGAGCGCGAGCTTGAAATAGCGCCCATGCGCGAACTCCAGAAAGGATTGGTGCTGGCTCATCAGTGAACAGTGTGGAACACTCCCCGAATCACTACTTCAGTGCCGACCCGCTGTCCATCGGCGGCAAGTCGCCCGTGCGACTGCCGAAGGGTTGGCGCAAGTGACAGGAACTATAAAGGATCCGCTTCATGCTAGCATGACCATCGGCCGCAAATCCCGATGATGAGCGAGCGCGCTGCCGCTGGCGGCGCACATGCGGCGACCATCCCGTTGCGAAGGAGCGAGCCATGTCCAATCCGGATCTCGAGCAAATGTCGGCAGCCCAGAAAGCGACCGTGGAGGCGCTCACGGCGATTCTGCGCACATCGTTCGACGGCATGCAGCGTCTAGCCGAGCTGAACATGGCCGTGGCGCGGGATGCGTTCTCGAGCAACGTCGCCACCATCAGCAAGCTCGCCGCGTCGAAGGACCTGTCCGAGATGGCCCCCTTGGGCCAGGAGCTGGCGGAGCCCGAGCGCATGATGGACTACTGGCGCGATGTGTACGGTCTTGTGTCGGCGATGCAGAAGGACGTGACCACGGTGATGCAGGCGAACTACAGCCAGCTCGCGAAGTCGGCGGCATCGGCGATAGAGCAGAGAACGTCGTCGGGGTCCGATGGCGGCGACGCGATCGCCGACGTCATGAAGGCCATGCTCGAGCAGGGGAACAAGGCATTCGACAACATGACCGCAATGGCCAGCCAGATGACCAGCATGGCCAACGCTCAGATCCGGGCTGCAACCTCCGCCATGGAGGGACAGGCCGGCACGGGCGCCAAAGGACCGGCTGGCTCGGCCGCCAAGGCTGGCGGCGAGAGCCGGGGTCGTTGACCGGGGCGGTGAGCCTCGCCGGGGTTTTGCGGTGGCCGTGCGCGCCAGCGCGCATTGGCGGCGCCTGACGTGCGGGTTGCGTTGCGAACTCCTGCACCGCGCGCCGGAAGCCGCGGCGAATTCATGAAACAGAACTCCAGGGAGACGACGCCGTGCTCAAAGGCAAAAACGCGGTTGTAACCGGTTCCACCAGCGGCATCGGCTTGGGGATTGCTGAGGGATTCGCAAAGGAAGGCGTCAACCTGGTCCTCAATGGCTTCGGAGATGCGTGCGAGATCGAGACACTGCGCGCCGGCCTCGCGTCCAAGTATGGTGTCAACGTGCTGTACGACGGCGCCGACATGAGCAAACCCGCCCAGATCGAGGCCATGATGCGCAGGGCCCAAGCCGAGCTCGGCGGCGTCGACATCCTGGTCAACAACGCCGGCATTCAGCATGTCGCTCCGGTCGAGGAATTCCCGACGGCGAAGTGGGATGCGATCATCGCGATCAATCTCTCGTCGGCGTTTCACTCCACGCGCATGGCCGTGCCTTACATGAAATCCAAGGGCTGGGGCCGCATCATCAACGTCGCCTCCGCGCATGCGCTCGTCGCGTCGCCGTTCAAGTCGGCCTATGTCGCGTCCAAGCACGGCATCATGGGATTCACCAAGACGATCGCCCTCGAGGTGGCGGAGCAAGGCATCACCGTGAATGCGATCTGTCCCGGTTACGTGCTCACCCCCCTGGTCGAAAAACAGATTCCGGACACCGCCAAGGCACGCGGCATCACCGAGGAGCAGGTCAAGCGCGACGTGCTCCTGGCCGCCCAGCCCACCAAGAAGTTCGTCACCGTCGAGCAAGTCGCCGGAACCGCGGTGTTTTTGTGCACGGATGCCGCGGCCTCGATCACGGGGACGGGCATCATGGTCGAGGGCGGCTGGACCGCGCACTGATCGCACCGGCAGCAACGATCACCGTGCAAACATAAGGGTTCAACCATGGCCAAATCCAGGACCGCGGCGGCAGCGGCTTCCGCCGTCGCTTCCAAGACCCGATCCAGGAAGACGATCAGCGCCGGGACCGCGACGGCAGCCGCGCCTGCTGCCGCTTCCACCGCCGGAACCAGGAAGAGAATCAACCTTGCGCTTCAGGGTGGCGGTGCCCATGGCGCCTTTGGCTGGGGCGTGATGGACAAGTTCCTCGAGGACGGGCGCGTCGAGATAGAAGGCATCTCGGGCACCAGCGCGGGCTCCATGAACGCGGTGGTCTACGCCTACGGCAAGCTGAGGGGCGACGACAGCGCGCGGCAGGCGCTGCACAACTTCTGGAAGGCCGTTTCGGATGCCGGGCAAAGGTTCGCCATCCCGCGCATGCCCTGGGACCTCGGGGGGCACAAGGACAACCCCCTCCAGGATCTGATGAAGTCGATGATGAGCGTGATCTCGCCGTATCAGTTGAATCCGCTCAATTACAATCCGCTGCGCGAGGTGCTGGAGAAGCACGTCGATTTCGAGGAGCTCGAGCGCAGCCAGGGCACGACCAAGCTGTTCATCTGCGCGACCAACGTGCGCACCGGCAAGGTGAAGATATTCCATACCCCGGAGGTCACCGCCGACGCGGTGCTGGCTTCCGCGTGCCTGCCGCAGGTGTTCCAGGCCGTGGAAATCGATAACGAGCACTACTGGGACGGCGGGTACATGGGCAACCCCGTCCTCTACCCGCTCTTCTATTACACCCAGTCGCGCGACGTGGTCATACTCCACATCAATCCGATCGAGCGATCGGGGCCGCCGAAAAGCGCGGCGGACATCGCCAACCGCCTGAACGAGATCACCTTCAATTCCTCGCTCATCAAGGAAATGCGCGCGGTCTACTTCGTGCAGAAGCTGCTCGACGACGGCTGGATCAAGGACGAGTTCCGGGACAAGCTGAAATACGTGCTGATCCATTCCGTGCGCGCCGACAACGCGCTGTCCGACCTGTCGGCTTCGAGCAAGATGTCAAGCGACTGGAAATTTCTCACGATGCTGCGCGACCGTGGTCGTGCGCTCGCCGGCGAATGGCTCGAGCACAACTACGCGCATCTCGGCGTGCGCTCGACGGTGGACCTGAAGAAGGAGTTCCTGTAGGCGTCACGACAGGCCGGAATGCAAGTGAAAACGCGGCGGAACGGAGCCATCGATCCGCCACGTTTGCTATGGCGCCCGGCTGAGAGTCCCGATCGCTCTCCACCGCAAGGGAGGATTCCATGGCATCGCCGGTCTCGGGCAAAGCCCCCGCGAAGAAGCCGCGCGGAGCCGCCAGGCAACCTGTGGCGCGCCGCGCTCTGCGCAACGTCGTTCCCGACAGCGTCGATTTTCGCGACCGGCCCTACCGGCCCGCGGTCGCCTTTGCACCACGACCGCGCGTGCCGGCTCCCCCGGTCGACGCATCGTCCACGACTGAATCAGCACGATACCAGCGCGTGCACCGGCTTTGCTCTGGCGACCGTTGTCCACGTGCTGACGTCGCGGCGTGATGGTGCGCCGGCGGATCCCGTCTCGGCATTCATGCTCTACGGCATGGCGCGCCGTTACGATGATTTGCGCGGTGAGGTGCCGGACGGAGGATCTTCGCTGCGCGGGGTGCTGAAGGGTTGGTTCAAGCACGGTGTGTGCAAGCATTCGCTCTGGCCGAAGCTCGACGAGCCCGGCCCTACGGGCAAGGCTGACTGGTGGGACGACGGCGTTCGCCGGCCGCTCGGCGCGTACTACCGGGTCGACTCGCGATCCGTGGTCGACATGCAAGTCGCGCTCAACGAAACCGGCGTGCTGCTCGGGAGCGCGCTGGCGCACGACGGATGGAACGACGGGTACACGCGCAAAGGCGGCAGGCGAGCCGCGCCCAACGGGGTATGGACGATCCCCTATCCAATGCAGGCGGGGCCGGACGACGGCCACGCGTTCGCTCTCGTCGGCTACGACGAATTCGGCTTCATCGTGCAGAACTCGTGGGGCGACGGCTGGGGCACGCAGGGCCTCGCGATCCTCACCTACGAGGACTGGATCAAGCATGGTTACGACTGCTGGGTCGCGCAGCTGGGCGTCGTCACGCGTCGCCACGCAGCGCAGGCGAGCGGCCGGGCCCGCGTGTCCGGCGCCAGGTTCGGCGCGTCGGGCAGCACCGTTCTCGATTTGCACGCGCTGTCGCCCTATGTCGTCAATACCGGCCACAACGGCGAACTGTCGCCCGCCGGCGATTTTCACACGACCTATCAGGACCTCGAAGAACTGGCCAACCATTTGCTTCCGGCCAAGCGTGTCGAGTGGAACATTCCGCCCGGTGCGCCCATCGACGTGGCCATCTACGCGCACGGCGGGCTCGTGGACGAACAAGGTGCGGGCGAATCCGCGCAGGAGTGGGTGAAGCTCTTCACCGAGGCCAGGGTTTTTCCGATCTACCTCATCTGGGAATCGGACCTCCTGTCGATTCTGAACGACCGGGTGCAGAACGAACTGAAGCATCGCGGCGAGATCCCGACCGGGGGCCTTGTCACCATGCTCGACGACGCATGGAGCGACCGGGTCGAGGGCATCGTGCGCGTCGTCGGCAAGAGCGTGTGGCAGGACATGAAGGACAAGGGCCGCCTCATCACCTACAACACGGCAGGCCGCGGCGGCGGCATGCAATTGATGGACCTGCTGGCCCCGCAACGGGACGCAATTCGTTTGCACCTGGTCGGCCACTCGGCAGGAGCGATCGTTCATTCGTATCTTGCGGACTGGCTGGTCACGCAGGGATGGAGCATCGCCTCACTGAGCTTTCTGGCGCCGGCCGCGACCGTCGAGCTCTTCGATTCGCGCATCCAGCCGCACTTGCAGTCCGGCAAGCTCGGGCGGTATGCCCAATTCCATCTCCAGGATGCGCTGGAGCGCGCCGAGGGAGGTGCGATGCGCCTGGTGCTGGGGTACAGGCGCTCCCTGCTCTACCTGGTCTCCAATGCGCTCGAGGAACGGGCGCACGTGCCCGTGCTGGGCATGGCGAAATACTTCGACACGACGGTTGCGCCGCGGAACCTGCCGCACCTTCAGTATCGCACCGCGCCGTCGTCGCTGGCGACCGGCGCGACGAAGCACGGCAATATCGACGACGACACCCGGACGCAGGCCTCGGTGCTGGCGCACATCCTGGGCAAGCCGATTCCGATGCCCTGAATTCCTAGCTGGGGCGGACCCGGATCGCGATTCCGTAGCACAGGAACGCAGGCTCTGTGTTCGAAGACCAGAGCGAACGACCCTGATCGAGGCAGTTGACGTTGAGCAGTCCGTCTGCACCACGGTGCGCCGCTTCCATCTGCAAAGCCGCGATGGCCTGTTCCTGGCTCGGAAAGGTCGGCACCCAAAAGGCAGAGCGCCAGGAATCGACCCACGGCCGGCCCACGACTTCGTAGCGACGCATGTCGATCTCGCCAAGGACGTAGATCCGCAGTTCGGCGGCGGGCTTTGCGGCGTCGCTTTGCGCGATGCCCGCGCCCGCGCAGAGCACGCATAGGGCGCCGGCGGCGAGCGCAGAAAGGCGGGGGCTGCGAATCGTCATGGTGAAATCTCCTTGTGGCGTTGCCGCCAATTATAGTTGCCGCCTGGCCCCTGCGGTGGCCACGGCCGTCGCGGCGGTGATGTCCACGGTCCACGCCGCGCCCGAAGGCGCATGCGTGGCGTGCCATTGCCCACCGGCGCCGGCCAGGTCGAAGCGATCATTGCCGGATCTCCAGCGTGCCAACGGATCGGGTGACACGTTAAAGCGGGCAATGCCCTGGCGATAAAGCGCGAAGGCATTCGGATCGGCCGGGCCGACGCGCCAATCGAGCTTGTGATCCACGGCGCGATCACGGTCTCCTGGGGTCCAGGAGTCAAAGTCAGCGCCGGGCCGCGCGGCGACCGCGACGAGGCGGATCGCGTGAATTTGCTGGGCTTCGATGGTGGCGACAAGAAAGAAATGCCAGGTGCGGTCCGCGGCGGTGCGCTTGCCCAGCAGGAGGCCGGCGTAGTCCGTGGAATCTTCCGGCTCCGCACCGCCCAGGACGTTGAACATGGGGATGGGGGAAGCGGGATCGGCCGCGCGCAGCACGTTGAGATTCCCGCGGCCGGCGCGTGCGACATGCTCCTCGAGGCGTGTTTGCCAGGTCGTCAGGTCGGCGCGCCCGGAGGAACTGGCGCAGCCGCCCGCGAACAGCGTCAATGCCAGCAGTCCGGCCAGCTTCAGGTTGAAAATCTTCATGATCGGGGTCCCGTGGCGTGAGGGTCAACGCGGCGTGGACGTTGCCTGACTTTTCGCCCGGTTGAAGAGGTCCTCCAGGTCGGAATGCCGATGGGCGCGCGCAAGCTGCAAGGGCGTCTGGCCGGCGGCGTTCTTGGCCTCCGGCGAAGCGTTGTGGGCGAGCAGCACTTCGGCCATCGCCAGGTCGCCTGCCCGCGCGGCCTCGTGGAGGGGCGTCCATCCTTCGGCGGACGGGGACGTCGCGGCAGACGGGGCGACGCCGGTGCGGGCGTTGGGATTCGCGCCCGCGTGCAGCAAGGCGGCGGCAGTCTCCAGGCGCCTTTGCCGCGCAGCCAGATGCAGCGGCGTGACGCCCTGATCGTCCGTGACGGTGGGTGCGGCTCCCGCCGCCAGCAGCGCTCGCACCGCGGCAATGCCGCCCTGGGCAGTCGCCAGGTGCAATGGCGTGTAGGTGAAAGCGTCGGCAGCATCGGGCAGCGCGCCGGCACCGGCGAGGGCGGTGACGACGGTGTCGTGTCCGTACTGTGCGGCCACGTGCAGCGCCGTTGCCCCGTACCGATCGGCGGCGTGGATGGCACGGTCGGACGCCATCAGCTCGCGCACAGCCCGGGCGCGGCCGTAGCGCGCCGCCAGGTGGAGGGGTGTGCGCCCCAGGTGATCGATGGTCATGGGGGCACGATGCTCGCGGAGCAGGGTGACGGTGGCGGCCCCCTGGGCATCGGCGGCCGCCCAGTGGAGGGGTGTGTGTCCTGCCTCGTCGGTGACGGTCACGTCCGCGCGATGATCGAGCAGCAGGCGGGCGGCGTCGGGAACTCCGGCGGCGCGATGAAGTGCCGTGGCGCCGCGCGCATCGCGGGCGTTGGCGTCCGCGCCCCGTTCGAGCAGCAGGCGGACGAGGTCCACGTCGCCGGCTGCGGCAGCGAGTTGGAGCGGCGTGGCGCCGAGGTCCGGCGTGAAAGGCTTCACCTCGGCCACGCCGGCATCGATGTGCTCGCCATGGTCGAGCAGGCGGGCGACGGCGGGCAGGTCCCCGCGCACGACAGCCTGATGCAGTGGCGTGTAACCCAGGCGGCAGACGGCATCGAGGTCCGCATCGGCGCTGACAATGACGGGAAAGCAAACGTCCCCGATGGTGAGCAGTTCGTCCGCCTCACCCCGGTGTCCGTAATCGGCGCCGTAATAAGTCCGGAAATCCTGCGCGCGCTGGAGGAAGAACTGGCGCGGGCGCGGCCGGTCATGTTCATCTCGATAGCGCCAGAGGATGATGGCCACGCGGTCGCGGATGTTTTGCTGCAGGCCGCCGCGCAGGAGGATGTCGTAGTCGCTGGGGTTGAGCGCCTCGTCCCAGTGATCGGAGACAAACCAGGACAGGAAATCGGAATCCGGGCGGACGTGCTCGGCAAGCCGCCAATGCGAACCGTCGCGCACGACCATGGGCGGGCGCAGCTCGCCCTTGAGCGCCACGGGCTCGATGAGATTGCGATAGAAGAGGAAGCCGGCATAGTTGGACGCCAGGTCGCCATTGGAATAGGCGCCCGCGGACAGGTAGCCCAGGATGCTCGCTTCGGAATAGATGGGATCGCGGGTGGCGAAATCGATCACGGCGGCATGCGCCTGGTCTTCGCTGCGATTGTCGGCCAGCGCATCGGTGTACCGCGTGTAGTAGCGATAGCCCATATCGATGAAATGGCCGATCTTGTCGCCGCCCATGTAGGTGTCGAATGCTTTGAGTTGGGAGGCGAACCAGAATTTGAAGAGCATGCGGGGATCGAAGGGCAGGTGCGTGTAGGACGCCTTGAATTGGTTCTTGTAGCCGACGACGTAACCGGGATATTGCTGCGCCATGGCGTCGGATTGGACGCTTTTCTCCACGTCTTCGATGGCGGAGTAGCCGTTGGGCAGGACGGCATTGACCGCGTCCGGCACGGCGCGGGCGGATTCCAGGCGTGCACGCGCGGCGGCGTCGGGCGCCTCGTCGATGGCTTTGTTGAGCTCGCTGACGCCGAGCCGGATGGCGTCATAGAAGTAGGCCGTGAAGTACGGACCCAGATCGGCAAAGTGGCGGCCGGGGGGAATGGTGTAGTGATCCGTTTCGTGGGCGGCGAGCCGGCCGAGGGGCAGGGCGAGCAGGGCGAGGGCCAGGCAGGCCAGAAAATGCCGACGGGTGTACGGAAATTTCACGATGAGCTTTTTCTCATTCTACTTCAGGGCCATGGACAGCGATTCCAAACACGCGAAACTGATTGTTGTGGCGTTGGTGGCGCCGTTCGAGCGCGAGGGCTCTTGCCGCCCGTGTGCGTGATCACTCCGCAATGGCAGCCTCCCGTAGCGCGTCGTCCATTGCACCGGCAAGCACCGTTGCGGTCTCCTCCGATACCCTGGCGGCATCATAGCCGAGGTTGAGCATCAGACTCCCCTTGTAGGTACTTGCCGCGTTGAACAACGTCTGGTACGGCATTGGGCACAGCGCAAAGGAAATTGCCTCGACCGCCGGATCGCTGTCTATGGTCGCCACGGTGCCGATATTGCTCACCATCGTGTTTTGCCACGTCGAGAGGATGTTCTTGCCGAAACGTGCGATTCGATCCGGGCCAACGGGCGCGCCGTCCAGCCCGTACATGTTGAAGAACAGGTGGCCGTCACCTCGGGCGAGCTGCTTTCGGGTTTGGGTCATGACCTCTCGCGCCAGTGTCCAGAGGTCGGTGGTCGAGTCGAGGGCATAGGCAGCGGAAATCAAGCTCACGCAAAGCGCGGTGGGGGCGACGGGCTGCACGGGCTCGAGCAAGGGACGCATGTCGACAGGGCAGGACAGGAACAGCGTCGCCGCATCACCGCCCGCCTGCGAACGGAAATGGGCCAGCAACTGGGCCGCACAAAGCGCACCATGAATGCTGGTTCCGTGCCGGCGCGAGCGAACGAACAACCCTTGCGTGATGTCGATCGGAAAACGGAGACGGATGAATCGGGGCGACCGCGTCGGTGTGTTGCTCGATTGCCAGGGTAGCGGGGTCAACGTGCCGTGGCGCTTGTAGTCGGACACCAGGCGATCCTTGGCACGTTTTGCCGCGTCCGGCTGCTCTGCCCAGCGAAACTGCGGGGGAAACGACTGATGCATGGGCGGAAGTGGCGGTCTGCCGGCGTCCGTCCGCATCGTGTTTTGCGTCGCGATGCAGTCGAGCAGTCGCCGCAGAAGTTCGTTGCCGGAACGCCCATCTGCCACGGAATGATGAAAGACCAGCGCCAGAACCGATCGCTCCGGGGACGATATCGCCAGATAGAGACAACGAATCAGCGGTGCGGCGCCCTCGGCAAACGGACGCGCCAATTCGCGCTCAATCCATGTTTTCCAGTCATTGGCGTGCACGTCGCGACATTCCAGCCCGACGGCTGCGCCCGGCGCGGGCTCGAAGCAGAATCCGCGCTCGGCAGTCCAGGTGATCCTGGCGCGCAACAGCGGATTTTCGTCCTGGATGACCGCAAGTGCGGCCCGGATTCGCTCGGGAACGAGATGACCCGAGCGCTCGGCAAAGAAGACGAAGTTCATGCATGAAACACGATCCGACATGTGGAAGAACGCTTCCGCAGGATCCAGGGGGCGGGCAAGGGAGTGATTTGACATGGCAGAATCGTCCTGCCTTCGGTCGTCGGGAAGGCGCAAAACGGGCGTGCGAATGGCGGATCCGGCAGCGCAAGGAAGCCGCGCCGATGAGTCGGCGGCTCTCGCATGGCCCGAGCATAACCTGCCCGGTGCGGCGACGCGGCGCCGCATCTACGAAGCGACCGCGTCAGCCGGCTGCGGACGAAGCTCACGCCACGGTCGCAGCGCCAGCAGCAGAAGCACGACTCCGGCCACCAGGGGTACGCCGCGCATCGCGAGTTCGGCGCCGTAGCCGAAGCTCGCGGCAGGCATCAGGAACGAGAACCAGCTGGCGATGGCGTCGATGTAATAGCGTGCATACATCGCGAACAGCAGCGGCGCCAGCCACGCTCCGAATCGCGTAAGCGCACGTGCGGCATCGCCGAGTACCGCGTGTCCCGCGAGCAGAAACAAGGCCGAGGCTATGAACACCAGGGTGAACACAGTCCCGGCGATCGGTTGCGCCGCGCCGAATGCCTCGTGCCAGATTCGGTACGGAAGCCAGGCAAGACACATCAGGCCGAGGATTCCGGCCACGGCACGGGCACGCGTCGGAGCGGCGTTATCGGCGAACGCCTCGCCGGCCTTACGGGCCATGAATGGAATCGCCAAGATGCATATCATGCCGAAGATGACGTCCACCAGCATGGTGCGCGGATAGCCCCAGGCTTCCGCGGCGATGCCCTGCCATGCGGCGCTGTAGGAGATCGTGAGGTTCATGAGCGCCATATAGGCGGTGAACTGCGTTGCCGCGACCCGCGGATTGGTCACGTCCATGCAGATGGCCGAGCGCGTACCGTACATGAGCCCGTTGAACAGGCTGTATACGAGTGTCGCAATCCAAAGCGCGGTGACGAGCGCGGCGGGAACCTCGGGGCGGTTAGGCGCGTTGGGGCTCACCGGCATGATCCAGCCGTGCTGGGTCAGCATGGTCATGAGGTACAGGACGGGCAGACTGATGCACGCGATGTAGATGGCGAGCATCAGGCGACGCCCGAGCCGATCCGAGAGGTAGCCGCCGGCTACCATGGCCGTCGCGGCGACGACCGCCGACCAGGCATTGAGTGTCGCCACCTGGTTGTCGTCCAGGCCGAGCTCGACTGCCAGGTTCGACTGCAGCGACAGTCCGAGGCACATCGCGCCGGCCGGCAGCAGGGCGAACAGCAGTCCGCTGAACGCACCACGGGTGCCGAGGAAGGAGCGGAACGAGTTGATCGCGAAATCGCGCATCTCGCGGCCGGCGGCGCGCACGCGCGAGCCTGCGAACGCGGCTCGCGCTGGACCAGCCTCTTCGCGCATCGGCAGCACGACGAACGCGGTCACCGTCAGGATGCAGCCGGCGACGAAGAAGAACGTCAGCTGGAAGCCGGTGTGGCCCATGAGGAAGAGCACGCCACTGCCGCCGATCAGTTGGCCGATCGAGGCGCCCGCAAACATCATGCCGTTCGCCGTGCCGCGCTCGTGCTCCCGCAGGGTGCCGCAGGCAAGGGCGTCGATCGCCACGTCCTGCATCGCGCCAAAGGTGTTGTGCACAAGCAGGATCACCGTGAAAAGCCAGAGCTGCTCAGGGAGCTTCAGCATGACCGTGGACACGAGCGTCAGCGCCATGAGCACTTGCGTGCCGAGAATCCAGCCGCGCCGCCGTCCAAGCCGTTCCGAGCCGAACACGTCGATCATCGGCCCGAACGCCCACTTGAAAGCCCATGGCAGGTAGAACGAGGCGACGAAAGCGCCGATCTCCGCCGGGCCGACGTCCTGGCGACGCAGTTGCGTCGCGACGGCGGTGGCCGCGAAGCCGAGAGGAATGCCCTCGGTCATGTAGAGGAAAAAGAACGCGGCGAGGCGCCCCTTGGTGGTGGCCAGAAGATTGGGCAGGCGCATGGGTGGCGAGGCTCGCAGCGAAGCGATGCCTTGTCAATCGGTTTCGCTTCACTGGGGGCAGTCTGGCGTGCCTCCGCGCGGACTCGGTGTGCGCTGGCGCAAATCCTGCCGACGGTGCCACCGTCGAGCGCGAATCGTCAGAACGCGCGGACCGCCGCGGCAATGTCGCGGCTCGCCCTTGCCAACGCGCGGTTGTAGGCGCCGACGAGCGCCGCGTAGCCCTCGCCACCGGTCGGCTCGCGGACGACCGACCGACCGCTGCGCCCGGGCGCCTCGTCGAGCGCGCGACGCGCGATCCAGACGACCTCGACCTCGACCCCCTCGCCGGTCTTCGCGTCAAATCGCTGGACGTCGAGCAGGACGATGAGATCGGACGCGGCGGGAAGCGCCGCACTGAATGTGATGACCGACGTGCCGAGTTCCGCGGCCAGGTTGCCCGCCACCACTCTCGCGATCTCGTCGCGCAATGGTCCCGCCCACCGATTGGTCTCGTCCAGGTTGACGCGCGCGTCGCCCGCGCGCACGACGAACTGTGGTCGATCGACCGCGGCCGGCACGGCGACGGTCCTGACTGCTACGGTGGTGGCCGCTTGCCCCGATTTAGGCACCAACACCGAGGATTGGGGTGGCGCAACGGCGTCGAGCGAATAGAACCGGGTCGGCGGCGTCGAGCTGCAGGCCGCGAGTAACGACAACGCGGCCACGCACGACCAAGCAGCGCCTCGAACGAGGCCGCCTCGAGCAATGACGCCACCAGACATGCACGCCGTCCCGGCGGTTTGGTAACCCCGGCCGGACCGCGCCGGCCATTTCACAGTAGCGTGCGTCACGGGGTTCCTTCCTGGCGGTCGGGTTTGCCGCGCAACAGGGCCTCGGGCCGGCGCTCGAGCGCTTCGGCCAACTCCCGCAGCGCCCGCGCGGAAGCCGATACCTCGCGCAGCGTCGTCTGCAGCTCGACCTGCAGCGCGCTGTCGGTGGCAAGCGTCCGCCGTGCCGCGGTCAGCGTCGCTCGCGTCTCGGCGAGCGTCGACTGTACGTCGGGCGCGACTTCGCCGCCCAGCTTCTTCACCAGCGATTCCGTCGATTTCACCGTCGAATCGAGCGACGCGATCGCGTTGCGCAGGTCGGCGACGATCTGGGCATAGGGCAGGGCGTCGAGTTTCCTTGCCACGCTGACAAGCGTCGCCTGGAGCTCCTCCAGCCCGCCCTTGTAGGTCGGCAGCTCCGGTGGCGAGCTGTTCCACGCCACCTTGGCCGGCGGCGCACCGTCAACGAAATCGAACGCGACATACTGCTGTCCCGTGAGCAGGTTGCCCGTCCGCAGCTGGGCGCGAAGGCCGGCGGCGATCAACTGGTCCATGTTCGCACGCCGTTCCACTTCGCTGATCGGACCCTTCCGGTTGGACTGGCGGCGCAGCCGGTCGGGGTAGATCGTGATGTGCACGGAAATCTGGATGCGCTCCCGGCTGGCGACGTAGCGCGGAGAGATCTCGTTGACCTCGCCGATCGGAATTCCGCGGAACTCGACGGCGGCACCTGGCTTCAGTCCCCGCACCGACTCCGAGAAGACCAGCGCGAAGCGCACGCCTTCGTCGTCGGGCTCGCGGAGGGCATCGGCGCGATTCGCGTACAGCTTGAACACGCTCGACGGAGGCGCGGTGCCCGACGCGTTCGCGAACGGCGGCGTGCCGAAGGCGAGGCCGCCCACCATCAGCGAGGCGACCGATTCCGTATCGACGGTGATGCCTTCGGCGCTCAGCGATACGTCGATCCCGCTCGCGTGCCAGAAGCGCGAGCCGGTCTTGACGAAGCCGTCGTAGGGCGCGTTGATGAAGATGCGGATCGTGAGGCCGCCGCCGTCCTTGTCCAGCTCGAACGCCGTCACGCTGCCGACCTGCAGGCGCCGGAAGTAGATCGGCGTGCTGTAGCCGATCGACCCGAGCTCGTCGGCCTTCAACGTGAACTCGTGGCCGTCCAGCCCGGCGGTCAGGATCGGAGGCACCTCGAGACCGACGTACGTCCGTCGCGCCGCCACCGACTGGCCGGCATCGAGTCCGATGTAGGCGCCGGAGAGCAGCGTTCCCAGCCCGGACACGCCGCCGCCGGTGATGCGCGGCCGGACCACCCAGAAGCGCGAGTCCTCGACCAGGAGCTGCGTGGCTTCCTTGGCGAGCTCCGCGGTGACGACGACTGCCTGCGCGTCCTCCCGGAGCACGACCTGCGTGACCGCGCCGATGTCGATGTCGCGATAGCGGACGCGGGTCTTCCCCGCTTCGATGCCCTCGGCGGTGCGAAACTCGATCGACACCGTCGGCCCCTTGTCGAGCACGGACTTGACCGCGAGCCATCCGCCGGCGAGCGCCGCGATCACGGGAATGAGCCATACCAGCGGCAACCGCCATCGGGAGCGGGGCGCTGCGACAGCTTCGGGGATCGTGTCCGGTCCGACGTGTTCGGACGGTGTCATCGTGTGTCTGCCGTCATCGAGATGCCGGACGCCGATTGCACTCGGGAATCGCCCGCCACGCGCGCCGGTCGCCCCTTGACTTCTGCCGCATCCCAGATCAGACGCGGATCGAAGCTCTGTGCCGCGAGCATGGTCAGGATCACGACCGCGCCGAACGCAACCGCGCCCGGAGCGGCGCTGATGTTCGCGAGCGACTGGAATTTGACGACGGTCGCGAGCAGCGCCACCACGTAGATGTCGAGCATCGACCACTTTCCGACGAGCTCGACCATTCGATAGAGCCTCGTCTTCTGCAGCGGTTGCGAGGTCGAGGGACGCCGCAGCGACAGCAGCAGGTAGGTGAGCGCGAACAGCTTCGACAGCGGCACGATGACACTCGCGACGAACACGATCAGCGCGAGGTCCCAGGAGCCCGAGCGCCAGAGGAACACGACCCCGCTCAGGATCGTGTCGCGCTGCGCCCCGAACAGCGAGCTCGTCTCCATGATCGGCAGTACGTTTGCCGGCACGTAGAGGATATACGAGGCGATCACCAGCGCCCAGGCGCGCCCGAGGCTGTCGGGCTTGCGCAGGTGGAGCGCAGCGCCGCAGCGCGGGCAGGCGCATGCGTGTCCGGTCACGCGCGAGACAAGGCCGCAGTCGTGGCAGCCGGCGAGCCCGAGGCTCGCCGCGGACCTGCCGGTCATCGCAGCGCCTCCCCGCGCGCCCAGATGTCGCGCTGATCCACCGAGTTCACGGCCGCGGCGAGCACGACCATCAGCACGCCGAACGACCACAGCGCGACACCCGGCACGATCGTCGCGACGTGGGCGAGCTTGACCATCGACACCAGCACGCCGAGCGCGAACACCTCGACCATCGCCCACGGCGCCGATTGACGGAACAGGCGGAACGCGCCTGCGAAGCCGCGCGGCAGGCGGCGCAGACGCAACCCCACGAGCAGGTACAACGCCGCAGCGATCTGCATTGCCGGCGCGAGCACGCCCGTCACCAGAACGAGCAGCGCAACATCCGGACGGTGCTCGTCGAACATCACCCGCGTCGCGCGCAACAGAGTTGCATGGGTCTCGTCACCCTGGAGCTGCAGCGCGACGATCGGGAACGCATTGGCCAGCACGAGCAGGATCGCCGCCGCGACGAACAGCGGCAGCGAGCGATCGAAGCCGTGGCGGGGCCGCCGGGCCAGCGGGGCGCCGCAGCGGGCGCAGCGGACACCGGCCCCCGGCGCGAGCGCGACAATGCGCTGCAACAGATCGCATTCGTGGCAGGCGACGAGGTCCTCGTTCGACATGGTCGCCTAGTGTAATGCGTTCGCATCCAAGTGTATGCCGCAGCGGTGGCCGAGAATCGGACTCGCGTCCTTCGGCGCCTCGATGGCAGCCGCGCGCCGGCTCATCGCACCCGGAAGACGCCCCTGACGAGCCGGACCTGGCCCTCCTCGAGACTGCGCCGCGCGTTCCCGGCCTTTTGCGCGAGATTGTCGACGAACACCGCCAGGCCCAGCTGTCCCGGCGCGGCGGGCGTGGCGTTTGCGGCAGTCCTGCTCAAATGAGCGTCGCTCGTGTCCTCGAAGAGTTCAGCGACGAATCCACTCGCGCCGAGCAGCGATCGCATCTCTTCGGCGGAGGCAAGGAAGTTGTCGGCAGGGTCAGTGGCCCACGGCAGCGGAAAATTGGACAAAGCCGCTTCCCCGGCGACGATCTCCTGGAAGGCGTACCGGCCGCCCGGCTTGAGCACCCGGTGGATCTCGCCGTAGAGCTTGCGCTTGTCCGCGATGTTCATGCCGACGTTCTGCATCCAGACGACATCGAACGAATCGTCGGGGAAGGGCTGTTGGAGAGCGCTGCCTTTGTGCACTTCGATTCGGTCGTCGAGTCCGGTCAGCCGATTCAGCAGTACCGCGCCGGCGCAGTAATCGGCCGACAATTCGAGGCAGTCGACGCGGCAGCCAAGCGCGAAAGCGAGCAGCCGGGCGGGACCCGCCAGCCCCGCTCCGAGATCGAGGACGCGATCTTCGGCCCGAATCTGCGCCAGCTCCAGCAACTCGCGTGAAGCACGCAGTCCGCCCGTGTGGAAATGGTCGAGCGGCCCCAGCTCCTCCGGCGACAGGCGTTGCTCGGGATTCAATCCGGCCGCGCGGAGGGCAGCGAGGATTCGCGCCTCGATGTCGCGGGCCGAATAGTGTGCTTCCAGGCCGGCCATGGACAACTCCTCTTCAAGATCCGCCGATGGTTCATACGCTTGCTTGCCCGGCATTGGGGAAGAAGAGCTGCTCGCCGCCGATCTTGTAATCGGCGATGGCCTTTTGGCCGTCCGGCGATACCAGCCAGTCGATGAAGGCCTGCCCCATGTCCTTCTTCACCGTCGGATGCTTGTCCGGACTTACCAGCATCACGCCGTACTGGTTGTAGAGCCGCTTGTCGCCTTCGACCAGGATCGTGAGTTCACCCCGATTCTTGAATGCAAGCCAGGTCCCGCGATCAGCAAGAAGGTAAGCATTCATCGACGCTGCGGTGTTCAGCGCCGGTCCCATGCCCTGTCCTGTGTCGCGATACCATGGCCCTTTGGCCTTGTCGAGGTCGATCCCGGTCACCTTCCAGAGATCGAGCTCGGCCATGTGCGTGCCGCTCTTGTCCCCGCGCGACACAAACGGCGCCTGGGTCGAGTGTATCTTCTTCAGCGCCTCGGTGATGTCCTTGGTGCCGGCGATCTTGGCCGGGTCGCCCTTCGGCCCGATCAGCACGAAGTCGTTGTACATCACCGGAAAGCGCCTGACGCCGTGACCCTCGGCCAGGAACTTCTCTTCCGCGGCCTTGGCATGGACGAACACGACATCGGCATCGCCGCGGCGCGCGAGGTCGAGCGCCTGGCCCGTGCCGAGCGCTACGACGCGAACCTGGATCCCGCTCTTCTTCTCGAAGATGGGCAGGATGTACCCGAACAACCCTGACTGCTCCGTCGAGGTCGTCGAAGCAACGGTGATGAAGCGATCCTGCGCTTGTGCGGCGAATGCGAAGAACGCGACCAGCAGCGCAACGAATGTTCGACGGGCAATTACCATGGCAATTCTCCTTCCAGAAACTGGGCGGCGTCGGGCGAGGTCGGGTGTTTGAAGAAACGGTCGGCCGGCGTCCGTTCCAACAGCCGGCCCTGGTGCAGGAACAGGACCTCATCGCCGAGGCGATGCGCCTGCCCGAGATTGTGGGTGACCATGACGATCTTGGTGCCCGCCACGTGCAGCGCGGCGATCACCTTCTCGATCTCGTGGGTGGCGCCCGGGTCGAGGCTCGCCGTGGGCTCGTCGAGGAAGAGAACTTCCGGGCGCAGCGCCCACACCCTGGCCAGCGCAAGCCGTTGCTGTTCGCCGCCGGAGAGCACGCGTGCCGAATGTCTGTTAAGCCCCTCGAGGCCGACCTTGCGCAGTGCTTCCATCGCGCGCTCTTCACGCTGCCCGAAGGGAACACCGGCCAATTTCAAGGCATAGGTCACGTTGCCCAGTGCCGAGCGGCGGAGCAGGACTGGACGCTGGAAAACCATGGCCTGCCGGCGCGGCCCGCCCGCGATCTCGGGGGCATTCCACGCAACGGTTCCCGCGGTCGGCGCCAGCAGTCCGTGGCAAAGGCGCAACAACACGCTCTTCCCCGCTCCATTGGGCCCAAGGATCACGGTGCGCGGCCCCGCGTCGAGGCTCACCGAGATGCCGTCGATGATGCGTCGCGACCCGACCGCGAACGCGACGTTGTCGAGGCACAGCGGCAGCAGCGAGAGCGGGGCACGCATTTCCACGCCGACCATCAGCCGTACCGCCGCTGTGCCGTCTCCTTGACGACGTAGGCGCCGGCATTGAGGGCGAGAACGATGAATAGCAGGATGAACCCCAATCCGAGGGCGAGCGGCAGATCCCCCTTGCTGGTCTCCAATGCAATCGTCGTGGTCATGACCCGCGTCACGCCATCGATGTTGCCGCCGACGATCATTACTGCGCCGACCTCCGACGCGGCCCGGCCGAATCCGGCGAGCACAATTGTCACAAGGGAGAATCGCAGGTCCCAGAGCAACGTCGGCGCGGCACCAAGTTTGGTTTCGCCCAACGAACGGAGTTGCTCGCGGTACTCCTGCCATGCGTCGCCGACGACCTGACGTGAAAGTGCGGCGAGGGTCGGCGTGATGAGGATTGTTTGCGCAATCACCATCGCCGTCGGCGTGAATAGAATGCCCCATGAACCAAGGGGCCCTGCACGGGACAGCATGAGATAAACGACGAGCCCAACCACGACGGAAGGCAAGCCCATCAAACCGTTCAGAATCACGATCAGCGCGCGGCGGCCTCGAAACTCGTTCACGGCGATGGCTGCGCCGACGGGTAGGCCGATCACGCAGCCGAAGAAGACGGCAGCGAGGCTGATCCGCAGGCTGAGGAGGACGATGCCGACGAGGTTCGGATCGGCGGCGGCGACCAAGCCGAACGCTTGTCCGGCGGCTTCGGTAACGCTGTTCACGGACTCTTTCGTGGCTTGAGTGGCGGGATCTTATATGCAAAGATATGCAGGTAACGTGCCCGTGGGCATTCTTCGATTCGATCATAGCCGAGTTTGTGCGACCAACAAATATGCCAGGATCTGCATAATGAGAGTCGTGCCCTCCCTGGTCTGGAATCTGGAAAGCGAGCCGGTCGAAGCGCTGGATTCGCGGCTCCTGCCGCTCCTGCAGGCTATTGCCGCGTCGGCGTCGCTGGCGGCGGCCGTGGTGGACTGCCGGATTTCCTACCGTGCGGCATGGGGATTGCTGCGGGAATATCAGCGCAAGCTGGGCGAGCCGCTGGTGCTGCTCGAACGTGGCCGGGGAGCGAGCCTGACCGCGTCCGGCGAGCGGCTGATTGGCGCGGAAAGGGCGGCGACGCGGCGGTTGGCGCGTATTCTGCCCGGACTCGCTGCGGAGATCAGCGCGGCGCCACGCAAGGAAGAGCGAGCTGCGCCGCAGCAACTGCGGATCGCCGCAAGTCACGACCTGGTGCTGTCGGCGCTGGATGATGCGCTGCCCGCCGGGTTTGGACTCAGCCTTGAACTCTCCTTCATGGGCAGCCTCCACGCCTTGAAGGAGTTTGCAGAGGGTCGGGCAGATGTTGCGGGCTTCCACGTCCCCATCGCCGGCCGCCCTGACTGGGACCGCTCCCTGATGCTGCGCGGCTTGCGTGCGCGACGCGACCGACTGATTCGATTTGTTGATCGCGACCAAGGACTGATCCTTCCGCACGGGAATCCGATGCAGGTCAAGACTTTCCGCGACATCGCCAGCCAGCGATTGCGATTCATCAATCGGCAGCGGGGTTCAGGCACGCGGCTGGTTATCGATCAATTGATCGATCACGGAGACATCGACGGGTCAGAGATCATCGGTTATGGCAATGAGGAGTTCACGCACCGGGCCGTTGCGGCAACAGTGGCGTCGGGCGGCGCCGACGCGGGATTCGGCCTGCGAGCTGCAGCCGCCGAGCATCGCCTCGCATTTATCCCGTTGGTGAGGGAGCGCTATTTTCTCGCGGTCCGCGCGAAGGCTGTCGAGAAGACGGCCGTCACGCGGCTGATTCAGGCGTTGCGCAGCCCGGTGTTCATACGAATCGCACGAGGATTCCCGGGCTACAGGGCGGACGCGGCCGGTTCCATCGTCGGCCTCGATGCAATTGGCGCTGCCGAGAAGGCGTAAGGTGATGCTTTGGCACCCATGCACGCAATGCGCGCGATTGGCCAAAGCGACTCCCTAGAACTTCTCGCCGACTCTGCACATGACCGATTCGGATCGGCAAGAACCTGCCCGCAGCGTCGCGACGCGCAACCGCTTTGACCGCATGGAGTGGGCCGGTGCGTTCGGCGACCTGGGCACGCTGATCCCGTTCGTCGTGGCGTACCTCAGCATGCTCAGCCTCGACCCGTTCGGGGTTCTCTTCTCGTTCGGGGCAGCGATGATCATTTGCGGCTTGGTCTACCGCACGCCATTTCCCGTCCAACCCATGAAGGCTATCGGCGCCATCGCCACCACTCAGGCAGCGCAGACGCTGACGGTGACCGCAGGCGCAGTGTGCGTTGCCGGTCTCGCCAGCGGGATCATCTGGCTGCTGCTCGGCCTTACCGGCACGGCGCAAAAGGTGACAAGACTCATCAGCCGTCCCGTGGTGGTCGGCATCATCCTCGGTCTCGGCTTCGGGTTCATGCTGAACGGCGTGAAGATGATGGCCGACAGCTGGTGGATCGGGGGCTTCGCCCTGGCTGGCACCCTGTTGCTGCTCGGCAGGCGGCGGGTGCCGGCGATGTTCCTGTTGCTGATCTTTGGAGCCGTCTGCGGTATCGTCGTCGACCCAACGCTTGCCGAACAACTCGCCGGCATCGCCGTCGAGCCACGCCTGCCGACCTTCGCCTTGGGCAGCATTGGTTGGAACGACGTGTTGATCGGCACCGTGTTCCTGGCTCTGCCGCAGGTGCCACTAACCCTGGGCAACGCCATCATCGCGATCACCGACGAGAACAATCAACTGTTCCCCGACCGCCCCGTCACCCACCAGCGGGTCGCGGTTTCAACCGGCCTGATGAATCTCGGCGGCGCGGCGCTGGGCGGAGTACCGATGTGTCACGGCGCCGGCGGGATGGCCGGACACGTTCGCTTCGGCGCGCGGACCGGTGGCGCACCCATCATCCTGGGTGTCATTCTCGTGCTTCTGGCACTCTTCTTCAGCAGCTCCGTCGGGACGCTCCTGCGCATCTTCCCGGCGGCGATTCTCGGCGTCATCCTGTTTCTCACCGGCGCACAGTTGGCGCTCGGCGCCTGCGACATCAGCAAGGACAAGGGGGAGCGCTTCGCGACAGTCGTGACCGCGGCGCTCGCCATCTGGAACGTGGGCATTGCATTCGTTGTCGGCAGCCTCGTCTACCAGCTCGCGCGTCGAGGATGGTTGAAGTTTTGAGGAATCCTGGCAGCGGCTTGCTGCTCGGTATCCGAGGCCATTGCTATGGCGGCAAACCGGTCGGATCCCCGGGGACGCGCGGCACTGTTTTCACACCGCAGGAGCAAGCTCAGGCAAATCGTCGCACGGCGTCCAATACGGCGTCGGCTATCACCCGCTGCCGCCTGCCGATTCCGCGCACAAGGTGGGCGGCAGACTCGGGGACGACTTCGATCACCTTGGTGCCGACGTTCACCTGGACGCCCGATCGCGTGAGTCCGCGGAGCCGTCCGGTTATGGGCGCCACGAGGATGTTTTCGCCGATGCGTGCGATCTCCGCGCCGACGCAAACCTGATCCCCGATGCGCCTGTCCGTCACGACCGCGCCGTTCGCTGGGGCGTACACATAGCGTTCGCGTCCGATACCGTCCACCGGTTTGGGTTCTCCCGACAACGGCAGAGATCGCCCTGACTCGATGGACGCGCCAAGCGAATCCCCCCACGCCGTCTCGATCACCAAGTCGGTGGTTTCGCCAGCGACGAAGTTCGGTCCCAAGCCAATCGTAAATTTGGCCAGACCGCGCTGCGGCTCGGGTGTGGCTCGTTTGCGCATCCTAGCGTCCACGAGCACGCGCGCGTTCGACGCGGCAAGCACGGCTGCGAACTCGCCACTGGAGACCGGGATCGCATCCCGAGCGGCCAATGCTCTGTCGATCTCGGAGACATCCCGACAAAGGCGAGCGGCCACGTCGCCGACCTCCGCCTCCCCATCGAACAGCGCGTCGACAAACGCCGCGCCGCGCCGAGAGTAATTCGGGAATGGATTGTCGTGAAGAATTACCGGATAACCCGCGCGAAACAGGGCCACGGCGATTGCCGAGCCGATGTCCCCGGTCCCCCGAATCAGGCAACATCCAATAACGATTCCTTCCAGGTTCCTTGTGCAGTACGCTGGCCACGTCCGGCCGGAATGACGCCGATGGCAATACGCGAGCCTGGAGGAGCGCGCCAAAGCGTGCCGGGATCGGGAATTTCCGCTGGCATGATACAAGGCATGCCTGGGCCACGGTGCATCAGCGATCGGGGACGTCTCCCCGTCAACCTCTTGATACTGTGAGTGGGCCCGGCTGGATTCGAACCAGCGACCAAGGGATTATGAGTCCCCTGCTCTAACCGTCTGAGCTACGGGCCCGCTGCCTGCCGGAGACAGGTTCCTGCGTCGGTCCGCGTGCGAGCGAACAATGCCACAGCATCGCGCCGAAACGAAATTATAGCCGACGCGCCGGGCGTGGCTACCGCTGCGACAGCGCGACGCAGTCGCGGACGGGCTCCCTGCAACTCGTGGTGTCGCGCTAAACTGTGTACGTGCTTTCCGTTGCGGCAATCTGATTCGATCCCGCGCCATGCAGTCATCCGACTATCTCCGTCCGCTGCTGATGCCGGCTTCGGTCGCGCTCGTCGGCGCATCGAGCAAGCCCGGTTCGATCGGCCGGATCGTCCTCGAGAATCTGCTCGGCGGCGCTTTCCACGGCACGCTCTACGCCGTCAACCCGAACCATCGGCGTGTGCTCGCGCGGCGCTCGTACGCTTCGCTCGCCGCGATCGGCAACCCGGTGGAGCTTGCGTTGATCGCAGTGCCCGCTGCGGCCGCATTCGAGGTCCTCGAGGACTGCGCGCGCGCCGGGGTCAAGGTGGCGGTCATCCTGTCGGCGCCGCCATCCGACCCGGACGAGTCGCGGCGCTGGCAGGCGAAGCTGCTTGCCGTCGCGGCTGCGCGCGGCATTCGCCTGCTCGGTCCGCACTCTTTCGGCGTCATCCGCGCCGACATCGGTCTGAACGCGACGCTGGGCAACACCGTCGCGCACCCGGGCCGGCTCGCGCTCGTCGCGCAGTCGGGCGCGGTGTGCGCCGCCATGCTCGATTTCGCTGCGTCGGGCGGCATCGGTTTTTCGACGGTCGTCGCGCTGGGCGGCGCGCATGGACATCGGCTTCGGCGAACTGCTGGACGCGCTGCTCTTCGATCCGCAGACCGAAGGCATACTGCTCTACGCGGAAACGGTCGGCGACGCGCGGCGTTTCCTGTCGGCGCTGCGCGCCGCGGCGCGGACGAAGCCCGTCGTCGTGCTGAAGGCCGGGCGCTCGCTGGAACACGAAGTCGCCGATGCGCCGTCGCCCGATGCGGTGTTCGATGCCGCGATGAGGCGGGCCGGCACCGTGCGCGTCAAGACCTATGCCCAGCTGTTCGCCGCGGCGCGGATCCTGGCGATGCACCGGATTTCGCGCGGTGACCGGCTCGCGATCGTCACCAACGGGCACGGGCCCGGAACGCTCGCCGCCGACAGCGCCGGCGACCGTGGCATCGCGCTGGCCGACTTCTCGCCTGCGACCGAGAAGGTGCTGGCGGAACTGCTGCCTCCGAACATCGTCTGCGGCAACCCGATCAATGTTCGCGGCGACGCCACGCCGGCGCGCATGGCGTCGGCGGTGGCTGCCGCGCTCGCCGATTCACAGGTCGACGCCGTGCTGGTGCTGCACGTGCCGCGACCGGTCGCCGGAGCCACCGACATGGCGCGCGCGATCGCGGCGGTCGCGCGGCGCGCAACGAAGCCCGTGCTGGGTGCGTGGCTGGGTGCCGTCGATCGGCACGAGGCGACCGCTGCGCTCGAGGCCGGGGGCATCGCGAATTTCTACACGCCCGAGCACGCAGTCGAGGCGTTCTCGTTCCTGGCCGCGTACCGTCATCATCAGGAATGGCTGCTCGAGGTGCCGCCATCCCAGCCCGAGCCGCAGCCGCCGGATCTTGCCGCGGTGGAGCGCATCCGAGCCGACGCGGCATCCACCAATCGCCGCGCCTTGACGGAGATGGAGACGCACGCGCTGCTCTCGATATTCGGATTGCCGGTCGCGCCGGCCGAGTCCACCGACACTCTCGCCGAAGCGCTCGCGGCGGCGCGGCGCCTGCGCTTCCCGGTGACGCTGCGCCTCGACACCGGCGAATCCGCGCCACACCTGCCGGTGCCGGTCGTGCGCGAACGCCTGCGCGACGGCAGGATGCTGACCCGTGCCTGGGCCACGATGGTCGGCGCTCCCGGCAACCTGCGCCGACGCCTGTCCGTCATCGTGGCGAAGGAGCGAGTGTTCGCCGGCGGCGAGAACGTCGCGATCGGGATTTGCACCGACCCGGTGTTCGGGCCGGTGATCACATTCGGACCGGAATGCGCCGGCGGCGGCGCCGACGTCGTCGTGCTGCTGCCGCCGCTGAACCTGCGCCTCGCGCGCGACGCGATTCGCGGCACGGGCATGGCGACGGCATTGCCCGGGGCCGACGCGGCCGACGCGGCAACGGAGGCGCTGGCGCGCATCCTCGTGCAGTTGTCGGCGCTCGCGTGCGCAGTGCCCTGGGTGCGCACGCTCGCGCTCTTTCCCGTGCGCGTCGACGCGGGCCGCGCCGAGATCGGCGGCGCGCGCGTGACGATCGATGCCCGTGCCAGGCCGACGGCCCGCAGTTACGGTCACATGGCGATCCATCCGTATCCTGTCGAAATGGTGGCCGACGTCACCTTGGCCGACGGCAGGCATCTGCGCGTGCGGCCGATTCGACCGGAGGACGCCGAAATGGAGCGGGCGTTCGTCAACGGCCTGTCCGAAGAGACACGCTTTTTCCGCTTCTTCTATCGGCTGCACGAGCTTTCGCCGGCGATGCTCGCGCGCTTCACGCAGATCGATTACGACCGGGAGGTGGCGCTGGTGGCCGTCGACGAGACGGGCGCTGCGCCGATGATCGTCGGCGTCGCGCGCTACGTCATGAGCCTAGACCAGGAATCCGCCGAGTTCGCGGTGGTGGTCGCCGATGCGTGGCAGGGCAGGGGCGTGGCGCGGAACCTGATGGCCCGGCTCGTGCCGTACGCGAAGGCACGCGGCCTGCGGCGGCTCGAGGGCCGGGTGCTGCGCAGCAATCGCAACATGCTGGCATTCTGCGCGACGCTCGGATTCGCGAGCCGCGACAGCGCCGAAGATCCCGAGCAAGTCAGCGTCGTGCTCGAGCTCCGGTAGCGAAACGGCGAAAGCGAGTCTCAGCGCCCGCCCGGCCGCCCGAAGAACGCTGAATGCCCCCGCGGGGGGCAGCGAGCGCAGTGAGCGTGGGGGTGGTTACTTTCAGCCCTCGCCTTCGAGGAAGCTGCGCAGCTTCTCCGAGCGTGACGGGTGCCGCAGCTTGCGCAGCGCCTTCGCCTCGATCTGCCGGATGCGCTCGCGCGTGACGTCGAACTGCTTGCCGACTTCCTCCAGCGTGTGGTCGGTGTTCATCTCGATGCCGAAGCGCATCCGCAGCACCTTCGCCTCGCGCGAGGTCAGCGTGTCGAGCACGTCCTTGCAGACGTTGCGCAGGCTGGCGTTGACGGCGGCATCCGACGGCGCGACGGTGGACAGGTCCTCGATGAAGTCGCCGAGATGGCTGTCGTCGTCGTCGCCGATCGGCGTTTCCATCGAGATCGGTTCCTTGCTGATCTTGAGGATCTTGCGGATCTTCTCCTCGGGCATCTCCATCTTTTCCGCCAGCACGCCGGGATCGGGCTCCTGCCCCGTCTCCTGCAGGATCTGCCGCGAGATCCGGTTCATCTTGTTGATGGTCTCGATCATGTGCACGGGAATGCGGATCGTGCGCGCCTGATCGGCGATCGAGCGCGTGATCGCCTGCCGGATCCACCAGGTCGCGTACGTCGAGAATTTGTAGCCGCGACGGTACTCGAACTTGTCGACGGCCTTCATCAGGCCGATGTTGCCTTCCTGGATCAGGTCGAGGAACTGCAGCCCGCGATTGGTGTACTTCTTCGCGATCGAGATCACGAGGCGCAGGTTGGCCTCGGTCATCTCGCGCTTGGCCTTGCGCGCCTTGGCCTCGCCCTGCGACATCTGCTTGTTGATCTCCTTCAGGTCCTTCAGCGGGATCATCACGCGCGACTGGAGATTGAGCAGCTTCTGCTGCTGCTCGACGATCGCCTGCCGGTACTTGGCGAGCTGCTCGCTGTAGCCGTGGTGCGCGGTCACCTCGCGGTCGATCCAGCGCAGCGACGTCTCGCTTTCCGGGAACTTCCTGATGAAATCGGGGCGCGGCATGCCGCCCTTGTTGACGACGAGGTCCTGGATCTTGCGCTCGATCTGGCGGATGTTGTCCACCTCGTGGCGCACGCTGTCGCACAGTTTCTCGACCTGGCGGGCGGAAAAGCGGATCTGCATCAGCTCGTTCAGCACCTTCTTCTGCAGCTCGACGCACTTGGGCGCCTTGTGCCCCTCTTTCTGCAGCACCACGAGCATCCGCGCATGGAGCTTCCGGATCGTGGCGAAGCGCGTGAGCGCGGCGACCTTCAGCCGCTCGAGGTTCTCCGCGGCGATGGCGCCGGCATCGCCCTCGTCCTCGCTCGCTTCGACGTCGTCGTCGACGTCCTCGAGCGCGTCGAGCGCCTCGTTGAAATCCATCAGGCCGTCGACCAGGTCGTCGATCTTGAACTCGTCTTTCTCGATCCTGGTCGCGAGATCGAGGATCTGCGCCACCGTCATCGGGCAGGCGGAGATCGCCATGATCATGTGCTTCAGGCCTTCCTCGATCCGCTTGGCGATCTCGATTTCGCCTTCGCGGGTGAGGAGCTCGACGGAACCCATTTCGCGCATGTACATGCGCACGGGGTCCGTCGTGCGGCCGAACTCGGAATCGAGCGTCGACACCGCGGCTTCGGCGGCTTCCTCGACGTCCTCCGCCGGCGCGGTGGGCGCGGCGTCCGACATCAGCAGCGTCTCGGCGTCGGGGGCCACGTCGTAGACCTGGATCCCCATGTCGCCGATCATGCTGACGATGCCCTCGATCTGCTCGGCGTCGAGCACGTCGTCCGGCAGGTGGTCGTTGATTTCGGCGAAGGTCAGGAAGCCGCGCTCCTTGCCGAGCACGATCAGCGTCTTCAGGCGCCGCTTGCGCGCCTCGACGTCGGCCGGTGTCAGCACGCGCGGCGCGATCTCGGCGTGCCGGCCGTTCCGGCCTTTCTTGGTGGCGGCGTCCGCGGCCCGCTTGCCGGCGATCCTGGCGGCGATCTCGCCCGGCGTCGGCTTGTGCGCCGGTGCGGCGAGCTTTGGCGGCGGCGCCCTTGGCTGGCGGCGCGGCCGACGTGGCGCCGGGCTTGCCGGCGATCGTCTTGGCGGGTTTGGCGGGTGCCTTGGACGCCTTCGCCGCGACCTTTGGGGCCGCCTTGCCCTTGGCAGGGGCTTGGCGACAAGTTTGGGAGCCCTGGTGTCGGCCTTCCGGGCCGGCTTCGCCTTGGGCAGCGGCCTGGCGACGACCTTCGGCGACTTCGCGGCGGAACGTGCCGTCGCTGCGGTCTTGCCCTTTGGCTTGCCGACGGCCTTCTTCGGCGCGATCCGCTTCTTGGGCGCGGATTTCGCGGCCTTCGAGTGGGCCTTCTGCTTTCTTGCGGGCGCACGCGCCGCTTTCTTGGCCGGGCCGGCCTTCTTCCTTGCCGCCGGACGTGCGGCGGCCTTCGCCTTGACCTTCTTCGGGGCCGGCCGCGCCTTCGCGCCGGCTCGGTTCTTGGCGACCGGCTTCCGCGACTTGGGTTGGGCGGGCGACTTGCGGACGGGCTTCGCGGGCTTCTTGGCCATGGTCATCCTAACGAATCGGGTATCGAGGGGCCCGGAAAGGGCGGGACCCGATACCAGATGGGGGCGATGGGGAAAACCTCAAATTATATCATCTGCTTACCGAGCGCGGGCGGCTTTTGTCCCAAACGGGCGGGTCCCGCGCGGCACATGGGTCGACGGGTTGGAGCGACGCCGCGCGGCAGAAAGTCCGCTCGCGTGCCGTTGGTCGGAGGTGCTGCTCGCTCATGATCGTTCCCCCGACACATTCGGTTCGGCGGCAGGCAGGCTGCGCCGAACCATTTCCAGCTGGCGCAATCGTTCCGATTCCTCCGCCGTCGGCGGCGCGCCGGATTGAGGTGACCCCTCGCGGCCGGCCCGTTGCGCCTGCTGCCAGTAACGGGCGGCTCCTGCCTTCAGGTGCATGGCGGCCTGTTCCGCCGTGATCCCGGTGTCTTCCGCCGTGGCCAGCGCCGACGCCAGCACCGGCTCGTGCGGCGATTGGGCGAAGTGCTGAATGATGCCTGCCGTGGTCAGCGGATGTTCGCCCTCAACGCAGAACGCGACCAGCGCTGCCAGCGCGGCGCCATCCGGGGTGCCATCCGACGGCTGCGGCATCGCGTTCGAACGGGCCAGTTCGGGTTGGAGCAGCAAGGCCTGAATGAGTTCACGGACCAGGGACGGCGCACGGCGTTGCCCGTTCTGGGCTGTCCGATTCGAACGGCGCCCTGTGATGGCATCGCGGCCGGAGAAGGGGACGGCGCGCGCGGGTGTCGCATCTCGGACGCGGTCCGCAGGGGCGCCCTGGCCGAGCAGATCGCGCAATTCCGTCTCCGGCAGTCCGGTGAGATCGGCGAGTCGACGGCGCAGCAGTGCCCCCAGCACGGGCGCCGTGAGCGCGGCAAGGTAGGGCCGTGCCGCGGCCACCAGCGCGGCTGCGCCCTCGGCCGAGGTCGGCGGGTGCTGCGCGCAAAGCTCGGCCAGCAGGAACTCGGAGGCCGGCATCGCGCGGTCGATCAGCGTCTCGAACGCGGCCTTGCCGCGCCGGCGCACGAAGTCGTCCGGGTCTTCGCCGTCCGGCAGGAAGAGGAAACCTGCGTTCTTGCCGTCCGCAAGGACCGGCAGGGCGTTTTCGAGTGCGCGCCACGCCGCCTTGCGCCCCGCGGCATCGCCATCGAAACAGAAGATGACGCGGTCGCTCTGCCGGAACAGCTTCTGCACGTGCGCGGGCGTGGTCGACGTGCCCAGCGTCGCGACCGCATAGTCGATGCCATGCTGCGCGAGGGCAACGACGTCCATGTAGCCCTCGACGACGACCACGGCGCCGGCCTCGCGGATCGCGTTGCGCGCGAGAAAGGCCCCGTAGAGCTCGCGGCCCTTCGAGAACAGAGGCGTTTCCGGCGAATTCAGGTACTTGGGCTCGCCTTCGCCCAGCACGCGACCGCCGAAACCGATCACCTGGCCGCGGCTGTCGTGAATCGGAAACATGATGCGGTCGCGGAAGCGGTCGTAGCGCTTGCCGCCTTCCCCCGCGATGACGAGACCCGCCGTCTCCAGCGCTGGGTCGTCATAGCGGTCGAACACGGCGGCCAGCGGCTGCCAGGCGTCCGGCGCAAAGCCGATCCCGAACCTGGCGGCGATGGCACCGGTGAGGCCGCGGTCCTTCAGATAGGCGATGGCACGGGGCGCCTCTTTCAGTTGCGCCCGATAGAACCTGGCGGCTTCCAGGGTGAGTGCGGTCAGATCGCCGGCCTCGGCGCGCCGCTCCGACTCGCCGGGACGCTCGACGCGCGGCACTTCGAGTCCGACGTCCCGCGCGAGCTCCTCGACCGCGTCCGGAAACGCCTTGCCGCCGTACTCCATCAGGAAGCCGACCGCCGTGCCATGGGCGCCGCAGCCGAAGCAGTGGTAGAACTGCTTCGTCGGGCTTACGGTGAATGAGGGTGTCTTCTCGTTGTGGAAGGGACAACAAGCCTGGTAGTTCGCGCCGGCTTTCTTGAGCGGGACGTATCGGTCGATGACCTCGACGATGTCGACCCGGGAAAGCAGCGTCTGAATGAAATCGTTAGGAATCATGGACTTGACGCTGCGTCCCGCAACGAAACCGCATCCCGGCAAGCCCCGAGTCGGGGCGGCGGGACCGCGAAATCGCAGGGGACTTTTGCATTATAGGCGCCTCGCACCAAGGCGAAAGGGCGAATGTGCGCCGAAAGACGGGGTCAGGTGAATGTTTCGCTTGAACGCCGGGCGACGGGCCGGCTCTCGGCCCGGGAGTCGTAACCGGCCCCGCCTTTCCCTAGCCCGCGAGCCTGGCCTTGATCCGCGCCGAAACCGCACCCATGTCGGCGCGTCCGGCGAGCCTGGGCTTCAGCAACGCCATGACCTTGCCCATGCCGGCGATTCCGGCAGCGCCGGTGGTCGCGATCGCGTCGGCGATCAGCGCATCGATCTCGGTGTCGGCGAGTCGCGCCGGCATGTACGCGGCCAGCAATTCGACCTCGGCGCGCTCGATCGCCGCCAGGTCCTGACGCTTGCCCGCTTCGAACTGGGTGATCGAATCCCGGCGCTGCTTGATCATCTTGTCGATGATTGTCAGCACGTCGGCATCGGTGAGCTCGATGCGCTCGTCGACCTCGCGCTGCTTGATGGCGGCAAGGAGCATCCGGATCGTCGACAGCCGTGCGGCGTCTTTCGCGCGCATGGCGGTCTTCATGTCTTCGACAACCTGCGATTTGAGCGGCATCGGGGCCTCCGGAGCGAAAAGGGGCGAATCGCTTCGCCCCTCGGTCACGCAATGTGGTGAGGCTTCAGAACAGTTTTGGCGGCAACTGCTGGCTGCGCAGGCGCTTGTAGTGGCGCTTGACCGCAGCGGCGAGCTTGCGTTTGCGCTCGGCGGTCGGCTTCTCGTAGAACTCGCGGGCGCGAAGTTCGGTGAGCAGGCCGGTCTTCTCGATCGTGCGCTTGAAGCGGCGCAGGGCCACCTCGAACGGCTCGTTGTCGCGCAGGCGTACGCTGGTCATGTAACGATTTCCTTAACTGGCATGGTTTTTCAACAGCCTTTAAATATAGCAGTATTCAGGCACCTGCGCAAATCGGCGAATTATCCGGCAGCGGCGGGTGGGCGCTCCCTGCACCGGACGCGGCGAGCGTGTATCGTGATGCCCGGCGGCCACGGCCTGCAATTTGCCCATGCTCGTTCTCGGCATCGAAACCTCCTGCGACGAAACCGGCGTGGCCGTATACGACACGGACCGCGGGCTGCTCGCGCATGCGCTGCACTCGCAGGTGGCGATGCACAGCGTCTACGGCGGCGTCGTGCCCGAGCTCGCCTCCCGCGACCATGTGCGGCGGGTCGTGCCCCTCGCGCAGCGCGTGCTGGCCGAAGCGGGGGCCAGGCGCGCCGACCTCGACGGCATCGCCTATACGCAGGGGCCCGGCCTGGCCGGGGCGCTGCTGGTTGGCGCGAGCGTGGCGTGCGCGCTTGGCTACGCGCTGGGAAAGCCCGCGATCGGCGTGCATCACATGGAAGGCCATCTGCTCTCGCCGCTGCTGGCCGATCCGAAGCCGGAGTTTCCGTTCGTCGCGCTGCTGGTGTCCGGCGGCCACAGCCAGCTGTTCGAAGTCGCCGGTGTCGGACAGTACCGGCTGCTGGGCGACACGAAGGACGACGCCGCGGGCGAGGCCTTCGACAAGACGGCCAAGCTGCTCGGGCTGCCCTATCCCGGCGGACCGGCGCTGGCGGGCCTGGCGGAATCGGGTCGGGATGGGGCCGTAGCGTTGCCGAGGCCGATGCTTTCGAGCGGGGACCTCGACATGAGCTTCAGCGGCCTCAAGACCGCGGCGCTGACGCTCGTGCGCCGCGAGGCGGCCGGCGGGACCCTCGGCGAGGCGCGCCGGGCCGACATCGCGCGCGAGTTCCAGCATGCGGTGGTCGATGTCCTCGTGGCGAAGGCCCTCGCGGCCCTGGGCGCGACGGGGCACGCTCGGCTCGTCGTGGCGGGGGGCGTGGGCGCCAATCGCGAACTGCGCGCGCGGCTCGTCGCCGCGGTCGGCGGGCGGGGCGGGCGAGTGTTCTTCCCGGATCTCGAGTTCTGCACCGACAACGGCGCGATGATCGCGCTGGTAGGTGCGCTGCGCTTATCGGCCCCGTGCGTCGCCGATTACGCGTTCTCGGTAAGACCGCGGTGGGACCTTACCTTGCTCCCCGCAGTCTGAGCGCATGCGGCCGCCGTGACCCCCTGCCCGGATTCAGCGCCCGATCGTGCTCTCCCTTCCATCGAGCAGCTGCCGGATGTTCGACTTGTGCCGCCAGAACAGCAGCATCGATATCGGAACCATCGCCCACGCGCTCGGCGCGTTGCCGAAGACGTAGAACGCGCCGAGCGGCATCAGCGCCGCCGTGGTGAGCGCGGCGAGCGAGCTGATCTTGAACCCGAGCGCCATCACGACCCACAGCGCGCCGAGCGCCAGGCCGAGCGGCCAATGCAGCGCGAAGATGACGCCGGCCGCGGTCGCTACACCCTTGCCTCCGGCAAAGCCATGGAACACCGGGAACAGGTGGCCGACGAACACAGCGAGCGCGACGGCCGGCACCAACCAGTCCGCACCGCCGAACGACGGTCCGAGCGTCTGCGCGAGGAACACGGCGAGCCAGCCCTTGGCGCCGTCGCCTGCAAGCGTCAACGCCGCGGCCGCCTTGTTGCCGGTGCGCAGCACGTTGGTCGCGCCCGGATTTCCCGAGCCGTAACTGTGCGGGTCGGGCAGGCCGAACAGCTTGCTGGTCACGACCGCGAACGACACGGAGCCGGTCAGGTACGCGGCGGCGACGAACGCAAGCGAGGCGAGCATGGTTCAGGGCGTCGGTTAGAATGCGCGAACGCGCCGTCGAGCCAATCCCGGATGGGAAATTTTCGGAGGCGGAAGGGGATTCTAGCAAAGCGGCATGAACGCGATCTTCATTCACGACCTCCGCGTCGAGACGCGCATAGGCATCTACGATTGGGAGCAGCGGCTCGCGCAGACCCTGCGGCTCGACATCGAGCTCGGATTGCCGTCGGACAAGGTGTTCGAGTCCGGCAATTTCGCCGACGCGCTCGACTACGCCGCTGTCGTGAAGCGCCTGCAGGCCTTTGCCGCCGACCATCCGCACAAGTTGATGGAGCGTTTCGCGCAGGCGATCGCCGACGTGCTGATCGGCGAGTTCGGATCCCCGTGGGTGAAGGTGCGTGTTGCCAAGCTCGCGCCCATCGCCGGGGTGAAGGAGCTCGGCATCGCGATCGAGCGGAAGCGGGGCTGATCGTCCGGCAGCAAGACCGCGCGGCGTTGAGCGCGTCTGTCAGGCGGGCGCGCCGCCTTGCCCGGCTGGAAGTGGCAACGTGAACGCGAACGTCGAGCCGACGCCCACCTCGCTGCTTACCCAGATCCGTCCGCCGTGGAGTTCGATGAACTTCCGCGAGATGGCCAATCCAAGGCCGGTGCCTTCCACCTTCTTCGCCGTCAATCCGACCTGCCGGAACTCCTCGAACACCGTCACCTGATCTTCCGGCGCGATGCCGACTCCCGTGTCCGTCACGGCAATCTCGACCTCGCCGTCGCGCACGACGGCCCGCACCTCGATCTGTCCGCCCTCCGGGGTGAACTTGAGCGCGTTCGACAACAGGTTGAGGAGCACCTGCTTCACCTTGCGCTCGTCGGCACGGACCACGCTCACGCGCTCGTCGACCGTCCGCCGCAGCGCGATCCCGCGACGCTGCGCGCGCTCGCGGACGAGCGTGAGCGCATTCTCGATGGCGCCCGGCACGTTGAAATCGGCCGGCTCCAGCTCCATCCGCCCCGCTTCGATCTTCGAGAGGTCGAGAATGTCGTTGATGAGGGCGAGCAGGTGCCGTCCGGATTCGAGTATGTCGGCCAGGTATTCGGCCTGCTTGTCGTTGATCTCGCCGAACATGCGCTCCGCCAGCACCTCGGAAAAGCCGATGATCGCGTTGAGCGGCGTGCGCAGCTCGTGCGACATGTTGGCGAGGAACTCGCTCTTGTGCCGGCTCGCGATCTCGAGTTGCCGGCCTTTCTCCTCGATCTCGCGGAATAGCCGCGCGTTCTGTATGGCCAGCGCCGACTGTGTCGCGAAAGTCTTCAGCAGCTCGATGATCTCCGGCGCGAACGCGCCGGCGCGCTTCCGGTTGACGGCCAGTCCACCAAGCAGGTGATCCTCGCGCAGGAGCGGCACGGCCAGCAGCGATCGATACCCCAGGCGGATGAGGGACTCGCGGATCCGGCTCTGGTAGGCGCCCTCGTCCATGATGTCACGGATCTCCACCGGCTCGGCGCTCACCGCCAGCCTGCCGATGGCGCCCTCGCCCTTCCGGATCGGAGTGGCGCGCAGCGCGTCGACGAGCTCCGTGGGAAGTTCGTCCGTCGTGTGCAGGTGGAACTCCTCGCGCGTTTCGTCATATTCGTAGATGGCGGCACCATCCATCCCGGCCAGCTGGTTGGCGCGCGAGGCGATCGTGCCCAGCACCGTTTCGAGGTCCAGTGTCGAACTGACCGCCTGCCCGACCTCGCCCAGCGCCTTGAGCTCCCCGACGGACCGGGTGAGTTGCGTGGTTCGCGCTTCCAGTTCCTTGAACAGCCGCACATTCTCGATGGCGATGACCGCCTGGTCGGCGAACGTCTGGAGCAGCGCGACCTGCTGGTCGGAGAACGGCCCCGCTTCGGGCCGACCGACGGCGATGGCGCCGATGGGGCTCTTCTCGCGCAGCAGCGGAATGGACAGCACACTGCGAAAGCCGGTGAAGTGCGACGCGCTGCCAATCGAATAGTCGGGATCCTCGAGCACGTCCGGGATCGCGACCACGCTGCGAGTCAGGATGGCGCGGGTGGCGGCGGTGTCGCGGCTGGGCGGCCGGGGGAACAACCTCCGGATCGCCTCCGATGCCTCCGGATTCACGTTGGCCACCGCCGCCATGTGTATCAACGCACCGTCGTAGGTCATGAGCGTTGCCGCATTTCCGCCGCACAGCTTGAGCGCCGCTTCCGCGATCGTGTCGAAGACCGGCTGCACATCGGTCTGCGACTGGCTGATCACGCGCAGGATCTCGCTCGTCGCCGTCTGCTGCTCCAGCGCCTCGGTGAGGTCGTGGTTTCGCACCTGCAGCTCGGTGAAGAGGCGAACGTTCTCGATCGCGATGACGGCCTGGTCGGCGAAGGTCTTCAGGAGCTGGACCTGCGCATCGGTGAACAGGCCCGGCCTTGCCCGTCCGACGAAGATCGACCCAATGACCTGGCCGGTGCGGACGATGGGCACCGCAAGTCCGCCACGATACCGGGCGGCGCGCGCGAAGTCCTTCAGCTGGTAGGTTTGTTCGGCGAGCGCGTCCGCGATGTGAACGACGGTCGAGTTTCGAATTGCTCGCGCGGTGAAGGTCTGCGCGTCGACCTTCATCGGAAAGAGCGTGCGCACCATCGTCACGCCCTCGGGCACCAGTCCGTGAATCGCGGCCAGTTCGATGCGCTTGCCGTCGAACCTCGAAACGACCGCGACCTCGGCGGCGCAGAGTTTTCCCGCGCGCTGCGCGATGATGTCGAACACGGGCTGGACGTCGGTGGGCGAGCGCGAAATCGTCTGCAGGATTTCACTTGTCGCCGTCTGCTGCTCGAGGGCTTCGGTGAGATCGCGATTGCGGTCGCCCAGTTCCGTGAAGAGCCGCACGTTCTCGATGGCGATGACCGCCTGATCGGCGAACGTCTTCAGCAGCTGGACCTGCGATTCGCTGAACAGCCCAGGCTGTCTTCGCGCGACGAAGATCGAACCGATGACCTCTCCCTCGCGCAGCATCGGCACGCCGAGGCAGGCGCGGTAGCCGCCTGCCAGTGCCGCGTCCTTGCTCTCATACGTCGTATCGGTCAGCGCGTCAGCGATATGCACGACCGCGCGACGTCGGATGGAGCGCGCGGTGACCGTTTCCGCGTCCAGTTGCATGGGAAAGTGGCGCCCGATGGCCTCCCTGCCCTCCGCGCTCACTCCGTGCAGCGCGACCAGCCTGATCCGCTCGCCATCGATCCTGGAAACGACGCTGATCTCGGCGTCGCACAGCCTTTCGGCACTCTCGCCGATGATGTCGAACACGGGCTGGACATCGGTGGGCGAGCTGGAGATGGCGCGCAGGATCTCGCTGGTCGCCGTCTGCTGCTCCAGCGCCTCCGTGAGGTCGCGATTGCGTGCCTGCAGTTCCGTGAACAGCCGCACGTTCTCGATCGCGATCACCGCCTGGTCGGCGAAGGTCTTGAGCAGTTCGACCTGCTTGTCCGAGAATGGCTCGACCGTGGTTCGGAACAGGTCGATCACGCCGATCGCCTCGTTTTCCCGCAGCAGAGGCACGGCCAGCATCGTGCGATGGCCGAAGCGGCGCTGGAGCTCGCGCCCCATCGGATACTCGTCCTCGCTCTCGGCCGCGAGGTCGTGGACATGGATGCTGCGACGCTCGAGCGCCGCGCGGCCCGGACACCGAATCCCTCGTCAGTGGCATTTCGACGGCATCGATGCGTCCCGCTCGCCCTTTGAGCACCTCGCCGAAGGCGCCGACCGTGGCGGCGCCACGGAGCACGATCGCCGTCGATGCGAAGCAGCGCGACATCGGGCGCGCCGCAGAAGCGGGCCGCGGCCCGGACCACCGTCTCGAGGACCGGCTGGACATCGGTCGGCGAGCTGGCGATCGCGCGCAGAACCTCGCTGGTCGCGGTCTGCTGCTCCAGTGCCTCGTGTTCGTTCGCTCCACCTCTGAACAGGCGCACGTTGTCGATCGCGATCGCCGCCTGCCGGGCAAACGTCTCCACGAGCGCGACCTGCTCGGGCGCGAAGCAGTCCGGGCTCGCGGCGCCACAGGAAGATCGCGCCGTATGCGCCGGCCTCGCGCATCAGCGGCACGGCGAGCACCGCCCGGAATCCGGTTCGCTCGGCATTTTCCCGGGCGTCGGGGAATTCGGTGTCGAGCAGCGGAACGATGTCGGCATGGTGGACGATCGCGCTGTCGAGCACGGCGCGCCCGGTGATCGACGTTCGCTTCAACGCGACCGGAATGACGGGTATCGGGGTTTCGCCGGCGACGGAATGATCCGCCCTGGTGCGCAGCACGTCGCCGTCGACGAACAGGACGCGCGCGAACGGTGCGTTGCACAGATGGGCCGCACGCTCGGCGACGGTGTCCAGCACCGGCTGCACGTCGGTCGGCGAGTCAGCGATGACGCGCAGGACGTCGCTCGTCGCCGTCTGCTGTTCCAGCGACTTCGCGAGGTCGCGGTTGCGCGCCTCCAGCTCCGTGAACAGGCGCACGTTCTCGATCGCGATCACCGCCTGGTCGGCGAAGGTCTGCAGGAGGGTGATCTGCTTGTCGGGGAATGGTCCGGGGTCGGGCCGGCCGACGCTTATCGCGCCAATCACGCTCCTCTCGCGTATCAGGGGAACAGCCAGAACGCTGCGAAAGCCGCCGGCGAGCGCGGCGTGCCGAACGGCGTACTCGGCGTCGGCGAGCACATCCGGAATCACCACAACGTTGCCGGCCAGTATTGCGCGGCTGTTCGCGCTGGTCCGGTCCGGTGGCGTAGGGTAGGTGCGGCGTATCGCATCGGTCCCTTCCGGATTCACGTTCGCGATGGCCGCCAGGTTGATCAGCTCGCCGTCGAACGTCGTGACGAGCGCCGAGCTCGCGCCGCACAGATTCAGCGCCGCCGCCGCGATGACGTCGAACACGGGCCGCACATCGGTTTGTGCCTGGCTGATCACACGCAGGACCTGGCCCGTCGCTGCCTGCTGCTCCAGGGCCTCCGAAAGGCTGTGGTTGCGAGCTTCCAGCTCGTTGATCAGCCGCGCATTCTCGATCGCGACGGCCGCCTGGTCGGCGAAGGCCTGTACGAGCGCGATCTGTGCATCGGTGAACGGATCGACCTCCAGCCTGTAGATCACGATGACACCCAGCAACTGGGCAAGTCTGAGTATCGGGACCGCAAGCACCGTCCGGATCGGATCCACACGCGCGCCGCCGAACGTGTATTCGGGATCCGCTCGGACGTCGGCGATGTGCACGATTTTCCGCTCAAGGGCGGCACGCGCAGCCGCGCTATGCCGTCCGGGAGCGATGGGATTGCGCTTCGTGAACTCCTCGAGCTCCGAAGATGCGCCGTAGGCTGCTGCCGGTCGAAGGATGTCCCCGTCCAGCCGGTAGACGAACGCCCGTTTGGCCGCGCACAGCCTGACGGCGCGCGCGGCCACCATGTCGAACACCGGCTGCAAGTTGAACGTCGAGTGACTGATGGCCGTGAGCACTTCGCTCATGGCGGCCTTCTGTTCCAGCGCATCCGCGAGGCGCTGCTCGAGCTCGCGAGCTCCGGCGCTGGCGGGCCCGCGCGATCTTCTGGCGACCGGGCGCTTGGCCTCGACCTTCGGCTTGGCGGGTTTCGCGCCCCGATCCATCGATCCCTCCTCGCACCCGAGAACGCGTCCGGGCGTCACTGCGATCGCGACAGGCTAGGCGAAGTCGCCGTCGCGGGCAAGGGGATTCAAGCCGAGAAATCAATCGCCTTCGGCGGTCGCGATGTCGGCGAGTATCGGTTGCAGCACCCGGATCAGGTCCGCCGGCGTCATGCCGACGAGATAGCCGCGACTGCCGCCGTTGACGTACAGTAGGGCAGAGCGGCGATGCCACGCTCCATGTAGGTCGGCATCGCGCGCCGCGTGCCGAACGGGCTGGTGCCGCCGACCTGGTATCCCGAGTGCCGGTCGGCGACGGCAGGTGCGCAAATCGTCCACCGTCTTCACGCCGAGGATGCGCGCCAGCGCCTTCGTCGACACTTCGCGGTCGCCGTGCATCAGCACGACGAGCGGCCGTTTCGTCTCGTCCTCCATCACGAGCGTCTTGATCACCGCGTGCTCGGGCACGCCCAGCTCGCGCGCCGAAACCGACGTGCCGCCGCGCTCCTCGTAAGCGTACGGATGATGGGTGAACGCGACGCCGTGCTCGCGCAGCACGCGCACGGCGGCGGTTGCCGGAGGCTTGTCCTTCGCCATGGGTGTGCTCCGAACCGGACTCAGCCGCGCGGATGGTGCTGCGCATGGAGCTTCTTCAGGCGTTCGCGCGCGACGTGCGTGTAGATCGTCGTCGTCGTGATGTCCGCGTGGCCGAGCAGCAGCTGGACGACGCGCAGGTCGGCGCCGTGGTTCAGGAGGTGCGTCGCGAACGCGTGGCGCAGCACGTGCGGCGATATGCTCGCTGCGGAAATGCCGGCCTTCGCGCCGAGACGCTTCAGCAGCGCCCAGAACGCCTGCCGGGTCAGCGGACCACGACGCGCGGTGACGAACATCGCCGTGCTCGTGCCTTGGCCGACAAGTGAAGGGCGGCCGGTCGCGAGGTAGCGCTTGAGCCAGACGATCGACTCCTCGCCGAGCGGGACGAGCCGCTCCTTGCTGCCCTTGCCGAGCACGCGCACGACACCCATGTCGAGCGACACCTGCGCGAACGTGAGGCCGACGAGCTCGGAGACGCGCAAGCCCGTCGCGTACAGCGTTTCCAGCATTGCGCGGTCGCGCAGGCCCAGCGTGGTTTCCGGGTCGGGCGCGGCAAGCAGCGCTTCGACCTGCGCCTCGGACAGGTTTTTCGGCAGCCGCCGCGGCAGCTTCGGCGCGCGCACGCGCAGCGTGGGATCCGCGCGCAGCGTGCCCTGCAGCAACTGCAGCGCGTAGAAGCGCCGCAGCGACGACAGCCGCCGGGCGATCGACGTCGCCTTCGCTTTCGCGCGGAACTGTCCGGCAAGAAAGGCCTCGACGTCGTTGCGCTGCGCGGCGAGGAGCGAGCTGCCGCGCTGGTCGAGCCACCCCGCCCACGCGGTCAGATCGCGGCGATAGCTGGAAAGCGAGGATGGCGCGAGCCCGTCCTGCAGCCAGACTTGGTCGCAGAAAGCGTCGATCAGCTCCGCGGAAGTGGGCACAGTCGCCACGCAATGATACCGGCAACCCGGTCAGGCGCCGAAGCGGTAGCCCTCGTGCGTCAACAGCCAACGCTTGATCGCGATCGGATCGCCGCCCACGGCATGCATGAACCCCCCGAGCATGCCCTGGCTTCCGACGACGCGATGGCAAGGAATGACGAGGGCGATCCTGTTCGCGCCGCACGCGCCGCCGACCGCGCGCGGCGCCGTATGCAGCAGCCGCGCGAGCTCGCCGTAGGTCCGCGATTCGCCGACCGGAATCCTGGTGAGCGCCTGCCACACACGCCGGCGGAACGGCGTGCCGACGACAGCGAGCGGCAGCGTGAAACGGAAATGCGGATCGGCGAGGTAGCGTTCGACCTCCCGGACGACGCGCTCCGCCAGCGCGTTGTCGGGCGCTTTCGGGCGTTCCGTTTTCGGTAGGTATTCGATGCCGGTCACCGTGCCACCGGCCGTGCGGATGCCCAGCACGGCGAAGGGCGTTCTGATCTTGGCCGCATAAGGCGTCGTCGCGTCCACGTCTTCACCCTTTCCAACTTGCACCTGCTCGCCTTACCCCATCTTCATCTGCTGCGGCAAATAGGTGATGATCTGCGGAAAATACCAGATCAGCAGCACCGCGACGATCATCAGTCCGAACATCGGCAGCGTCTGCTTCGCGATCCAGGTGATCTGCTTCCCGGTCATCCCCTGCAGCACGAACAGATTGAACCCGACCGGCGGGGTGATCTGCGCCATCTCGACGACGAGCACGAGGAATATTCCGAACCAGAGGAGGTCGATGCCGGCGGCTTCCACCGTCGGCAGGATCACGCCCATCGTCAGCACGACCATCGAGATGCCGTCGAGGAAGCACCCCAGCACGACATAGAAGACCATCAGCGCGACGACGAGCGCGAACGGGGTGAGCCCGAGCCCGCCGATCCACTCGGCGAGGTGCCGCGGCAGGCCGATAAAGCCCATGGCGAGCGTCAGGAACGACGCGCCGGCCAGGATCAGCGCGATCATGCAATAGAGGCGCGTCGCGCCCATCATGCTCTCGCCGAGCGTCCTGCGCGTGAGCGAGCCCTGCACCCATGAGATCGCGAGTGCGCCGACGACGCCGAACGCGGCCGCCTCGGTGGCGGTCGCGATGCCCGCGTAGATCGAGCCGAGCACCAGCAGGATCAGCAGCATGACGGGAATGAGGTGGCGCGACGCGTGCACCTTCTGGGCGAGCGTCGTCCTGGTGGTCGCGGCCGGGATGCGCTCCGGATGCAAGAGTGCCCAGGCCACGATGTAGCCGGAAAAGAGCAGCGCCAGCAGGATGCCGGGAAACACTCCGGCGATGAAGAGCTGCGCGATCGACACGTTGGCCATCACGCCGTACACGATCATGATGATCGACGGCGGGATCAGGAGCCCCAGCGTGCCGGCGCCGGCCAGCGTGCCGATGGTCATGCCTTCGGGATACCCTCGGGCCTTCAATTCCGGCAGCGTCATCTTGCCGATGGTCGCGCAGGTGGCGGCGGAGGAACCCGAAACGGCGGCGAAAATCGTGCAACCGATGATGTTGGTGTGCAGCAGCCGGCCGGGCAGCCGCTCGAGCCAGGGGGCGAGGCCGCGGAACATGTCCTCGGAGAGCCGCGTGCGAAACAGGATCTCGCCCATCCAGACGAACAGCGGCAGCGCGGTCAGTGTCCACGACGACGCCGTCCCCCAGATAGTCACCGCCATCGCGTCGCCGGCCGGCCGCGACGAGAAGAGCTCCATGCCGATCCACGCGACTCCGGCCAATGCCAACCCGATCCAGACGCCGCTGCCGAGCAGCACGAAGAGCGCGATGACGAGGAGCGTGGTGATCAGCGCGTCCATGCGTTCACCCGGCCGGTCTCATTCGTGGTGCAGCGCTGCGTCGGACTTCGCGCGGCTGCGCCGCCCGGTCCACTCGAGGACGAGCTCGTCCGCGATCGCGATCAACAGGATGAGCGTGCCGGCGGCCATCGCGAGCTGCGGAATCCACAGCGGCGTCGCGTCGTTGCCGGTCGATATGTCGTTGAACTGCCACGACTGGACAGCGAGCCGGATGCTGTAGAAGGCGAACAGCGCCGCCAGCAGCGTCGCCACCGCCAACGACGCGAGTTCGAGCGCACGCTGCGCCTTCGCGCCGACGTGCTCGAGGATTAACGTGACCCGGATGTGCTCGCCGCGCTTCAGCGTGTGCGCGAGGGCGAGAAAGCCACACGCCGCCATGCAGTAGCCTGCGTACGCATCGGTGCCGGGCACATGGAAGTTGAGGAGCCGCCCGGCGATCGCCGTCAGGACCATCGCCAGCGTGCCCACCAAAAACAACGCCGCCAGATACCCGGCGGCGTCGTACAGCGCGTCGAGACGGCGGCGCATCAGGGCCCCTTCCAGTCGGTGGACAAGGGGTGAACAGGCTCTACATCGCGCGGTACGCGTCCACGACCTTGCGGCCGTCGTCACCCGCCTTGCGCAGCCACTCGGCGAGCATGTAGTTGCCGACTTTGCGCAGATCAGCGGTGAGTTGCTCCGACGGCTTGAGAATGCTCATTCCCTTCCCTTTCAACTGGTCGAGGTACCAGCCGTTCTTCTCCTCGGAGAGCTTCCACCCGCGCGCCTCGGCGTCGGCCGCGGACTTCGCCAGCGCGGCCTGCGCGGGCTTGTCGAGGGCGTCGAACGCCTTCTGGTTGACGATGATCGCGTTCTTCGGGAGCCATGCCTGCGTGTCGTAGAAATTCTTGATATTTTCGTAGGTCTTCGAGTCGAAGCCAGTCGCGCCCGACGACATGTAGGAGTCGATGACGCCGGTGGCGAGCGCCTGCGAGACCTCGGCGGCCTGCACGGTGACCGGCTGCGCGCCGACCAACTCGGCGATCTTCGACGTGGCCGGGCTGTACGCGCGCCATTTGAGGCCTTTCATGTCGGCGACGCCGGCGAGCGTGCGCTTGGTGTAGATGCCCTGCGGCGGCCAGGCGACGGTGTACAGGAGCTTCATTCCCTGCTTGGCGAACTTGTCGTCGAGCGCTTTGCGCGAGGCCTTGTAGAGCTTCAGCGACTCGCCGTAGGAGGTCGCGAGAAACGGGATGCCGTCGAGCCCGTAGAGAGGATCCTCGTTCTCGAAGTTGACCAGCAGTATTTCCCCGATCTGCGCCTGGCCACCCTGCACGGCGCGCTTGATCTCGGGCGCCTTGAACAGCGAGGCATTCGCGTGCACCGTGATCTTGAGCTTGCCGCCGGTGGCCTTGTCCACGTCGTTGGCGAACTGCTGGATGTTTTCCGTGTGGAAGTTGCTGGCCGGATAGGCCGTGGGCATGTCCCACTTGGTCTGGGCGGCCGCGGGCAGCGCGAGCGCAATGCCCGTCAATACGGCTATGGTGGGAAATCGCATCATGCGGGAGCTCCTGAAATGAGGATCGGGGGACGCGACCGGCGGGAACGCGCCGATGGTCGAAGGCTGTGTCCTTTTACCACAAAATCCAGCCGCAGGAGCGCCCTCGACCGCCTGCTAGAATCAATGCAGGCGCAACTCGCCGGCGGGATCCACGGCGCAGGGCAGGGTTTCAGCGGGAGCAGGAATTCCCCGTTCAGTGGCATGAAGAGTCTCCTCCAGGCGGCGCTCGCCGCCATGTTTCTCGCCCTGGTTCCGGCGCCCGGCGGCGCCATGGCCAGCGAGGCACTCCGGGCGCTCGTCGAAGGCGCCGGCCGAGAGGGTCATCGTGTCGCGACAGCCAGGGGGAAAGTTCACGCTGGCAGGCCGCCCGACAGCCTGCGCCCGATGAGACCATGGGCAGCGTGGCGGCACGACGACGCACGCGGCCGAAGGAGCGCCTGAATGCAACGGTCCACGCTCGTCGCCCGGCGCAGGCTGCTGCGCTCGCTGCTGGCCCTGGGGGCAGGCACTGCGCTCTGGCCGCGGGCCGGGTCCTCGCAGCCGAGGCCCGCGCTTACGCGCCCGATCCCGTCGAGCGGCGAAGCATTGCCGGTGGTCGGTCTGGGGAGCTGGATTACCTTCAACGTGGGCAACGATCGCGTCGCGCGCGACGCTTGCGCGAGCGTGATGCGCAACTTCTTCGATGCCGGCGGCCGGATGATCGACTCCTCGCCGATGTACGGCTCCTCGCAGGAGGTGATCGGATACGGACTCGGCAAGCTCGGCAGGCCGGCGCGTCTCTTTTCTGCGGAAAAGGTCTGGATCTCCTCCGGCGCCAGTGGCCAGGCCCAGATCGAGAAGTCCCGCCAGCTCTGGGGCATCCCGCGATTCGATCTGGTGCAGGTCCACAACCTTCTCTCGTGGCGGGAGCATCTGCCCACGCTTTTCGCGATGAAGGCCGCCGGCCGGATCCGCTATGTCGGCGTCACGACCTCGGAGGGCCGCCGCCATCGCGAGGTCGAGCAGATCATGGAATCACAGCCGCTCGATTTCGTTCAGGTCTCCTACAGCGCCGTCGAGCGGGACGTGGAGGCGCGCATTCTCCCGCTCGCGCGTGAACGCGGCATCGGCGTCATCGTCAATCGGCCGTTCCGCGAAGGCGCGTTGATCAGGGCGGTCAAGCGGCATCCCCTTCCCGCCTGGGCGAGCGAGGTCGATTGCGCCAGCTGGGCGGAATTCTTGCTGAAGTTCGTCGTCTCGCATCCGGCAGTTGTCTGCGCCATCCCCGCGACGACCAGCATCGCGCACGTTCGAGAGAACATGGGCGCCGCGTACGGCCGGCTGCCGGACGAACCCATGCGCCGGCGCATGGCCGCCCACGTGGGGCAAATCTGATGTCCGAGTGGTGGACTTATTCGCTCTCGGACTTTCTGCTCTTTTCGCCGCGCACTTACTACCGCCTGTTCGAGCTCTACAATGCCGACGTCTGGCCGCTGCATGTCCTCTTCGTCGCGCTCGGCGTCGCGATTCCGGTACTGCTGCGGCGCGGCGCGGGATGGCGCGGCCGATGCATCGCCGTTATCCTCGCCGGATGCTGGATCTGGATCGCGTGGGCGTTTCACTGGCGCCGCTACACGACGATCAACTGGGCGGCCGCCTATTTCGCGGCGGCGTTTGCCATCGAGGCGCTGCTGCTGCTCTGGATGGGGATCATCCGAAACGCGTTCGAGCTCGACGCCAGGTCGGCGGTGACGCGGCGGATCGGACTCGGCGTCTTTCTGTTCGCATTGCTCGTGCAGCCGCTGCTCGGCCCGCTCATGGCGAGGAGGGAATGGGCGCAGCTGGAAATCTTCGGCGCGGCACCGGATCCCACCGCGCTGGCCACGCTGGGTATCCTGCTTGCGGCCCGTCGGACGTACTGGGTGCCGATGGCCATACCGCTGCTCTGGTGCGCGTCGAACGGAGCGATCCTGTGGACGATGGGATCGCCGGATGCGCTGGTGCTGCCCTTGGCCGGTCTTGTCGTCCTGTTCGTGGCGGCCGCGCGAAAAGGCACGCAGCATCGTCGTCCGTAATCGTACCTTCTCGTCATGTCGTACGCGAACAGACCCGACGCCCCGATGAGCATGCCACCGGAAGCATATCGAGCCGAATTCGTGATCATCGGCGGCGGCGTCGCCGGAGCGTCGATCGGCTACTGGCTGGCGCGCCAGGGCCGGGTCATATTGCTCGAGCGCGAGGCGCAGCCGGGCTATCACTCGACCGGTCGCTCGGCCGCGGTTTTCGACGCGAGTTACGGCCCCCGCCAGGTTCGCGCGCTCACGAGGGCCAGCCGGTCCTTCTTCGATGCGCCGCCCGCGGGATTTGCCGACCACCCGTTGCTCGCGCCGCGGGGCGCGTTGATCGTGGCGACGCAGGGGCAGGAAGAGTTGTTGCGCGCGCATTGGCAGGCGCTCAGCACTGTGAGCCAACAGCTGCGGTTGCTGAGGCCGGAAGAGGCATGCGCGCTGGTTCCTGCTCTGCGGCCGGGAAAGGTGGCCGGGGCCATCCTCGACCCGGACGCCGCCGACGTCGACGTCCATGCGCTGCATCAGGGTTATTTGCGCGGTCTCCGCCAGTACGGAGGCGTGGTCGTGTGCGAGGCCGAGGCAACGGCCTTGCGGCGTGTCGACGGTGACTGGCTGGTCAGTGCGCGAGGGCATCAGTACGCCTCACCGGTCGTCATCAACGCGGCCGGAGCGTGGGCGGACGCCGTGGCCAGGCTGGCCGGCGTTCCTTCGATCGGCCTGACGCCGAAACGCCGATCCGCGTTCCTGTTTTCCGCTCCGGAAGACCTGGATACGGCGCGTTGGCCGGTGACCATCGGTATCGCGGAGGATTGGTACTTCAAGCCGGATGCGGGGATGCTGCTCGGCTCACCCGCCAACGCGGACCCGGTCGAACCGCACGATGTTCAACCGGAGGCGGAGGACATCGCGACGGGTATTTTCCGCATCGAGGAAATGACGACGCTCAGGATTCGCCGTCCAAGCCACACATGGGCAGGTTTGCGCTCGTTCGTGGCGGACGGAAACCTGGTGGGAGGTTTCGATCCGGCTGCGCCGGGATTCTTCTGGGTGGCGGCGCAAGGCGGTTACGGAATCCAGACCTCTCCTGCCATGGGAGAAACCTGCGCGGCATTGGCATGTGGCAAGCCGATTCCGTCCCGCATTTCGGAGTTCGGCGTCACGATTGAATTACTGAGCCCGGCCCGTCTCAGGTCCTGAGCTGCAGCGCGGGCGAAGCCGTCCGGTGGCCTGTCTGGCCGAGTTCCGGCCGGGATCTATAATGTCGCGCCGCCGCCGGAGACATGGGGGCCGGCCCCGATCGACGCCCATGCGATGACCGCCATGCCACTCGCCCCTACGCCCGCCGGCTGGGAGTTCTGGATCGATCGCGGCGGCACGTTCACCGATGTCGTCGCCCGCCGGCCGGACGGATCGCTCGTCACGCACAAGCTGCTGTCCGATAATCCCGAGCGCTATCCGGATGCCGCGGTGCACGGGATACGCGAGCTCCTGGGCCTTGCGCCCGGGAGCCCGATTCCGCCGGGCATCGTCGATGCCGTGAAAATGGGCACCACGGTCGCGACCAACGCGCTGCTCGAGCGCAAGGGCGATCGCACGGCGCTCGTCATCACGAAGGGCTTCGCCGACGCGCTGCGGATCGCCTACCAGAACCGGCCCCGGCTCTTTGTCCGGAAGATCGAGCTGCCGACGCTCCTGTACGAGTGCGTGATCGAGGCCGACGAGCGAATCGGAGCGCGCGGCGAGATCGTGCGTCCGCTCGACCTCGCGTCCGTGCGCAGCGACCTCGCCGCCGCGCGGGCAGCGGGCATCGCCGCCGTCGCGATCGTCCTCATGCATGGCTACCGCTTTCCGCAGCACGAGCTCGCGCTCGCGACGTCTCGCGCGCGAACTTGGATTTGCGCAAGTTTCCGTTTCGCACGAAGTCTGCCCCCTGATGAAGCTCGTCTCCCGAGGCGACACGACGGTGGTCGACGCGTACCTCTCCCCGATCCTGCGCCGGTACGTGGAGCAGGTCGAGAATGCACTCATGGTTTCGGGGCGAACGGCGCTCCCGACGGCCGCGACGGATGCGAGCCGGCAGGACATCGGCAGGGCCGACGCGGGAGGGGCGCCCCGGCTGCAGTTCATGCAGTCGAGCGGCGGCCTGACGGACGCGCACCGATTTCAGGGCAAGGACGCGATCCTGTCGGGCCCCGCGGGTGGCATCGTGGGCGCCGTCGAAGTGTCGCGGCTCGCCGGTTTCGATCGCATCATCGGCTTCGACATGGGCGGCACGTCGACCGACGTCACGCATTACGCGGGCGAGTACGAGCGGGCATTCGTTACCGAAGTCGCCGGAGTGCGGCTCGCCGCACCGATGATGCGCATCCACACGGTCGCCGCCGGCGGCGGCTCGATCTGCCGGTTCGACGGCGCCCGCTTTCGCGTCGGGCCGGAATCCGCGGGCGCGAATCCCGGGCCGGCCTCGTATCGGCGTGGCGGGCCGCTGACCGTCACCGATTGCAACGTGATGGTCGGCAAGCTCGATCCGAAGCTTTTCCCGCGCGTGTTCGGCCCGACCGGCGACGAGCCGCTGGATGCCGCGGTGGTGCGGGAGAAATTCGCGGCGCTCGCTGCCGAAGTCACGGCGAGGATCGGCCGCGCGCGCTCCCCGGAGGAAGTCGCCGACGGCTTCCTCAAGATCGCGGTCGCCAACATGGCGAACGCGATCAAGCACATTTCGGTGGAGCGCGGCTACGATGTCACCGAATACACGCTGTGCTGTTTTGGCGGCGCAGCCGGCCAGCATGCCTGCCTCGTCGCCGATGCGCTCGGGATGACGCGCGTGCTGCTGCATCCGCTGGCCGGCGTGCTGTCGGCCTACGGAATGGGACTCGCCGACGTGCGCGCGCTGAAACAGCAGGCGGTCGAGACGAGGCTGTCGGATGCAGCGCTCGTCGCAGCCGCGCCGACGTTCGCGGCGCTGGAGACCGCAGCGCGCGGCGACGTCGCGGCGCAAGGCATTCCCGGCGGCCGCATCGCCGTCAAGCGCACGCTGCATGTCAAGTACGAAGGCACCGACACGACGCTCGAGACGGGCGTGGACACCGCGACCGCGGTCGTCGCGGAATTCGAGCGCAAATACCGGCAGCAATACGGGTTCCTGATGCCCGGCAAGCCGCTCGTCGTCGAAGCTGTCGCGGTCGAGGCGATCGGCAGGACGCACGATGCGGAGGGTGCCGTGCCGGCGCACGCGCCGCGTGCGCATCCGCTGGCGCCGATCAGGACGAACCGGGTCTACACCGAGGGCGCGTACCACGTCGCGGCCGTCTACGATCGCCTGCACCTCTCCCCCGGTGACGTCGTCGCGGGCCCCGCGGTGATCCGCGAGGACACGGCGACGACCGTGGTCGAGCCGGGCTGGCGCGCAACCTGCACGGCGCGGGGCGACCTCGTGCTCGAGCGGAGGGAGGCGGCGCGGCGCGCGCATGCGATCGGCACGACAGCCGACCCGATCCTGCTCGAGGTCTTCAACAACCTGTTCATGGCGATCGCCGAGCAGATGGGCGTGACGCTCGCCAACACCGCGTACTCGGTCAACATCAAGGAGCGGCTCGACTTCTCGTGCGCGCTGTTCGACGCCGAGGGCAACCTCATCGCCAACGCGCCGCACATGCCGGTGCACCTGGGCTCGATGGGCGAGAGCGTCAGGACGATCGTCGAGCGGCGCCGCGGCACGATGCAGCCGGGCGACGTGTTCGTGCTGAACGCTCCGTACAACGGCGGCACGCATCTGCCCGACGTGACCGTGATCGCGCCGGTGTTTCTCGCCGCCGCTGACGGCGCGAACGGCATGGAGCGGGCTCGCGTGCCGGAGTTCTACGTGGCGTCGCGCGGGCATCACGCCGACATCGGCGGCACCACGCCCGGCTCGATGCCGCCCGATTCGACTCACGTCGACGAGGAGGGCGTGCTGCTCGACAACGTGCAGCTCGTCGCCGCGGGACGGTTTCTCGACGCAGAGATGCGCGCGATCCTGGGATCGGGCAGATACCCGTCGCGCAACGTCGACCAGAATCTCGCCGACCTGCGGGCGCAGGTGGCTGCCTGCGCCAAGGGTGCCGACGAGCTGGCGAAGATGGTCGCGCACTTCGGGCTTCCGGTCGTGCGCGCTTACATGGGGCACGTGCAGGACAACGCGGAGGAATCGGTGCGCCGCGTGCTCGACGTGCTGAAGGACGGGCATTTCGAGTACGAGATGGACAGCGGCGCCACGATCGTCGTGACGATCGCGATCGACAAGGCGCGGCGCCGCGCGACGATCGACTTCACCGGAACGAGCATGCAGCAGCCGACCAACTTCAACGCGCCGTCGGCCGTCTGCAAGGCGGCCGTGCTCTACGTATTTCGCACGCTGGTCGACGACGACATCCCGATGAACGCCGGCTGCCTGAAACCGCTCGACATCGTGATCCCGGAAGGGTCGATGCTCGCGCCGCGCTACCCGGCGGCGGTCGTTGCCGGCAACGTCGAAACGTCGCAGGCGATCACCGATACGCTGTACGGCGCGCTCGGCGTGCTGGCGGCGTCGCAGGGCACGATGAACAACTTCACGTTCGGCAACGCCACCTATCAATATTACGAGACGATCTCGGGCGGCGCGGGGGCCGGCCCCGATTTCGACGGCGCGAGCGTCGTGCAGACACACATGACGAATTCGCGGCTGACCGACCCGGAGGTGCTCGAGTGGCGCTTCCCGGTCCGGCTCGAGTCGTACGCCATCCGCCGGGGCAGCGGCGGCGCCGGCCGCCACCGCGGCGGCGACGGCGGCGTGCGGCGCGTCCGCTTTCTCGAGCCGATGACGGCGGTGATGCTCGCCAACCATCGCCGGATCGCGCCGTTCGGGGTCGCCGGCGGCCTGCCGGGCGCCGTCGGGCGCAACTGGGTGGAGCGCGGGGGATCCCCGGACCCCGGCGGCGCGCGAGGAATTCGGAGCGACGTTCGCCGTGGCGATGAACGCCGGTGACGTGTTCGTCGTCGAGACGCCCGGCGGCGGCGGATTCGGCCGCCCGGAGTAGCGGCCAAGGGCGCTCGCGTGCCCGGGGTCGGCGAGGGCATAATTGCCGCCATCGCCGCAACGAGGCTCCCATGGCAACCATCTACGATTTCACGGTCACGGACATTCACGGCAAGAAGCGTCAAGCTCGACGCCTACAAGGGCAAGGTGCTGCTGATCGTCAACACGGCGAGCAAGTGCGGATTCACGCCGCAGTACAAGGGCCTCGAAGCGCTCTATCAGAAACTGCGTGGCAAGGGCCTCGAGATCCTCGGCTTCCCCTGCAATCAGTTCGGCGCGCAGGAGCCGGGCAGCGAGGAGGAAATCGAAAGTCGTTCTGCGAGGTGAACTACGGCGTCACGTTTCCGCTGTTCGCGAAGATCGACGTCAACGGCGACAGCGCGGCGCCGCTGTACCAATTCCTGAAGAAGGCGAAGCCCGGCATGCTGGGATCCGAGGCGATCAAGTGGAACTTCACCAAGTTCCTGGTCGACCGCGACGGCAACGTGGTCGAGCGCTACGCGCCGAACGCGGAGCCGGCGAGTCTCGCCGGCGACAGTCGGGAAACTGCTTTGAGTTCCGGGGGCCCGTCATGCGCCGCTCGATCGCCGTGGCGGCAGCGCTGTGGCTGGCGGCCGCGACCTGCGTTGCCGCCGACCTCGGCAAGACGCTGCGCGTGTCCTTTCCGATCGGCGAAACGGGGTTCGATCCGGCGGGATCGAACGATCTGTATTCGAATCAGATCAACCGCGTCATCTTCGATCCGCTGTATTCCTACAGCTATCTGGCGCGACCCTACACGGTCGCGCCGAACACCGCGGCGGCGATGCCCGACATTTCCGCGGACGGGAAGACCTGGACGATCAAGGTCAAGCCCGGAATCTATTTCGCGGACGACCCCGCGTTCAAGGGCAAGAAGCGGGAACTGACGGCCGCCGATTACGTGTATTCGTGGAAGCGCCTGCTCGATCCCAAGGTGCTGTCGACGGCGGGCTGATCATCTTCGACGAGACCGTCGTCGGCGCGGCGGCGGCGATCGCGGCGGCGAAGAAGACCGGCAAGTTCGACTACGACGCGCCGCTCGAGGGCCTGCAGGCGATCGATCGCCACACGCTGCGCATCAAGCTGCTGCGCCCCGACTACGATCTGCTCACGTCGCTCACCGCCGCGGCGACGTCGGCGGTCGCGCGGGAGGTGGTCGAGGCGTACGCCGATCCCGGGCGGCCGGGTGATGGCCAATCCCGTGGGCACGGGGCCGTACCTGCTCAAGGAGTGGCGGCGCGGGCAGAAGATCACGCTGGAGGCGAACCCCGGATTTCGCGACGAGACCTTTCCCGACAGCAACGATCCGGCCGACCGGGCCATCGTCGCTCAGATGCGCGGCAAGAAGCTGCCGGCGATCGGACGCGTGGAGATCAGCATTCTCGAGGAGGCCAACCCCCGCCTGCTCGCCTTCGAAAAGCGGGACCTCGACTACCTGGATCTTCAGGAAATGGCCCTGAACGTTCTCGACGGCAACCGGCAGCTTCAGCCCAGGTATGCCCAGCAGGGCATCACGCTCGCGCGGGGATTGCGTCCCGCGATCCGCTTCACGTACTTCAACATGGAGGACCCCGTCGTCGGCGGCTACACGAAGGAGAAGATCGCGCTGCGGCGCGCGATCGGCATGGCGTACAACACCGACGAGGAGACCCGGGTGGTCTGGCAGGGTCAGGCCGAGGTGGCGACGCAGTTCCTGCCGCCGCACGTGTTCGGCTTCGACCCGGCGCGCAAGGACCTCGTGCGCTTCGACGTCGCCGCCGCCAAGGCGCTGCTCGACCGGTTCGGCTACGTCGATCGCAACGGCGACGGCTGGCGCGACCTGCCGGATGGCAAGCCGTTGACGCTCGTCGTCTCGTCCCAGCCGGCGGGCCTGGAGCGCCAGCTCGACGAGCTGTGGAAGAAGAGCATGGACCGCCGTCGGCATCCGGGTCGACTTCAACAAGCAGAAATGGCCCGATCTGCTGAAGGCCGGGCGCGCGGGGCAATTGCAGATGTTCACGCTCGGCAACATCGCATCGTCGACCGACGGCTACAACTATTTCAGCCTGCTGTGGGGCAAGCAGGCGGGGTTCTCGAATCTCGCGCGCTTTGCCCTGCCCGAATTCGACCGCCTGTACGAACAGGGCCTGCCGCTGCCGAACGGCCCCGAGCGTCTCAAGCTGATGCGCCAGATGTCCGACCTCGTCACCGTGTACGCGCCGTGGAAATTCGGCATCTATCGCTACGAGAACATCGTCGTCCATCCGTGGGTGCTCGGGTACAAGCACAACGTGTTCAATTCGCATCACTGGAAGTACTACGACCTCGACCTCGCGCGGCGCGCCGCGGCGAAGTGAGCGACCGGATCGCGGCATGATTACGGCCATGGCCCGCCTGCGCTCGACCGTGGCCGCTGGCGACGGCCGCCGTGGCGCTTGTGCTTTGCGCGCCCGCGGCGGCGGCCGACATGAACAAGACGCTGCGCGTGGCGTTCCTCTCCGCCGAGACGGGATTCGACCCGCAGGCGATCGGCGACCTCTATTCGGTGTACGTCACCCGCGTCGATCTTCGATCCGCTCTACCGCTACGACTATCTCGCGCGGCCGTTCAGGATCGTCCCGAACACCGCTGTCGCGATGCCCGAGATCTCCGCCGACGGCAGGACCTGGACGATCAAGGTCCGACCGGGCATCCACTTCGCCGACGATCCCGCCTTCAAGGGAAGGAAACGCGAGCTGACCGCCGCCGATTACGTGTATTCGTGGAAGCGCCTGCTGGATCCCAAGGTGCGCGCGCCGAATATCGAAGCGATGACCGACCGCTTCGTCGGCGACGACGCGGTGCTGGCGGCCGCGAAGGCGGCGGGCAAGCTCGACTACGACATGCCGTTCGAAGGCGTCCGCGCGCTCGATCGCCACACGATCCAGCTGAAGCTCAAGCACCCCGATTACGACCTGCTCGACGATCTCGCCGGCTGCGGTGATGGCGGCGGTTGCGCGGGAAGTCGTCGAGACCTACGGCGATGCCGGCAATCGCGTCATGGCCAATCCGGTGGGCACCGGCCCTTATCGGCTGAAGGAATGGCGGCGCGGGCAGAAGATCGTCCTGGAAGCGAGCCCGTCCTTTCGCGAGGAGTACTTCCCTCAGAGCAGCGATCCCGCGGACAAGGCGATCCTGGCCGTGATGAAGGGAAAGAGGGTGCCCGCCATCGGCCGCGTCGAGATCAGCATCATCGAGGAGGCGAATCCGCGTCTGCTCGCCTTTCAGCAGCGCGAGATCGACATCGCGAACCCCGTGCCGCCCGATCTCATCGGCAACGTGCTGGAGCCGGGGAACAAGCTCAAGCCCGAATTGGCGGCGCAGGGGATCACGCTGGTGCGCGGCATCCAGCCGACGATCACCTTCGAGTATTTCAACATGGACGACCCGGTGGTCGGCGGATACTCGAAGGAGAAGGTCGCGCTGCGGCGCGCGATCAGCATGGCGTACAACACCGACGAAGAGATCAGGGTCGTGCGGCAGGGCCAGGCGCTGCCGGCGACGCAGATGATCGCGCCCAACCTGATCGGCCACGACCCGACCTTCGACGGGCATGCGAAGTTCGATCTCCCGGCCGCGAAGGCCTTGCTGGACAGATTCGGTTACGTCGACAAGGACGGCGACGGCTGGCGCGATCTGCCGGACGGCAAACCCTTCACGCTGCAGATCGCTTCGAGCATATCGGCGTTCGATCGGCAGCTCGACGAGCTGTGGAAGAAGAGCATGACGGCGCTCGGCCTCCGGATCGATTTCGCCAAGCAGAAATTTCCCGATCTGCTGAAGCAGGCGCGTGCGGGCCAGCTGCAGATGTGGGGTCTCGCGAACACCGCCGGTTCTCCGCCCGGGTTCGGCGTGATGGGCCTCCTGTACGGACCGAACGCGGGGTTGTCCAACCTCGCCCGGTTCAACCTCCCCGAATTCAACCAGCTCTACGAAAAGGGCAAGCGGCTCCCGGACGGCCCCGAGCGCAATCGCGTTGATACGGCAGATGTCCGAGCTCGTCAGCGTGTATGCGCCGTGGAAGCTGCAGGCCTATCGCATCGAGAACGTCCTCGTGCAGCCCTGGCTCGTCGGGTACAAGTACAGTCCCTTCAACCCCAATCCGTGGCGGTACTGGGACATCGATCTTGCCAGGCGCGCGGCGGCGCGCTGACGATACCGTTCGCGCAAGGTCGCCCGGATTCCGGTGGCATGCCGTTGGCGCGGTGTGTGATCGGCGCCACACTCGGCGGCGCGCGTGGCCCGTCAGCGTCGCGCGCGCGATTGCCGGCCCGCCCGCCCGCGCGTTAACATCCGACCATGGTCCGATCACATCGCCGAATGCTGTCGCCGCATTCCATTCCGCTGGCCGATGCCCGCCGCTGCCCCTGCCGGCGCAGCGCCGGACATCATCGGCTCGGCAATGAAAACGGCGACGGCCGGTGGCGTCGATTGCGCGATGTCCGTCGGACCGTTCGCCGGCCTGTCGGCGCTGCCGGCCTAACCGCCTGTCGGGTCCCCCCGCCGGGCAAACGGCGGGAACCGGATTCGAGGCACCCCGGTCATTCCGTCTCCGCCGCGTGGCGCATCGTTGCGATGTGCCGCGAGTCGTAGCTGCGGCGCTGCATCCGGCCGGCAGGCGCAGACAGCGCCCCACAAGGGCGCTGCGCGAGCGAGGTGTGACATGAAGTTGCCAGCCGAACGATTGCAGAGGATTTCCCGGGCCGCCTTCCGCGGTCTCTGGCGCAACCCGGAGTTCGTGAAGCTCTGGCTGTCGTCGACGATCACGTCGTTCGGCGCACAGATCACGAACCTCGCGCTGCCGCTCACCGCAGCGGTGATGCTGCAGGCGACGCCGTGGCAGATGGGCGTGCTGGTCGCGCTGGAAACGCTGCCGTTCGCGCTCGTGAGCCTGCACGCGGGCGTGCTGATCGATCGCGTGCGCAAGCTGCCGATCGTCATCCTCGCCGACATCGGGCGCGGCGCCGCGCTGCTCGCGATTCCGGTCGCCGCGTACACGGGCACGCTGTCGGTGGAGATCCTCTACGTCGTCGGTTTCCTCTGCGGCGTGCAGAACGTCGTCGGCGGGGCGGCGTACCAGGTGTTGCTCGCGCAGCTCGCCGGGCGCCGCCGCCTGGTCGAGGTGAACGCCAAGATCGCCCTCGGCGAGACGTCGGCCGCGCTGGTCGGGCCCGGGGCTCGCCGGCGGGCTGATCCAGCTCGTCACGGCGCCGTTCACGATGGTGCTCGCGGCGTTCACCTTCTTCGCCTCCGCGCTGATGCTGCGGCGGGTCCGGGCGCAGAACGACGTGCCGCATCCCGGCGCCGAAGGCGTCGGTGACCGCCGAGATCCACGAAGGCCTCGCGCTCGTCTGGAACAACCGGACGCTGCTGGCGCTCGCGTGGCTCGCCGGGCTGTGGCAGATCCTGCACCACATGCAGCTCGCGGTGCTGATCCTGTTCGCGACGCGCGACCTTGGCCTCTCCGCCGGCGAAATCGGCCTCGTCTACGCCTTCGGCGGCCTGGGCTGCGTGCTCGCGTCGGCCATGGCGGAGCGCCTTTCCGCGCGGCTTGGCGTCGGGCCGGTCATCGTGCACGGGCTCGCGCTGACGGCGCTCGCCTGGCAGGCGTTCGGCCTGATCTCGGGCTCGGTCTGGTTTGCCACGATCGCCCTCGGCTGCGCGATGATGGTCCTCGACTTCGGCGCCGTGCTCTACGGGATCAACTACCTTGCGTTGCGCCAGGCGATCACGCCCGACCGGCTGCTGGGGCGGATGACCGCGACGATGCGCTTCCTGACCGTGGCGGCGGCGCCGCTCGGATCGCTCGCGGGCGGTGCGCTCGCGACGGCGATCGGCCTGCGCGCGACACTGCTGACGGTCGGGGTGCTGGCGCTCCTGCTGGTGGCGGGCGCGGTCATCTGGTCGCCGGTGCGGCGACATCGCAAGATGCCGGTGGTGGCGAGCGACTGATTGGCGATCGGGATCGCCGGAGCGCCGCTGCGCCGCCGGCGGACGGCCGCTAGGCGAGCGCGCGGTTGAGCGCGGCCTCGAGGCGCGCGAGCCCCTCGAGGATCTCGTCGAGGCTGATCACGAGCGACGGCGCGATGCGCACGACGTCCGGCCCGGCGAGGAGCACCAGCAGTCCGGCGCCGCCGGCGGCCTTGACGACGTCCATCGCCTTGCCCTTCCACGGCGTGTCGAGCTCGGCGCCGATCCACACGCCTTCGCCACGCAGGTCGGAGAACACGCGACGCCGGACGTTGATCGCCTTCAGTCCTTCCATGAACAGCGCGTGCCGCGCCTTCACGCCGTCCAGCACCTCGGTCGTGTTGATCACGTCGAACACGGCGCCCGCCACCGCGCAGGCGAGCGGATTGCCGCCGTAGGTGGTGCCGTGCACGCCCACCGAGAACGCGCTCGCGATTTCGGTCGTGGTCAGCATGGCGCCGACGGGAAAGCCGCCGCCCAGGCCCTTCGCGCTCGTCAGGATGTCCGGGACGATGCCCTTCTGCATGTACGAGAACAGCGTGCCCGTGCGCCCCATGCCGCTCTGGATCTCGTCGAGGATCAGCAGCGCGCCGTGCGCCGTGCACAGACGTCGGGCGGCCTGCAGATACTCCGGCGGTGCCGGGGGTCATCCCTCCTTCGCCCTGCATCGGCTCCAGCAGCACCGCGCAGATCTCGGCGCCGTGCGCGGCGAACTCGCGCTCGAGCGCCGCGGTGTCGTTGTACGGGAGATGCGTGATGCCCGCCGGGTTCGGTCCGAATCCGCTCGAGTACTTCGGCTGGCCGCCCGCCGTCACCGTGAACAGCGTGCGGCCGTGGAACGCGTTGACCGCCGTGATCACGCGGATCTTCCCTTCGCCGTGCCGGTCGTGCGCGTAGCGGCGGGCGAGCTTCAGCGCCGCCTCGTTGGCCTCGGCGCCCGAGTTGCAGAAGAACACGCGCTCGGCGAACGTCGCGTCGATCAGGCGCTTGGCGAGCCGCAGCGCCGGTTCGTTGGTGAGCCAGTTGGAGACGTGCCAGAGCTTGCCCGCCTGTTCGGTCAGCGCCTTCACCAGCACCGGGTGGCAGTGGCCGAGCGCGGTGACGGCGACGCCGCTGGCGAAGTCGATGTACATCCGGCCGTCCTGGTCCCAGATGCGCGAGCCTTCGCCGCGGACCGGGACGAACGACGCCGGCGCATAGCACGGGACCATCCACTGGTCGAACATCTCGCGCGTCACGGGCATCGTCGCGGCGCTGCCCGACGCAAGCGCCACGTCGCGGCGCGACGTCGCGGCGACAACGGCCTTGGCGGCGGAGGAAAGCGGAGGCATGGGGCCGTCAGGACGCGATCGGGATCGCGGCGATCACCTGGATCTCGACGCGGTACTCGGGCGCGGCGAGCCTGGCCTCGACGGTCGCCCGCGCGGGCGTATGCCCCGGCACCACCCACTGCTCCCACACGGCGTTCATCGCGGCGAAGTCGGCCATGTCGGGCAGGAAGATCGTCGCCGACAGGATCTTCGTCTTGTCGGAGCCGGCCTCCGGCAGCAGCGCGTCGATCAGCGCCAGCACCTGTCGCGTCTGACCCGAGATGTCCGCCGTCGGATCGTCGGCGACCTGCCCCGCGAGATACGCGGTGCCGGCGGCGCGGTGGATCACGAGACCCGAAAGGCGCTTGCCGACGTGCCTGCGTTCGATGGTCATGGTGTTGTCCTCATGGGAGGGCGCCGCTTCCGGCGTGTCCCGCGCATTGTAAACCGTCCCGAATCGAATGCTACGGCACGAGGTCAAGTCTGCTGGAACTGCAGGGTGAATGTGGCGTGTTCGTCCCGGCCAAGCAGTTGCACCAACGTCGGCATCGCCGCGCGAATCGGAGTCTCCAGATTCCACGGCGGATTGAATATGAACAGGCCGCTGCCGTGCAGACCAAAACCGTCCGCTGCAGCGGTCATGACCTGCAGCGACACGTCGAGCCAGTCGCCATTGGCAAGGCGCCGCAGCTCTGCGGGCAGTCTCTCCGACTCGCGACGACGGACCTGCGGATACCACACGGCGTAGGTGCCAGTCGCAAAACGCGCCAGCGCGTTGCGCATCGCGACCAGGACGCCGTGATATTCGGACACGTGTTCATACGACGGATCGATGAGCACCAGGCCACGCCGCGACGGTGGCGGAAGAATCGCCTTCAGCCCTGCAAGGCCGTCTCCGGCGATGGCGGCCACCTTCCGGCCAGCGCTGCGAAAGTGATCCTGCAGCACCTTGTGTTCGTTGGTATGCAGCTCGAAGAAGCGCAATCGGTCCTGGTCGCGGGTGATCTGAAGCGCAATCTGTGGTGAACCCGGGTAGGTGCGCAACACGCCGTCGGGATTCACGGCACGGACCTGTTCCACGTAATCGGCAAGCGGGGCGGGAAGGTTCCTTTCGGTCCACAGACGAAGGATGCCTGTTTCGGACTCGGCATTCTTGGTGGCGTAGCCGTGTTCGAGCGAATAGCCGCCTGCGCCGGCGTGGGTATCGATCACCCAGAGGGGTTTGTCCTTCCTGGTGAGGTGCCGGAGCAGCTGGACCCAGACGAAGTGCTTGAGCACATCCGCATGATTGCCCGCATGGAAGCCGTGGCGATAACTCAGCACGGGTGCTTGTCATGCCCTACGTTGAGAACCATCGAGCGCATGTGAATTGCGCAGATCTGCACATGGGGCCTCGCAAGGACGTGGAGCTCCAACTCCACGCAAGGATCAGCGGATCAGATTATCACGGGTTGACGCCCGTGGAGGGCGTGGAGGAGGTACCCCTCGGCGCGGATAATCGTTACACTCACCGGCGCGGGAAGGACGATCGTGCGAGCGATCGATGAGAGGAGTCTGCGATGCCGAAAGCGCTGAACATCGTGCCCGACAGGTGCACGGGCTGCATGCAATGCGAGTTGGCCTGTGCGTGGGTCCAGACGGGCACGTTTGCGCCGTCGCAGAGCCTGATTCGCGTCAGCGTATTCGACGAGGAGGCGAGCTACGCCCCGTACACGTGCCTGCAATGCGACGAGGCGTGGTGCATGAATGCCTGTCCGGTCAATGCGATCGCGGTGGACTCGCAGACGGGCGCCAAGGTGGTCATCGGGGAGCTGTGCATCGGCTGCCACCTGTGCACGATCGCGTGTCCGTTCGGTACCGTGTTCACGCTGCCGCAATCCGACCACGCCGCGAAGTGCAATCTGTGCGGCGGGCAGCCGGCCTGCGCCGCCGCGTGTCCCACGCAGGCGATTGTCTATGGCGAGTCGCCGCAGGCGGGGCAATGGCTCGAGTCCTGGGGCGCGAAGGTGCAGCGCAACCGTGTCGACGCGTTCGGCAGGTAGCGAGCAAGCCACGACGAGCGCTGGTTCACCCCACGCATCACGGAAGGAGCGAACGATGGCGACACCGACGGGCAAGTTGCTGCGAGTCGACCTGACGAACGGCCGGATCGCAGTCGAGGACATCCGGTCCGACTGGCTGCGCGACTATGTCGGCGGGCGCGGCCTGGCGGCGCGCTATCTCTACGAGGAGCTCGACCCGCAGGTGGACCCGCTGGCGCCCGCCAACAAGCTGATCTTCGCCACGGGGCCGCTGACCGGCACCCCGGTTCCCTGTGGCGCGCGCTACATGGTGGTGACCAAGGGCGCGCTGACCAACGCCATCACCACGTCGAACTCCGGCGGCCACTGGGGTCCCGAGCTGAAGTTCGCCGGCTACGACATGGTGATCCTCGAAGGGCGCTCGCCCAAGCCCGTCTACCTCTTCATCTACGATGACCGCGTCGAGTTGCGGGATGCGTCGACCTACTGGGGCCGGCTGGTCGGGGAGACCGAGGACGGGCTGCGGCGGGAGCTGGGGATTCCGGGTCTGCGGGTGGCGTGCATCGGGCCGGGCGGCGAGAAGCTGGTGCGTTTCGCCTGCATCATGAACGACAAGCACCGCGCGGCGGGGCGCAGCGGCGTCGGCGCCGTGATGGGCTCGAAGAATCTCAAGGCCATCGCGGTTCGCGGCACCGGCGGCGTCCGCGTGGCCGATCCCGCCGCGTTCATGCAGGCGGTCTGGAAGATGCGGGCGGACATGCAGGACAACCCGGGCCGCATGTCGTTCACGGAGCTGGGGACGGCTGCCACGATCGACATGACGCAGGCCTTCGGCGGCCTGCCGACGCGCAACTTCCTCGAGGGACAGTTCGAGCAGTACGAGAACCTGAGCGGCACGACCGTCAAGGAAACCCGGATGGTCGCCAACAAGGCCTGCTTCGCCTGCACCATCGCCTGCGGCCGCGTGACGCGCCTGGGCGAGCATTCGGGCAAGTTTCTCGTCAACATGCACCCGCGCAACTGGAAACCGGCGGGGGAGGGTCCCGAGTACGAAAACGCCTGGGCGCTCGGCGCCGACTGCGGCGTGGGCGACCTCGATGCGGTTCTCAAGGCGAACTGGCTGTGCAACGATCTCGGGATCGACCCGATCTCGATGGGCGCCTCGCTGGCCGCCGCCATGGAGCTCTACGAGCGGGGCGTGATCGGCGATGCGGAGGTCGAGGTGCCATTGCGGTTCGGCTCGGCCGAAGCGCTCGTGCGGATGGTCGAAGCCACCGGCTATCGCGAGGGCTTCGGCAACGAAATCGCCGAGGGCTCGAAACGGATGGGCGAAAAATTCGCGCATCCGGAAGTGTTCATGGGCGTGAAAGGCCAGGAGTTCCCGGCGTACGATCCGCGCGGCTTCCAGGGGATGGGCGTGGCCTATGCCACCTGCAACCGCGGGGCGTGCCACCTGCGCGCGTGGACGCCCGGCATCGAGACCTCGGGCGAGATGGACCCGCACACGCCGGCGGGGAAGAGCGAATGGGTGGTCCACGAGCAGAACCGCACCACGGCGCACGACAACACGGGCATCTGCATGTTCGTCGGCGGCTCGGGCGGGCCGCTCGAATCGCTGGTGCACGAGGCATGCGCCGATGATGGCGGCCGAGTAGTCCGATCCGCCACGCCCGAGCGTGGTGGTGACGCCCTCGCGCGTCGCGCCCACGAACCCTCCGACGACCGGGATGCGCCCGCCAGCCAGCACCGGGATCCGCGTGGATCATCAGCGCCGCCGTCGTCTCGGGGAACTGCGGCGCCGCGGCCTGGTGCTCGCCGTCGGTCACGACGGCCAGCCGCGCGTCCACCCAGGCGGCAGGCAGCCCCTGCGCGTTCAGCGCGGCGGCCACCAGGCGGCTGCTCAGGATCTCGCCCGCGGCCGCGATGGCGTCCATCCAGCGTGGCGAGACCTCGCGCAGCACGCCCAGCGCGGAGACGACGCGCTCGAGCTCCGCGAACTCGGCCGCGATCTCGTCGAGCACCGCCGCGTGCAGCGCCTCGTCGGTCACGACCTCCGACACGGTGACATGCCGCTGATGCAGATCACGAAGGCTGGCGATGGCGCCATCGATGTCCCCCGCCCCCGCCTGCGCCGCCACGCCGAGCAGCCGATCGGTGACGCCCGAGAGCGCCGACACGACGACGATGGGCCCGCGCGCATCGCCACCTTCCTGCTGGGCGTCAGCCTGCCGCTGCGCCCGCACGATGGCCATCAACCGATCGATGGCCGCACGATCCGCCACCGACGTCCCCCCGAACTTCATCACGACCATGACAACTCCACTTGCGGTATCCGGACTTCGGGTCTTGGGTCTTGGGTCTTGGGTTCCCGGTCTAACTCGTCAACCCCTGCGCGTGCATCAGCTCGGCGTTCAGGATGGCCGCGCCCGCCGCGCCGCGCACCGTGTTGTGGCCGAGCGCCACGAAGCTGCGTCTGCAGCACCGGGCACGGGCGCACGCGGCCGACGGTCACGGCCATGCCGCCGCCGAGGTCGGCGTCGAGCCGCGGCTGCGGGCGGTTGGGTTCGTCCATCACCACGATCGGCGGGCTGCGGCGCCGTCGGCAGCGCCCAGCTCCTGCGGCCGGCCGCGTGAACGGGCGAAGCGCCTGCGACGACGTCGTCGGGCGACGGCTTGGCGCTCGAGGCCACCGACACGGTCATGGTGTGGCCGTCGATGCACCGGCACGCGATTGGTGTGCGCGCTGATGACCGCCGGGATGCGGCGTGCGGCCGCCGTCGGTGCCGAGAATCTTCTGCGTCTCGGTCTCCATCTTCTCTTCCTCGCCGCCGATGAACGGGATGACGTTGCCGAGGATGTCGAGCGACGGCACGCCCGGGTAGCCCGCGCCCGACACCGCCTGCATGGTCGAGACGATCGACGGCGCGGATGCCGAACTGGCGCAGCGGCGCCAGCGCCATGGCCAGCACGATGGTCGAGCAGTTCGGGTTGGTGACGATGGCGCCGGTCCAGCCCTTCGGCCGCGCGCTGCTCCGGCAAGCAGCGCCAGGTGATCCGCGTTGACCTCGGGGATGAGCAGCGGCACCAGCGGATCCATGCGGTAGTTGCGCGCGTTGCTGACGACGATGTGGCCCGGCGGCGGCGAAGGCGCCTTCAATCTCGCCGGCGACCGAGGCGTCGAGGCCCGGAGAACACCACCTTGGGTCCGCGGCCCGGGACGCAGGCCTCGACCACGCGGCCGGCGGACTCCGTCGGGCATGGGCGTGGCCAGGCGCCACGGCGCGACGCCCTTGTAGGTCTTGCCCTCGGAGCGCTCGCTGGCCGCCAGCCAGGTGAGGCGGAACCACGGGTGCCGCGCCAGCCGGGACACGAACTGCTGCCCGACCACGCCGGTCGCGCCGAGAACGCCGACGTCGATCCTCTCCACGTGTCCTCCCGAAAACAAAAAACCCGCCTGGGCATCTGCCGCGGCGGGTGGCTGCTGGCCCCGGAGGGGCCGGTCGATGGCTCCGACCTGGTTACGGAGTGGACCACTGACCCACGCATCCCGACGCGCAGCACGCCCGCTTTCGCGTGGTGCACTTTCGAGTGCGGGTGATCGTGGTGGTCACGGGGGAGGAGTATAGCACGAGGGGTTCAAAGCACGGACAGGTTCAAAGCACGAGGGGTTCAAAGCACGAGGGGTTCAAGGCACGGGGGTTCAAGGCACGGGGGTTCAAGGCACGGGGGTTCAAGGCACGGGGGTTCACGGCTCGGGGGTTCACGGCTCGGGGGGTTGACGGGATTGTCCGGATGAAATACGCTCCTGATCAGGAGGCCTTGTGAACCCCGCGCCGCAGTATCCCGCCACGCGGTATCAAATCGACGCGCCCCCGGATCTCGGAGGGCGCGCGGAGCGCGAACGGCTGTCGGCGCCCGCGCTGAAGGCCTTCTTCAACATCGTCACCCGGTGGCAGGTGCGCGACGAGGATGCCCGCGCCCTGCTCGGCGGCGTCAGCAACGGGCCGTACTACGAGATGAAGCGGAACCCCGACCGCCTGCTGGACGCCGACCGCCTGACGCGCATCTCGTACCTGGTCGGCATCTTCAAGGCACTCAACATCCTGCACGGCCGCCCCCTGGCCGACGAGTGGGTGCACCTGCCGAACCGCAACCCCATCTTCGCCGGCCAGGCGCCACTCGCCTACATGACGCGCGGCGGCCTGCCCGCCATGCAGACGGTTCGGCGGCTCCTCGACGCGCGCCGCGCCGGGTGATGCCCGCCACACCACCCCTGACGCTCGTCCGGCAACTCGACACGCACCGGCTGGTCCCGTCGCGGCACACCGCGCGCGGCGACAGCGTGCTCGTGGCCATCGCCGACGACGATGCCCACCTGCAGGCGCTGTTCGAGCTCGACGCGGCGACCAACGACCGGCTGCTGGCCGGGCAGCAGCTGTTGTCGGGCATCGGCCTCGAGGAGCTCGTGTTCGGCGTGCCGCACGCGGCGGTGGTGAACGCGGCGTTCTGCCATGCGCATCCGCTGGGCGGCCGATTCAGCGGCCCGGACCGCGGGGCCTGGTACGCGGCCTTCGATCTGCCGACCGCGCAGGCCGAGGTGGCCTTTCACAAGTCGGTGCAGCTGGCCGAGATCGACCGCTTCGAGGACACGGTCACCTACGACGACTACCTGGCGGACTTCAGCGCTTCGTTCCACGACCTGCGGCGCGCGCGCGGTTTCCGCGCCTGCCTGGCCCCGGACAGCTATGTCGCCTCGCAGGCGCTGGCCGAGCGCCTCCTCGAGCAACAGTCGCTGGGGATGGTCTACCCGAGCGTCCGCCGTGCGGGCGGCACGTGCGTCGCGTGCTTTCGCCCCGCGCTGGTGGCCAACGTCCGCCGGGCGAAGACCTATCGCTTCACCTGGGATGGCCGGCCCGAGCCCAGGGTGACGCGGGCGTAGGAGGCCCGACGTCGACTCACCGAACCTCGAAAAGGGCATTTTGAGGGACTCCCCGGCTCACGCTACACTGTCTGTTCCACCACCCGAGGAGAGATGTCCGAGTGGTTGAAGGAGCACG
>CAVPUM010000033.1:0-8279 GCA_963708855.1 uncultured beta proteobacterium | reverse complement strand
CCGCACTGCTGGTAGACCATGCCTCCGTAGTTGACGGGCACGCACCCCGGCGGCACGGTCCGCACCATCGAGCCGATGACGGCGGAGGTCACGGCGACCGCCGCACCGACCGCTGCGGCGGTGGCAACGGGGTGATAGTCGTTGTCCCAGCCTCCGCTGCAGCATCCGTTCTGCTCCACGTTGACGTTCACGTTGCGCTCGACGTTGACGTTGTTCACGTTGTTCACGCTCGTGTTGCGAACGTTGTTGGTGCGCGCGTCGGCCTTGACGTTGCTCGCCTGCGCCGTCTGCCGCGAGGCCCCGGTGCTGGCTGCCGCCCCACCCGAGGCGCGCGCGCCACCGCCGCCACCACTCGCAGCGCGCTCGCCACCGCCACCGCCGCCCCCCGACGCGCGGGCACTGCCACCACCACCCCCGCCGCCGCCACCGCCACCACCGCCACGACCACCGCCGGCCGCGTCGGCGCCAGGCGCCAATGCGAAGCTCGCGAAGACCAGCGCCGCGAACGACGCAAGCATGGACTTGCCGATTGACTTCTTCATGGGGGTCCTCCTCCTACTTCGCCTTCAGCGGCACGATCTCGATCTTCGTCGCGCCTTTCGGTGGCGTGAACTTGAACGTCGCGTCCGTGAACTTCGGCTTGAGGTTCCAGGTGAGCAGCGAGACGGATTGCGGGCGGGCCTCGTCGGCGCGATTGGTGATCACGATCTTGCGCGGCAATGGCTTGCCACCGGCCGTGATCCAGATCTGCCAATCGATCTTCCCTTGCCGGTAGGCGTAGTGGTCGCAGAGGTCGGTGCCGATGATGTCCTGGCCCGCGTTCATCGCCGACTCGAACTTGTCGAGCGGCGCGGCCGGGGTACCCCACAGGAAGAGATCCCTCAGCGGCAGCTCCACGCCGTACCTTTCCTGCAAGCGGTTGATCAGGCCGCCGATCGTGTCGACCACTCCGACCGACGAATAGTACTTCTGCGCCGGCACGTAGAGGACGGCGGTCTTGCCGTCGTAGACGAGCTCGCGTTCCGAGCGCGCGCTGTGCATGAGAACGCGCAGCTTGTTGGGCCGATGGACGTCCACGTCGGCCCGCGCCGTGTGCTGCAGCTTCTGTCCGTCGGCCAGGACGCGCTCGGCCGTCAACTCGGTCGACACGCCGAAGCGATTCAGCGTTTGCAGATGGGCGCCCATGTCCTTGAGCGCCTGGATTGCAGCCGGATCGACGGCGCTTGCCGTCGACTGCGGCGCACCCGCCTGCGCCGTCTGCGCCTCGACGTCAGGTGCCGCGACCGCAATCGCGAGCACGCCGACCGCCATCATTCTCAGTAGCATGAGTCGTCTCTCCATCCGGACGCAAAGCTCGAGGGATGCTCGTCGCGCAAATGGCGCCGCTGCGAATCTCCCGACTTTGCTGCCTGACGAATATAGCGCTTATCCGTCCACTCTCGCAGGCGATTTTGACGCTCATTAGTCTCTCGGTGGCAGGCACTGCGTACCGCCGTGCTGCCATGGTCCGGCTCATCGCACATGATCCAAAATATCATAGGGTTACCCGACCATTTGTCACCTTGCGGACATGCCGCTCTGCGGAGTGGCCGGATTCGCACCGGCCGCTCTTCCCCATGGCGACGCGGGCGAACTGCGACCTATACTGGACAGGCGGCTCGTTCGTCAAAACAACGCGTTCGAGTTGGCGAGAGGTTGGAGCACTTCACGAAAGGGGGGAACCTCATGAACCGACGCACGATCATCGTGGCAGCGTTGTGCGCAATGGTCTTGCCTGGCATTGCGCTCGGAGCGAGCAAGCAGGAATCCCAGGCGGAGGTCCGCAAGGCAGGGCAGTCGGCGCTATCGGCGCTCTACAAGGCGCAGCCGTCAGCCCGCAAGGCGGTGGAGTCGGCCGCCGGCTACGCAGCGTTCAGCAACTTCGGCATGAAGATCCTCGTGGCAGGGAGCGGCACCGGCAAAGGCGTGGCGGTGAACAACAAGACCAAGGCCACGACCTACATGAAGATGGCCGAGATCCAGGCGGGGCTCGGCTTCGGCGTCAAGAAGTTCCAGCTCGTCTGGGTGTTCGAGACCGAGAAGGCGCTGAACGACTTCATCAACTCCGGTTGGGAAGTGGGCGCCCAGGCAACCGCCGCGGCGAAGGCGGGTGAAAAAGGGAGCGCATTCCAGGGCGCCGTTGCGGTGTCGCCGGGCGTATGGCTCTACCAGATCACCAGCGACGGGCTGGCGCTGGAGCTCACGGTCAAGGGAACCAAGTACTACAAGGACAGCGACCTCAATTGAGATCTGCGGTTGGCGACAGGTCGAGCCGCTGACCGCACTTCTTCACGCACTGCAGGGCCTCGTGCATGTGCGATTCAAGCTTCTCGCCTAGCTTTGCGCATGGCCGATGTCGCGCAGGAAAGCGACGGCGGTGTCGGCATCGAGGTCGGTCGACACCAGATGGATGAACTCGTCCCGGCTGACCGCCTGGCGAGCGGCCTTGCGGGTGATGATTCGTGCGATCGGGCCGATGCGCAGCGCAAGGCTGCGCGTCACGCGGTCGATGAAAGCGTCGTCGAGCGGTTGCAGCACGACCGTCCTGTGCCTGCTGTCTGCCGACGGCGTGTGCGCGACGCGTGTCGCGCGGGGTGTGCCATGCGCCGCGGCCGGGCGCCCGGTGCTTCGCGCGCTGCTCGTGGTCCTGTTGAAGGCGTCGACGAACTTCCTCCGCGTATCCGGGTCGTCGATGGTCTCCGCAAGCATCGTGCACAGTTCCGCGCGGTCGCGCGACACGGCCACCGCCTTGTGCACGATCACCTTGGCCATCGGACCGAGGAAGCGGGCCAGCTCGTGCTCCACGGAAACCATCGTCGCGTCGTCGAGCAACGGCGCAGGCCGCTTGAGCATGACGGTGCCGATGTTCACGACAGTGGTTCCCTGTCCGTCGTCGACCTCGACACCGAGCTTGGCCACCTCCTGCAACGCATCGCGGAATGCGCCCGCCGTCGGGAAGCGCGCGTCGGGCCTCTTGGCGAGCGCCCGGGCAAGGAGCTGGTCGACCGCTGGATGCAGCTTGAGTGCCGCGTGCTGCGAGGGCGGCGCCGGCTCCTCGTTGCAGATCCTGTGCGCGACGGTCTCGGCGGGGCCCAGAAACGGCCTGTGCCCGGTCACGAGCTCGTAGAGCACGACGCCGGCGCTGAAGAGATCGGACCTGGCATCGGTCTCTTCGCCCCGGCATTGCTCGGGCGACATGTACGACGGCGTGCCGATGACCGTGCCGAAGCTCGTGAGGTTGCTGCGATCGATCCTCGCGATACCGAAGTCGGCGACCTTGAGGACGCCTGCGCGCGTGACGAGAAGGTTGGACGGCTTGATGTCGCGATGCACGATACGGAGCCCGTGCGCGTACTCGAGCGCATCCAGAAGCTGCGTTGCCAGCGCAACCACCTGGCCAAACGTGAAGCCGCTCTGCGACAGCACGTGCTCGCGCAGCCCCGTGCCGTCCACGAATTCCATCACAATGTACGTCACGAGGGCGTCCTCGCCGTATTCGTAGACGCCGACGATGTTCGGATGATGCAGCCGGCCGGCGGCGCGCGCCTCGTTGCGGAACCTTGCCATGAACTCGGTGGCGAGGTCGGCGTCGATCAGGTCCTTGCGGATCGTCTTGATTGCGACGTCCCGCTCGATGTCCGGATCGAAGCCGAGGTAGACGGTTCCCCAGCCTCCGCTGCCGAGGACGCGGCGGACTTCGTACTTGCCGAGACGGTCGAGCCTGGACACGAGGAAAAGCGCAATCAGCCGTCGAGCATCTTCATCGCGTGCACGAGGCTTGCCTTCATCCTTCCCATCGCCTCGGTGAGCACGCCGATCTCGTCCTTGCTCTTCGTGTGGAACTCGCCTGCTTCGAGGTTGCCCATGCTGACTTGGTCGGCGATGCCGGCGAGTCGCGTGACGCGGCGAATCACGATCGTGTAGAGCATGGCATTCAGCAGAATGAAGATCGTCAGGAACACCGCCCCCAGCGAGCCCATGAACGTCTTGAACGTCTGGTTGGCGCGTTCGACCGGGACGGACATCGGCACGGACACGATCTGCGCCCCGATCACCTCTTCCATCTTCCAGCCGAAGCCGTTCGCGCTGCCATAGAGGTCCACCATCGTCTTCGGCGCGACGTCCACCGTGCTGTGGCAGACGAGGCAACTCGGGCTCTTCACCTGGATCGGCCGAGCGAGGTAAAGCGAGCGGCCCAGCGGCGTCTCGCGCTCGCCGATGACCTCCGTCGTCGTCTGCGTCTGCTTGAAGATGTTGACCACGTCGGCCTCCCAGTCGGACGCGCGGTTGCGAGGGTTGGACGGGTTAAGCGTGGCCTCCTTGTACGCGTAGTCCGGGTGCTTCTTGCGCAGCTCGCCGAACTGCTCGGCCGCCGCGTACGCGGGGACCGACTGCGGCAGGAACGCGTACTTCATTTGCGTGGCGAGCAGCGGCGAGACCTGCGTCGTCGTGTAGTTGCGCGCGGACAGTGCCGCTTCCATCATCAGGCGCGCGTGCTGCAGGATCTCCTCGCGCGCGTTCTTCTGCAGGGCCGTGTACGAGATGTAGCCCGCGATGAGGAACCCGAGCACGAAGATCCCCAGCAGGACGAGGTTGAACTTCCAGATCAGCTTCATGGTAGATCCTCCTCTCGGAGCGACGGCTGCGCTTGCACGGCACACGGCAATGTCAGCGGTTGGGGACCACCGGCGGTGCATATTTTTCCGGATGCAGGCGGCGGTCCCAGCTCGGGTAGCGGGCGACGTCGGGCTCGACCGCCTTGCGGAATACGGGGTCGGCCAGGCGGCTGGCGAAGCGCCGCTCGAACACCGCCCGGTCGCTGCCGGCGAGCCAGGGCTGTGCTTCCGCATAGCTGACCTCGCCATCCGCCGCAAGCTGGGGGCGTCGTCACGAACTTGCCGGCGAAGCTGGGCAAAGGATCCGCGAAGTGCCGCGGCATCGCGTCGACGAACGTCTTCGGAGGGACGCGCCGAGGGCACGAACGCGCCCGACGCCGACTTCGACCAGTACTCGTCCTGCTTCGCGTCCTGCGTTCCCTGGGCTGACCCCGAGGGGGCGAGCGTCGTGAAGCGCGCGCTGCCCGCTTCGACGAACGTATCGAAGCGCGCTCCGTCGGTCTGGGTCACCACCGCGCCGGTCGCGATTCCGACTTCGGCGGACGCCGCGCGCAAACTGACGCCAGGGGCCCTGGCGACCACCTTGGCCCAGCCGCGCGGCATGAAGAGCGTCGTCGCGCCCGATTTCACCTTGGGTCCGGCGGGCACGATGTAGAGCGTGCCTCCCACCAGGTTGACGATGCTTCCGCCCGCGAACTCGACCTGCACGCCCCCGCGCTCCCGGGTGTCGACGATATCGGACTCCTCCACCCGCGCACCGGGCACGACCTTGTACCAGGTCGTTGCGCGCAGCAGGCGCGGATTCCCGTCGACCAGCGTGACGACGCCCGTCGCATCGCCCCTTGCCGATCCAGCGATCAGGGCAAGCGTCACGAGGAGCCACGGCCGCATGGGCGCGATCGGTTCGACGCGATTACGCAACAATGCGGAGCGCGCAGGACCGCGAAGGGTGGGGCCGGGAGATCCTAGGGCGAGCGTGCGGCGCGTCAAGGCGCCGCACGAGAGCGGTACGCCGTGCGCGCCGGCGGCTCGGTCACCGTCACCGAGGAACTAGAATTGGATGCCGCCCCCCACGTTCTCGAAACGGAGACCGAATGATCCACGGTTCCTGCCACTGCGGAGCAATCGAATGGCGGTTCGAAGGGTTGCCCGAGTCGGCCACTGCGTGCAACTGCACCGTATGTCGCCGCTACGGAGTCCTGTGGGCCTATGATTTCGAAGGCGAACGCATCAACGTCTCCGGACCGGCCCAGACGTACGTCTCGGGCGACAAGTCCCATCGCATTTCATTTCTGCCCCACGTGTGGCTGCGTGGCCTATTGGCGATCGCTCGAACCTGGCGAGAAGGGGCGGCGCCGTATCGCGGTCAACTTGCGGCTGACGGAACCGGAGGCCGTGGCGCAGATTCCCATCGACCACTTCGACGGGCTGCGGAGTTTCGAAGACCTGCCGCGAGATGGACGATGTATCGCGGACTATTGGTTCTGAACCGTCGCTGCGACAGGAAGGGCCTCGATCGGCTGGAAACCCAGCTTGGTGTCATCGACGAAGTCGGCCTGCAGAATTACCTGCCGTCGCAACTGAAGACCGGGTCGTAGTGACACGCGCAACCGGTTCGCCCGGCGCGTGGCACTGCCACGCTTCGATCGTCTTGCCGCCGTTGTAGCGCGTCGGCGTGCACATCACCACTTCCCCGGTGGCGCCGCGCGTGCGCTAATGCGTATCGATGAACCGCTTGGCGCCTTGCTCCAGAAACCCGGCGAGCATCGCCTGCATCGCAGGAGCCTGAAGCTGCATCCACTGCCGCCATAGATCGGGGGTCAGGCTCACGGTGTCGCCGTGGCTCGGCCTGGCCGGTGCCTGCAGCTTCCCCTGGATGCCGAGCAGCGTGTTGACGTTCTCCTCCATGTACGCGCCTACCATCGTTTGCTGGGCAGCGCCGTGGAACCGTACGATCTGGGCCAACATCTCTGCACTGAACATCGGGGCGGCGCCGGACTCTTCCTCGAGAATGATCTGCAGCAGGATCGCGCGGGTGAGCTCCGCGCCGGACTTGGCATCGACGACCTGGAAGGCGACGTTCTTCAGGACCAGCTCCTTGACGTCCGCCAGCGTGATGTAGCCGCCGCTGGCAACGTCGTAGAGCCGTCGATTCGGGTACTTCCTGATGATCCGCGGCGTTTCGCTCATGGCCCCTCCCGGGGCGTTGCTGCTGCCCGCATTATGGGCCGGCACCTTGGCAACGCTTGGAAATTACCCATGGATCAGGTCGATCGGTCATGCTGCATCGCAGCAAATACTCCTTGACTTCCCGCTTCCAAGCCCATAGTCTTGCTATTGTGCGGTGCAGCAATCGTGTTCGCGGCAGAGGCCAGTCTCGACCCGAGCGACCGGCGGCACCCAGAAACGGCCTGATCGATCTTCGATTGAGCCATTCCATCCAAAGGGAACGCCATGTACAACGCCACTGAACAGTTCGCGCAATTCAACAAGGCCGCACCGCGCAAGCCACTAGGCTCGCCGCGATCGTCCTCGAAAGCACCGAGAAGCTTGGCAAGGTCAATCTGCTGACCGCCAAGAGTGCCCTCGCGCAGGGCATCGAAGGCGCGCAAGCCGTCGCCTCCGTCAAGGATGTCCAGCAACTCCTCGCCGTGAATGCCACGCTGGCGGAAGCGAGCATTCGAGCCGCCTGGGCTACTCGAAGAGCCTGTACGCGATCGCCACCGAAACGCAGGCTCAATACACCATGCTCGCCGAGGAATCCCACGCCACGTACACCAAGGGCGCGGCCGCGTGGGTGGACCGGGCCAGCGTCGGCGCCGGCCGGTTCGGAAGCCGCCATCAACGCGTTCCGGCAGGGTCCGGCCGCATCGAATGCCGCGCTCGACCAGTTCAGCAAGGCGTCCAAGCAGGTCGTGGGCTTTGCCGATGCGAACGTCCGCGCCGCTGCCAACGTGTCGAAGGTCGTTGCAACGACCGAGGGCAACCGGCGTGAACGAGGCGGGGCTCGCGGTGACGTGACGAATCGTCACGTTGCCTGCCGAGCGGCAACCCCGGTGGGGTCATGCGCGCATCGCATGACCCCTACGCTCGCTACTGATTGGTGCGTGCTTTGCCCTGCCTGTTCCGACACGAGGGATCCGCTTGATGAATGCTCCGATTGCTGTCGTCACTCCCCGGAAACGAATTGCCCTTGTGGCCCACGACAACAAGAAGGTCGATCTGCTTGAATGGGCTCGATACAACCGTGATCTGCTGGCCAGCCACGAGTTGCTGGCCACCGGGACGACCGGGACACTGCTCGAAAAGGAACTGCAAAGCGGACCGCTGGGGGGGAGACCAGCAAGATCGGCGCTCGCATTGCCGAAGGAGACAAGACGATCTCGTGATCTTCTTCTGGGACCCGCTGCACCGCAGCCGCACGACCCGGATGTGAAGGCCCTGCTGCGCATCGCTGTGGTGTGGAACATCCCGGTGGCCTGCGACCGGGCGACCGCCACTACGTGATTTGCTCCCCGTGCTGACGTCCGAGCTACGAGCGGCAACTGCCGGAGTACGAGCTATCGGAGTCGGATGGTCGAGGCCGGGGACAAGGCCGAGGCCGTCGATCTCGCCGGAAACTTG
>CAVPUM010000032.1:0-24447 GCA_963708855.1 uncultured beta proteobacterium | reverse complement strand
CCGCTGACCGTCGTCGTCGTATCCGTTGACCGCATGAGCGCAATGCCGGCGAGCGCCAGGGCCGCCATCACCAGGAGGGCGACGAACACAACGACGCCGCGCTGCCGACGCCGGGACAATGGGTGGATACCGGTTTGCCCGCACGATGCTGCATTCAGGTTCATGGCGTATTCCACACAGCGTTCCGCAACGGGACAATGGTTTCCAGCACCTTGAAGCGATAGTGCTGCTGGTCGGAGGTGAGAGTCATCGAGACCGCGCACGGCCCAGGGGAACAGAACATTCCGAGCGGTCCCGATGTGACCGCATCGGTTTCGTATTTTTCACTGCGCGTGACGATGGCCACGCGCACCGCTTGTATCTGCTGCCACGAACCTGCCGGCTGCAAGGGAAGGTTGGCCGACGACCAGTTGCCGGTCGCGGACTGCCAGGTATCCACGTCCCCGTCGTTGTCGGTGTCGAGGCCGAACTGCGCCTTCAGATTGACGACCTGGCTGACGACGGGAGTCGCCGGAAGCACCACGGGAAGCAGGCTCTGACTCCGCAGGGTGCTGTTGGTCGGGTCGACGGAGTACAAAGTGCGGCCGAACCTGTCTCCCTGGCCCAGATTGATCACCGATGCCAGAGCGGCGTTGTAAGTCGCCGTGCTGTTGTTGTCCGTCGTCGCCGTGAGCGTGTGCGCAAGCGTGGCGATACCGGTACTCGCCGCGACCGTGACGCCGCCGGCGTTGATGGTCGACAACGTGCAGTTCGCGCCCTGGACCGCGGCGATAACGTCGTTCGGGCTGAAACCGACGGGCCCCGCTACCTGATAGGCGCCCGGGGGCGAGGAGCTAACCGCGGCATTGTTCAGCATCCTCGACGGTGTCGACAGCGCGCCCGAGCCACCGGAGAACACGGTCAGCGTGTCGGGGGCGTTGTCGGTGGCGCCCGCTGCGATGACCACCGGGATCGGGCGCAACATCGCACAGCCGCTCAGGACCGCGGTCGAGGCCGTGATGACGTTCCCCGCACTGGCAAGCTCCTGGCCGAGCAGGAACATTCCGTAGCTGGCGTTCTCCTGAGCATCGTTGGATGACGTGATCGTGCGCTTCTGGCCCTCGGTGACGAGATAGACCTGGAAGATCATCAGGACCAGCAGCATGCCGACGACGATGCTGACCATGATCTCGATGAGGCCAACGCCCCGCTCGTGCGACCGTCGTCCGATTTTGCGTGGGTTCATGAGTTCTTCCCGATTTGCGCCGTCAGCAGAACCTGATGGCGCTCGGTCTCGCCGGGCAATTGCCAGAAAATGGTGACGACGACACTCCGGCTCTGCAAGGAAAGGCCCGGCTGCGTCAAATCGACCTGGGGGGCATTGGTACCGGTTGCGGACGGAAGCAGGGCCGCCACCTGCGCCTGCCAGGCGGTCAACTTCGCGCCGCCTGTGCCGAATTCCGTATCCAGCGCGGTCGTTTGCGTGGTCCACATGTCGCCGACGATGCCGTTGGCCAGATGGATGGCTTCAGCCCGATACCGGGCGTCGTTGGACGCGCGAATCGATCCCGCCAGCAATCCGATCAAGCCAAGAATGCCGAATGCGAAGATGAGCAGGGCGATCATCCCTTCCAGCAGAAAGCTCCCGTCTTGCCGAACGGGGTGGCGATTCGATGGGTTGTTGGTCGGGTTCATTTCAGCAGGCCCTCGCGTCCGGCGGCACCAACGCCGCAATCGCCGGGTCGGGATCGCAAATCCGGATTCCCCGCCCGTCGTCGACGTAGATCCTTAACGTGCGCGCTTCGCCAGCGACGATCGAGGCGACGTTGATCTGCTGGAGATTCGGCGTGGCGATCGGGGACGGGGAGATGACGCGTCCCAGACCATTGAAGGTGACTGCAACCGCATTCGCGGGCGTGGTCACTGCCTTCGAGCTCTTGCCTGTCTCGAGCTTGGCGAACTGCTGTATCGGTGGCTGAATCAGCGTTGCCGTCGTCGGATTGAATTCGTTGATCGCCCAACCCGGGTTGCCGCCGCCGACGAGCGTAAAACTGACCGGTTTGTTCAGACGGGTCGCTTCGGTGCGCGCCGCGCGGAGGCCGTTGCTGATCGACTCGGCCGTCGAACGAATCTCACTGTTGCGGAGGAAGGTCGTAAACGAGGGCATTCCGATGGTCAGCAGCAGCGTAGCGATCGTCAGTGCGACCATCAGCTCCAGGATCGTGAACCCGCGGACAAATGTTGGCGCAGGCATTTCAGCAATCTCCGTTTTTCCGGCTGATCCAGCATGTACTGGAGGCGCCGGCGCCCGACCAGCCGCTGGGCAAGCTGGTCGTCCTGCGATTGTTGTTCTGGTCGATCGTGTAAACAAAACCGCCCATGGCCTGGGCCGTGTTACCGGTGGCCGTGACCGTATAGGTGGTTGCCGTCAGCGCGCAGGTGACCGTGAAGAACTTGCTGGCCGCCGGCAGATAGATTTGACCTGCGGGAGCGGGGCCCGCCGCTGCGGCGACACACGATGCCGGGTATTGCCGTGTGTCGAGGAACTGCTGCTCCAGACGTACCCGCATGTCGCTGAGACTGCTCGTCGCCTCGATGATCTTGCTGCGCCTGACGTAATCCGTATAGCTTGGCAACGCAACCGCGGCGAGAATCGCGACAACGGCCACGGTAATCAGCACCTCGATCAGCGTGAAACCGCGTGCCCGGCGCGGTGCGGATTGACTGACGCGGGCCACCCAAGCCGCCGCGCGACGCGATTCTGATGCGGTAACTGCTCGTATGGATACATTGCCCATGGTCACATTTCTCGAAACCGATACTCGTTGTCTGGAATCGGGCTGCAAATTGCGCGCAGCGGCGAGGTCGTCGTACCGCAGAACGCTCACCGTCGCACCAAACCTTCCAATCCGACGGTGGCGAGCGCTGTGCAAAACGCAAGGGCCATGCCATCGCCGGCGGCAGCGAACGTCGACCCTGACGAACGGTCAGGGGACGAAGACCAAAGGCGAACAATCGGTATGGATGGCAGCCGAACCGGACGAGATGTGGCATGTGCCGCGCCGGCCTCCCTCCATCGAGGGAGCAGAAACGGGCTCCAACAGACGCCAAGTGCGGCACGCGCAGACGAAAAACTGCGCCAGTTGTTCTCCACAATGCGTGCGACACATGCGTTCGGCGGCGGGTCGTCGCACCCACAGGGCAAGAACAGGTTGGCGGAGCAACGGCCTCCCCCGACGCCAGGCCGGGTTGCGTGGCCGGGACGGAAGAACGAGGCCGGAAATTGTCCCCGCGCCGTCGACGATGTGATTGCCGTTCGGGCGACAGGTCTGCCGGGGCTACCCAAACATGGCGGTGCCAGGCCCTATCCCAGCGGCACGACCTTGACGACCTCGTCGGCGGTGGTCCATCCGGCGGCGACCTTCATCGCGCCGGAGACGCGCAGCGGCTTCATCCCGTCCTTGTAGGCCTGCTCGCGGATCGCCGAGTCGTCTGCCTCGGCGGTGACGAGCTTCCGGATGGCCGGCGTCATCAGCATGACTTCGTAGAGGCCGATGCGCCCGCGGTAGCCGGTCATCCGGCATTCGACGCAGCCGACGGGCGCCATGACCTGCGCCGGCTTGTCCGCGCGCCAGGGGGAGGTGATCGCGCGCCAGGTCTCGTCGTCCGGCGGCTCGCCGGGTTGCTTGCAGTGCGGGCACAGCGTGCGCACGAGCCGCTGCGCCATGACGCCCAGCAGCGTCGAATTGATGAGATAGGCCGGCATGCCGAGGTCGAGCATCCGGGTCACGGCCGTCGGCGCGTCGTTCGTGTGCAGCGACGACAGGACGAGGTGGCCGGTAAGCGCCGCCTGGATCGCCATGTCGGCGGTGTCCCGGTCGCGGATCTCGCCGACCATGATGATGTCGGGATCCTGCCGCATCAGCGTGCGCACGCCGTGCGCGAAATCCACGCCGATCCCGGGCTGCACCTGCATCTGGTTGAACAGGGGCTCGATCATCTCGATCGGATCCTCGACCGTGCAGACGTTGACCTCGGGCGTGGCGAGCTGCTTCAGGGACGAATAGAGCGTGGTCGTCTTGCCGGATCCGGTGGGTCCGGTGACGAGGATGATCCCGTTCGGCTCCTTGATCATCCGCCCCCAGCGGTCGCGGTCCTCGGGGGTGAAACCGAGCTCGATGAAATTGCGGACGAGCACCTCGGGCGTGAAGATCCGCATCACGACCTTCTCGCCGAACGCGGTCGGCATCGTCGAGATCCGCAGCTCCACTTCGTCACCGGCGGGCGTAACGGTCTTGATCCGGCCGTCCTGCGGGCGGCGCTTCTCGACGATTTCCATCCGTGCCAGCAGCTTGATGCGCGACGTCATCGCCACCAGCACCGGCGTCGGAATGGCGTAGACCTGGTGCAGCACGCCGTCGATGCGGAACCGGACCAGGCCGGCGTCGCGGCGCGGCTCGATGTGGATGTCGGAGGCCCGCTGCTCGAATGCGTACTGCCAGAGCCAGTCGACGATGTGGACGACGTGGCTGTCGTTGGCGTCGAGCTTGCCCTCCTGGCCGAGCGCCACCAGCTGCTCGAAGTCGCGCGCGAGCGACACCGCGCCTTTCGACGCCTCCTGCGCCTTCTTCATCGAGCGCGCGAGGTTGTAGAACTCGCCCAGGTAGCGCCGGATGTCCTGCGGATTGGCGAACGCGAGCTTCACCTTGACGCTCAGGATCTTCTCGAGCTCGTCGGCCCAGTCGCGCACGAACGGCTCCGCGGTGGCGACGGTCAGTGTCGTCTTCGTCACCTCGACGGGCAGGATCCGGTAGCGCTCCGCATAGGCGTTGGTCATCGACTGCGTGACGGCCGTGAGGTCGATCTTCAGCGGATCGATGTGCAGATAGGGGACGCCGAGCTTCCCGGCGAGCCATTCCACGAGCCAATCGAGCGTCAGGGCCGCGCGCCGCCCGGTGGCCGCGTGCCAGTTCTTCTCGGCGATGATCTCGAGCGGGTGTTCGTTGCGGCGGGACGGCGCGCGCGCCAGCGTCTCGGCGTCCGCGGCCGCGACCAGTCCGTCGGCGACCAGCAGCGTGAGAATATCGTCGAGACGCAGACTCCGTCCGCGATCCCTCTTCGCGGTTTCGTTGCCGGTGAACGCAGGTACGCTGGTTGCGGGAGTAGCCATAACAAGACTCTACACGCAAGAATCGTGCAACGACACCGTGACCCGGCCCCGGCCTGTCCGCCCGCCGGGCGCCGCCGCCCCGCCGGCGGCGAAGGCAGGTTACGTTTCGGTGGCCGGCACCGCCGCCTCGGGCACCTCGAACACCTCGCGCAGGTAGGCGACGTACGACGGATCGTAGTCCATCGTCTTCGACGGCTCGTCGCTGATCTTCGCCACCGGCTGCCCGTTGCAGCGCGTCATCTTGATCACGATGGAAAGCGGCTCGAACCCGAGATCGTTGGTGAGATTGGTGCCGATGCCGAACGCCGTGTGCATCCGGCCGCGGAAGCGCTCGAACAGCCGGATCGCGAGCGGCACGTTGAGGCTGTCGGAGAACACCATCGTCTTGGTGTGCGGGTCGATGCGCATCTTCTGGTAGTGCGCGATCAGCTTCTCGCCCCACTCGAACGGATCGCCCGAATCGTGCCGCACGCCGTCGAACAGCTTGCAGAAGAACAGATCGAAGTCGCGCAGGAAGGCGTCCATGCCGCAGACGTCCGACAGCGCGATCCCGAGGTCGCCGCGGTACTCGCGGGCCCACGTATTGAACGCGAACACCTGCGAGTCGCGCAGCCGCGGGCCGACCGCCTGGCACGCCTGCAGGTACTCGTGCGCCATCGTGCCCAGCGGGGTCAGCCCCAGCTCCTGCGCGAACTTGACGTTGCTCGTGCCGACGAACTTCGGGCCGATGCCGACGGCCAGCGTGCGCAGGACGTCCTCGTGCCACGCGCGCGAGAACCGGCGCCGCGTGCCGTAGTCGGCGATGCGGAACTCGGGATCCGCCACCGCGTTGATCCGGTCCACCTTCGCGGCGAGCCGCCGCCGGCCCTCGGCGAGATCCGCTCCGGGGTGCGTGTTGCGGTCGTAGACCTCGGACACGATGGCCAGCACCGGCACCTCGAACAGGATCGTGTGCAGCCACGGTCCCCGGATCGTGATGTCGATCTCGCGGTCCGAGCCGGCGATGCGGTCGACGTGGATGAACCGCTCGTCCAGCTGGAAGAGTCCGAGCAGGTCGACGAAGTCGCTCTTGAAGAAGCGCCACCCGCGCAGGTAGGCGAGCTCGTCGGGCGCGAACTTGAGGCTGCAGAGCGCGCGGATCTCGTCGCGGATCTCGGCGACGTGCGGCGTCAGGTCGACGTCCGGGTTGCGGCACTTGAACCGGTACTCGACCTGCGCCCCCGGAAAGTGATGCAGCACGACCTGCATCATCGTGAACTTGTAGAGATCGGTGTCGAGCAGCGACGGGATGATCATGCGGGAGCCGCGGGCGCGCGCACGTGGCGCGTGCCACGCGGTCGGGTGAAAGTCGGGCCATGTTACGCGCTTGCCGCGGCTTCGGCCAACCGCTGCCGTGCCGGCGTCAGGACACCGGCGGCGCCGCGGCCGCCCCGACATCGACGACGCGGATCCGCCGCACGAGCCACAGGCAGCAGAGCGTGCAGCCGACCGACAGCCAGCCGACGACGCCGAAATGCGTGAGCGTGCCGTCCGGCGCCCGGCCGATGACGAAGCCCTGCCGTCAGCGACGCGATGCCCGACGCGAGCTGCTGGATCGACGCGTTGAAGCTCATGAAGCTGCCGCGCAGCCGCGGCTCCACGCTGCCGGTGACGAGCGCGGTGGCCGGGCCGAACCGGCCAGGCACGAACACGAAGAACAGCACCGACAGGGCCACCACCCAGGCGAGCGGCAGCGGCGGCAGGTGCGTGATGACGAGGATCGGCCCGATCGAGATCAGCGCGAGGATCGTGAACACGCGCCGCTTGCCGTAGCGATCGGCGAGCCGGCCGATCACCTGCGCCGTGACGAGCGACGCCGCGCCGCCGGCGAAATAGATCACCGCCAGATCGGCCTCGGCGACGCCGACGTTGGCGACGTTGTAGGCGGCGATGAACGGGACGATCGCGAACACCGAGCACATCAGCACGGTCATGAAGGCGAACGCGCGCCGGTGGTTGGGCTCGCCGAATATGGCGCGCAGCTGTTCCAGCGGGCGACGGCGCCCGCCCGCTGCGACGTGCGCGGCGAGCGGAGGGATCAGCCGCATGGCCGCCAAGCCGACGGCGACGCTCAGCGCGGCGAGCGCCAGGAACGGTGCGCGCCACGAGAAGTGCGCGGCGATCCAGAGCGACAGCGGCACGCCGGCGACCGCCGCCAGCGAAAAGGCCGCCGCGACGACCGCCGTCGCCGTCGCGCGGCGCGCGTACGGGACGAGATCCGCGACGATCGCGAACGTGAGACCGCCCAGCACGCCGCCGAACGTGCCGGCGACGATGCGCGCGGCGAGCAGCAACGGATAGTCGGGCGCGATCCCGCAGAGCGCCGTCGCGACGATGAACCCCGCGTAGAGTCCGAGCAGCGCGCGCCTGCGGTCGAAGCGGTCGATCCAGAATGCGGCGACGAAGCCGCTCGCCGCCGCCGCGAACGTATAGGCCGACACCATGAAGCCGAACTGCTGCGGGCCGATCGCGAACAGCCGCATGAACTGCGGTCCCAGCGGCATCATGATCATGAAATCGACGACGTGCGTGAACTGCACGGCGGCGAGCGTGAGCAGCAGCGGAAGTTCGCGCGGCGCGCGGGGCGCCGCGGCGACGGGCTCGGTTGCGGCGCGACGCGCGGCGGAGGGTGCGGGCAAGGGGTCGGGCCAATCGGGCGCGCGGGGCCAGCGCGCGTTGCGTCGAACCGGCAACGACAACGGATTCGCAGTCGATTAATATAGCACGCGCCGGCCGGGCCGCGCCCCGCGCCGGGCGCGTTGGCGCAAGCTGCCCGCCGCGATCGCCAACGCACCAGCGAATCGGGAACCGACCATGCTGATCAACTGCGTCGCCTACCAGAACGGCACCAAGCTCGGCGACATTCCGGTGGCCGACATCAGCGAGTACGTGACGCGGCCCGAATGCTTCGTCTGGGTCGCGCTGTTCGATCCGACCGTGGACGAGATGGACGAGATGGCGGAGGAGTTCGGCCTCCACCCGCTCGCGGTCGAAGACGCGCACAAGGGCCACCAGCGGCCGAAGATCGAGGAATACGACGATTCGCTCTTCGTCGTCCTGCACACGCTGGAGCCGGCGCCCGACGCGATCGACTCGGCGCTGGTCACGGGCGAGGTCGACATCTTCGTCGGCCCCAACTACATCCTGTCGGTGCGCCACCGGACGCAGAAGGGCTTCAACGACGTCCGGGCCCGCTGCGAGCGCGAGCCGGCGCTGCTTGCGCTACGGATCGGGCTTCGTCCTCTACGCGCTGATGGACACCGTCGTCGACCGGTATTTCCCGATCCTCGACGCCATGGAGTCGGAGCTGGAGCAGATCGAGGAGAACATCTTCGTGCGCAACACCGCCCGCTCGAACATCGAGTCGCTCTATGCGCTGAAGCAGAAGCTGATGCTGCTGACGCACGCGGTCGACCCGCTGATGGAGGCCACCGGCAAGCTCTACGGCGGCCGGGTGCCCCCGGTCTGCGCCGGGATGGGGGAGTACTTCCGCGACGTCTACGATCACCTGCACCGGATCCACGCGACGATCGAAGGCATCCGCGACATGCTCACGACCGCGATCCAGGTCAATCTCGGCATGATCTCGCTCGCCGAGAGCGAAGTGACCAAGAAGCTCGCCGCCTGGGCGGCCATCATCGCGGTGCCGACGATGCTGGCCGGCATCTACGGGATGAACTTCGAGCACATGCCCGAGCTCGAATGGACGTTCGGCTATCCGCTGGCGATCGCGACGATGGTCGCGGTCGACGTCTATCTCTACGTGCGGTTCAAGAAGACGCACTGGCTGTAGCGACACGGCGCGCCGGTGGCGAAGCTCAGTGCGACGCGTGGCCGGAACCGTGTCGGCGTCGGCGACGGCCGCGGGCGCCAGCGGAATCACCCGCCCGGACGGCGGCGGCAACTGCCACGCCGGCTGCAGCGTGACGTGATCGATCCCGAAGTCGTGTGCGAGCATCCTCTGCGCCGACGCCAGCACGCGCGGCCACGCCGGGCCATCGGTCAGCATCAGGTGCGCGGACAACGCGACGCGCGCGGCACTCATCTGCCAGACATGCAGATCGTGCACGCCGGTCACGCCGGGGATCGCCGCCAGCGCGCGCCCCACGGCCTCGTACGACACGTGTCCGGGCACGCCCTCCAGCAGCACGCCGGTCGACTCCTTGAGCAGAGCGAGCGTCGAGCGCAGGATCAGCAGCGCAACCACGAGCGACAGGATCGGGTCGATCGGCATCCAGCCGGTGCGGTAGATGACGGCGCCGGCGACGAGGGCCGCCACCGAGCCCATCAGATCGCCGACGACATGCAGCAGCGCGCCACGCGCATTGATGCCGCTCGCGCCACGGGACAACATCCAGGCCACGACCAGATTGACGGTGAGTCCCACGGCGGCGACGACCATCACCGTCGGCCCGGCGACGGGCACCGGTTCGAGCAAACGCTGCACGGCTTCCACCGCGATCCACACGATCAGCGCCAGCATGGCCAGCGCATTGACGAAGGCGGCGAGCACCTCGGCCCGCGCATAGCCGTAGGACGCGCGCCGCGACGGCCCGCGCCTGGCCACGGCGGCCGCGATCAGCGCGACGACGAACGACGCCGCGTCGGTCACCATGTGGCCCGCGTCGGAGATCAGCGCGAGCGATCCGGCGACGATGCCGGCAACCGCCTCGATCGCGGCAAAGCCTCCCGTCAGGAGCAGTGCTGTCCACAGCGCACGCCGCGTCGCGCGCGCGTCGACGCGATGGTGATGCCGATGCGGATGCGGATCCGAGGCGTGCGGTGCCGACATGGCCGGTCAAGGCAGCGGCCAGAGCTTCGTCGCGCAGGCGGACCGGGCCCTGGTTTTCCGGATGCCGCCCGCGCTTGTCGACATAGAACGCACGGATGTGCGCCATGTCGGCGACGACATCGCCGGTGAGATCGAGGTAGCCGCCGATGCCGATCTCGCGACGGGGATAGTCGGCATAGGCCAGTGCCAGCGGGACGCCCGCGGCGCGCGCAAGCCGGTAGAACCCCGATTTCCAATGCGGCATCCGGCCGCGCGTCCCTTCCGGTGCAATGGCCAGCCGGAACTCGGCGTTGCGCGCGAATTCGCCCTGCATCTGCCGGATGAAGCCGACGGGTTCCCGCCGGTTGACCGGAACCCCGCCCCAGCGCACCAGCAGCGGCCCGATCAGCGGCACGCGGAACAACGTGTCCTTGCCGACATAGCGGACCCGAATGCCCATCATGAACTTGGCGCAGAGGCCGATCGCCGTATCCCAGTTCGACGTGTGCGGGTAGAAGATGGCGACGCAGCGCGGGGGCACCGGCTGCGCCAGCACGACTTTCCAGCCCGCGAGCCGCAACAGGGCGCTGCCCAGCCACGGGAGAAGCCCCGGTGCAAGCGGCTGGTCGATCACCGGCGCGGTAGAGAGCGGGACGGAGGCCGTCATGTCGGGACAGGAAGTCTCTCGGGATTGCTTTCGCGCAAGCGTTGCCCCGCAGGCATGCCGGGGGAATCGACTGTGCGCGGGCAGTCTAGCAAATCGATGATTTCGCCGTCCGGCCGGCTGCCACCGCGACCGATCGACCGCCGGTGATCCAGTGCTCTAGAATTGCCGGCGTGAGATTGCATCCTTTCCCGTCCCTCGCCGACCGTCTCGACGATGCGCTCCCGCAGACGCAGTGCCGGCGCTGCGGGCACGATGGCTGCCGGCCCTATGCCGAGGCGATGGCCGGAGGCGAACCGATCAATCGCTGCCCGCCCGGCGGGGATGCATTGATCGCGACGCTCGCGGCGCTCACCGGACGCCCGCCCCGCGCACTCGACCGGACGCGCGGCGAACCCGGGCGGCTGAGCGTCGCTCGCATCGACGAGAACCTGTGCATCGGCTGCACGTTGTGCATCGACGCCTGTCCCGTCGACGCGATCGTCGGCGCGGCGAAACGCATGCACACGGTGCTGCCTGCGTTGTGCACCGGCTGCGACCTTTGCCTGCCGCCCTGCCCCGTCGACTGCATCGCCATGGTTCCCGCGGGTCGCGCGTGGAGCCCGGAGGATGCGCGAGCGAGCCGCGACCGATACGTCGCCCGCAAGCGGCGCCTCGCGCGTGTGCACGCGTCGCCCGCGGCACCGGGGACTCCGGCGGCAGCCGACGACGACCGGGTGAAGCGCAAAGCCGCCGTCGCCGCCGCGCTTGTCCGTGCGCGGGCGCGCCGCAGCGCCTTCGGTGCGGGGCGCAAATGAGGACCGGGCTACCTCGCGGCCCGGTTCCGGGTGCCGTCGCCGCGTGCAACGCGCCGGCATCGGCAACGCGATGAACCCGCAGAAGCGCCGCGCGATCTTCGAGCGCCTGCGCGCGGCCAACCCGCATCCGCAATCGGAGCTCGCCCACCGGACGCCGTACGAGCTGCTGGTCGCCGTCGTGCTCTCCGCCCAAGCCACCGACAGAGGCGTGAACAAGGCGACCGAAAGGCTCTTCCCGGTCGCCAATACGCCTGCCGCGATCGTTGCGCTGGGCGTCGACGGGCTGATCCCTTACGTCCAGTCGATAGGACTCTTCCGCAACAAGGCGAAGAACATCGTCGCGCTGTCCGGGATCCTGCTGCGCGAGCACGGCGGCGAGGTTCCGGCCGACCGCGAGGCGCTGGAAAAGCTGCCGGGCGTGGGCCGCAAGACGGCCAACGTCGTGCTCAACGTCGCGTTCGGCCAGCCGACGATCGCCGTGGACACGCACATCTTCCGCGTCGCCAACCGCATGGGTCTCGCCCCGGGGAAGGACCCCGACGAAGTCGAGCGGAAGCTCGTCAAGTTCGTGCCGGAGGAATTCAGGCAGCACGCGCACCACTGGCTGATACTGCACGGACGCTACGTCTGCATGGCGCGCAAGCCGGATTGCGGCGCGTGCACGCTGCGCGATCTCTGCGAGTACCGCGACAAGACGGCGTAGGCGGCGCCGTGTTCAATCCGTCGCGCGACGAGGCTCGCCGTTTCCTGATCGAGGCGTGGAGGAAGCACCGCGCGCAGGAGCCGTTGTCGGACCTCGAGCGCATCGCCGCCGGCCTCGTCGCGCAGCATCCCGAGTATCACGCGATCCTCGAAGCATCCCGAACGCAATCTCGATCGGGACTGGCAGCCGGAGCGCGGCGACGTCAATCCATTCCTGCACCTGTCGCTGCACCTCGCGGTCGCCGAGCAGCTGTCGATCGATCAGCCGCCCGGCATTCGCGCCGAGTTCGAACGGATCCGGCATGGCGAAAGGCGACGAGCACGCGGCGCTGCACGCCGTGCTCGAGTGCCTCGGGGAGGTCATCTGGAACGCACAGCGGCACGGCACGCCGCCCGATGCAGCGCTCTACCTCGCGTGCCTGGAGCGGCAGCGCTGAGACGCGGGCTCAGTGCTTGGCCGCGACCGTCGCCGGCTGCGCAGCGTAATACGCGGCCAGATTCTCGACGTCCTGCTTCGACAGCCCTTGCGCGAAGCCCGCCATGATGGCGTTCTTGCGCTGGCCGGATTTGTAGTCGCGCAGCGCTTTCGCCAGATAATCGGCGTACTGGCCGCCGATCCGCGGAAAGTCGGCGGTAGCGCTGTTGCCGTCGGCGCCGTGGCAGGCCGCGCAGACTTCGGTCGCCTTGGCCTTGCCCGCGGCAAGGTCGGCGGCCGCTGCGCCGGCGGCGGCACCGAACGCGACGAGCGCGACGACCGCCATGAGGAAGGGTCGTTGCATCGTCATTTGCTCGCTGTCTTGACGCCACCCTGCGCGTAATACGCGGCGAGGTCGGCCATGTCCTGTTCGGAAAGCGACGCGGCGATGGCGCGCATCGACGGATGACTGCGCTCTCCGCTCTTGTAACCCTGGAGGGCCTTCACCAGATAGGCCTCGTGCTGACCTCCGATCCGGGGGACGTGGTAGACCTCCGGGAAGGCGGTCCGCCAACCCTCGATGCCGTGGCAACCTGCGCACATCTGGGTCTTCTGGCGGCCCTTGGCGGCGTCACCGGCAGGAGCCCCCTGGGCCGCCGCCCACGGGGATGTGAGCGCGGCCGCCACGAGAGCGGTGCAAAGGATCGTCTTGGTCATCGTCCGGTCGAAGGGTTCGCGAATCGTGGCATGGGGTGTGCAATGTCCGCAGCGATGGCGGCGGGCGGGCACGGAAAAGGTTCGTGATTCTAGGGTTTCAGCCCGGCGCGGTCAAACGCCGCGATCCGGAAAAGGCGGGGGCCGACACTGCCATTCGCCGAGGCCCGGCCCCGCCGCTATCGCTGGAGATGCTTCAGTTTGTCCTTCACCCCTTTCCACTCATCGGCGTCGGCGGGCGCGGGCTTGCGCTCGATGATCGGCTTCCAGAGCTTCGCGAGCTCGGCGTTGAGCGCCGTGAAGGGCTGCTGATCGGGCGGGACGTCGTCCTCCGCATAGATCGCCTCGACCGGACATTCGGCCACGCACAGCGTGCAGTCGATGCATTCGTCCGGGTCGATGACGAGAAAATTGGGGCCCTCGCGGAAGCAGTCCACCGGGCAGACGTCGACGCAGTCGGTATACTTGCAGCGGATGCAGGTTTCGGTGACGACATAGGTCATGCTTGGGTGTCCCGCGTGCAAAAGGATTGATTTTAGCAAATCGGGCCGCATGTTCAGCATTGATGTCGACGATGCCCCCGGGGCGCTTGCGCCGGCGCGGCCCTTCGGATAACGTAGGCTTCCGCTTCGACCCGTGCCGGCAGCGGCAGGCCGCGTCCCCGGCTGCGCCCGCCCGGCCCCGAACCCCCACCCGGTGCCCCCCGTCTTCTGCGTACCTCACGAGGAATCCATGAGCGAGAACATCAAACACGTTTCCGACGCCACGTTCGACAAGGAAGTCCTGCAGTCCTCGACGCCGGTGCTGGTGGATTACTGGGCCGAGTGGTGCGGCCCGTGCAAGATGATCGCCCCGGTCCTGGAGGACATGGCGAAGGAATATGCCGGCCGGCTGACGGTCGCCAAGCTCGACATCGACGCCAATCCCGGCATCACGAGCCAGTTCGGCATTCGCGGCATTCCGACCCTGATCCTGTTCAAGGGCGGCAAGCCGCACGCGCAAAAGGTCGGCGCGCTGTCGAAGTCCCAACTCGCCGCCTTTGTTGACAGCAACCTCTGAACCCGTTAGGCTGATCTTCGTGCCTGCGCCGCCCCCCTCGGTCTAGAGGGGCGGCCCCGCAGCACCGCACAGGGCGCCCTGCCTCTCTCCCGGGCGCCACGATCCCAGAGTCGATGCCGCGGCGAACAGCCGCCCCCGTCCTTTCCGCGCGTTCCCAAGCCCATGCAACTGTCCGAACTCAAGTCCAAGCACGTGAGCGAGCTCCTCGACATCGCCAGCACGATGGAGATCGAGGGCGCGAACCGCATGCGCAAGCACGACCTCATCTTCGCGATGCTGAAGAGCCACGCGAAGAAGGGCGAGAGCATCTTCGGCGACGGCACGCTGGAGGTGCTGCCCGACGGCTTCGGCTTCCTGCGCTCGCCGGACACGAGCTACCTCGCGGGCACCGACGACATCTACATCTCCCCGTCGCAGATCCGCCGTTTCAACCTGCACACCGGCGACACCATCGAAGGCGAGATCCGCACGCCGAAGGACGGCGAGCGCTACTTCGCGCTGGTGAAGGTGGACAAGGTCAACGGCGAGCCGCCCGAGAACGCGAAGAACAAGATCCTGTTCGAGAACCTGACGCCGCTCTTTCCCGACGAGGCGCTCACGCTCGAACGCGACATCAAGGCCGAGGAGAACATCACCGGCCGCATCATCGACATCGTCGCGCCGATCGGCAAGGGACAGCGCGGCCTGCTCGTGTCGTCGCCGAAGTCCGGCAAGACCGTGATGCTGCAGCACGTCGCGCATTCCATCGCGGCGAACTACCCGGACGTCGTGCTGATCGTGCTGCTGATCGACGAGCGGCCGGAGGAAGTCACCGAAATGCAGCGCTCCGTGCGCGGCGAGGTCGTGTCGTCGACGTTCGACGAGCCCGCGACGCGCCACGTGCAGGTCGCCGAGATGGTGATCGAGAAGGCGAAGCGCCTGGTCGAGCACAAGAAGGACGTCGTGATCCTGCTCGACTCGATCACGCGCCTGGCCCGCGCCTACAACACCGTCGTGCCGGCGTCGGGCAAGGTGCTGACCGGCGGCGTCGACGCCAACGCGCTGCAGCGCCCGAAGCGCTTCTTCGGCGCCGCGCGCAACATCGAGGAAGGCGGCTCGCTGACGATCATCGCCACCGCGCTGATCGACACCGGCTCGCGGATGGACGACGTGATCTACGAGGAGTTCAAGGGCACCGGCAACATGGAAATCCACCTCGACCGCCGGATGGCCGAGAAGCGCATCTATCCGGCGATCAACGTGAACCGCTCGGGCACCCGCAAGGAAGAGTTGCTGCTGAAGCCGGAAATCCTGCAGAAGGTCTGGGTGCTGCGCAAACTGCTCTATCCGATGGACGAGCTCGAGGCGACCGAATTCCTGGTCGACAAGGTCAAGCAGACCAAGACGAATTCGGAGTTCTTCGACTCCATGCGGCGCGGTTGACGTCGTCGATTCCGTCGTCGAGTCCACCGCGGCAAATGCGATTCGGCATCGGCAGAATTTCCCAAGTTATTGTTTTTATGGCTGATCTGTTCTTGCGCAGGGATTCAGCGCGCACCCTGCGAATTGTTGCGTTGCAGCGCAGAACGGCGGATAATTTTCGTTTGGCCGTGCGGGCGGCCTTGGAAAACTCCGACCTCGTCCGCACCTGAAACGGCCATTGCGCCCGAAGGTGCCCCGCGGGTCACGAGACCCCGGTGCGCGGGCCGAGAAAGAGGACATCATGAAAACCGGCATTCACCCGAAATACACCGAAATCCAGGTGACCTGCAGCTGCGGCAACACGTTCGTGACGTCCTCGACCGTGGGCAAGCCGCTGCACGTCGAAGTGTGCTCGGCCTGCCATCCGTTCTACACCGGCAAGCAGAAGGTGATGGACACCGCCGGCCGGATCGACAAGTTCCGTCAGCGTTACGGCTCGAAGACCGCCGCGACGCCGCCGGTGGCCGAACCCGCGAAAACCGACAACGCCGTAGGCGCCGGGCAAGTCGGCGCGGGCGGGCGCTGTCTGGCGCTTTCAACGGGAAAGGCAGCTTCGGCTGCCTTTTTCATTCCACCCCCCTGCGCACGCCCACGTCCCACACGATCATGCCCAAGCACGCGCCTGCCGACGCCGAAGCTGACGTGGCCACCGCCCTCGGCCCGACGGGGCGCTTCGGTGCGCTGAAGCAAATCGGCCTCGTCGCGCTCTGCGCGATGTGGGTGCTGCTGGGGACGGTGGGACACGATCCGTGGAAGACGCAGGACGCGACCACGTTCGGCACGGTCCTCGAAATGATGGAGCGCGGCGACGCGCTCGTCCCGTATCTTGCCGGCGAGCCCGTCGTCGACAACCCGCCGCTCGTCTACCTGGCGGCGACCGGCACGGGCATCGGCCTTGTCGCCCCTGCTTCCGTTGCACGACGCGGCGCGCGTCGCGGCGGCGTTGCTCCTTGCCTTGACGTTGCTCCTGCCTCGCCGCCACGGCCACCGAGCTGTATGGCCGCACGTACCGCTGGCTGCCGGTGCTGCTGTTCGTCGGTTCGGTCGGGTTATGGGAGCGCGCGCACCAGCTGTCGCCGGAACTGGGACTCATGCTCGGAATCGCCGCCGCGCTCTACGGTTTTGCCCTCGCCCTGCGGCGGCCGGTCGCCGGCGGCGCCGTGCTGGGCCTGGGCGCCGGCATCGGCTTCCTGTCGGCGGGATTCGTCGCCATCGTCTGGATAGGCGTGACGGCCGTGGCGCTGCCCGTCGCCTTCTCGGCGTGGCGCACCCGCCGGTATGCGTATGACGGCGGGAATCGCGCTTGCCCTCGCGGCTGGCGCTCGGCGGCTCCTGGCCGTTCGCGCTATGGCTGCGCGCCCCGGCCCATCTGCACGCTTGGTGGGCTGCGCAATCGCCCGGTGATTTCCTGGCGCCATTGAACCCGGCGGCGTCGGGCGACGCCACTGTTCCTGCTGAAGAACCTGCCCGTGGTTCGCCTGGCCCGCTCTGCCTCTCGTGCTCTGGACGCTCGTGACGCGCGGCCGCGGCTTCAACGGCGGCCTCGCGACTCCCGGCGTACAGCTGCCGGCGACTGGCCGCGCTCGTGATCTGCGCCTGCATACTGGCGATGTCCGGCCCGCGGCTGATCATCCTCATGCCGCTGCTCCTGCCGCTGTCGCTGCTGGGGACGCTGGAAATCGACACGCTGAAGCGCGGCTATTCGGGCGCGCTCGACTGGTTCGGCATTCTCACGTTCGGCCTCCTTTCGCTGCTCATGTGGTGGCTGTGGTTCGACGCCTCGGCGCACGGGATGTCGCCGGCCGTCGCCCGGTTGTTCCGCGACACCGAAGCCGGCTACCGGCCTTCCTTCCATTGGCTGGCCTTCGGCCTGTCGCTGCTCCTGACCCTGCTCTGGCTCGCCCTGGTGCGCCCCGCGCGGCGCTCGAACCGCCGCGCCATCCTCAACTGGGCGGCCGGAATGACGCTGCTGTGGGCGCTCTACTCGACGATCTGGCTGCCCTACGTCGATTCGCGCCGCAGCTACCGCGGGGTCGCGGAATCGCGTGCGCGCGGTCGCTGCCGCGGGAAGGGTGCGTGGCCAGCCGCAACCTGGGCGACGCGCAGCGGGCGCTCTTCCAGTATTTCGCGAACCTGGTGACCGTCCGCGCCGAAACCGCCTCGATCGACAGGTGCAATGCGCTGCTCGTCCAGTACGGCCGCAATGACCGCGATCCCGACGACGCCGGACGGGTGGCAGATGGCGTGGACCGGGCAACGCCGTGGCGACGACACCGAGCGCTACGTCCTCTACCTGCGGACCGCCCCGTGAAATTCATCGACGAAGCCAACATCGAAGTCATCGCCGGCGACGGCGGCAACGGCTCGGCGTCGTTCCGGCGCGAGAAGTACGTGCCGCGCGGCGGGCCCGGACGGCGGCGACGGCGGGCGTGGCGGCAGCATCATCGCCGTGGCCGACCGCAACATCAATACGCTGATCGAATACCGTTACGCGCGGATCCATCGGGCCAAGCATGGCGAGAACGGCCATGGCGCCGACAAGTACGGCCGGGGCGCGGACGACATCCTGCTGCGCGTGCCGGTCGGCACCATGATCACCGACGCCGACACCGGCGCGTTCATCGCCGATCTCGCCGTGCACGGTCAGCAGGCGCTGGTCGCGCAAGGCGGCAAGGGCGGCCTCGGCAACATCCACTTCAAGTCGAGCACGAACCGCGCGCCGCGTCAGTTCACGCCCGGCGACGAGGGACAGAAGCGGCGGCTGCATCTCGAGCTCAAGGTGCTGGCCGACGTCGGCCTGCTCGGCCTGCCGAACGCGGGCAAGAGCACGTTCATCCGCGCGGTATCGGCGGCGCGGCCCAAGGTCGCCGATTACCCGTTCACGACGCTGGCGCCGAACCTGGGCGTCGTGCGCACCGACGAGAACCGCAGCTTCGTCGTCGCCGACATCCCGGGTCTCATCGAGGGCGCGGCCGACGGCGCGGGGCTCGGCCACCAGTTCCTCCGCCACCTGCAGCGCACGCGCATGCTGCTGCACATCGTCGACATCGCCCCGTTCGACCCGGAGGCGGATCCGGTCCGCGACGCCAGGGCGATCGTCGCCGAACTGAAGCGCTACGACGTCGCGTTGTTCGAGAAACCGCGCTGGCTCGTGCTGAACAAGATCGACCTCGTTCCGGAGAACGAGCGCGACGCGCGCGTGCGGGCTTTCGTCAAGGCGTACGGCTGGAAGGGCCCGGTCTTCGCCGTGGCCGCGGTCAACGGCGAAGGCTGCCGTGCGCTCGTCTTCAAGATCCAGGATTGGCTCGATGCGCACCCGGCGCCGGCACCCGCCGCGGCCGAGCCCGCGCAGCACTGGGTTGCCGCCATCATGAGCACGCCGGTCGCAAGCGCGCGCCGTCTGGTGGTGAAGGTCGGCTCGAGCCTCGTCACCAACGACGGGCGCGGGCTCGATCATGCCGCGGTCGACCGGTGGGCGACACAGATCGCGGAGTTGCGGCGCGCCGGACGGGAAATCGTGCTGGTGTCGTCAGGCGCGATCGCCGAAGGCGTCAAGCGGCTCGGCTGGACCGCGCGACCGTCGACGATGCACGAGCTGCAGGCGGCCGCGGCCGTCGGCCAGATGGGCCTGGTCCAGGCCTACGAATCGGCCTTCGCCCGCTTCGGCCTGCACACGGCGCAGATCCTGCTCACGCACGACGATCTTGCAGACCGCCGCCGCTATCTCAACGCGCGCTCGACGCTCTTCACGCTGCTCGCGCTCGACGTCATCCCGATCATCAACGAGAACGACACCGTCACCACCGACGAGATCCGCTTCGGCGACAACGACACGCTGGGCGCGCTCGTCACGAATCTGATCGAGGCCGACGTGCTGGTGCTGCTCACCGACCAGCCGGGGCTGTTCACGGCCGACCCGCGCCGCGATCCGGCGGCCACCCTGGTGCGCACGGCGCAGGCGGGCGAAGCGCGGCTCGAGGCGATGGCCGGCGGCGCCGGCAGCGCGGTCGGCCGCGGCGGCATGCTGTCCAAGGTGCTCGCCGCCAAGCGCGCGGCGCGCTCGGGGGCTTCCACCGTCATCGCCAACGGGCGCGAGGAAAACGTGCTGACGCGGCTCGCGGCGGGCGAGGAGATCGGCACGTCGCTCTGCGCCCCCGACGTTTCGCTCGGCGCGCGCAAACAGTGGCTCGCCGACCACGTCCAGCTCGCCGGCCGGCTCACGCTCGATGCCGGTGCCGTGCGCGCGCTCGTGCGCGACGGCAAGAGCCTGCTGCCCATCGGCGTGGTCGGCGTCGACGGCAACTTCGAGCGCGGCGAGATCGTCGGCTGCTTCGACCCCGACGGCCGCGAAGTCGCGCGCGGCCTCGTCAACTACAGCGCGCCCGAAACCGCGCGCATCCTGCGCAAGCCGTCGTCCGAGATCGCGGCGATACTGGGCTACATCGACGAGCCCGAGCTGATCCACAGGAACAATCTGGTCCTGCTCGGCTGAGCAGGAGGGGTTGTGGCGCCGGCGGGTCACCGACGGCAGGCTCGACCTCGCGCGCAACGAGAGGCGGCCCGTGCTACCCCGGCGGATCGGCGTAGGACGAGGGCATCGCCGGATGCGCGAAGCCGTAGAGGCGCTCGCGGCGGGTCTGCGGATGCGCGTGCATGAAGCGCTCGAGCTCGGTGAGCGCGCGCCGGTACACCTCGCGCTTGAACTCGATGACGGAGTCGAGCGGCACCCAGTAGTCGTGCCAGCGCCACGCGTCGAATTCCGGGCGCTCGCTCGCGCGCAGCGACACGTCGGTGTCGCGCCCGACGAGCCGGAGCAGATACCAGATCTGCTTCTGCCCGCGGTAGCTTCCCCGCCACTCGCGCTTCACCCAGTGTTGCGGCACCTCGTAACGCAGCCAGTCGCGCGTGCGGCCCAGGATCCTTATGTGCTTCGGCTCGAGCCCGGTTTCCTCGTGCAGCTCCCGGTACATGGCCCTTTCGGGCGTTTCACCGGGATTGATGCCGCCTTGCGGAAACTGCCACGAATGTTCGCGGACCCTTTTGCCCCAAAAGACCTGGTTTTTCGCGTTAGCGACGACGATGGCAACGTTCGGGCGATAACCGTCGCGGTCCAGCATCGCGGTCACCCCGAAGATTTGGTTGCGCCCATTCTTCCACAGATCGACGGCGTTGGCTAGAGAACGCGGCGCCCTGCCGCAACTCTCGGCAGCACGCGGCGCGTCGTTCGCGCCGCACCGCGGCCAGCGTCACGAGGGCATCGCGACCCTCAGCGGTTCAGATGCACGACCCGAACCAGATTGGCGAGAATCTCGTAGGTCGCGTAATAGCTGCCCTGCAGACCGCCCATGCTCGGAACGTAGTCGAGAATCGTGTCGTCCGATCCGCCGCGCCGTCCGGTCGCGCGCGCCGACGACGGCCAGGCCCTGCGCCTGGAATTCGGCCATCGCCCGCCGCGTGTCGAAACCATGGGTGACGAGGATCACGCGGTCGATGCCGTCCTTCTTCAGCGTCCGGGCCGACAGCACGGCATTCTCGTGCGTCGTGCGCGAGCCTGCCTCGATCCAGCGCACCGGCACGCCGAATTCGTGCTCGAGCGACGCCGCCATCAATTTCGCCTCGGGCTCGCCTCTCCAATACCGACCCCCCGGAGACGAGCACCGGAAGGCCGGTCAGACGCGCGACGCGAGCACCGTAGCGCACGCGCTCCAGCGTAAGCGTTGCCAGCGTGTCGCCACCGTACTCGGGCGCATTGCGCCGGACGCCGCCGCCGAGAATCACGACGGCCTGCGCCGCCGCGCGCTGCATCGAGGTCGAGCGGAGCCGAGGTATCGACGAACCGGGCCAGGAAATCGGCAACGACCGGCATCGAAAGCGCCAGCAGACCGACCACGCCCGCCGCCGCGAGCGAGCGTCCGATGCGCGGAAGGCGCGTACACAGGCCGAGGCCGACGACGGCCACGAGCAGCGGTCCCGTCGGCGGCAGCACCAGCGCCTTGACCAGCGCCTTCAGCCAGAGAGAATCCATCATCGGCGACCCCTGGTGCCGCACCGTTCCCGGCGGGCCCGCGGCGTTCGCAATGCGGCCGCTTCCGTAACGTCATCGTCCGCCGGAGGGTTCCGACCGAGCCATCCAACCGTGCCCCCGCGCGAGCCTTGCTGTACGGCACAGATGCCTGCCTCGCTTCCGGTTTCCACCTTGTCGCCTGGCGATGCGGCCGCCGCAAAGCGGGCCCCCACTCGCGCGCATTGCGTTGGCCAATGTCGCGCGGACGGTCCGCAGGCAAGTCGACGATCGCCGTGGATCGCAATTGTAGTCAACATGAATTGTAGCGCACGCGCACTTGTGTCCATTTCCGAGCGAGAAGTTCCGTAATCATTGGCGTCCGCGACGAAATAAACTGACGCGAAAGCCGGGCGCGCCGTGCGACCCAATCGCGCGGTCTTGATCCATCGGGGTTGCACCAAATCTCGCCCTGTTGTAGCGTCCAGACGACAGTGCTTTGATTTACAATGAATACGCAATGCGCATCGACGCGCGGACAAAATCAGCGCGGTCACGGTTGGGTCCAATCGATTCACACATCGAAGGGCGCGGGGCATATCCTGGTTCTTGCCGCTCCGTTGCGGACTTGCTCCGCGAGGCCTGACCCATCGGGAAGCAACGCAGGGCAGTGGCGAACTGCACGGCGATTCGTTCCCGCTGAAGTAGAATTGCTCGATCCGCAACGCAATAGCAATTTCCGTTGGAGATGACGATGGGGATGGCGGAGGGGATGGGAATGTTGTGGTCCAGGCTGGGCAGGAAGCGTCGCGGCGCCGTTGCAAGCATCGGCCCGGCGCTGCGGCCGGTCCACAAAGCCGGCACCCGGGCCGCCAAGCCGATGGCCGGATCCGCACCCCACGGCGAATTTCGCGGCGCGAGCGGCGACACGATCATTGCCCTGCCGCCGCACCAGCATCCGATGGAAGCCTTGTGCGTCGAAGACCACAATGGCGATTCAGCGGCGCAGGAATCGGTGCTGAAGTTGTTCAAGATCCGGTTCGCCGGCAGCGACGGCCGGCGGCGATCGGCGAGCTTTCTGGTACAGCGGCGATACGCGTGGCGCGGTTACCAGGTCGACGCGCCCGCGGACATGGAGCAGGGTCGGATCACGCTGTCGGCATACGATGGTGACACAGTGGTCGCCACGATTTCTGTCGGGCACGATTCGGCAAGCGAGCTTTTCGTGAACGCACTCTTTGGCCACGAGGTCAACGCGCTGCGCATGCGCGGGGCGAAGGTCTGCGAGTTCACCAAGCTGGCCATCGAGGAGGCGATCAAGTCGAGGGCGGTGATCGCCGCGCTCTTTCACATCGCCTACATACAAGCGCGTCGCGTAAGCGCGTGCACCGATCTCCTCGTCGAAGTGAACCCCCGTCACGTGCGCTTCTACCAGCGCATGCTCGGCTTCACGGTCCTCGGCGCCACTCGCCTCGACCCGCGCATCGACGCGCCGGCGACGTTGCTCCATCTCGACCTACGCCATGCCGAGGAGCAGATCGAGAAAGTCGGCGGGAGGCCCGAGCTGGGGGCACGAGTCCGTTCCCTGTACCCGTTCTGCTTTGCGCCTCATGAGGCAGCGGAAATCGAACGGCGGTTGAGCGCGTTCTGCTGAAGGTCGTTCCCGCCGGTCGTATCGGTCCGGCGGCGGGATAGCGCCGTTGCCGAAGTCGTGTTATGCTAATGTCATGGCACGCTGCAATTCGTTGTTTTTTCGACGTTCTTCCCTCTACGGTCAACGCTCCTTGGATGCTGAAGGAGCGAGGCGGACAATGGTCCCGGCGACGTTGCACTGCGGCAACAGCGCGTTCCCACGCCCCGGCGTCGGTCGCCCTTTGGCATCCATGCCCGCGGTGAAGGGCGCTGACATGCGGGTCGCCATCGCCGAATCGCCGCAACAGATCGAGGCTGCGCGCAGCCTCGTGCGCAAGCGCTATGCGTGGCGGGGCTACGAGGTTGACTTGGCGGATGACCATGCCGCCGACAGTCCAAGCGAACGCACGCACCACGAGATCACATTTGTGGCGGCAAACGACGACGCAACCCTCGGCACTGTCACCCTTCGACTCGACGGTCCAATGGGACTGCGCGCGGAGGAAACGCACGGCGAGGTGATCCAGTCGGCCCGATTGGGAGGCCGTCGCGTATGCGAGCTTACGCGTCTCGCTGTCGCGGCGAAGGTCGACTCGTACACGGTCCTGGCGTCGCTATTCAGCCTGGCGTATGGAGCCGGCCGGACGATCCACGGCGTAACCGACGTTTTCATCGAGGTCAACCCGAGACACGTGGCCTTTTATTCGCGTGTTCTGGGATTTGTCGTCGCCGCCGGCGAACGCATCTGCGAGCGGGTCCGCGCCCCATCGGTCCTGCTCCACGTCGAGGCGGCGGCACTCTCCGAACATCTGGAGGCGCTTGTCCGGCAGGCTTTTGCGCAACCTATGCTTGCGCGAGCAGCGTAACGCGGGATCCCGCGGCGCCCACCGCCATCGCGTCGAAAACCAGACCGCCCTGGCGCAAGTAGCGCAATTGCGCCGGGGCCAATCTCGGTTCTTTCGAACTAGAAATCGTAACGCAATTCCGCGTACGCGCGATCGCGGTTGTTGTACCGGCCGAAATAGCCATCGCTCGGTCCGATA
>CAVPUM010000031.1:0-148819 GCA_963708855.1 uncultured beta proteobacterium | reverse complement strand
TGGGTATCGCCCTCGTCGTCGCGTCCGCTGCACTCGCGCAAGGCCAGACCCCGCCCCGGATCCCCCACGCGATCGACGGCTATCTGGTCACGCGGCAGGAGAACAGCTGCCTCGAATGCCACGACAGCCCGCGCGACATCGGGAAGAATCGGAAGGGGCTGCCCCCGCCTGCACCGGCGACCCACTACGGCAAGCTCGACGTCAAGCCCGTGATCTCCAACGCGCACTTCAACTGCACCTCCTGCCACGCGCGCAAGTAGGCGACGCGGTCAGTATTGGCCCGGGCGGGTGCAGTCCGGGGCTGTGCCATCGGCTCGCCGACGTGAGGTCAGGTGGCGACGCGGTGCCGCCTCTTATCCCATTCGCCAGCGACTAACCCGGTAGCCGGGCGTTGGTGCGCTGCAACGAACGTGTACCGCATGCCGCGAGGGCCAGCCCCGTCCACACGTCCACCCGCGGCGCGGCCCCGCTTCCATCGCGAAGGACGGTTTCCGGTGGCCACGCCGGCCTCCCCTTCCAAGGCGCGTCGCACGCGAGTAGGATTCCTTCGCCACTACAGGAGGGGACACCATGAAGACCAGGTCGAGTCGTGTTTTCACGAACGCCATTGTCGCGGTGTTCGTTTGTGCCGTGCCCGTCGGCGAGGCTCTCGCCGACGAGACCTGCAACTCGCCGTATACGAGCCGGTTGATCAAGGGCCAGGAGCACTACCTGCATGTCTGGACACTCGGTGTCAAAGGCGTCGGCGACGGCTCCGACAAGCTGGTGACGATCGATTCGGACCCGGCCAGCAAGACCTATGGCAAGGTGATCCACAAGCTGTCGGTGGGCGGCCGCGGCGAAGCCCACCACATGGGCTTCACCGACGATCGCAAGTTCCTGTGGGCGGGCCGCCTCGACGACAACCGGATCTTCGTCTTCGACGTCGGCAGCAATCCGGCGAAGCCCCGGCTCGTCAACACGATCAAGGATCTGGAGGCGAAGACCAAGTACGTCGGTCCGCACACCTTCTACGCGTTGCCGGGCCGCATGATGATCCAGGCTCTGTCCAACAGCAAGGATCACGGGGGCGCCACCGGCATCGCCGTGTACAGCAACCAGGGCAAGCTGGTATCAACGCACGACATGCCGAAGGGCATGAAAGAGATCGGGGGCGGCGACGGATACGGCTACGACATCGCCATCAACCCGCAGAAGAACGCGATGCTCACGTCCAGCTTCACCGGCTGGACCAACTACATGATGGACATGGGCACCCTGATCAAGGATGCCAATGCGATGAAGAACTTCGGCGCCACGATGGCCCTGTGGGATCTGAAGGCCATGAAGCCGACCAAGGTGTTCGATGTACCCGGTGCACCGCTGGAGATCCGCTGGTCCCTCAACGGCAGCGACAACTGGGCCATCACAGCCGCCGCGTTGACCTCGAAGCTCTGGCTCGTCAAGCAGGATGCTGCCGGCCAGTGGCAGGCCAAGGATGTGGCGACGATCGGGGACCCGGCCAAGATCCCGCTGCCGGTCGACATCTCCATCACCGCCGATGGCAAGGGTCTGTGGGTGAACACCTTCATGGACGGCAAGACGCGCTACTTCGATCTCAGCAACCCCGAGGCGCCGAAGCAGACCTACGAGAAGGTGACGGGCAAGCAGGTCAACATGGTGTCGCAGAGCTGGGATGGAAAGCGCGTCTACATCACTTCGTCGTTGCTTGCCAACTGGGACAAGAAGGGCGCCGACGACGAGCAGGCCCTGCGCGCCTACCACTGGGACGGCAAGGAGTTGCAGCAGGCCTTCGAAGTGGACTTCTACAAGGAGAAGCTCGGGCGCGCCCACCACATGAAGTTCAGCGCGAAGCCGGGTGCGACCACTTCGTTGGAAGCGGCGCCGGTGCAAGTCGCGACGGCGAAGCGATGATGCCTCTGCGCTGCGCGGTCGGCTGCATGCTTGCCGTCGTGGCCGGCATGCCGCTCGCGCAGGCGCAGGTCCAGTCCCGTGCGCCCACGCAGGATTTCGTGGCGCCCGCGCCGGGCAGCTATGCCTTGCCCCCGATCCAGCCGGCCGCCGATGGCTGGGTGCTGGAGGGTAACTGGCTGCCCCGCCGGCTCTCGCGCTACACGCATGGGGCACTGACACTGCTGTCTTTCGTCTACACCTATTGCTCCGACCCGGTCGGCTGCCCGTTGGCATATGCGACCTTCGACACCGTCAAACGCCGGGTGCTGGCCGACGCGGTTCTGCGCGGCCAGGTTCGGCTGGTGAGCCTGTCCTTCGATCCGGTCAACGACACACCCGACGCGATGCGCCTTTATGGCGGAGAGCACGCACGCAGCGTCGACCTGCCCTGGCATTTCCTGACCACCTACTCGACGAAGCAGCTCAAGCCCATCCTCGACGACTTCGGCCAGGACGTCGAGATCGAGCTGGACGCGAAAGGTGCGCCCACCAGGGCACGTACCCACATGCTGAAGGTCTTTCTGCTGGATCGGCAGGGGCAGGTGCGCGAGATCTACAGCACCGCGTTCCTGCATTCCGACGTGATTCTCAACGACATCAGGACGCTGGCGCTGGAGTCCGCCGGGCAGGCGCTGGCCAGGTCGCCGCCGCCGAAATGAACCAGCGCCCGGGCCGGATGCTGGCCGTCGGAGCGATCGCGGTCGTTGCGGTGGCGAGCGTGTGGCATTGGCGCGGCGCCGACGAGGAGGTCAGCGACGGCGCGGCAGCGTTCGGCTTGCCGCTGCTGCAGCGGACGGCGGATGTCGTCCTGGATCGAAGCCGCGTCGAGCTGGGCCGCAAGCTCTTCTTCGACCGCCGGCTGTCGTTCAACGGCACGATGTCGTGTGCGATGTGCCACGTCCCGGAGGAGGGCTTCACCTCGAACGCATCCCGGACGGCGGTGGGCATCGAGGGCAAGAGCCTGAAGCGCAATGCACCGTCGCTGTTGAACGTCGCCTGGCAGTCCGCTCTGTTCCACGACGGGCGGGAGTCTTCGCTGTCGACCCAGGCCTGGATGCCGTTGCTGCATCCGGACGAGATGGCCAACCCGTCGATCGGCCATGTGCTGCAGCGCATCCGCGGCATGGCCGACTATGACGGGCAATTCGAGCGGGCATTCCGCGGCGCCGGACCTTCGATGGAAACCCTCGGTGCTGCCGTCGCCGCCTTCGAGGCTACCCTGGTGTCCGCCGATTCGCGCTTCGACCGCTGGCGCTATCGCGGCCAGAGCGGGGCGCTTAGCGACGTCGAGCAACTAGGATGGCGCATCTTTTCGGGCAAGGGACGCTGCACCGTCTGCCACCTCATCGGCGAGCAGCACGCGCTGCTGGCGGACGGCAAGTTTCATGTCACCGGAGCGGGCTTCGCATCGCCGTCTGGCCGATCGTTTGTAGTGCCGCTGGCCCCTGGGGTTCAGACGGTGCTCACAGACGTCGACCTGGCTGCCTTTAGCGCCAACGTGCCGCCCGATCTGGGTCGCTTCGAGATCACGCTCGACCCGGCCGACCGTTACGCGTTCAAGACGCCGAGCTTGCGCAACGTGGCCCGCACCGCGCCATACATGCACGACGGATCACTCGCCACGCTGGAGGAAGTCGTCGACTTCTACGACCAAGGCGGTGGCGACGCGCCCGACAAGAGCGAGGCACTGTCGGCGCTCGGGCTCGACCCGGACGAGAAACGCGCCCTGGTCGCATTCCTGCGGTCGCTGGACGGGGCAAATCTGCCCACGCTTTCGTCGAACAGCCGGCCATTGGCCTTGCCCTGACGGGATTCACCTCCAATCGCCCGCCGGCGGCCACCACTGTCCGCCAACCACCATGCCCCTGAGCCGGAAGCGCCGGTCGGCCGCGAGGCGCTCGCCCTGCGTATCCTGAAACTCGAACGCGCCTTGCTCGATATCGACGATCGTCGCATCGCCTTCGGTACCCACTCCGAGCGAGCCCAGCGAATCGCGCCGGATCGCCCGGGCCGGCGCAGCGGTGACGGCTGCGACCAGCGCGTTCAGGTCGACACCCAGCACCAGGAACTTGGAAAGCGTCGTGAGCAGATCGAACGCGGGTCCGTCGACGCTGAGGACGTGCACGTCGCTCGATATGACGTCGGGGCGAAATCCGGCCGCCAGCAGACCGCGGCACGCGTGGAAGCCGAACGAGCCGGCGCCGTGCCCGATGTCGAAGGTCACGCCGCGCTCGCGAGCGAGCAGCGCTTCCTCGCGCACGGCGCCGTCGGAGCGCAACAGCGAGTTGGGAAACGGCCGGTAGCAGTGCGTGAGCACGTCGCCGGGGCGCAGCCGCTCCAGCACTTCCTTGCGGGAAGGCGGTGGATGGTCGATGTGCGCCATCACCGGCAGATCGAGCTCGTCGGCGACCTCGAGCGCCATGTCGAGCGGCGCCACCCCGCTCGCCCCGCCGGCGCCGCGACCCACGCGCACCTTGATGCCCACGATCAGGTCGCGATTCTCCCGCGCCACCCGCACGCATTCGTTGAGGTCGAGTAGGCGCAGGTCCGATGATTCACCGACCATCACCGTGCGGCTGAAGGCGAAGATGCCGGCGAACGAGACGTTGAGGTAGGCGAGGATGCGCACCGGTGAAGGCTCGATCACGTGCCGCCGAAAGCCGGGAAAATTCGCCGGCCCGGCGGTGCCGGCGTCGATGAACGTCGTGGTGCCGCTCCTGCGCGCGATCGGCTCGGCCTCGACCCCGATCGACGTGCCGCCCCAATAGACGTGGGTGTGCAGGTCGATCATGCCTGGCGTGACGATGGCGCCCGCGACATCGTGCTCGACCGTTGCCGTTGCCGCGATCCGCGGCGCCACGGCCGCCACGCGCCCGTTCGCGAAGCCCACGTCGCGCGTCGCGTCGAGGCCGCTCGCCGGGTCGATCACCCGTCCGCCACGCAGGATCAGATCCATGGTCAGTCTCTCCATTCAGACACGGTGTTGCCAACGGATGTCCCAGTCTCACGCGCGCAGATGACAGGCCACGTGATGACCCACGGCCATCTCCTTCAATTCGGGCGATTCGGTCCGGCAGCGGTCGAACACGTACGGACAGCGCGTGTGGAACCGGCACCCGGACGGCGGCTTGATCGGACTCGGCACGTCGCCCGGCAGGATGATGCGCTCGCGCCGCGTCGCCGGATCGGGGTCGGGCACCGGCACGGCCGACAGCAGCGCTTCGGTGTAGGGATGCTGCGGATTGGCAAAGAGCGCGCGGCGCGGCGCCTGCTCGACGATGCGGCCGAGATACATGACCGCGACGCGATGGCAGATGTGCTCGACGACTGCGAGGTCGTGCGCGATGAAGAGATACGAGAGGCCGAACTCCGCCTGCAGATCCACGAGCAGGTTGATGACCTGCGCCTGCACCGAAACGTCCAGCGCCGAGACGGGCTCGTCGCATACGATCACCCTGGGCTCGACGGCGAGCGCGCGCGCTATCCCCAAGCGCTGGCGCTGGCCGCCGGAGAATTCGTGCGGGTACTTGCGCATCTGGTCGGGCCGCAGGCCGACCCGCGCGAACAGCCGGGCCACGCGCTCGGTCCGCTCGCTGCCCGACGCGATCGCGTAGTTGTGCAGCGGCTCGCCGACGATTTCGCCCGCGCTCATCCGCGGATTCAGCGACGCATAAGGATCCTGGAAGATCACCTGCAGGTGCCGTCGACGCGAGCGCATCGCGGCGCGGTCGAGTCGGGTGATGTTCTCGCCTTCGAGCGTGATCGTGCCGCTGGTGGGTTCGACCAGGCGCAGGATCGCTTTCCCGGTCGTCGACTTCCCGCAACCGCTTTCGCCGACCAAACCCAGCGTTTCCCCCGCTGCCAGGTCGAACGACACGCCGTCCACCGCCTGCACTGTGCCGACCTCGCGCGCGAGGAGCCCCCCGAACACCGGGAAGTGCTTGACCAACGCATCGACTGCGAGCACTGGTTGCATGGCCGAAATCGGTTCAGGCACGGACCATCTCCGGCAACGTGTCCGCGTTCCAGCAGGCGACGAAATGACCCGGCGCAGCTTCGACCTCCGGCGGAAACTCGGCGCGGCATCGCTCGCTCGCATAGGCGCAGCGCGGCGCGAACGTGCAGCCTCCGGGCGTGTCGATCAGCGACGGCACCACGCCGGGAATCTCCGTCAGCCGATGGGGGCGGACGGACTCCTCCGGCACACGATTGAGCTGCGGGATGGACGTCATCAACCCGCGCGTATACGGATGGCGCGGCCGCGCGAACAGGGCCTTCACCGGCGCCTCCTCCACCTTGCGACCCGCGTACATCACGATCACGCGCTGCGCGGTCTCGGCGATCACGCCGAGGTCGTGCGTGATGAGCATGACCGCGGCGCCGGTGCGTCCCTTCATTTCCAGCATCAGATCGAGGATCTGCGCCTGGATGGTGACGTCGAGCGCCGTGGTCGGTTCGTCGGCGATGAGCAACGTCGGCGTGCAGGACATCGCGATGGCGATCATCACGCGCTGCCGCATGCCGCCGGAAAGCTGGTGCGGATACTCGCCGGCGCGGCGCCGGGTCTCGGGAATCTTCACCAGCGTGAGCATCTCGATCGCCCGGTCGAAGGCCGCGCGCCGGGGCAGATGCTGGTGCAAAGCGACGGTCTCGGCGATCTGGCGGCCCACGGTCATGACCGGATTGAGGCTCGTCATCGGCTCCTGGAAGATCATGCTGATCCGGTTGCCGCGAATCGCGCGCATCGCCGCCGGCTCCAGCGCCAGCAATTCCGTGTCTTCGAAGCGGATGCTGCCCGCCACGATGCGACCCGCGGTGGACGGCACCAGCCGCATCACGGACAGCGCGGTCACCGACTTGCCGCATCCGCTCTCGCCCACAACCCCCAGTGTCTCGCCACGCTCGAGCGTCAGCGATACTCCGTCCACCGCCTTGACGATGCCGTCGCGGGTGTGGAAATGCGTGCGCAGTCCGCTGACCGCAAGCACCGGCGGGGTGACAGCCCCCACGCTTGCGGCTGTCGCCGCTACGCTGCCCCCCGAGGGGGCGCGATTCGCGCCTTGGGACGGCCCGGCGGCGCGGTTGACAGCCCCCACGCTTGCGGCTGTCGCCGCTGCGCTGCCCCCCGAGGGGGCGCGATTCGCGCCTTGGGGCGGCCCGGCGGCGCTCACGGCATCACATCCGCCGCGCGAGGCGCGGATCCAGCATGTCGCGCAAGCCGTCGCCGACCAGGTTGATCGCCAGCACGGTCACCGCGAGGAACACGCCGGGCAAGCAGCACCATCGCCGGCTTCAGCTGAAAGTACGGTCGCGCCTCGGCCATGATGTTGCCCCAGCTCGGAACCTCCGGCGGCGTGCCGGCGCCGAGGAAACTCAGCGCGGCCTCGATCAGCACGGCCGACGCGCAGATGTAGGTCGCCTGCACGATCAGCGGCGGCAGCGCATTGGGCAGGAGGTGCCGCAGCATGATGCGCGGCACGCTCGTGCCGATCGCCGTCGCGGCCTCGATATAGGGCTGCTCGCGGATGGTGAGGACGATGCTGCGCACCAGCCGCACGACCCGTGGCACCTCGGGCAGCGTCACCGCCACGATCACTATGAAGACGCTCGCCTTGGACAGCGCGATCAGCGCAATGGCGAGCATGATCGCCGGAATCGCCATCATGCCGTCCATCACCCGCATCACCACGACGTCCACCGCGCGCAGATAGCCGCTGACCAGCCCGATCGCCAACCCGATCAGCGTGGCGAGTCGCCGCCACCGACAGGCCGACGACGAGCGAGACGCGTCCGCCGTAGATGACGCGGCTGTACAGGTCGCGTCCGAACCGATCGGTGCCGAACCAGTGGTCGGCGGACGGGCTGCGCAGGCGCTGGGAGGGGTTGATCGAAATCGGATCCACGGTGCCGAGCCACGGCGCCGCGAGCGAGGCGAGAACGATGGCCAGCAGCAGCGCGCTGCCGATCGCCACCGTCGGATGGCGGCGCAAGAAGGTAGCGGCACCCGTGCGCGCCATCGGCGTGACGGACACGGCCGCAGTCGCTGCAGCAGCGGTCACGTCAGTACCTGATCCGCGGGTCGAGCACCGTGTAGAGCATGTCGACCACGAGATTGACGACGACGTACGCGCCCGAGAACACGAGGATGATGCCCTGGATCACCGGATAGTCGCGGCGCAGGATCGCGTCGACCGTCAGGCGGCCGAGGCCGGGAATCGCGAACACGCTCTCGGTGACGACGACGCCACCGATCAGCAGCGCGACCCCGATGCCGATCACCGTGACGATCGGCACCGCGGCGTTGCGCAGCGCGTGCCCCATCAGCACGTCCCGCGTGGCAAGGCCCTTGGCATGCGCGGTGCGGATGTAGTCCTGGCTCAGCGTCTCCAGCATCGACGCGCGCGTGATGCGCGCGATCAGCGCCATGTAGGCGAGCGCGAGCGTGACGCTGGGGAGAATGATATTGGACAGCCACGGCCAGAAGCCCTTCGCCAGCGGCGTATAGCCCTGCACCGGCAGCCAGCCGAGCTCGATCGCGAACACCCAGATCAGCACGTAGCCGATGACGAATCCGGGCACCGAGAATCCGAACACGGCGAAGCCCATCACGCCGCGGTCGATCCACGAACCCACGCGCCACGCCGCAATCACGCCGAGCGGCACCGCCAGCAGCGACGGAGATGAAGAGCGTCATCACCGTCAGCGTGAGCGTCGGCTCCAGCCGCTGGCCGATCAGCTCCGAAACGGGATGGGCCGAGAAGATCGAGTTGCCCAGATCGCCGTGCAGCAGCTGGCCGATCCACGTGAAGAACTGGATCAGCAGCGGCTGGTCGAGTCCCAGCTTGGCGCGAATCTTGGCGACGTCCTCGGCAGTCGCGAGATCACCGGCGATGATCGCGGCCGGGTCGCCTGGCGCGAGATGCAGCAGCGCGAAGACGAACACCGTGACGACCACGATCACCGGCACGGCCGCCAGCAGGCGGCGGATCAGGAAGACATGCATGGCAGTGGCCCGAGTCGCGCGCGGCCCGGCTGCGCCATGCCGGGCCGCGCGCACGTCGCTCAAGGGTAAACCATCGGCGAACCGCTCCGGGCGCGGCGCTGCACGGGATGCGCGATCCGGTGCGCGACCTGGAACCGGATCGCTCGCCGCCTACTTCTTCTCGATGTTCCAGAGCACCAGCCGGGGTGTCTCCAGGATGCCGGAGAGATTCTTGCGATAGGCGATCGGCGCGAAGAACTGCCCGGCCGGAATGTACGGGACGACCTCGTAGAAGCGCTTCTGCAGACGCTCGACGATTTCCTTCTGCTTCTCCGGCGGCGCGAGCGGGAATTCCAGGCGGATCTTCTCGAGCTCCTCGTCGCAGGGCCAGCCGAACCAGTTCTTGCCGTCGCACGGGCTCGGGCGTTGGCGTGTTGGACAGCGGGCTGTTCATCGCCAGGCCGCCGCCCCAGGTGTGGAAGATGTTCCACGCGCCGGGATTCTTGTCCGGCGGATCCTTGATCTGGCGCCGCGCGCTCTGCGTGCCCCAGTCGATCGCCTGCAGGTCGACGTTCATGCCGATCTCGCGCAGCTTCTGCGCCGTGACCACCGCCTGCGAGTGCGCGAGATGCGCTTCGACCGGATCGAGGATCACGACCTTCTCGCCCTTGTAGCCCGCTTCCTTGAGCAGCTGCTTCGCCTTCTCGACGTTTGCCTTCTTGTCGCCCTTCGCCCAGTCGCCGACGCCGGCCTGGGTTTCGTAGCGGCGTGCCGCAGACGAACACCGCCCAGCAGGGCCGCTCGTAATCGGCGAAGCCGATCATCGAGGCGAGGTAGTCCTTCTGGTCGCCGGTCGCATACAGCAGCGCCTGCCGTGCCTTCGCGTTGTTGAACGGCGGGATCAGGTGATTCATCCGGTAGATCGCCTGCGTGCCGACGCGGTCGATCACCTTCACGGCGGTGTTCGGATCCTTGCGGATCAACGGCAAGAGATCGGTCTGCGGAATCTCGATGATGTCGACTTCGCCCTTGATGAGCGCCTGCACCGAAGTGTTGGAGTCCGGAATCACCAGCCACTCGACGCGATCGACCTTGGCGAGCTTGGCGCCGGCGAAACCGTCGGGCGGGTCGGATCTCGGCCTTGTAGTCGGGGTTCTTCTTGTAGACGACCTTGCTGCCGGGAACCCATTCCTCGCGCACGAAGATGAATGGGCCGGAGCCGACGGCCGTCGTGATCGCAGTATTCGGGTCGCCAAGCGCATCGGCTTCGCGCGTGATGAACAGCGGGTTCTCCGGACCGGCCAGCGTTTCCAGCACCAGGCCGAACGGCTTGTTGAGGCGAATCTCGAAAGTCTCGGGGCCGGTGGCCACGATTTCCTTCGTGAACTGCATCATCGTCACGCCGGCCGGGATGCGCTTGGAAAAGCGCAGGATCGACGCGACCACGTCCTTCGAGGTCACCGGCTGGCCGTCGTGGAACTTGAGGCCAGGGCGCAGCTTGAACGTCCAGTTGAGACCGTCGGCGCTCTTCGTGTAGTTCTCGACCATCTGCGGCTTCGGCATGAGCTTGCTGTCCAGCGCGAACAGCGTGTCGTAGATCATGTAGCCGTGATTGCTGGTGATGTTGTTGGTCGTCTGGACAGTGTCCAGGATCTTGAGATCCGCCTGCGGCACGAGCCGCAGCACTGTCTGCGCTTGCACGGTCGTTGGCCCGGCCAGGACGATCGCCAGCGCGCCCACCGCCAGCGCTTCCATGAAGCCACGTCGATTGAGATCCATGATCCGGTACTCCCCCAGTGTTGCCGTCGCCACGGTGGCCACGGCCAAGCTTGTCCGCTATTGTTAGCATAGGGTACGCCCAATCGCAAGGATCCCCGATGCTGCAGCCCCCGAACGAATGGCATGCCGTCGAAGCACTGGCGGCAATGGCAGCCGGGCGTCTCACCGCCGAGGCGCTGACCCGCGCCTGTCTGGAGCGCATCGACGGGCGCGAATCGGTCGTGCGGGCGTTTGCCTGGCTCGATCCCGAGCGCGCGCTCGACGAGGCGCGCGCGCGCGACCGCGCGGGCCGGGCCGCGCCGTTCGGACCGCTTCACGGCCTGCCCGTCGGCGTGAAGGACATCATCGACACCCACGACATGCCGACCTCGTACGGCTCGCCGATACATGCCGGTCACCGGCCGTCCGGGGACGCGGCGTGCGTGGCTTTGGCGCGCGAGGCCGGCGCCGTCGTGCTCGGCAAGACAGTCACCACGGAGTTCGCGTTGCGTCACCCCGGACCGACGGCCAATCCGCATGATCATGCGCACACACCCGGGGGCTCGTCGAGCGGATCGGCCGCCGCCGTTGCCGACTTCATGGTGCCGGTGGCCTTCGGCACGCAAACAGGCGGGTCGATCATCCGTCCCGCCTCCTATTGCGGGGTGGTTGGGTACAAGCCATCGTTCAACACCATCAACCCGACCGGGGTGAAGCCGCTGGCCGGGAGTTTCGACACCGTCGGGCTCTTCGCGCGCTGCGTCGACGACTGCGCGGTGGTCGTCGGCGTGCTCAAAGGCGAGAATCGCAGCGCAGCGCCGCTCGAAGCCGTTCCTCCAGCGCGCGTGGGTCTTTGGCGCACACCGGCCTGGCGCCACGCCGAAGCCGCGACCGTCCGTGCGGTCGAGACCGCCGCCGAACAGCTGGCGCGCAATGGCGTGGTCGTGAACGCGATCGAGCTGCCCGGGGAGTTCGAGTGTTTCCTCGACGCGCAAAGCGACGTGCTGCGCTTCGAGGCGGCCCGCGTGTTCGCATTCGAACGGACCCGGCGCGCCGAGTTGCTTTCCCCATCGAGCCGGAAAGAACTGGAGGCAGGTACGGCGATTCCGCGGCACCGGTATCTGGAGGCGCAGGCGTTGCTTGCCCGCTGTCGCAAGCTGTTCGCGGCCGCGATTGCGCCGTTCGAAGTGGTGCTGGCGGCGAGCGCACCCGGCGAGGCGCCGGCCGGCCTCGGCGACACCGGTGAAGCGATGTTCAACCGTTGGGGCTCGGGTCTCCTGGTTCCGTGCCTCAACCTGCCCGGGTTCACGGGACCCCAGGGACTGCCCGTCGGAATCCAGCTGATGGGCGCCCTCGACGACGACGACCGGCTGCTCCGCGCCGCCAAATGGATCGCTGCCTGCGTCGGCGACACAGCGCACCAGCCGTGATCTGTTGTCGCGCCGGCTATCCGCGTCGCGTCAGAAGAATGTCCTGATGGCTGCCGTAACGCTGTAGTCGTCGTCGACGACCGGCATCCACCGCCATTTGTCGAAGGTCGTGCAGGGATGCGAGATCCCGCAACCGACGAGGTCGCCAACGCGGGCGTCGGCACCGCTCGGAATGCGCAGGTAGGCGTGCTGGTCGTTGAGCGCGCTGATGCGCCAGGTCGCGTCAAGCCGCGTGCGCACGCCGTCCCGCACCCGCGCGAACGGCATCGGCAGATCGATGTCGAACGACGCGTCGCGCTTGCCGAACGCAAGGATCGCGAGCCCGGGCTCGGGACACGACTGGACCTGCGTCCAGACTTCCAGCGCCGGCTTCAGTCCCGCGCGCTGCTGCCACGCGGCCCCGCTTCGCGCGATGACCTGACGCGCGAAGCGCTCGTAGAAATGCGAATCGTGCGTCACGTAACACCCGCTGCGCAGAATGGTGCGCACCGGTCGCGATAGTTGCGTCGGCAGGCTGCGCGCGACGAGGTCGAACACCGCCGACCCTCCGGCCGAAAGCGTGACCTCGGCGGTGCCGTAGAGCCCTTCCGCGTCGCATTGCCGCGCCACCTGTTGCACCGCGTACATCCAGCGTTCGACCACGATCCGGTCGGCCTCGCTGTCTCCGGTGACGCTCAACCCTTCGAAGCACTCGACACCGGAAAGCCGGACCGACCGGCTCGCGGCGACGGCGCGCGCCAGCTCCATGGCTTCATCCACAGTGCGGCAGCCCGTGCGTCCTCCGGCGACCCCCACTTCCAGCAGCACGTTCAACGGCCGCGCAGGGTGGCGCCGTTCGCCATGTGCTTCGATCAGCCTCAATTGCGGGATCGAATCCACCAGGACATGCAGCTCCAGATCCGGCATCGTCTCGACGAGATGCATCGCCTGCAGAATGTCCTCGTCGCCGACGAGCTGATTGGCGAGGATGATGCGACGCAACCCCATGCGCACGCCCAGACTTGCCTGCTGCAGCGTGGCAAACGTGATGCCCCAGGCGCCCGCTTCGACCTGTCGCGCGAAGAGTTGTGGCGCCATCGTCGTCTTGCCATGCGGGGCGAGCAGCACGCCGGTGGCACGCGTGAAGTCCGCCATCCATGCGAGGTTGTGCGCGAGGGCCGTCTCTTTCAATAACGCGACGGGGAACGGCAGATCGCCGCGCATGACGTTCCAGCCCTGGCGGCCGATGTCCCGCACCGCGCACGGCGGCGCCCGGTGCGGATATCCCTTCAGGCTGGAATCGAGCGTCGAGGCATCGATCGCCCGGATGTCCATCATATCGGTGCTTCCCACAGGCGCTGATCGGCCAGCGCATCGGCGACGTCGCGCGCAATGGCCGCCAGCAGGCGTTGCCCCTTCTCCGGGCTCGCCGCCCAGGCCTCGCCAAGGATGCCGATGGCCGAGCGCGTCTTCAGGTGCTGCCAGCGGAAGATCGCGGGATTGACCCCGGCGATGGCCGACATGCCCGGGACGAGCGCGCCGCGCATCGAGGCGTCGAGCGGCGCCACTGTTTCCGGCGACAGCGCCTGCATGATCGAGGTCTCCGCTTCGCAGGCGTGAAGCAGCTGCGGCTGGTGCTCCAGGATGCCGCGAATGGACTCGGCTGCGATGTGCCAGTACGTGCCGCCCGCGAGCGGCAGCTCGAGCTCGATCGTCAGTTCGGTGAGGATGGTTTCCAGCGCGGCAATGTTGCCGCCGTGGCCGTTCAGCACGAAGATACGCTCGAATCCGTGCCGCGCGGCGGAGCGCACGACACAACCGATCACTGCCGCCATCGTGGCGTAGTCGAGTGTCAACGTTCCGCCCAGCGACATGTGGTGCTCCGACATACCGAAGGGTATGGCCGGCGTGACCAGCGCCCGCTGCCGGCCCGCCATCAGTCGCGCGGCGCGCAGGGAAATCTCGTAGGCGGACCGCCAGTCGACCTGCGTTGGCAGGTGCGGCCCATGCTGTTCGGTCGCGCCCAGCGGGATGATCACGACCGTCTTGTCCCTCACCGCAGCGCGCGATGCCGGTGCGCTCAACCGGTCCCAGCGGACTTCGACTTCATTCGACATGACAGACGCTCCGTGACGTGATCGGGTTCGGGCGGGATTGCATTGCCTCGATGAACCGTATCACGCGCTCGGTTCGCATGCCAAGCGGAGCGCCGCATGCGTCCGCGAACTGTCATCTTGGCGAACCCCGGCTTTTCTGGGAAGCTCGAGGTATTCCCCAGGCAACCGCTCACTCATGACGACCGAACCCGCCTTCAACCCGGTCCTGCTGGACGTCCCGGATCGAATCGAGACCGGAAGGCTGCTCCTTCGCGCGCCGCGGCCGGGCGATGGTGCGATCCTGCACGCCTCGGTCATCGAGACGCTGGCCGACCTGCGTCGATACCCCGCCTCGATGATCTGGGCCATGGAAGAGCATTCCGTGGAGAAGGCGGAGGAATTCTGCCGGCGAGGCGCGGCAAGCTGGATCCTTCGAGCCGACCTTCCCATGCTGCTCTTCCACCGGGATACCGGCGAGCACGCAGGCAATTGCGGTCTGCACCGGTTCAACTGGAGCACCCGCGTGTTCGAGATCGGATGGTGGTGCCGAAAGCGCTGCCAGGGGCAAGGCCTGATCACGGAAGCGGCTGCCGCCATCACCGGGTTTGCCTTCGAGCATCTTGGCGCGCGGCGCGTCTGGTGCAGCACCGACGAGGAGAACGAGCGAAGCTGGAGAGTGGCCGAGCGGCTGGGTTTCGCTCACGAGGGGACGCTCCGGAGCGAAAGGTGCGACCCTGACGGCACGAGAAGGACCATGCGCATCTACGCGACGACACGCTGACGAAGTCCGCACGACAGCCGACGGCTGGTCCGGCGAAACGGGAGGCGGCTTTGCCGCACAAAACGCGCGCAAGTCGGTGCGTCTCAATCGAGCGGCGATGTTTCGGCACGCGCCGGCGCGTCGCGCCAGTAACGGCGGTCGTGCGCGCGCTCGGCGCGGGGCGTCGGGGGCGACCCCGGCGCAAACGTGAAGGTCAGCGCACCGTCGCGATCCGTGCGATAGCTGCGCACCCCCGCGCGATCGTAGCGGGCGACGACATCCGGCCGCGGATGACCGAAACGGTTGCGGTAGCCAAGCGTGTAAACCGCGATCTCGGGGGCGACCGACGCGATGAAGGCCGCGGACGACGACGTCCGGCTGCCGTGATGCGGCACCAGCAGCACGTCGGCCTTGAGCGCCGAAGGATCGCGGCGCACGAGCTCGAACTCGCCACGCGCCTCCAGGTCGCCCGTCAGCAGGACGCTGCCGTGGTCCGAGTCGATCCGCACGACGCAAGAGAGATCGTTCGGCTTGCCGCCCGGCATCGCGTAGAGCGCGGCCGTCGGCTGCAACACCGCGAAGCGCACGCCGTCCCACGTCCAACGTTGCCCGGCCTCGCAGCGCAGCGCCGCGCCCCCATCGGCCGCGCGGCGCGCGAGGATGTCATGCCCCGCGGGCAACGACGACGCAAGCCACGCCACGGGGACCGTCTGCAGAAGCGTGAGAGCACCGCCGGAATGATCGCTGTCCTGGTGCGTGACGATCATGCCGTCGAGCCACCGCACTCCCTCGGCGCGCAGGAACGGGCCGACGATCCGCCCGCCCGCGTCGGCTTCGTCGGTGTAGCGGGGGCCGGTGTCGTAGAGCAACGCGTGGCGGTGCGTCTGCACGACCACGGCAAGCCCCTGCCCCACGTCGAGCACCGACATCCTGAAGGTACCGGGTGCGGGCGGCGCGGGCCGGACGACAAACAGCGGAAGCAGCGCGACCAGACCGAGAACGCGGCCCGGCACGCCGCGCGGAGCGGCGAGCACGACGATTCCGACGAGGGCGACCGCCACGGCCCAGTCCGGTGGCGCCTGCTGTTGCCACGCGGCCGAAGGCGCCGCCGCGAGTACAGCGAGGGGGATCATCAGCGCCGCGAACACCGCGTGTGCGGCCTGCCATAACGCATCGATCGGCACGATGATGGCCGCGAGCGCCATCGGGACGACGGCGAACGTGACGACGGGAATCGCCAGCGCATTCGCGACCGGCGACACCAGTGACACCTGCTGGAACAGTGCGAGCGTTCCCGGCACCAGCGCCACGGTGACGACAGCCTGGGTGCGTACGGCGGCGCGCACGCCGCGCAGCAGGCGCGCGACTCGGGACGCCGGAGGCGGCGAGGACAGGTGGCCCGTGCCGGCATACAGCAGCACGCCGACCGCCCCAAACGACAGCCAGAATCCCGGCGTGAGCCCGGCCCACGGGTCCCAGGCGAGCACGGCCGCGAGCGCCCACAGCCAGACCACGCCGGCCGTGCCGGGACGCGCGACCATCATCCCCACGGCCGCGACGCCGAGCATCAGCAGCGTACGCATCGCCGGCACCTGCGCGCCGGCGAGCAAGACGTAGACGGACGAGAACAGCAAACCGACCCCGACCGCGACTCTGCGCGCAGGAACACGCGCCGTCAGCGCCACACTCCGCCTGGCCAGAGCAAAGGCGAGGCCGCCCGCGAGCGCGGCGAATACGGTGACATGAAGCCCCGAGATGCTGATCAGGTGACCGATGCCGGTCCGGTTGAACACGGCCCATTGCGCTTCGGGAATCGCGCGCTGCTCGCCGATCGTTAGCGCGACGATCACACCGGCAAAGCGCGCCTCGGGCAAGGCGGCGACGATGCGCGCGCGGACCTCTTCCCGGGCCCGCTGCACGTAGTCCGATGGGCGACCGGCGAATGCATCGAGCCGCGCGTTGCGCTCGCCGCTGCGCACGTAGCCGGTCGCGCGCAGCCCGTGCTGCAGAAGCCACGCCTCGACGTCGAAGCCGTGCGGGTTGACCGCGCCGTGTGGCCGTTTCAATCGGACGACGAGCCGCCAGCGCTCGCCGGCAACGAGGTCCGGAACGGGATCGATCGCGCCGCCCTGATGCCGCTGCGCATACCACGCCAGCGACAACCGGCGGGGTACGATCGCTCCCGCGGTTTCGATGCGCTCCACGGCAAATGCGAAGCGCGTGCCGCGGTCGGAGCGTTGCGGCAATTCGTCGACAACCCCGGCGAGCATGATGTCTTCGCCTTCCCACCGGGCCGGCAGCGCGTCGGCAAGGCGCGCCTCCGCGCGCCATGCCGCGTAGCCGAAGCCGAGCGTGCCGGCGGTCAATGCAGAAAGTACCAGGGCAATGCCGCGAGCGACCGGGCGATCGCGCGGCTGTTGCCCGGGCACCAAGGCTGGCCAGCGCGGCGGCCGCGGCGGCACCGATCCAGGGAAGGACGGGGGGAAGCGCGGGTTGCCATTGCAGCAGCACGACACCCGCCGCGAAAGCGAGCAACACCAACGGAAGGACCGAGGGACGCGCCGACATGGGTGCGTCCGCGCACCGCGGCCGACGGAAGTCAGGTGGTCGGGCAGTCAGCCCGGGAGGCGGCGACCCTCGGCAAGACCGTGCGCAGACGCGGCAAGTCTATGGCGCCGGCGGGGCGCATTGCATCGGCCGTATGGTCGAGGCCGTCTGCGCGCGAGAACGAAGGCGCGGGGACTAGGGTTCCACCACGCTGTGCAGGTGGCGAACGGCCATCTGCACCGTCGACTCTGCGGAGACAACGGAACGGGCGGCGGGCGGCGTTTGCCCTGACCCATGTCCGCTCGCCGGGTCACCATCGATCGCCCGGCCTTGTGGCTGACGATCGGTCCCCCTCCGTAACCCGACCACTTCGTACGGCAACCAGACGAAGCCGTCCTGTTCTTCGATCGGCTCTTTCAGTCGCACCGTGTACTTGGCACCGTCCGCACGCAGGCTCAGGCACTGGCCGGCCTTGAACTTGTACGGCGACAGAATCAGCGTCCTGAGCGGCATTTTCGGATGCTCGGAACTTTCCTGAAGATGAAGAGCAATGCAGTGCTTGAGCTTCCTGACCGGCGACACATTCGCTTGCGCAGCATGATCGCTCTCGGCAGCCAGGTTGACGGCGAGCGGGTTGTGCCCGATGTATTCGACGCCGATATCGACGCGATCACCGATCCGCTTCCGAAGCCGGCGCACGACCGCCAGCGTCCACGGGACATTGGCGCGCTCCCGGAACGCGACCAGGGCGCCCGGCAGCACCCGGTTCGGGTTGCCGATCCTTCCGCGCAGCCTGCAGCCGGACTCGCTACGATCCTTGAGCCGCCACACCTCGTCCGGCCCGTCGAAGTCACCGGCCATCCCGACCGAGCCTTGTCCGCCGTCGGCACGCAAGCCGGACGACGGCGCGGCGATTCCATCGCCAGTCGTGTTCGTGCTGGCTTTGAGCTCGGGCCGCGCCGATGGCGCCACCGCGGCGTTCGTCTGGTGCTCGTGACGCAGCTTCCGCGTGATATGCGAGAAGCCGACGACGGCTTCGACCGTCGACACAGCGGGCAGGCGCGCGCCGCGACGATCGATCGGTGCCGGCTTGGGCAGGCAAATCGCATTGAGCCTGCGCAGTAACTTGAGCTGTCGACCGCGACGGAAGGGTGACGAGCTTTCCGCGGGACGGGAGGGATCGCGCATCGACGCGATTTCGTCGCGGATCAGCGCCAACATCGGAGCAGGATCGAGGTATCGACGGGTGCCCGCCGGGGACCGGGCCGGCCGCACAAGTCCTTCGGCGCTGTCGAGATCGACGACAAAGCGGTGATCGGCGCGCTCGACGACGGCAGCGGCGTGTTCCGATTGCAGCGAAAGTACCGCATGCCAGCGAGGAATTTGCCGGTTCACCCAGAATGCCTCGTAGGGCGACAGGTGTCCGCCGTTGAACAATTCCAGCAGCAAGATGTGGATGTATTCTCGTTCGAGCGTGCTCTCCTCGCCGCACTCTTCGTGACAGCGCCGGGATACCAGTGGTTGGGACAGCATGCCCGACGCTTCAGCATACCGGTGGGCCCGGTGGAGCTCACTCCAGGAATCGGCAATGGAATGCTCGCTGATAAACGGCCGCAGCAGGAATTCGACCTGCCGATGCTGGAACAGGCGCAGCAGGACAGTGGTGATGTGTTCGCGCCAGCCGCGGGGGGGCCCGTCGTCCCGGATGCGTCGCAGAGCGTGCTCGAACGCATGGCCGAATGACCGGGAAAGCGCAAAGGCCGATTGCCAGGAGCTCGTTTCCAGCGACGGCGTCTGAGCGTCTGCAGTTGCGTAGTCGACCAGCAGCGCGTCGCCCAGACTTCGGGCAAGCTGGTCCAGCGCCAGCAGCGCGCGGAGCTGACCGAGGTTCGGTTGGTTCCGCGCGACAATGTCCGAAAGTGCCTCGGACACCGCCCCTTGCGCCGCGAAAGGATCGTCCCGCGGCAACATGTGCCAAAAATCGTACGCCGCTGTCACATTGATCAGCGGACGGGCATGGCCTCGACGGACGGGATTCAGGAATTCAAGCAAGGGAGCCGATGCTTCCGACGTTGGTCGTTTGCGAGATGCACAACTCATGCCAACCGCCGAGTTGGGGCGCCACGTCCCGAAAACTCACATGCCACAACGCGACAGCGGTCCGCTCGCCGCTGCGCGAATGCGCGCTCAGTCGTCGGCGTAACGCGAAAGCTCGATGAGGTTGCCGTCGGGATCGCGAAGGTAGACCGATTCGATCGGCCCGAGTGCCCCGGTGCGGGTGCACGGGCCCTCTTCCACCGGCACGCCGCAGGCGGCGAGATGCGCGACCACCACACCGGGCGGTTCGGCGACGATCAGGCAGAGGTCGGCGGCACCCGGTGTGGGACGGGCGGCGACCGCGGCCACGCTGCCGGCGACTCCTTGCGCGGTCTGGCCCGCCGCGTGCAGATTGATCTTCTGCCGGCCAAAGGTGAGCGCCTTGCGCCCGGCGCCGAAAGTGACCTCCCGCATGCCGAGTACTTCCGTATAAAAGCGAATTGTCGCCGCGACGTCCCGGCAAGTGAGCACGACGTGATCGATCCGCTTTACGGTGAGCATCAGAGCGCCTCCGGCCAGAGGATCATCTGCGTGCAACGGAAGAGCGCGATCGGCCTGCCGTCGGCGTGCCGCGTGACGGTCGCGTCCCAAACCTGCGTCGTCCGGCCGAGATGCGCGGGCTTCGCGATGCACGCGATCGTGCCTTCGCGCGCGGTGCCGAGAAAGTTGCTCTTGAGCTCGACGGTGGTGAAGTTCTCCGCCCCCTTGGGCATGTGCGCGATGCAGCCATAACCGCAGGCGGTGTCGGCGAGCGCGACCACCGTGGCGGCGTGCAGAAATCCGTTCGGCGCCAGGAGGTCAGGCCGGATGTCGATTTCGGCAACGAGCAGTCCCTGCTCCAGCGCCATCACGCGAAAGCCGAAGAGGTCGGGCAGGCGGCCCCGCCCGCGGGCGTTCATCACATCGGGTGTCATTCCGGGGCGCAGCGACACGGGGATTCCTTCGGGCCGTCAGAGGCGCTGCTCGAGCCAGGCCTCGATCGAGCGCAGCGCGTCGGGCAGCGCCGCGGGATTGGTCCCGCCCGCCTGCGCCATGTCGGGCCGCCCCCCGCCCTTGCCGCCCACCTGCTGGGCGACGTGATTGACGAGGTCCCCGGCCTTGACCCTGCCGGTCAGATCCTTGGTGACGCCGGCGATCAGTGCCACCTTGCCATCGTTGACGCTGGCGAGCACCGCAATGCCGCTCTGCAGCCGGTTCTTCACCTTGTCGAGGGTTTCGCGCATGACCGCGGCGTCGGCGCCGTCGAGGACCAGGGCCAGCGCCTTGACACCCTTGATCGTGCGCATGCCGGCGGCGATGACCTCCTCGAGCCGACCAAGGGCGAGCTGCCCTTGCAGCCGCGCGAGCTCCTTCTCCGCCGACTTGGCGTGCTCGAGCAGCTGTGCGATCTTCGCCTCGATCTCGCCCACCGGAACCTTCAGGGCATTTGCGGCGCCGGCGAGCGCACGCTCCTGCTCCTGCACCCGCGCGAGCGCGCCCTCGCCGGTCGTCGCTTCCAGCCGGCGGACGCCGGCGGCCACCCCACCCTCGGAGAGGATCTTGAACAGGCCGATGTCGCCGGTGCGCGCGACGTGGGTGCCGCCGCACAGCTCGCGCGAGCTGCCGATGTCGAGCACGCGCACCTCGTCGCCGTACTTCTCGCCGAAGAGCATCATCGCCCCGGTCTTCTGCGCGTCTTCGATCGGCATGACGCGCGCCTGCGTCTCGGCGTTGCGGAGGACCTCGGCGTTGACGATCGCCTCGACACGGCGAATCTCGTCGTCGGACATTGGCGCATTGTGCGCGAAGTCGAAGCGCGTCTTGTCGGGGTCGACGAGCGAGCCCTTCTGCTGGACGTGCGCTCCCAGCACTTCGCGCAGCGCCTTGTGCATCAGGTGCGTCGCCGAGTGATTGCGCATGGTCCGCGCGCGCGCTGCGTGATCGACGTTGGCGGCGAGGGTGTCGCCGACCGTCACTTCGCCGGTCACCACCATGCCATAGTGGCCGAAGACGTCCGGCTGGATCTTCTGCGTGTCGTCGACCGCGAACAGCGTGAGGCACACGCCCGCCCTGGTCAGCTCGCCGCGATCGCCGATCTGGCCGCCGGACTCCGCGTAGAACGGCGTTTCGTCGAGCACGACGACGCCGCGCTCGCCCGCGGCGAGCGACCGCACCGGCGAGCCATCCTTGTACAGCGCCGCGACCCGGCTCTCGACCGACAGCGTTTCGTACCCGCGAAACGCATTCTTCGGCCCTGAATAGTCCAGCTTGGCGCCGGCCTTGAACTGGCTGGCCGCGCGCGCGCGCGCGCGCTGCTTGTCCATCGCGGCGTCGAAGCCGGCCTCGTCGACGGCGACGTTGCGCTCGCGGCACACGTCGGCCGTGAGGTCCAGCGGAAAGCCGAACGTGTCGTAGAGCGTGAACGCGGTGGTGCCGTCCAGCACCTTCGCGCCCGCGGCGAGCGCCTGATCGAGCACCTTCATCCCGTGCTCGATCGTCTCGCCGAAGCGCTCCTCCTCCTGTTTCAGCACCTCGGCCACCCGCAAACTCTCCCGGCGCAGTTCCGGATAGGCGTCGCCCATCGCGCGATCGAGGTCCGCAACCAGCCGGTGAAAGAAAGGTGCCTTCTGCCCGAGCTGATACCCGTGGCGGATCGCCCGGCGGACGATCCGGCGCAGCACGTAGCCACGGCCTTCGTTGCCGGGGATCACGCCATCGACGATCAGGAACGCGCAGGCGCGAATGTGGTCGGCGATCACGCGCAGGCTGGGCGACAGGTAGTCCCGAGCGCCGGTCTCGCGCACCGCCGCGCGGATGAGGTCCTGGAAGAGATCGATCTCGTAGTTCGAGTGGACGTGCTGGAGCACCGCGGCCAGCCGTTCGAGACCCATCCCGGTATCCACCGACGGCTTCGGCAGCGGCTGCATGACGCCGCGGTCGTCCCGGTTGAACTGCATGAACACGAGGTTCCAGATCTCGATGTAGCGGTCGCCTTCGGCTTCCGGCGAGCCGGGCGGGCCGCCCCATACCTCGGGGCCGTGGTCGTAGAATATCTCCGAGCACGGGCCGCAAGGGCCGGTATCCGCCATCTGCCAGAAGTTGTCGCTTGCGTATTGCGCGCCCTTGTTGTCGCCGATGCGCACGCAGCGCTCCGCCGGCACGCCGATATCCTTGGTCCAGATGTCGTACGCCTCGTCGTCGTCGATGTAGACGGTCGTCCAGAGTTTTTCCGGCGGCAGTCCGTACACCTTGGTGAGCAGCTCCCACGAATAGCGGATCGCGTCGCGCTTGAAGTAGTCGCCGAAGCTGAAGTTGCCCAGCATCTCGAAGAACGTGTGGTGGCGCGCGGTGTAGCCGACGTTGTCGAGATCGTTGTGCTTGCCGCCGGCGCGCACGCAGCGTTGGGCCGTCGTCGCGCGGCGGTAGGCGCGCTTGTCGGCGCCGAGGAACACGTCCTTGAACTGGACCATCCCGGAATTGACGAACAACAGCGTCGGATCGTTGTCCGGCACGAGCGACGACGAGGACACGATCGTGTGTCCGCGCTCCTCGAAAAACTTGAGGAACCGTTTCCGGATGTCGGCGGCTTTCATGGCGGTGGCGAATCCCGTCTTGGCGTGCCGGTGGCTCGTGGCCGCGGCGCGCAATGGCAAAGCTGCTGATTTTACGCGGCTTTGCGCACCCGTGCCGATGCCCGTGCAACGCCCGCCAAAGGTCCTAGGCGTCGGGCTCGCCCGGTGGATTCCGCAGCAGCTTGAAGATCGCGGACAGCGAGAAGCCACGGCTTTGCAGGAAGCGCACCTGCCGCGCCTTTTCCTTGTCGTTCGCCGGCGGCGCGCCGAAACGGCGGCGCCAGAGCGCGATCATCGCGTCGAGGTCGTCGATATCGACACCGGCGAGGGCGTCCGTTGCCGCTTCGCCCTCGACGCCTCGCGCCTTGAGCGCAGCGCCAATGGCGCGCTTGCTGTAGCTGCCGCTCTTCTGGCGGACGACGGACTGCGCGAAACGCGCGTCGGACAGGAACCCTAGCGCAGCCAACTCGTCCAGCAGCGTCTCGACGGCGATCGCACGACCGGCGTCGTGGTCGCCGCCCGCTGCGAGCTTGTCGCGCAATTCCGCCCGCGAATGCTCGCGGCGCGCGAGCAGCGCGATCGCGCGCGCCTTCAGCGACTTCGGAGGGCGCAGGGTCCTTGCCTGCAACGAGTCGTCCCGCGGGTCACCCGTGTCCGCCGTCGGCAACGCGAAGGCACGCCGATCGTGGACTGCGGGCGGTCATCGGTCTATTCGTCGCTTGCCGGAGGCTCGCCGCGCGCACGCAGCGCGCCCGGCACCGGCACCCCGACCGCGGCGCGGATCTTCGCCTCGATCTCGTCCGCCATGGCCGGATGCTCGCGCAGGAACTCGCGCGTGTTGTCCTTGCCCTGGCCGATCTTCTCGCCGTTGTAGGCGTACCACGCGCCGGACTTCTCGATGATGTTCTTCGCGACGCCCAGCTCGATGATCTCGCCGTGGCGGGAGATGCCTTCGCCGTACAGGATGTCGAACAGCGCCTCGCGGAACGGCGGCGCGATCTTGTTCTTGACGACCTTGACGCGCGTCTCGTTGCCGACGACCTCGTCGCCGCGCTTGATCGCGCCGATGCGGCGTATGTCGAGGCGCACCGACGCGTAGAACTTGAGCGCGTTGCCGCCGGTGGTCGTCTCGGGATTGCCGAACATGACGCCGATCTTCATCCGGATCTGGTTGATGAAGATGACGAGCGTGTTCGCGCGCTTGATGTTGGCGGTGAGCTTGCGCAGCGCCTGGCTCATCAGCCGCGCCTGCAGGCCCGGCAGCTGGTCGCCCATCTCGCCCTCGATCTCGGCCTTCGGCACGAGCGCCGCGACCGAGTCGATGACGATGATGTCCACCCCGCCCGAGCGCACGAGCATGTCGGCGATTTCGAGGCCCTGCTCGCCCGTGTCCGGCTGCGAGATCAGAAGGTCGCCGACGTTGACGCCGAGCTTGCCGGCGTAGACGGGGTCGAGCGCGTTCTCCGCGTCGATGTAGGCCGCCGTGCCGCCGGCCTTCTGCACCTGTGCCACGACCTGCAGCGACAGCGTGGTCTTGCCGGACGACTCCGGCCCGTAGATCTCGACGACCCGGCCGCGCGGCAGTCCGCCGACGCCGAGCGCGATGTCGAGCCCGAGCGAGCCGGTCGAGACGACCTGCAGGTCGTTCTGGACCTGGGATTCGCCCATTTTCATGATCGAGCCCTTGCCGAACTGCTTTTCGATCTGCGCCAGCGCGGCGGCGAGGGCCTTGCTCTTGTGGTCGTCCATGGTGTTGTCGAGTGGCATGCGGGGAGGCTCCGAAGTATGGCGCAGCGCGGCGCGGGTGGGTATGTCGACGCCGTGAATCATGGCATAGAACGATCGTTCGATGCAACCCCCCAAACGGATGAACCCCGCCCCGCATTCACCGGGTCGGCGGCGACGGCTGCTCGGGACCTGCCGCGATCGCCTGCGCCGGCCGCGTTCAGGCCGCACCGGCCCGGCTGATCAGTCCTTCCAGCGCCGCGGCGACCGCTGCCGCGCGCACGGCCGCCCGGTCGCCGGCGAAATGCAGGGTGCGCGCGTCGACGCGACCGCCACGGCGCGCCCAAGCGAAACAGACAAGCCCCACCGGCTTCCCGGGCGAGCCCCCCGCCGGTCCGGCAACGCCGGTGACGGCGACCGCGATGTCGGCGCCGCTCCGCGCCAGCGCTCCTGCGGCCATCTCCCGCGCCGTCGCCTCGCTCACGGCGCCGTGCGCTGCGAGCGTCTCGGCGCGAACCCCGAGCATCTCGACTCTTGGCCTCGTTCGAATACGTGACGAAGCCGCGATCGAACCAGGCCGAGCTGCCGGCGACGTCGGTGATCGCGCCGGCGATGAGTCCGCCCGTGCACGATTCGGCGGTGGCGACCGTCCAGCGCCGCTCGACGAGAACGCGACCCAGGCGCTCCGCCAGCGCGAAACTGTCGTCGCTCGTTGGCGCCCCCTTGGCCCGGCGCGCCTTTCCCCCGAGTGGGACCAATTCGCGCTTGGGACGGTCCTGCGCGCTCATTCGCATTCCCCCGGCCGGCCGCGGTAATGGTAGGTGTAGACCGTCGCGAAGCCGAACTCGCCGGTACGACGCGATGGCGGGCGCATTGTCGGCGCTCACCTGCAGATAGGCGGCGTGCGCGCCGTGCTGCCACGCCCAGGACAGCAGCGACGCGCACGCGAGCGTCGCGTACCCCTGCCGGCGCGCATCCGGGGCGGTGATCACGTCGAACACGCCGGCAAGCTCGCCATCGACCGCGATCTGCGCGGTGCAGACGACGCGCCCTCCTGCCCGGACGACGGCGTGGCGCTTGGCGAGCGGCGAATTCATGCAGGCGCTCGCGATGCGCCTCCCGCTGCAGCGGCGTCGAGTCGCGCAGATCGCCCACGGCATCGACGAAGGCGGGCGTATCCGGCGCTTCCACCACGACCGCGTCGTCGTGCTCCGGCAATGCCGGCGGGCGATCCAGCGCCACCGCCTGCACCAGCGTCTCGCCGAAAGCCTCGTAGCCGCGCGCCGCCAGTGCGGCCTCGAGCTCGGCCGGCTGGACGAATGGCGTGATCCGGAACAGCGTCGGCAGCCCGTGCCGCGCATAAACGTTCTCGCAGTAAGCGAGCTTGCCAGCGAGCGGCAGCGAGGAGCCGAAATGCGCGTTGACGCTGCGCCCGCGCTTTGCCACGCCCGGCGAGACCTGCAACAGCCAGCCGTCGTAGAAGAGCTGCCGCTGCGTCTGCATCGCATTGAGGCCCGCCTCCTCGATGCGCGCGAGATCGAATGGGGTCATGTGGCGGCCGTCAGATCTGCGTGGCCGCGTAGACGATGGCACCCGTGGCGAACAGCGTCGCGACCGCCGTCATCACCCAATTGCGCCGGTATCCCGCGCGCCTCCTCGTCCGTGACCGCTTCCAGCGGCGAGCGACGCGTCAGCACGAACTCCCAGACGTACAGCAAGGCGCAGGCGAGCGCGCCGGCAGCCACGAACGTCGAACGTGTGGTCGGTCACCGCCGCACCGGCGATCGCCGCCGCGCCGATCAGCGCGAGCGCCGCCAGCAGAATCCAGCGCTGGCCGTGCTGGGGGTCGACGCGGAGCTGGCGGCGGCAATTCGGGCAGCGGATGAAGAACCAGCCGCCGACGAAGCGCTGTCGCCGCGTCGATCTTGAGCTCGCCGCAGGCGGGACAGCGCCGATGGTCGAAGTTGTGCATCGAGCCAGGGCCTCAGGCGAAATGATCGTAGGCCCGCGGCAGGGCGGACAGCGGCGCGCCACGCTCGTCGCGCACGACGAGGCCGGGGCCTTCGGTGATCACGCCGATGCGCGCGAGCGGCACCGCGGTGCCGGCCGCGATCGCAGCGACGCGCTCGGCCGCCGCGCGCGGCGCGGTGAAGCAGAGTTCGTAGTCATCGCCGCCCGCGAGCAGGCACTCGAGCGCGAGCGCGCGGCTCGTCGCCGTCGGCCAGGCGCGCCAGCGCCGGCGACCGCGGAATGGCCGCGAGCTCCACCGTCGCGCCGACCGCCGATCGCTCGAGGATATGCGCGAGGTCGCCGACCAGGCCGTCGGAAACGTCGATCGCCGCGGTGGCGACGCCGCGCAGCGCGAGACCGAGCGCGACGCGCGGCACCGGCAATTCGAGCCGCGTCCGCGCCGCGGCAAGCGCGTCGCCGTCGAGCTCGCACGCGACCGGTCATCGCGGCCAACGCGAGCGCGGCATCGCCGAGCGCGCCCGACACGTAGACGTCGTCGCCCGGCCTCGCGCCGGAGCGCAGCAGCGCCTGCCCCGCCGGCACTTCACCCATGATCGTGACGCAGAGATTGAGCGGACCGCGCGTCGTGTCGCCGCCGACGAGATCGACGCCGTGGGCATCGGCCAGCGCGTAGAAACCGCGCGCGAACGCCGCGAGCCACGCGGGATCGGCGTCCGGCAGCGCGCCGGCGAGCAGCGCCCACTTCGGTGTCGCCCCCATCGCCGCCATGTCGGAGAGATTCACCGCGAGCGCCTTGTGGCCGAGCCGTTCCGGATCGGTGTCCGCGCAGAAAATGGCGCCCGCCGACCAGCATGTCGACGGAGACCGCGAGCTCGCATCCCGGCGTCGGCGCGAGCAGCGCCGCGTCGTCGCCGACCGCCAGATGCACCGAAGCCGCGCGCGGCGGCCGCGAGAAGAAGCGCGCGATCAGCTCGAACTCGTTCACGCTCCGGATTATAGGCGATCGCAGCGGAGCGCCGCGGCGCGCAGGCCCTACTTCAGCGCGTCGCCGATCTCGCGTTGCCAGCGCGCGAGCAGACGCTTCTTCTCGGCCGGGCGTGCCGAACTTCGCCGGATCGGCATCGATCGTCGGCGCCGATGCGTACCTGGCCGCCTCGGGCCGGACTTCCGCCGTCCTGTTGGCCGGCAGGATCAGGTTGCGCGTGCGGTTCGCGAGCTCCTGCGCGCCGCGGGTCAGCGCCCAGTCGTAGAACACGCGGGCCTCCGCGGGATTGGGCCCGTTGGCGATGATGGCCATGCCGCCCAGCGTGTCGCCCGTGCCCTCGCAGGGGATCGCGATGTCGACCGGAAAGCCCGCCAGCTGCTGGGTGATGAATTCGTGGACGAAGCTGACGCCGACCCCACTTCCCCGCGCGCCACCGACGGGCCCTGCGCGGTGCCCGATTGCGTGTAGCGCACGACGTTCGGGCGCAGCCGCTTCAGGTAATCGAACGCGCCGTCCTCGCCGTACAGCGCGACGAGCGTCGCGAGGATCGTGTAGCCCGTGCCGCTGGTCACCGGATTCGACAGCTCGACCTCGTTCCTGTACTCGGGCTTCACCAGGTCCGACCAGCAGCGCGGGGCCGGCAGCCGCTTCTTCGCGAGCAGCGCCGAATTCGTGCCGAAGCCGAGAACGATCCGGTAGATCGCGACGGCGCGGTCGGCGGTCGCGCTCGCCTGCCGCTGCGCCCAGGGATGCAGCTCGGACAGCCGCGGCGACCGGTAGGGCGCGAACAGGCCTTCGGCCGCGCCCTGCAGAAACGAATCGAAGGTGCCGCCGTACCAGACGTCGGATTTCGGGTTGTCGCGCTCGGCGCGCAGCTGCGCGAACACCTCGCCGGTCGGCTTGCGCACCATCGCCACGGCGATGCCGGTGTCGCGCGTGAACGTCTGCGCGGCGAGCTCGCAGGCATCGGGATCGTGCGTGCAGTAGACCGAGAGCGGGCCCGCGGCGACCGGAGCCGCGGCAAGCGCGAACGACGGTCGCCGCGAGGCGCGCCCACCGGCCCGGCGTCGACCGGCAGCACGATCAGGCGGTGCCGGTCCCGGAGCGCAGCGCGTCCATCTCGGCCGCGCGCAGCGTCGCCGCCAGCTTGTCGAGCACGCCGTTGACGAACTTGTGCCCGTCGGTTCCCCCGTACGACTTCGCGAGCTCGATCGCTTCGTTGATGACGACGCGGCAGGGAATCTCGGGCCGGTGCGCGAGCTCCCAGGCGCCGATCACGAGAATCGCGCGCTCGATCGGCGAGAGCTCCGCCGCCCGGCGGTCGAGCTCGGGCGAGACGAGCTCGACGAGCGCATCGTATTCGGCGGTCACTCCCGCCCACAGCACGTCGAAGTAGGCCTCGTCCGCCTTCGGAAAACCCGCCGCCGCGGCGACCTGCGCCCGGATCGCGGCGCAGGCGTTGCCCGAGAGCTGCCGCTGGTAGAGACCCTGCAGCACGAACTCGCGCGCGCGCCGCCGCGGGCTAGTCCGCATCGATGGCTTCCAGCAGGTTGGCGAGCTCGAGCGCCGCCTGCGCCGCCTCGAAGCCCTTCTTCTCGCAGCGCATCAGCGCCTGCTCGTCGGTGTTGGTGGTCAGGATGCCGTTGCCGACCGGGATGCCGAACTCGAGCTGCACCTCCGCGACGCCGCGGGCCGATTCGTTGGCGACGATCTCGAAATGGTAGGTCTCGCCGCGGATCACCGCGCCCAGCGCGACCAGCGCCTCGAAGTCGCCGGTCTGCGCCAGCCGCTGCAGCGCGAGCGGCGTCTCCAGCGCGCCGGGCACCGTGGCGACGGTGATGTTGCGATCGGCGACGCCGGCCTCCTTCAACGCCCGCAGCGCGCCGGCGAGCATCAGGTCGCCGATGCCGGGGTTGAAGCGCGAGAGCACGATGCCGACGCGGCGGCCGATGCCGTTGGTATTGACGGGAATCTGGCGGACGGGCATGGGCGTGGGCTGGCGTGATCGGGGTGGCGATGTAGCGGGGCCGGCGTCACGACGCCTGGCGCGCCGCGGGCTGCGCGACGTAGCCGGTGACCTCGAGATCGAATCCGGCCATGCTCGGCATCTTGCGCGGCGTGGCGAGGAGACGCATCCTGCCGACGTTGAGGTCGCGCAGGATCTGCGCGCCGATCCCGTAGTCGCGCAGATCGACCTTGGCGGAGACCGGCACCTCGGCGGCCACCGCGCGGCGCCGCAGTTCGTGCGCGCTCTCGGGCCGGTGCAGCAGCACGACGACGCCGCGGCCGGCCTCGGCGATCGCCTGCGAGCGCCGCCGCGATGCTCCACGAATGCGACGTGCTGCCGGTGTCGAGCAGGTCCATCACCGACAGCGGCTCGTGCACGCGCACGAGCGTCTCGGAATCCGGAGAAATCGGGCCGCGCACCAGCGCGAGATGCGTCGCATCCGACAGCTTGTCGCGGTAGACGACGAGCCGGAACGCGCCGTGCGCCGTCGCGAGCGGCCGCTCGGCGATCCGCTCGATGAGCCGCTCCGTGCGGCTCCGATGGTGGATGAGGTCGGCGATCGCGCCGATCCTGAGGCCGTGCGTGCGCGCGAAGTCGATCAGATCGGGCAGTCGCGCCATGGTGCCGTCGGCATTCATGATCTCGCACAGCACGGCCGCCGGCGTGAGCCCGGCGAGTTCCGCGAGATCGCAGCACGCCTCGGTGTGCCCCGCGCGGGCCAGCACGCCGCCGGGCTGCGCGATCAGCGGAAACACGTGGCCGGGCTGCACGATGTCGGACGGCTTCGCGCCGGGCGCGGCCGCGACGCGGATCGTGTGCGCGCGGTCCTGCGCCGAGATGCCGGTGGACACGCCCTGCGCCGCCTCGATCGAAACGGTGAAATTGGTGCCGTGCACCGAGCGGTTCTGCGCCACCATCGGCGCCAGGTTGAGGCGCTCGGCATGCGCGGCCGTGATGGGCATGCAGATGAGCCCGCGGCCGTGCGTCGCCATGAAATTGATCTTCTCGGCCGTCACGAAATCCGCGGCGAAGATCAGGTCGCCCTCGTTCTCGCGGTCCTCCTCGTCGACGAGCACGGCCATGCGCCCGGCCTTGAGGTCGGCGATCAGATCCGTAATCGGGGCTCAGGGTCATGACGATGTCTTCCGGTGCGACGGGACTGCCATTTTACCCTCGCGGGCGGTCCGCCGATACGGTCCCGGATTCGTTGGCCGCCGGGCGGCGGCAGGACCTGTCGGGCGAGTGCGCTGTTTCATCGATGGCCGTCGAACGCCGCGCCGAGGGTTTCGCTAGCCGGCGTCCGTGCCGGCGCGCGGGGGCGCGACGCGAAACCACGCCGCGTACAGCGCCGGCAGGAAGCCCAGCGTCAGCACCGTGGCGATCAGGATTCCCCCCATCATCGCGACGGCCATCGGGCCGAAGAAGTCACTGCGCGTCAGCGGGATCATCGCCAGCACCGCAGCGGCGGCCGTCAGCACGATCGGCCGGAAGCGGCGCACGGTGGCGCCGACGACCGCGTCCCACGGCGCGGCGCCCGCGGCGATGTCCTGGTCGATCTGGTCGACGAGAATCACCGAGTTGCGCATGATGATCCCGGACAGCGCGATCGTTCCCAGCATCGCCACGAACCCGAACGGCTTGCCGAAGGCGAGCAGCGCCAGCGTGACGCCGATCAGCCCGAGCGGCGCGGTCAGCACGACCATCGCCGTGCGGGCGAAGCTCTTCAGCTGCACCATCAGCAACGTGAGCACCGTGACCACGAGCAGGGGAACGCCGGCGACGATGGACCGCTGGCCTTTCGCCGAGTCCTCGATCGCGCCGCCGATTTCGATCCGGTAGCCGAGCGGCAGTTGCGCGCGCACGCCGTTCGAGTCGCGGCTCGATCCGGCTCGTGACGTCGGGCCCCTGCGCGTCGCCCTTGAGGTCGGCGCGCACCGTGATCGTCGGCAGGCGGTTGCGGCGCCAGACGATGCCCTCTTCCTGCTCGTAGCGGATGTCCGCGATCTGCGTGATCGGCACCGCCTTCCCGTTCTTCGACGGCAGGGCGAGGTCCTTGAGCGACGACAGCGCGGCGCGCTCCGCCGGCACGCCGCGCACGACCACGTCGATCAGCTTGTCGCCGTCGCGGTAGTTCGTGACGGTGACGCCCGACACCGCGCTGTTGAGGAAGACCGCGACGTCCTGCGACGAGAAGCCCAGCACCCGCGCCTTGTTCTGGTCGATCGCGAGCCGCACCACTTTCGTCGGCTCGTCCCAGTCGAACTGCACGCTGTCCGTGTCGCGATCCTCGCGCATCACGGCGGCCACCTCGCGAGCGATCGACCGCACCTTCGCGATGTCCTCGCCGGAAACCCGGAACTGGACCGGAAACCCGACCGGCGGTCCGTTCTCGAGGCGCGAGACGCGCCCGCGCAGCGCGGGGAAGTCGTTGTCCAGGCGGGCGAGCAGGCGCGCACGCACGCGTTCCCGCTCGACGTTGTCGGTCGCGAGGACGACGAATTGCGCGAAGTTCGACTGCTGCAGCTGCTGGTCGAGCGGCAGATAGAAGCGCGGGCTGCCGCTGCCGACGTACGCCACGTAGCTCTCGATGCCCGGCTCGCTATCGAGAATCGCCTCGAACCGCTTCGTCTCGGCGAGCGTGGCGGCGAAGGCGCTGCCCTCGGGCAGGCGCAGGTCGACCAGCAGCTCCGGGCGCGAGGACGCCGGAAAGAACTGCTGCGGAATGAGCCGGAACAGCGCGAGCGAGGCTCCGAACACCGCGATCGTCACGACGATCACGACGGCGCGATGGCCCACACCCCACTCCACCAGCGCGCGGAAACGCAGATAGAAGGGCGTCCGGTAGACGGCCTCCGGGTCGCCATGGGCCGCCACCCGCGCAGGTGGCGCGGTCTGGCCGCGCAACCGGGCCCGCAGCTTCGCCCGGAGCGACGGCGGGCGCGGCTGCGTGAAATCCGGCAGCATCCGGTAGCCGAGGTAGGGAATCACGATCACCGCGACGAACCAGGACGCGACGAGCGCGAGCGCCGACACCTCGAAGATCGAGCGCGTGTACTCGCCGGTGCCGCTCTTCGCCGTCGCGATCGGCAGGAAGCCTGCGACGGTGATCAGCGTGCCCGTCAGCATCGGGAACGCGGTGCTCGTGTACGCGAAGCCGGCGGCGCGAAAGCGGTCGAACCCCTGCTCCAGCTTGATCGCCATCATCTCGACCGCGATGATCGCGTCGTCGACGAGCAGGCCGAGCGACAGGATCAGCGCGCCCAGCGAGATCTTGTGCAGCCCGATGTCGAAGATCCACATGCCGAGGAACGTGATCGCGAGCACCAGCGGGATCGACACCGCGACCACGAGGCCCGTGCGCAGGCCGAGACTCAGCAGCGACACGGCGAGCACGATCAGCACCGCCTCGGCCAGCGACCGCACGAACTGGTTGACCGAGCGCTGGACCGCGCGCGGCATGCTCGCGACGGCCTCGATCTCGATGCCCACCGGCAGCGCGGCCACGATCCGCGCGACGTCGGCGTCGAGCGCGCGCCCCAGCTCGATCACGTCGCCGCCCTTGACCATCGTGATGCCGATGCCGAGCGCCTCGCGGCCCAGGAAGCGCATCCGCTGCTGCGGCGGGTCGACGTAACCGCGCTCGACCGTCGCGATATCGCCCAGCCGGAACACCCGGTTGTTGGCCCGCAGCGCGAGGTCGCGGATGGCGTCGAGGGAAACGAAGGCGCCGGTCGGCCGCAGGTAGATGCGGTCGGTCGGCGTGTCGAAGACGCCGGCGGCCGCGACGACGTTCTGCGTGGCGAGCGTCTGGAAGATCTGCGCCGGCTCGATGCCCAGCGTGGCGAGCCTCGCGTTGGACAGCTCGACGAAGATCTTCTCGTCCTGCTCGCCGATGAAATCGACCTTGGCCACACCCGGCACGCGCAGCAGCTCGGCGCGCACGCGGTCGCCGAATTCCTTCAGCTCGCGGTAGCCGAAGCCGTCGCCGGTGATCGCGTAGATGTTGGTGTAGGTGTCGCCGAACTCGTCGTTGAAGAACGGCCCCTGGATGCCGGCCGGCAGCGTGTTCCGCATGTCGCCGACCTTCTTGCGCACCTGGTAGAACGTCTCCGGCACCAGCGCAGGCGGCGCGTTGTCCTTCAGCGCGAAGAACACCAGCGACTCGCCCGGCTTCGAGTAGCTGCGCACCCAGTCGATGCGGGGCACTTCCTGCAGCTTGCGCTCGATCCGGTCGGTGACCTGCTGCTCGACCTCGCGCGCCGTGGCGCCGGGCCAGTTGGTGCGGACCACCATCACCTTGAACGTGAACGGCGGATCCTCCGACTGACCGAGCTTGCCGTAGGAATAGATGCCGGCCAGCGCGCAGACGACGATGAGGAACAGGACGAGCGGGCGGTGGTGCAGCGCCCACTCGGAGAGATTGAAGCGCGAGCGGGGCACGCCGGTCGGCGGAGGAAGGCTCATGGGGCGAATTCCGGGCGGCGCCTTGACAGCGTCAGCGTGTCAGCGCTTCGCTGCCGGGGCGCCCGGCGCGGCCGCTGGGTCGGCGGCGCGCGCGCCGCCCTCGTACGGCCGGACCGTCTGGCCCGGGCGCAGCTTGTGCACGCCGGCGGTGACCACCCAGTCGCCGCTGGCAAGTCCCGAGGTGACGATGACGCCATCCTCGCGGTACTGGCCGATCGTCACCGGCCGCAGCGCGACCTTGTGCGTCGCCGGATCGTAGATCCAGACCGCCGGCTGGTCGTCCTGGCGATAGAGCGAGGTGAGCGGCAGCAGCGCTGCATTCGCCGGGCCGGCAGCGACGAGACCGACCGTCGCCGTCATCCCCCATTGCAGTGCGGCATCGGGCGCGAGCACCGCGACGCGAACCGCGAACGTCCGCGTGACGGGGTCGACCGAAGGGGAGATCTCGCGCACGCGCGCCGGGTAGATCTTCTGCGGACTCGCCGCCAGCGCGACCCCGATCGCCTTTGCCCGCGCGAGCTCGTCGATCCGGTTCTCCGGCACGCTGATCGCGACCTCGCGCTCGTCCTCGCGCGCGAGCTTCATCACCGGCAGGCCGGCCGCGACGACCTGCCCCGCCTCGGCATTGACCGACGTGATCACGCCGTCCTCGGGCGCCTGCAGCACCGCGTACGCCGACTGATTCTGCGCCACCGCGAGCTGCGCCTTCGCCTGATCGAATTTCGCGCGGTTGGCGTTGAACGCGTTCTGCTTCTGGTCGAGCGCGGAGCCGCTGACGAATTTCTGCGCGAACAGGCTCTGGTAGCGCTCGAATTCGGCCTTCGCGTACGTGTACTCGGCCTCGGCGGCGGCGGCAGCGGCCTTGGCCGCCTCCGATTGCATGCGACGTCCGCGGGGTCGAGCCGCGCCAGCACCTGGCCCTTCTTCACGCGCGCCCCCATGTCGGCGTTGCGCGCGACGATCTTGCCGCCGATGCGAAACGCCAGATCCGTCTCGTGGCGCGGCTTCACCTCGCCGGCGAAGCCCGCCGTTTCGGCCATGGCGCCCAGCGTGACCTGCGCGAGCTGGACGGGCCGCACCGATTCAGGCGCGCTTTCGGGCTTGTCGCATCCGGCCAGCGCGGCGAGCGTCAGGGCGAGCAGTATTCCACGTCGACGGCTTCATTGTCGCGCTCCGTGTTTACGTGCCGGCCGCGACGCCAAGGCGTTCCGATCGTGCCGCCCCAGAGCGCGCGCAGCGCGCGTTCGAGCTCGTCGTCGTAGCGCCACGCGAATGCCGGCGGTTGCGGAACGGGCGCCGCCGGCACGGAGCCCCGCCGGCCTCGGACATCTGCCACAGGCCGATGATCAACGCATAGCTGTGGCGCAGCAGTCGCGCGCCGCCACCCGGTCCCAGTTCAGGGAAATGTCGTTCGAGGCCCGCGCCCGCGCGGAGCAGACGGTCGGACACGCGCTGCCGGTATTCGGCCGCTGCTGCCGCGGGAATGCCCTGCGCCATCATGCCGAAGCACCGCGCCGCGAGTTGCAGCAGCAGCGGCGGCGCGATCAGATGCCGCCGCGTGAGCGCGATCATCGCATCGAGCGTCACCGGCCCCGGCCCTTCGACCAGTGCGGTGAGCGCCGCGAAGAAGCCGTGCATGTTGCGCTCGTGCAGCGCGAGCAGCAGCTCTTCCTTGCTCGGGAAATAGAGGTAGACCGTGCCCTTGGCGAGCCCGGCCGCATCGGCCACCTCAGCGACACTCGGCACGCGGTCGGGCGCCCGCGCGAGCAGCACCAGCGCGGCGTCGAGCAGCGCGTCGTGGCGCTCCTGCTTGTGTTCGGCGTGAATCGCGCGCTGGCGGATTACCATGGTTACCGTGCATCGAAACGTTAACTGACTGACGGTCATTTGATGCGGAAGCGTAAATGACCGACGGTCACTTGTCAATCGGTCGCGGCGTCGCCAACGTTGCGCCGTGCGCTCGCCCCGGCAGGACTCGAAACGGCGCGCACTTGGGTGCACAATCCGCGCGACGCGCCCGGCGATGTCGCCGCAAACCGGTCATCCAGTCCGCTGCCGGACGGCGCGCCAATCCTGAAAGGAAGCAAGCCATGGCAAAGTACATGTTCCAAGCGCGATACACGGCCGAAGGGCGCCAAGGGGCTCGTGCGCGACGGCGCGACGGGGCGCCGCGCGGCGGTCGAGAAGGCGTGCGTCGCCGCAGGCGGCAGCTCGAATCGATGTACTACGCGTTCGGCGGCATCGATGCGTACGTGATCGCCGATCTGCCGAACAACACGGCGGCGGCGGCGCTTGCGCTCGCCGTCAATCAGGCCGGCGGGGCGTCCGTGAACACCGTCGTGCTGATGACCGTCGCGGAAGTCGACGAAGCCGCGAAACAGTCGATTGCGTATCGGCCGCCGGGCGGCTGAACCCGCAGCCGGGACGGGCAGCGCGGAGACCGGCCGGAAGGGGTCGGGTGCCCGCGCGCCGCATGACAGGCTCCATTTCGCGCATGTCGCCAAACGCACGGTCGATACGGCGTCGGCTCGCGGATCTCCGCGCCGACAGGTGACGAATGGCAGTCGGCTACGGCGCGCCGAGCAGCATGTACAGGCTCCAGTTTCCGCGCCGGCGCCGCGCCGACGCCGACGAAGGCCGGCCCGAGGAAGGTGTCCGCTCCGAGGAACAGCGAGCCGGACCACAGCGTTCCCGGCGTCGGGAGGCTGTCGAAACGATCGGACATGCGCCCGACTTCGGCCGACGCGCCGGCGTAGACCCCGGAACCCAGGAGGTCCGGCAACGGGAAGACGCGGTTGTAATACATCAGGCGCCCGAAGGCGTATTGCCTGCCGGCGAACTGATTGATCCGGTAGCCGGACAGACGCAGCGGTCCGCCAAGCGTGAACGACTCGTACGCGGGCATGTCCGAGCCGAGATCGGTGCCGCCGGCAACCCCGACCTGGACCGTGTGCGAGCCCCAGCTCCGCACGACGCGGAAGGAGCCCTCGAGGCGCTGGTAGCTCTGCGCCGACCCGAGCGACGTCAGCGCCGCGTAGGCCGACCCCGTCGCCGGACTGTCCGTCCGTCGGGAACCACGCGTGGTCGAACTGGTCGACGAACAGCCGCGCCCGAATCCCCGACGTGTCCTCGCTGACCGGACGGCAGCACCGGCGAGCCGGTGTCCACGCTCGCGTTGACGTGCGTCCACACGGGGCCGATTCCCGAACTGGCCCCAGGTGCCGAGCACCGCGCCGCCGGCGAGCCCGACCTGCGCCGGCTTGACCAGATAGTCGGCGACCTTGTCGTCACCCTGGAACACGCCGCGCGTCTGCTGGCCGATCAGCGCGAAGGGCGCGACGAACCAGCGGCCCGACTCCACGACCGGCTGGTAGAACTCGGTCGACAGGAACGTGTTCTGTCCGATCTGCGCCTGCGTCGTCCACTCGGCGCCGAGGCGGTTGAGCCAGGTCTTGCGATATTCGACGAGGGCGTTGAACTGGTTGGTCGCCCTGGAAGTCGCTGGCGAGGCCCGAGCCCGAAGCGCAGATAGTCGGGACCCCAGGATTTCTCGCGTCGGCTCGATGATGAGCGCGCGCGGGCCGGTGTCGCCGCCGATCGCGGTAGCCGATGCTCTCGAAGTCGTCGCGTCCGTAGATGCGGCGCAGATCGTGGCCGAGCTTCGCTTCGGACAGCGGCTCGCCGGGCTTGGTCTCGACCAGCGCGCGCAGCACCTCCGGATTGGTGCGCTCGAGCCCGACGAAGCGGATCTCGTCCACCGTGCCGAGCGGCTTGTCGCCCGCGACCTGCTTCGAGCGCAACGCCGCGTACTGCTCGGGCGGCAGGCTGTAGCGCCTGAGCGAATCGGCGAGCTTGCGCGTCGCTTCCTCGCCGATCCTGATCGCATCCGCGGAACGGTCGAACTTGGCCGCCGAAATGTCGCCCAGGTCCGGCGCGATCAGCACGTCGCGGGCCGTCATGCTCTTCAACTGGTCGTTCACGGTCTGCAGGCCGAGGAAATTGACGAGCTGGCCGGCGACGCGTCAGCGCGGACGTGATCTCGCTCCGCTTCAACGGCGGCGTCGAGATGTTGACGGCGATGACGACGTCGCCGCAGAGCTTGCGCGCCTCGTCGATCGGCAGATTGTTGGCGATGCCGCCGTCGACCAGCAGCTTGCCGTCGATCTCGACCGGCGCGAGCGCGCCCGGCACCGACATGCTGGCGCGCATCGCCTGGGCCACGCTGCCGTGATCGAGCACGACCGATTGGCCGGTCTCGATGTCGGTCGCCATCGCCCGGAACGGAATGGGGAGCTTGCGGAAGTCCTCGATGTCGTAGGCCGGCGTGGTGAGCCCCCGGAAGAACGACTCGATCGACACGCCGGCGATCACGCCCTTCGGCAGCGCGAGTCCGCCGTCCTTGACGCCGAACTCCGGCTTGAACAGCGTCTTGTAATCGTCGATCTTGCGCCTGACGGCGATCTCGTCCCGCGGCGGCTGATCGCGGAAGATCTCGTTCCAGTCGGCCTTGAGGACCGCCTCCTGCAGCTTCGCCGGCGTCAGGCCGGCCGCAAACGTGCCGCCGACGATCGCCCCCATGCTGGTGCCGGTCACGCAGTGGATGGGAACGCGCAGTCTCCTCGAGCACCTTGAGCACGCCGACGTGCGCGATGCCGCGCGCGCCGCCGCCGGAAAGCGCGAGTCCGATGCGCGGGGACGCCGCGGCGCGGCCGGCGCGGCGGTCGCGTCGGCGGCGAATGCCCGGGCCGTGGCGCCGCGAGCCCGGCGATCAGCGATCGCCGTCGGCAGACATGCGGTGGAGTTTGCGTAACTGCATCGTCATCGCGATTCAGCCTCTTGGTCTGCGAACAGCGCGAGCGTCGCCCGCGTCAATTCGCTGTCCGGGTTCGCGTAGTCGACGACCACGCTGAAATGGTGGCGGTCGGGAATGATCAGCGGCGCGCGGGCGCCGGGCGGCCGGTTGGCGGGCCAGGCGTCCCACAGGATCCGCGTCTGGCGGACGAATTCGGACGTCTCGTCCGCGCCCACGGCGAGCACCAGCGGAACACGTGAACGCGGCGTCATGAGCACCGGCGACAGCCGCGCCGCCTCGGCCGCGTCCAGCTTGAAATCGGCGTTGAACGAGAATTGCACCATCGGCGCGAGATCGTGCACTCCCGACAGCGACACGGCGCCGACGATCGGATCGCGCGCGAGCCCCAGCGCCGCCCAGTCCGTCGTGAACAGCATCGCGGCAAGATGCCCGCCGGCCGAGTGCCCGCCGACGACGATGCGGTCGGGGTTCGCGCCGTGCGCGGCGCCTTCGCGTGCAAGCCACGCTACCGCGTGCCGGGCCTCGTCGACGATCGCCGCGATCGACACGTCGGGGCACAGGTCGTAATTGGCGACCGCGACCGCGTAGCCGCGCGCCACGAACGGCGGCGCCACGAAGGAAAAATCGCTCTTGTCGAGCATCCGCCAGTAGCCGCCGTGGAGGAACAGGAACGTGCCCTTCGCGCGCGCCCGTCGGCAGGAAGAGGTCGAGCGTCTCCTTCGGGCCGGGCCCGAAGCGCAAGTCGAGTTTGGGCGCCAGCGCCGCCCGTGCCTTGGCCGACGCCTCGGGGAAATGCGCGAGCCAGCGCGGGTGGTCCGGGACCGCGGCGCGGTTGTTGTAGCCGCGCTCGACGAACTCCGGCGTGTATTCGATCGTGCTCACTGGCAGCCTCGATCTGGGTTCGATGCGAATCACGCGACGACCGGCGCGATACGCCAGCGTGCCGATGCTGAACCTACTCCGCATCCGGCTGCTGCGAAGGCGCCGCCGCCGCGAAGGCCGGCAGCGCGTTGCAGGCGGCCTCGATGCGCAGCAGCGTCGGATAAGGCGAGAGGTCGAGCTCGACCCGGCGCGCATTGGCGAGCTGCGGGACGAGGCAGATGTCGGCGATCGTCGGCGACCCCGCCGTGACAGAAGGCGCCGGTCGCCTGCTCGCGCGCGAGCTGCGTCTCCAGGGCTTCGAAGCCGACGTCGCACCAGTACCGGTACCAGCCGTTCTTCTGCGCCTCGGTCGCGCCGAGCGTGCCGGTCAGGTAGTTCAGCACGCGCAGGTTGTTGATCGGGTGGATGTCGCAGGCGATCGCCAGCGCCAGCGCGCGCACGCGGGCGCGGCCCGCCGCGTCCGGCGGGCAGCAGCGGCGGCTGCGGGTGCGTCTCGTCCAGCCACTCGATGATCGCGAGCGACTGCGTGAGCACCTCGCCGCCGTCGGTGACGAGCGACGGCACGAGCCCCTGCGGATTCACCGCCAGATAGTCGTCGGCGCGCTGCGCGCCGCGGCGCAGGTGCACGAACGCGCGCTCGGGGGCGAGGCCTTTCAGGTTGAGCGCGATCCGCACGCGGTACGCCGCGGACGAGCGGAAATAGTCGTAGAGCTTCATCGCGGACGTCAGCTTCAGGAGAACGCCTGGATGCCGGTCTGCGCGCGGCCCAGGATCAGCGCGTGGACGTCGTGCGTGCCCTCGTAGGTGTTGACCGTCTCGAGATTCAGCAGGTGGCGGATCACGTGGAACTCGTCGACGATGCCGTTGCCGCCGTGCATGTCGCGCGCCATCCGCGCGATCTCGAGCGCCTTGCCGCAGGAATTGCGCTTCATGATCGACGTGATCTCGGGCGCCGCCTTGCCCTGGTCCTTCATCCGGCCGAGGCGCAGGCACCCCTGCAGCCCGAGCGTGATCTCGGTCTGCATGTCGGCGAGCTTCTTCTGGATCAGCTGGTTGGCGGCGAGCGGGCGGCCGAACTGCTTGCGGTCGAGCGTGTACTGGCGCGCCGCGTGCCAGCAGGCCTCCGCCGCGCCCAGCGCGCCCCACGCGATGCCGTAGCGCGCGCTGTTGAGGCAGCCGAACGGACCCTTGAGGCCGTGGACGTTCGGCAGCAGGTGGTCCTTCGGCACGTGCACGTCGTCCATCACGATCTCGCCGGTGACCGACGTGCGCAGGCTGAACTTGCCCTCGATCTTCGGCGCCGAGAGGCCCTTCATCCCCTTTTCGAGGATGAAGCCGCGGATCACGCCGTCGTCGGTCTTCGCCCAGACGACGAACACGTCGGCGATCGGCGAGTTCGAGATCCACATCTTGCTGCCGACGAGACGGTAGCCGCCGGCCGCGGCGTGGGCGCGCGTGATCATCGAGCCCGGGTCCGAGCCGTGGTTGGGCTCGGTCAGGCCGAAGCAGCCGATCGATTCGCCGGTGGCGAGCTTCGGCAGGTATTTCTTCCGCTGCTCCTCGGTGCCGTACGTGTAGATCGGGTACATCACCAGCGAGCTCTGCACGCTCATCATCGAGCGGTAGCCGGAATCGACGCGCTCGACCTCGCGCGCGATCAGGCCGTAGCAGACGTAGTTGAGCCCGGCGCCGCCGTACTCGGGCGGCAGCGTCGCGCCGAGCAGCCCCAGCGCGCCCATTTCCGGAAACACCGCCGGATCCGAGGTCTCGTTGCGGAACGCCTCGGTGACGCGCGGCAGCAGCTTCTCCTGCGCGTAAGTCGTGCGCGGTGTCGCGGACCATCCGCTCGTCCTCCGACAGCTGATCGTCGAGCAGCAGCGGGTCGTCCCAGACGAATTTCGCCTTGGACGAGGGATCGATTCGCTCGGGGGCATTCATGGGGAACTCCGGTCGCGGTGGGGAGATCCTGCGCCGGGCGACGTGGCGTGCAGGCGATCGAATGTCACATTATCCGGCCGGCGCCGTCCTTGCGCCAGATCAACGTAAATCCGTCCCTCCCGCGCCGGCCTGCCGCAGGCGAAAGCGCTGCAGCTTCCCCGTTTCGGTGCGCGGCAGCGCGGTCAGGTACTCGACGGCGCGCGGATACTTGTAGGGCGCGATTTCGCGCTTGACGTGGTCCTGCAGTTCGCGCGTCATCGCCGCGTCCGGCGCGAAACCCGGCTTCAGCACGACGAACGCCTTGACGATCTGCCCGCGCTCCTCGTCGGGCACGCCGACGACGCCGCACTCGGCGACCGCCGGATGCAGCAGCAGCGCGCCCTCGACCTCCGGCCCGCCGATGTTGTAGCCGGCGCTGACGATCATGTCGTCGGTGCGCGCCTGGTAGACGAAATCGCCGTCGGCGTCGACGAGATACGCGTCGCCCGTGTAGTTCCAGCCGTCCTTCACGTAGTTCGCCTGGCGGTCGTCGGCGAGGTAGCGGCAGCCGGTCGGCCCCTTGACCGCGAGCTTGCCGACCTGGCCGGCCGGCAGCGGACTTCCCGCCGTCGTCCATCACGCAGGCGCGGTAGCCGGGGATCGGCCGGCCGGTCGCGCCGGGCTTCGCGTGCGCCTCGTCGTGCGCGATGAAGATGTGCAGCATCTCGGTGGAGCCGATGCCGTCGATCATCTCGATGCCGGTCGCCTCCTTCCACAGCTTGCGGGTCGCCGCGGGCAGCGCCTCGCCCGCCGACACGCACTTCGTCAGCGACGACAGGTCGTGGTTCTTCGCCTCCGCCGCCATCGCGCGATACGACGTCGGCGCCGTGAACAGAACCGTGGCGCGATGCTTCGCGATCGCGGGCAGCAGGAACTCCGGCGCCGGACGCTCGACGAGCAGCGTCGCCGCGCCGATCGACAGCGGAAAGAGCAGGAGCCCGCCCAATCCGAACGTGAACGCGAGCGGCGGGCTGCCGGTGAACAGATCGTCGGGCGAGGCTTTGAGCGTCGAGCGCGGAAAGCAGGCGCAGGCGGCGACCACGTCGCGGTGGAAGTGCATCGTGCCCTTCGGCTTGCCGGTCGTCCCCGACGTGAACGCGATGAGCGCCGTGTCCTCGGCCGCCGTGTCGACGTTGGCGAAGGTCGGGGGCTTGCGCCGCGGCGCGCGCGTCGAGCCCCTCCGGCTGGCCGGAGCCGAACAGCAGCCACCGTCGCGAGCGTCGGGCAAGTCCGGCCGCGCGGCATCGAGCTCCTCGGCGAGGCGCGCGTCGCAGAGCGCGTGCGAGACCTGCGCCTTGGTGATGACGTCGGTGAGCTCCTTCGCGCGCAGCAGCGGCATCGTCCCGACCGCGATGCCGCCCGCCTTCATCACCGCGAACCAGCAGGCGGCGTGCAGCGGGTTGTTCGGGCGCCCGCAGCAGCACGCGATTGCCGGGGACGAGACCGAAATCCTCGACCAGCACGCGGGCGATCCGGTTCGCGTGCGCCAGGAGGTCGGCATAGGTCCAGCGCAATCCGTCCGGCGCCATGATCGCGGTCCGCTCGCCCCAGCCGCGCTCGACCGCGCGATCGAGCAGCGCCGTCGCGCAGTTCAAGCGCTGCGGATACTGCAGCTCCGGCAGCTCGAAGATGAACTCGGGCCACTGCTCCCGCGGCGGCAGGTTGTCCCGGGCGAACGTGTCGAGATGCGCCGTGTAAGCCATCGCCTCCTCCCGTTTCAGCGGCGCAGAATCTCGCGCGCGACGATCAGCTTCTGCACGTCGGTCGCGCCCTCGTAGATGCGCAGCGCGCGAATCTCGCGGTACAGCCGCTCGACCGCCTGCCCGCGCGTCACGCCGAGCCCGCCGAAGAGCTGCACCGCGGCGTCGATCACCTGCTGCGCCGACTCGGTCGCCGTCCATTTCGCCATCGCCGCCTCCTTCGTCGTGCGCGCGCCCTTGACGTCGCGCAGCCACGCGGCCCGGTAGGTGAGCAGCGCCGCCGCGTCGATCGCCGTCGCCATCTCGGCGAGCTTCGCCTGCGCCAGCGGCAGGTCGGCGAGCGTGGCGCCGAACATCCTGCGCTCCTGCGCCCGGCCGAGCGCCTCGTCGAGCGCCCGCCGCGCGAAGCCCAGCGCCGCCGCCGCGACCGACGCGCGAAAGATGTCGAGCGTGCGCATCGCGAGCTTGAAGCCTTCGCCCTCGGCGCCGAGCAGCGCGTCGGCCGGCACGCGACACGCCGGCGAACTCGAGGCGCGCGAGCGGATGCGGCGCGATCACCTCGATGCGCTCGGCCGATGGTCAGTCCGGGCGCATCGGCCGGCACGACGAACGCCGAGATGCCGCGCGTGCCCGTCGCCTCGCCCGTGCGCGCGAACACGCAGTAGAAATCGGCGATGCCGCCGTTCGAGATCCACGTCTTGCAGCCGTCGAGCACCCAGTCGCCGCCGTCGCGCACGGCGCGCGTCGTCATCGCCGCCACGTCGGAACCGGCGTCGGGCTCCGACAGCGCGAACGCGGCGATCGCGCTCCCTTGCGCCACCGCCGGCAGCCAGCGCGCCTTCTGCGCGTCGCTGCCGGCGAGCGTGATCGCGCCGCTGCCGAGCCCCTGCATCGCGAAGGCGAAATCGGCGAGACCGTCGTGGTAGGCGAGCGTCTCGCGCGCGACGCACAGCGCGCGCGAGTCGAGCGCCGCGAGCGCGCCGCCGTGCGACGCCGGGACGCAATAGCGCAGCCAGCCCGCGGCGCCGAGCGCACGCACGCGGGTCGCGGCAGCCGGCGTCCACGTCGGCGTGGTCGTCTGCCGTCAGCGCCTTCGCCGCCCAGGCGCCGAGATCCGCCGCGAGCGTGCGATGGAGGTCGGCGAAGAACGGCCAGTCGAGATGCGACCGGTCCAAGCTAGTTCCCCTCGAATCTGGGCTTCTGCCTGGCCACGAACGCCTCGTACGCGCGGCGAAAATCGGCGGTCTGCATGCAGATCGCCTGCGCTTCGGCCTCGGCCTCGATCGCGGCGTCGAGATCCATCGCCCACTCCTGGTGCAGCAGCTTCTTCGTCATGCCGTGCGCGAACGTCGGGCCGTCGGCGAGCGAGCGCGCCAGCGCCTGCGCCTCGGCGTGCAGCGCGTCGGCCGCGACGACGCGGCTGAAGAAGCCCCACGCCGCGCCCTCCTCCGCCGTCATCGCCCGGCCGGTGTACAGGAGCTCGGACGCGCGGCCCTGCCCGATCATCCGCGGCAGCAGCGTGCAGGCGCCCATGTCGCAGCCGGCGAGCCCGACCCGCACGAACAGGAAGGCGGTCCGCGCCGACGGCGTGCCGAGCCGGAAATCGGACGCGAGGGCGATCATCGCGCCCGCGCCGGCGCAGACGCCGTCGACCGCCGCGACGATCGGCTGCGGGCAGTGCCGCATCGCCTTCACGAGGTCGCCCGTCATCCGGGTGAACGCGAGCAGCTCCGGCATCGTCATCCGGGTCAGCGGGCCGATGATCTCGTGGACGTCGCCGCCCGAGCAGAAGTTGCCGCCGGCGCCGCGGATCACGACGGTCTTGACGTCGCTCGCGTAGACCAGGCCGCGGAAGAGGTCGCGCAGCTCCGCGTACGAATCGAACGTCAGCGGGTTCTTCTTTTCCGGGCGATCGAGCGTGATCGTCGCCACGCGCGCGTCGCCGTCGACCTGCCAGCGGAAGTGGGTCGCGCGGTAATCGCGGAACGGCCGCTGGTGGTGCGTCATCGTCATGCCGTTTCCTCTCCGGTGGCCCCGGCGTCCCCGACGTCGCGCTTCGCCGGGGCTCCCTTGGCGCTTGCGCGCCTTCCCGCCGCGAGCGGGCAATCGGCGCTTGGGACGGCCCGGCGCGCTCACGGATCGTCGTCTTGAGCCGGCCGAGCAGCGCGTAGAGCCGGCCGCGCTCGGCGCGGGTGAGCCCCGACAGCAGCTCCTCGACCCAGCCCTCGTGCTCGACCGCCATCGCGTCGAACGCCTGCTTGCCCTTCGGCGTGAGCCGCACCGCGTACGCCCGGCGGTCCCCGGCGATCGGCTCGCGCCGGACCAGTCCCTCGGCGACCAGCTGATCGGTGATGCCGGTGACGTTGCCGCCGGTCACCATCAGGCGGCGCGACAGCTCGCCCATCTTGAGTCCCTTCGGATTGCGCTCGAGCTGGGCCATCAGGTCGAAGCGCGGCAGCGTCGTCGCGAAACGCTCGCGCAGCCGCGTGCGCACGCGGCCCTCGATCGTCAGCGTGCAGGTGAGGAGCCGCAGCCAGAGGCGCAGCGTCTCGTGATGGTCGTCGTGGACGCGCGACTCGAGATCGGGCGCGGCCGGGATCGCCGCAGCGGCAAGCGCCGGCGTCGGCGCATTGGCGGGGGGCCCGCGCCGGGCGCGTCGCGCCGGTTCGGCCAATCCGTCCGCTCCCGCGGCAGCGACAGTGCGCCCAGGGGTTCGCAACGATCGATCCTTGTTCTTTGCAGTTTGAATATCTTAGACCTCAAATACAGTTCGTCAAGCGGCGCGTGCCGCGCCCGCCGCTCGCCATGCACGTTTGGCCTAGGCCGTCTGTACGCATTTCGAGAGCGGGTCGACGCGCCTACGCTGGCATACCGGCGCTGCACGTCCGCCCCCGATGCCGCCCCACTTCATGCCACGCTCCGAAGCCCGAACTTCCAGCGCGAGGCCTGCGCCGTCGTGTCTGCGCGCGCACCGGGTCCTTCGCCGCGCGGGAGCGCCGACGCCACCGTCGCGCGTCGGCGCGTTCACCATCGTGGAGCTCGTCGTCGCGCTCGCCATCGCCGCCTTGCTGGCCGCGCATGGCGGTTCCGGCCTTTCACGACTGGCTTGTCGGCCTACCAGCTCGCCAACCACGCCAGGCACCTCGCCGAGAGCATGACGCGGGCGCGCACCGAGGCGATCCGGCGCGGTGCATCGCGTCAACCTCTGCAAGTCGGCGGATCGGCAGCACTGCGCCGACCAGGGCCGCTGGGATGCCGGCTTCGTCGTGTTCGTCGACGTCAATCGCGACGGGCGCGTCGACGCCGACGAGCCGCTGCTCGGCATCGAGGGTCGCGCGCCGAACGGCATCACGATCGAGGCGAACCGGCCGCTCGACGATTACGTTTCGTACACGAGCCTCGGCCACGCGCGCATGCTGAACGGCGCGCTGCAGATGGGCACCTTCACCGTCTGCCGCAGCGGCCAGCGCGCGCTGCGCGTGGTGCTCGCCAACAGCGGTCGCGTGCGCACGGAAAGGACCGGCATCCCTTGTCCGTGATGCCGGATGCGTTGCCCCGACAATGGGTTGCGGCGGGCACCTCATACGAAGCTCGAACACGCGCGACGACAAGCCGCGGTCGGCCGCAATGCCATTGTCATCGCGCGGCGCGCAATCGCGCGAAAACATCGCGCGAAAACGACCGGCCGTCCGTTCTGGTGCAGGGCCCGTTAGTCGGGGATCGTTTGCCCCGGGCCCGTCGCCGTCCTACGATAGGCTCGTCCGAAAGAGGATCCCACGATGAATCGCAATCGCGCACGACCCAGAATCCCGACGTTGCCGGATTCACGCTGATCGAAGTCATGATCACGGTCGCCGTCATCGCGATCCTGGCGGCGGTCGCGTTGCCGCAGTACTTCGACTACGTGACGCGCAGCCGGCTCGTCGAGGCGAAGACCAATCTCGTCGACATGCGCACGCGGCTCGAGCAATATCTTCCTCGACAATCGCACCTATCCGGCGTCGTGCATCGCCGCCGGCGCGGCCCGCCAGCGCCGGCCGGAAGATCAACCTGCCCGCGAACGCCAAGTTCTTCACCGTCACCTGCGGCAACCTGATCGGCAACGACCTACACGGTCACCGCCACGGGCACCGGCAGCATGACCGGCTTCGTCTTCACGATCAACGAGGCCAACACGCGCGTGACGACGGGGGTGAAGACGGGCTGGGCCACGCCCAGCCCCAACACATGCTGGGTCAGCCGCAAGAACGGGGAATGCTGACGTGAGCGATGCAAGCACGCCCGCAGGGCTTCACGCTGATCGAGCTGATGGTCGCGCTGGCGATCGCCGCGCTGCTGCTTCTGCTCGGCATGCCATCGTTCACGACGTTCGTGCGCAACAGCGAGATCCGCTCGACCAGCGAGTCGATCATCAACGGCCTGCGCGCGGCCACTGCCGAAGCGGCAAACCGCAACCAGAAGGTCACCTTCGAACTCGCCAGCGCCACGGGCGCCGACTGGAAATTCTGGGTGCTTCGACGACGACGGCGTCACGAAGAAGACGATCCAGGAATACTCGAAGAAGGAAGCGGGGCCGAACACGAAGATCACGGTCACCCCCGCCGGCAAGCTGACGGTCACGTTCAACGGACTCGGCCGGGTCGACATCGACCCGGCGAACCCGACAACCACATCCGGCAGATCGACATCGATTCCGTCGTGGCCGGCGAAGCCCGCCCGCTGCGCATCATCGTCGACGATCCGAACCCGCCGGCCGCGGGGAAACCGCGCGGGCTTCGCATGTGCGACCCCGACCCCGCGCTTGCCGCACTCGTCGCCTCCCGATCCCAGAGCCTGCTGAGATGAAACTCCGCCTATCGTCCACGCGGAACGCGCCCGGCCGACAGACCGGAAGCTACCTGCTCGAAGCGCTGATCGCGATCCTCATCTTCGCGTTCGGCGTCCTCGGCCTGATCGGCCTCCTCGGCAGCTCGATCCGCGTGACCAACGACGCCCGCTATCGATCGGAAGCGGCGAACCTCGCCGGCGCGATGATCGCCGACATGTGGACGATGACCGCCGCCCAGATGGACACCCAATTCGGCTCGGGCGGCGCGAAGCTCACGGCCTGGCAGGACAAGGCGCAAGGCCCTGCTGCCTTCGGCGGCCACGTATCCGCCCACAGTCGACCTGACGCAGCCCGGCCTTTCTCCCGAAAGCCGAACGGTCGTGGTCACGGTCTTCTGGCAGATGCCCGGAGAAACCGAAAAGCACCAGCACCTGATGACCGCGCAGATCGGCAAGAACCGGATCGGGCCATGACGCGCAACGAACGCACGCTCGACGCGGACTGCAACCGCGGCGTCGGCCTGATCGAGGTCATGATCAGCATCATCATCGCGATGCTGCTGGTGCTCGTGATCTACCAGGTCTACGAGATCAGCGAAGGCCAGAAGCGCACGATCACCGCCGGCAGCGACGCGCAGCAGAACGCGAGTTACGGCCTGTATCGTGCTCGGCCGCGACCTCGCCATGGCCGGCAACGGCATCGCGTCGGCCGCCGCGAGCCTCGACAGCTGCGCGCTGCTGCGCCCGATTCCGGTCCTCATCGAGGCAGGTGCCGACGGCCGGCGATCCGGACACGATCACGGTGCTCTACGGCGGCTCGAGTTCGCTGTCGACGCCCGTTCAGTTCAAGCAGACTGCGACCACGGCCCAGCCGTACGTGGTGCCGGGGCCGGTCGGCTTCAGCGAGAACGACGTGATCGCTGCCGTGCAGGGCGCCAACTGCACGTTGTCGACCGTCAATGCCGGCGGCGTTGCGGTCGACGGCCGTCACCGGTTTCGCGACGCTCACGCACACGCCGGTTGCCGGCGACATCGGCGTGACCTACGCCGCCGTCACGCGCATCGCTCGTCAATCTGGGCCAGGCCGCGTCGATGGGGCGCATCGCGTACACGGTCGACACGACGGGCCGCGTGCTGCGCACGCAGAACCGGCTGCCGACGGACGGGCCGGTGAACCCCGTCATCAACGACGTCGTCAATCTGAAGGCGCAGTACGGCCTCGACACCGACAACGACGGCGCCATCGACGCGTGGCAGGACGCCACCGGCGGCGTGTGGTCGGCCGCCAATCTGCCGAACCAGCCGTTGGCCACGCTGCGGCAGATCCGTGCCGTGCGCATCGCGATCGTCACGCGCAGCGCGCAGTACGAGAAGGACGCCGTCACGCCGGGACCGCTCAAGATGCTCGACGACACGGTGTCGATGACGTTGAGCGCCGACGACCAGCACTACCGCTACAGGGTGCTCGAAACCGTCGTCCCCCTTCGCAACGCACTGTGGAACGCATCATGAACATCGTTCGCCTTCGTTCGCTGCGCACGCCCGCCCGCCAGTCGCGTCCCGGCGCGGAGCGCGGCGTCGTGCTGTTCATCGCGCTGCTGGTGATGGTGGCGTTGAGCCTCGCCGGCATCGCGCTCATCCGGTCGGCCGACACCGCCACGATCGTGGCCGGCAACCTCGCGTTCAAGCAGGCGGCGGTATACGCGGTCGACCGCAGCATCGAGCAGGCCATCAAGGCGCTGTTCGATCCGACCGCGGATCCCGCGCTGTCGAATCCGGACATCACGGACAAGACGGCCGACCTCCTCGCGCAGAACTACTTCGCCTGCGTGCAGAACGACGCGGGGACGGCCTGCCTGCCTGCCAACGCCCCGATTCCGGAGATTCCGGCCGTGTTGACGACGCCGACGAAGTTCGCCGCCGCCGGCCTCAATGTCGGCCTGGTCCCGACGGTCGACGCCGCCGAGCAACAAGAGCTACTACGTGATCGAACGCATGTGCGCCAACGCCGGGCCGGCGGTCGGCAGCAACTGCAATCTCTCCAGCGCCGCGCTCGGCGCCGACGCGGGAACGCAGCACTACGAGGGCCTGGTGCGCACCGGCGACGCCTTCTACCGCGTCACGGTACGCGTCGAAGGCCCACGCAACACGGTGGCGTATGCGCAGGCGATTCTGCAATAGCCCGCGCGCCACCCACGGTTTCCCAGGAGCAGCACCATGATCTCGTCCCGCCCGTCCGCGCTTTCGAGGTTCTGCGCCGCCGCGTGGCCGCGGCGCTGGTGCTGCAGCCGCTGGGCGCGTACGCGGCGCCGATTGCCAACAGCGTGCTCGCCGAGAGTCCCGCTGCAGGGCCTGAACCCCGTCAAGCCGAACATCATGTTCACGCTCGACGACTCGGGCAGCATGCTGTGGGACTACCTTCCGGACTACCGTCGTGGGCGACATCCGGGCATCGCCCACTGTCGCGACAACCGGCAATGCGGCGGACGACTGGCGGCCTCAACGTCGGTTCGCTGCCATCTCCCGGACATTCACGCCGTATCGGCAAATCGATCCGCCGATCCGCAGCAGCGACTTCAACAAGCAGCTACTACGACCCGACCGCGATCTACATGTCGCCGGCAAGAGGGCCGACGGCACCGAGCTCCCGTGCGAGGGCAGCGACATCCGGATGCACGGGACCGTGGACCAGCGTCTACGTGAACGGCTTCGCGGGGTACCCGGGCGCCAACACCGGCGGCGACGATCAATCTCGCTCCGACGTCGACGACCGGTTGCGTGAGTCCGGCCACGACAGCGCTGTGCGTCCCGTCGAGCGCTCCGTCGGACAACGGTCCCTGGCCGCGGTGTCCCGGACACGCTCTGGTGCCGACAGCACCGGCTCGACCTGACCGGCGCCGATTACCAGACCGCGGACGGCGATGGTCGGTGTGCCGCCGCAACGGTCGCGCCTATCCTCGGACCACGATCGGGTCATCACGACGCCCGCGATCGCCGCCGGCTACAACTATCCCAACGTCAAGGATGTCGCGACCGGCGCAACACGCGTGGTCGCGAACGAATACTGCGTCTTCACGAACCCGGTCGCGGTCTCCGGCAATCCGTACTACTACACGATCTCCAGGGTCCAGTTCTGCTCGAACCAGGATGCCGCCGGCTTGGGCACGGCACCGTGCAGGACCGCTGGACGCCACGACGTACAAGTACGTCCGCTACGGCAACGCGACCGCGGCGCAGGCGTTCGATCCGCAGGCATTCACGCGCGTCGACATCATGCCGGCCGCGGCGACGTACCCGAGCGGCCGCACCTACGCGCAGCGAGGAGATGGCCAACTTCGCCAAGTGGTACGCGTTCTACCGGACCCGGATCCTGGCGATGAAGACCGCCGGCGGCATCGCGTTCTCGGCGTTGAGCGAAGAGAACGCGCGCGTCGGTTTCCACACGCTTTGGGAAAACGGCAGCGCGACGGCGGGTTTTCTCAACATCAAGCCGTTTCGACACGACGCCCACAAGGCCGCACTGGTTCACCGTTTCTATGCGGTCGCGCCCAATTACGGCACGCCGCTGCCCGACGCCGTCTACCGCATCGGCGAATACTTCTCGAACTCCGGCACTCGGGCCTGCCGGGTGCGACCGATCCGCTCGATGCGACCACCGGCATGTGCCAGCCGAACTACCACCTGCTGTCGACCGACGGCTACTGGAACTACAGCCCGTTGGCACGAGCAGTGTCGGCGACAAGGACCAGACCGTGCCCGGCGGTCTTGCCCGGTGCCGATCCCCGGCTTCACGCCGGGCAGTCTGTTTCCCGCGCCCCTACTACGAGGGAGCCGACGGCGACCAGCAACACCCTCGCCGATCTCGCGATGAAGTACTGGATCAGCGACATTCGCCCGACGCCTCGCACGACAACGTCAAGGACACGATCGCCCCGTGGCAGCACGTCACGCTCTACGGTCTGTCGATCGGCGCGCAGGGGAACATCGTTTACCCTGCGCGGCATCGATGCGATCACGTCCGGCGCCAGCGAACTGGCCGACACGCGCCGGTGGCCGCGGCGCTAGCGCGGCCGGACCCGATTCGATCGACGACCTCTGGCACGCCGCGATCAACAGCCGCGGCAAGTATTTCAATGCCGACAACCCGCAGCAACTGGCGGAAAGCATCGTCAGCGCGCTGGCCGATTTCACCGATCAATCGGGCACGGGCACGGCCGTCGGTATCGCCGGCGCGCAATTCACTGCGACGCGGCGATTACGGCTACAAGACCAGCTACGAGGCCGGCTGGTGGGGCGACGTCAAGAAATACGCGCTCGATCCCGACACCGGCGCGCTGCCGGTCGACGGCGCCGGCAACCCGGTCAATCCCGCCGCTGTGGTCCGCGGCGACACACCTCGATGCGCAGGTCGCTCGGCACCGGATGGGACACGAACCGGCGCATCGTGACGATCAACGATTCGACCAACGCTGCCGTCCCGTTTCGCATCGGCGAGCTTTCCGCCGCGCAGCAGACTTCGCTCAACGCCGGCTGGTCGGTCGTGACGCCGACGCCCATGCCGACGGCGCAGGCGGTGCTCGACTATCTGCGCGGCGACAAGTCGAACGAAGGCGTCGGCTCGACCAACTTCCGGGTGCGCTGCGCATGCCCTTGGCGACATCGTCTACTCGGGCGCGGTGGCGGTCGGCGCGCCCAGCCAGCCCTACGTCGATGCCGGCAATCCGGGCTATCAGCAATTCGTAACGGACCAGGAGCTGCGCACGCCGATGGTCTACGTCGGCGCCAACGACGGCATGGTGCACGCGTTCAACGATTCGACCGGTCCCGACGCCGGCAAGGAAACCTGGGCGTTCATTCCGAAGGTGCTCTTCAGCGGCGGCGATCCGAACGACACCGAACCACACGCCGGATCCCGCATTCCAGCTCGGGGCGTTCAGCTATCGTCGCGGCGGGATTCCGCTCTTCTCGCACAAGTTCTACGTCAACGCCACGCCGCGCGCCTGGGACATCGATTTCGCCAACACCAACACCAGCACGCCGCCGCAATACCGGCAACGACTGGCGCACGCGTGCTGGTCGGCGGGCTTGGGCGCGGGCGGGCGCGCGATCTACGCGCTCGACGTCACGACCCCCGTCGCGCCTGCCGAAACCGAAACGGACGATCGCGACGTCGGGGCGCGTGCTCTGGGAGTTCACCGACGACCGAATCTCGGCTACGTCTTCGACGCCCCGACGCTGGTCAAGACGTACCGCTTCGGCTGGGTCGTGCTGGTCGCGTCCGGGATACAACAATCCCGGCGGCAAGGGCTTCCTGTATGTCCTGAACCCGAAGACGGGCCAGCAACTTGCTGGACAAGATGGCGCTCGCCGGGCGATACCGGCACCGACGCCGATCCGAGCGGCCTGTCCACGATCCGCGCCTATACGCCGAGCCGCCAGGACCCGTACGTGCTGCAGGCCTACGGCGGCGACCTCAAGGGCAACGTCTGGCGCTTCGACCTGTCCGATCCGGACGAATCGAACTGGAAAGTCGAACTGATCGCCAAGCTGACGGACGCGAACGGCAACGCGCAGCCGATCACGACCGGCGTTCGCATCGAGATCGATCAGAACAACAACGTCGACCGCTACCTCTTCGTCGGCACCGGCAAGCTGCTCGGCGCGGACGACATCGGCGTCCGCCGCGGTCCGCAACACGCTGTACGTGATCCGCGACGGCACGCGCACCGCGGCGGAGGCCGCACCCGCGACGCCGTACTCGCGTGCGGACCTCAATGCCGTCACCGGCAGCGGCGTCTGCCGGGTTCACCGGGACAGCGACCGGCCGCGGCTGGTATCAGGACGCGACCGACCTGACGGAGAAGATCGGCACCGACGTCTATGCCGACGTGCAGACCGTCGTCTATGCGTTCTCCAAGCCGACGACCGACCCGTGCGCGGCCCCGCTGTCGTCGCGGCTCTACGCCCGCGACCTCAATACCGGCAACTCGGTGCTCGTTTCCGCAGGGGGCGCGGTCGTGCCGAGCATCGACGTCGCCAGCGGCATTGCCGGCGTCGTCGCTGATCCAGGGTCAGCCGGGGAGCGGTGGTGCGTCGAGCGGCGACGTCCGCGCGCTGGTCACGACGATGAAGGGCGAGGTCTTCAGCTTCGGCGTCAGGCTCACCGGCGCCTCGTTGGCCAAGCACCGTGTATCATGGCGGCTCTTGAACCGCGACTGACGGATCTCGCGCCATCGGAGCACCGCGCGGCGCTCCGATGGCGCTGCGCGCAAATCGGTGACCGTGTTCGCTATGTGTGGCGGACAATGACAACGCCGGAGTTTCGCCACTATCGAATGATCGAGCTCCCGGACGCACTTTTCTTCGGCTACGTGGCGGTCAAGGTCGTCCATGACTACCTGCTCCTGCCGCTGTGGCTGTTGGGCAAGGGGCGCTGGTGGCGGCGCGCACACGACTCAATCCCGGACATCACCGTATGAACACGCGCGAGAAACCCGCTGCCGGGATGCACCTGTTTTATCTCGACGGTGCAGGCATCCTGTTCTCCGAGGCAACGCAGGAACTGCATCTGCTCAACACCACCGCGGCAGTGATCTGGAGCCTGCTTGAAGAGGGACATGACGCGCACGCGACCAGCGCAGCGCTGCAAAGGATGTACGGCCTGGACGCAGAGCATAGCGAGCAATTCGTTGCCGCCGCGCTCGCCGAATGGGGCGAAAAACGCTTTCTGGGCGGCCCATTGCCGGCCCCAGACGCTGGTCCCACCGCCTCGGCCGCCACCACGCAGCGTACGCAACCCCCATGGCGTCAAACAGGCGTCCTCGAGGAACGGCACTATCGAATCCTTAGCTCCCGGTTCTGCCTACGCTTTTCGAGCGATGCGCAGGCGCGGATCGTGCACCCTGTCGTCGAGCATCTGGAAGTTCGAGGGACGTCGCCGGACGAGACGGTGGTTGACATCCTGGAGACCGCGGATCGCCTGATCGTCTACCGGGATCGCGAGTTCTTCGCCGACTGCGGCGGCGTCGCCGAACTTGCACCCATCGTGAAATCGCTGGTGTGGGTCACGGCGGTCCAGGATCATCGATTCTTCTTGAACATTCACGCCGGCGTGATCGGCGACCAGTCCAGGTGCATCCTGTTGCCCGCGCCTCCTGGAAGCGGAAAATCAACGCTGACGGCATCACTTGTGCACGCCGGATTCGAGTACTTCTCGGATGAAGTCGCACTGCTGGAAGAAGGCAGCTTCGACGTGTTCCCGGTCCCGTTGGCGATTTGCGTCAGGCTTCGTGCATCGACGCCCTGGCCGACCGGTTCCCTGGTTTGCGCGGACTGCCAGTGCACCAGCGGGGCGACGGCAAGCGGGTTGTCTACATGCCGCCGCCGCCTGAAAGCCGTCCGGCAAGCGACGAACCGCGCCCCGTCGCGGCACTCGTCTTTCCGCGCTACACGTTGGGGACAACGGCCTCATTGGTTCCGCTTCCGAAGTTCGATGCGCTCAAGCTCCTGATGGACGAGTGCATGGTCGTCTCCACGCCTCTCGACGCCGCCAAGGTCGAAGCGCTGGTCGAATCGATCTCCCGGACCTCTTGTCACCGTTTGAGCTATGGATCGACCGCAGACGCGGTCGCTGCAATCAGATCGGTATTACCAGCCAATGGTGCCGGCACTCAGGTAGCCGGTCGGCTGCAAAACGGTTAACGGCGCATCCGTTGCGGAGCCGGGCGGATTTGTGACGAGGTGTCGATGAGTCTTACACTGCCTCCTCGGATTGCCCTCGAATTTCCTGCCGGCAATCCGTAATGAATTGATTTATTTGTAGATACTGCAATCGGGCATGATTCATGCATCAGGGGATTCGCGACACCAAGTGGCAGCAAGCATTCCATTCTTGGCCGAAACAGTGGAGGATCAGAAAATGGCTGAAAAACCAGATGTGAGTTCGCAAAGCGACGGCAAATTCAGCGGGCAGGACGCGCGCCGGAAATTCCTCAAAACGTCCAGTCGTATGGCCATCGCGGCGCCAGCGGTCGTATTGCTGCTGTCGGCGGGAAGCAAGAGCGACCATTGCGCACACGCAACCGTACGTGCTACCTGAGGCCATGATGGCTAAGCTTGGCACAGACTGTCTGACACATTCTCTCAGGCGAGACCACTGTTTGACGAGTATGTCGGCTTGGCGCGGGCGCTACGGCGCCCACGCAGTTCGTGTTCGTGCGTACGAGCCACAGTTGAATTCGTACGCCCGAACGTTGCGGTGGAGGCTGAGGCTCAGGCGAGGAAGCCGCATACCGATCAGGCGCCCGCTCCCGACATCTCGCGCAGCGTTTTTGCACGAACCCCCCCCGGTCGATTGCCATGATTGCGCGTTCATCCCGACGACGTGCAGGCGTGGTCCGGTCCGGACCGCCACTGCGCCGGACAACAGCTTGCGGCGTGCCATCGAATCCTACGCGGGCTCGTCCGACCGGTTGGCGGGCGCGTGCGTGGGAAACATGATGCTGATCGCCTCCCCGGGCAACCGCGTTCCGCCCGGCGACAGCGTGCTGTACGCGCCAAGGACCTCCGCCGGAAGGTGGCCGACAATCCGCGTGAGGTCGGCGAATCGGATGCCCTGACGAACCAGAAACGCCACATACGTATGCCGTAGACACTCCGACGTGACGTCGATCGCGCCCTCGATTCCGGCGTCGTGGGCCGCGCAAAGAAGTTGTGCCTTTGTCGTGTCGCGCGTGGCCGGGCGGTCCCGAGCGCCTAACAGCAATTCCGACGGAGACGTCGTCGCGCGCGCAGCGATGAGCGCGCGCAGCGTTTCGTTGAGCACGACATCGCGCGCCGATTCGCCGCCGACATGGATAAGACCCCGCGCGAGATCGACATCGCTTGCGCGCAAGGCGAGCGCCTCGTCCGGATTGACTCCGCTCAAGAGAAGGAGAATAAGCCGTCGGCTATCCTCGTCGGACGCCTGGATGAGAGCCGCAACCTCGTCCCGGTCGAGCTCGCGCGGAAACGTCGGCTGCTGCGCCAGCAGCATCGGCGCCGATTCCTCGTGGGGCAGCGAGACTGCGCCTTGTCCGCGCAGTGCGTGCGGCGCAGTCGCGTACGGCAAGCCCGCGGATCGCGGCTGGACGAGGACCACGGTAGGCTGCGGCTCCGATCGGTTGAAGAGCTCCACCAGCCACATCGCCAGCAACGCGAGCGCGAAGGAAGCGCCGATGCTGATCACGGTGTCGCGCCAATAGAGCGGGCGAAGCGGCTGCTGGGGTGTCGCGGCCGCCTCCAGCAGCTTGATCGTCGGCATGCGCGCGCGCTCGGTCGCGTCGAGCCTCGCCAGGCGCTTCGAGGCATCCTGGTAGGCAGTCTCGATGGCATTGAGCTGTTCCTGTTGCGATTTGTATTCGTTGAAGCGCGCCGCGAACTGACCCACGTCCTTGCGACTGGTGGAAATCTGATTCTGAAGACGCGCGGCCGCGCCCTGCGCGCCGGCCAGTTCTTCCCGAGCTTCGGCGAGCGCGTCCCGCTGGCCAGTCTCACGCTGGACGACGATCTGCCGCTCGAGCTCGGCGAGGCGCGAGCGCTGCGCGACGATCTTCGGATCCTTGGCCTGGTAGGCCGACGTGAAGCTGCGATCGAGCATCACGAAGCTCTTCGCGCAACACCGAAGCTCGCTGCTCGAGGTTGGCCAGCGTCGGATCATCCTTGGACCGTACCACTGTGTTGCCGGCGGTAGCCGCATCCGCGAGGGCACGCAACCTGCCTTCGGCCTTGGCGACACGCTCGTTCGCGGCGCTCAGCGAAGTGCTGAGGTCGCGCGTTTGCGCCAGGATCTGGTTTTCGTCGCGTTCCAGCGAGACGATGTTGTGCCGCAACCGAAACGCCTCCACCTCGCGTCGCTTGCTCGCCACGCTGGCTTCCAGCTTCTTCACTTCTTCATTGGCCTGTGCCAACGACTCGGCCGATCGAGTCGCGGTACGCCTCGGCGAGGCGGTCGCGGTAGACTTCGATGATGGTGTTGAGCATCGGCGCCAGCACTTCGGGACGCGGCCCCGTCGCAACCAGCTCGACGACGTTCGTATCGGGCACCGGAACCGCCTCGAGGCGCGACTGCATGTCCGCGACGGGATCGGAACCGCCGGCGGATACGTGCTGGCCCGCATGCTCGAGCCGAGTCGCGGCCAGTTCCAGCACCGGCCGGCTCGTCAGAATTTGCGTTTCGGTGAGGAACGGCCTCGCGGACTCGGGGGCGGAACCTACGAGCCCAGAGGGCATTGAACCGGTGGCCGGGGTGATCTCGAGCCGTGCGGAGGTGCGGTACTCTGCCGGGCGAAGCCAGGTGAAGCTCAGGCTCGTCGCCAAGGCCACCACCAGCGTGCCGACAAACACGTAGAGGCGGCGCCGATTCGCCTGATTCGTCGTGGACGGCGCATAGTCGTCGCGCACCCAAGCCCCACCTTGCCTGTTCGGATCGCGCGAAGATAGTAACGGCACGATGGATTGTACCCAATGTCTTGCCGCAGGCCTTCCGATCTACAAGCTGGACCTCGCCTTGCAATCCACATTATCCCCGGCAGCTTGACCGATACGACATACGAAGACCGTTCGTTCGGAATGGTCGTAGAACCACGCAAACGAAACACCGTTGGACGACGAACTTCCGACGGGCGTCACGGCCGGGCGGGCATCCGCCCTGATCTGCGCGAACGCGTGAAGGCCGTAAACCAACAGCGCCGAAACGACCAAAAACCCTGCCATCTTGATCATCAGATACTCCTTTCAGGTGTCGACCCTGGTGTCGCTACTTGCCAAAACTGGCGAGCCGCGCGACGTACCGCGCGACGAGATCCACTTCCAGGTTGACCCGCGCGCCCGGCCTTGAGCGCGCCGAGCGTCGTCACCGCGAGCGTGTGCGGGATCAGGTTCACGTGAAAGCGTGAGCCCGGCACCCCGTTCACGGTCAGGCTGACGCCGTGCACCGCGATCGAGCCCTTCGCCGCGATGAAGCGCGCGAGCTCCGCCGGCGCCTCGATCTCCAGCAGCCAGCTGCCGCCGGCATCGCCGGCGACCGCGCTCGAATCGCGTCACGGTGCCCACGCCGTCGACGTGCCCGGTCATCAGGTGCCCGCCCAGGCGGTCGGCCAGGCGCAGCGCCATCTCCAGGTTCACGTCGCCGACGCGATCGAGTCCGATCGTGCAGCGCAGCGTCTCCGCCGACACGTCGAAGGCCAGCGTCGAACCGTTGACCTCGACGATCGTCAGGCAGCAGCCGTTGACGGCGATGCTGTCGCCCACCGCGACGTCCGCGACATCGCGCATGCCGATGTCGACGGCGATGCGCAGGCCGTCGCCCTTCGCTTCCGTGGCGGCGATGCGACCCACCGCCTGCACGATTCCCGTGAACATCAGACCTCCCTTCGCTACGATGCGTGCCAGCACGCGCAGATCATCGCCGACGCGCGCCACGTCGTGGAGCGCCAGCGCGACGCGATCGGACAGCCGCGACAGGCCGTCCCTGAACTCGGCGATGCCCCGCGCCGGATCGCCCAGCAGGCAGGGCGCGAGGTAGAGCAGGAGCTCGTCGACCATTCCGGCCGCGAGCAGCGCGCCGTTGAGCTTGCCGCCCGCCTCGACGTGGAGCTCGTTGATGCCGCGCGCGCCCGAGCGCGTGCATCAGCGCGGCGAGATCGACGCGGCGCGCGGCGTCGGGCAGCGCCAGCACCTCGACGCCGGACGGCCAGAGCGGATTGCGCTCGCCGGCGGTCACGACCAGCGCACCGTCGCCGGCGAGCACCTTTGCCGACGGCGGCGTCTCGCCATGCCGGTCGATGACGATGCGCCGCGGCTGCCGCGGGGTCGCGATCGCGCGCACGGTGAGCTGCGGATCGTCCTGCCGCACGGTGCCGATGCCGGTCAGGATCGCGCAGGCGCGCGCGCGCCAGCGGTGGCCGTCGGCGCGCGCGGCCTCCCCGGTGATCCACTGCGATGCGCCGGACGCGAGCGCCGTGCGCCCGTCGAGGCTCGCGGCCGCCTTCATCCGCACCCACGGCCGCCCGCGCGTCACCCGCGACACGAAGCCGATGTTGAGCTCGCGCGCCTCGTCCGCGAAGAGGCCGACGTCGACGGCGATGCCGGCGGCGCGCAACCGCGCGGCGCCGTCGGCGGCTTCCGGATTGGGGTCCGCCATCGCGGCGACGACGCGGCCGACGCCGGCCGCAAGCACGGCATCGGTGCAGGCCGGCGTGCGGCCGGCGTGGTTGCAGGGCTCGAGCGTCACGTAGAGCGTGGCGCCGCGCGGGTCGTGCCCGCGCGATCGCGCGTCGGCCAGCGCGTTGACCTCGGCGTGCGCCTCACCCGCGCGCTCGTGCCAGCCCTCGCCGATCACCGCGCCGTCCTTGACGATCACGCAGCCGACCCGCGGGTTCGGCGTCGTCGTGTAGAGGCCGCGCTCGGCCAGGACGAGCGCGCGCGCCATGTGCGCGCGGTCGGCGTCGGAGAACGCGGTCATCGGGAAACCAGTCGCGATTCAAACCGCCCGACAAGTGCGCTGGCGGTGGCGGAGTACGCGGTCATCGCTCCGGGATACCCGTCCGTCGTCGCCGTTACTTCCGCACGCGCTTGCCCGGCGCCTCGACTTCCTTCAATGCGTCCCGGAAGTCGGACACGTCCTGGAAACTGCGGTAGACGGACGCGAAGCGTATGTACGCGACCTTGTCGAGCACGTAGAGCTCCTGCATCACCATCTCGCCGACCTGCCGCGACGCAATCTCCCGCTCGCCGAGGGCCAGCACCCGCGAAACCACGCGGTCGACGGCCTGGTCGACGAGCTCGGTGGGCACCGGGCGCTTGTGCAGCGCGCGCTGAAAGCCGCTGCGCACCTTCGTCACGTCGAAATCGGACCGCGTGCCGTTGGTCTTGACCACCTGCGGCAGCCGCAGCTCGACGGTCTCGTAGGTGGTGAAGCGCTTGGTGCAGCCCATGCAGCGACGGCGACGGCGGATCGAGCCGCCAGGCTCGGAGACGCGCGAGTCGATGACCTGGGTGTCGGTGTTGCCGCAGAACGGGCACTTCATGGCCGGAGGTCAGCGCCCGCCCGGCCGCCCGAAGGGCGCTGAGCGCCCCCTCGGGGGGCAGCGAACGAAGTGAGCGTGGGGGTCGTTCATCTGCCCGCGCGGCCGCCCGAAGGGCGCCGAGCGCCCCCTCGGGGGCAGCGAACATAGTGAGCGTGGGGGCTCATCATCTCATCATCCGTAGACCGGAAACTTCTTCGTCAGCGCGCCGACACCTGCGCGCACACGCGCGAGCGCCGCGTCGTCGGCCGGCGCGTCGAGCACGTCGGCGATCAGATGCGCGAGCTCCTCGCTCTCGAGCTCGGTGAAGCCGCGCGTGGTGATCGCCGGGCTGCCGAGCCGGATCCCGGACGTGACGAACGGCTTTTCCGGGTCGTTGGGAATGGAGTTCTTGTTGCAGGTGATGTGCGCCTTCGACAGCGCCGCCTCGGCGTCCTTGCCGGTGATCCTCTTGGCGCGCAAGTCGACGAGGAACATGTGGCAGTCGGTGCCCCCGGACACGATGCGCAGCCCGCGCTCCTGCAGCACCGTGGACAGCACGCGCGCATTGTCCAGCACCTGCTGCTGGTAGTGGCGGAAGTCCTTGCCGAGCGCCTCGCCGAACGCGACGGCCTTCGCCGCGATCACGTGCATCAGCGGCCCGCCCTGCAGTCCCGGGAAGACCGCGGAATTCACGGCCTTTTCGTGCTCGGCGTTGCCGAGGATCAGGCCGCCGCGGGGGCCGCGCAGCGTCTTGTGCGTGGTGCTGGTCACGAAGTGGGCGATGCCGACGGGCGTCGGATAGACGCCCGCCGCGACGAGACCCGCGTAATGCGCCATGTCCACCATCAGCAGCGCACCGCAGCCGTCGGCGATCGCGCGAAAGCGCTTCCAGTCGATAACGCGCGAATATGCCGACGCGCCGGCGATGATGAGCTTCGGCTCGTGCTGGTGCGCCAGCCGTTCGGCGGCGTCGTAGTCGATGAGCTCGAGTCCGAATGCAGTCCGTAGGGGACGACGTTGAACCACTTGCCGCTGATGTTGACGGGCGAGCCGTGCGTCAGGTGTCCGCCGTGCGCCAGGTTCATGCCGAGAATCGTGTCGCCCGGCTTCAGCGCGGCGAGAGAAGACGGCCTGGTTGGCCTGCGCCCCCGAATGCGGCTGGACGTTGGCGAAGTCGGCGTCGAAGAGCTTCTTCGCCCGGTCGATCGCCAGCTGCTCGGCGACATCGACGTGCTCGCAGCCGCCGTAATAGCGCTTGCCCGGATAGCCTTCCGCGTACTTGTTCGTCAGTTGCGAGCCCTGCGCCGCCATCACGGCGGGGCTCGCGTAGTTCTCCGACGCGATAAGCTCGATGTGGTCTTCCTGGCGCCGGTTCTCGGCGGCGATGGCCGCCCAGAGCTCCGGGTCGGCCTGGGCAACGGTGTGCGAACGGTGGAACATGGCGGCGGGAGATTCCGGGTTGGCGACACATTCTAGCATCGCCACGACGGCAGCCGCGGGCCAGCCGCGGTGGCGCGCCCTCCCCGCGCGGGACCGCCCGGCAACGCCCGCCTCCCGGTTACGCCCGAGCATTGAATCCGCCTATAATCGCCGAGCCTGACGCCACGGCGCCACGAGCGTACGGGACGCGGTCCACGCGGCTGCGCCCGTCTTCGGATCGGAGGTTCCATGAAAGCCCTGCTCACCCTTTCCCGCGCGATCGACGGTCTCAATACGCGCATCGGCCGCGGGCTCATCTGGCTGGTGCTGGCTCGCGGTCGTGATCAGCGCCGCCAACGCGATCATCCGCAAGGCGTTCGACGTGAGCTCGAACGCCTTCCTGGAAACGCAGTGGTATCTGTTCTCGGCGATCTTCCTGCTCTGCTCGCCGTATACGCTGCTGCGCAACGAGCACATCCGGATCGACGTCGTTGCCGGCCGGCTGTCGAGCCGTGCGCAGACCTGGATCGACGTGTTCGGCACCGTGGTCTTCCTGCTGCCGATGGCGCTGGTGATCATGTATCTGTCGTGGGTCGTGTTCATGCGCTCGTGGAACATCAACGAAATGTCGAGCAATGCGGGCGGGCTCGTCATCTGGCCGGCGCGGCTGCTGGTGCCGGTGGGCTTCTTCCTGCTGTCGCTGCAGGGCATTTCGCAGCTGATCAAGCTGGTCGCGCACCTGCGCGGGCAGGGGCCGGATCCGAACGAGAAGCACGACCCCATCGCGGCGGAGAAGGAGCTCGCCGAGGCGATCCTGCGGGAGAGGGGCGAGACGAAATGACCGAGTTCCTGATCGCCAACATGGCGCCGCTGATGTTCGCGGCGCTGGTCGTGTTTCTGCTGCTGGGCTATCCCGTCGCGTTCGCGCTGGCGGCCAACGGCATCGTGTTCGGCCTGATCGGGATCGAGCTCGGACTGCTGCAGCCATCGCTGTTCGGCGCCATGCCGGAGCGGCTGTGGGGCGTGATGTCGAACGACACGCTGCTCGCGATCCCGTTCTTCACGTTCATGGGCCTGATCCTCGAGCGCTCGGGCATGGCCGAGGATCTGCTCGACACGATCGGGCAGCTGTTCGGCCCGATTCGCGGCGGCCTCGCGTACGCGGTGATCTTCGTCGGCGCGCTGCTCGCGGCCACGACCGGCGTCGTGGCGGCGAGCGTGATCTCGATGGGGCTCATCTCGCTGCCGATCATGCTCCGCTACGGCTACGACCGGCGGCTCGCCTCCGGCACCATCGCGGCGTCGGGCACGCTCGCGCAGATCATCCCGCCCTCGCTCGTGCTCATCATCATGGCCGACCAGCTCGGCCGGTCGGTCGGCGACATGTACGCGGGCGCCTTCATCCCGGGCATCGTGCTGGCGAGCCTTTACGCGGGCTTCATCCTGCTCGTTTCGTTCGTGAAGCCGCAGTGGGTGCCGGCGCTGCCCGCTGGAGGCGCGGACCATCCGCGAGCCGGACGGCTCGCCGGGAACGCGCTCGCTGGCGGTGCTGGTGGCGCTGTCCACCGCCGCCGGCATCGCCTACTGGTTCCTGTACTTCAACCGGTACAAGCCCGATGCGGCGACGGACGAGCGCATCGTCCTCTGTGCCAGCGTCGCGGTCGCCGTGGCGTTCTTCGCATCGGTGGTCAACCGCGCGCTGAAGCTGGGACTTCTGTCGCGGATCGCCGAGCAGGTGACGTTCGTGCTGATCCCGCCGCTCGCGCTCATCTTCCTGGTGCTCGGCACGATCTTCCTGGGTGTGGCGACGCCGACCGAAGGCGGCGCCATGGGCGCGTCCGGCGCGCTCGTGATGGCGGTCGCGCGCCGGCGCCTCGATCTCAAGCTGCTGAAACAGGCGATGGAGTCGACTGCCAAGCTCACCGCGTTCGTCGTGTTCATCCTGGTCGGCGCCCGCGTGTTCAGCCTCACGTTCTACGGCGTCGACGGCCACAAGTGGGTCGAGCACCTGCTGTCGGATCTGCCGGGCGGGGCGATCGGGTTTCTCATCGTCGTCAACATCATCGTGTTTCTGCTCGCGTTCTTCCTCGACTTCTTCGAGCTGGCGTTCATCATCGTGCCGCTGCTGGGGCCTGTGGCGGAGAAGCTCGGCATCGACATCATCTGGTTCGGCGTGCTGCTCGCCGTCAACATGCAGACCTCATTCATGCATCCGCCATTCGGCTTCGCGTTGTTCTACCTGCGCAGCGTCGCGCCGGTCAAGGAGTACGTCGACAAGCTCACCGGCAAGGTCACCGCACCCATCACGACGATGCAGATCTACTGGGGCGCGGTGCCGTACGTGATCATCCAGGTGATCATGATCGGGATCGTCATCGCATTCCCGCAGATGGTGATGGTCTACAAGAGCGAGGCGTCGACCGTCGACCCGACCAAGATCGAGATCGACCTGCCGACCATCGATCAGGGCACCCCGCCCGCCCTCGAGATTCCGGGAGCCGACAAGGGAGAACCCGGGGCGAAGGAAGAAGCCGGCAAGAGCGGCGACCCACTGCAGGACATGCTGCAGCAGCAGGAAGACGACGCCGCGACGGCGAACAAGTCGCTCGAGGACGCGCTGAAGGCGAAGTGAAGTCCGGGCCGTTGGGGAGATTGCCGCACTTCGTCACTGCGTAGCTGACCCCGATCGAAAAAAAGCCCCGCGCGCGGCGGGGCTTGGAGGCGAGTGAACGACGCCCGGCGCTATTTCTTCGCCGCCACCTTCTGGCCGGCCGTCGCCATGTAGTTGTCGTAGGTGTTCTCGGTCACGCGGAACCAGAGGATCTGCTCCTTCTGGAACGCCGAGTAGTCTCGCAGAGCTTCTTGAACTTCGCGTTCTTCGCCGAGGTCTCGGCGTAGACCTCCATCGCCGCGGCGTAGCACGCGTCCAGGATCGGCTTGGAGAACGGCCGCAGCTGCGTGCCGCCGGCGACCAGGCGTCGCAACGCGGCCGGGTTCTGCGCGTCGTACTTCGCCATCATCCAGGTATTGCCCTCGGCGCAACCGGCGCGCAATGCTGCCTTGAATTCCGGCGACAGCGCTTCGTAGGCCTTGGCTGCCGCAGAAGTAATGCAGCGCGGGGCCGCCTTCCCACCAGCCCGGGTAGTAGTAGAACTTGGCGACCTTGTTGAAGCCGAGCTTCTCGTCGTCGTACGGACCAACCCATTCCGCCGCGTCGATCGTGCCCTTCTCGAGCGACGGATAGATGTCGCCGCCGGCGATCTGCTGCGGCACGACGCCGAGCTTCGTCAACACCTGGCCCGCGAATCCCCCGATGCGCATCTTGAGGCCTTTCAGGTCGGCAACGGTCTTGATCTCCTTGCGGAACCAGCCGCCCATCTGCGCGCCGGTGTTGCCGCACAGGATCGACGTGATGCCGAAGTCCTTGGTAAACTCGTTGTACAGCGCTCGCCGCCGCCGATGTACCACCAGGCGTCGTACTGCCGCTGGTTCAGCCCGAACGGAATCGCGGTTCCAAACGCGAACGTCGGGGTCCTTGCCGAAGTAGTAATACGGCGCCGTGTGGCCGCATTCGACCGTGCCGGCCTGCACGGCGTCGGCGACCTGCAGACCGGGAACGATTTCCCCCGAGGCGAACACCTGGATCTGGAACTTGCCGCCGGTAACGTCGTTGACGGTCTTGGCCGCGGTTTCCGCCGCAGCGTAGATCGTGTCCAGCGACTTCGGGAAGCTCGAAGCGCAGCGCCACTTGACGGTGGGCGTCTGTGCAAAGGCCGGCGCGGAGCCGGCGGCAAGAATACCGGCGAGCCCCGTGTTTTTCAGGAAGGAACGACGTTCCATGAGTTTTCTCCTCATTGGGATGAAGTCGGGCGAGCCGACGGTTCGGACAAGCTGCCCGCCTCTCGGTGGCCGTGAACACGGCAACGGCCGGATGAGCCCGGTCCGCCGTTCGCTTGCTGGGCGACGATTCTATCCCAATTCGCGTTGACAGTGAGCGGGCATTCGTCGAGCCCCCCGAATCGCGCCGGGGTCCACGTGCCAGGCGGCGGGGCCGAGCTCCCGGAACCGTCCGCGCTCAGGGCGTGAGCTTGCGCACCGCCGAGAACAGCGTCCACGCCCAGCCGGGCTGCCGCTCGAGCGTCTGGGTGAAGCGGATCAGGTAGCGCGCGCTGCCGGTATCGAGCTCCACCATGCCGCCCGTGACGAATCGCTCGTCGGGGCCGATCAGGCTGCGCTGCGCCATCTGCCGGTTCTCGGGATGCGCAGGCAGGTAAATGCCGAAGAATGGCCGGTCGGCGCCGGCGCGGGCGGCTTCGGTCGGCGTCAGCCAGTTCCGCAGCAGCACCCGCACCAGCCGCCGACCGACAATCTCGACGCCGACCGTGGTCTCGTCGACCTGGTGTCGCTGCATCCGGCGCACGACGGCGAGCGCCCACGTGTCCCCTTCCTTGAGCGCGAGGATCTCGCCCAGCTTGGCGGGTGCCTCCTTGGACGGCGCGGTGAGGCGACACCCTGACTCGCTGCGGTCTTCCATCGTCCAGGCCGTCCCGCGAACCCGGCGCACGACCGTTTCCGGGCCGGCGCCGGGGCCGACCATCTCGGTGATTTCGTCATAGCTCGCCGCCACGCCGGCGGTACGCGCGGCATCGGGCAGGCGCTCGATTTCGGCCACGGCCCGTGTGAGCGGCGCCAGTCCGACGACCACGCGGACCTCGGCATTGGTCTGGAAGCGCGTCGCGCGGGGCGACTGGGCGATCGCGTCCGGGCCGTAAAGCGAGGCAAGCCGCATCAGCAGCAGGCGCTGCTCGCGCGGCGGCGGATCGTCCTGCCGCGGCGTGTCGTCGTCGCGCTCCGGCAGCCACCGCATTCGCTCGACGACCTGGGTGTAGACCGGGCCCGTGTCGAGCAGCAGCACGTGCTCGCCTGAAAGCGCCTTGTCCTGCCGGCGCAACCCCTGCATTCCGGTCAGGTCGACGAAGAAACCCGCCCCGGCGCCGGGCGGCGGGACGAGCATCAAGGACGCCGCCCATCCGTCGAGCTGCCGTGCCACCCATTCGACCTGGTCAGGCGTGAAATTGCCCGAATCGAGACGCATGAGCAGCAGCGTCTTAAGGTACTCCTGCTCGACGCACACGCCGGGCCGCGCGAAGATGCCGGCGCCGTAGGCGAGCTCGTTGCGCTGCCAGCCGCGCGTGCGCGCGAATTCGTAGAGTTCGTGGAATTCACGCCACTGCGCCGGAACCCAGGTGCCGTAGCGGAACAGCCGGAACTTGCCGTCGATGCCCTTGTAGTGAACCAGGCGAACCAGAATCCATGGCAGAAGCGCGTGCCAGCGCTTGTGGTCCGCATGCGGATAGCCCGCGCGAAGAACGGCGCCGTACGCGGCCACAAAGACCTTGACCAGATCGAAGACCGCGTGCCACAGACGCGTCTCGACGTCGGTGCTCTTCTGATAATTCGTCGCGTATTGCTGCGCGAGCTGGGCGAGGACCGGCTCGAACCGCGCGTCGATCCGGAGCAGCGCCTCGGCCTGCGCATAGCCCGCGACACGCCTGGCGCCCGGGAATTTCGCAACGAGTTCCAGTGCCTCCTTCTGCAGAGCCAGCGCGTCCGTCGCCGGCAGCGCGGTGATCCACTGCGCTGCGGTATTTGCGTTCCGGAACGGGTCGTTGAGCGACCGGATCCAGGTGAAGGCTGGCTCGAGCATGGGCGGCGCGCAGGGGCCCGGGATCAGTGCCCGCCCGGCCGCCCGAAGGGCACTGTGCGCCCCCTCGGGGGGCAGCGAACGCAGTGAGCGTGGGGGTCGTTCATCCTCAGTGTCCTGCAACCGTCATCCGCCCGATCAGGATGGATCCCGTGTGCCGCGACCCGCGCCGATCGACGTCGCGTCCGATCGCAACGATGTCGCGGAAGATGTCCTTGAGATTACCGGCGATCGTGATTTCCTCGACCGGGTAGGCGATGGCACCATCCTCGATCCAGAATCCGGCGGCGCCGCGCGAGTAGTCGCCGGTCACCGGGTTGACCCCCTGGCCCAGCTGCTCGGTGACGAAGAGCCCGCGGCCCATCCGCAGCATGAGCGCCGGCAGATCGTCGTCGCCGTGCGCGACCACCAGATTGTGACTGCCCCCGGCGTTGCCCGTGGTGACCATGCCGAGCTTGCGCGCGGAGTAACTGCCCAGGAAGTAGCCACGCACGACGCCGTTGGTCACGACATCGCGCGGCGCGGTGGCCACACCCTCGTTGTCGAACGGCGCACTGCCGCGGGCGCGCGGGATGTGCGGATCCTCGCGAATCGAGACGTTCGACGAAAACACCGCCTTACCGAGCGAATCCAGCAGGAACGAGGACTTCCGGTACAACGCACCGCCCGACACGGCACCGACGAATGCGCCGATGAGGTCGGCAGCCTCGGGGGCCTCGAACAGCACAGGACACTCGACGGTGCCGAGCTTGCGGGCGGAAAGCCGGCGCACGGTTCGCTCGCCCGCGATGCGTCCCACCTCCGAGGCCGCCTGCAGGTCGGAGGCGCCCCGCCCGGCCGTATACCAGTAGTCGCGCTGCATGGCGCCGCCGTCGCCCGGATCGCCGATGACGGAACAGTCGATGTGGTGTCGCGTGCTGCGGTAGCCGCCCAGGAAGCCGTGCGTGTTCGCGTAAACGAATTCCGATTCGTTCCAGGCGACCGTCGCGCCCTCGGTGTTGGTGAGGCGGCGGTCCACCGCCAGCGCGGCGGCTTCCGCCTCGCAGCCGAGCGCGATCGCGTCCTCGACGGCCGGCTCCCATGGGTCGAACAGGTCGAGATCCGGGATGACGCGGGCAAGCCGTTCCGGGTCCGCGAGACCGGCAGCGGGATCCTCCGCCGTGAACCGGGCGATCGCGAGCGCCTTGCCGACGGCGGCATGCACGGCGTCCGCCGAGAAATCGGCGGTGCTCGCGTGGCCGCGGCGCTGCCCGAGATAGACGGTCACGCCGATGCCCTTGTCGCGGTTGTACGCGACAGTCTCGACCTCGCCGCGGCGCACCGTGACGCTCTGCCCGACCGCCTGCGAGACGTCGGTCTCCGCCGCGGTCGCTCCGCCCGCTTTCGCCGCAGCGAGCACGGACTCGGCGATGCGCTCGATCTCGGCCGTGGGGAGCGGAAAGCGACCACCGTCGGCACCGCTGCGGGATGGCGCCGACGCTGCGCTGGCACGGGGGGTTGTTGCGGGCTGGACGAAGGCGGTCATCGACAGGCTCTGCGGTGAGGTCGCCGGAAAGCGAACCGGCCACGAAGTGGCGCTCGGCTATCATAGCAAAGGGCTTGCGCCGAAACTTCCCGGCAGGCGCGCCATCCCGACCTTTTCCGCCAAAACGATGCCACGGCCCGACGAACGAGAGCACCGCCGCCCGCGCGACGCCGCGCATGACAGCGAAACCCCGGTCGCGAACGAGGCGGCCGACAACCTTCCGCCGTCGAAGACGCGGCGCAAGGCCGAGATGCATGCGTTGCAGGACCTGGGCGAGGCCCTGATCGCGCTCGACCCGAAGCGCCTCGCCGAGCTCGCGACCGAAGCCGCGTTGCCCGAACGCCTCGTCGACGCGATCCGCGAGGCGCGGTCGATCACGGCGTGGGGCGGCCGCAAGCGGCAGCTCCAGTTTGTCGGCAAGCTGATGCGCAACGTCGATCCGGAGCCCATCCGGCGGCGCCTCGACCTGTGGGCGCACGGTCATGCCGTCGACTCGGCGCGGCAGCACGCGCTCGAGCAGTGGCGCGACCGCCTCATCGCCGAACCCGCGGCGCTGGATCTCCTGGCGGCAAAGAAGCCGCGGCTCGACCGTCCGCGTTTCCGGGCGCTGATCGCCAGGGCCCGCGACGAGCATGCGCAGGGACAACCTCCGCACGCATTCCGCGAGCTCTTTCGCGAACTGAGGGCGCTCGACTCCGCGGATCCGGGGCCGCAAGACTGATCGAACACGAACCGCAAGAGGTCTCGCATGGAATCGCTATTGATCGGCCTCGTCTCGATTTCCGATCGCGCGTCGTCCGGCGTCTACACGGACAAGGGCATCCCCGGCCTCACCGAATGGTTCACCGCCGCGTTGCGTTCGCCGTGGCGGTTGGAGAGCCGGCTCATCGCCGACGAGCAGCCGCAGATCGAGCGCACGCTGATCGAGCTCGTCGACACGGTCGGCTGTCACCTGGTGCTCACGACGGGCGGCACGGGCCCCGCCCCGCGCGACGTGACGCCGGAGGCAACCCTCGCCATCGCGCACAAGGTGCTGCCGGGTTTCGGCGAGCAGATGCGCCAGGTGAGCCTGAAGTACGTGCCGACCGCGATCCTGTCGCGGCAGGTCGGCGTCATCCGCGGCCGCGCGTTGATCCTCAATCTGCCCGGTCAGCCGAAGGCCATCAAGGAGACGCTCGACGGCGTCTTTCCCGCCGTCCCCTATTGTGTCGATCTCATCGGCGGCCCCTACATCGAGACGAACGACAACGTCTGCAAGGCGTTCCGGCCGAAGTCGGCAGTGAAGCCACTCTCGGGGTGAGCGGCGCGACGTGCACGGCTGTCGAAAATCGCGTCCGTGCCGGCATCGCGTTCGTCGTGACGTCGGCTGTCGCGTTCGGTGCGATGGCGATCCTCGCGCGAATCGCCTTTGCGTCGGGCGTCGACACCACGACGCTGCTGGCGCTGCGCTTCTCTCTGGCCGCCGTCGTGATGCTCGCGGTGCTGCGTGCCCGCGGCCTGCCGCTGCCGCGCGGATCGACGCTCGGCGTCCTGGTCGCACTCGGCGCCGCAGGATATGGCGGACAGGCGATCTGCTATTTCACCGCATTGAAGCTCGCGCCGGCCGGCCTTGCCGCGCTGCTGCTCTATCTGCACCCCGCGTTGGTCGCCGTCCTCGCCGCCGGGTTCCTGCACGAACGCCTCACCGCGACCAAGCTCGCCGCGCTTGCCATTGCGCTTGCGGGGACCCTGCTCACGGTCGGGCCGGCGATCGGCGGCGACAATCTCGCGCTCGCGCCGAACCTCCTGGCCGGACTCGGGTTCGCCACCGCGTCGGCGGCGTTCTACGCGGTCTACATCATCGTGGCGTCCTGGGTCGGCCGTCGTGCCGACGCGATGCCGATGAGCACGGTCGTGATCGCCAGCGCCGCGGCGGTATTCGTCATCGCTTCGTTCGTCCGTGGGCCGCAGTGGCCCGGGACCACCGCCGGATGGCTCGCGGTGGCCGGGATCGCCCTGCTCTCGACCGTGCTGGCGATCACGCTGTATTTCGCCGGTCTCGAGCGGATAGGCCCGGTGCGCGCGTCCACGCTGTCGACGGTCGAGCCGCTTTGCACCGTGATCCTGGCCGCGTGGCTGCTGGACGAAACGATCGCGCCGGTGCAGCTCGCCGGCGGCGCCCTCATCCTCGCGGCGGCCGTGCTCATCGCGAGAGCCAGGGCGGGCAGCTGAGCCGCCCCCACCCGCACTCGATCAAACCGCGCGCACGCGGCGGAATTTCTCGGGCCCGTACAACGCGATCATCTCGTTGCCCGCGATTGCCGCAAGCACGATGGCACCGCCGGCAAGCGTCGCCGCGGCCGGCGTCTCGCCCACGCCCAGCCACACCCACAGGGGGCCGAGGAGCACTTCGAGCAGCGTCAGCAGGGCGACCTCGGCCGGCGGCAGGTGGCGGCTCGCGACGACCAGCATCATGCAGGGCACGGCGAGCTGGAACATGCCGAGGCCGGCGAGCCACGCTAGATCATGGGCGCTGGCCTCGAACGGCAGCGCGAACGGCAGCGTGATCACCGCCGAGAAGACGCCGCCGAGCAGGACCGCCGGTACCAGGTCGACCTTCCTTCCCCACTTGCGCAGGGTCACGACATTGACCGCCGCCGCGACCGGCACGCCGAACGCGATGAGCGTGCCGGACAGCCCGGACCCCAGTCCGGCGGCGAACATCCACGCCATGCCGCCGGCCGCCGTGAAGATCGCGATCCATGTGTAGCGGGGCAACGACTCGCGCATCACCAGCCAGCCGAGGATCGCGGCAAACACCGGATAGAGGCTGTTGACGATCAGCGCGTTGGCCACGGTGGTCCGGGTCACCGCGAGCATGAAGCAGGTGAACATCGTGCAGAACATGGTGCCGGAAACGATCCCGGGCCAGCCTGCCGCCCGCACCACCGCCCACGCCTCGCGGCGCCGGGTGTAGGCGAGGATCCCGGCCATCGAGATGGCGGCGAAGAGGCTGCGCCAGAACGTCACCTCCCAGCTTCGCGCATGGTCGAGCAGGCGGGCCACGAGCCCGGCGGTGCTCCAGAGCACGCACGCCCCGACCATCCACGCCACCGCGCGCGCGTGGGTCATCTTCCTGTTCATGTGCATCCACTGCCAAGTTCGCCTGCCATCGGCCGGATCCGACGCGCCACCGGCGGTGCTCGTCAAAAAAAGACCGGCGCGGACGTCCGCGCCGGCATGCCTGTTGCGAACCTCGGCGGGTTACTTGACGTCGAGGATCTTCATCGCCTTGGCCAGCGTATCGACCGACTCCTGGTGCTTGCCGGCCTTGTGCAGCGTCTCGCCCTCGGCGCGGTACTTCTTGACTTCGTCCGTCTGCGCCGCCGTGAGCTTCGGGTTCTTGGCCATGGCGTCGTCGATCTTCTTCATGTCGGCCGGGCAGTGGAACGCGAACGCGGTGCCGGCAGCGAACAGCGTTGCAACAAACAGCGTGGACTTGCGCATCATGATGTAGGCTCCTGTGATTTTGAACGCGGGTCTGGCGGTCACGCAGTCGATGTTCCGATTCCGGCGAGACGCTCCGCGGCTGGCTCCGGACATGCCGGCCGCGGCATAGGATACGCTGCCCTCCGGGAAGTGCAATGCGGAAGTCCCGATGGCGCCTGTTTTCGCGCGCTCGATCCACCCGGTTCAAGCATGCCGCCCGCGACCGTCAACAGCCCGATGCCCTCCGCTATTCCCGCGGGCGACCCGACACCCGGGCCGCGGGATCCTGCCCGTAGAACGCCACGCACTGTCCGTACACCTGCGGATATTCGCGCTGCAGGAGCAGCGGTTCGGCGAAGAACACCTCGGACAGCACGGCGAAGAACTCGGCGGGGCTCTCGGATGCGTACGGATCGATCGCGGTGTCCTCGCCGCCGTCGATCCGCGCGCAAAAGGCGTCGTAGGCCGCGCTCAGCGTCCTCGTCCAGACCTCCGGCGACATCCCCGCGGGCAACGGCGGGCAGCCGTTGGCCTCGCCGTTGCGCATGTCGATCTTGTGCGCAAACTCGTGGATCACGAGATTCATCCCGGTGTTCTCCCAGTCGGCGCCCGCCTCCACATCCGGCCACGAGAGCACGACCGGCCCGCCCGGCATCGCCTCGCCGGCGAGCGGCCCGTCGTTCTTGTGCACGACGCCCGCCTCGTCCTCCCACTCCCACTCCGGGACGAACTCGCCGGGATAGACGATCACGTTTTCGAAGCCGTCGTAGCATGTCAGGTCGAGCTCGAGCACCAGCACGCAGGCCTGGATCGCGATGATCACGCGCTGCAGCGCAGTGACGACGTGGCCGCGCGCACCGACGATCGCCTTGGCGTCGAGAAAGAGCACCACCTTCTCGCGCAAACGCACCAGGTCGTCCTCGCCGTAGAGCGCGAGAAACGGCAGGAGCGCCACGGCTTCGCGCCATAGCGCATCGGGAATCGCGGCGCGGGAAAGGATTCGCCGCTGGCGCCACCGCGAGAGCGCATCGAACATCGCGCCCCCGGGGTCAGGGTTTGGACGCTGCGGACGACGCGTCGGCGATCGCGCCCTCGAGCAGGTTGCCGGACGCCTCGCCGGTCAGCAGGCGATCGGCCTCGGCTTCGGGCAACGCCTCGACGTCGCGCAGCTTGCGCGCGATCGTCGTGCTCTTGCGCCCGGCATCGTCGAGCGTCCGGCCGACCTGGTCCAGCTTTTCCTTGGTCCTGGCAAGGATCTCGCCGAACTTGCCGAACTCGGTCTTGACCGCCCCCAGCACCCGCCACACCTCCGTCGAGCGCTGCTCGATCGCGAGGGTGCGGAAACCCAGCTGCAGGCTGTTCAGCATCGCCTGGAGATTCATCGGTCCCGCGAGCATCACGCGGAAGTCGCGCTGCAGCGCGTCCGCCAGTCCCGGACGGGACACCGCCTCGGCGTAGAGTCCTTCGGTCGGCACGAACAGGATCGCGAAGTCGAGTGTGTGCGGCGGCTCGATGTACTTGTCGCGGATCGACTTCGCCTCGGTCTTGAAGAACGCCTCCATCGCCCTGCGGCTCGCCTCGACCGCGCCGGCGTCCGCATTCTCGATCGCGTCCTGCAGCCGCTGGTAGTCCTCGAGCGGGAACTTGGCATCGATCGGCAGCCAGCACGGCGCGCCGTCCTCACCGCGGCCAGGGAACTTGACGGCGAATTCGACGCGCTCCTTGCTGCCCGGGCGCGTCGCGACGTTCTGTGCGTACTGCGTAGGGGTCAGCAGTTCGGCGAGCAGCGTGCCCAGCTGGACCTCGCCCCACCCGCCGCGGCTCTTGACGTTGGTCAGCACGCGGCGCAAGTCGCCGACACCCGCCGCCAGCGTCTGCATTTCCCCCAGGCCCTTGTGCACCTGCTCGAGGCGATCCGACACCTGCTTGAACGATTGGCCCAACCGCTCGTCGAGGGTGGTCTGCAGCTTCTCGTCGACGGTCGAGCGCATCTGGTCGAGCTTTTGCGCGTTTTCGCTGCGCAACACATCGAGCCGCTGCTCGACCGTCGCCCGCACGGCCTCGAGCCGCTGCTCGTTCGTCTTTGTGAGCTCGGAGAGCCGGTCGCCGAACTGTTTCAGCTGCTCGAACTGCGTTCCCGCCATCGCGGCGAGCTGCTGCTGCATCGTCTGCGCCTGCTGCGCGAGGATCGCACCCAGCTCGGTCCGGGCCGCCTGCGTGGCCACCGCCTGCTCGCCGCGAGCGTTGGCGAAGTCCTGCCTCAGGTCGCGCTCGAAGTCGGCGCTGGTGCCTGCCAGCACCTCGAGTCTGGTGCGCAATTCCGCCGCCTCGCGCGTCGCTGCGTCGCGCGAGCCCGAGAGCGAACCCATCCGCGCGAGCACGGCGACAACCAGTGCGGCGACGACGACAAGCGCGACAAGAACGAGCAGGAACAATGTGTCCGGCATGGCGAAGCGAGTTTACTACGCGGCTCGCGCACCGGCCGCGTCCGAATCGCGGGCTACGCGGTTTCCCGGACGGATAGGCTACGCGGCTTCCCGACTCGGCCGGAATCGTGTTGGTGTCGACTAACCGCCGCTGCGCGGCGATGAGTCTCCCCCACACTCCCGCGCTACGCCGCTTCGCGGCTCGCCTTCTTGCGCTCGTGTTCTTTCAGGTGGCGCTTGCGGATCCGGATGGACTTGGGGGTCACTTCCACCAGCTCGTCGTCGGCGATGAATTCAACCGCGTACTCGAGCGTGAGATCGATCGGCGGCGTCAGCGCGATGGCGTCGTCCTTGCCGGAGGAGCGGACGTTGGTGAGCTGCTTGCCCTTGATCGGGTTGACCACGAGGTCGTTGTCACGGCTGTGGATGCCGATGATCATCCCCTCGTACAGCTTGTCGCCGGGCGACACGAACATGCGGCCGCGCTCCTGGAGTTTCCACAACGAGTACGCGACCGCCTCGCCGTCCTCCGCCGAAATCAGCACGCCATTGCGCCGATCGGGTATTCCGCCCTTCAGCGGCGCGTAGCCGTCGAACACGTGGCTCATGAGCCCCGTGCCCCGGGTCAGGTTCATGAACTCGCCCTGAAAGCCGATCAGCCCGCGCGCCGGAATCCGGTACTCGAGACGGGCGCGACCGCGGCTGTCCGATTCCATGTTGGTGAGGTCGCCGCGGCGCGGCCCGAGTGCCTCCATGACGGCGCCCTGGTGCATCTCCTCGACGTCCACCGACAGCAGCTCGAACGGCTCGCAGGTGACCCCGCCGATGTCGCGCAAAACGACGCGCGGCCGCGACACGGCCAGCTCATAACCCTCGCGGCGCATGTTCTCGATCAGGATCGTCAGGTGCAATTCGCCGCGACCCGAAACCAGGAAGGAGTCGGTGTCCCCGGTTTCGTCGACGCGCAGCGCGACGTTGGTCAGCATCTCCTTGGCGAGCCGGTCCCGCAGGTTGCGCGAAGTCACGTACTTGCCCTCGCGCCCGGCAAGCGGCGACGTGTTGACCTGGAAGTACATCGACAGCGTCGGCTCGTCGACCATGATCGGCGGCAGCGCCTCGGGCGTGTCCACCGCCGCCAGTGTCGTGCCGATCGCGAGCTCGTCGATGCCGGTGACGAGCACGATGTCGCCCGCCTGGGCCGACTCCACGGGCACGCGTTCCATTCCGGCGAAGGCGAAGATCTGCGTGACCCGCGCTTTCGGCGCGATCTGCCCCTCCGTCAGCGGGCCATGCAAGACCGCGACTTCCTGTCCCGCCGCGAGGCGGCCGCGGCGGATGCGGCCGATGCCCAGCCGCCCGACATAGCTCGAATAGTCGAGCGCGGCGACCTGGAACTGCAGTGGCGCGTCGGCATCGCCCACCGGCGCCGGGACGTGCGCCAGGATTGTCTCGAACAGCGGGCGCATGTCCGCTTTTTCCGGCATCTGGTGCGCCTTGGCGACGTTCACGTCGAGCGTTGCCCAACCGTTCAGCGCCGATGCATAGACGACCGGGAAATCGAGCTGCGCCTCGGTCGCGCCGATCCGGTCGAAGAGCTCGAACGTCTGGTTGACGACCCATTCGGGCCGCGCACCCGGTCGATCGACCTTGTTCACGACGACGATCGGCGACAGGCCAAGCTTCAGCGCCTTCAGCGTCACGAAGCGCGTCTGCGGCATCGGTCCTTCCACGGCGTCCACGAGCAGCAGCACACCGTCGACCATTCCCAGAACGCGCTCGACTTCGCCGCCGAAATCCGCGTGGCCCGGCGTGTCGACGATGTTGATCTGGGCGTCGCCATAGCGGATCGAGCAGTTCTTGGCGAGGATCGTGATGCCGCGCTCGCGCTCGAGGTCGTTGGTGTCCATCATCCGCTCGGCGACGTGCTGGTGCTTCGCGAACGTGCCGGCCTGCACCAGCAGCTTGTCGACGAGGGTCGTCTTGCCGTGGTCGACGTGGGCGATGATCGCGATGTTGCGCAAGGTCTTGGGCGGCGTGGTCATGATGTCGGATCGATGCCGTTGCGACGCGCTGCTGGGCCAATCCCAAAGCCGCGGCGGAAAACCAATAATTGTAGCCCGGATGTGCCGATTCTGGCCACAAATAATTCGCAAAATCCGAAACTTAGCCTATAATACGGTTTCGGGCGGCCGTTCCGGTCACCGCCCAGCCCGCAACGGGCGGCACCAAGGTGTCGCGCCGCTCGCGTCTTCAATCCAGACATCCGCAGCCTGGACCGGAAATCCCCTCGAGGGATGGGCCGCGACCAGGAGATTTCATGAGCGACACCGGGCCAAGGCGCGGGTGCGCCCCCTCGGGGGGCAGCGCAGCGGCGATAGCCGCAAGCGTGGGGGTACATCGATGAGCGCAACGAGCTTTGCCGAGCTCGGACTGCGGCCCGAATTGTTGCGGGCCGTGGAAGAAGCCGGCTATACGACACCCACGCCGATCCAGGTGCAGGCCATTCCGGTCATACTCGCGGGCAAGGACGTGATGGGCGGCGCGCAGACCGGCACCGGCAAGACCGCCGGGTTCGCCCTGCCGATCCTGCAGAAACTGGCGCCGATGGCGAACACCAACCATTCGCCGGCGCGGCACCCGGTGCGCGCGCTTATCCTCACCCCCACCCGCGAACTCGCGGTGCAGGTCGAGGAATCCTTTCGCACCTACGGCAAGTACACCAACCTGCGCTCGACGGTGGTCTACGGCGGCGTCGACATCAAGCAGCAGCTGCCGATCGTGCGCGGCGGGGTCGAGGTCCTCGTCGCCACGCCGGGAAGGCTGCTCGACCACATCGAGCACAAAAGCGTGTACCTGGGGCAGGTCGAGATCTTCGTGCTGGATGAGGCCGACCGGATGCTCGACATGGGCTTCATCCCGGACATCAAGCGGATCATGGCGCTCCTGCCCGTGACCGCCAAGCGCCAGAACCTGCTGTTCTCGGCGACGTTTTCCGCCGAGATCAAGAAGCTCGCCGACCAGTTGCTGAACGCGCCGCAGCTGATCGAAGTCGCCAAGCGCAATACCGCCGCCGACACCGTGTCGCAAGGCGCGTACAAGGTGCCGGCGGAGGCCAAGCGCGCCTTGCTGGAGCATCTCGTGCGTTCGCGCGGATTGAACCAGGTCCTCTGCTTCATGCGCACCAAGCACGGGGCTTCACGCCTCGCGCGGCAATTGGAGAAGGACGGACTCGTCACCGACGCGATCCACGGTGACAAGAGCCAGCAGACGCGCATGGAGGCACTCGCCGCCTTCAAGGAGGGCAAGCTGCAGGTGCTCGTGGCCACCGACGTCGCCGCGCGCGGCCTCGACATCGACGATCTGCCGCTCGTCGTCAATTTCGAATTGCCCTACGTTCCGGAAGACTACATCCACCGCATCGGCCGCACCGGGCGCGCCGGCGCCTCGGGCGAGGCGATTTCCTTCGTGGCCCCGGAGGAAGAGAAGTACCTTGCCGAGATCGAGCGATTGCTGAAGAAGAGCGTACGGATCCTTTCGGCCGACGGATTCGACCCGTCGTCAGTGCGCGCCGAGCGAGCGCCCCGCACGTCGCGCACTGGCGTCGCCGAGCGCCTGCCACGCGCCGCCGGTGCCGAGCGTGCGCCGCGCGCGCCCCGCGGCGAGCACGCCGCGCGCCCGCCACGTGCGCACGGTGCCGAGGATCGGGCGGCGCGACCGCCGCGGGAAGATCCTCGAATCGAACGCGAGCGCGCGTACGCGCTGAATCCGGACCAGCCTCCCGTTGCGCCGCCGTCCGGCGACGCGACGGCACCCGGCTCAGCCCTCACCCCTTCCGCCGGCCTGCCGAAACGCCGTGGCTTCGGCCATGGCCGGCCGGTGCCGGCGCTGTTGATGAAGCGAACGGCAACCGAGCCCGAGAAGGTCTAGGTTGAACAGCCCCCACGCTCACTGTGTGCGGCTTCGCCGCATCCCGCTGCGCGGGACCAGCCTTTGGCTGTCCTGCGGCCTTCGGCCTGGTGTTCGCTGCCCCCCGCGGGGGCAGTCAGTGCCCTTCGGGCGGCCGGGCGGGCACTGAGGTTCCATCGGCGCGCCGCCGTGCGCGCCGCCATGGTCGGGGTCGGGCGTGGGCGATTCGGATCTGCCGGCGTGCCTGCTCCTCGCCCATTGCCGGGCGGGGTTCGAGCCGGAGGCGGCGACCGATCTCGGCCGACTCGCCGACGCCGCCGGCGCGCGGATCGATGTCGACGCGCCGGTCGGCCGGGGCTTCGTCGTCGGCAAACTCGCCCGCTTCGATCCGAAGCCCTGGCCACGCGCGTTCGAGCGCGTGCCGCCGATCTTCGTGCGCTCGCTGTTCTTCGGCACCGGACCGCATCCGCTGTTCGACGCCGCGGCGTCGAGCGGCCGACCCGATCGCGTAGCGCCGCTGATCGCCCTGATCGAAAACCTCCGTCCCGGGTTTTCGCTGCCGGACTGCCCGGCCCGCGCACTCGGACGCGCCAACGAAATTTCGCTCCGGCTCGAAACCCCGGACACCAATGACGGCAAGGAGCTGTCGGGACTGACCCGGGCGCTCGCGGCGCGGCTCGCCAACGGGTTGCGGGAACGCGGAGTCATGCGTGCCGCCGGCGACGACGATGCCACCGCGCCTACCGCCCATCTCCACGTGTTGTTCCCGGACGGCGCGCACGCGTACGTGGGCGCGAGCGTCGCGCCGTGGGCGAGCCGCTGGACGATGGGGATACCCCGACTGCGGATGCCCGGCAGGGCACCTTCGCGTTCGACGCTGAAGCTCGCCGAAGCGTTCGTGACGTTCCTGGGCGATCGGGAACCCGGGCTGTTGCGCGCGGGGATGCGCGCGGTGGACCTCGGCGCGGCGCCGGGCGGCTGGACATGGCAGCTCGCGCGCCGCGGGCTGCGCGTCGTCGCCGTCGACAACGGGTCATTGAAAGGTGATGTGCTCGGCGATCCGCTCGTCAGCCATCTGCGCGCGGATGGACTTTCGTACCTGCCGAAGCGTCCGGTTGACTGGATGGTCTGCGACATTGTCGAGCAGCCGTCGCGCATCGCGGCGCTCGTCGCCCGCTGGCTGGGCGAAGGTCACGCGCGCCAGTCCATCTTCAACCTGAAGCTGCCGATGAAAAGGCGCTACGACGAGGTACGCCGCTGCGAGGCGATCATTCGCGATGCCCTCGCGAAGGCGCGCGTGAGCAACACACTGGCGTTGCGTCAGCTCTACCACGATCGCGAGGAAGTCACCGGTTATTGCGTCGCGACAGGGATGGGCACGGCCGTGCCGCGTCGCCGCGCCGGTCATCCGTCGCCGGGAATGATGCCGAGACGCAGATAGGTCGACCGCATCAGCTCGCGCAGCGTGGGCAGCGCGCGCCAGAACCAGAGCGCGGCAACGCTTGCCGCCAGACCGTTCGCCAGAAACGTCGCCTGCACGCCCGCGATGTTCGCCAGCGCTCCGGCAGCAAGATTGCCCAGCGGCGCCATGCCGAGGAACGCCAGGGTGAAGAATCCGGCCACGCGCCCGCGCAGCGGGTCGGGGACGATCGTCTGCAGGATCGTGTTCACGGACGCCGCGGCGAGGATGACGCCTCCTCCTACCGCAAACATCAGCACGAGCGCAAGCGGGAAGTACGACAGGAACGAGAAGGCCGCGAGTGCGGCGCCGCAGGTCAGCGCGGCGGCGGCGATCACGCGCCCGAGCCCACGCACCGTCACGCGGCCCGCAAGATAGAGCGTGCTCGCGAGCGCGCCGGCGCCGGCCGCCGCAAGCAGGAAGCCCAGGGTCTGCGGCCCGCCGCCATGAATGTCCTTCGCGTAGACCGGCATCAGCGACGAGTACGGGCTGATCGTCCACGACAGCGCCGCGACCAGCAGCAGCATCGCGCGCGCGGGTGCGAAGCCCGAAACAAACCGATACCCTTCGGCCCATTTTGACCAGAAGCCGCCCTCCCACGGCACCGGTGCCGGTTCGTGCGTCCAGCGCATGCGGCTGATCGCGACGATCACCGCGACGAACGACAGCGCGTTGAGCATGAAACACACCGCTTCGCTGACAACCGCCAGCAAGAGCCCCGCGAGGGCGGGACCGACGACCCGCGCGGCGTTGACCATGAACGAGTTGAGCGCGATCGCATTCGGCAGATCGGAACGATCCTCGACCAGGTGTACCCACAACGATTGCCGGAGTGGCACGTCGAACGCGGAGACCAGGCCGAGCCAGAGTGCTAGGACGATCAGATGCCAGACGGCGATGTGCCCGGACCACGTGAGTCCAGCGAGCACGAGGGCCTGCAGCAGCATCAGCGACTGAGTGACGCGCAGCGCGCGGCGCCGGTGGACATGATCGGCGACGACGCCGGCGAAGGCTCCGAACACCAGGATGCCGACGTTCCCGCAGAACGCGACGGCACCGAGCAGCCAGACCGAGCCGGAGAGCCGATAGGTGAGCCACCCCATCGCGACCTGCTGCAGCCAGGTTCCCATCACCGACAATCCCTGCCCGACGAAGAACAGCCGGAAGTTCCGGTATCGCAGCGCGCGAAAGGTGTGCGTCAGCGCGATCGTCATCGGGCGTGGGCGTGCCATGCGGCCGTCGGCAACCCGGACGGCGAAGGTCGTGGCGGCATGGCAGGCGTCGAGCCGGGCGCGGCCGGCGGTTCGCTCGATCGTCAGCCCGAGAGCCGCCCGAACTGATGCTTCAGCTGTTCGATTGTCGCTTCGAGGCCCGCGGCCCGCGTGCGTTCCTGCTCGACAACGTGCGCGGGTGCGCGCATCACGAAGCTCTCGTTGGCGAGCTTGGCCGCGACCTTGGCGATCTCGACCTCGAGACGCGCGATATCCTTCGCGAGCCGCTCGCGCTCGGTGGCGACGTTCACTTCGATGTGCAGCATCAGCCGCGTTTCACCGACGACCTGTATTGGCGCATCGGTGACCGGCAGATCGTCGACGATGTTCACCGCGGAGATTTTCGCGAGCGCCGGAAGATACCGTGCAAAGTGCAGGAGCAGGTCCGGGTTGCCGGCGACGAGCAGTGGCACGCGCTGCGCCGGCGACAGCCCCATTTCGCTGCGCAGCGCGCGACAGGCGCCGACGAGATCCTTCAACAGCGCCATGTCGCGGTCCGCGGTCGGATCGACGTTCTCGAAATCCGCCATCGGGTACGGCTGCACGGAGATCGTTTCGCCCGTCTTGCCGGCGAGCGGTGCGACCGTCTGCCACAGCTCTTCCGTGATGAACGGCATGAACGGATGCACGAGCCGGAGCGTCGCCTCGAGCTCGCGCACCAGCACCGAGCGCGTTCCGCGCGCCGCCGCCGGGTCGCCGGTCGCTTCGGCGCGCTGCAGCTGGATCTTTGCGCACTCGAGGTACCAATCGCAGAACTCGTCCCATACGAACTCGTAGAGCGCCTTGGCCGCGTGGTCGAACCGGTAAAGCGCGAGGCTCTCGGCAATTTCCTGCTTCGCCCGCTGCAATCGACCCAGCAGCCAGCGATCGACGAACGACAGCGCCCGGAACTCGTGGGGGTCGAGCCCGCAGTCCTTGCCCTCGACGTTCATCAGCACGAATCGCGTCGCGTTCCACAGCTTGTTGCAAAAATTGCGATAGCCGTCGCAGCGGGCGAGGTCGAAGTTCAGCGTGCGGCCGTAGGTCGCGAGGCTCGCGAAGGTGAAACGCAGCGCGTCGGCGCCGAAACTCGGAATCCCCTCCGGGAATTGCCTGCGCGTCCGCCTCGCAATCGACTCCGCCTGCCGCGGATCCAGCATGTTCGAGGTACGTTTGGCGACGAGCGCCTCCAGCGTCACGCCGTCGATCACGTCGAGCGGATCGAGCACGTTGCCCTTCGACTTCGACATCTTCTGGCCTTCCTCGTCGCGCACGAGGGCGTTGATATACACGTCGCGAAACGGCACCTTGCCGGTGAAATAGATCGACGTCATGATCATCCGCGCGACCCAGAAGAAGATGATGTCGAAGCCGGTGATGAGCACCGACGACGGCAGGAACGTGCGCAACTCCAGGGTATCTTCAGGCCAGCCGAGCGTCGAGTGGCACCACAGCGCCGACGAGAACCAGGTGTCGAGAACGTCCTCGTCCCGGACGAACGACGCCGGTTCGCGGCCAAGCTTCGCTCGCGCCGCCACGCGGGCCGCCTCCTCGTCGCGCGCCACGTGGACGTTGCCGTCCTCGTCGTACCACGCCGGGATCCGGTGGCCCCACCACAGCTGGCGCGAGATGCACCAGTCCTGGATGTTGTTGATCCAGTGCAGGTACGTCGACAGCCACTGGTCCGGCACGAACTGCACGCGACCGCGCTCCCCTGTGCCGGCATCGACGATGCCGTCGCCGACCGCCGCGAGGCAGAGGTCCTGGATCGTGCGGCCGGGGAAGAGCGGATGGGTGGCCGGCGCGGGCGTCTTCATTGCCACGAACCACTGGTCGGTCAGCATCGGCTCGACGATTTCGTGCGTACGCCCACAGCGCGGCACGACCATCCTGTGCGCCTTTTCGCTGACGAGCAGACCCTGCGTCGCGAGATCGGCGAGCACCGCCTTGCGCGCCGCGTAGCGGTCGAGGCCGCGGTACTTCTCCGGCGCGTTGTCGTTGATCGTCGCGTCGAGATTGAGGATCGGAATCGGCGCGAGATTGTGCCGCTGGCCGATCTGCCAGTCGTTGAAATCGTGCGCCGGCGTGATCTTCACGCAGCCCGTGCCGAAGGACTTGTCGACGTAGGCGTCGGCGATCACGGGGATCCTGCGGCCGGTGAGCGGCAGCGTGACCTCCTTTCCGATCAGGGCCGAATAACGTTCGTCGTCGGGGTTCACCGCGACCGCGACGTCCCCCAGCATCGTCTCCGGCCGGGTCGTGGCGACGATGACATCGCCCTGCCCGTCGCTTCCTTCGCCCGCCAGCGGATAGCGGATCTCCCAGATCCTTCCCTGCTCCTCCTCGTTCTCGACCTCGAGGTCGGACACCGCCGTGCCGAGCGTCGGGTCCCAGTTGACGAGGCGCTTGCCGCGGTAGATGAGACCGTCCTCATGGAGCCGGACGAAGGTCTCGAGCACTGCCGCGGAAAGGCTTGCGTCCATCGTGAAGCGCTCGCGCGACCAGTCGCCTGACGTGCCGAGCCGGCGCATCTGGTTCGTGATCGTCGAGCCGGATTCCTGCTTCCACGCCCAGACGCGCTCGGCGAACTTGTCGCGGCCGAGATCCCGCCGCGACTCGCCCTGTGCCTTCAGCTGCTGCTCGACGACGATCTGCGTCGCGATGCCCGCATGATCGGTTCCGAGCTGCCACAGAGTGTTGTCGCCGCGCATCCGGTGGTACCGGATCAGCACGTCCATCAGCGTCATCTGGAACGCGTGCCCCATGTGCAGCGTGCCGGTGACGTTGGGTGGCGGCAGCTGGATGCAGAACGCCGGGGCGCCGGGCGCGTGGCTCGGCTTGAAGTCGCCTCGAGCTTCCCAGAGCGGGTACCACTTCGCCTCGATGGCGTGGGGTTCGAAGCTTTTGGCGAGTTCCATGACGCCTCGTGCGGCCCCAAGGGTGGGGCCCGCAAAAGCTTGAAATTATAGCGGAAAGCGGGGGGCCGCCGCGGCACGGCCTGCCGGTGCCGGAGCGGCGGAAGGCGCCTCTCCTGCAGCGCCCGTCACGCGGGGATGAATTTCAGCGCGACACCGTTGTTGCAGTAGCGAAGGCCGGTCGGCTTGGGGCCGTCGTCGAACACGTGCCCGTGGTGACCGCCACAACGCGCGCAGTGGTACTCCTTGCGCGGATAGATCAGCTTGAAATCCGTCCTGGTGCCGAGCGCGCCCGGAAGGAAGTCATAGAAACTCGGCCAGCCGGTGCCGCTGTCGTATTTCGTCCGCGAATCGAAGAGCGGCAGGTCGCAGGCAACGCAAGCGAAGGTGCCATTGCGCTTCTCGTTGTTGAGCGGGCTCGTGAAAGGCGGCTCGGTGCCTTCCTGCCGCAGCACCGCGAATTGCGCCGGCGTGAGCAGCTTGCGCCACTCGTCCTCGGTCTTGACGACCTTGGCGATCTTCGCGCCAGGTACGGCCGGGCCCTGCGCGTGGGCGAGCATCGGCTGGCGCAGCGCGGCCACGCCGGCGGCGCCGAACAAGGTGCGGAAAAGGAAATGTCGTCGATTCATGAGGTGATCCATGGAGTCGGGTTCGGCATTGGTCGCCGCAGCACCCGTTCAACTTACAGCCACCGAGGGCGCACGCCGAGGTTCCGATGCCGAACCGCGCCTCGGGTCCGCCACCCGAAACCCGTTCGACCGTCGCGTGGCTACTTCGGTTCCGGCAGCGGCGACGGCACCGCGGCGCCGGTGTAGACGGCATCGGTCAGCCGATACAGCAGCCCGCTGTCGTCGTCCTTCAGCACGGCAAAGCGGCCGGACACGACGATCGGCTCGAAGCCGAACTTCACCGGCGTCCTGGCAATGATCTCGACCACGGCGTCGGGCCCCGCCGGCATGCAGAACGAGCAGTGCGGCGGCACCGCCGACAGGAGGAAACGCTTCTGCTTGTCACCCATGTCGAGCGGGATCATGAAACCCTGCACCTTCACATCGCGCTGGTCGAGAGCCAGGATTTCCTTCGAGAACTCGTTCACCGTCCGCCCGCCTTGCTGAACCGGCGCCACCTGCGCCAGCATGCGCCACGAGACGACGCCTGCGCGCTCGGGCAGCAGCGTCGCGCTGTAATCGTTGGCGCTCGGCAGCCCGGCCGGGGCCACCGGCGTGATCGCATGCGCCGTCAGCGCGGCGCCGAGCGCCAGCGGCAACACCCAGCAAACGAAACGACTCATGGCTTCACCCATCGGCAAGCGTGGCGGCCACGTCCTGCCGGTACGCGCGCAACGCGGGAATCACGGTGGCAATTATACCCGCGCCCAGGGCCAGCGCCACGATGCCCCACTCCGCGGATTGCCACACGCGCGCTCCTCGGGCAAGCTCGCCCGCAGCAGGAAGCCAGGCTCCGATGGTCGCGGCCAGCGCGTGTGCAACGCCCAGTCCGACGACCAGCCCGGCCGCGGCGAGTAGCATGCTCTCGATGCCCAGCACGGCGACGACCTTGCCGCGCGACGCTCCCAGTGCGCGCATGATCGCGAGATCGTAGCGCCGTTCGTCCAGCGCCTGCGTCAACGCCACGAACAGTCCGAACACGGCAGCGACGATCAGGAGCAGCGCGAAGCCGCGGAGGATATCCGTGCCGATGCCGAACACGGTGAACAGGCGCGCCGATTCGTAGGCGGGTGACGCCGCCTGCAGCACCGTTTCGGCGTTGATCGCACGCGGCAGGCTCGCCGCGGCCACCGGACTCGCATACTTGACCAGCGCCAGCGTGACTTCGCGCGCGGGCGCCGGCGCGAGTGTGTTCACGGCCGGCGCTGATTTCGCGTGTTCCGCATCTGCTTCCCCCGGGTGGCCCGCATCCGGGTCGGCGTGTGCATGCACGCGCCATACGCTGTCGATCCCGGTCAACACGAGTCGATCGATCGCGCGGCCAGTCGGGGCGAGCACGCCGACAACCCGGTACGGCGTCTCGTCGTGGCCACCCCCGCTCTCGGCAATTCCGTGCGACCCGGCGAAGGCACCGTCCACGCCGAGCCCGGTGCCGCGTGCGGCCTCGCTGCCGAGGACGGCCTCCATCGGCGCCGTCCACGCCCGTCCCTGCGCCAGCGTCGCGCCATAGTGCGCGACGAGCGCGAGCTCGGTTCCGACGATGCGGTATCCCCTGTAGCTGTCGCCGAGGGCCATGGGAATCACCTGGCGCACGAGCGGACGGCGCGCAAGCTCTTCCACGGCGGCCAGCGGCACATTCCCCGGCGGTACGTCGGCGTGATAGATGCCGGCCAGCACGAGCTGCAGCGGGCTGCCCTTCGCGCCGACGACGAGGTCGATCCCGGCGGCCTCGCGCACGAGCCGTTGTTCGAGCTCGTGCGACAGCAGGATCACGAGCGTGATCGTCGCCACGCCGAGTGCCAGCAGCGCGATATTGAACGCCGTCGTCAGCGGACGGCGGCTGGCATAGGCGAAGGCCAGGCGGACGACGTTCATACGCTCGGCCGGCGGGTACCGCCGGCGCCTTCGCACGGCGGCAAGGCATACGCGTGCGGCAACAGCGGACGCACCCGCGCATCGTGCGAGGCCACGACCAGTGCAGCGCCGCTGGCGAGACATTGCGCGCGCAGGAGATCGAGCGCCGCCGCCGCGTGCGCGTCATCGAGATTCGCGGTCGGCTCGTCGGCGAGCACCAGCGCCGGGCGATTGACGACCGCGCGCGCCACGGCGACGCGCTGCGCCTGCCCTTGCGACAGTTCACGCGGGTAGCGCCGAGCCAGATCGTCGACACCGACGGACTCGAGGAGGGTCCGGATGCGACGAGGGTCGTCCGGCACGCCCGCAAGGTATTGCGCGAGCCGCAGGTTGTCGGTGACGTCGAGCGCGCCGACGAGATGGAGTCGCTGCGGCACGAGGCCGACATTGCGCCCGCGCCAACGGTCACGAGCGGCACCGGAAAGCGCACCGAGATCGGTGCCGCCGACTGCGACGGTTCCCGTCGTCGGCGTCGTCAGCGCGGCGAGAATGTGCAGCAGCGTCGTCTTGCCGCTACCCGAAGCACCGGCAAGCAGCCAGTGCTCGCCGGTGCCTGCATGCCATTCGTCGACCCGCAGCACGGTGCTTTCACCGTATCGATGCTCGATGGCGATGAGCGAGAACATCCGGTGGCTAGTCGGCCGTTCCCCGCCATTTTTCGATTTCGCGCTCGATAGCCTCGGCAATGTACCCCCGCAACAACTTGCCGACTTCGTCGTTGATGGTCTCGACCATCTGGACGCTGGCCCGATCGACGATGGGCTGCAACTGCGCACCTAGCTGCGCTCGCAGGCGAGTATCCGTGAACAGGTCGATCCGTTGCAGCACCTGCATGCGAATCTCTTCGGCCAGCGCCTCCCAGCGCGCCCAATCGTCGGCGATCGGCGGTGGCGGCCCCGCGGGTGGAACGGGTTCGGCAGCCGGTCCGGGAATGTTCGCCACGCGAAGCGGGGCGACGCCCGAATCGGGCGCCTGGCCTGTGTTGCTCGAAACACCGGGATCTCCGGGAAGCCACTCCGAAACTTCGTCGATTTGGTCCGGCAACTCGACGATCGACGCGATCTCGATCTCCTCGACCGCGTCGACGAGCTCGGGCACGTCGTCGAACGCGATCAGCGTCGCGTCCGGTCCCGGCACAGCCTCCGCAACGACCTTAGAAACGACTTCCGTCAGCTCCGGGATCTCGGTATCGACCGCGCGGGCGCGGTTGCGACGCATCAACGCGTCAGCCTGCTCGAGGAGTTCCCGCGCCGAGGGCATCTCAGCGCCCGCCCGGCCGCCCGAAGGGCGCTGACTGCCCCCCGGGGGGCAGCGAACAACGTGAGCGTGGGGGCCGTTCATCTCAGCGCCCGCCCGGCCGCCCGAAGGGCGCTGACTGCCCCCCCCGGGGGGCAGCGAACAACGTGAGCGTGGGGGCCGTTCATCCTAGGCGCGCGCCGAGAGATCGTGCGAACGGATCTCGTAGCCACGCGCCTTGTAGAATTTCCAGCGTTCTCGACCCGCTGCGAGGTCCTCTTCATCGCGGGTGACGATCTCGGCGAGCCGCTCGAATCGGGAGAAGAACGGCGGCGGATGCGCGTGCAGATTGATCAGCACAGCCGCCGGGCCTTCGTGGTCGAGCGCGTGATCGACGACGATGGGGGTCTCGGCGACGAGCGGGCTCGCGAGAAGGCAATGGGGGAGAAAGCCGGTCGCGGGCGCGCACCACAGGAGACGTCCGAACTCTTCTGTCCCGCGCGCGTCGGCGGTCAGCACGCGGACGGTGCCATGCTGTGCCCAGGCCTTGGTGACCAGTTTCGAGGCGACCTCGAAGCGATCGGCGCAATTCGTGTAGAAATCGATCGTCGTCATCGTCCCGGTTCGCTGCCCGCACAACCCGCCACCGCGCTACAGCGGATTGCCGTGCCACGGTGGGTCGACACGGGACCGCTCATGCATTCTGCTCCTGCGTGAGCAGCCAGGTGGTGAGCAGCGGCACGGGGCGCCCGGTCGCGCCCTTCGCCTTGCCGTCCTTCCAGGCGACTCCCGCGATGTCGAGATGCGCCCAGTCGAACTTCTTGGCGAAGCGCGACAGGAAACACGCCGCAGTGATGCTGCCGCCGGCCCGGCCCCCGACATTGGCGAAATCCGCGAAATTACTGTCGAGCGCCTCCTGGTAGTCGTCCCACAGGGGCATCTGCCAGGCCCGGTCATAGGCGTCATCGCCGGCCGCGATCAGGTTGCGCGCCAGCGTGTCGTTGTTGCTGAACAGGCCGCACGCGACGTGCCCCAGGCTGATCACGATCGCCCCGGTCAGGGTCGCGATGTCGACGACGGCTTCGGGCTCGTAGCGCTCGGCATAGGTCAGCGCGTCGCACAGGATGAGCCGGCCCTCGGCGTCCGTGTTCAGGATCTCGACGGTCTGCCCCGACATGCTCTTCACGACATCGCCGGGCTTCGTGGCCCGGCCCGACGGCATGTTCTCGCAGGCGGCGACGATGCCGATGACGTTGACCTTCGCCTTCATCTCCGCGACTGCGCGCAGCACGCCGAAGACACTGGCCGCGCCGCACATGTCGAATTTCATCTGATCCATTTCGGCGGCAGGCTTGATAGAGATGCCGCCGGTGTCGAACGTGATGCCCTTGCCAACCAGCACCACGGGCTTCTGCTTCTTCGGGCTGCCCCGATACTCGAACACGATGAACCGGGGCGGCTGGTCGCTGCCGTTGGTGACCGACAGGAACGAGCCCATCCCGAGCTCCTCGATCTCCTTGCGCTCCAGCACCGTGACCTTGACCTCCGGGAACTCCTGCGCCAGCGCGAGCGCGCGCTCGCCGAGATAGGTCGGCGTGCACACGTTGGGGGGCAGGTTGCCCAGATCGCGCGCGAGATCCACCCCGTGCGCAATGGCGAGCCCGCGCGCCGCGGACTCCTCGCCCGCGGTCAGGTCCGAGCGCTGCGGCACCGACAGCGTGAGCTTGCGCAACGGCCGTCGCACCTCGGACTTCTCGCTCTTCATCTGGTCGAAGCGGTAGACCGCCTCCATGGCGACGACCACCGCGTGCTCGATGCGCCACGCCACTTCGCGCCGCTTGACCTTCTCCTCGGTGATGTAGACGACCGCCTCGTACGATCCGGTCTCGTTCAACAGCTTGACGACGGACTTGATCGCGGACCGGAACTCCTTGTCGCGGAAGTCACGCTCCTTGCCCAGGCCGAGCAGGAGAACGCGGTCGGCGAGCGTCCCGCGCACATTGTGCAGAAGCAGCGTTGCGCCGAGTTTGCCCTCCATGTCACCGCGGCGGATGATTTCGCTTATATATCCGTTCGAGGCGCGGTCAATGAGCTCGGCCGACAGCGACAGCTTGCGATTGTCGAAGACCCCCACGACCACGCAGGCGCTCCGCTGTTTTTCTGGGCTGCCGCTTTTTATGGTAAATTCCATTGCCGTCCCGAGCCTCCAACTGTTGGGTTTCTTTGCGGTAACGCGGAATAGACCGCATTATTGGCAAAACGGCCCATAAAAGTCAAAATTCCACTGGCGTCATGATCTTCCGACGCAGTCTCGTGCGCGAAATGACGGTGACGGCCGTCGGCCTGTTCCTCGTCCTGCTCGGGATACTTTTCACCAATCTTGTGCTGCGCCTGTTGGCGCTCGCCGCAGGCGGTGCCATGGCGCCGGACGGTCTTGTGGCGCTGCTCGGCTTCAACGCCCTGTTTTACTTCAATATTCTTTTGTCGGTCACGATTTATGTCACGGTCCTGCTGACGCTCGTGCGCTGGTACCGGGATAGCGAAATGATCGTCTGGTTCACCTCCGGCGTGGGCCTCGCCTCCTGCCTGCGTCCGATCCTGTGGTTCGGTGCCCCGTTCTTCGCCGCAATCCTCGTTCTGTCGCTGTTCCTGTCGCCATGGGCCGCGCAGCGCAAACTCGAGTACCAGCGCCAGCTCGAGTCGCGCGACGAGATCGCGATGATTTCACCCGGACTCTTCCGCGAATTCCGTCGGGCCAACCTGGTGGTCTTCGTGGAAAGCATCAACACATTCGACGGCACCATCAGGAATGTCTTTCTGCAAACTGTGGAAGACGGCAAGGAGGCCATCACGGTCGCGCGGTCGGGAAGCTTGCAGGTGGCCGCCAACGGCGACCGGTTCATCGTGCTGGACGACGGACGCCGGTACGAGGGCAAAGCGGGCAGCAACGAATACCGGATCATCGAGTTCGGGCAGCTCGGCCGCCGCATCGAACCCGCCGAGCTGCGGGCGCTGCCGACGGTGCCCCGGGCCATCCCGACCCTCTTGCTCATAACGCTCGACGGCCCGGTCGAGCGCGCCGAACTGTTCTGGCGGCTGTCGGTACCGATCTCGGCATTCGTGCTGACGTTGCTCGCGGTGCCGCTCGCCTACGTGAACCCGCGGATCGGCCGGTCGTTCAACCTCTTCGTCGCCGCTTTCATGTACATGCTCTACAGCAATTGCCTCAACATCGTGCAAAGCTTCATCGCGCAGGGCAAGCTCGGATTTCTGCCAGGCCTCGTGCTGCCGCACGCGATTGCCATCGGCCTCGTGCTGCTCCTCTACGGGCATCAGCTGTCGCTGTTCGGCGTCTTCCGGCGCGAGCCACCGCCCAGGGCCGCCGCGACATGAAGACGCTGACACGCTACATCGGTCGCGAGGTGCTGTCCGCCATCCTGCTGATTTTCAGCGCGCTGGTGATCCTGTTCGCGTTCTTCGACCTGATCCACGAGCTGGGCGACGTCGGGCGCGGCGGCTACACGATTTCGTCGGCCCTGCTGTTCGTCGGACTGCAGCTGCCGTCGCGGATGTACGAGCTCTTTCCCGTGGCGTCGCTGATCGGCACGCTGTTCGCGCTGGCGCAGCTCGTATCGAGCTCGGAGTACACCGTCATGCGCGCCTCGGGCGCGTCGCTGCTGCAGGTAGGCTGGTCGCTGGTGCGCATCGGCATCCCGCTCTCGATCGTCACCTTTCTTGCCGGCGAGCTGGTCGCGCCGCAGGCCGCACTGCTCTCGCGCAGCGTCCGTGCGCAGGCAATGGGCGATACGACGCGCATCGTCGCCCAGCAGTTCCGCTCGGGTTTCTGGTTCAAGCAGGACCAGACGTTCGTCAACATCCGCAGCGTGCTTGCCGATCTCACCCTGGTCGGCGTCAGCATCTACGAGTTCGACAACGAATTCCGGCTGCGCAGCGTGCGCACGGCGGAATCGGGAAACTTCACCGGCAATGGCCAATGGCGTCTGGCGAGCGTACGCAACACGGAAATCGCCTTGACCGGCACTCGCGTGACGCAGGCCGACAGCTTCACCTGGGACACCGTGCTGCGGCCATCCCTTCTCACCGTGTATCAGGTCGCACCCGAGAAACTCGAGCTCAACACGTTGTGGGAAAACATGCGGCTCCTCGGAGCCGGCACGCAGAAGACCACTCGCTTCGAGATCGCGTTCTGGAACAAGATCTTCTACCCGGCAGCCGTCCTCGTCATGATGATCGTGGCGCTCCCCTTTTCGTACTTCCAGCGGCGGCAGGGCGGCGTCGGGCTCCGAATCTTCACGGGCACGATGCTCGGGCTCTCCTTCTTCCTGACCGGCCGGCTGTTCTCGAACCTGGGCGTGCTCAACGACTGGCCCGCCCTCTTCTCGGCGGCGTTCCCGCTGGTCGTCTTCATCGCCATGACGGCAGCGATGCTCTGGTGGCTGGAGCGGCGGTAAGGCGCCGCCGCCGGCCGCACAGGTCGAAAAAAATCCCGGCGCGAAAGCCGGGATTCTTCGTGGGGCGACGCCCCGGGAGGACGGCCGCCGCCGGGCTGCGCCTCGCCTGCCGTCAGGCCGCGACCGGCACGATGCTCACGATCTTCTTCTTTTCCTTGCCCTTGGTCGCGAACGCGACCGTGCCGTTGACGAGCGCGAACAGCGTGTGGTCCTTGCCCATGCCGACATTGACGCCCGGATGGATCTTCGTCCCGCGCTGGCGAATGATGATGCTCCCGGCGTTGATCAACTCACCGCCGTACGACTTCACGCCCAGGCGCTTCGATTCCGAGTCGCGCCCGTTGCGCGAGCTGCCGCCTGCTTTCTTGTGTGCCATGGTGGATGCTCTCCGTCAGCCGACGATGCTGTCGATCTTGAGTTCGGTGTAGTTCTGGCGATGCCCCTGATGCTTCTGGTAATGCTTGCGCCGGCGCATCTTGAAGATAGTGACCTTGTCGCCGCGCCCGTGTCCGACCACGGTCGCCCTGACCGTCGCGCCCGCCAACATGGGTTGGCCCAGACGAACGCTCTCGCCTTCGCCGACCATCAATACCTGGTCGAGCACCACTTCTGCGCCAACCTCCGTGGGCAGTTGCTCGACCTTCAATTTTTCGCCGGGGGAAACCTTGTACTGCTTGCCGCCGGTTTTTATGACCGCATACATGGTGTAGCTCCGCTCGTTGTGCCCATCATTCCCGCGTGCATGGCGGAAAGCCTTGTATTTTAAGCAATTGCACGCCTTGCTGTCAAAGGATTCCGGACTGGACGCCCGAAGAGGGGGCTCGAACACGCGGACGGGCGGACGCACCGGTCGGTTACAATTCGCCTTTGCGCGCGTCTTGGCGTTCGCCGCTCCGCTGCCCGCCGCAACCCGGCGCGACCCTCCGCCGCTTCTCCTGATCGCCACGTGACCGCCGAATACCTCAAGTCCCTGCTCGCGTCGGACATGTCGGAGGTCGATCGCGTCCTCCGGGAGAGTCTCAGTTCGGACGTCGCTCTGATTCGCCAGGTTGCCGAGTACATCGTCGGCGGTGGCGGCAAGCGCCTGCGGCCCGCGCTGGTCCTGCTCTCCGCGCGTGCCTGCGGGTATGACGGCGACCTTCGGTACACGCTTGCGGCGGTCGTCGAGATGATCCACACGGCGACGCTGCTGCACGACGATGTCGTCGACGATTCCAAGCTGCGCCGGGGCCATGCCACGGCCAACGCGACGTTCGGCAATGCCGCCTCGGTTCTCGTAGGCGATTTTCTCTACTCGCGCGCGTTCCAGCTGATGGTGGGCGCGGGATCGATGCGCGTGCTGGAGATCCTTTCGCAGGCAACCAACGTGATCGCCGAGGGCGAGGTCCTGCAACTGATGAACTCCGGCAACCCGGACATCGACGAGGCGGACTATCTCACCGTCATCCAGCGCAAGACGGCGAAGCTGTTCGAGGCCGCGGCCCAGCTCGGCGCCGTTCTGGGCGGTGCCACCCCGGAACGCGAAGCCGCGCTCGCCGGCTACGGCATGCATCTCGGCACCTCGTTCCAGCTGATCGACGACGTGCTCGACTATTCCGGCGACCCGGGGGCCATCGGCAAGAATCTTGGCGACGATCTCGCGGAAGGCAAGATGACGCTCCCCCTGATCCGTGCGATGGCGGTCGGCCGCGCCGGCGACACCGCGCTGATTCGCACTGCGATCTCCGACGGAAGGCTCACCGATTTCGCTGCGGTGATGGACGTGCTCTCGCGCACCAGCGCCCTCGACTATGCGCGGGAACGCGCGGTGCGCGAGAGCGAAGCGGCCGCGGTCTGCGTGGCCGGCCTGCCGCCTTCGCCGCACAAGGAAAACCTGCTAGAATTGGCGTCCTTCGCGGCCCGGCGCACGTACTGAAACAACGCGCGCAGTCGGCATCGCCGCGACCCGCGGAGATTCCGTTCTCCCGCCGCGGGGCAGCACAGAAGAGCACGCCGGCACCGGCGAATCGGGGTGTAGCTTAGCCTGGTAGAGCGCTACGTTCGGGACGTAGAGGCCGGAGGTTCGAATCCTCTCACCCCGACCAACAACCCCAAGAGCTGCGTATGCCCCATGGCCGGGCGCGTCTGGCGACCGCCGGAAAGCAGGCCGCCGGGGCGGACAGCGCGGGATCGGCAGGCGTGGCTGTGCGGCGGCGGAAGGTGCGCGCCGCGGTGGTGGGCCTTGGCGGCCCGCCCAGCATCGACCCGATTATCGACTACGGACCTTCCAGAGCACTCCGGCCCGCCGAAACCTTTCACGCAGATCGTCAGCGGTGTCGACACCGACTCCGCGCGTGTCTTGGGCCTGGGCCCCGGACTGGCGGGAACAATTCTCCGGCAACAGGCGTTGCGACGAATCGAGCGCGCGAATGACAACGGCGCCCTGGGGCGCCGTTGTCGCTGATTCGTCTGCCACTCAGGCTTGTCGCCGCTGCCTCATGTAGAGCATCGAGATAAACGCGAGGCCGAGCAGCGCCAAGGAGCCGGGTTCGGGCACCTGGGTGGTCGTGCCACCGCACCCCGAACTGGTCGTATCACCTTTGACGCAACCCGTTATCGAGGCGAGCTTTATCGCGCTGCTAAGCGAAGGAGCAGAGACACCGGCGGCAAGGTAATTGTAGGCGCCGATCAACCAGTAGGAAGAATAAGTGGCTATGCCGATGGATTTCGAGCCGGTAGTCGTGTTGGTGGCATTGGATATCGCGGTCCAGCCCGACCCCAAATTGTTCCAATACTTGCCGGTCAAGGTGGGCGCGCCCCCTGCGGTGTACGCCATGACGGTGTAACCACCCCTAAAATCAGGATTGTCAGCCGTGCTTCCAACGTATCCGATATTGAACGACTGGAGGTTCACTTCCTTGGCGCCAAAGTTCAGCGACACCATCTCGATACGGTCGCTGTTGTCAATCGCGTGTTCGGGTACGTTTGCCTCGTACGGATCGCCCGGTGTCGACGAAACATCAGAATTGGTGATCCCCAACCCGCCGGTGTAGGAGGAAAGCGTCTGCGTTTGCAGAGTGCCGTTGCCTGAGCCGCCCGTATCGGCCCAACCTTGCACCGTCACGGTCGCTTGTCCATTCCCCGTCCCCGACGTCAAAGTGGGGCTTGACCCGGACAAAGGTTGGATCGTCCAGGTAGTGGTTGCCGAGGCTAACCCAGCCAGCACAAATGCCGCCGCACCCCAAACAATCTTGATCCGCGTTTTCATTTTGATCCCCGCAACAGTCGTCGCTCATACTAGGCAGTGGCAGTGTAGCAATATCCGCACCTGAAAAAAAATCTATTTAAGTTCAATGCCTTGGAGACCGTGCATCGATGGCGGCCGGCGTAGGTGTCAAAAACTTCGACACCCGTGGATTCGATCAAAGGCCGAGGTCCTTCTTCAATTGCGCTACCGCCGCACTGTTTTCCAACCGAACGGGGGCTTTCAGCGCGGCCGCGAGCTCCTCCCTCGCCTCGGCCGTACGTCCCGTCCTGGCGAGCGCGTAAGCCAGATGAAACCGTATCTCGCCAATCTCGGGCCCACGCAGCCGCGCGTCGCGCAGATAGCGTAAACCAGCGTCGATCTCTCCCCTTTGCACCAGGATCCAGCCGAGGGTGTCGGCAAAGTCGGGATTGTTCGGGACGAGTTTGAGCGCCCTTTCGGCCTGCTCCTGCGCCCCGGGATCGTTCAGCTGCAACAGCAGATTGGCGTAATTGTTGAGCGCCGCCGCGTCGTCGGGAGCGGCAGCAACCACCCGGGCATAGCTCTGGCGCGCGGCGGCAAGCTGTCCCGCACGAAACTGCGCTTCGGCGAGGGCTTTCGCCGCCGGCAGATCGTTCGGCCGGCTCTTGACCCAGCCTTCGAGAAACGTCGCCGCCTTGCCGGCTTCGCCGGCCGCGAGGTGCGCCCGCACCAGGTTGAGCGCGTTCGCCGTCGTTTCGTCGCGGGAGAGCGCCGTGCGGTACGCGGCGACCGCCGCCACGTAATGTCCCCGGGACATCGCGAGATCGGCTGTCGCCACGGCGGTTTCCACCCGGTTCGGGTGCTTGGCGGTTAGCGTCTTGAGTGCCGCGTCGGCCTTGGCGGCATCGCCCCGCCGCGTTTCCACCTCCACCGAAAGCGCGAGGGCGGCTGGATCATCGGGCCGCCCGGTCAGCGCCTTTTGCACATTGTAGGCGGCGCCATCGGGGTTGCCAGCGGCGAGCTGCAAGCGGCCGATCACGACCTGCGTTCCTACATCGAATTCGGCGAGGCGAGTGGCGCCTTGAAAGGTGTTGCGCGCGCTCGCCTTGTCGCCGGCCGCCAGCTGCGTGCGGCCGAGCGTCAACAGTACGGCGATATTTTCGGGGTGTTTGGAAGCCAGTTCCTTCGCCGTCGCCAGCGCCTGGTCGGCTTGGCGCTGACCGAGCTGGACTTCGACCAGCGCCATCCCGGCACGCGGATCCCTCCGCTGAACTTCCTTCGCCTTCTGCAAATGCCGGATCGCCTCCTCAGCCCGCCCGGCCTGCTGTTCGAGAATGCCGAATTCGTACAATACGTCCGGGTCGTCATGTCGCTTGACAAGTATTTCATTGAGCCGGCGGCGGCCATCGTCGAACCTCTTTTCGCCGACGTCGAGTTTGACGAGATTGAGCGTGGCCGGACGAAACGCCGGATCTCTGACCAGCACCTGGGTATAAATTGATCTCGCCCCCGCTGTGTCACCAATCGCCCCTTTGACGGTTCCCAGGAAATTGAGTGCCGTCAGGTTGGCGGGTTCGCGTTTTACCATCGCCTCCGCAGTCTGCAATGCCTTCTGCGTCTGACCGCGGCGCATGTAGACCATCGCAAGCGCCGTTCCCGCCTGGGTATCGCCGGGGTTGGCCGCAAAGGCCTTTTCCAGGCTCGCCAGTCCCAGTTCGTTGCGTCCCAGCCCCATCTGGCTGAAGGCGAGCGTCCGATTCATGTCGGCGGAACCGGTGCGCGCCGCCGCCTTCTCGAGCAATTCGGTTGCCTCGATATATCGTCTCTTGTTCATGCGCACCGATCCGAGCAGGAACAACACCTGAGGATCGTCTGGCGTGGCTCGCTGCAGGTCCTCGAGCAAGGTCTCGGCGCGCGCATAGTCCTGCATTTCGACGTAGATCGCGGCGAGCAGCTTGCGGGCGCCGAGGTTGCGGCTGTTGCGTGAAATGATGGTGTTGAGGTACTCGCGGGCCTTTTCCCGGTTGCCGAGGCCATGATGGGAAAGCGCGCCTACCATCAGCAACTGCTCGCGATTGGCGAGCCACGGCGCCGGCAGGGAATCGATCAAGGTGACGACTTCCTTCAGTGCGGCAGTGACCGTGGGGCCATCCCCCTTCTGGCTGGCGATGACCGCGCGCAGATAGGCCGCCCGCGGTTCCCCGGCGCGGAATTCCGGAGCAGCTCGAGATCCTTCTCCGACTCTTGAATGCGCTTCAGGTCGATCAACAGGGCCGCACGCGCCACGCGCGCGTCGACATGCCCAGGCTCGAGCGAAAGCGCGCGGTCGTAGGCGGCGAGGGCGCGTTCGACATCGAGTGTCGCATGCAGAACCGAGGCCTGCATGTTCCACGCGTATCCATTGTTCGGGGCAAGCTCGACCGCCTTGGCCGCGGCGGCTTTCGCGCTGTCCACCTGACCATTGAAGAGCAGCACCGGGATCTCGGCGATAAGCGGCGTCGCCGATTTCGGGTCCAGCGCACGCGCCTCCTGGAAGCTCTGGCTCGCGAGCCGGCCCTTGTCGGATTCGGCGTAGGCCGTGCCACGCATCGAAAGGACGTCGACCTGCAAGTCCCGCGGCAACCCTGCGGCGGGAATGCGTTCGATCACGGCCTCGGGGCGGCCAAGGGCAAGATAGATCTGACCCAAAGGCAAGGCGACTTCGCCGCGATTGACTCCCTGCTTGAGTGCCTCCTCGAACGCGGCTTCGGCGGCCTTAAGATCACCGTTTTTAAGCAATGCCTTGCCGAGCAGCAGATGGGCGGCCAGCATCCGATTGTCCTGCTGCAGCGCGTTCTTGAGCTGGATGACTGCGCCGGCTGTGTCACCCTTCTCGAATCGGGCGAGCCCGTCCTCGTAGAAGCGGGCCGCGGCCTCGGGCGCGGGCGCGGGCGCGGAATGCGCCGGCCCGATTGCCAAGAGACTGCAAAGGACCACACCGATCGCCCGGGCGCGCAATCGTCGGCATGGATTGGTCGGTGCCGGACGCATCTGATCCTTGATTGTGAGGTCGAGGCGAGTGGACCGAGTCCGTCAACCCCAAATGGCTACAGCAAAGGATGCAAGATCCCTGCCAGTTGCCTGCTCAATAATTATACATAGCGTCCAAGCAGGAACTGCGCCCGCCGACGGCACCCATTGGCGACCCGTCCCGATCCGCGCAACAGTGGGAACACCCTTGTAGCCAACAACAAGGATCGGCAGGGACTTTGCACGCAATGCGAGCGGGGTGCCACCCCGGGGCGGATACGCGACCGGTAACGCTAACGGCCCAACATCGGCAGCTTGAGACCCTTCGCCTTCGCCACCTCGATCGCCTTCGCGTAGCCCGCGTCGGCGTGGCGCATGACGCCGGTCGCGGGGTCGTTCCACAGCACGCGCGCGATCCGTTTCGCCGCGGCGTCGGTGCCGTCGCAGACAATGACCACTCCCGCGTGCTGCGAATACCCCATGCCGACGCCGCCGCCGTGGTGGAACGACACCCACGTCGCGCCAGCCGCGGTATTGAGCAGCAGATTGAGCAGCGGCCAGTCGGACACGGCGTCCGAACCGTCGGCCATCGCTTCGGTCTCGCGATTGGGGCTGGCGACGCTTCCCGTGTCGAGATGATCGCGGCCGATGACGATCGGCGCCTTCAGCTCGCCGGTCTTCACCATTTCGTTGAACGCGAGGCCCGCCAAATGCCGCTCGCCCAGCCCCAGCCAGCAGATGCGGGCGGGCAGCCCCTGAAACGCGATCCGCTCGCGCGCCATTCCAAGCCAGCGGTGCAGATGCGCATGGTCAGGGAAGAGTTCCATCACCTTGCGATCGGTCTTGTAGATGTCCTCCGGGTCGCCCGACAGCGCGACCCAGCGAAACGGTCCCTTCCCTTCACAGAACAGCGGACGAATGTAGGCGGGGACGAAGCCGGGAAAGGCGAACGCGTCGGCCACGCCCTCGTCGAACGCGACCTGCCGGATGTTGTTGCCATAGTCGAACGTCGGCACGCCCTGCCGATGGAAGGCGAGCATCGCCTCGACATGTGTGACGATCGAGCGCTTCGCCGCGGCGACCAGCGCCGCGTGCTGCGCCGGATCGTCCTGCGCCGCCTTCCACCGCTCGACGGTCCAGCCGGCGGGCAGATAGCCGTAGACGAGATCGTGCGCGGAGGTCTGGTCGGTCACCATGTCGGGCCGCACACCGCGGCGGACGAGCTCCGGCAGGATCTCGGCCACGTTGCCCAGCAGCCCCACCGACACCGGCTTCATTCGCGCGCACGCATCAATGATGATCGCGAGCGCGTCGTCGAGGTCCTTGGCCTGCCGGTCCAGATATCGGGTCGCCAGCCGCATTTCGATCCGGCTCTGCTGACACTCGATCGCGAGCATCGACGCGCCCGCCATCGTGGCCGCCAGCGGCTGCGCGCCACCCATGCCGCCGAGACCCGCCGTCACGATCCACCGGTCGCCAAGCTGCCCGCCGCAATGCTGGCGTCCGGCTTCGGCGAAGGTCTCATAGGTTCCCTGGACGATGCCCTGGCTGCCGATGTAGATCCACGATCCGGCCGTCATCTGGCCGAACATCATGAGGCCCTTGCGGTCGAGCTCGTTGAAGTGCTCCCACGTCGCCCATTTCGGCACGAGGTTCGAGTTGGCGATCAGCACGCGCGGGGCATCGGCATGCGTCTTGAACACGCCGACCGGCTTGCCCGACTGGATCAGCAGCGACTCGTCGGCGTCGAGCTCGCGCAAAGTCTTGATGATGGCGTCGAAGCACTCCCAGTTGCGCGCCGCACGCCCGATGCCGCCATAGACGACGAGCTCCTTCGGATTCTCGGCCACCTCCGGATCGAGGTTGTTCTGGATCATGCGCAACGCGGCTTCGGTGAGCCAGGACTTCGCGGTGCGCTCCGTGCCGCGCGGCGCTCGAATCGCGCGGTCGGCGTAACGGGTGCCGCGGCGGGCGGTGGCCAGTTGCTCGGGGTCGTCACGGTGCATGGGCGGGACTCCTGCAGGTGGAGGACGAGCTCAGAAGGGCGCGAATGAAACGAAATCGCCGCGCTCGACGCGCTTCCGGACGGCCTCGAGATCCGGGGTGAATGCACGATCGCGGTCCCAGAAGGCGACGTCGGCGCGGATCAACGCCATCGCCGCGGCGAGCCTGGACGACGTGGTGACCGGCAGGCGCAGATCGACGCCCTGTGCAGCGGCGAGCAATTCGATGGCGACGATTCCGGCGGTATTCGCCGCCATCGGCGTCAGACGGCGCGCAGCGAAGGTAGCCATGCTGACGTGATCTTCCTGATTCGCGGACGTGGGAAGCGAGTCGACCGATGCCGGGTGCGCAAGCGACTTGTTCTCCGAGGCGAGCGCCGCCGCCGTCACCTGCGCGATCATGAAACCCGAATTGACGCCGCCGTCTCCGACCAGGAATGGCGGCAGGCCGGACAGGTTGGCGTCCATCAGCAGCGCGATGCGCCGCTCGGACAACGCGCCGATCTCGGCGAGCGCGAGCGCGAGGTTGTCGGCCGCAAAGGCGACGGGCTCGGCGTGGAAATTGCCGCCCGAGAGAATTTCATCGGTATCCGCAAACACAAGCGGATTGTCCGAGACCGCATTTGCCTCCGTGACCAGAATCGACGCCGCATGCCGCATCTGGTCGACGCAGGCGCCCATCACCTGCGGCTGGCAACGCAGGCTGTAGGGATCCTGTACGCGCGGACAATCCTTGTGCGAAGCCCGGATCGCGCTCCCTTCGAGCAGCACCCGGTAGACCGCCGCCGCGTCGGCCTGTCCGCGATGGCCGCGCACAGCATGGATGCGCGGATCGAACGGCGTGTCGCTGCCGAGGCATGCGTCGAGCGACAGCGCTCCTGCGACGAACGCGGCCGCGATGACGCGCTCGGCGGCGAACAGCCCCGCAAGGGCGAGCGCCGTCGACACCTGCGTGCCATTCAGGAGTGCGAGGCCTTCCTTGGGCCCGAGGTTCACCGGCCGCAGTCCGGCGCGCGCCAGCGCGTCGCGCGCAGGCATCGACCCGGCCCTCGAACCTCGCTTCGCCCTCGCCGATCAGGACTGCGGAAAGATGCGCGAGCGGTGCCAGGTCGCCCGATGCGCCGACCGAGCCTTGCGCCGGGATGCACGGAACCACGCCGGCATTGGCGAGCGCGACGAGCGCCTCGATCACGCTCCAGCGAATGCCCGAGTGGCCGCGCGCGAGCGAGGCCGCCTTGAGCGCGACGACGAGGCGAACAACCGCGTCGTCGAGCATGGGTCCGGTGCCGGCGGAATGCGACAGCACGAGCGCGCGCTGCAGTTCGGCGAGACGCGCGTCGTCGATGCGCGTCCGCGCCAGGAGGCCGAATCCCGTGTTGACGCCGTAGACCGTGCGCCCGGACGCGATCACGCGGTCGACGGCCTGCGCCGCGGCATCGACCGCCGGTTTCGCCGCGGCATCGACGGCAAGCGTCATCGGCTCCGACCAGAGCCGGCGCAGGTCGGCGAGTTCAACGCGGGCGGGAACGAGGCGCAGGGTCGGCATCGGAGAATTGGCGGGGATCGAACGGCATTGTGCCGCAGCGGCGCCTGCGACGCCATTCGCAACGCGGGGAAGCCCGCCCTTATAATCGGCCGGTGTCCGCACCCGTCAACTCCGCCGCCGCGCCGCTCACCGGCCACACGCCGATGATGCAGCAGTACCTCCGCGCCAAGGCGGAGCATCCGGACAAGCTGCTGTTCTACCGGATGGGCGACTTCTACGAGCTGTTCTACGGCGATGCGCAGCGCGCCGCCCGTCTGCTCGACATCACGCTGACCGCGCGCGGGCAATCCGCGGGCGCGCCCATCCCGATGGCCGGCGTGCCGTACCACGCGGTCGACGGTTACCTCGCGAAGCTGATGCAGCTCGGCGAATCGGTCGCGATTTGCGAACAGATCGGCGACCCCGCGACGAGCAAGGGTCCGGTCGAGCGCAAGGTGCTGCGCGTGGTCACGCCGGGCACGGTGACCGATGCCGGACTGCTCGACGCAAAGCGCGACAGCCTGCTCGTTGCGGTCAACCCGGGCAAGCACAGAACCGGCATCGCCTGGATCAATCTGGCGTCCGGGCAGTTCACGCTGGCCGAGGTGCCGGCAGGCGAAACCGCGGCGGCGCTCGAGCGGCTGGACGTCGCCGAGCTGCTCGTTCCCGACGGCATCCCGTCGCCCCTGCGCGGCGACGGCGTGCCGACGCGTGCGCTGCCGGCATGGCAGTTCGATGCCGCCGCCGCGACGCGGGCGCTGGCGAAGCATTTCGGCACGCGCGACCTCGCCGCGTTCGGCGTCGAGGACCGGGATCTCGCCACGGGCGCCGCCGGCGCGCTCTTTTCCTACGCCGCGGCGACGCAGCAGTCGGCGCTGGCGCACGTGCGTTCGCTGGCCGTCGAGGCGCCGAGCGAGTACATCGTCGCTGGACGCCGCGACCCGGCGCAACCTCGAGATCACCGCGACATTGCGCGGCGAGCCGGCGCCCACGCTGCTGTCTTTGCTCGACGCCTGCGGCACGCCGGCGGGCAGCCGCCTGCTGCGCCGCTGGCTCACGCATCCGCTGCGCGCGCAAGGCGCGGCCGCCGCGCGGCATGCCGCCATCGCCGCCTGGGTCGACGACCGCGCCGCCCGTCTCGCGCTGGCGCGGGAGCTCGCGCGCACGGCCGACGTCGAGCGGATCGCCGCGCGCATCGCGCTCTCGTCGGCGCGCCCGCGGGACCTCGCCGGGCTGCGCGACACGCTGGCGCGTCTCCCGGCGATCGGCAGCGCGCTGACGCGCGCCGACGCGCCGCTGATCGATGCGCTGGCACAGGCGCTGGCCGTCGATTCACAGTGGGCCGGGCTGCTCGAACGGGCCATCGCGGCCGAGCCGGCGGCGCAGGTTCGTGACGGCGGCGTGATCGCGGCAGGATTCGATGCCGAGCTCGACGAGCTCCGCGCGATCGACGCCAACTGCGGCGAGTTCCTGGTCGCCCTCGAGGCGCGCGAACGCGCCCGCACCGGGATCGCCAACCTCAAGGTCGAGTACAACCGCGTGCACGGCTTCTACATCGAAGTCACCCACGCGCAGGTGCAGAAGATCCCCGACGACTACCGGCGCCGGCAAACGCTGAAGAACGCGGAGCGCTATGTCACGCCGGAGCTGAAAGCGTTCGAGGATCGCGCGCTCTCGGCGCAAGACCGCGCGCTCGCCCGAGAAAAGCTGCTCTTCGAGCGCGTGGTGGCAGACCTGGCGCCCGCGATTGCCGCGCTGCAAAGCGCGGGCGCGGCACTCGCAGCGCTCGACGTGCTGACCAACTTCGCCGAACGCGCCGAGGCGCTCGACTTCGCGCGCCCCGATTTCGTCCCGGCGACCGGCCTCGCGATCCGGGGCGGACGGCATCCGGTCGTCGAGCGGCAGGTCGACGCCTTCATCGCCAACGACCTCGACGTGACGCCCGAGCGGCGGCTGCTCGTCATCACGGGTCCCAACATGGGCGGCAAGTCGACGTACATGCGCCAGGCCGCGGTCATCGCGCTCCTCGCGTACTGCGGCTCGTTCGTGCCGGCGCGCTCGGCGGCCATCGGCCCGCTCGACGCAATCCACACCCGCATCGGCGCCGCGGACGATCTCGCCGGCGGACGCTCGACGTTCATGGTCGAAATGACCGAGGCGGCGGCGATACTGCACCGGGCGACGCCGCAAAGCCTGGTGCTGATCGACGAGATCGGCCGCGGGACTTCCACCTTCGACGGGCTGGCCCTCGCCTGGGCCATTGCGCGGGAGCTCGCCGAGAAGAACCGGAGCCTCGCGCTGTTCGCGACGCACTACTTCGAGCTGACGGCGCTGCCCGCCGAGATAGAGGGCTGCGCGAACCTGCATTTCGACGCCGTCGAGCACGCCGACGGCATCGTGTTCCTGCACGCCGCGGCGGACGGTCCCGCCAATCGCAGCTACGGGCTCTCGGTCGCGAAGCTCGCGGGCGTGCCGTCGGCGGTGGTCCGCCGCGCCAGGGACTATCTCGCGCGTCTCGACAAATTCAATGCGGCGGACGGGGCACAGCGTGATCTCTTCGCGCCGATTGGCGTCGCGGCGACAAGCAATCCGGAGCTACCCACGGCACCACCCGAGGCCGAAGCCGTGGCGGCACAACTCGCATCGCTCGATCCCGATGCAATGACCCCGCGCGATGCCCTGGCCGCGCTCTACGAACTGCGCAAGCTGCTCCAGCGCTAGTGCCCGCCCGGCCGCCCGAAGGGCACTATGCGCCCCCTCGGGGGGCAGCGAGCAACGCGAGCGTGGGGGTCTCTCGTTCACCGTCAGTGGTGGTGCCCACCGGCGCCGTGCACATGCCCGTGCTCGACCTCCTCGGCGGTTGCCGCGCGCACTTCGAGAATCTGGCAGTCGAAGCGCAACCGCTTGCCGGCCCACGGGTGATTGCCGTCCAGGACGACCTTGCCGTCCGCGATGTCGGTGACCGTGAACACCATGCCGCTGCCGTGCTCCTCATTGGCGCTCGTGTGCGCCTCGAACTGCATGCCGACCTCGATCTCCGGCGGCAGCCGGTCGGCCGTCTCCAGCTTGACGAGCTCGGGATCGTAGTCGCCGAATCCGTCTTCCGGCTCGACGTCGACGGACACCGCGTCGCCGGCCTTCTTCAGATTGAGAGCGTCCTCGAGCTTGGGCAGCATGCCGGAATGGCCGCCGTGAAGATACGTGATCGGCTCGTCCGTGGACTCGAGCAGTACGCCGTCGGCGTCGAAGAGCTCGAACGTCAGCGTGACGACGGTGTTGGCGAAGATGTTCATGGTTAAACCGTGGGGGATAAGAAGGAGAGGCTGGGGGAACGAGCGCGCTGCGCTGCAGGCACGGTCGGCCCGCGAGAGCGGTTGCCATTGTAGCGCAGCGCATCGCCGGCGCCTCGCTATAATCGGCAGATGGCTGGGTCCCCTGCGCACGGTCGAACCCGTGCTCCCGCCGCGCCGTTGGGAGGGCTGGCCACGGCGACATTCCTGCGGCGCCACTGGCAAAAGAAGCCGTTGCTGGTGCGCGGGGCGATCGCCGGCTTCACGGGGCTTTTCAGCGCAACGGAACTTTTCGCGCTCGCACGGCGCGACGACGTCGAGTCGCGGCTTCTCGTGCGCGACGGCGCGCATTGGTCGCTCACCCATGGACCGTTGCGCCGCGCCGATTTCAAATCGCTGCCCGCGCGCGACTGGACGCTGCTCGTCCAGGGTGTGAATCTCGTCGATCCGGCGGGCGACGCGCTGCTGCGCCGCTTTTCGTTTCTGCCCTACGCGCGCCTGGACGACCTGATGGTGAGCTACGCCGCACCCGGCGGGGGTGTCGGCCCGCACCTCGATTCGTACGATGTCTTCCTGCTGCAGGGCTTCGGGCGTCGCCGCTGGCGCTACGGCCGCCAGGAGAGCCACGCGCTGAGGCCGCGGCTGCCATTGAAGATCCTGCGCCGGTTCCTGCCCTCGCACGACGAAGTGCTGGCGCCGGGCGACATCCTCTACCTGCCGCCCGAATACGCCCACGACGGCGTGGCCATCGATGCCTGCACGACCTACTCGATCGGGTTTCGCGCAGCGGGCGCGACCGAGCTCGGCGCGGCCTTCCTGGACTTCCTGCGCGACGAGCTCGACCTGCCCGGTCGCTACGCCGACCCCGACCTCGCGCCTGTCCGCGCGCCCGCCGAGATCGGCTCGGCGATGCGCCGACGCTGCGCGCGAATGCTGCGGGGCATTGCCTGGGACCGGACGACCGTTGCGCGTTTCCTCGGCTGCTGGCTTTCGGAACCGAAGCCGCACGTCTATTTCGTTCCGCCCCGGCGGGCACTGTTGCAGGCCGCGTTCCGGGCCCGGACGGCGAAGCACGGCGTGCGCCTGGACACGCGCACGCAGCTGCTCTACGACTCGACCCACCTTTTCATCAATGGCACCGCCTTGCGCTGGCCGCCCGTGGGCAGTGAGACCCTGCGGCAGCTGGCCAACAATCGTTCGCTCGCGCCGCGCCGGGCCGTGGGCATGCCCCCGGAGTCGGCCAAGATTCTCTACAATTGGTATCGTGATGGTTACGTCCACGCCGACACCACCTGACGCCGGCATGTCCGCCGATCCGTTGCCACGGCGGGAAGCACTCGCGACCATTGCCGCGCAGGTCGCCGCGATCGATACGCTCCTCGGGATCGCGAAACATTCGATCCGCGTGTTCGACGTCGATCTGTCCGGCATGGGCTGGAACAACGCAGTGCGCGCCGAGACGATCAGCGCGTTCCTGCGGTCGAACCCGGCGGCAAAGGTCGAGATCGTCGTCCACGACACGGGTTGGATCGAGCGGTCCTGTCCGAGGCTTCTGAACCTCCTGAAATACCACGGGCACGCCATCGCGATACGCCGCACCGGCCAGGACGCACGCCAGGCGATGGATCCATTGCTGATCGTCGACGGCGTCCATTTCCTGCACCGGTTTCATGTCTCCCAGCCGCGCGCGGCGTTGTCGATCGGCGACCCCGTCGGGGCCCAACCGCTCGTCACTCGTTTCGATGCGATCAGCGAAAGTTCCGAGCCTGGCGTGACGCCGACGGTGCTTGGGCTCTGAGGGCAGGACCGGCGCCGACCCAATTCTTGGTGCAGCGCACAATCTCTTTGAATTTTATAGGCAATCTTGTATAATACGGGTACGGTTGCTGGTCCACGCGACGGTGGTGTTGTTTTTGCCTCGCGCGCTCACGGTTGCCGATCCAAGAACGATTTTTCCGACTCTAGCGTAAGGAAACGAACCATGAACAAGTCGCTCATCCTCGCCGCCGCCATCACGCTCGCACTGACCGCTTGCGGCCAACAGAAGCCGGCCGAACCCGCGAAGTCCGCGGCGCCTGCACCCGCCGCCGCGCCTGCTCCGGCCCCGGCCCCGACGGCTGCACCCGCGCCGGCCCCGGCCCCAACGGCTGCACCCGCGCCTGCGGCCGAGCCGCCAAAGGATGCCGCCCCGAAGAAGTAAGCCGTCCTGTTTCGGTGCAAAAAAAGCCGGCCTTTGGGTCGGCTTTTTCCTGCAAGGCTGGGCGCGGCCGCTACAACGGCGCCCCGATGCGCCGCGCCACTTCGCGGTAGTGCTCGATCACGCTGCCGAGATCGCGCCGGAAACGGTCCTTGTCGAGCTTCTCGCCGGTCTTCGCATCCCACAGCCGGCAGCCGTCCGGCGTGAACTCGTCGCCCAGCATCAGGGGCGAGCCGGGTTCGCCAACCGGATGCCCGAATTCGAGCTTGTAGTCGACGAGGTCGATGCCGGCGTTGGCGAACATCGGGCGCAGCACCGCGTTGACGTCGTGGGTGAGCGCCTTCATCTGCGCGATTTCCTCGGCGCTCGCCCAGCCCAGCACCCGGACATGGTCCTCGTTGCAAAGCGGATCGTGGAGCGCATCGCTCTTGAGGAAGAACTCGAAAATGGGCTCGACGAGCTTCGTGCCCTCCGCAATGCCGTAGCGCTTGGCCATCGATCCCGCGCAGACGTTGCGCACGACGCACTCGACCGGGATCATCTTCATCGCCTTCACCAGCGATTCGCGCTCGTTCAGCAGCCGGATGAAATGCGTCGGAATGCCGGCCGCGGCGAGCCGGCCCATCACGTACGCGTTGATCTTGTTGTTGGTCTCCCCCTTCTGCGGCAGCTTGGCGAGCTTGACGCCGTCGAACGCCGACACGTCGTCGCGATAATGCATGACGAGGCAGTGCGGATCGTCGGTCGCGTAGACCGTCTTGGCTTTTCCCTTGTAGAGCTCCTGCCGCAGTTCCATTGCCTTCTCCCCCAGATGGAAAGGGACCACGCTTTCCGAACGTGGTCGGCCCGCGTTACATCTCGCGCCAGTCGAAGCCGGCGGCCTGGTCGGCGATGCCGATCCAGTCCGGCGCACAGCCCAGCGCCGCGGAGAGTGCGGTCCGCGCCAACTCGGGCGTGTTGTTCTGCTTCGACAGATGCGCGGCGATGATGTGCTTCAGACCCGAGGTGTCGATGCTCGCCAGGATGTCCGCGGCAGCCTCGTTGTGCAGGTGGCCGAGACGCCCGGCGATCCTCTGCTTCAGCGGATAGGGATAGTCGCCGTTCTCCAGCAGGTCGAGGTCATGATTGCATTCGAGCACCAGCGCGTCGCAGCCGGACAGGCACGCTTCCACGTGGACGGTCGACACGCCGAGGTCGGTCAATACCCCGACGCGATGTGCGCCGTCGCCCACGACGTACTGCACGGGCTCGCGCGCGTCGTGCGGAACCGGCACCGGCACGATCTCCAGCGCGTCGATCGCGAACCGGTCGTGGCTGTCGAAGCCGTAGACGCGCGGCATGCCCTCGAACCGTTCCGAGACCGCGGCGAGCGTGCCGAACGTGGCCCAGACCGGGATGCGGTGGCGTGCCGCAAACGCGGGCACTCCGCCGACGTGGTCGGAGTGCTCGTGGGTGACGAGAATCGCCGTGATCGACGACGGCGCGAGCCCGAGCCGACCCAGGCGGGTGGCCGCGCCGCGAACACCGAATCCGCAATCGATCAGGACGCGCGTGCCGCCCGACTCGACGACGAGGCCGTTGCCTTCGCTGCCGCTGCCCAATGACGCGAAGCGCATGCGCGCCGCGCCGTTACTTGAGCTGATCGCGCAGAAGCGAGAGGATCTTCTCGCCGGTCGCGGTCTTGTCGGCGGCGCCGTTCGGGTCCTGCACGGTCACCAGGCTGCGCGGGTTGGCCTCCGCCACGGTGATCCGGTACTGCTCCACCTTCTCGACGTCGGTCTTCCAGAACTGGAGCTTGTCGAGAAGGCCTTTTTCCTTCTTGGCGCCGTCGGTGTCGGGGTCGGCATACCGCACGAAATACGTGCCCTTGGACCGGTCGCGGTCGACCACGGTGAAGCCGACACGGTCGAGCGCGAGGCCGACGCGGCGCCACGCACGGTCGAAGCCATCGTCGACGACGAGTTGGTAGGCGCCATTCGCCTCCTTCTCCAGGCGTGCGCGGTCGGGCCCCGGACTGGCGGCCGCCGCCTGCAGCGCCGCCGCGGCGGCCGGAGCGGGCGTTCCGAAACGCACCATCACGCGTCCCAGCATCTCGGCTTCGAGACCGGGGTTCGGCGGCGAGACCGCCCACACGAACGCCGCCGGCGAACTGGGCTTGTTGTCGATGTAGGTGGTCGGCACCTGCTCGGCCCCGCGGTGCGAGATGTAGATGTCGACCGTGCCCGGCTCGGTGCCCACTTCGAGCCGCGTGCGGAACTTGTCGCGCTTGTAGGTCGACGCGAAGACGTCCGCGATCTTGCCGATCGTGTTCTGCAGGAAATCGCTCGGCATGCCGGCGCGATTCTCCGCCCAATCGGTTTCCATGATGCCGAGTGTCGGTTGCTCGACCGCCAGCACGAAGCCCGTGTCGATCCAGAACTTGCGCAGCGTGTTCCAGGCGTCCTGGGGCGTGGTCCTGACCACGAGCCAGCGCTCGGTGCCGCCGCGCACGATGCGCGCTTCCGGCGTCGCGTTGACCGCGATCCCCTCGACGCGCGCGCGGGCGATTGGCGCCCTGCGCCGCGAGACCGGACGCGGTCGTCACCGTGTAGCGGTCGTCGTACTGCGGAGCCGCGAGGTCGGGCGGCAGCTCGAGCGCCGGGGCGCGCGATTCGGACTTGTAATCGATGCGCTTCGTGAGCGACGTCGTGGACGATTCGCAGCTCGCGAGCGCGAGGCCGACGGCGATGGCGGCGAGCGCGCGCAGCGGCGCCCGTGAGTTCGCGTGCAACATGCCTGGCACCTTCGACGTCGTCATACGCACCCCGCTTCGCGCAACGCGGCGCGGACCGCCTCGAAGTGCCTGGAAGATAGCGGCACCAGCGGCAGCCGCAGCTCGTTTTCGATCATGCCCATTTCCGCCAGCGCCCACTTCACGGGAATCGGATTCGCCTCGACGAACAGCCACCGGTGCAGCGAGAGCAGGCGATCGTTGCGCTCGCGCGCCGCGGCGATGTCGCCGGCGAGCGCTGCCTTGCACATCTCGGCCATCAGCTTCGGCGCCACGTTGGCGGTGACCGAGATCACGCCATGTCCGCCCATCAGCAGCAGCGGGAGTCCCGTGATGTCGTCGCCGCTGTAGACGGCGAAGTCGCGCCTCTTCGCCGCAGCCAGCGCCTTGACGAGCTCGCTGCCGCGGCCGAGGTCCGCGGTGGCGTCCTTGATGCCGACGATGCCCGGAACCTGCGCCAGGCGCAACACCGTGTCGTTGGCGAGGTCGGCGACCGTGCGGCCCGGCACGTTGTAGAGGATGAGCGGCAGGTCGACCTTCTCGGCAATCGCGCGAAAGTGCCGATACAGCCCTTCCTGCGTCGGCTTGTTGTAGTAGGGGACGACGGAGAGGCAGCTGTGCGCGCCCGCCTCCTTCGCGTAGGCCGTGAGCGCGATGGCCTCCGACGTGGAATTCGCACCCGTGCCGGCTACGATCGGAATGCGCCCGCGGGCATGCTGCACCGCCGCCTTGATCAGCAGGCAGTGCTCGTCGAAATCGACAGTGGGCGATTCGCCCGTGGTGCCGACGGCGACGATGCCGGCCGTGCCGTTGGCGACATGGAAGTCGATCAGCTTGCCGAGCACGGGAAGATCGAGCGAGCCGCCCTTGCCCATCGGCGTCGCGATCGCGACGAGACTACCGGTCAACATGGAGGAAGCACCGCGGAAAAAGAGCGATTTTACTCCATTCGAATCCCGTCGGCCCGTCGGTTGGCGTCGAAGGTCATCCGCCCGGCAGCGCCGGGGGCCACGGACGGCCGGGGCCGACGGCGGCAAGGCGTTGCAAGACGGCGCCGGGTTCCGGCGCGGAGACGACGCCCTGCTCGAACGCGACGACGGTCAGGCCGCGAGCCGCGAGTTGCAGCAGCTCGCCACGCTCCAGCAGGAAATCCGGATTCGCCGGCCGGCCGTAGGCTTCGTTGCCGCGGGCGAAGGTCTCGTAGATCAGCACGCCGTCCTCCGCCAGCGCGGCAAGCAGGAACGGGAACAGCGGCCGGTGCAGGTAGTTCGCGACGACGATGGCGTCGAACCGCTCGCCCGGCAGCGGCCAGCCCCCGGCCTCGAGATCGAGCGCACGCGTCGCGATGCGCTCCTCCCCGGCGAGCGTCGCCAGCGCGGCCGCGTCGCGATCGACCGCGAGCACGCGGGCGCCGCGGGCGGCAAAGAAGCGCGCGTGACGGCCGTAGCCGCAGGCGAGATCCAGCACCCGGGCGCCGGCCGCGACCAGCGGCGCGAAGCGCTCGACCCAGGCCGAAGCCTGGTCGACGGCGCGTGCCCACGCGGGGGAACGCCGTTCCGGAGGCGTGACCGGCTCGCGACGTCGTCGACGAGCGTCGCATTCTACGCGCCGGGGGGCCGCTGATCCCGTCGCCCGCCCGCGCTCAGCCCTTGGCGAACGTGATCTCGCCGCCGGCCGCGCCGACCTTGACCGCGTCGCCCGGCGCGTACTTGCCGGCGAGCAGCTCCTTCGCCAGCGGATTCTCGATCTGCTGCTGGATCGCGCGCTTCAACGGCCGCGCGCCGTAGACCGGATCGAAGCCGGCCGCCGCCACGGCCTTCAGCGCCGCGTCGGACACCGTGAGCCGGATCTCGAGCTTCGCCAGCCGCGCCTCCAGCGCCTTCAGCTGGATCTTCGCGATGTCGGCGATCTGGGCCTCGCCCAGCGGATGGAACACGACGATCTCGTCGATCCGGTTCACGAATTCCGGCCGGAAGCTCGCCTTGACCTCGGCCAGCACCGCGATCTTGATCAGCGCCTCGTCCGTCGCCGGCGTCGGTCATCTGCTGGATCTTGTGCGAGCCGAGGTTCGACGTCATCACGATCACCGTGTTCTTGAAGTCGACGGTGCGGCCCTGCCCGTCGGTCATCCGGCCGTCGTCGAGCACCTGCAGCAGCACGTTGAACACGTCCGGATGCGCCTTCTCGACCTCGTCGAGCAGGATCACGCTGTAGGGCTTGCGGCGCACCAGCTCGGTCAGATAGCCGCCCTCCTCGTAGCCGACGTAGCCGGGCGGCGCGCCGATCAGCCGCGCGACCGAATGGCGCTCCTGGAACTCCGACATGTCGATGCGGACGAGATGCTGCTCGGAGTCGAACAGGAATTCGGCGAGCGCCTTGCACAGCTCGGTCTTGCCCACGCCCGTCGGGCCGAGGAACAGGAACGAGCCGTACGGGCGGTTCGGATCGGAGAGCCCCGAGCGCGAGCGCCGGATGGCGTCCGCCACCAGGCGCACCGCCTCGTTCTGGCCGACCACGCGCCGGTGCAGCGCGTCCTCGATGTGCAGCAGCTTGTCGCGCTCGCCCTGCATCATCTTGGACACCGGGATGCCCGTCGCGCGCGACACGACCTCGGCGATTTCCTCGGCGCCGACCTCGGTGCGCAGCAGCTGCGGCTTCTTCGCCTCGCCCTTCGCCGGCTTCCTGTCGGCCTTCTTGAGCTGCGCCTCGAGCTGCGGCAGCTTGCCGTACTGGAGCTCCGACATCTGCTGCCAGTCGCCCTTGCGGCGCGCCTCCTCCATCTGCAGCTTGACCTTGTCGATCTCCTCCTTGATGTGCTGCGCGCCGGCGACGTTCGCCTTCTCCGACTGCCAGACCTCGTCGAAGTCCGAGTACTCGCGCTCGAGCTTCGCGATCTCCTGCTCGATCAGGCCGAGCCGCTTCTTCGACGCCTCGTCGGTTTCCTTCTTGACCGCCTCGCGCTCGATCTTCAACTGGATCAGCCGGCGGTCGAGCTTGTCCATCGCCTCGGGCTTGGAGTCGATCTCCATCCGGATGCGCGCCGCCGCCTCGTCGATCAGGTCGATCGCCTTGTCCGGCAGGAAGCGGTCGGTGATGTAGCGGTGCGAGAGCTCCGCCGCGGCGACGATCGCCGGGTCGGTGATGTCGACGCCGTGGTGGATCTCGTAGCGCTCCTGCAGCCCGCGCAGGATGGCGATCGTCGACTCGACCGAAGGCTCGTCGACCAGCACCTTCTGGAAGCGGCGTTCCAGCGCCGCGTCCTTCTCGACGTACTTGCGGTACTCGTCGAGCGTCGTCGCGCCGACGCAATGGAGCTCGCCGCGGGCGAGCGCCGGCTTCAGCATGTTGCCGGCGTCGATCGCGCCTTCGGCCTTGCCGGCGCCGACCATCGTGTGCAGCTCGTCGATGAAGACGATCGTCTGCCCCGCATCGGCGGCGATGTCCTTCAGCACGGCCTTGAGGCGCTCCTCGAACTCGCCGCGATACTTGGCGCCGGCGAGGAGCGCCGCCATGTCGAGCGACAGCACGCGCTTGCCCTTCAGCGTCTCGGGCACCTCGCCGTTGACGATGCGCTGGGCGAGCCCTTCGACGATCGCGGTCTTGCCCACGCCGGGCTCGCCGATCAGCACCGGGTTGTTCTTGGTGCGCCGCTGCAGGATCTGGATCGTGCGGCGGATCTCGTCGTCGCGGCCGATCACGGGGTCGAGCTTGCCTTCGCGGGCGCGGTCGGTGAGGTCGATCGTGTACTTCTTCAGCGCCTCGCGCTGGCCCTCGGCTTCCTGCGAGTCCACGCCCGCCCCGCCCCGCACCGCCTCGATCGCGGTCTCCAGCGCCTTGCGCGTGAGCCCGGCGTCCTTCAGTAGCCGGCCGGTGTCGCCCTTGTCGTCCGCCAGCGCCAGCAGGAAGAGCTCGCTCGCGATGAACTGGTCGCCCCGCTTGGTGGCTTCCTTGTCGGCGAGGTTGAGCAGGTTGCCAAGGTCGCGCGAGACCCCGATCTCCCCGCCCTGGCCCTCGACCTTGGGCAGCCGCTCGATGGCCTTGGCCAGCGCGCCCTTGAGCTTCGGCACGGCGACACCGGCGCGGGAGAGGAGCGACGCCGTCCCGCCGTCTTCCTGCTCCAGCATCGCGGCCACGAGGTGCTGCGGCTCGATGAAGCCGTTGTCGTTGCCGAGCGCCTTGCTCTGGGCGTCGGCCAGCGCCTGCTGGAATTTGGTCGTCAGTTTGTCGAAGCGCATGGTCATGTCCCCGGTAATGACTACAGTCGCAAATGGGGTCTTGCCGGGCCGATTCAAGCGCCGGACCGGGTCCGCCGGAGCGGGTTGCCAGGGGTCGCGATCGCCGCGGGTGCTACCATTTCCCCATGTTTTCGCCCCTTGATGGTGACCCGCGTGCATCCGCCTGAAGCCCCGCCCCCGGCGCCTGCGCCTGTCGCCGCCTCCCGCCGCACCGAAGCCGGCGACGTTCATGCAGGTCGCGGGCGCGGTGTTCTGGAGCTTCTTCGGCGTCCGCAAGGGACGGCACATGCAGCAGGACACCGTGACGATCAAGCCGCTGCACGTGGTGATCGTCGGCCTGCTGTCGGGCCTGGCGTTCGTGCTGGCGCTGATCGCGCTGGTGACCTTCATCACCCGCAACGCCGGCTAGCGGAAGGATTGCCGCGCTTCGCGATTTCCGCGAGCGCGGTGGCCGCGGCCTCGAGCTCGGCGTCGGTCGTCAGCACGTCGGGGGTAAGGCGCAGCCATTCGCCGCGGGCGTCCGTCGCGATCCCGCGCGCATCGAGCGCCGCCGACCACGCCCGGGCGTCGCGGTGGCGAACGACGACGAAGGCGCCGCGCTCCGCTGCCCCCCCGCGCGCGCGATCCCGTGCTCGGCCAGCAGCGCGACCAGCCGCCGCTGCATTTGCGAGCGAGTGCTCGCGCAGCCGCGCGACGCCGATCGCCTGCGTGAACACCTGCCCCGCGCGCGCCTGGTAGAACGGCAGCACCGCCGGCGTCGATTCGAGCCACGCGTCGCCGCCGGCGGCGTAGCGCGGCGGATCCGGTCGGGCGTAGGAGAACGGCGACTCCTTCGCGAACCAGCCGATGTCGAGCGTGGCGAGGCCCGCGTCGAGATGGCGCGGCGCGACGTAGAGGAAGCACGCGCCCGGGCCGCCGCGCAGGTACTTGTAGCTGCCGCCCACCGCGAAATCGACGCCGAGCGCTCCGACATCGACCGGAAACACGCCGAGCGAGTGATAGACGTCGAGCAGCACCCGCGCGCCCGGCCGCATGGGCGCGCAGCGACGATGGCCGGCAGCTCCGGCACGATCTGGCCGGTCTGGAACATCACCTGCGACACGACGACGAGATCGGTGTCCGGCGCGATCGCGGCAATGATGTCTTCGGCCGCGAAGTCGCCGTCGGCGCGCGGCTCGACGAACGCGAGCGAGATGCGCCCTCGGCGCGCGTACTCGCGCAGGATCACGTCGAGCGAATCGAACTCGCCGCGCGTGGCGACGACGCGCGGCACGCGATCGTAGGTGTTGAGCACCGCGCGCAGGCCCTGCCCCGCGCTCGTCTTCGGCACGATGCAATCGGGGCGCGGCGCGCCGGTGAGCGCGGCGAGCCGTGCACGGTAGGCCGTCCATCTCGGCTCCCCACGCGTCCCACGCGCCGCCCAGCCGCGCGTACCACAGCGCGAGTCCCTCGCGCACATCGTGCTTCGGTCGCGTCGAGCGGGCGCCCGAGCGAGTGGTTGGCGAGGTAGATGCGGCCGCGCTGCGCGTCGAGCACGCGCGAGAAGAGCGGCGCGATGTGCGCGCGCACACCGGCTTCGGTCAGCCCGCCGGGCCCGAGCGCGGCGATGGCGGCCGGTGCCGGTTCCGGTTGCGCCGTCATCACTTCGCCTTCGCGCCGATCAGCGTGCGCACGTCGATCAGCTCCGGGAAGAACGTGTGGTCGAGCGCGCGCTTGAGAAAGCCGACGCCCGACGATCCGCCCGTTCCCGTCTTGTGGCCGATCGTCCGTTCCACCGTCTTCATGTGGCGGAAGCGCCAGAGCTGGAACGACTCCTCGACATCGACGAGCTTCTCCGCCATCTCGTAGGCGTCCCACCACCGCTCGGGATCGTCGTAGATGATCTTGAACGCCGGCGACGAGATCGGGATCGCGCGCATACGGCTGCGACCAGTCGCGCTCGGTGCAGCGCGCGGGCACCGGCAGCCCGCGCCGCGCGAGATGGCGCAGGTATTCGTCGTAGAGGCTCGGCGCATGCAGCAGCGCCGACAGCTCGGCGTGGATCGCGGCGTCGTAGCGGAACACGTCGACCATCGCCGCCTGCTTGTTGCCGAGCAGGAACTCGAGCGCGCGGTACTGCGCGGACTGGAAGCCCGACGACGTGCCGAGCGCCGGACGGAACGCCTCGTACTCGGACGGCGTCAGCGTTTCCAGCACCGCCCACTGCTCGAAGAGCTGCTTCTGGATCAGCTTCACCCGCGCGAGGATCTTGAAGCACGCGTCGAGCCGGTCCTCGCGCACGAACGCGATCGCCGCCTTGAGCTCGTGGATCATCAGCTTCAGCCACAGCTCGGAGGTCTGGTGCTGGATGATGAACAGCAGCTCGTCGTGCCGCGGCGGCGCGCCCGGGCCGCCCGAGAGCGGCTCCTGCGCGGTCAGGAGCCGGTCGAGCCGAAGGTAGCCCGCGTAGGTCAGGCGATTCGTGAGGTCCGTGACGATGCCGGGTTCGAGGTCGCGCGTGGTCATGGTGGAGGCGCCAGGGGCACGTGGAGCAATGCGGCCAGTATAGCGAGGCGGCACGGCGCCCATCGGGTGCGCCGTGCGGGCGCGGCGTGCGCGGCTCTGCTAACATCCGCCGCGATGACCGCCACCCGTCTTGCATCGATCGTCCTCGCCGGGCTCGCCATCGGCGCTCGCCGGCTGTGGCGGCGACGCCGCGCCCGCGCGCGACGATCGCGCTTCGCCGAATGCCGGCTGCCGAAGCTCCCGCTCGCCGCGCAATGCGGCACGCTCGAAGTGCCCGAGAATCGCGACAAGCCCGATGGCCGCAGGATCAGCCTGGCGATCGCGGTGCTGCCGGCCAACACGCTGCATCCGCGCGCGGATCCGCTGTTCATTCTCGCCGGCGGCCCCGGCCAGGCCGCGAGCTTCCTGGGGCCGTTCGCCGCGGCGTTGACCGGCGTGCGCAAGGATCGCGACATCGTGCTCGTCGACCAGCGCGGCACCGGGCCGCTCGTCGCCGCTCGTCTGCGCGGCGTTCAAGCCCGACGCGCGACCTGCAGACGGCGCTGGACTTCGATCCCGGTCCCAAGGCGGCCGCCTGCGCCAGGGAGCTCGCCGCGCAGGGCATCGACGCCGCGCAATACACGACGGCCGCATGGGTCGCCGACCTCGACGCCGTGCGCGCCGCGCTGGGCTACGCGAGGATCAACCTGTGGGGCGGCTCGTACGGAACGCGCGTGGCGCAGGAATACCTGCGCCGGCATCCGGACCGCGTGCGCAGCGTCGTGCTCGACGGCGTCGCCTCGCCCGCGATGAGAACGACCCTCGACGTCTGGCCGTCGCGCGAGATCGCGCTGAACGCGGTGTTCGACGCCTGCGCGCAATCGCCGCCTTGCGCCGCCGCGCATCCCGACCTTGCCGCCACGCTCGACACGATCCGCGACCGGCTGGGTCCGCAAGGGCGGGACGTCGCGCTGACGGATCCGCGCACCGGCGAGGCGCTGACGCTGCACCTGACGTTCGACCACGTGATCGGCGCGCTGCAGCCGTTCACCTACGCGCCGGAGCTCGCGGCGCTCCTGCCGGAAGTGATCGGCCGCGCCGCGGCGGGCGACTTCGGCCCGCTGTACGCCGGCGCGATGCTCGTGACGGCCGATCTCGACGAGCAGTCGAACACCGCGCTGCACTACTCGGTCACCTGCGCGGAGGACATCCCGCGCGTCTCGCCGGCCGACGCCGCGAGCACGCTGGCGGGTCTGCGCACGAAGGCGCTGGCCGAGCGGGCGCTCGCGGTCTGCGCAGAGTTGGCCGAAGGGGGCGAGTCCCGCCGACGCGACGACACCGGTTGCGAGCGACGTGCCGGTGCTGATCCTCTCCGGCGGGCTCGACCCGGTCACGCCGCCCGCCAACGGCGCCGAAGTCGCGAAGACGCTGCCGGCGAGCCGCCACATCGTCGCGCGCGGCTACGGTCACATCGTGTCGCCGCACGCCTGCGGACCGCGGCTCATCGCGGCGTTCATCGACGATCCGACATTCGCCACGCTTCCCGCGTCGTGCGTCGAACATTTCGAGAAGAGCTCGCGGCCGCCGCTCTGGCCCGACCGTCTCGGGGCGCGCTCGTGATCGTCGTCGAAAACCTGGCGAAGGCCTTCGGCCGGCGCCGCGAAGTGCGCGCGGTCGACGGCGTCTCGTTCACGGCCGCCGACGGCGAGATCACCGGTCTGCTCGGCCCGAACGGCGCCGGCAAGACCACGCTGCTGCGGATGCTGGCGACGCTGATGATCCCGGATGCCGGCAGCGCGAGCATCGAAGGGCACGACGTCGTGCGCGACCGCTACGCCGTGCGCCGGCGCATCGGCGTGCTGTCCGACGCGCGCGGGCTCTACCCGCGTCTTACCGCCCGGGAGAACATCCGCTACTACGGCGCATTGCACGGCCTGTCCGGCGCCGCGCTCGATGCGCGGATCGACGAGCTCGTCGGCGCGCTGGGCATCGCCGGCATCGCCGACCGCCGCGCGCAGGGCTTTTCGCAGGGCGAGCGGATGAAGGTGGCGATCGCGCGCGCGCTCGTGCACGACCCGCAGACCATCCTGCTCGACGAGCCCACCAACGGTCTCGACATCATGAGCATTCGCGCGCTGCGCGACCTGCTGCGCGACCTTGCGCGCGAACGGCAAGTGCCTGCTCTTCAGCTCGCACGTGATGCAGGAAGTCTCGGCGCTGTGCGATTCGATCGTGATCCTCGGCCGCGGACGCGTCGTCGCGACCGGAACCGCCACCGAGCTGCTCGCGCAGTCGGGTGAAAGCTCGCTCGAAGAGGCCTTCGTCCGGCTGCTGGGCTCGGGCGAGGGCCTGGCCGCGTGAAGGACGCCGCGCGCAACGGATCGGCGCTGGCGCGCATCGCCGTGGTCGCGCGCAAGGAGATCGTCGACCTCTTCCGCGATCGCCGCACGATGCTGGTGACGCTCGTGACGGCCATCGTCGCGGGTCCCGTGCTGATGCTGCTGGTGCTGAACCTGATCGCGCGCCAGGCGGACAAGACGCGGGAGCTGACGCTGCCCGTCGCCGGCATGGAGCGCGCGCCGGCACTCATGGCGTTTCTCGAGCGGCAGCAGCTGACGCTCACACCCGCCCCGAAGGACTTCGAGGACATGATCAGGAGCGGCGACCTCGACGTCGTGCTCGAGGTCGACGCCGCGTTCGCCGACGATGTCGCGCAGGGCCGCCCGGGCACGGTCCGCCTCGCCTACGACCGTTCGCGCGACCGGGCGCGCGCATCCATCGCCGAGGTCGAGGCGCTGTTGCGCGCGTTCAATCGCGAATGGGGACGCAGCCGGCTGATCCTGCGCGGCATCGCGCCGGACGTCGCGAATCCGCTCAGCGTCGAGTCGCGCGATCTCGCCACGCCGCAGAGCTCCGGCGCGCTCGTGCTCTTTCTCATCGCGTTCTACGGGCTCTTTGCCGCGGTGATGGGCGGCATGGCCGCCGCGCTCGACACGACGGCGGGCGAGCGCGAGCGCGCCTCGCTCGAGCCGCTGCTGACCACACCCGTGGCACCGCTGGAGCTCGCGACGGGCAAATGGCTGGCCGTGTCGCTGCTCAACGCCGCCGCCGTGGTCCTGACGCTGTCGGGTTTCTATCTCACGCTGCGCTTCGCGCCGCTGCCGGCCGTGGGCATTCCCTTCCTGTTCGGGCTGGCCGAGCTCGGCCGCTTCGTCGTCGCGCTGATCCCGCTGATCCTGCTGATGCCGGCGATCCTGCTCTACGTCGGCTGCCGCGGCCGCACGTTCAAGGAGGCGCAGTCCAACCTGTCCGTGCTGCTGTTCGCCGTGTCGCTGCTGCCGATCGTGCAGATGTTCCTGCAGAAGAAGGAGCCGGCATGGCTGACCTGGGTTCCCGTATCCGGCCAGTACGCGCTCCTCTCGCGCGCGCTGCGCGGAGAAGCGCTGCCGTGGGTCGAGCTGCTGCAGTCCTGCGTCGTCCCGGGGCTGCTGACGCTCGCGGCGCTGCTGGCCGTGGCGCGGCTCTTCTCGCGCGAGTCGGTGCTGGCGGGGAAATAGTGTGGTCGGGGGACAGACCTCGAGAAACGGGATTCGTGCCCTAACCCAGCTGCCGGATCACCGCGAGCGGCGGCTGTCGCATCGTGCCGCGCGTGCCGAGCCAGCCGGCAAGCGTCACGACGAGCGCGCCGCCGCCCACGCCGTAGAGCCACACCATCGGATTGGCCGAAAACGGAATCTGGAACACCCGGTCCGACAGCACATAGCCCAGCGCCGTCGCGCCGCCCGCCGCCAGCGTCCCCGCCAGCGCGCCCAGCACCAGGAACTCGGCGTTCTGCGCGGCGGCGAGCTGTGCCCGCGACGCGCCGAGCGTGCGCAGGATCGCGGCATCGAACCGGCGCTCGTCCTGCGTCGCGGCAATCGCCGCCTGCAGCACGAGGAGTCCGCCCAGCGAGCGTGAACAGGAACACGAACTCGACCGCCTTGGCCACCTGCTCGATGATCGTCTGCACCTGCCGCATGATCTCGCCGACGTCGATCGCCAGCACGTTCGGGTACTGCTGCACCAGCTCCGACAGCCACGCCGCCGACTGCGGGCCTTCGGGCAGGCGGACCGCGCCGAGATGCGTCTGCGGCATCGATTCCAGCACGCCCGGCGCGAACAGCGTGAAGAAGTTCGGGCGGAAGCTGTCCCAGTCCACCTTGCGCAGGCTCGTGATGGCGGCGCTCACCGGCATGCCGGCGATGTCGAAGGTCAGCGTGTCGCCGAGCTTCAGGCGCAGCGACTCCGCGATGCCCTGCTCCATCGAGATGCCGGCCGCCGGACCCGTGGCGCCGTCGAACCATTTGCCGGCGACGATGCGATTGGTCGTCGGCAGCTCGGACGCCCACGACAGGTTGAACTCGCGCTCGGCGAGCCGTCGCGCCCGCGCGTCGGTGTACTGGGCGGTGTCGAGCCGCGTGCCGTTGACCTCGACCAGCCGGCCGCGGATCATCGGATAGAGGGTCGTGTCCGAGCCCGTCACCGACTTCAACGCGGCGCGCACGCCGTCGATCTGGTCGGGGAGCACGTTGACGACGAAATGGTTCGGCGCATCCGGCGGCAGGCTCGCGCGCCAGTTCTGCATCAGGTCGCCGCGCACGACGGTGAGCAGCAGCAGCGCCATGAACCCGAGCGCCAGCGCGCCGATCTGCAGGCTCGAGGCGAGCGGGCGGCGGCGCAGGTTCGCGAGTCCGAAGCGCCAGGTCGCGCCGCGCTGGGGCAGGCGCTTCAGCAGCAGGATCAGGATCCAGGCCGCGAGCGCCGCGGCGGCGAGCAGCGCGCCGATGCCGCCGACCATGATCGCGCCTGCCTTCGCATCCTGCGCCTGCCAGGCGACCAGGAGCGCGATGACCCCCGCGCCCAGCAGGTAGGCGACGACCCCGCCGGGTCGCGGTCGCGGCAGGTCGCGGCGCAACACGCGCAGCGGCGGCACGCTCGCGAGCGCGATCAGCGGCGGCAGGGCAAAGCCGAACAGCAGCAGAATGCCCGTGCCGAATGCCGTGACCGCCGGCAGAAGTCCAGGGCCCGGCAATTCGGTGGGCGCCACGGACGCCAGGAATTTGACCAGCAGCTCCTGACCCGCGAGCGCGATGCGCGATGCCGGCAGCGCTCGCGAGGACGCCGAGCGCCGCGAACTGCAGCACGAACAGCGCGAGCGCCTGCCGCCGCGGCGCGCCCAGGCAGCGGAGCATCGCCGCGGTGTCGAGATGGCGGCGCAGATAGCGCGACGCGGCGAGCGCGATCGCGACCGCGGCAAGGATCACCGCCACCAGCGCCGAGAGCCCGAGGAACTGCTCCGCGCGCTCGAGCGTCTGCCGCACTTCGGGCCGCAGGTCGCGCACGTTTTCCATGCGCTGACCGGGCTTCAGCTCGGTCTGCAGCCACGCGAGGTAGGGATCGAGCGCGGCGCGCGCCGACGAGATCGGCCACGAGGAGGCGATAGACCGCGCGATTGCCCGGCTGCAGCAGGTTCGTGGCCGGAACATCGTCGATGTTGATGAGCAGCCGCGGCCCGAGCGCGAGCAGCCCGCTCGCCACCTCGGGCTCCCGCTGGATGATCGCGCCCACCGTGAGCGTCGCCTCGCCGACCGCAAGCGCATCGCCGGCCGCAACACCGAGCCGCGCCGCGAGCCGGGCATCGGGCCACGCTTCGCCGCGCGGCGGAGTGCCGCGTGCCGGTGCGCCGCTCGCGCTGACCGGATCGACGAGCGATGATCGCCCCGCGCAGAGGGTAGCCCGGCGCCACCGCCTTGACGTCCGCGAGCACGGCGCCACCGCCCGTCCGCCGTCGGCTCCCGCACGCTGCACCATGCTGTTGAACTTGAGCACCGGGGTGAAGGCGAGACCGCGCCTGCCCGCTTCGGCCGCGAAGGTCTCGGGCAACGGCCGGTCGCCCGAAATCAGCACATCGGCGCCGAGCAGCAGGTTCGCCTGCCGGGACAGCGCACCCTTCACGCGGTCCGCGAAGAAGCCGACGGTGCCGATGCTCGCGACGGCGAGCACCATCGCCACGATCAGCACGGTGAGCTCGCCCGCGCGCCAGTCGCGCGAGAGCATGCGCAAGGCGAGCCGAAGCGTGTTCATCCGGCGCTTCACCGTGCCGCGATGCGCTCGTCGCCGACGAGCCGGCCGCCGGCGAGCGACAGCCGGCGCGCGCAGCGCTGCGCGAGGCCGACGTCGTGCGTGACGAGCAGCAGCGTCGTGCCGTGCTCGCGATTGAGCCGGAACATGAGATCGACGACTTCCACTCCGGTGGCATTGTCCAGATTGCCGGTCGGCTCGTCGGCCATCAGCAGCTTGGGCTCGCCGGCGAACGCGCGCGCGATGGCGACCCGCTGCTGCTCGCCGCCGGAGAGCTGCTTCGGGTAGTGCGTCGTGCGCTTCGCGAGCCCGACGCGCGCGAGCCAATCCCTGGCCTTGGCCGCGGCGTCCGCGGTGCCGGCGAGCTCCAGCGGAAGCATCACGTTCTCCAGCGCGGTCAGCGCCGGGAGCAGCTGGAACGACTGGAAGACGAAACCGAGCAGCCGCTGCCGCTGCGCGGCACGCGCGTCCTCGTCGAGGCCGGACAGCGCATTGCCGTCGAGCCAGACCTCGCCGCTGGAGGGCCGGTCGAGCCCGGCGAGAAGGCCGAGCAGCGTGGTCTTTCCCGATCCCGACGCGCCGACGATCGCGACGGCATCGCCCGCATCGATCGCGAAACCCACGTCGTCGAGGATGGTCAGCGGCGCCTCGCCGCTGGTCACGATCTTGGTGAGATTGGCGGCGCGAAGAAGGGGCTGGGCCATGGAATGACGGATGGTTGGGGCAACGGCGCGGTTTGCAAGCGCTGCACCGCGAGAACGTCGTGCCGGCGCGAAGGAACGGCCATCGCGGCGGTGGGTCGAACAGTCGGATTCTACCGTGCCGCTCGCGGCGGACCCCGCGAGCCTCTACAATCGCAGCTCGATTGCGCCATGGCCTTCCCGTCCTCGACCCCTGCCCGCCGCCTGTTCGTCGGCCGCCTCGCCGCACTGGCGTTCACGCTCGCTCGCCGCGGCGCCGTGCGCGCGCGCCGATCCGGGCGCGCCGGTCCTGCTCGTCGTCGGCGACTCGATCTCCGCTGCCTACGGCCTCCCGCCGGGCACCGGCTGGGTCGATCTGCTGGCGGCGCGCCTGACCGCGCAACGGTATCCGCACCGCGTCGTCAACGCGAGCATCACCGGCGACACCACGGCCGGCGGACGCGCGCGCCTGCCCGCGCTGCTCGCCGCCCACAAGCCGGCCATCGTCGTGCTGGAACTGGGCGGCAACGACGGGCTGCGCGGAGGCAACCTCGGTTCCACGCGCGAGAATCTCGGCGCGATGGTCGCGCGCCGTCCAGAATGCCGGCGCGAAGCCGCTCATCGTCGGCATGAGGCTGCCGCCGAATTACGGCGCCGCCTACGTCCGCGAGTTCGATGCCCTGTTCGCCGGCGTCGCGAAGGCGCGCAAGGCGCCGCTCGTCCCCTTCTTCTTCGAAGGCTTCGGCGAGCGCAACGACATGTTCCAGCCCGATCGCATCCACCCGACGGCGACCGCGCAGCCGCTGCTCCTCGACAACGTCTGGCCGGCATTGCTGCCGCTCCTGGGATCGCGACGATGACCGATGGCGCCGCGGCGGGCCGCGACCGCAAGGTGACCATCGATGCGCTCGGCGACTTCGCCGAGCGCATCGACGTGCGCAGTCCGTCCGAGTACGCCGAAGACCATCTGCCCGGCGCGGCGAGCCACCCGGTGCTCGACGACGCCGAGCGCGCGCGCATCGGGACCATGCACGCGCAGGAATCGGCGTTCGCCGCCCGGCGCGCCGGTGCGGCGCTCGTCGCGCGCAACATCGCGACGATGCTCGAGACGTCGTTCGCCGCGAAGCCGCGCGACTGGGCGCCGCTCGTCTACTGCTGGCGCGGCGGCCAGCGCAGCCGCTCGCTCGCGCACATGCTGAACGAGATCGGCTGGCGCGCCGCGCAGCTCGAGGGCGGCTATCGCGCGTACCGGCGGCATGTCGTCGGCGCAGCTCGCGACGCTCCCGGGCCGCTTTCGCTACCAGGTCATCTGCGGGCTCACCGGCTCCGGCAAGAGCCGCCTGATCGCCGCGCTCGACCGCGAGGGCGCGCAGGTGCTCGACCTCGAAGCGATGGCGCGGCATCGCGGCTCGCTGCTGGGCGACCTGCCCGATCGATCCGCAGCCGACGCAGAAGTCCTTCGACAGCCAGCTGGTGGCGGCGCTCGCAAGGTACGACCCGGCGCGCCCGGTCTACGTCGAGTCCGAGAGCAGGAAGATCGGCACGGTGCAGCTGCCGGACACCCTGCTCGCCGCCATGCGCGCTGCCGAGTGCATCCGCCTGGCGCTGCCGCAGCCGCTGCGCGTCGAGCTGCTCAAGCGCGAGTACGCGCACTTTCTCGCCGATCATGGCGCGCTGACCGCGCGGCTCGCACACCTCGTTCCGCTGCACGGGAAGAAGACGATCGAGCGCTGGACCGACGCCGCGAAGGCCGGCGACTGGGACACGCTCGTCGGCGAGCTCCTCGCGCTGCACTACGATCCGGCGTACACGCGGTCGATCGACAGGAACTTCCCGCGCGTCGCGGAGGCCATCGACGTCGCGCCGTCGGCGCTGACCGACGCGGCGTTCGGGACGCTCGCGCGCGAGCTCGACGCCCGGATACGGACCCTGGCTCCCGCTTGAGGAATCGCCATGCCGACTCATGCCTTCCGCATCCTGAACGTGTTCGCCGAGACAACGCTGGGCGGCAATCCGCTGGCCGTGTTCGAGGATGCGCGCGGCATCGACGACGCGACGATGCAGGCGCTCGCACTGCAGTTCAACCTGTCGGAGACCACGTTCATCCTGCCGTCGGATCGGGCGACGGCGCGCGTGCGCATCTTCACGCCGACCTTCGAGATGCCGTTCGCCGGTCATCCGACGCTCGGCACGGCGCATGTCGTGCGGGCGTTGACGCAAGCGGGCGACGCGGTGACCCTGGAGATGAGCGCGGGCGTCATCCCGGTCGAAGCTCGCGGCGACACCTGGACGTTGCAGGCGAACGCGCCGCGGATTCGCGCCGTCGAGGCCACCCGCGCCGAGCTCGCCGCCATGCTCGGTCTCGCCGAGGCCGACGTCGCGCCCGACACTGCGGCGCCCCCGCTCTGGGTCGACACGGGATCGGAGCAGCTCGTGATCCCGCTCGCGTCCGCGGACGCCGTTCGGCGCGCCGCACCGCGGGCGGATCTCCTGCTGCGCCATGGACACACCGGTCAGCGCGCGATGGCGTACGTCTTCGCGCCCGTCACCCCGGGTCCGGCGGCCGCCGTCGGCGAGCGGGCGATGGTCGCGCGGTTCTTCTTTCCGAAGCACGGCGCCGTGATCGAGGATCCGGGGACCGGTTCCGCCTGCGCCAACCTCGGGGGATGGCTGATCGCGACCGGCGCATCGCTGCCGCAGCGCATCACGATCGCACAGGGTGACGCGGTCGGCCGACCGTGCCGGCTGGGACTCGAGGTCACCGCCGAACGCAGCATCCGCGTGTCCGGGCGCGTGGTCGAGCTCGCGCGCGGCGTCGTGACGCTGTAACGCGCGGCGTGCCGGAACCGTCGCGGCTCGGCGGACGCCGCGCTCACCCGATGGCGTTGGCGTCCCAGGCGGTGATGAATTCCACCCAATGCGGCGCGTGGGTCGCCGCGATCTTTTCCCGCGCGAGCGAGACTTCCTTCGCGTATTCGCCGGCCGTCAGCTCGCCGCGCATCAGCCGGAAGCGCAGGTACACGAGGTAGGTGTTCATCACGTCCGTTTCGCAATAGCGACGGACGTCGTCCAGCCTGCCGGCGACGATCGCCGCGTGCACCTCGCTGCCGTCCATGCCGAGCTTCCCGGGAAATCCGCAGAGCCGCGCCATCGCATCGAGCCCGGCCGTGGCGCGAGGCTGGTACATCGCGAGCACGTCCATCAGGTCGAGGTGCCGCGTGTGGTAGCGCCCGAGGTAGCTGTTGAACTTGAACTCGCGGTCGTCGTCGCCCCAGTCCCAGTACTTGGCCGCCGTCACGCCGTGGATCAGTGCGCGGTAATTGAGCACCGGCAGGTCGAAGCCGCCGCCGTTCCACGAGACGAGCTGCGGCGTGTGCTTGTCGATCAGGTCGAAGAAGCGCCGGATGAGCTCGGGCTCGGCATCCTCCGCCGTGCCGACGGACGCGATCTTGAATCCGGCGGGCTCGCGCAGCGCGCAGGCGATCGCCACCACCTGCTGGAACTGCAGCGGAAGGAAATCGCCGCCGGTCTGCATGCGCCGCTTCTGGGTGAACCAGTCCAGCACCGCGGCGTCCGGAAGGTCGGGCGCAATGGCATGCGCGCGCCGCAGGCCCGGCACGTCCGGCACGGTCTCGATGTCGAAGACCAGTATGGGCGTCACGGTCAGCTCCGGAAACACGCCGGTGGAAAGGTAGCGATCGCCGCGGTCGCAGACGATGAACACGATCGTCGCATCCGCGACTTCGCGCGCGATGCGCAGCGCGACCACGCAGGCGCCGCCGGCCGAAACGCCGCAGAAAATGCCCTCCTCCGTCGCAAGGCGGCGCGTCATGGCCTCCGCCTCGGTCTGGGACACCGGCTCGATCCTGTCCACGCGAGCGGCATCGTAGATCTTCGGCAGGTAGGCCTCCTGCCATTTGCGAATGCCGGGAATCTGGGATCCTTCCTCCGGCTGCGCGCCGATGATCCGGATCGCCGGATTCTTCTCCTTGAGGAAGCGCGACACGCCCATGATCGTGCCGGTCGTCCCCATCGCCGACACGAAATGGGTGATCGTCCCTTGCGTGTCGCGCCAGATTTCCGGTCCCGTGCCACGGTAGTGCGCGAGCGGATTGTCCGGATTCGCGAACTGGTCGAGGATGACGCCCTTGCCGTCGCTCGCGCATACGCGCCGCGAGATCGCGCGCATGCTCCATGCCGCCGGACTTGGGCGTCAGCACGAGTTCGGCGCCGTAGGCGCGCATCGCCTGCCGGCGCTCGACCGAGAGATTGTCCGGCATCACGAGGATCATCCGGTAGCCCTTCATCGCCGCGACCATCGCGAGCGCGATTCCGGTGTTGCCGGACGTCGGCTCGATCAGGGTGTCGCCGGGCCGGATGTCGCCGCGCTTCTCGGCCTCGACGATCATCGAGAGTGCGGGTCGGTCCTTCACCGAACCCGCCGGATTGTTGCCTTCGAGCTTGCCGAGGACGATGTTCGGCCGCGTCACCCGGAATCCGCAGCAGGCGGACGAGCGGCGTGTTGCCGACAGTCGATTCGAGCGTGGGATACATGAGTGGCAGTCAGTCGTGCAAGGACTGTCTATTGTAGCGGAGGGGCGAGGCGGTCCCTTGAAGTCGCATGCACCATCGCACCCCTGCGGATTGAACGATGGGACCTGCGCAACCCATGGGCAATCCACGAACCGGACATCCGGGACGAAGACCCCGCCGTGCGGGCGGGGTCTCAACTGAGCGGGTGCGCCGCACCGGCGACGGAAACAATCCGGCGCGCGATCCATGACGCGGCGGGCGTGCTGCGGGTTGACCTGCCTGCCGACAAGCGCGGCGCACCCTACTCCACGGGAACCGTTTTGCGGAGATCAGGGCTTCCCGCCGGTGGCGCCATCCCGCTTCGCCGCGGTGGTCACCTCCCCCTTGGCCGCGCGCTGCGGCGGGGAAGCCGCCTTATCGGCCGGACGCGCCGCCGGCTTGGCAGGCGCACCGACCACCGTCAGCTCGCCCTTGATCTTCTCGAAGCGCTTGGCGCCGATGCCCTTGACGTCTTTCACCTCTTCGATCGACTTGAACGACCCGTGCGCGCTCCGGTAGTCGAGGATCGCCTGCGCCTTGGCGGGGCCGATCCCCGGCAACGCGACCAGCTCGTCCTTCGTGGCGGTGTTGAGGTTGATCGCGGCCAGCGCCGAGCCCGAGCACAACGCAAATACGAGCGCCAATAACAGTCGCTTCATGCTTCCCTCCGTCGAGAGTTGGGAGATGCGCGGCGGCTCCGGCATCGCGCGGCATGCGCGACCCACCGCCGTGTCCCACAAGCTACGCGGAGGAAGTCGCCCCGGAAATCAGCCGTTCGACGTAGCGCGCGACGCCCTCGTCGATCCCGAGCATCGGCGCGCCGTAACCGACGGCACGAAGCCGCGCGAGATCCGCCTCGGTATAGCTCTGGTACTTGTCCGCCAGCGCCGGCGGGAACGGAATGTAGGAAATCACGCCGGCCGCGACGAGCTCCGCGACCGATTGTGCGCGCCTCGCCGGCGGCGGCGCGACACGCGTTGACCGTCGCGGCAGCGACCGCATTGTAGGTCGTCGCCTTCCCCGCGCCGACATTGAAGATGCCATTGCGTTCCGGATGATCCAGGAAATCGAGGTTGACCTTCACGACGTCCTCGACCGAGACGAAATCGCGGCGCTGCTCGCCGGCCGCATAGCCGCCCGACCCCTCGAACAGCCGGACGCGGCCTTCGGCCGCGTACTGGCGGTAGAAGTGCCAGACCACGGAGGCCATCCGCTCCTTGTGCTGCTCGCGCGGTCCGTAGACGTTGAAGTAGCGGAACCCGGCGACTTGCGCCGTGCGCTCCGGCAGCGCTCTGCGCACGTACTGGTCGAAGAGGAACTTCGAGTAGCCGTAGACGTTGAGCGGCGATTCGAACGCGCGCTCCTCGCGAAACACGGTGCCGGCGCCGTAGACCGCGGCGCTCGATGCGTACAGGAAGGGCACGTCATTACTCTGGCACCAGTCCAGCAGCGTCACCGAATAGCGGTAGTTGTTGCGCATCATGTACCGGCCATCGGTTTCCATCGTGTCGGAGCACGCACCCTCGTGCAGCATCGCCCCGACGTCGTCGTCGAAGTCGCCATCGGCGAGGCGCACCAGGAACTCCTCCTTGTCGAGGTAGTCGTCGATCTCGCAGTCGACGAGATTGGCGCACTTGTCCGCGCGTGCCATGTTGTCGACCGCGATGATGCGCGTCTCGCCGCGGCGATTGAGCGCCTTGACGAGGTTGGCGCCGATGAATCCGGCAGCTCCCGTGACGATCGTGTACAAGGCCGGCTCCCGGTGGCTCTAGATTTCGAAATCGAGCCGGTCGACGTTGCTGACGACGAACGGCACGCGTGGCGCGACGGCGCAGAGCAGCTCGTAGCCGACGGTGGACGCAGCGCTGGCGACCTCGTCCACCGGCAATCCCTCGCCCCAGAGCACCACCGGACTGCCGACGCCCGCCGTCGGGGACCTCGGTGATGTCGACGGTGATCATGTCCATCGATACGCGGCCGGCGATGCGCGCCTTCCTGCCGCCCACGAGCACCGGCGTTCCGTTCGGGGCGCCACGCGGATACCCGTCGGCGTACCCGCAGGCGACGACTCCGATACGCCGCTCGCCGGACGCGGTGTAGGCGGCGCCATAGCCGACGCTCTCGTTCGAGCCGCAGCGCCTGCACCGCGATGATCTCGGAGCGCAGCGTCATCACCGGCCGCACGCCGATGTCCGCCGCCGATTCGTCCCGGAAGGGCGTCGCCCCGTAGAGCATGATGCCCGGGCGGACGATGTCGCCGCCGGCTTCGGCGTACCGCAGGACGCCGGCGGAATTGGCGAGCGAGCGCGGGTAAGGCATGCCGCGGCACGCCGCGGTGAACAGCGGCGACCGGTTCCTTCAGCCCGTCATCCTCGTCGGCGCGCGCGAAGTGCGTCATCAGCCGCAACACGGCGACCGACTCGCAGTGATTGAGGCGCTCGACGATGCGCACGACGTCGGCCAGCGCGAACCCGAGACGGTTCATCCCGGTGTTGACCTTGATGAACACCTCCAGCGGCCGCTCGAGGCGTGCAAGCTCCAGCATCCGCACCTGGTCTTCGCTGTGCACGACAACGGCGAGCCGCCGCGCCGCGATTTCGGGCAGCTCGTCCGGCGTGAAGAATCCTTCGAGCAGCAGGATCCGCCGTATGTAATGAGCGGCGCGCAAGGCGATGGCGGCATCGAGCTCGATCAGGGCGAGACCGTCGGCCTCGGCCAGCGCCGGGAGCAGGCGCATCAGCCCGTGCCCGTAGGCATTCGCCTTGACCACGGCGAGGAGCTCGGTGCCCGGCGCGAGCTCCCGCGCTCGCGCGACATTCGCGCGCAACGCCGGCAGGCTCAACTGGGCGTACAGCGGACGGGCCATCGGTCGCGTTTCTCGGGGTCGGGACCGGAACCGGCCGGGGCATCGGGCACCCCGGGTGGGCGCGCGCGGTTTCTCCGGCTCCGGCAATCATGGTATAAAGCGCGGGCCGCGGGCGGCACTTCGTCGATTATATCGCGCGCATGCCCGCGCCGCGTTTCGCGCTTTCGCGGGGCGCCGGTCAGGCCCCGGAGAACGATGAAGCCCGGCTTCTACACGATCATGGCGGCGCAGTTCTTCAGCTCGCTCGCCGACAACGCGCTGCTGATCGCCGCCATCGCCCTGCTTCGCGAACTCCAGGAACCCGGGTGGATGACGCCGGGCTTGAAGCAGAGCTTCGTTCTTTCCTACGTGCTGCTCGCCCCGCTGGTCGGCGCGTTCGCCGATTCGATGCCGAAGGGCCGCGTCATGCTGATCACCAACGGCATCAAGGTGGCCGGCTGCACGCTGATGCTGTTCACGCTCCATCCGCTCGCGGCGTACGCGCGTGGTCGGCTTCGGCGCCGCCGCCTACTCGCCGGCCAAGTACGGGATCCTGACCGAGCTCCTGCCGCCGCGGCAGCTCGTCGTCGCCAACGGCTGGATCGAGGGGACGACGGTCGCGTCGATCATCCTCGGCGTGCTGACCGGCGGCGCGCTGATCGGCCCCCGGGTCTCGGCAGCGCTGCTCGGCTTCGACCTGCCGTTCATCGACACCGGGATCGACACGCCGCCCGAGGCGGCGATCAGCGTGATCATTCTGCTCTACGTCGTCGCGGCGGCCTTCAACTGGTACATTCCGAACACCGGCGTCGACCATCGGATGGTGAACCGCAATCCGCTGTTCCTGATCCGCGAATTCGGGCACTGCGTCTCGCTGCTCTGGCGCGACAAGCTGGGACAGATTTCGCTGGCGACGACGACGCTGTTCTGGGGCGCGGGCGCGACGCTGCAGTTCATCCTGATCGACTGGGCGGCGAAGGCGCTCGGCTTCGATCTTTCGCAGGCATCGATGCTGCAGGGCGTGGTCGCGGCGGGAATCGCTGCCGGCGCGGTCATCGCGGCGCGCTACGTCTCGCTGCGTGGCGCGGTCAGGGTGCTGCCGATCGGCGTCACGATGGGCTTGATCGTCATCGCGATGATCGTCGTGACCGAGGTGTCGCTGGCGATGGTCGCTGATGATCGGCATCGGCGCGTGCGCGGGCTTTTTCGTCGTGCCGATGAACGCGCTGCTGCAGCACCGCGGCCACGTGCTGATGGGTGCCGGCCACTCGATCGCCGTGCAGAACTTCAACGAGAACATCGGCATCCTGGTCATGGTCGGCCTCTACTCGCTGATGTTGCACGCGGGAATCAGCGTCTACACGGCCATCGTGCTCTTCGGCTTCTTCGTCTCCGGCACGATGGCGCTGGTGATGCTGCGCCATCGACAGCAACCAGGCGCGGGGCGACCAGCTGCATCTGATCGCAGCCGATGCGCACGCCCCGGCACCGGGAACGAAGTCCGGTCACGGCGGCCACGCGGATTGACGCGGCGGCCGTGTCGCCGCGCCCCGTCGCATGCGCGAAGCCAGTCCGACCGGCTCCTAGAGGACGACCGGCCGGTTGGAAAGCTCGTCGCCTCCCGCGCCACCCCGCTCTCCGCGCGCGGATAGTGTCGCGCCAGGAGCGCGTTGATCTCGCGCGATTCCCGCCTCGACGCCTTCGGTGAAGCGGCCGGCGCGAAACGCCGCTTCCATCGTTGCGCAGACGGCCTCCCACGCCGCGGTGCCGACGTGCGCGTGGATGCCGCGATCCGCGACGATCTCGACGTCGCGGTCGGCGAGCAGCAGGTAGACGAGGACGCCGCAATTCTCCTCGGTGTCCCAGATTCGCAGGGAGCCGAACACCTCGAGCGCGCGCTCGCGCGGCGCGACGCCGCGCAGGACGCGAGCGAGCGGCAGCGCCGGTTCGACGGCGAACCGCACCTGTCCGCGGTGAGCTTCTCGCCGTCGGCGATCGTCGCCTCGATCGCGCCAGCGACGTCCTCGGGAAAGCGCGCCGCACGCTGCCGTGGTCGGTCGCGAGATGGTGGAAGAAGCGATATCGCCGCCGCGCGGTCATGGTCTCGTCCTCGCTCACCAGTTTCCCGACGCTCCGCCACCGCCGAAGCTGCCGCCACCGCCGGAAAAGCCGCCGCCGGAAGAGCCGCCGCCGCTACCGCCTCCCCAGCCACCCCCGGTCGACGTCCATCCGCCACCACGGCGCACCATGCCCCCGCCCGTACCGAACAAGATGCTCAGAACGAATGCGGCGATCGCCGCGACGATCGCGATCGCGATCGAGCCGGCGACGAGCCACGCGAGCGGCGCCGAAGATGCCCGCGCCCATGGTCGACCCCAGCAGCCGGCCGAAGACCCGGCGCAGGATGCCGCCGGCGATCACGACGAAGAACAGGATCGGCATCAGCGCGTCGAAGCTGAATCCGCCGCCGGGCCTCGGCACGCTCTTGCGCCTTTGGCGGCGGCAGCGGCTTGCCTTCCGCGACGACGGCGATGATCCGGTCGACGCCCGCGTCGATTCCGGCCGCGAACCGGTTCTCGCGAAATGCCGGCGCCACGTTCTCGGCGATGATCCGGCGCGCCGTGACGTCGGTCAGCGTGCCCTCCAGGCCATAGCCGACCTCGATGCGCATCTTGCGGTCGTTCTTCGCGATCAGGAACAGCGCACCGTTGTCCTGTCCCTTGCGGCCGATCTTCCACTTCTCGGCGACGCGCAGCGAGTAGCTCTCGATCGGCTCCGGCTGCGTCGTCGGCACGACGAGCACCACGAGTTGAACCGACGTGCGCGCCTCCCAGTCGGCGAGCTTCGCTTCGAGCGCCGCCGCCTCGGCCGGGGCGAGCGTCTGCGTAAGGTCGGTAACCCGCGCGGTCAGCGGCGGGATCGGCAGCAGGCCGTCGGTTCCGGCTTCCCAGGTTTGCGCAGCAACGCCGGCCGCCGCGAGCGCCAGCGCGCCGGCGAGCAGCAGCGGCGCCAAGCGCGTGATTTCAGTAGCCCTTCTTCATCAGGTCTGCCGCCGCGTCGCCGGACGGCGCAGCCTTCGCGTCGGCTTTCGGTGCGGACGGCGCGGCCGATGCGGGCGGCGCGGCGGGCGCGGCCGGCTTGCCGAAGTCGACCTTCGGCGGCGCGCTGAGCGCGGCCTCGTTCTCGACGGTGAAGTTGGGCTTCACGTCCATCTTGAACACCATTGCCGTGAGGTTGGTGGGGAATTGCCGCACCGTCGTGTTGTACTCCTGGACGCTCTTGATGTAGCGGTTGCGCGACACGGTGATCCGGTTCTCGGTACCCTCGAGCTGCGCGGTGAGGTCGCGGAAAAGCGCATCCGACTTCAGCTGCGGATAATTTTCCGCAACGACGAGCAGGCGCGACAGCGCGCCCGTAAGCTCACCCTGCGCCTGATGAATTTCTGGAAGGCGGCGGGGTCGTTGACGAGCTCCGGCGTCGCCTTGATCGCGCCCACGCCGGCGCGCGCGTTCGTCACTTCGATGAGCACCTTCTCTTCCTGGGCGGCGTACCCCTTCACCGTGTTGACGAGATTCGGCACGAGGTCGGCGCGGCGCTGATACTGGTTCAGCACTTCGGACCACGCGGCCTTGATGCCTTCGTCCTGCCGCTGCAGATCGTTGTAGCCGCACCCGGCAAGCGCGAGGGTGGCGAAGACGGCGAGAAAGCCAGCGAATTTGCGCAACATGGATCCTCCGGACAAGGGCATCGGCGCAGCCGTTGCGCCGCACGGCCCAAGATGGGGTCAGATCCGTCGCATTGCAAGCGTGAAGGCGTCGGACCGCGGGTCTGCCAGGCTCACTTCGCCGCCGGCGCGGCGTCCGCGGCGGCCGCGCCACGCAGCGTGCGCCGGGCCAGCAACAGATCCTCCCACGCCTTCGCCTTGTCGGGCAAGTTGCGCAGCAGGTAGGCCGGATGGTAGGTCACGACGAGCGGCACGTCCCGGTACCGGTGGACACGCCCGCGCAGGCTCGCGATAGTCGCGTCGATGCCGAGCAGCGTCGTCGCCGCGCTCTTGCCCAGTGCGACGATCAGCTTCGGTCCGATCAGCGCGATCTGGCGGTCGAGGTACGGACGGCAGGCGTCGACCTCGCGCGGCTCCGGCGTCCGGTTGTTCGGCGGCCGGCACTTGAGGACGTTGGCGATGTAGACGTTCTCTCCGCGCTTCATACCCAGCGCCGCCAGCATGTTGTCGAGAAGCTTGCCGGCCTGTCCGACGAACGGCTCGCCCTTCGCATCCTCTTCGCTGCCGGGCGCCTCGCCGACGAGGAGCCACTCGGCCCTGGTGTCACCGACGCCCGGCACCGATTTCCTCCGGGTACTCGCCAGACCGCAGGCGACGCAGGCGTCGACATCCGCCGCGAAGTCGTGCCCAGTCGAGCCTGGCGATGCGGACGGCGCGCGGCTTGGCGTCTTCCGGCACGGCGCGCACGGGCCGACGGCGGCTTCGGGGCACGGATGGGCAAGGAGCGCACGCCGCGCCATCGGCGCCTGCGCGAGCGCGCAGACGCCACGTCGGCACGAGGCCGAGTTCGGTGAGGATCTCGAATTGTTTGGGGTCTGTCCCCATCAAAGCGAGCGCCGCATGACGATGGCATCCTCGCGCGGCGCATCCGCCGTGACGCCGGGGTAATAGTCGGCCCGGCGAGCGACCGGCGCGAATCCCTCGGCCTCGTACAAGCCTATCGCCGCAGCGTTGGACGTGCGGACCTCGAGGAAGATCTGGTCGGCATGGACAGCGCCTCGCGTCGTCGACGAAGCAGCGGAGCAGCGCGCGGCCGAGCCCCTCCCGCCGCGCGTCCGGCACGACCGACAGGTTGAGTATCTGCGCCTCGCCGGGCGCAAGCATCAGGACGCCGTAGGCGACGATCCGGACATTCACGCTCGCCCACGCGCGCCGAATAGCCGGCCGCGAGCGCGTCGCGGAAGTTGCCCATCGTCCAGGGCGCCAGATGAATCTGCGCCTCGAGTGCCGCCACGTAAGCGAGATCCGCCTCGCCCAGCGGCCGCCACAGCAGCGGCTGTCGAAGTACGAACCGCGGCAACGTCGCCATGGCTCTCGCGTCAGAGACGCACGCCGGCGCCCTGCTCGGCCGAGGTCAGGGCGACGCGGTGGCGCACGTACAGCGGCAGCGCGTCGCCGGCGGCCACACCCTCGCCCGCGGCGAGCCGCGGCAACGCGAGTTCAGCGATCGACTGCGCCGTCGGGCGCGCGTCGGCCGCCACCAGCGGGAGCCCGAGCTCGTGCGCCAAGCGCGGGATAGGCGGCAAAGCCGTTGCCGGCGCCGTGCCAGTCAGCCTCGCCGACCCCCTGCACGCGGCGGACCTCGGCGGGCGCGAGCACCGCGGGCGGCGCCACTTCCCGCCATTCGCCGCCGCTGCGGACAAAGGCGGCCGTGTACACCTCGCGCATCCGCGCGTCGAGACAGGCCAGCACGCGCTCCCAGCCGCGCGTGCGGAAAACCTCCTGCGCGATCGCCGCGAGCGTGGGAATCGGAACGACCGGCAAATCCGCGCCGAGGGCAAGTCCCTGCGCCACGCCGCAGCCGATGCGGATGCCGGTAAAGGAGCCAGGGCCCGCGCCGAACGCGAGACCGTCGAGGTTCGCGAGCGTCCAGCCCGCCTCGGCGAGCGCCGCGTGCACCATCGGCAGCACGCGCTCCGAATGCGCCTGTCCCGCATGCTCGTCGCGCCGGTGCCAGATGGTCCCGTCGCCGACGGCGACGCTGCACCATTCGGTCGACGTGTCGAGTGCCAGGATTCGCATGTGCCGAATTCTACGCGACCGGCGAGGCCGGCGCGGACGACATCCCGCGGTTACAATCGCGCTGAGTCGCCCGCCTTGCCCGCCGTGTCCGCCCCCGCCCAACAATCCCACCCGCACGTCACGCCGCCGCCGACGAGTCGTGACGATCGGGTCGCTCGACCAGGAAGGGCGCGGCGATCGCGCGCATCGACGGCAAGGCCGTCTTCGTCGAGGGCGCGTTGCCCGGCGAAGTCGTGGCAATCACCACGCTGAAGCGCAAGCCGACGTACGAAATCGCGCGCGCCGATACGATTGCCAGGCCCAACGCGGCGCGCGTGCAACCGCGGTGTCCGCATTTCGGCGTCTGCGGCGGCTGCTCGCTGCAGCACTTCGACGCCGCCGCGCAGGTCGCGGCCAAGCAGCGCGCGCTCGAGGACGCCTTGTGGCATATCGGCCGCGTCCGGCCGGCGCAAATGCTGCCGCCGATCCACGGGCCGGCATGGGAATACCGGCACCGCGCCCGCCTTTCGGTCCGCCACGTCGCGAAGAAAGGCGGCATGCTCATCGGCTTCCACGAGCGCAAATCGAGTTACGTCGCGGACATGACTTCCTGTGCCGTGCTGCCGCGCAGCATCTCCGACCTGCTGCCGAAACTGCGCGTCCTCATCGGCGGGCTGACGGTGCGTGACCGGTTGCCGCAGATCGAACTCGCGGTCGGTGACGGCCCGGACGCGGCGCAGGCGCTGGTGCTGCGGATTCTCGAGCCGCTCGCCGCCACGGACGAGACGGCGCTCGCCGCGTTCGCCGATGCGCATGACGTGCAGTTCTACCTGCAACCCGGCGGACCCGGCACCGTCGACGCCATTGCACCCGGCGCAGCCGACGCTCGCGTACGTGCTGCCGGAATTCGATCTGCGCTTCCCGTACTCGCCCACCGAGTTCACGCAGGTCAACCCGGCGATCAACCGCGTGCTCGTGCGACGGGCGCTCGCGCTGCTCGAGCCGCGTCCGGGCGAGCGCATCGCCGACTTCTTCTGCGGGATCGGGAACTTCACGCTGCCGATCGCGCGCCGTGGCGCCGAGGTCGTCGGCATCGAGGGCAGCGCCGCGCTCGTCCAGCGTGCCGCCGACAACGCGGCCGCGAACGGGCTGGCGGCCAGAGCCTCGTTTCGCGTCGCCGACCTGTTCGCCGCGACGCCGGAAAGCCTGGAGGCACTGGGGCCGCTGGACAAGATCCTGGTCGATCCGCCGCGCGAAGGGGCGATCGCGCTGGTCAAGGCGCTGCCCGGCGACGGCGCGCCGCGGCGCATCGTCTACGTGTCGTGCAGCCCGGCGACGCTCGCGCGCGACGCGTCGGTGCTGGTCCACGATCACGGCTACGCGCTCGCGGCGGCCGGCGTGGTCAACATGTTCCCGCACACCGCGCACGTCGAGTCGATCGCCGTCTTCGCGCGGTGACCGCCGACCGGTCCCGCCGATGGGCGGGGCACCCGAAAAAGATCGGGGCAACTTGCGTCGCCCCGATGACCCGTGTGGCTGCCTGATTTCGTGCGTCAGTCGCGCTGCCCGGAAAATGCCAGCAGCAGATGCAGCAGGCTCACGAAAATGTTGAACAGGTCGAGGAACAGGCTCAACGTCGCCATCACGTAATTCGTCTCGCCGCCGCGGATGATGTTGCTCAGGTCGTGGAGCAGGTACAGCGAGAAGATCATGACGGCGACCGCCGAGATCGTGAGCGCCATCGCCGGAACCTGCAGGAAGAGGTTGGCCAGCGACGCGACGATCAGCAGCACGAGCCCGACGAACAGGAACTTGCCCAGGAAGGCGAAATCCCGCTTGCTCACAGTGGCGTAGGCCGCGAGCGCGAAGAAGACCGCCGCGGTGAGCCCGCCGGACAGCGCGACGAGCTGTCCGCCGTTGCGGAAGCCGGCGGCGACCGTCAGGATCGGTGTCAGCATCAACCCCGATATGAACGTGAAGCCGAACAGCGCCGCGACGCCCCAGGCACTGTTGCGCAGCCGCGTGACGACGAACAGCGAGCCCAGCATCGCACCGAACATCAGCAGCGGCGTCATGATCGGCGCACGCCTTGAACATCGCGATGAAATTGAGCTGCATTCCCGCAAAAGCGCCGGCGACCGTGGGCAGCATCGACAGCGCCAGCAGCCAGTACGTGTTGCGAAGCACGCGGCCGCTGTCGACCGCCGTTGCCACCATCGGCGGCGGCAGCGACGACGTCGTGCCGGAGGTCAATACGGGCTCGAACTTGCGATCCATGGTTTCTCCTAGAACAAAAGCTCGCGGTCCGAAGCGGACCGATGAGACGGGTTAGACTAACAGATCGGCGCCGGGTTTCAACCATTCCACGCGGAACGGAATCGCGCGAATCACCCTGCTAACATATAAGCATTTGCGACGGATTCAAGGCCCGCGGCTCAATCCGGAAGGTTGGCAGAGTGGTCTAATGCACCGGACTTGAAATCCGGCGTGTCGGCAACGGCACCGTGAGTTCGAATCTCACACCTTCCGCCATTTAAACAATAAGTTGGCACTTGTCTTCCAGCCAGTATCGCCGCGCCGATCCTTGGCTATGGGACACTGGCGGGACAATTCTGCAAGCGGTGGGCAGGCCTGGCGAGTTCGTCAGGTAAGCCGGTGCTAGACTACATGTCTCGGCCGTCGACACGATAGAGGTGTTGGCGGCGCCCATTGCAACCCCGACGAGGCTTGACCCTTCGGGGGCGGCAGCGTCGCTGCCTGTCTGGCAACGGCGGGGGAGGCGTTCTCGGCCGCGAGAGCCGCCTGTGGCAGCCCGAAAGGCACCCTTACCTCCGATGCAAGTTCGCGCCTATGCCAGCCTCGACGCTCTGCCGCCGTCCTATTCCCGACTGCTGTCGAGGGACGGATGCGGGAGCGTTTTCCACCGTCAGGACTGGATTCGCGCCTTCGCCGATCATCTGGTGGGTCCGGACCAGCACCTGCGACTCGTGGGTCTGGAGACCAACGAAGCGCAACCGCAGGCACTGATGGTGGGTACCTCGTCGCGCTCCTTGCGCACGCACAGGCACGCGCGCGCGTTGTGGTTCGTTCAACCGGACGCCACGCCACTCGCTCCGCTGATGGCCGAGGACGTCGCCGCGCTGGATGTCTACGCGGCCATTGCGCGATATGCGCGCAACGAGCGGCCAGCCTATGACGTTCTGCGCCTGCAGCCGCTCGACCTCGACTCGCCCGTCGTGCCGGAACTTGTGCGCACATTGCGCGGGGCCGGTTACCTGATTCAGACATTCTTCAACTATCCCAACCGCTACCAGGACGTGGGCGGAATGTCCTCGGCGCAATACCTCCAGACACGCCCGTCGCGCCTGCGCAACACGCTTCGGCGAAAGGAGCAGCGGCTCGAGACGTCGGGGCAATGCCGAATCGCGCTGGTGACGCGCAGCGACGAGTTGGAAGTAGCCATCGGGGATTACGACCGCGTGATGGCGGGAAGTTGGAAGGAGGGTGAACAACTGCTGCCCGTGGAGTATCTGCACGCCGTCATGCGCTCTGCAGCCGCCGCCGGTGCCCTGCGCATGGGCGTGCTGTACGTGGACGAACAGCCGGCCGCCGCGCAGTTCTGGGTGGTCTCGGATGGCATAGCCTATCTTTACCGCACCGCCTACCAGACTCGCTACCGCGAGCTGTCGGTGGGTACCGTGCTCACCTGGCATGTGCTTCGTGGTCTCCTGGACGCCGACCGGGTGCACGAACTCGATCTGGGCATAGGCAACGATCCCTACAAGAAGGATTGGGTTGGTGACGAGCGCGCCCGCTGCGGGATCGTCGCCTTCAATCCGGGCACCTTTCATGGGCTCAAGAACGCGGTGCGCCATATAGGCGGGCATGCCGCAATGCGGTTCGCGGAGGGTCTGCTCCGCCGCGGTCGGGCGCTCCTATCGCACGGATGATCGCTGCACGAATTGTTCCTTCGCGGCGGTGGGATGCAGCAGGAGGATTCGATCGTGATGCGAACGCAAATGCATGTTTTTGCCGCCTGCCTCACGGACCGACGAGGATATCGTCGAAGGCGCACGCTCCCAGGAAACGGAATGCAGCTATGCCGTCCAAAGCGAGCGTGGGGGCCGTTTTCTTCAGGCGTCGCCCGTGCGGGTGATCGTCACATCGGAATAGGGATCGAGCCGCTTCTGTTCGTGACGCGCCGCGCGGTCCTGATCTCCGGACATCCGGAAGAGGGCGAGCACGACCACCAATCCCAGTGCCCAGCCCACGAGGCCCAACAGGATCCAACCGATACTCATGACTCGCTCAATCCCTTGTGACGGCCGCACCCGTCGAAAACAGTATAGTACGTGTTGTGCAACACACCAGGCGCCGTGACCAAATGATCCAGATTTCGCCATGGTCATGGCCCGGCGAACTGCTTCGCCGGCCACTCGGACACGCTGCCAAGACCTGACGGCCCACGCTCCATGACATTGCGATAAAACGTCACTCCAGCACGAATTCGATCTGACGGTATTGCGACCCCGTTGATTGCGCCATTCCGAGGGATCGCGGCACGCCATTGATTGCGTGTCATTTAGCAACGATCGTTCCAGAAAAAACAAGTTCATTGATAACAACAAGTTAGTTCTTAGACTTCATCGCGCGCCGCCATAGTTGTAAAGTACACCGACGTTTGTTGCGCTGCGTCAATGCGGTCACGAAAACGGTACTTGCTTGTGCTCCCAGGCACAACACACATCCGTGTCGCGGTCGGCTCGCGGGGACGCGTGTCCGGCGCCATCGCCGAACCCAAATCATGGCCGATGGCCTGCTTCTTGCTGTCTTTCTCCTGACAGATCCGTTTTGTCATCGACTCAGGGGAAATGCCATGTCAAGGGGTAAACAATGAAGACCGCATCGCTGTTATGCGCGGTGGCCGTCGCGGCGGCATTTGCCGGCCCGGCCAACGCCATCTACAAGTGCACAACCGCCAAGGGCGTCGTCTATCAGGACCGGCCATGCCGCGATGGCAGCGAAACCGATGTCCAGATCGTCATTCCGACCGGGGAAGTCGCTCCGGGGGTCCCGGCGACTTCGGTTGAAGGCACGCCGGCGAACGGCGCTCCCGTCGACAGCCGGGCAGCGCCGAGGCCCGGCCGCACCGTCGCCGACGACCCGGTTAACTTGGCCAAGCCAGCGGACAGGAAGAGCAGCGATGCAGCGCCCGGTGCCACTGATGGTTCACGCAAGAGGGAGGCCCGGACAGGCGCGCAAAACCCGGTCGTCCCGCTGACTGCCGAACAGGCGCGCAAGACCGATCCGACCGCCAAGTATTACGCCACCGATTCGTTCGGGCCCGGCGGCGAGACGCCCGCGCAGATGAACTGCGAGTCACCCACCGGGGAAAAGCGGATCTTCTACCTCAGCAACGGCAAGCTCACGTCGATCTGATTGCACTGGCGGCGTCGGCATCGACGCGAACGGGAAAAGGGCTTGCGGCAACGCAAGCCCTTTGCATTGGGTGATCTCGGCAATCTTTGGCCAGAGGTACGCTTGCGTCGCGTTGGCGACCGCACAGCGCAAAGCAGGCGAAGCGATTTGCCGGTTGCGAAACCGCTGCACAAGCCGCGCTGACCACCACCGCCGCCTGCCGGGCTGGCGCTACTCGCTCACAAGCTGCCAGGAGAAGCGGTGCCTGGTCGAAACGGCGGGTTGGAGATTCACATTGAAGCTTCTGACCGCCCCGTCCATTGACGTAACCTGGACCACGGCGGACGCCGTGGCGGAACCGGTGGCCGAATCCGACTGAATCAGCGAAACACCGGCGATACCCGCACCGATATTGACACTGGCGACGAGACTGCCAGCCGACGACAGGAGCTCGGAATTTCCCGTGGTCAACGCGCGCACGTACAGCGTCGAGGTCAGCGCAGACAGGCACGGGTCCGACGATGGTTCCGAAAAGGCGAACGCGACGATATTGAGGTCCGCGTAAACGTCGCTGTTGACTTTCTGGCTCGTGTTCGCCGCGTCCTGGTACCAGCCGCGACCGGTCGCGGCACCGGAGAATCCGGCAATACTCCCCGCCGTCACCGCATTGAGGTTCGACCGTGAATAGGGCACCACGGGGGCCGGTTCCGGCGTCGTCCGGTTGCCGTCCTTGATGACGTACATGCTGTTTCTCACCGACGTGTCGAGGAGATCAGGTTGATCGAGCAACTGGCCCGTGCCGACGTATAGATAGCGATCCACGTTGTTGTTCTGGTCGATTTCGACCCGGACGCCGGAGGTGATGGGCTGCGCCTTGTCGCTCGGGTCCTTTAGCGTGGCAATGAGTTCCGCCTTCCATTGGGTCGGATCGGCATCGGATAGATCGAAACGCCAGACGTTGCCCTTGAGGTCGCCGCCGTACGCCTGCAGCACGTAGGGATTCTGGCGGCTGGCGGTGAAAGCCCGTATGGTTCCAAGACCCGTTGGGCTGGTGTCGGTGCCCGTGTCGCCGGGGAGCGGAATCTTCTTCAGCAACTGTCCGGTCTTGAGTGGCGAGTTCGGATTCAGCACATACAGGAAGCCCTTGCCGCCGGGGTTGTTGTAACCCGACGCGACCAGCGCGACCCAACCGTAGGCGAGCGTCTTCGCCAGCGTAGGTGCGTCATAGACGTAACCCAGATTCGCTTCGGTGAATTCCCACAACACTTTCGCGGCGGTCGTCGCTTCCGTGTCCGCCGACACTACCGGCGGCGGTGCGGCAACCGGGTTGGTGACGTCGAGGGCATACACGGCGCGACCTCCGGCGCCAAGCCCGCCCACCAGAATCGTGCGCCAGTCGTTGCCTGTTGCCGGCGGCGTCGAGGTATTGGTGTTCGCGAAGTCGATGTCGGCCACGCGCGGCGTCGCATTGACATAGAACTTGTGCGCGTGCAGCGGGATTCCGCCACGTCGGTAGGCGAGAGCTCCGAGCTGGAATGCGGGGTTCGGCGTGTGCGCCGAATCGTTCGGATCGCCGCCGCTGAACAACGCCATCGGGATGTAGGCCCAGGTCTCCTTGCCGCCGTTCGCCACGGTGTCGTCGAACGCATGCAGCATTCCGTCGTTGGCGCCCACATAGACAGCGGGCGCCCGCGTTGCCTTGCTCGACTTGAACGCGTTGTACCCCGGATTGGGAGAACCCGCCGTTCCCGAGTCGAAATACAGTTCCTTTGGCGCGCCGACGGGGACGGCGGACGAGTAGACGATGTCACCGAGAATATGGGACCGCGTCCGGAAATTGGTCGTGCCGACGCCCTCGTTCGATTTGTCGCCGCGCAGGTAATTCAGCACGGCCTGAGGCGTGGGTGGCGAGGCGAGGCTGCTCCACCCGATGTTGAGCGATGACTGCTGCGCGGCCGACAGATTCGCGAGGCGGAACGGGACCGCGGTTGCCGTCGAATTGTTCATGGTCACGATGCGGCGGCGTGTATCCCAGCCGTTTACGGGACCGACTACGGCCGCCTGCGCGTCCAATTGCGTCGCGGCTGACCACAACGGGGCATTGAGCGGATTGCCGTCGGCATCGACGGGGAGCACACCGGTGTTGATGTCGATCACATATTTCTTGACGTCGCCCCACAAGCCCTTTTCGTAGCTGGTCTTGTAGGCGTATTGGTTGGTGACGCTGAGCTGCGCTCCGCCGACCCCCACCCCGGCGCCCGTGCCGTTCTGGTCGGTGAAATCCGCGAGCGCGGTGACGATGCTCTCGGCGAGCTGCCGCGGATTCTGCGCGTTGAAGTACTTGCCGCGGCTGTTGACGGCGGCGTGCCAGAGGTCGTCGATCGACTCCGGGCCGTACGGACTCGCAGTGGACGTCAGCGGCCAGTTCTTGGCACCGGATGTAATGTTGTCGATGTCCGTCGGATACACAAGATTCCCTTGCGCGCCGACGGCAAGCCCGTAGAGAACGACGTGCTGCCACGGGGCGATCGAATCCTTGACCTCGTTCGGCTTGTCCGTACGGATGTCGCGGGCCCAGTAATACATCGCGAGATCGGCCAGGTTGTCGCTCCTCGTCGTCGGCCCTTCGTAATAGGGCCGCGGAAAGTTCGCGCCCGGGGTCAGGCCGGCAACGGGCGCGGGCAAGGTGGGAACCTTCCTGTCCCAATTGCCAATTGCATTGTCGAGCTGGTCGTTCCAGTACCCGTCGGTCGACAGCAGGTGGTAGTTCGGCTGGCACTTGCCGGTGGTCGGATCGAGCGGGTCGGTGGCGCCGGGCAGGCCGGAACTCGCGTTCGAAAAATACTGGCCGATCCGCCACGTCGCGTCCGGCAGCGGCGTGCCTTGGTCTGGCGATGCCGCGTAGAACTTGGTGAACCAGGTCGCCGCGTTCGCGCTGTTGAAATCCTTGACGTTGAGAAAGCCTGCCGTGGCGCTGCTGTTCTCCCACAGCGAGTGGTAGCCCGCGCGCAACAGGTTGGTGCCGACGTAATTCGAGAACGCGATGCCGCCGGCGGTTTTCATCGACAGCACGCGCGTCCGGTTGAACGCGTAGAACTTGGCGAAATTCGCCTGCTCCTGCGCGACGGTCCGGCCGCTTGGACACGTTCCGCTGACGACGGTCGCGCTCGCCCCGCCCGCCGTTACCCGACAGCCGGACGGCGTGATTTCGACACGCGTGAATGCCGTCGGCTCGAATCCCGTGCCGCCGCTTGCGCTGGCTGCATAGCGGACGTACTTGGTGGAGTTGAAGTCCTGACGCGTGCCGCAGCCGGACGTGCCCCATTGGCCGGTGGCGCCCGAGCAGAACCACACGCTCGCGATCTTGTAGTAATACGGATAGCCGTAGGCCGTGATCGGCGTCGTCGAACTTGCACCGTTTGCGTCCAGTGGTGCAGGTGGCGGAACTGTTCGGATAGTTGTAGCCCGCCGTGACGGCCGGTGTCGTGATCTGCCGCCGGACGTGACGCGGGCATAGGGGCGGCCATTGCGGCGGCACACCGATCCGTTGCCATCGGCGGTCATGTAGTCGGCGGCGGTCAGGCCGCTCGTCTTCCGGCACCACAGCGTGTCGGGGACGCCCGGCCACGGGCCGTTGTTGGACGGCGCCGTGGTCGGCACGCAAAGGGCCGGAGTCGCCCCGGCGTTGCACCCGGTGGTCGCCGTCGGCGCGAGGTTGATCGTGTTGTTGGTGTTGGCGCCGGGGTAGCCGGCGAACCCGTTCATGTAGACGGCCGTCCACGGACCGTTACAGGCGGTGTTGCTGCCTTCGCACGGGAGCGGCGTGCCGTCCGACTTCACGCCCGGATAGTAGATTTCCGCGGGGTCGTAGTAGATCCGGTTGAAGTCGCTGCTGCGCAGCGGCGGATCGATCTGCGTGTAGGGCGTGTAGGAGGCGTTGTAGGGGGTGGAGCCGACGTTGATCGCGCTGCTCCCGCTGCCGAGCCGCATTGCCGGCCATCGCGACAGTAAATGGGTTGCGGGCTTGCCTGGTTCCAGACCACCCAGTCCGGCGAGTAGTCCCAGGTCATGCTGCCCGAGTCGTCGAGCGTGAACATCACGTTCGGCTTGACCGGATTCATCCCCTGGATCGGGACCTCCGCAAGGCGTTGGCGTGATCGCGGCGGCAAAGACCGCCAGCGGATGCAAGACCAGCACAGCTGCGAAGGCAGCCTGGAAGATTCTGGCAATTGCGGTTTGGCGGTAGATCGTCATCGTGCTGCTCCTGAATGGCTCGAGGCGGCGGGGGCCTACCTCAGCATGGCCTGCGCATAGCTCACGGTATTGCGCGGTCCTTCGACCCGGATGGTGACGCGGTAATAGGCGTCACCCGGCCGAACCAACCCTACGTAGTGAACCGTCCCGGGGTCGGCGCCGAATGAGCCGGTCGACAAATTGCAGTTGCTGCCGACCGCCAGCCCGGTATTGAGACACATCCGCTCGATCACGAAGCAGCTCTTGTTCCCGGCCGCGTCGTTGGCAACCAATCCGGCGGTGAGTCCGGCGTTGGAACAGCCGCTGGCGCTGCGCAGCAGATCCGGGATCTTCGGAACGGCGCTGCCTGCCGCAAGGCATCCGCCCGCGCCACCACGCACACAGGCGTAGTAGTTCTGCGTCGGATTGTGTTGGGTACGATCCGGGACTGGCGATACCTCCCACAGTGCGTGAATCGTCTGCTCGATACTGCGGTCCACCGCGGACGTTGCGGCCAGTTTGAGCGCGAGGTTGC
>CAVPUM010000030.1:0-9825 GCA_963708855.1 uncultured beta proteobacterium | reverse complement strand
AGCCGACGGGCCGCCACGGTTCGGCCTCGTGCCGCCGCACGCGGCGGTGGGAACGGTGCCGGACCGCCCGTTCGCCGTGTTCGTTCACGGCACCTCGCGGGCCGACAAGCTGTGGCCCGACGCGCATTGGCGGCGGCTGATCGAGACGTTCGTGACGACGGGTCTCTCGGTGGTCCTGCCGTGGGGCAGCGAGGCCGAGCGCGAGCGCAGCGAGCGCTACGCCGCCGGCTTCGCCGACGCGCACGTGCCGCCGCCGCCGCGACCGACGCTGCCCGCGCTCGCGGGGCTCCTCGCACGCGCGGAGATCGCCATCGGCGTGGACACGGGAATCGTCCATCTTGCCGCTGCACTCGGTACCCCGACCGTTTCGCTGTTCGTCGCGACCGACCCACTGCGCTGCGGCGTCGGGCCGGCCGGCGCCCACGCACGCGACCTGGGAGGAGTGGGCCGGGTCCCGCCGCCGTCAGCGGTGGAACGCGCCGCCGGGGAGCTCATGCGTCGGGCGCCGCGCTGCTGAAGGCCCGGATGCGCGCAATCTATACGCTCCTCTGGTACCTCGCGCTGCCGCTGCTGCCGCTGCGTCTCCTGTGGCGCGCTCGGCGCGAGCCCGGTTATAGCGAGCACATCGGCGAGCGCTTCGGCCGGTACACGGGCGCCGTTTCGCAGCCGCTGCTCTGGGTGCACGCCGTTTCGCTCGGGGAAACACGTGCCGCCGCGCCCCTCGTCGACCGGATGCGCCGCGCGTATCCCGGGGCGACCGTGTTGTTGACGCACATGACGGCGACGGGCCGCGCGAGCGGACGCGCGCTCTTCGGCGACCGCGTCGTGCAGGCATGGCTGCCTTACGACGTTCCGTTCGCCGTGCGCGCGTTCCTCGCCCATTTCAGCCCGCGCGCCGGGCTGATCATGGAAACCGAGTTGTGGCCGAATCTCGTCGCGCTCGCGCACGAGGCCCGGATGCCCCTCTACCTCGTCAACGCGCGGATGTCCGCGCGGTCCGCCCGAGGGTACGCTCGCGTCCCGGCGCTCGCGCGGCCGATGCTCGCGGCATTGTCGGGCGTCGCGGCGCAGACGCCGGTCGACGCAAAGCGGCTCGCCGATCTGGGCGCACGGTCCCCGGTGGTCACCGGGAACCTGAAATTCGACGCCAGCGCCCCGGACGGCGTGGAAGCATTGGGCCGGGAGTTCAGAGTGCGTTTCGGCACGGCGCGGCCTGTCTGGGTCGCCGCCTCCACGCGCGACGGCGAGGAGGCGATGTTGCTCGACGCGCTTGCCGCCACGCCGCTTCCACCGGGCACCCTGACCGTGATCGTTCCGCGCCATCCGCAGCGCTTCGCAGTGGTGGCCGAACTCCTGCGCCAGCGCGGGATCCCGTTCGTACACCGCAGCGGCAACGCGCCTGTGCCCGCGGACATCGACGTCGTGCTGGGTGACTCGATGGGTGAAATGCCCGGCTATTTCGCGGCCGCGGACGTCGCTTTCGTCGGCGGCAGCCTGCTGCCTCTGGGCGGCCAGAATCTTATCGAGCCGATCAGCATGGGACGCCCGACGCTCGTCGGCCCGCACATGTTCAACTTCGCCGAAGCGACGGCAGGGGCCATCGCCGCGGGTGCCGCAGTCGAAGTCGCGGATGCGCCCGCGCTGGTGGGCGCTGTGGCGGGGCTGCTCGAGGATGCGCCGCGTCGCGCGGCGATGGGCGCGGATGCGCTGGCCTTTCACGCCGCGCACCGCGGTGCGGCGGACCGGCTCTGGGCTTGGCTTTCGCCTCGAATCGCGGCGGCCATCGAGGGCCGGCAGCCGCCCTCGGACGGGGACGTCAGCCCTTGAGCTGGCGGTTGAGGTACTCGATGTCCTGCTCGGTGAGCGCGCCGACCGACGCCTTCAGGCGCAGCACGCCGATCAGGTACTTGAAGTGGGCGTCGGCGAGATCGCGGCGGGTCGAATAGACGTTCTGCTGAACCTGCAGGACGTCGAGGAACGTGCGCACACCGACCTCCTGGCCCAGGATGTTCGAAGCGAGCGCGCTCTCCGCTGACACGACCGCCTGCTCGAGGGCCTTCGCCGACGCCGTGGCGCTGTTGACACCGGCAAACCCGGTCTGCGCCTGGAACAGCGCCGCGCGGCGGGCGCCTTCGAGGTCCTGGCGCGCTCGTTCCTGCAACGCAACGGCCTCTCGGATCCTCGAGCTGTTGAAACCACCCGTATAGAGCGGAACGGCGAGCTGGACGCCGATCTGGCCCGTGCGCGAGTCGAGGTTCGCGCTCGACGAGGCCGAATACCTGGAGCCCTGGCCGCCGTAGCTGGCAACCAGATCGACCGTCGGGTAGTTGGCCGCCTTCGCACGGTCTACCTCGAGCGTCCCAATGTCGAAGTTGTACTGCGCGATCTGCACGTTGAGGTTTTCCTTCAGCGCGCGCTCGACCCAGTAATCCGCCACATTGGGCTCGGGCAACGCCGGCACAAACCCGCTGCCGAGCTTCTTCAGGTCCTTCGGGTAGCGCCCGATGATCGCGCGCAGCGCCGTCAGTCGATTGTCGTATTCGTTGCGCACGGTGATCTCCTGCGCCACGATCGCGTCGTATTTCGCCTGCGCTTCGTTGGTGTCGGTGATCGTCGCGACGCCAACCTCGAAGTTGCGTTTCGCCTGGGCAAGCTGTTCCGACACGGCCTTCTTCTGGCTCTCGGCGAGCTCGATGTTGAACTGCGCGAGCAGGATGTCGAAATAGGTGACGGTGACGCGGATGATCAGATCCTGCTGCGCGATGCCAAGCGTGGAGTCGGCCTGGGTGACGAAGGCCTTCGCCTGGTCGTAGGCGATGACATTCTGCTGGCGGAACAGCGGCTGCGATGCGGACACGGTAGCCTGCGCCGATCGGGTATTGACGTTGAGGTCCTCGCGGGGATCGCTCTTGATCGTCGCGTCATAGTTGCTGTAGTTCGCGTTGGCTGACAGCGAGGCCTGCGGCAGCAGGAAGGAGCGCGCCTGCGGCAGCTTTTCCTGCGCCGCTTCCCACTGGGCCTTGGCCGCGGCGATCGCGGGGTCTGCGCGCACCGCTTCCCGGTAGATCTGGAGCAGGTCCTCGCCGAAGGCAGGCCCCGTCAGGGTCGCCAGACCGAGAGCCAGGGGTACGGCGAACGCAAGCAGTCGTGGTTTCATCGTCAGTGTTCCGTTCCGGTGCGCGGCAACCGCGCGATCGTCGCTTCGTTGTGCTGCAGCCTGCGTCAGGCTCGGTGCCCGCCCGGCCACCCGGGCGGCACCGTGCACCTTCCCGGGGGACAGCGGGCGCCCTGTGCGTGCGAGCCGTTCATCAGTATCGCTTCATGGCCGGGTCGACGTCGACCGCGTACGATTCCACGCCGCCGCGCAGATTGTGCACCTGCGCGAACCCGGCCCCCTTGAGCAGCATCGCCGCATGCTGGCTGCGGTGACCATGGTGGCAAACCAGCACCAGCGGACGTTCCTGCGGCAACTCGTCCTGCCGGCGCGCGAGCTCGCCCAGCGGGATCGACACCGATCCGTCGATCCGGCAGTAAGCGAATTCCCACGGCTCACGGACGTCGATCACGAGCGGAGGGACGCGCGCCGGGTCGGCGCGCCAGCGTGCAAGTTCGGCAGCGGCCAACTGCGGAATCAAAACTCGAAATGCGCCGGCACCACGGCGTTCCGCAACGGTTCGAGCATCGTCTCGAACAGGATTCGTTCGGTCATCGCTCCCGGCGCCACCCAGCGCACGAGCCGCGCCGCCATCACCGGTGCCTCGCCGACGACCGCGAAGATCCGGCCACCGGGATTGAGCTGCTGCCTGAACCCGTCGGGCAGCACGGGCGTCGATCCGGTCAGCACGATCGCGTCGTAGGTGGCATTCCCCCACCCGCGCGCGCCGTCGCCCACTCCGAGCTCGACGGACCCGATGTCCGCACGGGCGAGCCTGGCCTTGGCGTCCGCCGCCAGGTGCGGATCGATCTCCACGCTGGTGACCCGCGCACCTCTGCCCGCCATCAATGCCGTCAGATATCCGCTCCCGGTCCCGATTTCCAGCACGCTCTCGCCAGGCACGAGGCGCAATTCCTGGAGGACGCGGGCCTCCATCCGGGGCGACCACATCTTCGCGCCGGAACCCAGCGGGATCTCGAGGTCCGCGAACGCAAGCGAACGGCAAGCGGCGGGAACGAAATCCTCGCGGCGGACCGCGAACAACAGGTCGAGGACGTCCGGATCGAGCACTTCCCACGTGCGGATCTGCTGCTCGACCATGTTGCAACGTGCCTGCTCGATGTCCATGCCGAAGACCGGTATCTGCGTGCGCGGCGCCATTATCGCACGCGGCCACGAGGCGAAGGCGCGTCGATCCGACACGCCGGACGCCCGGCGCGCAACGCGTGCCGTCAGTCCCCCTGCGCCGGCGCAACCGTCGTGCCGCGCTCGCTGTGCCTGGCGTCGCGCCTTGCCTTGCGCCGCTCGTGGAATGTGTCGAGGTACGTGTAGAGCACGGGGACGACCACCAGCGTCAGCAGCGTCGAGGTGATCACACCGCCGATGATCGCGCGGCCCATGGGCGCCTGGATCTCCCCGCCCTCGCCCAGGCCCAGGGCCAGCGGCAGCATTCCGCCGATCATCGCCGCCGTGGTCATCATGATCGGTCGCAGCCGTACCTGGCCGGCCTGCAACAGCGAGTCGCGCAGGCTTGCCCCCGCGCGGCGGGCGCGGTTGGCGAAGTCGACCAGCAGGATCGCGTTCTTGGTCACCAGGCCCATCAGCATGATGAAGCCGATCATCGAGAACAGGTTGAGCGTCGTGCCGGTCAGGAGCAGGGCGAGAAACACGCCGATCAGCGAGAACGGCAGCGACGCCATGATGGCGAACGGCTGCGTGAAGCTCGCGAACTGCGAGGCGAGGATCAGGTAGATGAAGATCACCGCGAGGCCCAGCGCGGCAAGCGCCGCCCGAAACGCTTCCTCCATGTTCTTCGCCTGGCCACCGACGTCGAAGCGATAGCCGGGGGGCAGCGCCGACTCGTCGATGATCTTCCGCACGTCCTTGTTCGCGTCTCCCGAAGGACGACCCTCGACGTTGGCGTAGAGCGCGACGCGCCGCTGCAGGTCCTGGCGCTTGATGATCGGCGGCGATGTCGTCTCGACGATCTCGGCGACCTGCCGCAGCGGGACCATCCGCGCCTCGCCGTCGGGGCCCCGCCTGGTCGTGCTGAGGTAGAGGTTGCCGAGATCCGCGGCGAGCCGGCGGCTGTCCTTCGGCAGCCGGACGTTCACCTCGTAGTTCTGGCCGTCAGGCCCGAGCCAGTAGCTGACGGTGTCGCCGGCGAGCAGCGGGCGTATCGTCGCGCCGACCTGCTGCACCGTGACGCCGACGTCGGCCGCGGCGTCGTTGTTGAGCCGTATCGAAAGCGCGGGCGCGGCCGCCTTCTCCGACGTCTCCAGGTCGGCGATGCCCGGAACCCGGGCGATCTTTTGCGCGAACTCGGCAATCAGCACCGTCAGCGTCTGCGGATCGGGGCCCAGCAGATTGACCCAGACCGGCCGGTTGTAGCCAAGCGTGAGTTCGATGCCCGGGATCGACTTGAGCTCGGAGCGAAGCGCCCGCTCGATCTCCTTCTGCGTCCGGGAACGGTCCCCGAATTCGGCGAGCTTCAGGTTCACTCGCGCGTAGTTGCGCCCTTCCTCCGAACCCACCGTCGTCATCGCGAGCACGATTTCCGGGACGCGTTTGAGTACCGCCTCGACCTGCTGCACCTTTCCGTCGGTGTACTCGAGGCTCGATCCGACCGGCGTATTGAGCCGCAGCGAAATGAATCCCTCGTCCGCCTCGGGGACAAATTCGGTGCCGACCAGGGGCACGATCGCGAAGCTGGCGAGGAACGAGACGACGGCGATGACGAGCACGCTCCGGCGGTGCCCGAGCGCCCATTCCAGCGTCCGGCCGTACAGCGCGTGCAGCCACTCGATCCCGCGTTCCACCCGGTCCATCAGGCGGCCGAGCCAGGGCACGCGCGCGAAGCGCGAGCCGGGGGGATCGTGCCACACCGCGGACAGCATCGGATCGAGCGTGAAGGAGACGAACAGCGACACCAGCACGGCCACGGCGACGGTGACGCCGAACTGGAAGAAGAAGCGGCCGATGATGCCGCTCATGAACGCGATCGGCACGAACACGGCGACGATCGCGAACGTCGTTGCCATCACCGCGAGGCCGATTTCGTCGGTGCCTTCGCGTGCCGCGGTGAGATGATCCTTGCCGAGACCGAGGTGGCGGACAATGTTCTCGCGCACGACGATCGCATCGTCGATCAGCAGGCCGATGCACAGCGACAGTGCCATCAGCGTCAGGAAGTTGAGCGTGAAGCCGAATCCGTGCAGCGCGATGAAGGTCGCGATCACCGCGATCGGCAGCGTGAGCCCGGTGATGATGGTGCTGCGCCAGCTGTGCAGGAACAGGAACACGATAAGGACCGTCAGCAGCGCGCCCTCGACGATGGTCGCCTTCACGCGGTTGACGCTGCGTTCGGCGGCGTCGGCCGTGGAGTTGGCGACGCGCAATTCGACGCCGGAGGGCAAACGGGCCCGCAGCGTGGCGAGCGCTTCGTTGATGCCGCGGCCCGTCTCCACGATGTTCGCGTCCTGCGCCTTCTGGATGTCGACGGTGATCGAAGGCCGGCCGTTGACGCGGGCGAGCGAGGACTCCTCCTTCTCGCCGTCGATGACGTCCGCGACCTGCGACAGGTAGATCGGCGCGCCGCCCCGCTGGGCGACGATGATGCGCGCGAACTGCGCCGGATCCTTGATCTTGCCATCGACGCGGACGACCGAGTCGGTCTGCCCGCGCGTGATGCGCCCGGCCGGGACGTCCTGGTTCGCGGCACGTATCGCGTCCATCACCTGGTCGACGCCGACGCCAAGCGCCGTCACGGCGTTGGGCTTGATCTGGACGAGAATCTGCCGGGTGACCCGGCCGCTGACGTCGATGCGGGCGACCCCGGGGACATTCTCGAGCGCCTTCACGATCGTCTGGTCCGTGAGCGAAGTGAGGTCGCGCAAGGTCATCGTCGGCGACAGCACCGCGAGCGAGACCACGGGCTGCGAATTCTCCTGGTCGGCGCGCATGACCAGCGGATCCTTCACGTCGCGCGGGAATCCGGGACGCACCTGCCCTATCCTGTCGCGGACGTCCTGTACCGCCTTGGCCATGTCGGTGGACATCCGGAACTCGGCGAAGACCTGGCTCTGGCCTTCGAGCGAGTTGGAACGAATCAGGCTGGCGCCGGAAACCGTGTTGATCGCGTACTCGAGCGGTTTCGTGACGTCGGCCTCGACCACCTCCGGCGAGGCGCCGGGATAGCTCGTCAGCACGAGCACGAACGGCAGGCTGACGTCCGGCAACTGCTCGACGCGCAGCCGGTTGTACGCGAAGAGCCCCAGGACCGCGATCCCGACCATCACCATCGTGGCGAAGACAGGGTTGTTGATGGAGACGCGCGTGATCCACATGGCGATGGCTCTCCGGGCCGTTGCCGGTCAGCTCGCGGCTTGCGCCCGGCGGGTCGTCGGCGCCGACGCGGGAACGCTCGCCGGGGCCTTGACGATCGCAGGCGCGCCGTCCTTCAGGTTGTCGAAGCGCGCGCCGAGCACCGGCACACCCGGCGGCAGCGCGGTCTTGACCTCGATGCGCCCGGCTGCATCGTCGCGGAGGCCGGTGACGATGCCGCGCCTGACGAGCTTGCCGTCCTCGACGGTCCAGACGAACGTCTGTCCGGCATCCGTGCGCACGGCAGTCGCGGGCAGCGTGGCGACCGGCGCGCTCGCGGCAAGCGCGACGCGGCCGGTGGCGAACATCCCTCCGCGCAGCGCACCGTCGGCATTCGGGATCCCGACATAGACGAGGATCGCCCGCGTTCCAGGCTCGGCCGAGGGGTTGATCCGGTCGACGCGACCGGAGAACCGGCGCTCACCGAAGCCGTCGATGGTGAGCTCGACAGCCTTGCCGATCGTGAGCTCGGGCACGTCGACGGCCGGCACGGCGGCCTGCAGCTCCATCTCCGTCAGGTCGACGATGGTGACGAGGGGCGAGTCGAAGGCGACCTTCTCGCCCGGCTGCACGTGCCGCTTCGCCACCTGACCGGCCAGCGGCGAGGTGGCGACGGCGTCACGGAGCGCGTTGCGGGCGAGCTGCACCTGCGCTTCCGCGGACTTGACGGTGCCCTGGAACACGCCATAGCTCGACTCGGAGTTGTCGTATGCGTTCTGCGAGATGAAGTTCTGCTTGAGCAGCGCCTGATTGGTCGCCTGCGTCTTGGCCGCCATGGCGAGCTGCGCCCTTGCCGACTCGAGCGCGCCGATCCGTTCGATGAGCCTTGCCTCGAGGTCTGCCGTATCGATGCGCGCCAGCAGCTGCCCGGCCCGGACGCTCTCGCCTTCGCGCACGGTGATCTGGCGCACGTCGCCCGAGACCTTCGCCTTGACGGTGGCCTGCCGAACCGGCTGCACCGCGCCGGACACCGGGAGCCAGTGCGACAGCGGCTGCGCCTCGACCCTTGTGAGATCGCCCGGGGCGAACTCGAGGACGACGGGCGGGCCGCTTTTTGCCGCGGCGGCTTCATTGGCCTTCTTGACGACGCGCATCGCGACTGTGCCGCCAAGGGCCCCAACGACCAGCAGCACCACAGCGGCACCGATCACGCGCCGACTTGTCCATCGCTTTGTCATGCGTGCCCCCTGAAGACGACCGCCCGGTGGGACGCTCGCCGTGCGCGTGCGGGCCGAACCGGGGTTGCCGGGCCGGCCCGCGAAGAATGTGTCCGGGTTGGATGCGGGGGAACCGCGGTCCGGATTCAAAAGAGCGCGTAGTTTAGGCGCCCGTCCGCCGGTCGGGAAGCCCACGGCGACGGATTGCTGCCCGGGACGCCGGTCCGCGGACCGGCGCGGCCGAACGATGTCCCCCCTGAATGGGGCACCTGCGCGCATTGACATGGCGCCCGGAAGGGCCAATAATTGCCTGTTGCCCATCGGGCACCCCTTATTCCTGGAGAAAATCGATGAACATGACCCGTAAGCTCGGCCTGTCGCTGGTCGCGGCCGCGCTCGTGACCTTCTATGGTTGCGGCAAGGAAGAACCCAAGAAAGCCGAGGCCCCTGCGGCGCCCGCAGCGCCGGTCGAGGAAGTCGTCGTCGTCAAGATCGGCCACGCCGGCCCGCTGACCGGCGGCATCGCGCACCTCGGCAAGGACGACGAGAACGGTGCCCGCCTCGCGGTGGAGGAACACACCGCCCGCAAGATGAAGATCGGCGGCAAGACGATCAAGTTCGAGTTGATGAGCGAGGACGACCAGGCGGATCCGAAGCTCGGCCCGACGATCGCGCAGAAGTTCGTCGACGCCAAGGTCGCCGGCGTTGCCGGGCACCTCAACTCGGGCGTGACGATTCCGGCGTCGGCCGTCTACAACCAGGCGGGCATCCCGATGGTCTCGGGATCGGCGACGAATCCCAAGCTCACCGAGCAGGGATTCAAGACCATCTTCCGGACGGTCGGTCGTGACGACCAGCAGGGCCCGGCGGTAGCCCAGTACGTGAATTCGCTCAAGGTCAAGAAGGTCGCGATCGCCGACGACGCCACCGCCTATGGCGAAGGTCTCGCGAACGAGGTCGAGAAGACGCTGAAGGCCGCCGGTGTCCAGGTGGTTGCCCGGGAGAAGACCAACGACAAGGCCACCGACTTCAAGGCGATCCTGACCAAGATGAAGGGCAAGAGCCCGGATGTCATTTTCTACGGCGGGATGGACGCGACCGGCGGCCCGATGCTGAAGCAGGCGCGGGAAC
>CAVPUM010000029.1:0-14218 GCA_963708855.1 uncultured beta proteobacterium | reverse complement strand
GAACGCACGGCCGTTCGGCCATCCCGACGATCGCGCGCCGCGTCCATTCGGCGTGCAATACGCGGCATGCGCCTGCCGCCCACCGTTCACGTGGTACTCGGACCTTCGCGCGTCGTCGGCGCCGGCGCGGGACTGGCCGCGCTCGGCCTGCTCGCCGTCGTGCTCGCGATGCCCGTCGCGGCGTGGCAGCAGGGCGCGGCCACGCTGGCGGTGCTGGCGTGGGCGACGCGGGTTTTCGTCGTCGTCGCGCTGCGCCGCGGCCCGCGCGCCGTCACGGAACTCCGGCTGGCGCCCGATCTCGTGCTCGTCGTGCATCACGGCGACGGGCGCCTCGTCGCGGGCCATGTGCGCAGCGCCACCTATGTCGGCGAACTGGTGACCAGCATCGTGTGGCGGCCGGACGACGCCTGGCGTTCGCGCGCGATTCTCATCGTGCCGGACATGCTGCCGGCCGACGACTTCCGGCGGCTGCGCGTGATGCTGCGCTATGCGCGCAATGCGGTCGCGCAGGGCGCGCCGGCAAGCCACGCCTGAGCGTCCACGAGCTGTCCGCTGTCCGCCTTCGTCTGGCCCGCGAGCAGGTGCAGGTACAGCGGCACCAGCGCGTCGGGCGCCGGCAACACCGCTTGTCCTCGCCCGGGTGCGTCTGGCCCCGCAGCGGCGAGCGGATCGGGCCGGGAATCACCGCATTGATGCGCAGGTGCGGGCGGTTCTCCCACTCGTCGGCCAGTTCGCGCGCGAGCGTGGCGACGCCGGCCTTGGTCACCGCGTAGCCGCCCCAATACGCGCGCGGCTGCTCGCCCGCGGTTGTCGAGCGTGAACACGACGCTCGCGTCGGGCGCGGCGTCGAGCATCGGCATCAGCGCGCGCGTGAGTCCCATGGGCGCGGCGACGTTCACGCGCAGCAGCGAGAGCCAGCTGTCGAACGACTGGTGCTCGATGGGCCCAGCGACCCCAACAGCGCGGCGGTGTGCACCAACGCGTCGAGCCGGCCCAGCTGCGCCTGCAGCGCCGTCGGCGACGTTGCCGAAGTCGTCCGCCACCGCCTTGGCGAGGTCGAGCGGCAGGATCACGGGCTCGGGGTGTCCGGCGGCGACGATTTCGTCGTAGAGCGCCTCGAGCTTGCGCACGACGCGGCCGTGCAGGACCACCGTGGCGCCTTGCGCGGCGCAGGCGCGCGCGAGCGGGCGCGCCGAGGCCGCCGGTGGCGCCGGTGATCAGCACGACGCGCCCGCGCAGCGCGTCGGGCACGTGGGCAGCGGGAATGGTCGTGGGCATGGGTGGGCGGTCGGCGCGAGTGCGCCGCGATTGGTCGCCGCAGCGGGCCGCGCGATGATATCCGATCCGGCGTATCTGCCTTCGCCGACGGGCATCGACAGTAAGCGCCAGTTTGCCTCACCGGCCCGGGGCCGCTATAATTTCAAATTCGCCGTGGGGGTATAGCTCAGCTGGGAGAGCGCTTGCATGGCATGCAAGAGGTCAGCGGTTCGATCCCGCTTACCTCCACCACACGAATGGCTGTCGCAGCAGAAGCAACCACGCGGTCATGCCCACCATGACCGCAGGACGAAGCACCGTCCCCATCGTCTAGAGGCCTAGGACACTACCCTTTCACGGTAGGTACGGGGGTTCGAATCCCCCTGGGGACGCCAGTTATACCCGTTCCTGGGCTTGGCCTATCCGCTCACACGCAGTTCATCGCTAAGCCCGACCCCGGGTATGGCGGTTGGTGGTGTCGCGTCCGCGCTCCATCATGCGCATGGCGCTCCGATGGACTTGTCATTCGACGCTCATGCCCGCCGACTTCGCAGAATGACGAGCGAGGGGAAGCCGCAACGCGGCCAGCGTTGACCGGCCAACACCTGCCATGCAGGGTCGCCGCGATAGTTCCCCGTAAGTCGACCTCGACGCGGCGAACGGCACCTGGTCTCCCATGCCGCCGTCGATCGCCCAGCCAAATCGACCAAGCGCGCTGCGGTCGCGGGCCTCGCGCTTACTGTCATCGATCCGCCCTCCTGTCCGACGGCCAAGGGCGCCGGGATAGGGCGATGTTGTGTGAATCGGCGCGGTTCGCATCTGGGGTCGTTCCGGCGCTAAACACACCGAGCCCGTTCCCTGGAGCAGTCAAGGTGGCCGCATGCCCCACAAACGCGATCGGAGTGGCGGGATTCACGGCGCTTGCGTCCCACAGGCATTGCCCATGAACCGATGCCTAGGGACTTCGGGCGCGCGCGCGCCACTCGGTCGGCGAGAGGTCAGACCATGTGCGAAAGGCACGCGAGAACGCATTTGCATCCTTGTACTGAAGTGCCGATGCGACATCGGCGACGGGCAAGCTCGTGTTGCGCAGCAGTTGCTGGGCCAGCTCACAGCGGCGTCGTCCCAGCAGCACCCTGAACGTTTCTCCTTCATCGTCCAGCCTGCGCCGCAATGACCGCTCGCTGACGTTGAGCATCGCGGCTACGGCAGGCGCCGTCGCCGTGCCTCCCAGCAACATCTGCTGAATGGCGAGTTCGACCCGGCTAACCAACGAAGCCTCCTGCTGCGCTTCCTCTTTCGCGATCAGCTGCACGAAATCGCGGAGTGCTTCGGGCCTGGCTTCGGCCAATGGCTTCGCCAGCCACGAATCGTCGAACACTATTCCGGTAAGCGGCGCGTTGAAGACCAGCTTGCAGTTGAAGTAGCCGCGGTAGTAGTCGATGTCCGGCGGGCGCGGGTATGCAAACGCTACGGCTCTCGGCCTGAATTCGGGACCGCATAGATCGTTCAGCGTTTGGAACAGGATGCCGGTCGCTGCGTCGTAAGGGTAGCGAATGGCCGTCGGGCTCAGCCTGATCACGGAGTAGCCCAGGATAACCGTGGAGCCATGACTCCTGGCGAGCACGGGGGCGCCAGCCCAATCGTGAATATGGAACTTGAGAACGAAGGCTCGCAATGCATCGACCACCCTTGCCGAGTGGCGCATCAGCGATCCGATGGAACCAAGGCTCCCGAGCCGCGCCCGGTCTCCCACCAGGAGTCCGAAGTGCGGACAACGGGCGATGGTGGCGGCTTCGTGTGCGAGAGCCGCGAGCGTTGCGATAGGTAGACGAGTATCGAGGTCCGCGAATTTGCGCAGGCTGACGCCAACGCGAGCGAACACGGACTCTGCCTCGATGCCGAGTTCCGCCATGACTTGGGGTATTGCCGCAACCGGGCCCACCCGCATGGCATCGCTGACCGGTTCCGGGTCGTTGGGAAGGGCAGCGCGCGGTCCGTCAGAGGGAGACATGCGGGCACACCATTCGACCAATTCCGTGCGTGCGATTCTGGCCGAAACTGCAAGATCGATACAACCGATATCTGCTAAATTTCCTGCCGCCAAGACTTGAGGTGTCACGGGTGCCCGCCTTGCTACGGCATCCAGGGGGTCGCGACTTCAGGCCGGCAAGGGAACGTTCTGCGATTCTGTTCGGCACCCTAGCGTGGCACGGACGCTCACCCATTCATTCATCGATTCAGGGATACGGACATGCGACAAGCATTGAGGATCGTCGGGCTCGGTATCGTGGCAGCGGCGATGCTCGCCGGCTGCGGCAAGAAAGAAGATCCTGTCTCGCAGGCGGAGAAGAAGGACGTTGCCGCTGGCGTGCCGGCGCCGAGCATCGCCGAGACGAAGGCCATCGCCGAGGAAGCCTACATCTACGGCTTCCCGATGATCGCCGGATACAAGGCGATGTACGAGTTCAACATCGACAAGTCATCGCCGCAGTACAAGTCCGGATTCAACGTGATCTGGAACGATGCGCAGACGTTCACGCCGAAGGACACGGCGATCCCCACGCCGAACTCCGACACCCCGTATTCGATGGTGCAGGCGGACCTGCGGGCGGAGCCCATCGTGCTGTGCGTGCCGGAAATCGACAAGAAGCGTTATTACTCGGTGATGCTGGCCGACATGTACACGTTCAACTACGGGTACATCGGCAGCCGTGCGACGGGCAACGGGGCAGGCTGCTACATGATTGCGGGACCGCGGTGGAGCGGCGAGACGCCGCCCGGGATCGCCAAGGTGTTTCGCTCCGAGACGGACTTCAGCTTCATCATCTACCGCACCCAGCTCTTCGACGCCAAGGACATCGACAACGTCAAGGAGATCCAGGCCGGATACAAGGTCCAGCCGCTTTCCGCGTTCCTGAACAAGCCGGCGCCGCCGGCGGCGCCGACTATTGCCTTCCCGAAATTCGTCGGCGAGGATCCGTTCAAGACCGATTTCGTCTCGTATCTCGATTTCCTGCTGCAGTTCGCCCCGGAAGTGCCCGAGGAGAAGGCGCTGCGCGCGAAGTTCGCGAGCATCGGCATCGGCCCGGGCAAGAAATTCGAATTCAAGGACCTCTCGGTCGAGCACAAGGCCGCGATTGCGCTCGCGGTCAAGCAGGGCTTCGACAAGGTCAACGAGGCGGCGGACCACATCGGCAAGAACATCAACGGCTGGAGCGTCGGCGCGGCGCAGGGCGACCGCGCGTTCTTCAAGGGCGATTGGCTGCTGCGCGCCGCCGCCGCCAAGGCCGGCATCTACGGCAACAATGCCGTGGAAGCGATGTATCCGCTCACCAAGCACGACGCGCAAGGGCAGACGCTCGACGGCAGCAAGGGCAAGTACACCCTCACGTTTGGCAAGGACCAGTACCCGCCGGTCAACGCGTTCTGGTCGGTCACGATGTACGACGGCAAGACGCAGCTCCTCGTCGCCAACCCGATCAATCGTTACCTCATCAATTCGCCGATGCTGCCGGGGATGAAGAAGAATCCGGACAGCTCGCTGACGATGTACATCCAGAAGGATTCGCCGGGAAAGGGCAAGGAGGCGAACTGGCTGCCCGCGCCCGATGGGCCGATCTACCTCGTGATGCGACTGTATTGGCCCAAGGACACACCGCCATCCATCCTGCCGGCGGGCTCGGGCACGTGGAGCCCGCCGCCCGTCACGCCGGTGAAGTAGGTCGGCGATCCAGGGCGAGAGCGTGTGGGACGGATTCGCCCTGCGCCGCGCGATGGACACCGGCGAGGCGACGAGTGCCACCCATGCGAACGCTATCCGGTCGCAACCTCGCCCTGAAGGGGGCCGCTTCTCGCCTGAAGCGCGGGTAGTCGATGCTGGCCGAGCATCCAATCTTCGTCGTGTTTCTGGCCGCCGTCCTGGCGCCGCTCATCGCGCAGACCCGGGCGGGCGCGCGGGTGCCGGGGGGGGTGTTCGAGGTTCTGCTCGGCATCGTGATCGGTCCCCACGTCCTGGGGCTGGTCGGCTACGACCGGTTCCTTGCGTTCATGCACAACGTGGGGATGGTCGCCGTGCTCTTCATGGCGGGTATGGAAATGGACTTCGCGCTCATCCGCGGCCGTCCGTTGCAACTGGCTGCCATCGGGTGGGTCACGACGATTGCGATCGGCGCCCTGGCGATCGGCGCGATCAACCTCGTCGGGGGTGCGGTCGCGCCGTTGATGGTGGTCATCGCATTGGCGACCACGGGACTCGGCACGCTTTTGCCGATCCTGCGCGATGGCGGGCAGCTCGGCACCCCGTTCGGACGGATGCTGCTGGCTGCAGGGACGGTAGGGGAGGTGGGGCCGATCGTCGCCGCTTCCCTGGCGCTGTCGACTCGGTATGCCTCGTGGCAGGAATTCGCGCTGCTTATCGTGTTCCTCGCCCTCGTCGGACTTGCGATAGCCGTTGGCGAAGGCGTGCGGCCGCCCAGGGTCATCGCGCTGCTCGCACGCACGATGCACCAGAGCACGCAATTGCCGGTGCGCCTGTCACTGCTGCTCCTCGGCGCACTCGTCTTCGTGCGCGAGGGCATGGGCTTCGAGGCCGCGTTCGGCGCCTTCGCCGCCGGCATGATCGTCGGCGTCGCGGCGCGGGGACCGGACGGCGAGGGCTTCCGCACCAAGATGGATGCCGTGTGCTTCGGATGGTTTGCCCCGTTCTTCTTCGTCGGGACCGGCGTCGCGTTCGATGTCGCCGGGCTCCTGCGCAGCAGCACCACGATGCTGCTGCTCGCTGTCTTCTTCGTCCTGTTCCTGGTCGTGCGGGGCCTGCCCGCGCTCCTGTATCGTCGGGACCTGCCGGGTCGAGAAGTCGCCGCACTCGGGCTTTGCTCGGCCGTTGCCTCGCTCGGCATCGTGGTCGTGGTCGCCAGCGCCGGGCAGAAATCGGGGCACATGCAGGCCGAGACGGCGAACGCCCTCGTCGGAGCGGCGCTGTTGTCGTTGCTCGTCTACCCGACGGCAGCCCGGGCGTTGATGGGGGATGGTCATGTCGGTCAGGCAGAACGATTGCCGTCCTGAGCGACGACAACGCGACGTACCGGCGCGTTGGCGAAAGCCTGCCTAGCGCTGCGGCGGCGCCCGCATGGGGGCGACACCGGTCTGTGCCGCGGAGCAGTGCAGGGCGGCCGAATCGGCATTGGCGGCCGATGCTGCTAGAGCGCCCGGGCTGACCCATTGATAACCAAAGTGGGAATAGCAACGCATCGCCCTGGGGACGCCGACAAAGACAAGCGGTTAGCAGAACCGCGCGGCGCCTTGTTTTGAGAGCCACACGCGGGCGCCGAGGTCTGGACTCCTGTGATCTGTTTTCGACGCGAGGCATCTGCACCGCCGCGCGCCAAGGTCGCCGGCGTGACTTGCTAGTACAGCGGCTTGGGCGCGAAACGCGCCAAAGCTCCGGACAGCCGAGCGTTTCCCTGTTGGTCGTATCGCGCGAGCGCGGCCCATTCCGCAGCCCGGATTTCGCCGGTACGTCTCGCGGCGCATTCGCTTGGGGCGGCGCGGGGCCTAATGCAGGTCGCAATTCTCCGTGCCACGCCGGACGCGCGCCTGCAGAGCTTGGATGCGTCAGCATGCCAGGATTGATGCCGATCAGCTTGCGCCTGTCTCGCGGAACTTCTTGCGCCATGTGGGCTTCCGCGGGTCCGGCAGAGCCAGCGTCAGGCGCGCCATTCGTTGCCGATGTCCTGTCCGTCGCCGTCGTCCTCGCGCCGGTCAGCCGCTCATGCTCCGTCTGCCCTGGGCATAAGATTGGTCATTTGGCAGCACACTCGAGAGGCAGGGAGTGACCATACTAATGCGGTTGAGCCTGATCGCGGCACTGTGCGCACTCCTGGCGGGATGCGGGGCTTTCATGGCCGGGGTCTTATTGGCCGCGGAGTCGGAGCTCAAGCGGAAGGTGGAGGAGGCGTGTCTGGCTTTGACCGGCTTGAATATCGTGGTCAGCGAGCTATCCGACTTGAAGATCCCGGCGGACGAGGGGCAAGTCAGCACCTTCGAGCCTGCGACGTGGCACGCGGAAAGCGCGCGTCTAGCCTCGGGGTCGTTGGAGGCCGCGCTTCTTGCCGAGCTCGGCACGAAGAACCTAACCGCGCCAGTCGCCGGAACGCTTGTGATCTCCGAACGATTTATCCTCCTTGTCCCACCCCAGGGCACGACGGGCGTTCGCATTCCGTTCACCGCAATCTGGTACACGGACAAGCGATTCAACCTGATGGGCGAGCCACGGGCCGTGGTCATCGAAACCTGTGGCGGACGTCTAGACATATTCACGCTTGGGCAGAAAGACGACGCACGAAAGCCGGACCCGCACGCAAGTGCGCAGGCACTCAATCAAATCAACGCCCGCATAAACGCCGATCCTGTCCGCAAGGAACTATGGCAGGAGTTCCGGCTCCCATGGCAGTTTTTTCAGCGCCACTAGCGCCTGGAAACCGATCAGCGCGCCGACATTTCGCGCCACCGCTTCGCGTCCCAAGCCGCGCCCGGCCTGTTCACGAAACCTGGGGAAAGTCCATGGCGCACGTGCGAACGGGAGCGGTTGCTCAATGCTTCGGCCCGGTTCTCCCTGTAGCGGGCAAGGACCTCATGGCCGACCTTGCAGGAGACACCGAACCCCCGGCAGACTTCAGTCATCGGCTCGCCGTCGATCATCTTGTCGACACGCCGCAGGCGATCGTGCATCACCGGACACACCGTCCACGGCATGGACACCTCCCGCTCGAAGGCGGAAAGTGTTACGCATGTGTCCGGCACGTTTCGTTGCCTGTGTCGCGGGTCGGTCACGCCAGCAGGGGGACTCCGTGTCGGTTGGCGAGGTCGAATCCGGCGCGTCTGGGATCGCGGCGCTGATCGACATCGCCACGCAGCTTTCACGGCCAGCGGGAAAGGACGAGTAGAGCATGCAGTTCTATCAAGACGGCTATCGCCCGGGCGACCCCGACATCCTGCCCGCGGCACCGGGAGCGGAGGCACGCGATGCGTCGCTTCCCGACGAAGTCGACGTGCTGATCGTCGGCAGCGGGCCTGCCGGCACCCTGCTTGCTGCGCAGCTCTCGACGTTCCCGCATGTCCGTACGCGCCTGGTCGAGCGGCGCGGGGGGCCGCTGGACCTCGGCCGCGCCGACGGCATTGCGTGTCGCACTGTCGAGATGTTCGAGGCCTTCGGCCTGGGTACGCGGCTGATCCGGGAGGCCTATTGGGTGAACGAGACGGTGTTCTGGCGCCCGTCGGCGCGGGATCGCTCGACGATCGAGCGGACCGGACGCATCCAGGACACCGAGGACGGGCTGTCCGAATTCCCGCACGTCATCGTCAACCAGGCGCGCCTGCAGGAGTTCCTGCTGGAGTACATGCAGAAGTCGCCCTCGCGGCTCGAGCCCGACTACGGCGTCGAGTTCGTTGCATTGGAAGTCGAGTCCCAGGGCGACTATCCCGTTGCCGTCACGCTGCGTCGCATCGGTGACGGCGCCGAAGCGGTCGTTCGCGCGCGCTATGTCGTGGGCTGCGACGGCGCGCACAGTCGCGTACGGGAGTCGATCGGCGCCGCGCCGCAAGGCGATTACGCCAACCATCTCTGGGGCGTGATGGACGTCCTCGCGGTCACCGACTTCCCGGACATCCGCATCAAGTCCGTCATCCAGTCCGCGGATCACGGCAACATCCTCATCATTCCACGCGAAGGCGGCTACCTGGTGCGCCTGTACGTCGATCTCGGCGACGTGGAGCCCGGCGATCGCTCCAGCGCGCGCAGGATCACTGCCGACGAGGCGATCGCCGCCGCACGGCGCGTGCTTCACCCTTACACGCTCGACGTGCGCGACATCGCCTGGTTCTCGGTGTACGAGGTCGGCCAGCGCGTGACCGACCGCTTCGACGACGTGCCAGCGGACCAGACCCTGACGCGGCTGCCACGCGTGTTCATCGCCGGCGACGCTTGCCACACGCACAGCGCCAAGGCGGGCCAGGGCATGAACGTGTCGATGCAGGACGCCTTCAACCTGGGGTGGAAGCTCATCGCCGTGCTCGAGGGGCGGGCGGGTGCCGAACTCCTGCGCACCTACTCGATCGAGCGGCGCGCCATCGCGCAGGAGCTGATCGACTTCGACAGGCGCTGGTCGAAGACGATGTCGTCGTCGCCGAAGGACCCCGCGCATCCCGAGCGAGGCGGAATCGATCCTGCCGAGCTGCAGTCGCAGTTCGTGCAGTCGGGACGCTACACCGCCGGCGTTGCTGCGCGCTACGTGCCGAGTACGGTGCTGACTGCCGAGGCGTCGTACCAGCATCTCGCCAAGGGGTTCACGATCGGCATGCGCTTCCACTCGGCGCCGGTGATCCGGCTCGCGGACGCCAAGCCCCTGCAGCTTGGCCACGTCGCGCGCGCCGACGCCGCCTGGCGGCTGTACGCCTTCGCCGACGGCGATGCGCGGCGGCTCGTGGCCTTGATGGAGTTCCTGCACGACGCCGACGATTCGCCGGTGCGGCGCTTCACCCCGGTGGGCGCAGATATCGACAAAGTCATCGATGTGCGTGGGATCTACCAGCAGGGGCACCGCGCGCTCAACGTCGAGGGGCTTCCGCGCATGCTGCTGCCGCGCAAGGGCCGATTCGGCCTCGTCGACTACGAGAAGGCGTATTCGCCCGATCTCAAGAACGGGCCCGACATCTTCGATTTGCGCGGCATCGACCGCGCCGGAGGCGCCATCGTGATCGTGCGCCCCGACCAGTACGTCGCACACGTGCTGCCGCTGGACGCGCAGGGTGAGCTGAGCAGGTTCTTCGAGAAGTTCCTGCTGAGTGTGGGGTCAGAGACGCCACTTTGAGTGCAGTGAATGCAGGGTCAGACACCCCATTCGAGACACCCCATTCGGATGATCCCGTGCGCACGCCGTACAGGAGCACCATGACGGAATGCCTCGACAACCGCGCTTCTGGTATCCGGGTGCCGTTCTGCACGCCATCCAGCGCGGCAACAACCGGGTGGCGGTGTTTCATGGCGACCAGGATCGCCGTTACTACCTGCAGTGCCTGCGCGATGCATCGTGCGACTACCGGGTGGCCATTCACGCTTATGTACTGATGACCAATCACGTTCACCTGCTGGTTTCGCCCGGCACGACAGAGGCGATGCCGCGGATGATGCAGTCGATCGGTCGGCGCTTCGTGGGCCGCTTCAATCACCGGCATGGCCGCACGGGGACGCTTTGGGAAGGACGCTACCGGGCCGCCCTCATCGAGAGCGACGCTCATCTGCTCGCGTGCATGCGCTACATCGAGCTCAATCCGGTTCGAGCCGGGATGGTCGCGTCACCGGCCTCGTACGTGTGGTCGAGTCATGGCGCGAACGCACTCGGGCGAGTGGACGAGTTGATCACGGCGCACTCCCTGTATGAGTCGCTGGCGACTTCTCCAGACGCGCGGCAAGCCCGCTACCGGAGCGAGTTGATGCGGGCGCTGACCGACGACCAACTGCGCGAGATCCGGGACGCCACTCAGTTCGAGTGGGCGCTTGGCGGGGAGGACTTTCTACGCCGCGTCGAGGCTGCCACGGGGAGGCGCACCGCCCGACTGCCGATGGGTCCCCGTCCGGGTTCATTGCGCGCGAAGGACGACTCGCCAAGCGACTGATGTGCGCTCGTTTCGGGAGATGCTCGACGAGAGCCGTCTCTGACCCCACACTCGCACTGCCGAGTGACACGCGGCGCCCCGCAAGTCGCCGGTCGAGATCGCGTCGTCGCGCGCGCGTGGCGCAAGGCACGTATATTTGCAACGGTGAAAGCGACCAGAATCCGACTCGCCGCCGCGGTCGCCGCGTCGTGGTTCGCCGTGACGGCCGTGCAGGCCAACATCTTCGTCCTCGACCGGCGCGAGCAGCGCGATGGCGCGCTGCCGCCGTACCGCTCGGTGGGTGTACTCCACCACCCCGCGACGCGCTCCGGCGGCACCGCCTTTCTGGTCGGCCGCTGCCACGTGGTGACGGCCTTCCACGTCGCGTTCATGCGCGACGTTGACGCCGCGACCGGCCAGGTCGGTCTTGGACCCGCGAAGTTGGGACATGCCGCGGAGTTCCTGATCGGCCCCGATGCGAAGGAAGCCGGCCGGTTCGCGGCGAAGACGCGCGCGCGCGTCGTGGCCTTCGGCAGGTTCTCGCCGGATGACTACCAGGGGATGGCCGGCGACTGGGCGCTGTTGCGGCTCGACCATTGCCTCGGCGAGAAGTACGGCTTCCTCGCACTCGCATCGGCGACGGGAGAGCCGATGCCGAAGAGCGAACTGATGACCGCCGGGTTTCCGCACTCGCGACGGCAGAAGCCGGGCATCACCATCGAGATCGGCTGCAAGGCCCGCGACTACGGTCCAGCAGCAGGGCTCGTCGGCATCGACTGCGCGTTCGAGAGCGGCATGTCGGGCGGGCCGGTGTGGGCGAAGCAGGCCGATGGCCGCTGGCGTGTCGTCGGGCTCATCCAGCAGTCGCTCGGCGCCGTCGATCGCGCGCTGCCCGCCTACGCGATGGAGCACCGCAACCAGATGCTCGCCGCGGACGCGTTCAGGGCAGCGGTGGCGCGCGCGCTGCGGTCGGAGGCGAAGCGTGCGCTTGCGCGGGGCGGGAGTGTCGCGGCTCGCTGATCGTGTCCCGGTCTCGACGGATCACGCAACGTCAAGGCGGCACGGGACCACAGATGAGCGCTCGTCTCCGCGAGAGGCGCTCCTTCCGGGCCGCTCCGTGGGACTGGTGATATCAGGAACGGCTCAAGCTGCGCCGAAGTGTTGCCGAAGGCGACTCGCAGTAGGCGCTTCGATAACGGGCCGCGAATCTGCCGAGATGGACGAATCCGGCATCGTGGGCGAGTTGCGTGACGGAATCGCCCGGCACAGATTCGAGAAGACTCCGGCGCACCGACGCGAGGCGCCGGCCCATCACGAACTGCAATGGTGTCTGGCCGCGGTGTACCCGGAACGCGGACTCGAGGTAACGATCGCCGACACCCGCCACTGCGCACAGGCGGCCGAGCGTAATCGGGTCCGTGAGATGGGCATCGACCCACTCCTCGACGATGCGGATGCGCTGGATTCCCGGAGCGGGCGCGGAGGATGAAGCGCGCGTCGCCAGCATCTGGTCTGCCATCCAGCCGCAAAGCCGCGCCTCCGATTGCGCCGCGAGGGACGCAGATGCGTGCTCGGTCGGCGGCTTCGTGGCCTCGACCAGAGTTCGATGTAGCGCGGCGAGCGCGCTGAGCCGACCGCCCGCCAGCGGGATCTCGCGCGTGCGCTGGCTCCCAGGCGCCGCTGCGGGATCGCGATCGGCCAGCTCGTTCGCGAGCGCGGCGCCGGGCATGCGCAGGGCGACGAGGCAGTCGTCTGGCTCGAAGTAGAGCGTGTACTCCTGCCCCGGGGCGAGAAGGATGGCGGTGTCCGGGCGCGCTTCCAGCGTCCGACTACCCATGGCGTAGACGTGCCTTCGCCGGAGTGGCACATGCAGGATCGGGCTCTGCGGAACGCCTCGGACCGTCTGGCGCGTGCGGACGCGTCCCCAGCCGACATCGACGTCCCCGCAACGAACGGCGTGCATGGAGTATCCCAACGGACCCGGACCCAGCGCAATTCGCCGGTGAGTTCCGTCGTACCTTGCGACGAACGCGTGAATTTCGTCGAGGTGGTCCGATTGGAATCGGGCCGAATGGGGTGGCGGGGGGGTGAACAAATCCGGATTTCTCGTTTGTCCAAGCACCGATGGCAGGTCTGCTCGGTTTTTGGATAGTGACCACGCAGGTTGACTGGTATTTTACCTGTTGGGCGTGCGTTGCTGGCCGGATGGACGACTGGTGCGCCGTGCCAATGCATCGTCATGCGGTCGCGACCACGCAGATCGCAGTCGCAACCGGTGCCCGACCGCCAGACGTTCAGTTTGGTGCGCGCGGCTCCACACACCCGATGGGGTACCGAAGTGCTGCAATGGTCCAAGGCCGCCGCTGTCGGCGTCGTCGCCGCCGCCCACGCGTTCGCGGCAAGTGCGCAAGTCATTCATGTACGAGAACGACAACTTCAACGGGCGCAGCTATCGCGCCTCCTACAGCGTGCCCAACCTGAATGACGGTGGGTTCAACGACAGGGCGTCGTCAGTCAATGTGCGTGGCGGCCGGTGGCAGCTGTGCGACGACGCGTACTTCCGCGGCAATTGCGTGACGCTGGGTCCCGGAGAATATTCTTCGCTGCGCGCGATGGGCATGAACGACAAGGTGTCGTCGGTGCGCGAGCTTGGATGGACACCGGATGGTGGTGGCGGCTGGAGCGGCAGCAATTCGTACAACAGCGACAGCGGCTACAACAACCGGTACACGTCCCATGGCAACGGCTACCAGGGCGGAAACTGGGGCTCGGGTTCCCGCGCCGTGCTCTTCGCCGGCTACAACCTCTCCGGCGAGGCGTTCGTGGTGAACCCCGGCGGCGTCGGCAATCTCGACCGCGCCGGCTTCAACGACAAGGCGCGCTCGCTGCGGGTGGAGTCCGGCTACTGGCTGTTCTGCACCGACGCCAATTTCGAGGGCGACTGCCATACCTACGGTCCGGGCGACTATCCCAACCTGCCCGGCGGGCAAAACCACAGCATCTCGTCCGGGCGCCGGGTGTCGGGCGACTACCCCTACCGAAACAACCCGAACTGGAGCAACTACTCGCAGCAGTAGCGTCGCGCCAGTTCGCTGCGCGAGGTGCGCAGCCGGTCGCCCGGCCGTCAATGGATGCGCACGTCGCGCAGGTTCGTCCTCTAACGCAAAGGGCCGTCTGCGCGGCCCTGAGCGCTTGCGCGCGTGGCCCCTGTTTGCGGTGCTGCCGTCGGCACCGGGACCGGCCATCTCGCTCCGCTTCAACTTTCAGGAATTCATTCATGATCCGCTCCGTCCAGACCTGCCTGATG
>CAVPUM010000028.1:0-66177 GCA_963708855.1 uncultured beta proteobacterium | reverse complement strand
CGGCAGCAGGACCGCCTTGCCGAACGTGGTGACGAGTCCCGTGAGTGCGAGCGCGACGAAGCTCAGCGCCATCGCCCAGTGCGAAGCGCGCTTGACTGCCGTGAAGCGCTCGATCATGCGGCCGGTCGGCCTGTCCCGGACCTCGATCGAACCGCGCCACGCGTAGTAACCCATGACCACGAGCACCGTGAGCGCAATCAGCCAACCGCCCGCGGTCGCAATCGGAACGCGGATCGCCCGCCACGTCTGGCCCTCCGACTGGATCAGGACGTTGGTCTCGCGGCCGCGCACACTCGTGGTCTGCTGCTCACCGGAGCGGACCTCCTTCCAGACCGGCTGGTTGTTGAGCGGCTGGTCGAGACGCTGCTTCTGCTCGGTGGCGGCCTGCGCCGCTTCCTTGGGATCGACCGCAGGCGCCTGGGCCGATGCGATACCGATCGCGATCGACAGCGCGATGGCGAACGCTCCCGCCCCCCGAATGATGGACCCGCTCACCATGCCCCCTTCGCGCCCGTCACCGGATCCGCTTGTATTCGTTCTGGTTCTGGTTGCGATTGGCAAGTGCCAACTCCCATTCGCGCTTGTTCCCGTTCCAGGGCGCCGACTCGTACGCCGGCTTGTCCGGCTTGCCCTGGTAGGTTCCCTGCTTGTACTCGATGACCTGCGGGCGCTCGCCGCAACCGGCGAGCCCCAATCCGAGCGTGGCGCCGGTCAGTGCCAGAAATGCGCGTCGGATCATGACTTGGCCCCTCCTGCCGGCGCCGCCGGCGCGGTCGGCGCACCCGGCGCGCCTTTCGGGGCCTCGGGTCGCCCGTAGGCGGTCGCCCAGCCCCAGACTTCGCTGCCCTTGCCGCGCGTGGTCACCCGCTCGCGGTAGATGTCGGCAAGGACATCGCCATCGCCGCCCAGGAGCGCCTTGGTCGAGCACATCTCGGCGCAGACCGGCAGCTTGCCCTCTGCCAGCCGGTTGCGGCCGTACTTCTTGTACTCGGCCTCGGAGTTGTTCGTCTCCGGGCCGCCGGCGCAGAACGTGCACTTGTCCATCTTGCCGCGCACGCCGAACGCGCCGGCCTGCGGGAACTGCGGCGCGCCGAACGGGCACGCGTAGAAGCAGTAGCCGCAGCCGATGCACAGGTCCTTGTCGTGCAGGACGACGCCGTCGTCGGTGCGGTAAAAGCAGTCGACCGGGCAGACCGCCATGCACGGGGCGTCCGAGCATTGCATGCACGCGACCGAGATCGAGCGCTCGCCGGGAACGCCGTCGTTGATCGTGACCACGCGGCGGCGGTTCACGCCCCAGGGGATGTCGTGCTCCTGCTTGCAGGCGGTGACGCATCCGTTGCACTCGATGCAGCGCTCGGCGTCGCAGAGAAACTTCATTCGGGCCATTGGTGTCTCCTCAGCGTGTCCGTGCGCATCAGGCGGACTTGGCGACCTGGCAGAGCGTCGTCTTGGTTTCCTGCATCATCGTCACCGAGTCGTAACCGTAGGTCGTTGCCGTGTTGACGGCTTCGCCGCGGACGATCGGCGCTGCGCCCTCGGGGTAGAACTCGAGCAGGTCCTTGCCCTGCCACCACCCGGAGAAGTGGAACGGAACGAACGTCGTTCCCGCCGCGACACGGTCGGTGACCATCGCCTTGACCTTGATCTGCGCGCCCGTCGGCGACTTCACCCAGACGTACTCGCCGTCGCGGATCGCCGCGGTCATTGGCGTCCTTCGGGCTGATCTCGATGAAGTTCTCCTGCTGGAGTTCCGCGAGCCACGCATTCGATCGCGTCTCCTCGCCGCCGCCCTCGTACTCGACCAGCCGGCCGCTGGTGAGCACCAGCGGGAAGTTCTTCGCCACGTCCTTCGCGAGGTTGTCCTGCTGCACGCTCTTGTACAGCGTCGGCAGCCGCCAGAACGCCTTCTTGTCGTCGTGCGTCGGGTATTTGGCGACGAGGTCCGGACGGTTGGAATAAAGGGGCTCGCGGTGCTGCGGAATGCCGTCGGGGAAGTTCCAGACGATCGCGCGCGCCTTGGCGTTGCCGAACGGATGGTTGCCGTGGTTCTTCATGAACACGCGGATCATCCCGCCGGAGCGGTCGGTCTTCCAATTCTTGCCCTCGGCGGCCTTCTTCTCGTCTTCGGTGAGCTCGTCCCAGAACCCGAGCTTTTTCATCAGCACGTGGTCGAGCTCGGGGTAGCCGGTCGTGAGGTCGCCGCCCTTCGGATACGAACCGTCCTCGGCGAGCAGGTTGACGCCTTCGCGCTCGACGCCGAAGTTGGCGCGGAAGCAGCCGCCTCCGTCCATCATCGAGACCGACGTGTTGTAGAGGTTCGGCGATCCGGGGTGCTTCAGTTCCGGCGTGCCGTAGCACGGCCACGGCAAGCCGAAGAAGTCGCCGTCGCACGGCCCGCCCTTCGCCCGCAGCGTCTTCACGTCGAACGTGTTCATGTTCTTCATGTGCAGCTTCAGCCGCTCCGGCGACTGCCCGGTGTAGCCGATCGTCCAGACGCCCTTGTTGATCTCGCGCAGGATCGATTCGGGTTCCGGTTCGTCGAACTTGTTCGGATCGGGCTTGACGATCTTGTAATTCTTCGTGAAGTCCTTCTCCCAGCCGAACTTCTTCGCGAACGCGTACATGATCGCGTGATCGGTCTGCGACTCGAACAGTGGGCTGACCACGCGCTCGCGCCACTGGATCGAGCGGTTCGATGCCGTGACCGACCCCGACGTCTCGAACTGCGTGCACGCGGGAAGGAGGTAGACGCCGTCCTTTCTCACCATCGCCGCCATCGCCGCCGTCGCCGACGGGTACGGGTCGATGACGACGAGCAGATCGAGCTTCTTCATCGCCTCGACCATTTCCTTGCCGCGCGTCTGGCTGTTCGGCGCATGGCCCCAATACACCAGCGCGCGCAGGTTCGGACCCTGGTCGATGAGGTCGTTCTTCTCGAGTACGCCGTCGATCCAGCGCGACACCGTCATCCCCGGCTTCTCCATCATGCCTTCGGCGTACTGCTTCTTGAGCCACTCGTAGTCCACACCCCACACGCCGGCCCAATGCCGCCACGAGCCGGCAGGCAGGCCATAGTAGCCGGGCAGCGAATCGGGATTCGGGCCGACGTCGGTCGCGCCCTGCACGTTGTCGTGGCCGCGGAAGATGTTGGTGCCGCCGCCGGAGACGCCGACGTTGCCGAGCGCGAGCTGCAGAATGCACGACGCGCGGACCATCGCGTTGCCGATCGTGTGCTGCGTCTGGCCCATGCACCAGACGACGGTCGACGGACGGTTCTTGGCCAGCATCTCGGCGACCTTGGCGACCTGCGCCTCGGGCACGCCGCAGGCCTCCTCGACCTTGTCGGGCGTCCACTTGGCGAGGACCTCGTCCTTCACCTTCTCCATGCCGTAGACGCGATCGTGGATGTACTGCTTGTCTTCCCAGCCGTTCTTGAAGATGTGGTGGAGGAGCCCGAACAGGAACGGGATGTCGCCGCCGGAGCGCAGCCGGACGAACTCGTCGGCCTTCGCCGCGGTGCGCGTGAAGCGCGGATCGACGACGATCATCTTCGCGCCGGTCTCCTTCGCGTGCAGCATGTGCAGCATCGACACCGGGTGCGCCTCGGCCGCGTTGCTGCCGATGTACATCGCGCACTTGGTGTTCTGCATGTCGTTGTACGAGTTGGTCATCGCGCCGTAGCCCCAGGTGTTGGCTACGCCGGCGACCGTCGTCGAGTGGCAGATCCGCGCCTGGTGGTCCGTGTTGTTCGTGCCCCAGAACGACACGAACTTGCGCATCAGGTACGCCTGCTCGTTGTTGTGCTTCGAGCTGCCGACCCAGAAGACGGCGTCGGGACCCGATTCCGCGCGCAGCGCGTTGAGCTTGTCGCCGACCTCGTTGATCGCCTGTTCCCAGCTTATCTTCTGGTACTTGCCGTTGACGAGCTTCATCGGCGTCTTCAGGCGATGCGAATGCTCGTGCATACCGTGCTCGCGGACGGTCGCCCCTTTCGCGCAGTGCGCGCCGAGGTTCAACGGCGAATCGAACACGGGCTCCTGCCGCGTCCAGACGCCGTTCTCGACGGTGGCGTCCACCGCGCAGCCGACGGAGCAATGGGTGCAGACCGTGCGCTTGACTTCCGTCGCCGCGGCCGCGCCTTCCTTGGCGGCCTCGGCCTGGCCGATGGCACCGTAGGGAAGCTGGCTCGCGAACGCTCCGGCCCCTGCCACCAGGCCCGAGCGCTTCAAAAACGTCCGCCGGTCCATCGTCGGGAGCGGCACTCCCGCGAGGCGGCGAAGACGTGGACCGGCTGCGGGAACTTGTTCGCTTTTCCTCGTGAGCAGCATGATCCCTCCTCCTCCTAAAGCTTTGCAGTGCGGTAGTAGTCGCGCACGTGCGCGGACTCGCGATAACCGTCAACGGCCGCAGCCGTTGTGCGCGTCACCGCCTCGGCTGCCGCGGCCGGAGCCGCGGCCACAGCCGCCACGGCAGCGCCGGCGGTTCCCAGCCCCAGCGTGAGCAGGAAGCGGCGACGTTTGGAATCGGTGGAGGGAGCAACCGGAACGGTCGCGTCGAGATGAACGTTACGCGTGGGAATGCGCATTCGGATCTCCAGAAGTACCGCGTGACATCGATGTCGTCATTCCACGGCGAACGAGTCACGTTCGAGCGCCAGGAAGCAACTTGCGAATGATGCGGTCTGCCGATAGTAATTGGCAAGAGGACATGTCGATATTGCAGCGCAGCAATCGAACACCCAGGGCAGCAGATGGCGTTCGCAGAAAGCGCGCTGTTCGGCGATCGGCGCGGGGCGCCGTGCGGTGTCGCCGGCCACGAGCATCCGCATGGTTTCGAGCTCGACCGACAGATGGTCCTCGAACTCGCTGCTTCGGGGCCGGCGCGCAAGTCCGAGCGCCGCCAGCGTCGCCCTGATCTCGGCGAGCGGACGCCCGGACTGCGGCCCCAGATAATGCGACGCGTAGAGGCTCACCGCACTCTTTCCGACGCCGACGAACAGCGCCTGGAACTCGTCTTCGGCGGCCTCGGGGTCCATGACCGCGCTTGCCGCGCGCAGCGAATCCCATGTCCCTGCGATGGTCTTGGCGTCGGCATCGGCGCGACCGCGTGCGCCGGACGCGTCGGGTGCGAGCGGAGCGGCCTGTGCGACAGCGGCGAGGAGCGCGGCATCGGGCGCGGCGGCAAACAACCGCGCGAGCAGCGCGTAGAAATCGGCCCGCGCCTGGTCCTCCGGCTCGAGGCGGTGATGCAACACGACAGCCGGCTCAGCGCCCGCGCGGCCGCCCGAAGGGCGCTGTGCGCCCCCTCGGGGGGCAGCGAACGGAGTGAGCGTGGGGGCCGTTCATCTCAGACATCGCGGATGTCCACGCCGCGCTCGTTCTTGATGAGATCGACGACACGGCAGTCGGCGCACATACGGAGCCGGTCGAGCGCGCCGGGTGCGGCGAACATGGAGTGCCCGGCGAGCTTCGCGAGCATGTTCGTGACCATCTTCTCGGTGCCGAGCGGCTTGCCGCACACCGTGCACTTGAAGATCACGGCCTCGTTGATCACGCGGGGTTGCCGGGCCTCGGGCGCGAGCGAAAGGCGCGGCGTCAGAGTGATCGCGTGCTCGGGACACGTCGCCGCGCACAGTCCGCACTGCACGCATTTCGCCTCGATGAAGGAGAGTTGCGGCGCTTCCTGATTGTCGAGGATCGCGCCCTCGGGACACGCGCCGACGCAAGCGAGGCACATGGTGCAGGTGTCGCGGTTGACGGCGATGGTGCCGAACGGAGCGCCGGCCGGAAGCGCGATCTCCCGCTGCGGCACCGGCGCGTGCCGCGCGAGATGGTCGATCGCAAGGGCGGCGGTCGTGCGCTTGTCGGCGGTGAACGCGAACGTCGCGGGGGCGCGCACCGAAAGTGCCGCCGGCCAGGACCACAGCGCGGCGTCGAGCGCCCTGGCATCCGCGCCGTCGAACACGCGCAGGTGAGCGCCCTGATAGCCGAGCGCCTGCGCGATCGTGTCCGCGTAGCGCATCTGGCGTTCGAGCGCGTCGCGGTACTCCGGCGCTTCGCTTCCGGTCGCGAGCACGGCAACCTGCGACGCGCCGTGGGCGAGCGCCGCGAGCCAGACGTCGAGACCGACCGACGCGACGTGGTGCACCTCGAGCGGGATGACGCGCGCCGGAAGGCCATGGCCCCGGCGGGCGAGGCCGGCGATCGTGGCGCGGCCGTCCTCCGCGTGCAGCAGGATGCACGCATCGCGCCCGCCGGCCCGGGCAAAGGTCGCAAGCAGCGTTCGCAAGCGAAGCCCGAGATCGGGCACCGACGGGTAGGCATAGCTCATCGCGCCGGACGGGCACACGGTTGCGCATCCGCCGCAACCCATGCACAGGTGCGGTTCGACCCGGACATGATCGCCGTCGGCGGCAATGGCCACGGTCGAGCAGACGTCGATGCAAAGATTGCAGCCGGGCTGGCGCGAACGGCTGTGCGCGCAGAGCGAAGCCTTGTACGCGAAGTACTTCGGCTTTTCGAAATCACCCGTCAGCCCTGCGATCTCCGTCACCGCCTTGGCCTGGGCGATCGCGTCGGCGCCCGGCGCGAGGTACCCCTGCGGCGGCTGATGCATCGTCAGATGCGGCGATCGCTGCAGGTCGAGGACGAGGTCGAAGCGCTCGCTGCGCGCCACGTCGCTCCTGGCGAAATCGATGGCGCCGGTCGCGCCGCAGGCCGCGACGCACCGGCGATGCGCCTTGCAGCGATCGAGGTCGATCTGGTAGGTGAAATCGATCGCCTTTTCGGGGCAGGCGTGCACGCATGCGTTGCAGCGCGTGCACAGATCGAGGTCGATCGGATTTTCCTGGGTCCACGCGACGTCGAATGCGCCGAGCCAGCCCGCGATCGTCGTGAGCTTGCCGGAGTGGATGGGGAAATCGCGCTCGGCCGGAAGCTCGGCGCCCGCGGCGCGACCGGTGACGAGCACGGTGACGCCGAGCGCCGCCGACAACGGCTTCGCCCACTGCAGTGCGGCATCGGCGGGGCCGACGATCAGCAGGCGGCCTCCGGAACGATAGGCCACCCGCGGCACCGGCTCGGGCTCGGGCAATCCCGCCAGCGCCAGCAGCGCCGCGATCTTGGGTGTCGCGGCCTTCGCCTCGGAAGACCAGCCGCCCGTCTCGCGGATGTTGACGAACCGGATCGTCTGCGTCTTGCCGCCCTCCTCCGCCACGTCGCCGAAGAGCCGGGCCTCCTGCGTGCAGGCAACGACGACATCGCCTTCCGCGCGACCTTCGAACGCCGCGAGCTCTTTCTGACAGAGCATCGTCGGCACGACGGGCGTGCCCGACAGCTCGAGCGCGCGCGCGAGCGCCGCCGCGTCGAGCGGCATCGTGCCGTTGCACGAGCACAGATGCAGATTCTTGCCGGCGAGACTCATCGCGCCGGAGGCCCGGGCAATTCGGCATCCGAAGGCATCACCGGCGCCGCGACGGAATCCCGCGGGGCAGGAGGCGTCAGCGCGGCCGCGGCAGGGGCTTCCGCCGTCGATGCCTTCGGTGGCGCTTCCGTGGCATCGCCACCCGCCTTCGATGGCGTGAGCGCTTCGTCCGTGGCGAGCGAAACCGCCGGGTCGACAAGCACAGCCTCTTCCGGTGGCACGTCTTCCGCATGACCCTGCGCATTGATGCGCGTTGCCGGCGGATCGAAAATATAGCGACCCTGCACCATCTGCTTCACGATGTCGGGGGAGATCGGATCGGGTATCGAGTAGTCGTCGACATAGACATCGAGCCCGTCCATCACGTTGAAGCGCGGATCGCGCAGCAGTTGCTTCAGCGCCTGCCGCTTCAGCGCCTCGTCGACCTTCGATTGGAAGAATGGAGTGAAGTCGGAGTCGATCGTCAGCGATTCGACGTGCGGCAGCGTCGCGACTGGAGCCGAGGCGGCCGCCGGTTGAGCGCTTTCCACTGCCGACGGTGCTGCTACCGGTACCGGCGTCGCGACGGGACTCGCCGAGGCGGCCGCCGCGTCTTTCGCGCGCGCAGCCGCGAACTTTCGCTGCGACCAGCGCTTCAGCGACAGGCCCTCGGTCGGCTTGTCGTCGACGGTCATCGGAAGCTGCGCCCGGCGTCCACGTCAGCCGCGCGGCCCGCGCTCGCGCCCGGATGCGTCAGCGGCGAACGGATCGTTGCGGCGAATCCGCTTCTTCGGCTCGGGCTTGTAGTGCTCGGCCACGAACGGCTGCATCCACGCCAGGATGCCGGCGGGCAGCGGCACGGCGTCGACCCGCTCGCCGCCGTCGAGCATGCGGGCCGCCTCGTTGTAGCTGACAGTCACGATCACAGGGAACACGGGCGGGTCGCCGCCGTCGTCGGTCGTGCGCCACATCACGAACGCCTTCGGCTCCGGTGCGACGAGGTTCAGGTAATAACCCTCGGCCTCGCAGGGGTGCAGCTCGAACGCATGGCCGTCGAAGCGCCAGCGCGTAACGGACGGTTCATCGCACAATTTCACCGGCGCGCTCGCCGGCGCCGCACCGGCCGTCGGCGGAACGACGGCGACCGGCTCCCACCGCTCGCTGACCCAGCGATTCGCGATCGGGGTGCGCTCGAAGATAACGGCGACGGGAAACCGCATCGTTGACATGGGAATCTCGGGCATTGCGCAGAGTGAAAACGGGAGCGCGTTCCGTCGGCGATCATACACCGGGCGCTGCCGCCTCTGCTAACATGATCGACCGCATTCTCATCCGGCTCCCGGCCCGCCTATCGTGCCCACGATCATTCCGCTCGCCGACGCCCGCGCACCGTCGCGTCGCGCTGCACTGGACCGCTTCGTGCGCGCCGCGGCGAGCGCCCCGGGCGTGCCGGGCACGGCGGCCGACACGCGGGGCAGGCCCATGCGCGACCTCCGCATCTCGGTCACCGACCGGTGCAACTTCCGCTGCGTCTACTGCATGCCCAAGGACGTCTACGACGCCGACCACGAATTCCTGCCGCGCGCGGACCTGCTGACGTTCGAGGAAATCACGCGCGTCGCCCGGATCTTCGTCGCGCACGGCGTGACGAAGCTGCGGCTGACCGGCGGCGAGCCGCTGCTTCGCCGCAACATCGAGCGCCTGGTCGAAATGCTGGCGCGGCTGGGCGACGTCGACCTGACGTTGACGACCAACGGCACGCTGCTCGGGCGCAAGGCGCGCAGCCTGCGCGACGCCGGACTCACGCGCGTCACGGTGAGCCTCGATTCGCTCGACGACGCGACGTTCCGCGCGATGAACGACGTCGATTTTCCGGTGGCGAAGGTGCTCGAGGGAATCGATGCCGCAGCGGCCGCGGGTCTCGCCCCGGTCAAGATCAACATGGTGGTGAAGCGCGGCACCAACGAGGCTTCGATCGTGCCGATGGCGCGACATTTCAAGGGCAGCGGCCACATCGTCCGCTACATCGAGTACATGGACGTCGGCGCGACCAACGGCTGGCGGATGGACGACGTGGTGTCCGCGGGCGAGATCGTGCGCACCGTCGACGCGGAGCTGCCGCTCGAGAGCGCGGACCCCAATTACGCGGGGGAGGTCGCCGCGCGCTGGCGTTATCGGGACGGCGGCGGCGAGATCGGCGTCATCGCGTCGGTGACGCAGGCTTTCTGCCGCGACTGCACGCGTGTCCGGCTGTCGACCGACGGGAAGCTCTACACGTGCCTGTTCGCGACCGACGGCTACGACCTGCGCGCGCTGCTGCGCGAGGGCGCCGGCGACGGTCCGATCGGCAATGCAATCGCCGCGATCTGGCGGCAGCGCGCCGACCGCTATTCGGAAATCCGCACTGCCAACACCGCGCGCATCCCGAAGGTCGAGATGAGCTACATCGGCGGATGAGAGCACGCCGGCCCTTCGCCTCGCGCCACCGGATGGTCCCGGCATGAACGCTCCGAACACTCCGTACCGACCGCTGCTCACGAGCGCCGCGCGACCGTCGACGTTCACGGTGCGCGCCGTGGACGAGACCGGCGCCGCGCGCGACACGCCGATCGCCGGCGAGCATCCGCTGACGCTCTACGTCGACAAGCACGAGCTCGTCACGCTGATGACGCTGGGCGCGGCGCCGGAGGCGCTCGCGATCGGCTACCTGCGCAACCAGCGTCTCGTCGATCGCGTCGAGGACATCGTCGCGGTCCAGGTCGACTGGGATGTGAGCGCGGTCGTCGTCAAGACCAGGCACGGCCTCGCCGACTTCGAGGCGAAGACGCGCAAGCGCACCACCACCAGCGGTTGCGGACAGGGCACGGTCTTCGGCGATCTGATGGCCGACATCGAGAGCGTCCGGCTCCCCCCGGGGGCAAGCTTGTCGCAGGAGACGCTGTACGCGCTGCTCGACCGCGTGCGCGTCCACGAGACGATCTACAAGCAGGCCGGAGCGGTGCACGGCTGCGCCCTCGCGACCAACGAGCCCGGCCGGTCCGAGATCCTCGCGTTCGTCGAGGACGTCGGGCGCCACAACGCAGTCGATGCGATCGCGGGGCAGATGTGGCTCGACCGCATCGATGGCGGCGACAAGATCTTCTACACGACGGGCCGACTCACCTCCGAGATGGTGATCAAGGCGGCGCAGATGGGCATCCCGTTTCTCGTCTCGCGCTCGGGCCTGACGCAGATGGGCCACGAGATCGCGGAGAAGATCGGCATCACGATGATCGGCCGCGCGACCAACAAGCGCTACCTGCTGTTCTCCGGCGGCGAGCGGTTCAGGGCAGCGCCGGCATGAGCGCCGCCGGGCCGTCCCAAGGCGCGAATCGCGCCCCCTCGGGGGGCAGCGCAGCGGCGTCAGCCGCAAGCGTGGGGGCCGTTCAAGGTCCCGCCGGGCCGTCCCAAGGCGCGAATCGCGCCCCCTCGGGGGGCAGCGCAGCGGCGTCAGCCGCAAGCGTGGGGGCCGTTCAAGGCCGCCGGGCCGTCCCAAGGCGCGAATCGCGCCCCCTCGGGGGCAGCGCAGCGGCGTCAGCCGCAAGCGTGGGGGCCGTTCAAGGCCCCGCCGGGCCGTCCCAAGGCGCGGCCGAGGCCCGCGGGCGCTGCATGTGCGGCCGGGTGCATTTCGTCGCGCGCTTTCCGTCGCGCTTCTGCTGTCACTGCCATTGCGAGAGCTGCCGGCGCGCGCACTCCGCCGGCTTCGTCACCTGGATCGGGTTCCCGTCCTCACAGGTGACGATCGAGGCGGGCAACGACGGTCTCGCCGCCTACGAGTCGTCGCCGGGCACGACCCGCTCGTTCTGCCGCGTCTGCGGAACGCGGCTCTTTTTCCAGTCGACCCGCTGGGCGGGCGAGACGCACGTCGCGCTGGCCGCGTTCGACGATCCCGTCGATCGCGCGCCGGACCGCCACGCGTTCTTCGAGGAGCACGTCGGCTGGATTCCGTGGCCTGACGCCGCCGATCGATGACGATCGCCGATGCCGACGTCACCGGCGTCGTCCTGGCGGGCGGCCAGGGCCGGCGCATGGGCGGCATCGACAAGGGACTGGTGGATCTGGCCGGCGCGCCGATGGTCGCGCACGTGCTCGCGCGGCTGGCGCCGCAGGTCGGCACCGTGCTGATCAACGCGAATCAGAACCTCGATCGCTACCGCGCCTTCGGCCGGCCCGTGGTTCCCGATGCCGTCGGCGGTTTCGCGGGTCCGCTTGCCGGATTGCACGCGGGCCTAACCTGTGCCAGCGGCGAACTGGTCGTGACGGTGCCCTGCGACTCTCCGTTCCTGCCGCTCGATCTCGTCGCCCGGCTGCGCGCGGCGCTCGACCGCGCAGACGCGCAGCTGGCCGTCGCGAAGACGTTCGACCAGCCGCACCCGGTGTTCGCGCTGGTCCGCCGCGACGTGCTGCCGAACCTCGCGGCGTTCCTCGACGCCGGCGGGCGCAAGATCGACGCGTGGTATGCGTCGCTGCGGGTCGTCGAGGTCGCGTTCGACGACGAGGCCGGCGCGTTCCGCAACATCAACACGGCCGACGAGCTCGCCGCGGCCGCGGGCAGGGACTGAACGAGCGCCGATTCCAGCGCGCGCCGACCCAGGCCCGCAGGCTGCCACCGCGACCGCAATCATCGATAATTCCAGCAGCCGCATCCCTTCATCTCTCCTCGACCGCGACGATTCCATGAGCCTACCGAAATCCCTGCGCGCGCTCTCCTGCGCCGACGACTACGACCCGGATTCGATGCCGGTCGAACGTGCGCGCGAGCTGATCCGCACGTTCCTCGCCCCGGTCACCGCGACCGAGCGCGTGCACATCCGCGCCGCGCTCGGCCGTGTCCTCGCCGCGGATGTGGTCTCGCCGCTGGCCGTGCCCGGCCACGACAACTCGGCGATGGACGGGTATGCGATCCGCTTCGCGGATCTCTCCCCCGGGCGCGAAACCGTGCTTGCGCGCGTCGGGGAATCGTTCGCGGGCAAGCCGAGCGGCGCGACGGTCGGCGCCGGCCAATGCGTGCGCATCTTCACCGGCGCCGTGATGCCGGCGGGCGCCGACACCGTCGTGATGCAGGAGCGGGCGAGCGAGGAGGCGGGCCGTGTGCGCATCGCCGCGGAGGCGGTCACCAAGGCCGGGCAGAACCGCCGCTTTGCCGGCGAGGACCTGAAGGCGGGTCAGGTCGTCTTTCGCCGCGGGCAGCTGGTGCACCCCGCCGAGCTCGGCATGATGGCTTCGCTCGGGATCGGCGAAGTCACGGTGTACCGAAAGCTCCGCGTGGCGTTCTTCTCGACGGGCGACGAGCTCCGGTCGGTCGGCACGCCGCTGGCCGAAGGCGAGATCTACGACAGCAACCGCTACACGATCCACGGCATGCTGACGCGCCTCTCCTGCGATGTCGTCGACATGGGTGTGGTGCCCGACGTGCCGGAGCAGCTCGAGCGCGCGTTCGCCGACGCCGCGGCCGCGGCCGACGTGGTTATCACGTCCGGCGGCGTGTCGGTCGGCGAAGCCGATTTCGTCAAGCAGCTGCTCGACAAGCTGGGTGAAGTCGTGTTCTGGAAGATCGCCATGAAACCGGGCCGTCCGCTTGCGTATGGCCGGATCGGCGACGCTCATTTCTTCGGATTGCCGGGCAATCCGGTCTCCGTGATGGTGACGTTCTACGAGTTCGTGCAGGACGCGCTGCGCACCCTGCAGGGCCAGCGCGATGTCGCGCCGCTGCCCACGTTCAAGGTGCCGCTGTCGGCGCCGATCCGCAAGGTGCCGGGGCGCACCGAGTTCCAGCGGGGCATTCTCGCCGCGGACGGCAACGGCGGCTTCACCGTGCGCACGACGGGTGACCAGGGCTCCGGAATCCTGTCGTCGATGTCGCAGGCGAACTGCTTCATCGTGCTGTCCGCCACCACCGGCAACTGCGCGGTGGGCGACCTCGTCGACGTGCAGCTGCTCGAAGGGCTGATCTGACCGGCGGCGTCGGGCATCGCGGGGCATCGCGTTGACACGACGCGGCACGCGCTGTTAGCATCTTCGGCAAGGGCTTTCGCAGACGCCCCGCCATATCGCTGGCCTCGCGCCATCCAAGTTCTGCTTCGTTGCTGCCCGCGCAGCAGGAGGCAAACGCAAACCATGGATGCGGCCATCACCCCCATTGCACTGAAGCAACAGCTCGCGGCATTTCCGCCGCCCACGCTCGTCGACGTGCGCCGGCAATCGGCCTTCGACGAGGATCGAGAGGTCATCCCCGGCGCCCTCCGGCGTCTCCCCGAGGCCGTCGACACCTGGGGTGCCGCCATCGAGCCCTGGCGAAGCGTCGTCGTGTACTGCGTGCGCGGCCACGAGGTGGGCCAGGGTGCCTGCGCCGCTCTGCGTGCGCGCGGCCTTGCCGCGCGCTATGTCGCGGGTGGCCTCGAACAATGGCGCGCTGAAGGCAATGCCACGCGAGCGTTCGCGGCGCCGACGCGCTGGGTGACGCGCGAACGGCCGAAGATCGACCGCATTGCGTGCCCGTGGCTCATCCGGCGCTTCATCGATCCGGCGGCGGAATTCTTCTACGTGCCGAAGGCCGAGGTGCGCGCGTACGCCGCCGCCCACGGCGCGACGGCGTACGACATCCCGGATGTCGACTACTCGCACGTCGGACCGGAATGCAGCTTCGATGCCTTCATCCGGCGACATGAGCTCGGCCACCCGGCCCTCGACGAGCTGGCCAGGATCGTCCGCGCCGCCGACACGTCGACGCTCCATCTCGCCGCGCAGGCGCCCGGCCTGCTCGCCGCCTCGCTCGGATTGTCGGCGATGTTCGACGACGATCACGCGATGCTGAAGTGGGGAATGCTCGTCTACGACTCGCTCTACGCGTGGTGCCGCCGATCTTGCCAAAACGGGCAGACCGGCACGCACGGCTGGTATCCGGAGAAATCGCGCGGGCGGGAAGCCGCGTGACGGCCGCGGAAACCGCGGCGCCCGTCGCGCCGACGCGCGCCGAGGCCTTCCGCTACTGGCTCAGGCTCGGCTGCGTCAGTTTCGGCGGACCGGCGGGCCAGATCGCGATCATGCACCACGATCTCGTCGACACCAAGCGCTGGATCTCGGAGCGGCGTTTCCTGCACGCGCTCAATTACTGCATGGTGCTGCCGGGACCCGAAGCGCAGCAGCTCGCGACCTACATCGGGTGGCTCCTGCACCGCACCTGGGGCGGCGTCATCGCGGGCGCGCTGTTCGTGCTGCCGTCGCTCCTGCTGCTGATCGCGCTGTCGTGGCTCTATCTCGCCTATGGCAGCGTGCCGGCGGTCGCGGGCATCCTGTACGGAATCAAGCCCGCCGTGGTTGCCATCGTCCTGCACGCAGCCTGGAGGATCGGCTCGCGCGCGCTGAAGCGGCCGATCCTCTGGGTCGTCGCCGCGCTCGCGTTCGTTGCCATCTTCGCGTTCGCGGTGCCGTTTCCGGCGATCGTTCTCGCAGCGGCGATCATCGGCTACGTCGGCGGGCGGGTGGCGCCGAAGGAATTCGCCGTGGGCAGCGGTCACGGCGCGGGGGGCGGAGCGCACGCTCCTGCGGTGATAGACGACGAAACGCCGACGCCGGCGCACGCGCGGTTCCGCTGGCAGAGGCTCGCGTGGGTCGTCGCCGGCTGTCTCGCACTCTGGCTGTTCGCGCTCGCGCTGCTGGTCGCGACCTACGGCCCCGGGGCGACGCTGCCGCGCATCGGATGGTTCTTCACCAAGGCGGCCCTGCTCACGTTCGGCGGCGCCTACGCCGTGCTGCCGTATGTCTACCAGGGCGCGGTCGAGACCTATGGCTGGCTGACGCCCGCGCAGATGATCGACGGCCTCGCCCTCGGCGAGACCACGCCGGGCCCGCTGATCATGATCGTCGCGTTCGTCGGCTTCGTCGGCGGCTGGACGAAGATGCTCTACGGCCCGGAAGCGCTGCTGCTGGCCGGCATCGCCGGCGCCTGCGTCGCGACGTACTTCACGTTCCTGCCCAGCTTCCTCTTCATCCTCGCCGGCGGACCTCTGGTCGAGACGACGCACGGCCAAATACGGTTCACGGCGCCGTTGACGGGCATCACGGCCGCGGTGGTCGGCGTGATCGTCAATCTCGCGCTGTTCTTCGCCTGGCACGTCTTCTGGCCGAACGGCTGGACCAGCGGCTCGCCCGTCGGAGGGCTCGATCCCGCCTCGCTCGCGATCGGCGTCGCCGCCGCCGCGGCCCTCTTCCGGTTCAAGGCCAATGTGATCGTGGTCATCGTGGCCTGCGGCGCGGCGGGGCTCGTTGCGGCCGTCGCGCTGCGCTGACCGGGGCGCGGCGCGTTACCGCCGTCCGGCGCTCAGCACGCCCTTCACGTCCTTGACGAGCGCAAGGGACCGGGCGAGCGCGTCGAGGCTCTTCACCTCGAGCGTGAACGCCATCCGCGTCACGCTGTTGCGCGTCAGCGTGTTCGCCGCGGTGACATTGATCCGCTCGCGCGAGAATACTTCGGTGACGTCGCGCAGCAGTCCCTGCCGGTCCATCGCCTCGAGCACCACGTCGACCGGGAACACTTCGTCGCGCGGCTTGCCCCAGTCGGCCGCGATCAGCCGCTCGGGCTCGCGCGCGCGCATGCGCACGACGTTGCTGCAGCGCTGGCGATGGATCGTGACGCCCTTGCCGCGAGTGACGAAGCCGACGATGCCGTCGGGCGGCGCCGGCTTGCAGCAGCGCGCGAGATTGGTCAGCAGCCGGTCGACGCCGACCACGAGGATGCCGCCGCCGGCTCCCGCGGCCTTGCTCTGCTTCGCGACAACGGCAGGCTCGGCGTCCGCCTCGGGTGCGGCATCCGGCTGCGACACGGCCCGGATCGCCGCGTGTATCTGCCGCGTATTGAGCTCCGCGCGCCCGACCGCGACGTAGAGCTCGTCGGCCTTGCCGAAGCCGGCCTTGACGGCAACCGCGTCGAGGCTCACCGCCGTGGCGCCCGCGCGCTGAAGCTCGCGCTCGACGATCGCGCGGCCCTGGGCCAGCGTCTCCTCGTGTTGCTGCGCCTTGAACCACTGCCGCACCTTGGCGCGGGCACGGTGGCTTTGCGCATACCCCAGTTCCGCATTGAGCCAGTCGCGCGACGGCCCGCCCTGCTTGGCGGCGACGATCTCCACGCGCTGGCCGTTACGCAGCGCGTGGTTCAGCGGCACCATTGCGCCGTCCACGCGCGCTCCCCGGCAGCGATGGCCGAGGCTCGTGTGCACCGAATACGCGAAATCCACCGGCGTCGCCCCGACCGGCAGGTCGACGACCTTGCCCTGCGGCGTCAGCACGTAGATGGTGTCCGTGAAGAGGCTGCTCTTGAACGCGGCGAGCCATTCCGACGCATCGGCGACCGCATCCTTCCAGTCGAGCACTTGCCGCAGCCACGCGATGCGGTCCTCGAACGCAGGATCGCGGCGCATGCCTTTCTGCGCCCCCTCCTTGTAGCGCCAGTGCGCGGCGACGCCGTACTCCGAATGCTGGTGCATCTCCCGGGTGCGGATCTGCACCTCGAGCGGTTTGCCCTCCGGACCGATCACCGCCGTGTGCAGCGAGCGATAGTCGTTCGACTTCGGCTTCGCGATGTAGTCGTCGAACTCGCCGGGCAGCGGCGTCCAGAGATGATGCACGATGCCGAGCGCCGTGTAGCAGTTCTTGACGTCGTCGACGAGTATCCGCACGGCGCGGATGTCGTACAGGCTGTCGATGCCCGCCTGCTTGCGCCGCATCTTGTCCCAGATGCTGTAGATGTGTTTCGGCCGGCCGGTGATCTCCGCCCGGACGCCGGCCGCATCGAGCTCGTGCGCCAGAACCGCGATGACGTCCTCGATGTAGTGTTGCCGGTCGAGCCGGCGCTCGTCCAGCATCGTCGCGATGGCCTTGTAGGCAGCGGGTTCCAGCGCGCGCAGGCTCAGGTCCTCGAGCTCCCACTTCAATTGCCAGACACCCAGCCGGTTGGCCAGCGGCGCGAAGAGGTCGAGCACCTCGCGCGCGGTGCGCTGCCGAGCTTCGGTCAACTGGGGACCGCCGGTCATCAGGAAGCGCAGCGCCGCCGTCCGCTCCGCCAGCTTGATCAGCACGACGCGGATGTCCTCGACCATCGCCAGCAGCATCTTGCGCAACCGCTCGGCCTGCGCGGCCCGCTCGGCGGCGTCGCCCTGCGGCGGCGTGGCCCGGATCTCGTCCATCCGGGCCACACCGGCGACCAGGGTCGCGGCATCGTCGCCGAAGCGCGCCGCGATGTCGTCCGCGGAGAAGGCATTGGCCCCCGCCAGGCCGGTGAGCAGGGCGGCCCGGACCGTGCCGGCATCGAGTCTGAGGCCGGCGAGGATCATCGCCGTGCCCACTGCGCGGTCGATCAGCGGCTGGCCGTCGCGGCCGCCGGTGGCGCCGCACCGCTCGCGCGCATACGCCAGCACGGCCCCGAATGCGTCGCGGTCCTCGTCGGGATAGATGCCGCGCAGCGTGTCGAGCCACGCCACAACGGTTTGCGGCGCACCGGCGTCCTGCGCGGCGTGCAATACGGCCACCATCCGCGGATTATCGCCCTGCCGTCGTTCCCGCGAAAGCTTTGATCCGGCGACCGGGACTGGTAAGGCGCGTTGCCCGACGTCAGGCGCCGGTCGCTGCGGCGATCGCGTCGGCCAGCGCTTGCGCGTGCCTGTCGGCAAGCCCGGCCTCGCGCGCTTCGACCATGACGCGCAACACGGGCTCGGTGCCCGAGGGACGCAGCAGCACGCGCCCGGTGTCGCCCAGCGCGCTGACCGCTCCGGCCTGCGCCGCGCGTATCGCGTCGTCCGCCTTCCAGTCGTAGCCTTTCGGCAGGCGCACATTGATCAGTCGCTGCGGAAAGAGCTTGATGCCAGCCGCGGCCTCGGCGAGCGTCGCCCGTTGCTCGACCAGCGCGCGCAACACCGCGAGCGCGGCGACGATGGCGTCGCCCGTCGTGTGCTTGTCGAGGCAGAGGATGTGGCCGGAGTTCTCCCCGCCGAGGAGCCAGCCCTTTTCCCGCAGCTTCTCCAGCACGTAGCGGTCGCCGACCGCAGCGCGATCGAGCGCGATGCCCTCGCGCGCCAGCGCCTGTTCGAGACCGAGGTTGGTCATCATTGTGCCGACAACGCCTCCGCTGAGCGCTTTGCGGCGGTGATAGTCCATCGCAATCACGTAGAGCAGCTGATCGCCGTCGAACGCGCGGCCGTCGCGGTCGACCATCAGCAGGCGGTCGCCGTCGCCGTCGAGCGCGATGCCGATATCGGCCCCGTGCGCAACCACCGCCGCCTGCAGGTGATGCGCGTGTGTCGCACCGACGCCGTCGTTGATGTTGAGCCCGTTCGGCTCCGCGCCGACGGCCACGACGTCGGCGCCCAGCTCGTGAAATACCGGCGGCGCCACGTGATATCCGGCGCCGTGCGCGCAGTCGACGACGATGCGCCAGCCCTTGAGATCGAGCTCGTTCGGAAACGTGCTCTTGCAGAACTCGATGTAGCGGCCGCCGGCATCCTCGATCCGGCGCGCCTTGCCGAGCTGCGCCGAAGGCACGCAGGCGAGCGGCTGCTGCATCACGTCCTCGATCGCCTGCTCGATGTTGTCGGGGAGCTTCGCGCCGGCATCGGAGAAGAACTTGATCCCGTTGTCGTCGTATGGGTTGTGCGACGCGCTGATCACGATGCCGGCGGAAAGCCGGAGCGCGCGGGTCAGGTAAGCCACCGCCGGGGTGGGCAGCGGCCCGGAGAGGTAGACGTCGACGCCCGCTGCGGACAGGCCCGCCTCCAGCGCGGCCTCGAGCAGATAGCCGGAAATGCGCGTGTCCTTGCCGATGAGCACGCCAGGGCGCACGCCGTCGCGGGTCGTGTCGGCGGCGAGCACCAGACCTGCTGCCCAGCCCAGCTTCAGGACGAGTTCGGGCGTGATCGGCGGCTCGCCGACGCAACCGCGTACGCCGTCAGTGCCGAAATATCGTCGCGTCATGTCCCGGAAGGTAACATCGGATTCGACTGTCGGAAGACCCTCTGCCCATCACCGAGCGCGCGGCGGGGTCGGCTCCCATTCCGCCTTGCCCTCCACTGCGTGCCACACCCGCAGCGCGTCGACCGTCTCGCGCACGTCGTGCACGCGGACGATGGCCGCGCCTCGCGCGACCGCCGCCAGCGCGGCTGCGACGCTCGCGGGCATCCGCTCGCCGACGCTGCGTCCGGTGATCGCGCCGAGCGACGACTTGCGCGACAGACCGGCAACCACGGGATAGCCCGTCGCCACGAGCGTCCTCATCGATCGCAACAGTTCGAGATTATGCGCCAGCGTCTTGCCGAAGCCAAAACCCGGATCGATCGCGATGCGCTCGCGCGGGATGCCCGCCGCCAGGCAGACGCTGGCGCGCGTTTGCAGGAAGGCTCGCACTTCGCCGACCACGTCGCCGTACTCGGGCGCCGCCTGCATCGTCCGCGGCTCGCGCTGCATGTGCATCAGGCAGACGCCCACGCCGCTTTTTGCGCAGGCCTCGATCGCTCCCGGCGCGCTCAGGGCCCCGATGTCGTTGATCATCGCCGCCCCGGCCGCCGCCGCCGCGCGCATCACCGCGGGCTTGCGGGTATCGACCGCGAGCGCGAATCCCGCGGGCGCCAGCGCCTCGACGAGCGGCAGCACCCGGTCGAGCTCTTCGCTCTCGGCCACGGGTGAAGCTCCGGGCCGCGACGATTCGCCGCCGATGTCGATGAGGTCGGCGCCGTCGTCCCGCATCTGCCGGGCATGCGCGAGCGCGCGCTCCCGATCGACAAAACGGCCACCGTCGGAAAAGGAATCCGGCGTGACGTTCAGGATACCCATCACGAGCGGCCGCGTGAGCGCGAACGCGTAGGGCCCGCAGCGAAAAACGGGATCAGCCGCTACACTTCCAGGCAACGCGCTGACCCTGGTCGACCGGCGTGACGAAACGTCACGTCCGACCCCGCTCTTCAGGCGGGATTCGCCGACGGCGCGGCACCGGCGCCCGGCGCGGCACCCGTTGACGACGAGCCGCTGCCTGCCTGCGTTGGCTTGGGCGGTCGCGGCGGAAGGCCCGCCATGATGTCGTCGATCTGGTCGGCGTCGATGGTCTCGAGCTCGAGCAGCGCCTTCGCCATCGCCTCGACCTTGCTCCGGTTTTCTTCCAGCAGCTTGCGCGCGACCGCGTATTGCTGGTCGATGATCTTGCGGATCTCGCCGTCGACCTTGCGCATCGTCTCTTCGGACATGTTGACCGTGCGCGTGATCGACCGTCCCAGGAACACCTCGCCTTCGTTCTCGCCGTAGACCATCGGACCCATCAGGTCCGACATGCCGTAGCGCGTGACCATGTCGCGCGCGATGTGGGTCGCGCGCTCGAAATCGTTCGAGGCGCCGGTGGTCATCTGGTTCATGAAGATCTCTTCGGAGATCCGGCCCCCGAACAGCACGGCGATCACGTTCAGCATGTGGTTGCGGTCCATGCTGTAGCGGTCCTGCTCCGGCAGCTGCATCGTGACGCCGAGCGCGCGGCCGCGCGGAATGATCGTGACCTTGTGCACCGGGTCGGTCTTCGGCAGCAGCTTGGCGACGATCGCGTGCCCGGACTCGTGGTAGGCCGTGTTGCGCCGCTCCTCCTCCGGCATGACCATCGAGCGCCGCTCGGCGCCCATGACGATCTTGTCCTTCGCCATTTCGAAGTCGTCCATGTCGACGAGGCGCTTGTTCTTCCGGGCGGCGAAGAGCGCCGCTTCGTTGACGAGATTGGCGAGGTCGGCGCCGGAGAATCCCGGCGTTCCGCGCGCGATCACCTCCGCCTTGACGTCGGTGGCCATCGGCACCTTGCGCATGTGGACCAGCAGGATCTGCTCGCGGCCGCGGATGTCGGGCAGCGGCACGACGACCTGGCGGTCGAAGCGGCCCGGCCGCATCAGCGCCGGATCGAGCACGTCGGGCCGGTTGGTGGCGGCGATCACGATGACGCCGGCATTGCCCTCGAAACCGTCCATTTCCACCAGCAGCTGGTTCAGCGTCTGCTCGCGCTCGTCGTTGCCCCCGCCCAGACCCGCGCCGCGCTGGCGCCCTACCGCGTCGATCTCGTCGATGAACACGATGCACGGCGCGTTTTTCTTCGCCTGCTCGAACATGTCGCGCACGCGCGCCGCGCCGACGCCGACGAACATCTCGACGAAGTCCGAGCCGGAGATCGAGAAGAACGGCACTTTCGCCTCGCCGGCGATGGCCTTGGCGAGCAGCGTCTTGCCGGTGCCCGGCGAACCGACCATCAGGACGCCCCGCGGAATGCGCCCGCCGAGCTTCTGGAACTTGGACGGATCGCGCAGGAACTCGACGATTTCGCTCACTTCCTCCTTCGCCTCGTCGCAGCCGGCGACGTCGGCGAAGGTGACCGTGTTGTTCGACTCGTCGAGGATCTTGGCCTTGCTCTTGCCGAACGAAAACGCGCCGCCGCGCCCACCACCCTGCATCTGGCGCATGAAGAAGATCCAGACGCCGATCAGGAGCAGCATCGGGAACCACGAAATGAAGATCTGCGCGAGGAAGCTCTGCTCCTCGTCGGGCTTGGCCTCGACCTTGACGCCGTACTTGACGAGGTCGCCGACCATCCAGATGTCGCCTGGGCTGTAGGTGACGAAGCGCTTCTTGTCGGCGGACACCCACTTGATGGTGCGGCCCTCGACGGTTGCCGATTCGACGCTGCCGGCTTTCGCCCGGTCCATGAATTCCGAATAGGGGACGGAGTCCTTGGGGCCCTGGCGCGCGTCGAATTGCTTGACGACAGTCAGCACGACCAGGCCGATCACGAGCCAGATACCGACGTTTTTGAGCAGATTGTTCAATGTCACTCCTTGCGGCGATTGCTTGCGGGCCGCCGCGCCCCAACCCAGCCGCGTGCGCTGCTACCGTCCGTTCCCGATGCCGCCACCCTGCGATTCTATCCGCTCGCAGGGAGCACGGCCAGTTCAATACCGGCTTCATGTCTCCCACTGGCGACAATTGCCGGGAAAACCTCCAAAACTTCAGCTTTTCAGGCCCTTTGCGACGACATACACCTCACGGCTTCGGTCGCGCGACGCCTGCGGCTTGCGCACGTAGACTTTCGCGAAATGTGCCTCCATGGCATGCCGGAAATCAGCGAAACCTTCACCCTGGAATGCTTTGACGACAAGATCGCCGCCGGGTTGCAGCCAAACCTTGCAGAATTCCAGCGCCAGCTCGCCCAGATGCACGGAACGTGCCTGATCCGCTGCCTCCACTCCCGACAAGTTGGGGGAAAGATCGGAAACCACAAGGTCCACCTTGCGCCCGTCCAGAGCATTTTCGAGCTGCGCAAGGCCTTCGTCCTCGCGAAAATCGGCCTGCACGAACGTCGCGCCGGCAACGGGCGCCATCGGCAGCAGGTCGATGGCAACGATGGTGGCCTTCGGCCCGAGGCGCTGGCGCAGGACCTGGGTCCAGCTGCCCGGCGCTGCGCCGAGGTCGACGACGCTCATTCCCGGGCGGAACAGCTTGTCCTTGTCGGCCAGCTCGATCAGCTTGAACGCGGCGCGGGAGCGGTAGCCCAGCCGCGTCGCTTCCTTGACCCAGGGGTCGTTGACGTGCTCGGCCATCCACGCCTTGACGAATCTGTTCTTTTTCGTGCCCTTGATGGCCATGGCAGCGGCAGGCGTATTGATTGGGAGGCGCGATCCCTGTCGAGTAAAATGCGGCGATGAGAACTCTAACACCCGCCGAGCGGCGCGCCTTCCGCGCGAAAGCGCACGCCCTCCATCCGTTCGTCAGCATCGGCCAGCACGGCCTCACGGCTGCCGTCTTGCACGAAATCGATGTCAACCTGGTTGCCCACGAGCTGATCAAGATCCGCGTGTTCAATGACGACCGGGGCGAGCGCGAAGCGCTGCTCGCACGAGTCTGCAGCGACCTCGATGCGGCGCCCGTGCAGCATCTGGGCAAGATCCTGACGATCTGGCGGCCCGCGCCTTCGCCCGAACCCGAACCGGTCGCGCCACGGTCCGACCGCCGGAGCCGGGCGAGATCGCCGACGACGCGTGAACCGGCGGCCGGCAAGAAAGCGCCAGGCGGTCGTGCACCGGTCAGCACGCAGGTAAAGCGCGCACCGCGGCGCGGACCGAGCGTGATCCAGGGCGGTGAACCGGCAGGGCGCCGAGCCGCGCGACGGCGCGGCCGGCCCGGCCACCAAACCGGCATCACGGCGGCCACCCCGTCCGCACGGCAAGTCCGCGTCGAGCAGCGTGGGCGCGTCCGGGGCACGCCGCCGACGCAAGGCGCGCTGACCGGCCAATGCCCGGCCGGCGGACAACTCCGCCGAGTTGCCAGCCCCGCCACCGTCGCCTCGGTTCAGGATCGCGCAGGGCCGTGGCCGCGTCCCGGCCGGCCGCGCGTGGCATCCCCGCACCGCCCGTGAGCAGGACCGCGATGTCGCGACCCCTTGACGAACTGCCGTTCCTTCGTTAGCGTATACGTTAAGGTACACGTTGTTTCATTGTCGGCTTCACGCCGGCCCGGGGTCGCGGAGGAGATTCGGAGTGGCGCGTGAAGACCGCATCGCGATCGATATCGCTGACATCAGGCGCATGGGCAGCGGCCTCAGCCGCCCCGAATGCGTGGTCACGAACGCCGCCGGCGACATCTTCACCGCCGATTGGCGCGGCGGCGTCGCGCACGTCAAGGCGGACGGTACGCAGGCCCTCTACCGCGGCGAGATTCCCGGCGGCCGGCCGGCGCGACCGAACGGCATCGCTTTGCGGCGCGACGGCTCGTTCCTGTTCGCCGACCTCGGCGCCGAGCAAGGCGGCGTGTTCGCGCTCTCTCGCAGCGGCGAGATCCGGCCTTTCCTGGAAGAAGCGGACGGCGTTGCGTTGCCGCCGTCGAACTTCGTGTTCGAGGACGCCCGTGGCCGCGTCTGGATAACCGTGAGCACCCGCCTCGTCCCGCGCGCGCGCGGCTACCGGCGCGACGTCGCCGATGGCTTCATCGTGCTGGTCGACGACAAGGGCGCACGCATCGTCGCCGACGGCCTCGGGTACACCAACGAGGCCGTGCTCGACGCCCGCGGCGAATGGCTCTACGTGAACGAGACGTTCTCCCGGCTCACGTCGCGGTTCCCGGTCCGCAGCGACGGCGGGCTTGGGCCGCGCGAGGTGTTCGCGGAATATGGCGCAGGCACGTTTCCCGACGGCATGGCGTTCGATGTTGAAGGTCATCTGTGGATCGTGTCGATCATCAGCAACCGCGTATTGCGCGTCGCGCCCGACGGCGCCGTCACGACGGTGCTCGAGGATCTCGACGCCGCGCACGTGGCGTCGGTCGAGGCCGCCTATCTCGCCGGTGAGCTCGGTCGCCCGCACCTCGACGGCGTCAAGAGCGCGCGGCTCAGGAACATCTCGAGCATCGCGTTTGGAGGGCCCGACCGGCGTACTGCCTACCTCGGCTGCCTGCTCGACGACGCCATCTATGCCTTCGCTTCCCCGGTCGCGGGTCTCGCTCCCGCGCACTGGAACTGGCCGGAACGCTGATGGCCGCCCGCAACTCCGTAGCGCGTGCCGCCGAACCGACGGCAACGTCCCTCGTCGACGCGGCCTACCGGACGATGCGCGCGAAGATTCTCGACAACGAGTGGGCTCCCGGCCACCGCGCGCTCGAGCAGGAGCTGGCGCTCGAGCTCGGAGTGAGCCGCACGCCGGTGCGCGAAGCGCTGATCCGGCTCGCGCAGGAGGGGCTCGTCGAGGTGGTGCCGCGGCACGGCATGCGCGTGCTGCCGGTCTCGGCGGCCGACATGAACGAGATCTACCAGCTGCTGGGGAGCCTCGAGGCCACCGCGGCGGAGATGGTGGCGCAGCGCAAGCCCGTAGCGCGCGACATCGCGCCGCTCGACGCTGCCTCGCGCGCGATGGACGCGGCGCTCAAGGCCGGCGATCTCGACGCATGGGCGCGGGCCGATGAGCGCTTTCACCGGCACCTGGTGGAGCTGTGCGGTAACCGGCTGCTGGCGACGACCGTCTACAACTTCTGGGACCGCGCGCACCGCGCGCGGATGTTCACGCTGCGGCTGCGGCCGAAGCCCGTCCATTCGACCCGCGAGCACACGGACCTCGTGCGCGCCATCAGGAAGGGCGACGCCGTCGCGGCGCGCGAGATCCATCGCGCGCACCGTGAACGGGGGCGCCTGGAGCTCACCTCCATCCTCGAGCGCTACAAGCTGGCGCAAATGTAACGACTGCGGACCATGGCCAAGACCACCTACGACATCTGCGTGCTGCCGGGCGACGGCATCGGCACCGAAGTGACCGCGGCGGCGCTGCCGCTTCTTGAACGGCTCGCGCACGGCGCCGGGTACGGTTTCGCGTTCGCGGAGCATCCGGGCGGCGCGCTCCACTACAAGGCAACCGGCGACGCGCTGCCCGACGCGACGTTCGCGGCCGCCGAGCGCGCCGACGCGATCCTGTTCGGCGCGATGGGCTGGCCGGAGATCCGCTACCCGGACGGCACCGAAATCGCGCCGCAGCTCGACCTGCGGGTCCGGCTCGAGCTCTACGCCGGCGTGCGTCCGGCACGGGCGATTCCCGGCGTTCCGCTGCCGCTGGCCGATCCCCGCGCGCAGAACATCGACCTCGTGCTCGTCCGCGAATCCACCGAGGGTCTGTTCGCCTCGCGCGGTCGCGGCACGGTCGAAGGACGACCGCGAAGCGCGCGACACCATGGTGATCACGCGCGCCGGATCCGAGCGCGTGCACGAGTTCGCCTTTCGCCTTGCCGAGCGGCGCCGCGCGCGCGGCCGGCCGGGGAGCGTCACCTGCGTCGACAAGGCGAACGTGTTCGTGTCGATGGCGTTCTTCCGCAGGATCTTCGACGAGGTCGCCGCCCGTCATCCCGGGATCGCCGCCCGCCACCACTACGTCGACGCGACCGCGCTCGATCTGGTGCGCAAGCCGTGGGAGCTTCGACGTGCTCGTCACCGAGAACATGTTCGGCGACATCCTCTCCGATCAATGCGCGGCGCTCGTCGGCGGCATGGGCATGGCGCCTTCGGCCGACGTGGGCGACCGGCACGGCCTCTTCCAGCCGTGCCACGGCTCCGCGCCGGACATCGCCGGTCAGGGCAAGGCCAATCCCACCGCGATGATCCTGTCCGCCGCCATGATGCTCGACTGGCTCGCCGAGCGGCACGAGGACCCGCGCCTCGCGGCGGCAGCGCAACGGCTCGAGCGCGCCGTTGACGCCGCGTTTGCCTCCGGAAAACTGCTCCCGTTCGAGTTGGGCGGCCAGGCCGGGACCGCGGCGATCCGCGACGCTGTCCTGGCCAATCTGTGAGGACCTGACGATGGGCAAATTACGTGTCGCGATCGCCGGAGCCGGCTACTTCAGCCGCTTCCAGCTCGAAGGCTGGAAGTGCATGGCGGACGTCGAGATGGTCGCGCTCTGCAATCGGAGCGAAGAGAAGGCGCGCGTCAGCGCGGCGACCTACGGCATCCCGCGAACCTACACGTCGCTCGAGCGCATGCTCGACGACAGCAGGCCGGACCTGCTCGATGTCATCACGTCGCCCGTCACGCACAACGAGTACGTGCGCGCCGCAGCGGCGCGCGGGATCGCCACGATCTGCCAGAAGCCGTTTGGCGCGAATTACGCCGATGCCGCGGACATCGTCGGCGTCGCCGAGCGCGCCGGAGCGCCATTGATCGTGCACGAGAATTTCCGTTTCCAGCCGTGGTACCGCGAGGCGAAACGGCTCGTGGCGACCGGCGTTCTGGGTGCGTTGCACGCGGTCGCATTCCGGCTGCGTCCCGGCGACGGGCAGGGACCGCGCGCCTACCTCGACCGGCAGCCGTATTTCCAGGGCATGCCGCGCTTTCTCGTGGTCGAGACCGCGATCCACCTGATCGACACGTTCCGCTATCTGATGGGCGAGGTCGAGGCCGTCACGGCGCGGCTGCGGCGCGCGAACCCGGTGATCGCCGGAGAGGATGCGGGTTACCTGATCTTCGAATTCGCGGGCGGCGCGGCGGGATTGTTCGACGGCAACCGGCTCAACGACCACGTCGCGGAAAACCCGCGCCGGACCATGGGTGAGATGTGGCTCGAGGGTTCCGGCGGCGTGCTGCGTCTCGATGGCGACGCGCGGCTGTGGTGGAAGCCGCATGGCGGCGACGAAGCCGAACATGCCTACGATCGCGGCAAGCTCGACATGTTCGGCGGCGGCTGCTGCGAATGGTTGCAGCGGCACGTCGTGGCGCACCTGCGCACGGCCGCGCCAATCGAGAACACGGGGCGCGACTATCTCGCGAACCTGAAGGTGCAGGAAGCGGTGTACGCGTCCCACCGCGAGGGACGGCGCGTCGCGCTCGCTGATTTTTCACCGCCGCTCGCCGGAGCGGCAATTTCGATAGTCTAGTCGGCTCGCACACGGCCGGAACACACCACGGAGGAACGCATGAAACGCAGATTGTTCGTACAGCAGACGATGCTCGCGGTCGCACTTGCGGCCGGCTTCGCGGTCGGCGCCCAGGCGCAGACCGTGCTCAAGTTCAGCCACACCGACCAGCCGGGATGGCGCCCGGCAGAAGGCGGCGGAGCTGTTCGGGCAGAAGGTCGAGCAGTACACGCAGGGCCGTTACAAGGTTCAGGTCATTCCCGGCCAGCCAGCTTGCCAATGATCCGAAGGCGGTCGAGCAGTTGCAACTGGGCGGCATCGATTTCACAGTGACCGGGACGGGGACTTATGCGACCCACATCCCGACGCTCAACCTGACCGCCATGCCGTTCATCCTCGAGACTTATCAGCAGGGCTGGAAGCTCTACGACGATTCGAAATGGATGCAGGCGCAGTTCGCCAAGGGCCCGGAGAAAGGCTTCCGCTTCCTGTCGTCGTTCGAAGCCGGATTCCGCTCGATGACGACCAAGGATCCGCTCAACACGCCCGCCGACGCCAAGGGCAAGAAGCTGCGCAGCTTCCCCAACGAAATGATGCGCTGGCAGCTGGAGGCGATGGGCTTCAACGTACAGATCATGCCGCTGCCCGAGGTCTATCTCGCCATCCAGCAGGGCACCGTCAGCGGGCAGGAGAATCCGATCGACACGATCTACGCCAACAAGTTCTACGAAGTGGCGCCGAACGTGACGCTGACGCAGCATGTGTACAGCCCGATTCCGCTGACCATCTCGGAGAAGACGTGGCAGAAGCTGTCGCCGGCCGACCGCGACGCGGTGACCAAGGCGGCGAAGGAAGCATCGGACTGGAGCCGAAAGGAAGTGAGCGGCAACGACGACCGCCAGTTGAAGGAAATGGAAAGCAAGGGGGCCAAGATCGCGCGACCCAACATCGGGCCATGGCGCGAGGTGGTGAAGCCCGTGTATGAACAGGCGAGAGCGAAATACGGCGCCGACGTCGACGCCATCCTCGCCGACGCGGCCGAAGTGCGCAAAGCCTTGCCGGCGAAGTAGGCCGACGGACAGCACGTTCCGTGTCGCCCTCCTCCCGGCCACCGCCGGGAGGAGGTGCAATGCAGATGTTGGAGCGGGAGCCGCCTCTCATGTCCGATACCAGACTCTCCGCGGGCGCCGGCCAGCACGTCCGCGTGCTCGGCGAAGCCCAGGGGCGCCGCGGGGAGATTCTGCCGCCGGCACCGCTCGCGCCCGCGCCGCTCACCGCCTTTGGCCGGGCGGTCGACTGGGCCGTGGTCGCCATCGGCGCGGTGATGATCACGCTGGTCTTCGTCAACGTGCTGCTGCATGTCGTCGGCAAGGACCTCGCATGGGTCACGGAGCTGGCCGAATTGCTGATGGTCTGGGTGACGTTCCTCGGCGGCGCGTGCGCGACGCGGCGCGGTGCGCAGATGACGATCACCGAGTTCATCGACAAGCTTTCCGGCCGCGCCCGGCGCGCGGCCGATGCCGCGGTGGACCTGTTTGCCGCCGGCGTGCTGGGAGCGCTCGTCTGGTACGGCATCAACATCACGATCGCCAGCTGGGGCAACGAGCTCACCGTGCTGCACTTGCCGATGTCGATCCAGTATGCGGGCATGCCGGTGGGCTGCGTCGCGATGCTGGTCTGGGTGCTGTGGGATCTCTTCCGCATCGCGCGCGGCGACTCGCGCGAGGCGCGCTTGAAGAACTGACGTGCTGACCGGACTGCTCTTTCTCGGCTTCTTCGGGCTGGCGCTGGCCGGCGTGCCGCTGATGTACTCGCTGCTCGGCGCCACCGTGGGCGCGATCGTGATCGCCGGCCTCACGCATCCGCTGGAGACGATCTTCCTGTCGTTCATCGGCGGCGTCGAGCCGTTCATCCTGATTGCCGTGCCCCTGTTCATCTTCGCCGGCGAAATCCTGTCGTCGGGTGGCGTGGGCAAACGCATCGTCACGTTCGCGCGCGCGCTGCTCGGATTCCTGCCGGGGGGCCTCGGCGTGGTCACTGTCGCCTCCTGCCTGATGTTCGGCGGTGTGTCGGGGTCGGCCATCGCGGACACCGCGGCGATTGGCTCGCTCGTGATCCCGGCGATGGTGCAGCGCGGCTATTCCCGCGCCTTTGCGGCGGCGCTGCTCGCGGTTGCCGGTACGCTGGCGCTGCTGATGCCGCTGTCGATCCCGTTTCTCGTCTACGCCTTCATCTCCGGCGTGTCGATGCGCCAGCTGTCGATGGCGGGCGTCGTCCCGGCACTGCTCGCCGCGGCGGCGCTGATGGGCGTGTGCATGTGGCACGGCCGGCGCACGGGCTGCGACGGCGGCGACGACCGTCTTTCCAGAGGCCAGATTTGGGCCGCGACACGGGACGCCGGTCCGGCGCTGCTGATGCCGGTCATCATCGTCGGCGGCATCTGGTCGGGCATCTTCACGCCCACGGAGTCCGCGGCCGTGGCCGTGGTCTACGGCGTGCTCATCTCCCTCACGCTCTACAAGGACATCGCCATGCGCGACCTGCCGCGGCTACTGGTCAATGCGTTCCAGACCAGCGCGACCGTCATGCTAGTCATCGGCGCGACGGGTGCTCTGGCGTGGCTCATCACCGTCGAGCAGGTCGCCGTGCAGATGGCAACCTGGATCAAGTTGGTGGCGAGCGAACCGTGGATGTTCCTGCTGCTCGTCAACATGGCGCTGCTCGCTCTCGGCATCTTCATCGAGCCGCTGCCTGCGCTGCTGCTCACCGCACCGCTGCTGCTGCCGCTCGCCCGGACCTTCGGGATCGATCTCGTCCACCTGGGCGTGATCATGACGGCGAACCTCGCGATCGCGTTGTACACGCCGCCGGTCGGAGGTACGCTGTTCGTCGCGGCCAAGCTCGCGAAGGCCGGCATCGGCGAGATCACCCGTGCGCTTTGGCCACTGCTCGCAGCGTCGATCGTCGCGCTGTTCGTCATCACCTACGTGCCGTCGCTCACCTACGGTGGTCTGGCGGCTGGTGAACTAGGAAGATAATGTGCTGCTAGGCTGCATCGCCGACGACCTGACCGGCGCCACCGATCTCGGGATCACCCTCGCCCGCGAAGGGCTGTCCGTCATCCAGGTCAACGGCACTCCCGATTCCGATCTCGCCGTGCCGGTCGCGGACGCGGTGGTCGTCGCGCTCAAGTCGCGCACGATCGCGCCGGCGGACGCCATCGCGCAATCCCTCGCCGCGCTCGCGTGGCTGCGCGCGCGCGGTGCCGAGGGGATCTACTTCAAGTACTGCTCGACCTTCGACTCGACGGTGCGCGGCAACATCGGCCCGGTCACCGAAGCGCTGCGAACCGCGCTCGGCGCCGCCCCGGGCGGGCTGCCAACGCCCGCGACACCCGCCTATCCGCGCAACGGGCGCACGGTCTATCGCGGCCACCTGTTCGTCGGCGACGTCCTGCTCTCCGACTCGGGCATGCGCAATCATCCGCTGACGCCGATGACCGACGCCAGTCTCGTCCGCGTGCTCGCGGCGCAGACCACGGGCAAGGTCGGGCTCGTGCCGTATAACGACGTGGAGGCGGGGGCAGACGCCGTGCGCGCGCGGCTCGAGGCGCTTGCCGCCGACGGCTGCGCGCACGCGATCGTGGACGCGACGCGCGACGGGCACCTGGTCGCGGCGGGACGTGCCTGCGCCGACCTGCCGCTCACCACCGGCGGCGCAGGACTTGCCCTGGGTCTCGCGCGTGCGCTGCGCGATCGTGCCCACGCGGGCGGCGGCGCGTGGACCCTGCCGTCATCGCCCGGCCCGGTCGCCTGGCTGTCCGGCAGCTGTTCCGACGCCACCCGCGGGCAGGTTGCGGTGGCGCGCGAAGCGGTGCGCTCGTTCCGGATCGACCCGCTCGCAATCGTTGGGAACCCCGACGTGGTCGCCGCGATCGCCACCCAGGCCGTTGCCGCGCTTGCCGAAGGTCCTACGCTCGTTTACGCCACCGCGCCGCCGGACGAGATTGCCGCGGCGCAGCGGGTCCTCGGCGCCGAGCGCGCGGCGGAACTCGTCGAGGCGGCATTCCGCGCCGTCGCCGAGACACTGGCGGCAAACGGCGTGCGCGCGTTCGTCGTGGCGGGCGGCGAGACCTCGGGCGCGGTCGTGGAGGCGCTGGGCGTGCGCGCGCTGGCGATCGGACCGGAGATCGACCCCGGCGTGCCCTGGACGCGCGCCGTCGGCGGCGAGCCGTTCTGGCTTGCGCTCAAATCGGGCAACTTCGGCGGGCCCGACTTCTTCGCCAAGGCGACGGCGGCGCTTCGATGAACGAACAGAGGCTGCGCGAAGCGATTGTCGAGCGTGGCAGGTCGCTCTACGACCGCGGGTACGCGCATGGCAGCTCGGGCAATCTCAGCGCACGCATCGACGACGGCATCCTCGTGACGCCGACCGGCAGCTCGCTCGGCCGGCTCGACCCGGCGCGCATCGCCAAGGTCGACGCCAACGGGGTTCACGTAACAGGCGACCCGCCGTCGAAGGAAGCGTTCCTGCATCTCGCGATGTACGCTGAGCGGGCGAGCGCCAATGCGATCGTGCACCTGCATTGCACGTGTGCGGTCGCGATCTCCTGCCTCGCGCACGCCGATCCGCGCAACGTGCTGCCACCGCTCACCGCCTATCATGTGATGCGGGTGGGAACCCTGCCGCTCGTTCCGTATTACCGGCCTGGCGACCGCGCTTTGGCCGAAGCGGTGCGGCGGGTCGCGGCGAAGCACCGGGCAGTGCTGCTCGCCAATCACGGGCCCGTCGTCGCGGGCAAGTCGCTTGACGACGCGGTGGACAGCGCCGAGGAGCTCGAGCAGACGGCGAAGCTCGCGCTGCTCCTGGGGGAGCGGCCGCTGTCGTTGCTGACGCCGGCGCAGATCGCCGACCTCGAAACCACCTTTCCCAGCTGAGGAGCAAGCGCGTGTACGTCGTTACCGTTGAGTTCACGATTGACTCGCAGCAATTCGACCAATTCCTGCCGCTGATGCTGGAAAACGCGCGCCGCTCGCGCGAGGACGAGCCCGGCTGCCGGCAGTTCGACGTCTGCGTCGACGACACGCGGCCCGGGATCGTCTTTCTGTACGAGCTATACGACGATCGCGCCGCGTTCGACGCGCACCTCGCGTCACCCCACTTCGTGTCCTTCGCGGCGGCAATCCAGGCGATGATCACCGCCCGCGTGCTCCACACGTGGCGCCGCATCGCGCCCTGACCTCCCTGGAATGAGGCGGCCGACTCTCAGCCGTAGCGCACCGCGAGGATTTCGTACTCGCGCACGCCGCTCGGAGCGTGCACTTCGACGGTGTCGCCCTCGACCTTGCCGATCAGCGCCCGCGCGATGGGCGAGCTCACCGAAATCTTGCCGTGCTTGAGATCGGCCTCGTCGTCGCCCACGATCTGGTAGGTCACCGGATCGCCCGTCCCGGCGTCGGTGAGCTCCACCGTGGCGCCGAACACGACGCGACCGTCGGCGTCGATCTCGGCCGGATTGATCACCTGCGCGTGCGCGAGCCGCCGCTCGACCTCCCCGATCCGGCCCTCGATGAATCCCTGCCGCTCCTTCGCCGCATCGTAGTCGGCGTTCTCCGCGAGATCTCCGTGCGAGCGGGCCTCGGCAATCGCCGCAATGACCGCCGGTCGATCGATCGTCTTCAGACGGTGCAGCTCGGCCTTGAGGCGCTTGGCGCCCTCCACCGTCATCGGGACTTTCTTGGTCATGTCACGGCACCTTGATGGATTGCACGCGCGGAAAATCCGGCTCGCCCGGCGTCAGGAAAGACGCTCGTGCAAAGCCTGGATCGAATAGGGAACGAGCTCGCCCATGCCGGCGACGCCCAGCGCCGCGGCGCGCGCACCCGCCAGCGTCGTGTACGTCGGGATCTGGTCGGTCAGCGCCTCGCGCCGGATCTGGTAGCTGTCGTGGATCGCCGAGCGCTTCTCCTGCACCGTATTGACGACGAGCGCGATCTCGTCGTTCTTCATCATGTCGACGATGTGCGGGCGGCCTTCGTGCACCTTGTTGACCGGTGTCACCGCGACGCCGGCCGCCTCCAGCGCCGCCGCAGTGCCGCGCGTGGCGACGAGCGAGAAGCCGAGCTCGACCAGTATTCGCGCAAGCTCGATCGCGCGCGGCTTGTCGGCATCCCGCACGCTGACGAAGACCTTGCCCGCCACCGGCAGTTTCACCCCCGCCGCGAGCTGCGACTTCAGGAACGCTTCGGCGAACGTCTCGCCGACGCCCATCACCTCGCCCGTCGACTTCATCTCGGGACCGAGGATCGTGTCGACGCCGGGGAACTTGATGAAGGGAAAAACCGCCTCCTTGACCGAAAAGTAAGGCGGGACGATTTCACCGCCAATACCCTGTGCCGCGAGCGATTGGCCGACCATGCAGCGCGCGGCGATCTTCGCGAGCGGGCGGCCGGTCGCCTTCGACACGAACGGCACCGTGCGCGACGCGCGCGGGTTCACCTCGAGCACGTAGATCAGGCCGGCCTGGATCGCGAACTGCACGTTCATCAGGCCGACGACCGAGAGCCCGCGCGCCATGGCCGCCGTCTGCCGACGCAGCTCGTCCTGCGTTGCGGCCGACAGCGAGTACGGCGGCAGCGAGCATGCCGAGTCGCCCGAGTGCACGCCGGCCTGCTCGATGTGCTCCATGATGCCGCCGATCACGACTTCCTCGCCATCGCAGAGCGCGTCGACGTCGACCTCGATCGCGTCGTTGAGGAAGCGGTCGAGGAGCACCGGCGAATCGTTCGACACCTTGACCGCCTCGCGCATGTAGCGCTCGAGGTCGCGCCGCTCGTGCACCACCTCCATCGCGCGGCCGCCCAGCACGTACGACGGGCGCACGACAAGCGGGTACCCGATCTCTTCCGCGGCGGCGATGGCGGCGTCCTCCGTGCGCGCGGTGCGGTTCGGCGGCTGCCGCAGCTCCAGGCGATGCAGCAGCTGCTGGAAGCGCTCGCGGTCCTCCGCCATGTCGATCATGTCCGGCGACGTGCCGATGATCGGCACGCCGTTGCTGGCCAGGTCGCGCGCGAGCTTCAGCGGCGTCTGCCCGCCGTACTGGACGATCACGCCGAACGGCTTTTCGACATGGACGATCTCGAGCACGTCCTCCAGCGTGAGCGGCTCGAAGTACAGGCGGTCGGAGGTGTCGTAATCGGTGGAGACGGTCTCGGGATTGCAGTTGACCATGATCGTCTCGTAGCCGTCCTCGCGCAGCGCCATCGCGGCGTGCACGCAGCAGTAGTCGAACTCGATCCCCTGCCCGATGCGGTTCGGTCCGCCGCCCAGCACGATCACCTTCTTCCGGTCGGTCGGCGCGGCCTCGCACTCGTCCTCGTAGGTCGAGTAGAGGTAGGCGGTCTGCGTCGCGAACTCGGCGGCGCAGGTGTCCACGCGCTTGTAGACCGGCCGGATGCCGAGCTCGTGCCGCCGCGAGCGGACCGCGCCCTCGTCCACCTTGAGGAGGTGCGCGATCCGCCGGTCGGCGAAGCCCATGCGCTTCAGTGCGCGCAGGTCGTCGCGCGAGAGATCCGGGAGCGCCTGCTGTTCCAGCCGCAACTCGACGTCGACGATCTCCTTGATCTGCGCGAGGAACCACGGATCGATCCTCGTGTAGCGGTGAATCTCGTCCAGCGACATCCCCACGCCGAACGCGTCGGCGACGTACCAGAGCCGCTCCGCGCGCGGATACGCGAGCTCGTCGCCGATCCTGTCCGGGTCGACCGTCTTGAGATTGAAGCCGTCGACGCCGGTCTCGAGGCCGCGCAGCGCCTTTTGCAGCGATTCCTGGAAGGTGCGGCCGATCGCCATCACCTCGCCGACCGATTTCATCTGCGTCGTGAGACGGTCGTCGGCTTGCCGGAACTTCTCGAACGCGAAACGGGGGACTTTGGTGACGACGTAGTCGATCGTCGGCTCGAACGAGGCCGGGGTCGCTCCGCCGGTGATGTCGTTCGCGAGCTCGTCCAGCGTGTACCCGACCGCGAGCCTGGCCGCGACCTTGGCGATCGGAAAGCCGGTCGCCTTCGACGCCAGTGCCGACGAGCGCGAGACACGCGGGTTCATTTCGATGACGATCATCCGTCCATCGTCCGGATTGATCGCGAACTGCACGTTCGAGCCGCCGGTGTCCACGCCGACCTCGCGCAACACGGCGACCGACGCGTTGCGCATGATCTGGTATTCCTTGTCGGTCAGCGTCTGCGCCGGCGCAACGGTGATCGAGTCGCCGGTGTGCACGCCCATCGGGTCCAGATTCTCGATCGAGCAGACGATGATGCAGTTGTCCTTGCGGTCGCGCACGACCTCCATCTCGAACTCTTTCCAGCCGAGCAGCGACTCCTCGATCAGGAGCTCGTGCGTGGGCGAGAGCGCAAGGCCGCGCTTGCACATCTCGACGAACTCGTCCTTGTTGTAGGCGATCCCGCCGCCGGTGCCTCCCAGCGTGAACGACGGCCGGATCACGGCGGGGAAGCCGATTTCTTCCTGGACCGCCAGCGCCTGGTCGACGTTGTGCGCGATGCCCGAGCGCGCGGAACCAAGGCCGATGCGCGTCATCGCCGCCTTGAACTTCTCGCGGTCCTCGGCCTTGTCGATCGCCTTCTTCGACGCGCCGATGAGCTCGACGTCAAAGCGGGTGAGCACACCCTCGCGGGCGAGATCGAGCGCGCAGTTCAACGCGGTCTGCCCGCCCATCGTGGGCAGCAGCGCGTCGGGCCGCTCGCGCTCGATGATCTTGGCGATCATCGGCCAGGTGATCGGCTCTATGTAGGTGACGTCCGACATCCCGGGGTCCGTCATGATCGTCGCCGGATTCGAGTTCACCAGGATGATCCGGTAACCCTCCTCCACCAGCGCCTTGCACGCCTGCGCCCCCGAATAGTCGAACTCGCAGGCCTGCCCGATGATGATCGGGCCGGCGCCGATGATCAGGATCGACTCTATGTCGGTGCGCTTCGGCATTGCCCTATCGCGCGGGAATCACTTCCGCTCCACCAGCTTGATGAAACGGTCGAACAGGTGAGCGACATCGTGCGGACCGGGGCTCGCCTCGGGATGCCCCTGGAAGCCGAACGCCGGGCGGTCCGTCCGCGCGATACCCTGCAGGCTGCCGTCGAACAGCGACACGTGGGTGACGCGCACGGTCGCCGGAAGCGTCGCCGCGTCGACGGCAAAACCGTGATTCTGGCTGGTGATGAGCACCTGACCCGTGTCCTTGTCGAGTACCGGGTGGTTCGCGCCATGGTGGCCGAATTTCATTTTCAGCGTCCGGGCGCCCGAAGCCAACGCCAGCAGCTGGTGGCCGAGGCAGATGCCGAATGTTGGAATGCCGGCGTCGACGATCGTCGCAATGGCACGTATCGCATAGGCGCATGGCTCCGGGTCGCCCGGGCCGTTCGACAGGAAGACGCCGTCCGGAGCAAGGGCGACGACCGCCTCTGCCGGCGTCTCTGCAGGCACCACCGTCAGGCGACACCCGCGCTCGGCCAACAGGCGCAGGATGTTGTGCTTGATGCCGAAGTCGTACGCGACCACGTGAAAGCGCGGTGTGCCGGGCGGCCGGAAGCCCGCGCCCAGGGCCCAGGCCCCCTCCGTCCACGCATACGCCGAGGTGCAACTGACCACGCGCGCGAGATCCTGTCCCGCCATCGACGGCACCGCGCGGGCCCCCGCCACCGCCGCTCCGGCATCCATGCCGCTCGCCGCCGGACCCGCAACGACGCAACCGTTCTGCGCTCCCTTTTCGCGCAGGAGCCGGGTAAGCCGGCGCGTGTCGAGGTCGGCGATGCCGACGATGTCGTTGGCCGCCAGATAGGCTCCGAGCCCGCCCGTCGAACGAAAATTCGAGACGACCCGCGGCAGGTCGCGAATGACGAGCCCGGCCGCGAACGGACGCCGCGATTCGACGTCCTCGGCGTTCACGCCGACATTGCCGATGTGCGGGTACGTCAGCGTCACGATCTGCCCGGCATAGCTTGGATCGGTCAGGATTTCCTGATAACCGGTCATGGCCGTGTTGAAGACAACTTCGCCGACCGAGGTGCCGTGTGCACCGATCGCCCGGCCGTGGAACACGGTGCCGTCGGCCAGGGCCAGGATCGCGGGTACTTCCGCCTGAAACAAGGCCGGACAGGGGTTGGCGGCGGTGGACGTGGCGGGCATGGCAGAGGCGCGATCGGCTTGGGGCGAACCGCCCGAGGGGGGCAGTCCGGTGCCCGGACGTGCGAAGCGGGAACGCCAGCGTCACCCGCAGCCGTTCCCGCTTTGAGACTGTCGATTATACCGGCAGGGGCGTGACGTTACAACCGAGTACCGCGCGCGGGTCGACCGCGCTTCGCCTTCAGTACGCGGCCGAGAATCCGCCGTCGACGTACAGCACGTGGCCGGTCACGTAGTCCGCCGACGACGACGCGAGGAATACCGCCGCGCCGGCAATCTCCCCCGGCTCACCCCATCGTCCCGCCGGCGTGCGTCGCGCGACCCAGGCGGAGAACTCCGCGTCGGCGATGAGCGGCGCGTTCATCTCGGTCCTGAAGAATCCCGGGGCGATGCCGTTGACCTGGATGTTCGATGGCGCGAGTTCCACGGCGAGCGCACGCGTCAGCATCCTGAGCGCGCCCTTGCTCGCCGCATACGGGACGATGTTCGGCCGCCCCAGGTCGGAGGCGAGCGAGCAGACGTTGATGATCTTGCCGCCCCGCCGCGCCTTCATCGCCGGCAGCAGTGCGCGTGTGACGAGAAACGGGCCGTCGAGGTTCGCCGCCATCAACGTGCGCCATTCGTCCGGGGTGAACTGCTCCATCGGCTTGCGCTGGTTCATCGCGGCGTTGTTCACGAGGATGTCGATCGGGCCCGTCACGCCTTCGACCCGCGCGACGCCCTCGGTCACGGCATCTGCATCGGTGACGTCGAATGGCGCGAGGCCGGCGTCGATGCCTTCGCGCGCCAGCGCTTCCGCCGCCTTGGCGAGCTTGTCCCGGTTGCGGCCGTTCAGCGCCACGCGCGAGCCCGCGCGCGCCAGGCCCCGGGCGATCGCGAAGCCCAGTCCCGAGCCGCCACCGGTGACCAGCGCCCGCGTGCCGGTGAGATCGAAAGGATGCGTCGCGGCGATCACCGCAGGCCCAGCACGTCCCGCATGTCGGCCAGACCGGGTCGTCCGGCAGCACGTCGCGCGGCGACGAAATGCGCGGCGCGCAGCGCGCCGGCGGCGAAGTTCTGCCGCGACGTCGCCTTGTGTGCGAGCTCGATCCGCTCGCCTGTCCCGGCGAAGATCACCGTGTGCTCGCCGACGACGTCGCCGCCGCGCACGCTGGCAAAGCCGATGGCGCCTTCCTTGCGCTCGCCGGTCAATCCTTCGCGCGCGTACACGGCGCATTGCGCCAACGCACGGCCGGCGCCGCGCGCCGCCGCCTCGCCGAGACCGAGCGCGGTGCCCGAAGGCGCGTCGACCTTGTGTCGATGGTGCATTTCGACGATCTCGATGTCGTACGCGGGGCCGAGCCGGGCCGCCGCCGATTCCACGAGCGCGAGCAGCACGTTGACGCCAACGCTCATGTTCGGCGCGAACACGACAGGGATCGTCAGCGCGTGCCGGCCGAGCTCCGCCCTCTGGTCCGCCGAGAATCCCGTGGTGCCCACGACCGCGCCGGCACCGTGCCGCGCGCAGGCGGCGAGATGGGCGATGCTGCCCTCCGGACGCGTGAAGTCGATCACGACGTCGGCAGCGCCCGCCGCGGCATCGGCATCGGTGCCGACCGTCACCCCGGTCACGCGCCCGAACCGCTCGCCGGCGTCACGCCCGACGGCGCTGCTGCCGGCGACGTCGAAGGCGGCGACGAGCGCGCTGCCGGCGTCGGCGAGCACCGCCTCGACCAGCGCCTGCCCCATCCGCCCGCCAGCCCCCGCAATGGCGATCCGCGCCGCCATCGTCAGTTCTTAAACACGTCGACCAGCTTCTCCCACCACGAGCGCTGATCGGACCAGGAGGCCTCGCCGGCGGTGATCGCGGCCGCCGACTTGTTGAGCTCCGCTACCGACGTGGGCATTTCATCGCCCTCCCAGCGCGCGAGCTTGTCGTCGACGAAATATACGGTGAACGTGCGGTGCTCGCGCACGGCGCCCTGCCGGGTGAACTCGTAGACATAGTCCCACCGGTTGTCGCGAAAGACGCTCACGACGAGCGGCGTTCCCAGCAGCTGCCGCACCTGGACCTTCGTCTGACCGACCTTGAGCTTGTCCACCATGTCCTGGGACAGGTAATTGCCCTGGTTGATGTCGAGCATGTAGACGCCGAACGAGCGCAACGTCGGCAGGTACGTGTCCACCGTCGAACAGCCGCCGCCGAGAAGTGTCGCGGCCGCGAGCGCGGCGAGGCAAAGGGGACGCGGAAGAGTTCGCGGCGGCGGCGGGATCAACGCAGGTGCCTGTGTATTGGCAAAAGGAATCGGCTATTATAACTGTGGCTCCGGGCGCGTTCGAAATTCCTGCCGGATCATGCCCGGGCTCCGACCACCGCAACAGCCCACCACCCATCCCCCGCCGCCGTCGTGTCCTCGCCGAATGACCTCAAGAACGCCGGCCTCAAGGCGACACTGCCGAGGCTCAAGATCATCGGCCTGTTCGAGACGTCGAAGGTGCGCCACCTGTCGGCCGAAGACATCTACCGGAAACTCCTGACCGACGGACCCGACATCGGCCTTGCCACGATTTACCGCGTGCTGACGCAGTTCGAGCAGGCGGGCATCCTGGTCCGCCACCATTTCGACTCCGGCAAGGCCGTGTTCGAGCTGAACGAAGGCCGCCATCACGACCACCTCGTCTGCCTTGATTGCGGGCGGGTCGAGGAGTTCTACGACGCGGCGATCGAAAAGCGGCAGCACGTGGTCGCGCGCGAGCGCGGCTTCGAGATTTCGGAGCACGCGTTGTACCTGTACGCGGAGTGCGTGAAATCGCGCTGCCCGCACCGCAAGCAGAAGTAGGGAACGGCGGGCGCGGATACGCGGTGGCAGGCCCGCAAGCAAGCAGCGCAAGGCCGCGCAGGAGTCGGGGCTGATCCTACTTTTCTTGCGCCGCGACGTCCCCGCGGTTGAAGTCGGCAAGGCGGAATCCCAGCAACCACAGCGCGCCGAAGTACCCCGCCGCGCCCGCGGCGCACACGCCCGCGAGCCGGGGGACCTTCTCCCACAGTGACGCCGCCAGCCAGTACGACGCCGGCCCTGCGAGCCACAGCAGCACCGCGGCGAGCACGAACAGCGCAACGACGAGCTTCGCCACGAACAGCGGCCAGCCGGCGCGGGGCGCATAGATGCCGCGCTTGCGCAGGAACCAGAACAGAAGACCCGCGTTGAAGCAGGCGCCGATCGACGTCGAGAGCGTCAGGCCGGCGTGGCCCAGCGGGAACATCAGAATCACCGCGAGCGTTTGCGACACCAGCACGGTCGCGAACGCGATCTTCACCGGCGTCGTCATCACCTGGCGCGCGTAGAAGCCGGGCGCCAGGATCTTCACCACGATCAACCCGAGCAGGCCCACGCTGTAGCCCAGCAGCGCGGTGCGCGTCTGCAGCACGTCGTTGACGGTGAAGCGGCCGTACTGGTAGAGCGTCGAAACGAGGGGGATCGCGAGCACCCAGAGCGCGACCGCCGCCGGCAGTGCCAGCATGAACGCCAGCCGCAGCCCCCAATCGAGCAGCGACGTGTACTCGTCGGGCTTCGCGTCGGCGTGCAGTTTCGCCAGGGATGGCAGGAGCACGGTACCCAGGGCGACGCCCAGGAGCGCGCTGGGGAACTCCATCAGCCTGTCGGCATAGGTGATCCACGAAATGCGGCCATCGCCCAGCGCCGCGGCCAGCTGCGTGTTGATGAGCGCCGAGATCTGCGCTGCCGACACGCCGAGCACCGCCGGCCCCATTGCCGCCAGCACGCGGCGCACGCCTTCGTCGCGCCAATCGAAGCGCGGCCGGCAGAGCATCCCGATCTTCGCCACCGGGTAGAGCTGCAGAGCGAGCTGCGCAATCCCACCGATGAGCACGCCCCACGCGAGCGCCTTGATCGGCGGATCGCAGTAAGGCGCCAGAAAGAGCGCGGCGCCTATGATCGAGACGTTGAGCAACACGGGCGTGAAGGCCGGGATGGCGAATTGGCGGTAGACATTGAGCACGCCGCCGGCCAGCGATACCAGCGACACGAACAGCAGGTAGGGAAAGACAATGCGGATCATGTCGGCCGTCAGCTCGACCTTGCCGGGCGTGGCCGCGAACCCGGACGCGAGCGCGTAGACGAGCCAGGGCGCTGCCAGCACGCCGATGACCGTCACGACGAGAAGCGCGACGGCCAGCAGCGTCCCGACGCGGCCCGCGAGTGCACGGGTCTCCTCCTGGCCGCGCTGCCGGCGATACTCCGCGAAGATCGGGACGAACGCCTGCGCGAACGCGCCCTCCGCAAACAGCCGGCGCAGGATGTTCGGCAGGCGAAACGCCGCCTCGAACGCGTCCATCTGGACGCCGGCGCCGAACGCCGTGGCCTTGAGGCTCTCGCGGGCGAGCCCGGTGATCCGCGACAGCAGCGTCATTCCGCTGACCGTCGAGACCGTCCGAAGCAGGTTCAACGGGACCGCCGGCGCACGGACCCCGGGCGCGGGGCGCGTCGCGCGAACTCGTCGCGAGGGAGGGGACTATCGGGAGTCGAGACGGACATTCCGGGTGGGCCTGCCTTTGCCGCCCGCAACGCTCGGCGGTGTTGCGCGGGCAGCGGTAAGCTGCTATTATGCTTGGTCTTTTTCGGCTACTCCAGATCACGAAGGATTTTCGACCCATGGCGAACAGCGCCCAAGCACGAAAGCGCGCCCGGCAAGCGGCAGAAACCAACAAGCACAACGCCAGCCTTCGCTCGGCGTTGCGAACCGCGGTGAAGCAGGTCCGCAAGGCGATCGCGGGCGGCGACAAGGCGGTCGCGGCGCAAAAATTGAAGTCATCGCAGGCGGTGATCGATCGCATCGCGGACAAGAAGATCGTCCACAAGAACCTCGCCTCCCGTACGAAATCGCGACTCGCGCACGCGATCAAGGCCATGGCCTGACGCGCATTGCGCGATCGGAAACGGGGCGCCTCGGGGCGCCCTTTTTTCATTGCCGCAGGGACGGCGGCATTCGCCCTACCGCCCCTGAGCGCCGGAGGGCAGTCGCGGCGTCCGCCAGCTGTCGCGACGGCAGCAGCCGGCTCGCCCGGCCACGGCAGGCGTGCTGTCCGTGCCGAACTTGCCGTCGGCACGGTGATTGCTTGATGCCTCCGGAAGCCCTGTTGCCCCCGGCGGATGCTTTGACGTTGCCTCCTGGCGCCGTTCGTCAGGCCCCGGCGACAGCGAGCTTCAACACCTATCGTGCCCAACACATCCGCCCCCTGCCGAGCCGACGCGCTCATCGCGCACCACCCGTCGCCACGGTCGGAGAACGAAGGCGCGGCAGGGCGTAAATTGCCGCCCGGGGCGCGAGGGGGCGGACGCCGGGCCCTTTTCGGTAGGGCGGCATTCGTCATCGGTGTGGCGCTATGCGTCGCGTTCGTCGGGTCACCGGCGCTGGCCGCGGAGCCGATCCTCGCCCAGGCGCGCGAAATCGAGTCGCAACTTTTCGGATTCCCCAGGCGTGCCGCGACCGAGCTGGCGCCGCTGGTCGCGCGCGCGGCCGACGCACCCGGCCCGCAACGCCGGTATGTCTACGCTCTCTATGGGCAGGCACTGGTTGCCACCGGCCGGACAGCGGAGGCATTGGCCCTCGCCGACCGCATCGAACGGGAGGCCGCCAGCGCATCCGACGATCTTCTTCGGGCCTCGGCCCGCCTCGTGCGGGGAACGGCGGAATGGCTGGCCGGCGACGCCGCCAAGGCGAACGCTTTCGCAAAAGAGGCACGCGCGTTGCTGAACGGAGCGTCCGACCCCTATCTCGCCTATCTCGCGACGATGACGATCGGCAAGTCCGCACGCAGCCGCGGTCAGTTCGAGGAAGCCATGGTCAGCCTGCAGGAGGCGGCGGCGATGGCTGAGCGCGACGACGATGCATACCGCCGCTCGGACGCGCTCTACCAGCTGTCCACGTTGTATCTGGCGCTGAAACAGCCACAGAACGCGCTTGACGCCAGTCGGCAGGCCTTCCGGTTCGCCGAGCTCGCGGCGAGCATGCCCGGGATGGTGAAGGCGCGAGTGGCGGAGTCCGCGGCGCTGGAAATCCTCGAGGATCCGGCGCGGGAGCTGGCCGCGATGGAAGAGGCCCTCGCCCTTGCCCGCAAATCGCGGTCGCAGGTCAGCGAGACCCTCGCGCTCATCAATCTCGCCGATATCAAGCTGCGGCGCAGGCAATTCAATGATGCCCTCAATCTCTCGCGACAGTCGCTCGCGATTGCGACCGGGTACAACGACGCGGGGGCGATCGCGACCGGCAAAGCGAACATCGGATTCGCGCTGTTCGGCCTCGGACGCGCGGCCGAAGGCAAGCGGTACGCCGACGAGGCGCTCGCCGAATACGAGCGCACCGGCGCAACCGCCGAAATCGCGTCGCTGCTCGGCGAGTACGGCCAGTATCTCGAGCGGGCAGGGGACTACAGATCGGCGCTGGCATTCTTCCATCGGGAACACAGGCTCGAGGATCATATGGCCGCGACCGCACACCAGCGGTCGGTGCTTGAGCTGCAGGAGAAATACGAGTCGGAAAAGAGCCGGCGCGAAATCGAACTGCTGAATCGCCAGAATGCGCTCCATTCGGCCGAGCTCGAAAACCAGGGGCTGCGGGAGCGTGTTGGGTGGCTCTTCGCCGCGGTCTTCGTGATCTCGCTCGGCGTGATTGCCGTGTTCTACCGGAAACTTCGCGTCAACAACGGCCTGCTCGCGCGGAAGAACCGGGAGCTGAGCGCGCGCAGCAGCCGCGATCCGCTGACCACCCTCTACAACCGGCGACATTTCCAGGACTACATGCGCGACGCGCCCGATCGGCAGGAGCGCCGGCGCGGCGACGGCACCTCGCCCATCCACGCGTTGCTGCTCATCGACATCGACCACTTCAAGCAGACCAATGACCAGTACGGCCATGCGGCCGGCGACGCGGTCCTGGTCGTCGTGGCCCGCCGCCTGCGCGACACGCTGCGGGAAACCGACATGATCGTGCGCTGGGGAGGCGAGGAGTTCCTGGTTTTCGTGCCGGCGACCAGCGCCGAGAAGCTCGCCGAGATCGCGGCCCGCGTCATGGTGGCGGTCGCCGCGGAACCCATCGTGTACAAGGGCAACTGCATCCGGGTCACCGCGTCGATCGGCTATGCGCCGATGCCGCTTCCCCCCGAGAACATCACCCTTTCCTGGGAACGTTCGATAGGCCTCGCCGACATGGCGCTCTACATGGCCAAGCTCGACGGGCGCAATTGCGCCTACGGCATCCGCCAGCTGCGCAGGAGCGACGACGAAGCGATGGAAAGGATCGAGCGCGACCTTCAGTCCGCGTGGGCCAACGGCATGGTCGAGATGCATCTGGAGCGCGGGCCCGTGCCCGGCATCGGCGAGCGCGCGCAAACGCCCCGACCGCCCTCGCCCGCCATGGCCTGACGCTGCGGCTGCCGGGGCCGCGCCGGGTGGGCCTTGGCCCGCACGCGGCCGTCACCACGCCGGCCTCTCAACCGGGACGACCGTCCGCACGGGCGCGCCAGTACAACGGTGCGTATTTCGCGCACCAGGGGACGAAGGCACCCACCCACAGCAGGCCGGCGACGGCGAGCCAGGCCGAGGCTGGCGCGATTCCAGCCCCGATGCGAACGACCGCGGCGAGCTGCAGCAGCACGAACAACATCCACGTCAACCTGTCGGCAGCCAGCGTCCTCCCGGAATGGCCGCAGGTCACGCGCGTGACCATCGCCATCAGCAAGGACGACGCGAATCCGATCGCCAGCGCGTGCAGTGACCCGAGCGGAAGTCCCGGGAAGCCTGCCAGAACCAGCACTGAGTGTGCGCCGGCCAGCGGGAAACCGACGCCGTACCAGACGAAGCCGATGTGCAGCATCGCGAGCAGGCGGTTGGAGAGGCTCTGCACGAAGCCCCAGCGGACCGTCAGCCACAGCATCAGCGCCGCGGCGGGCAGGTCGATGATCCAGGTCCACGCCACTTGTTCCATGCCCTCCAGCACGCCGTGCGCGACCAGTGCGCCGATCATCGCGAACAGCAGCCAGGACGGCCGGAACGCGGCGACGAACGGCACGGCGCTTGCCGTGAAGAACGGGATCATCCGGTGGCAGACCGTCACGAACACCGGCAGCAGGAAGGCCCACAGGCCGGCCCCTCTCACCCACGCGTGCGCCGCCGGGCCGAACAACGCGAACGCCACCACCACGCTCGCGCCGACGCAGAGCGCCAAACACAAGGATCGCGTGCAGCTTGTCGTCGGCATCGCTCGCACGAATGAGGCGGTAGAAGAGAAACGCGAGCCGGAGCCACCCTGCCGCGTACGCACCCGCCGCGAGGCGAAGCGCAAACTGGCCGTTCGCCATCCCCACCACTTCGAGCGGAACGAGCGCCAGCGCGGCCAGCACGGCGGGCGGACGCCATGCGGACGACGGCGGCGGCGCCACGCCCAGCCAGCGCGGTCCCGCGGTGAAGAGGAAGCCGAACATGAAGAACGGCGCGAATCCGCACAGCATCACCAGCGCGTGCAGCGACGTAGGCGGAACCGCGGCCGCGGGCGCGGCAACGATCGGCCACGCGCGAGCGGCGAGCACCCAGGCCCACCAGAGTGCAATCACCGCGATCTGGATAGCGCCGGTCAGGAAGAAGAAGCGGTGCGGAACCGTCAACAGCAGCCGCTCCGGACGGTCGGTCGAGCCCTCTCGCGGCACGGGACCGGACGCAGGCAGGAGAAGTTTGCTCATCGGCAGGCCATCATTGGACAGGCGGGACGGAACGAATCTGCGGAGGCTACGCCGCGAGTGGTCCTGCGTCGTTGACCCGGGTTAAGATCCCGACCGGAATGAGTGCCGGGACGAGCATGCTAATATGTTGATTTAACAGGGTTCCGCCGGATTCCCGGTCGAGCCGACCCGACATGACCGCCACGCCGCCGAAGCACTTCCTCCAGATCAGCGATTTCTCGCTCGAGGAGTTCGATCACCTCATCGCCCGCACCCGCTGGATCAAGGACCGGTTCAAGCGATACGAAATCTACCAGCCGCTGCGCGATCGCACGCTCGCCATGGTGTTCGAAAAAGCGTCGACGCGCACCCGCGTCTCGTTCGAGGCCGGCATGAACCAGCTGGGCGGCATCGCGATCAATCTCAACCGCGGCGACACGCAGCTCGCGCGCGGCGAGCCGATCGAGGACGTCGCGCGCGTGATCTCGCGGATGGTCGACGTCGTGATGATCCGCACCTTCGAGCAGTCGATCATCGAGCGCTTCGCCGCCCACTCGCGTGTCCCCGTGATCAACGGCCTCACCAACGAATACCATCCCTGCCAGATCCTCGCCGACATCTACACCTACATCGAGCACCGTGGCTCGATCCAGGGCAAGACGGTCGGGTGGATCGGCGACTCCAACAACGTCTGCAGCACCTGGCTGCAGGCCGCGGCGATCTTCGATTTCACCGTTCACGTGTCGACCCCTCCGGGCTACGAGATGACCTCCGAGCGCGCCGGCGTTTCGGGACGTGACCATTTCCAGTCGTTTGCCGATCCCATGGACGCCTGCCGGGGCGCCGACCTCGTCACCACCGACGTGTGGACGAGCATGGGCTTCGAGGCCGAGAACGATGCTCGCAAGCGCGATTTCGCGAAATGGATGGTCGATGGCCCGATGATGCGCCAGGCGAAACCCGACGCGCTCTTCATGCACTGCCTGCCGGTGCATCGCGGCGAGGAGGTTGCGGCCGAGGTGATCGACGGACCCCAGTCGGTGGTCTGGGACGAGGCAGAGAACAGGCTGCACGCGCAGAAGGCGCTGCTCGAATACCTCGTGTGCGGCCGTGTGAATCCAAAGGAGTAGGTCATGATCGATCACATGGGCCTCAGCGTCACCAGCGTCGCGAAGAGCAAGGCGTTCTACCGGGCAGCGCTGGCGCCGCTCGGCTACGATGTCCTGATGGAGTGGGAGCGCTTCGTCGGCTTCGGCGTGCCACCCAAGCCTGATTTCTGGATCGGCGAAGGCGCGCCCAACGTGCCGCCGATCCATGTCGCCTTCCGCGCCGAGACACGCGCGCACGTCGACGCGTTCCACCGGGCGGCGCTTGCCGCCGGCGGTCGCGACAACGGCGCACCCGGACTGCGGCCGCACTACCATCCGAACTACTATGGCGCGTTCGTATTCGATCCGGACGGGCACAACGTCGAGGCGGTGTGCCATACGCCGGCGTGACGACCGACGCAGGTCACCGCTGCGCGGCCGATTTTGCGATCCGATGATCCGCCGCTCGCTGATTTTCTGGCTGGCCGGCGCCTGGGTCGCCTGCGCGGCCTCGCCGGCGACGGGCCAGGCCTGGCCCGACCGGCCGATCCGCTTCGTGGTCTCGGCGCCGGCCGGCAGCTCGCTCGACGTCCTTGCCCGCACGATCGGCGACCGGCTCAAGGATCGCCTCGGCCAGCCGATCATCGTCGAGAACAAGCCCGCGGCGGGAGGCACCGTCGCCACCGCGGAGGTCGCGAAGGCGCCACCAGACGGGCACACGATGCTGCTCGGATTCAACGGGCCGCTCGCCTTCGGCCCGCTGCTCTCGAAGCTGCCCTACGACGTGGCGAAAGACCTCGCGCCGGTGATCATCACGTCGAGCCAGCCCAACGTGCTCGCGGTCAACGCGCAACTGCCGGCGAAGAACCTGCAGGAATTCGTCACCTGGGCAAAGGCCAACCCCGGCAAGCTGTCGTACGCGTCGGTCGGCAACGGCAGCTCGTCGCACCTCAACATGGAGCTCCTGAAGTCCGTCGCCGGTTTCGACGCGCTGCACGTCCCGTTCAACGGCTCGCCGCCGGCCGTCACGGCGACGATCCAGGGCGAGACCCAGGCGATGTTCGCCGTGATGCAGCCGCTGCAGGCACAGATTCAGGCGGGCAAGCTCCGCGCGCTGGCGGTCACGACCGCGAAGCGCTTTGCACTGCTGCCCGAACTGCCGACGATCGCCGAGTCCGGTTATCCCGGCTTCGAGGCGCTCGCCTGGAACGGCGTGATGGTGCCCGCCGCCACGCCGAAGCCGGTCATCGCGCGGCTCAACGCCGAGATGAACGCGATCCTGAAGCAACCGGACGTGGTCGCGCGGATGCACGCGTCGGGGTTCGACCTCATCGGCGGCGCGCCCGAGGACTTCGGCAACCTCATCAAGCGCGAGACGGACACGTGGACCCCGGTGATCCGGAAACTCGGCCTCAAAGTGGACTAGGGGTTCTGCGCCTGTCGGGGCCGTGTGCCCACTGGGCTCTCGGAAGCTGCAGGACGCTGATGTGGCGTGAGGGCAGAGCCCTGCGGGCGCCTGGGGTATGAAGCCCGAAGGGCTCTGTCCTCGCGCCACACCCATACGAACTACTTCGAGTCGGCGTCGCCGTCGGCGAGCCGCGGCAACGGCGAGTCCGCCGAGGCGCGCAGGAGCCCGGTCTTCATGTAGGTCAGCAGCTTCTCGCGCGTGTCGGCGATGTCGAGGTTGCGCATCGTCAGCTGGCCGATCCGATCCTGCGGACTGAACGACGAGACGCCCTTCTCCATCGTGAGCCGCTCGGGCTTGTAGGTCAGGTTCGGGCTCGTCGTGTCGAGGATCGAGTAGTCGTTGCCGCGCCGCAGTTCGAGCGTCACTTCGCCCGTGACGGCACGCGCAACCCAGCGCTGCGCAGTTTCGCGGAGCATCATCGCCTGCGGGTCGAACCAGCGTCCCTGGTAGAGCAGCCGCCCGAGTCTTCGGCCGCTGTCGCGGTACTGCTCGATCGTGTCCTCGTTGTGGATGCCGGTGAGCAGGCGCTCGTAGGCAATGTGCAGCAGCGCCATGCCGGGCGCCTCGTAGATCCCTCGGCTCTTGGCCTCGATGATCCGGTTTTCGATCTGGTCGCTCATGCCGATGCCGTGCCGGCCGCCGATCGCGTTGGCCTCGAGGACGAGCGCAACCTCGTCGGCGAAGGCGACGCCGTTCAGCGCCACCGGGCGCCCCTCGGCAAAGCGTATGGAAACGGTCTCCGGCTTGACGGCGACGTCGTCGCGCCAGAACGCGACCCCCATGATCGGCTCGACGATCCGGATGCCCTTGTCCAGGAACTCGAGGTCCTTCGCCTCGTGTGTCGCCCCCAGCAGGTTCGAGTCCGTCGAGTACGCTTTCTCCGCGCTCATCCGGTAGCCGAAGCCGGCGCGGGTCAGGTACTCCGACATCTCCCTGCGGCCGCCCAACTCGTCGATGAACGCCGCGTCGAGCCACGGCTTGTAGATGCGCAGACTGGGATTGGCGAGGAGCCCGTAGCGGTAGAAGCGCTCGATGTCGTTGCCCTTGAAGGTGCTGCCGTCGCCCCAGATGTGGACGTCGTCCTCGCGCATCGCGACGACGAGCATGGTGCCGGTGACGGCGCGCCCGAGCGGCGTCGTGTTGAAGTAGCAGGGCCCCGCCGTCGAGATGTGGAACGCGCCCGCCTGCAGCGCCGCGATTCCCTCGGCGGCGAGCGCCGCACGGCAATCGACGAGCCGGGCGGCTTCGGCGCCATACTTCAGCGCGCGGCGCGGTATCTCGTCGTAGTCGGGCTCGTCCGGCTGGCCGAGATTCGCGGTGTACGCATACGGGATCGCGCCCTTCGCCCGCATCCAGTGCAGTGCGGCGCTCGTGTCGAGGCCGCCCGAAAACGCAATGCCGACCTTCTGGCCGACGGGAAGGTCCTGCAGGATGTGCGACATGAGGAGGGCGTCTTTGGCAAGTCAGAAAATGGGTTATTCTAGTCGAGTCCACTGCCATGCCGGGAGCCGGACACGGCGCCGCCGGGATCGACATGATCGCGACGCACCCACAGCCATGACCCGTCAGACGAACTTGCACCGGTACAAGGGCCGCGGCGGGATCGTCATTTACGACGCGAAGCGCTGCATTCATGCCGCCGAGTGCGTGCACGGATTGCCGGCGGTATTCGACCCGAATGCGAAGCCGTGGGTCAACCCGGACGGCGCCGACGCCGCCGCATTGGCGGCCGCCGTGGATCGCTGTCCGAGCGGCGCGCTCACGATCGAGCGACCCGATGGCGGCATGGCATCCGCGCCGGCGAACAATACTGCCACGCTGACGGCCAATGGCCCGACGTACCTGCGCGGCGATATCGCGATGGTGCTGGCCGATGGCGTCGTGCAGACCGAAACGCGGATGGCGCTGTGCCGCTGCGGCGCGTCGCAGAACAAGCCATACTGCGACGGCAGCCACAACGCCGCTTCCTTCCGCGATTCGGGCCGATTGCCCGCGGACTCCGTTCGAGGTCCGACGCCCGCCGGCGGCACGCTGACCGTCACGCCGTTGCCGAACGGGCCGTTGAAATGCGAAGGCCCGTTGACGATCATGAGCAGCGACGGCCGCCGCACGGCGACCGGCAAGGCCTTCCTGTGCCGTTGTGGCGCGTCCGGCAACAAGCCGTACTGCGATGGCACGCACCGGAAGATCGGCTTCGCCGCGTAGCCGCACGCGCCGACGGTACGGGGCCGAGGCGCTCGCGTGGCGCGCCGACAAATGGTGGACTACAGACGGGAATCGCGGCCGCGCAATTCCCGGGCGCGTAGAAGTCCCGGGGGGGCCGCGCACCGACGAATGATCCGATGCGAACGACAGGGCCATGTTGCGCTCCTGTGAGCATCGTTCGCGAATGCGGTATGCTTTTTGCTTTTCACGCTTTACGTCGAAGCAAATCGCTTTTCCGCTGCCGTGGCTTCGCGCCGGCCAATGCCATGATTCGGACCCCGACATGACCCTGTGCAATCCTCCACCAAGGCATCACCGCCGCACGTTCCGTCGAGCCCGCGCCGTGGCCATCTTCGCGATCGCACTCGCGGTCGGTGCGTCCTTTCCCGCATTGGCCGCCAATCCCGAAAGTTCCAAATTCTACGAGGATGCGCTGGGACGCCTCGAACGTAACGATGTCGCTGGCGCCATCATCCAGCTCAACAACGCGCTGCAGAAGGACCCGAACATGCTCGCAGCCCATGTTCTGCTGGGAAGGGCACGGCTCAAGAACGGCGACGCCGCGGGCGCCGAAACGTCATTCGAGAAGGCGCTCAAGCTTGGCGTGGACCGGGCCGAAGTGGCTCTGCCGTTGGCACAAGCCTATGCCGCACAGGGCAAATCGGATGCCTTGCTCGAACGCATCATGCCGGCGGGCCTACCGCGGCAGAGTCAGATCGAGATTCTCATCCTGCGGGGCAATGCGCAGGCGGACAAGGGCAATACGGCCGATGCGCTGCGCTCGCTCGACGAAGCGCGGGCGCTCGATCCGCAATCGATCGGCGTCCGATTGGCGCTGGTGAACGTGTTGTTGCGGACGGGCAATAAGACCCGGGCGACCGCCGTCATAGACGAGACAATCAAGCTCGCCCCCGACAATTCGGCCGTGTGGAATCTGCGGGCTTCGTTGGCACACCTCAACGGCAATTTGCCGGCGGCGCTGGCCGACTACGCGAAGGCCATTGCTCTTGACCCCGGCAACGCGGATGCGCTGGTCGCGCAAGCGGGGCTATTGCTCGACCTCGGACGGCTCGAGGACGCCGACCTGGCGCTTGCCAATCTGAAGCAGGTGTCGCCCCGTGAGCCGCGCGCTGCTTACCTGCGAGCGGTCGCGGCAAGCCGCAAGAATGATAACGATGCCGTGCGCACACAGCTGACCGATGTGGTCGGGTTGCTCGACCCGGTGCCGAAAGAAGTGCTGAGCCGGTACGGCCAGCTGCTGCTGCTGGGGGGATTGTCGCATTACGGCTTGGGGAACATGGAGAAGGCCAGTCAGTATCTCGCAGTCTACTTGAAGCTCAATCCGAAGCACCCAGGAGCGAGCAAACTGCTGGCGAGTGTCTATATCGATCGCGGCGACCCCGCGCGCGCGATCGACTTGCTGGAACCGCTGCAGTCGCTGGCACCCAATGATCCGCAGCTATTGTCGCTGCTGGCCGCAGCGAACATGGCGCAACGGCGGTACGACGAGGCGGCCACCTATCTCGAGAAGGCGGTCAAGGTTTCCGGCGGTACGCCGGACCTTCGCGTCGATTTCGGGGTCAGCCTGATTGGAAGTGGGCACGCGGAGGTCGGGTTAAGTCAGTTGCAGCAGGCGTTCGCGAAGGATCCTGGCCAGGGCCGCGCCGGCATGGTGATGACGACGCTATATCTCAAGCGCGACCAACCGAAAAAGGCCCTCGAGGTGATCGACGTGGTCGTGCGGCGCGACCCAAAAAACGTCGATGCCGCCAATATGCAAGGCATCGCGCGTGTGGCGGCGGGAGACAGGGCCGGAGGCCGCGCCGCCTATGAAAACGCGCTCGCGCTCAATCCCAGGTATCACGCGGCGCGTCTCAATCTTGCCCGGCTCGATCTCGCCGAGGGCAAATTGGACGCCGCGCGTCTCCGCTTGACGGAATTGCTCAAGATCGCCCCGAACAACGCGGACGCCATGATCGAATTCGCGCGGCTGGAAGAGCAAACCGGTCATCCTTCCGAGGCGGTTGCCTGGCTGGAGAAAGTCCGGGCGGTTCCCGCACATCGGGTGCGGGCGGGTATCTACCTCGTCGATTTGCTGCTGCGCCAACGAAACGTGGAGCGTGCCGTGATTGTCGCGAAGGAGGTCGTCAGCCACGCGCCGAAGGATTTTTCGGCTCTGCGCACCCTCAGTCGCGCCGAGCTCGCCGCCGGCGACAATCGCGGCGCCCGGCAAACGCTTTCCGTGATGGTTCCGTTGGCCGGCTTCGAACCGGACATGAACGTCGAACTCGCTCGACTGCAGCTCGCGGCCGAGGACCGCGAGAGCGCTCTTTACAGCCTCGACAAGGTCCTCAAGAACAAAGCCGATTACCTGCCCGCGCTCGTCTTGCTGGCAGAAATGGAAATCGGCAGGGGCGACTACGCCAAGGCTGAACAATATGCCCGGCGGATCACCGAGCGCTACGTGGCGACCGGCGTGGGCTTGCGTCTGATGGGTGATCTCGCGTTCGCGCGCCGCCAATACGCGGCGGCGATCACGAGCTATCGCGCGGCACTGGCGAAGGACAAGAGCAGTGATACGGCGCTACGGATGTATCGCGCCTATCTCGCCTCCAACGACGCGGCGAGGGGGTTGGCGTTCCTCGAACAGTGGTGCCGGGAGAATCCCAACGATTGGGCGGCGCTTCGCGTGCTATCCGACGGCCGACTGCGCACGGGCGATCTAGCAGCGGCGCGCGCCGGCTACGAGCGGCTGCTGCTGCAGCGCCCCGACGACGTCGACGTGCTGAACAATCTCGCGCAGGTCGCGATTCGGCAGGGCGACAAGGCCGCCGTGGGGTATGCGGAGCGCGCGTATCAGCGGTCAAGCACGGATGCCGCCGTCCTGGACACGCTCGGATGGGCGCTGGTCAAGAACGGTCAGGTCGATCGCGGGACGGGGCTCCTCCGGGACGCCCGGTTGCGCAATTCGTCGAATCCGGAAATCCGCTATCACCTTGCGGCGGCGCTCGCGCAGGCGGGCCGCGACGCGGAGGCGCGCAACGAGCTGCGGGAGCTCCTAAAGGAAGGGGTGCCCTTCGACGAACTCGAAGACGCCCGGAAGTTGCAGCTGCGGCTCGGGTCCTGACGACGGCGGCTTCGACGCGCGCCGGGGGAATTGGGTTCGGACAGGGTCGTGGTTGGGAGGTCGGGGTCCGGCGCGAAGGCGAAGCAGCGCGTCGGCGCCCGGGAGGCGGATAATCTGATCCACCTGATCGCCATTTGTCGGAAAATTTTACGTTTCGGCGACCAAGCAACGATCGCAGCAATTTAACGTCATTGATTTTACGTATAATTTTTCGTTGGCCCGCTTCTTGCTTCAACTGCTCGACAGCTGTAGCGAATCGACATAGCCATCTGTCGGATTACGTAGACTTAATTCACAGAAATGAAACCCTGCCCACGCCGAAGGACGATACGAATATGAAACGCCGAACAGCTTGGATCGCGTTGCTGATGCCCCCCCCCTTGCGTTAGTCAGTCTGAACGCGGCCGCAATCACGAAGTCCTGGAATCTGCCGGGGCTTTGCACGCCGACGTCGAGTTTCAAGAACGGTAGCTTGGTCACCGACATCGTTGCGCCGATTCCTTATGCAAATGCGCCGGGGCAGTGCGCGGGAACCGGCGAGTTGCTGTCGGTCTCGGCGCTCTCGGATACGGGATTGGCCGGATTGCTGCAGAGCTGCCTACATCGGCGATTACGGCAGCGGCGGCTTGGGCGTGACGAGCACCGCGGGGCCGACGAATTCGTCGACGGCTCGGATCTGGACGGGACGGTCGGCACGCTGGCCTCGGGCACCACACGCCAATACGAGCAACGGCATAACGAGCGAGACGACGTCCTCGCCGAGTCACGCGATGGACAACCAGTACAACAAGGAGGCCATCCTGCTGACGTTCAGCACGGATGTTTCACTGGCCTCGTTCCGGATCGGCTACTCAAGTACCGATTCCGACATGAGTGTCTTGCGGTACACGGGGTTGGGAAATCCGGGCCTTTCGTCGAGGAAATACTCGGATCTCACGGCCAACAGCTGGTCTGTCGTCGGGAACTATGCCAATGTCGGGGTGGGTTCGGACGTGGCGGTCGCCGGGACTTCGGTGCAGTCGAGTTATTGGCTGATTTCCGCCTACAATTCCGCGTTCGGCGGGAGTTTGAGCAACTCGAACGACTTCGTGAAGCTCCTCTCGATCGTTGCAGACGTCCCCACGACGCCTCCCTCCCAGGCTCCCGAGCCGTCCTCGCTGCTGCTCATGGCGATCGGCATGGCGGGGTTGACCGCACTTCGGCGGCGTCGCCCGGCCTGAACGGCAGGCTGCCAAACGCGACCTAGCGCCCCAGTTCGGGGCGCGTCGCGTTTTTACGACCCGTGACGCTCTTGCCGAGTCGGGACAAGGCGATTCCGCGCTCCCGCCGTTGCCTGTAAACTTCGCGGGTTGCCCTCCGCGCAGGCGTTCACATGCCCTCGTTCGACATCGTCTCCGAAGTGAACCAGGTCGAGGTCAGGAACGCCCTGGACCAGACCAACAAGGAGGTCTCGACGCGTTTCGACTTCAAGGGATCGGACGCGCGGGTCGAGCACGCCGAGAAGACGCTTACGATCTACGCCGACGACGACTTCAAGCTGAAGCAGGTCACCGACATCCTGACGGGCAAGCTCACCAAGCGCGGCGTCGACATCCGCTCGCTCAAGTACGGCGACGTCGAGAAGATCTCGGGCAACAAGGTGAAGCAGGTCGTCACGATCCGCGTCGGCATCGAGCAGGAACTGTCCAAGAGGATCGTCAAGCTGATCAAGGACAGCAAGACGAAGGTGCAGGCGTCGATCCAGGGCGACGCCGTGCGCGTCTCCGGCGCCAAGCGCGACGATCTGCAGGATGCGATCGCGCTGGTCAAGAAGTCGATCACCGATTTCCCGGTTCAGTTCGGCAATTTCCGCGACTGAGCGCCCGGCCTGCGAACGGCGCGTCCTGCCGGCCTGGCGCCGCGACCGCGCCGTCGGGCCGGCCGGCGCGGATGCTTCTCAGGCGATGTCGGCGGCGAGCGCCGCGCGCGTCGCCGGGGCCACGTCGGCTATCGCGACATCGTAGGCGGGGTGGTCGACGCCGATGGCGAGCCTGGCGCCGCGGCGCAATGCGGACGCCATTTCCAGGCTCAGCTCGAAGCGCAGGAAATGCACCGCGGAAGTCTTGGTGTCGGTGGCGCGCGGCAGATCCTCGTCGGCGATGGCGTACACCCTGGCGCAGCCTTCGACCGCGACCCAGACGCGATTCTCGATGTCGATGAGTCGGGCGAGCGCCGCCTTCCGCGCCTCGGGATCCTCGTACTCGACCAGCATCGTCGCCTTGAGGTTCGTGCCGTCCGGCACGAGCGGGTTGTAGGCATCGAGCTCGTCCCGGATGCCTGCCTCCTCGAACACCTTCTCGATCCGCAGCATTTCCTGGATCTGGTAGCGCACCGTGAGCTCGTCCTCGAACAGAAGTGTGACGTGCTCGCCCAGATGGACGGTGCGCCGCTTCTTGTGCGCGAGCGCGCGCTCGCGGAATTCGCCCCTCGCCTTGGCGTAGGCTTCCAGCGACAGCAAGCTGTCGCGCGTGATTGCGGTCATCGCATTCATCCTTTGTGCTGGCCCGTGATCGGGTCACTCTTGAACAGGCTGTCGCGCAATTCCTCGTCGATCAAAGTCCGTAGGCCATCCGCACCAGCGTCAACGGGTGCTCCCTGCGCGCGCGGTGATCACTGCCGGTCTCGGCGATGCCCTGCATGATGCGGCGACCCGCGATCGGGCAGTCCGACGCCACGTAATCGGGCAGGACCTCGCCCATCTGGCGAAAGACCGGCTTGCCGATCTTCATCGAATGGGCGAAGAACTCGGTCTTGACCCCGTAGGTGCCGTCGTGCCCCGCACAGCGCTCCACGGTGTTCACCTTGGTTTCCGGAATCCACTCGAGCACCTCGCGTGTCTTCTGCCCCATGTTCTGCACGCGCGCGTGGCAGGGGATGTGGTAGCTCACCTTGCCCAGCGGCGTCTTGAAATCCTTCCGCAGCAGCCCGTCCTTGTCGCGCAGCACCAGGTACTCGAACGGGTCGAACATCGCATCCGCCACGACCTTGACGTCGGCGTCGTCCGGGAAGATCAGCGGCAGCTCGTGCTTGAACATCAGTGTGCACGAGGGAACGGCGGTCACGATGGCGTGGCCCGAGCGCGCCAGCGCGGCGAGCGCGGGGATGTTGATGTCCTTCAGCTTCTCGACCGCTTCGAGATCGCCGAGCTCGAGCTTCGGCATTCCGCAGCACGCCTCCTTCTCGACGATGCGGTACGGGACCTCGTTGTGGGCGAGAATCTGCAGCAGGTCGTGGCCGATCCCGGGCTCGTTGTAGTTGATGTAGCAGGTCGCGAAAACGGCCACCTTGCCCGGAGTCCGGGCGCCATCGCGGGTTGGCCACGCCACGGATGCCTTCGCGGTCTCCCGGAAGCGCGCGCCGTCGTACGGCGGCAGCTTCGCGTCCGCCGCCACGCCGAGCAGCTTGTCCATCAGCTTGCGCGCCGACGGCATCGTGTTGACCTTGTTGACCATCTGCACGACGACGGGGATCGTCGCGAGCCGCCCGACACGGTCGGTGCTCGTCAGGAGCCGGTCGCGGAATTTCGTCTTTCCCCGCCGGAACTCGACCGCCTTGGCGCGCAGCATCAGGTGCGGGAAGTCGACGTTCCACTCGTGCGGCGGCACGTACGGGCACTTCGTCATGTAGCAGAGATCGCAGAGGTAGCATTGCTCGACGACCTTCGCGTAGTCCGCCTTGGCGACGCCGTCCACCTCCATCGTCTTGCTGTTGTCGACGAGGTCGAACAGGGTCGGAAACGACTGGCACAGGCTGACGCAGCGCCGGCAACCGTGACAAATGTCGAACACGCGCTCCAGCTCGCGTTCGAGGGCGGCTTCATCGTAGAACGCAGGACTGCGCCAATCGAGCGGGTGGCGCGTGGGCGCCTGCAGATTACCTTCGCGGGCAGTCATACCGGGATCGGCCTCGAGACAGGGACGTGAACATTCCTACACGCTGCAGCCCTGGATTCGCACCGGAGCTTCACCGCCGAAATCAGGGTTGGTACGCCGCGGGACCCGCGACGCACCAACCGAGCGTCGCGCCTTGCGCGACGCTCCAACGCGAACTTCCAGCCTCAATCGGCCAATGCGTCGAGTGCTTTCTGGAAGCGGTTCGCGTGCGACCGCTCCGCCTTCGCCAGCGTTTCGAACCAGTCGGCGATCTCGTCGAAGCCCTCGCCGCGCGCGGACTTGGCCATGCCCGGGTACATGTCCGTGTATTCGTGCGTCTCGCCGGCGATCGCCGCCTTCAGGTTCGCGCGAGTGGCGCCGATCGGCAGATCCGTTGCCGGATCTCCCACCTGCGCGATGTAATCGAGATGGCCGTGGGCATGGCCAGTCTCGCCTTCGGCCGTCGACCGGAACACGGCCGCGACGTCGTTCTGCCCTTCGACGTCGGCCTTGTTGGCGAAATACAGATAACGCCGGTTCGCCTGCGATTCGCCGGCGAAGGCGGCCTTGAGATTGTCGTGCGTCTTGGTACCCTTGAGACTCTTCATCGTGGTTCTCCTTCAGTTGACCGCGCCAAACCTCCGCCTCCGGTCCGCGCGACGAAATATCGACCGGCGGCGCGCTGCTTTGCCGACCACCCCTGGATTCTGCGCGCCGCGACTCCGATACGTCCAATTCATTGTGCCAATACCATCGATAACCTGAATTAATCGCTCGCCCGTTCGGGACGCCGCATTGTTAACATCGGTGCGGGTCCCCGGCACTTCAAGGCCATGTCCCGCCGGCCCGGCTCCGTATGCAAAGGAAATCCCATGACTCTGGCCGCCGACGCCCTCGACCGCATCTTCCGCACCGCCCGCACGCACCGCGCCTGGACGGCCCGACCCGTCACCGACGACACACTGCATGCCATGTACGAATTGATGAAGTGGGGGCCGACGTCGTCCAACTGCTGCCCGGCGCGGATCGCATTCGTGAGGAGCGCCGAGGCCAAGGAGCAGCTTCGGCCCGCGCTGGATGCCGGCAACGTGGCGCAGACGATGGCGGCCCCGGTAACGGCAATCGTCGCCTACGATCTCCAGTTCCACGACAAGCTGCCGCTGCTCGTTCCGCACCGCGATGCGCGGAGCGGTTTCCTGGGCAAGCCGGCGCTCATCCGGACGACCGCGTATCAAAGCGGGACATTGCAGGGCGCGTACCTGATCATCGCCGCGCGCGCGCTGGGGCTCGACTGCGGGCCGATGGGCGGCTTCGACAACGCCAAGGTCGACGCCACGTTTTTCCCGGAAGGCACCGTCAAGTCGAATTTCCTGTGCAATCTGGGGTACGGGGACCCGGCGAAGCTCCACGCCCGCGCACCGCGGCTGACGTTCGACGACGCCTGCCACATCGTCTAGCGCCGAACGTCCGTCGCCCGGGTCGCCCCGGACCGACATTTCGACCATGCCGCCACCCGGACGCGTGTCGCGCCAAAGGAGCGTGGCAGACAGGGCAAAAAAAAGCCCGCCGGGAGGAAGGTAGCGGGCAAGGGGGACCGGTTGTCGGCGGCGACTCGTGCTGCGTAGCCATGCTCGGGCCACGCGGACGATCCGTCTCGACGAATTCGTGATCGAATCAGTAAACGCTGCGCGCCGCGTTGACGCGCTCGGCGAGTTCCTCCCAGGCTTCCTGTTGGGCTTGCGACAGCAAATCCTCACCACGACCGCCGGAGCGCTCGTCCGCTGGCATCGACTGGCTTGCGAGCCAGTGTTCCGCGAGTTCGGGCGAGAAGGCGTCCATGATCGTTGGGTCGCTATCGGTGATTGCTCACGTAAGCCAAAGCAATTCACGTGCCATGAGAAATCGCTTCACCACAAAGTAGGTCGGCTTGGCCATTTCCCCTCTGGCGCCGGGCATGCAGGCACGACGCTTGCGCTCGTGGGCTTCTGGCAGGCGAAGACCATTTGTCGCATTTTGCCGACAGGTAATGTGTCAATTACGCTAATAGGATGAATCCACAGGACTATGCGTGTCTCATATGAACGACACCCGAGACCCAGGCGGCCTTCGATCGAGGCAAGACAATGACATTGGAATGGACGCGCCGAGTGCGGCAGGGACGGAGTCGATCGACTGACTTCGCCTCATCGAGACCGCCACGACCGCGGTCCCCGAACACCGGTACCGCGTCAGGGTTCCTTGCCTTCCTTGAACATGGCGGGCTCCAGCCGGTGCCGCTGCAGGAGCTTGTAGAACTCGGTGCGGTTGCGTTTGGCGAGAAGCGCGGCCTGTGTCACGTTGCCACTCGTGATCTTGAGCAGGCGCACGAGGTAGTCGCGCTCGAAGGTCTTGCGCGCCTCTTCGAATGGCACCAGTGCGCTGGCGTCCTCGCGCAGTGCGCCCTGTACGAGTGATTCGGGAATGAGGCTCGTGGTCGCAAGCGCCACCGCCTGCTCGAGCAGATTCAGGAGCTGCCGGACGTTGCCGGGCCAGGGTGCCGCTATCAACAACGCCATGGCGTCGGGGGCCAGCGTCGGCACCGGCCGTTTGTAGCGCTCGGCGAGCCGGCGCAGGAAATGCGTCGCGAGCAGCGGAATGTCCTCGCGTCGATCGGCGAGCGCCGGCAGCTTGAGCGATACCACGTTGAGTCGGTAATAGAGGTCTTCGCGGAACCGGCCGGCCGCTTTTTGCGCGTCGAGGTCGCGATGCGTCGCCGAGATCACGCGGACATCGACGGGAATGGGCTGCGTCGCGCCCACGGGCCGCACTTCACCCTCCTGGAGCACCCGAAGCAGCTTCACCTGCAACGCCAGCGGCATGTCGCCGATCTCGTCGAGGAAGATCGTTCCTCCATCCGCCGCCTGGAACAAACCCTTGTGCGCCTGGACCGCGCCGGAGAACGCTCCTCGGGTATGACCGAAGAGCTCGGATTCGAGCAGCGGCTCCGGTATTGCCCCGCAATTCACCGCCACGAATGCCTTGTCGCGGCGCGGACCGGCGCGGTGGATCGCGCGCGCGAGGAGCTCCTTGCCGGTTCCGGAGTCGCCGTAGATGAGCAGGCTCGCGTCCGAGTCGGCGACGAGCCGCGCCTGCCGCAGCAAGTCCTCCATCCGCGGACTGCGCGTGATGATTCCCGCGCGCCACTCGCCCGTCGTACCCTGATCCGTGATCGGAGAATTGCCGGCGACGCGCAGTGCCGAGGCGACCTTCTGCAGGAGCTCCTGGCTGTCGAACGGCTTGGTCAGGAACCCGAACACCCCGCTCTGGGTCGCAGCGACGGCGTCCGGAATCGTGCCGTGCGCCGTGAGGATGATCACGGGCAGCGCGGGGTGCTCGCGGTGAATCGCCTGGAACAGCTGGAGGCCGTCGATCCCCGGCATGCGCAAATCGGAAACCACGACGCCCGGCCGGGCCACGGCGAGCGACGCGAGCGCCGCCTCGCCACTGTCGGCCGTGCGCACCCGGTAGCCCGCCGAGGACAGCCGCAGGCTGATGAGCTTGAGCAGGTCTGGATCGTCGTCGACCAGCAGAATGTCGGCAGGGTGCGTCGTCGTCATGCGGCAACCGGTGTCAACCACCGCCCCCACCACCGCCACCGCTGGACCCGCCACCACCGCCACCGCCGCCGCTGCGAATGCGATCGCGCAGCAGGTCGCGCTCCATGTTCCGGAGCGCTTCCAGCTTCCTCACGGCCGCATCGGCCTTCTGCTGCTCGTCGCGGACCGCGCGCATCCGCTCGGCCACCTGGACCTGCAGCACGGCGGAGAGTTGTTTCGCCCCCGGAGATCCCGGATTGTTCTTGATCACGGCGTCCAGCAGTTGCATCGCACGCTGATCGTCCTGCGGAGTCTTGGCAAGGGTATGGAGCACCGCCAGGCGGATCCGGTTGAAGTCATTGCGCTGCCGCGTGAGAAGCTGTGTGACCGCGTTCTGCTCGCGCCGGATCTCGTCCGCACTCATTGCTCCGAACCGTTGCAGGTCGGACAGCAGGCTACCGAGTTGCTGCTCCTCGGTCGGCTCGGACGGCTCGGCCGCCACGATGGGCACCGCGGCCTCCCGGACGGGCTCCGGCGCCCGCGCCGTTTCCGGCGGGGAGACGACCGGAGCGGGACCCGCGACGGGCGCGACCGTCGCCGCGACCGGCTCGAGCGGCGGGTACTCGATCAGCGCCACCGGCGGAGGAACGACCACCGGCGCCGCGGGCTCGACCGGTGCCACGACCGGTGCGACGACCGGAACAGGTGTCGGCGGGGCCGGGGTCGCGCAGCCGGCCAACACAACGACCGCCGCGGCGAGGAGCAGCGCCAGGTGCGAAATCATCGCCCCCCCATCAGCGTGACCGGCGCCTCCGCGCTTTCGTCGGAGCGCGCGGAGGTCCCCACGCCACTGGCCGCCAGCGGCAACCACAACCGGAAGTGGGCGCCGCTCTCATGATCCGCACGATCCCGGACCTCGATCCGGCCGCCATGCGCGAGCGCATATTCACGCGCGATCGCAAGCCCGAGGCCGGAGCCCTTGACTCGGCCGTCCACGGGCGGGGCGCCCTGGTAGAACGAGTCGAAGATCCGCTCGCGCTCCTGCAGGTCGATGCCGGGGCCGCAGTCGACAACGTCCAGCACGGCAAAGCCGCGTTCGGTGCCGAGCCTGACCGCGATCGGCGCCGATCGCGGCGAATACTTGATCGCGTTGGACAGGAGATTGTCGACGATGGTGCGCAGCTTGACGACATCGCCGACCACCAGCGCGGGCTCGAGTTGCTGCTCGAACGTCACCATTCGCGCCAGCGCCGCGAGCTTGTGCTCGCTCAGCACGCGCCGCACGACTTCGAACAAGGAGACGGACCCTGCCGCCTGCGGCTCCAGCGCTCGCGTCTGGTGGTAACTGAGCAGGTCCTCGATCAGCTTCTGCAGCGACAGCGTGTTCTGGCGCACGATGCCCACGATTTCGCGCTGTTCCGGCGACAGTTTGCCGCCCACGTTGTCGCGCAGCAGCTCCGCCCCTTCGCGTACCGCGGTCAGCGGGGTCTTGAGCTCGTGCGAAACGTGCCGCAGGAACCGGTTCTGCTGTTCCTCGAGATCGTGCAGCCGCGAGCGCAGCCATTCGAGGCGCTGCCCGAGGTAGCGCAGATCCTGCGGCCCGTTGACCTCGATCCGGTGGCCGAAATCGGCGGTGCCCATCCGGCGGATTGCCTGATCGAGCTGCCGGATCGGACGCGCGATCAGCACCGCGAAGAGAATCGCCAGCGCGAGCGCGATGGCCGCCGTGGCAAGCGCGAGGTACAACCACTTCTGCCGCCCCTGCGTCGCGATCTCCTGCAGGCGCTCGATGGCGCTTTCGGTCAGCCGGTTCGTGGCGGTGAGCATCGTCCGCGCGCCATCCGCGAGGCGCGCGTAGCCGTCCGCGAGCTGAGCCTGCGTTTCCGCAGACCGCTGCGGCAACGTGAGCAGCCCGCGCAGCCGGTCTTCGCTATTGGTCAACGCCGCGAGCGCCGCCAACGGCTCGGGATCGAGCGGCAGCAGCGCGAGCTGCGCCGCCGTGCTCTGGAATTCCTGGCGGATGCGATCGTAGTCGTCGAGCAGCGCACTGTCCTCGAGAATCAGATGCTGCCGCACGATGCGCTCGAGCGTTCCCGTCTGCTCGAACAGCTGCCGGCTTGCGCGTCCCGCCTGGGCCGCCTGCTGCACCGCCTCCCGACCCTGCGTCTGCAGCTGGTCGAGCGACAGTATCAACTCGCCCAGCGCATAGAGCAGCGGAAGGCTCACCAGCAGGAAGCCAAGCAGGATGAATTTGAGGAACGAACGGGGGTAATACACGTGAGCCGCCGTTATAATCTGCAGCAATTATGACACCCCACCGGGCGGCACCGCGGCGAGCGGCGCAAAATTCACCGGCGACGGGCGCAGCGACAGGTGCCTCCCCGCCGCCCGGGATCGCGTTGATCGCCGCCGTCGCCGCGAATGGTGTCATCGGTGCGGGCGACAAGCTTCCGTGGCGACTTCCCGAAGACCTCAAGCGCTTTCGCGCGCTGACCCTTGGCCACGCGGTGATCATGGGCCGCAAGACCTGGGAGTCGCTGCCGCGGGCGTTGCCGGACCGGCAGAACATCGTCGTGACACGGCAGCATTGCTACGCCGCCGCCGGCGCCGACACCGCGTCCTCGTTCGCCGCGGCACTCGGCTGCGTCCGGCTGCCGGAACCTGTGTTCTGCATCGGCGGCGGCGAGATCTATCGCGCCGCCCTCCCGTTCGCCACCACGCTTCACCTGACGGAAATCGCGCGCAGTTTCGACGGCGACGCGCGGTTTCCGCCATTCGACCGCAACCACTGGCGGGAAACCGCGCGTGAAGTCCGCCCGCCGGATCGGCCCGACGGATTTGCGTATGCGTACGTCACCTACGAGCGCGAATCAGCCGCTGCCTGACGCCGGGTCGCGGCAACGTTTCGGCTATGTTGGCGCGCCATATTCGATTCGCGCAACCAGCTCCCTCCGCAGCAGCTTGCCGGTGACCGTGCGGGGCAGCGCGTCGAACGCAACGCAGCGCGTCGGGCGCTGATAGGGTGGCAACGGCGCCAGCGCGCGTTGCAGCGCCGCCGATGCGGCGACCTCGTCGCCTTCGCTCACATAGGCTGCAACGAGCGTGGTGAGACCGTCCCCGTCCGCGAGCGCGATCAACGCGACCTCGCGCAGGGCGGGTCCGGCCGCCGCAGCGATCACGGCTTCGACCTCGGGCAGGCTCACCCAGCGACCGCGCACCTTCACGAGCGTGTCGGCGCGACCGGCGTAATGCCAGCCATCCCCGGCCGGCGCGAACCGATCGCCGGGAGTGAAGCCACCGGGACCGAATGACGCGCGCTCTTCGGTTTCGCGATTCCAGTAGCCAAGGGCTACCGTAGGCGCACGCAATGCCAGGTGGTACAGGCCGGCTTCCGCAGTCGCGGACGCTACGGTGACACCGGGCGCGGATCGAAGCACCGTCGCAGCGCCGGACCGGGGTCGCCCGACGAGCATCAGCGCGAGCGTTTCCGACGTGCCAAAGCCATCCCAGGTCGGCACATCGGTCGCGATGCGCCATTGCTCCGCCAGCGCAGGGGCGATGGCCTCGCCGGCGGACACCGCCAACCGCAGACCGCGTGCGATCGCCCCGGCCCTTCCCTCGTGCAACAGGGCGCGGTAGAACGCGGGAACGCCGAAGAACACGGTCGGGCGATCGCGGGCGGCCGTCGCCGTGACATTGTCGACGGTCGGCCACTCCCGCTGCAGGATCACGGTCGCGCCGCAGACGAGACCGGTGAAAAGGCTGTTGGCCAGCGGATACGCGAAGAAAAGGCGCGACGGCGCGAACAGGCGATCGGAGGCGCCGATGCCGAGCACCTCGATGCCGCAACGCGCCACCGCCGGGACGACCCGGTGCGCATGCACGACGGCTTTCGGCAGCCCGGTCGTCCCCGACGAGTAGAGCCAGAACGCGGGCATCTCCGGGGAACACGTTTCGGCCGTCGCGGCGCCGGCCGTATCCACGCGGGTCCGCCACGCGCTGCGCGACACCGACTTCGCCACTGCGGCGGGTGCGGGAGCCCCGTCCTCGCCAAGCCATGCCGC
>CAVPUM010000027.1:0-124403 GCA_963708855.1 uncultured beta proteobacterium | reverse complement strand
TCGTAATGAACTTGCATGAACCGGGGGTAACGCCATGAGGAAAATACTCCCAGGTGTGGGTGCACAAATCGGCGTATGCGACCGAAAGCCTAATCGCATTGATGAGCCGCCCCTGGGCGATGGGACCTCATGCCTCCGTCACGCAGCCTTCTTCACGAGAAGCCGCACGCTCAGCCCCGCCCGCGTGGCGATGTTGACCAGCGCGTCCAGGCTGAACAGTTCGATCTTTCCCTTTAGCAGCGCGTTGAAACGCGGCGCCGTGAGCCCCAAACTCTTCGCTGTTTCCGCTTGCGGCGCGCCGCTTTTCTTGTAGTGATCCTCGATGCGCATCATCAGTTCCGCGCGCAGTCTCAGGTTCTCGGCTTCGTCCTTGTCGAAACCGATGTCGGTAAAGACGTTGCCAGACCCACGGGTGATCTTCAGTTTTTTGCTCATCGCTGCATTCTCTCCTGAATCAATTCGCGGAAGCGCCGCCTTGCGAGCTCGATGTCCTGCTTCGAGGTCTTGGGCGCCTTCTTCTGGAAGGCGTGGAGTACGTACACCGCCTCCGAAAACTTGGCGACGTAGATTACGCGGAAGGCACCGCCATCCTCGCGTACCCGAATCTCGTTGACCCCGAGCCCGACCGACGGCATAGGCTTCCAATCGGCTGGTTCTTTGCCAGCCTGAACGCGCGCCAATTGATACCCCGCCTCGCGGCGCGGGTCATCGGGAAACGCCCGGATCTGCTGTTGGGCGTCTCCCACCCACCGCACCTGCTTGAGCATCATGTTATCAGAACTGGTAAGTTAGGCAAGATCAGCGAACGGCTCGCAGGTTTTGGGGGCGCATGCGACCGGCTGTGAAATTTGGCAGTTTGGCCACCGCCAGGGCGAGCGTCTTGTCTGCAAGGTGAGCGTAGTGCTTCGCCGTCATGCGCGTGTCGGCATGGCCTAGCAGTTTGGATATCGTCAGTAAATCCACGCCGGCCTGCGCCAGGTGCGAGGCGTAGGTGTGCCGCAGTTCGTGAAAAGACACGGCCGGCTTGACCTTGGCCACCTTACACGCTGCCTGGAGGGCGCGCACGTGGTGATTGTGGCCCCATGGTTTGCCGTCTTCGCGCGTGAGGACCAGTTCGTCGCCCGTCTTGCCTGTCACCAGCGCCTTGAAGTGTTCAAGGCCTTCCGGATTCAGCGGAACATGCCGTGAGCGTCCCGACTTCGATTCGGCAATGTATAGGTGTCCGGTCGAGAGATTCACGTCCGCCGTCTTGAGCGACGTGAGTTCGCCCCAGCGTGTACCGGTGAGCAGCGCCGCGCGAACCAGCCGGCGCAGGTTGGCCGGACAGGCATTCACCAAGCGTGTGGCCTCTGCATCGGTTAGGTAGCGGATGCGGGCTTCATCAACCTTAGCGAAGGGCTTGACCTTGCGCCAGGCCGAATCGTCGGCCACCAGGCCATCCTGAAAGGCGCGGTTCAGGATCGCCTTCAACACCGACAGGATGCGATTAGCGCTTGCCCGGCGCGCGCGTTTTTCGTCTTTCGTTTCCGCGGTCGGGCGCAGGTTCGGCTTCTTGGACGCCTTGCTGCTACGCAGGCGTGCGGCTTTGGTGGCGAGTCGATCGAGCCAGGCGCGGAGGTCTGCGGTCGTCAACTCGGTCAGGCGCCGATCGCCAAGGGTAGGGGAGATATGCGCGCGCACCGCGCTCTCGGCCATGGCAACGCCCTTGCGGTGCTCCCGAAACCACGTCAGATAGCGATCCGCCGCCTGTTGAACGGTCACGTCCTTTTGCGCAGGCACGCCACCGCGGAGAACTTCCTCGTACATGGTCCGCGCTGCGCCCTGGGCTTGGTAGAAGTCCAGCACGCCATCACCGTTAGCATCCTGGAAGTCGTCGGCGCGGCCGAGATTTTGATAGTGATAGCGGGAACCGTCCCACGCGCGGGCCTGCCAGGTCCCGTATTCGCCCTCGGTGCGCCTATAGCCGAGGGCGAGGCCCTTGCCTATGGTCAGAAACTCGCTCTTCGCTTGGGGGAGCTTTAGCCGCGAAGTACGCGTTTCCAGTTTTCCCGACCGTTGCGACCGCGCCATGGATCAATCCTCCGTGCCAAACTCGTGCCAAACTGATGTCCCAAAACGATCCTAGACGTCAATAGACAAACAAGCAAGTTTTCATAGGAGAATCGCAAATCCAGGCATGTCCAAGAAAGTCCAGGATATATCTCTTTCACGGTGAGTACGGGGGTTCGAATCCCCCTGGGGACGCCAAGAAAAACAAGTGATTGGGGACAAAGCCCGACTCCCAAAGCCCCATTAGATCCCAAATAACTCCTAAAACGGCCGGCGGCTTTGCCTCATGATCGCGCAATGCATTGCGCCGGTACTCGCTGCAGCCCATCATCGCGTTGCCTGATCGCCGTAAACGGTTGATCGGCACGTCGGCCGTGCGGAAGGGTAGCCCGGCCCGCGGGATCACCGCTCCTGCGCCGTTCTATCTGGTCGTGAGCCGATCGCCGGCACCCTTCACGGCCGCAATGCCGTGGCGGGGTAGCGTCGCCGTTGAATTACAGCGCGACGATCAGCAGACGCGACGTATCAACTGTGACCCAAATGTGTGACGGTATCGCTCGTCAAGGGCACGATGCGTTTCTGTTTTTCCCGCGCGGCGTCTTTGCGACGCCCGGCGGACTCCCGCTCACTGGCCATTTTGGTCACGACATGCATGAGCGCTAGGACGATAACGAGTCCAACTATGCCCAACAGGATGATGCTGAGATTCATTCTCGCCTCCACTTGGTGACCAAGGGGGCCGATAAATATGCACCCGCTAATGTGAAATCGCAAGGGTTTGCACGACCCGAGGAAGCTCACTCCCGACGAAAGGAAGCCCACACAATTGCAATATGTAATCCTCTCGCTCCGCGCGTTCTGCGCCTTCGCACTCCAAGGGTCAATCCGGCCCGTGCGCCAGAATCCCGCCATGCCCGACGACGACGCTCTCGCTCGGTTCCGCCGGTCACGCACTTGCGCCGACTCGCGTCGCCGTTGAGCCAATGAGAAGCGATCGGCACGACGGATAGGCGCGCTCGCCCGCTCGCCAAACGGACTGTCCGCCCAGATAAACCGCCACAGCGTGCGGATGCTGGATCAGCACGTCGTTGCCGACGCGCTGCGAAGGATCAGGCTACCTCAATCTGTCGGAGCCGGAGTCAAGCGAAGCCCAGAATGGTGGCGCGCGAATCTGGCGGGCGAGGGTAGACCGCTCGTCGGATGTGCCGAGGATTCGGCGATCGCAGCTGCGCTTATCAAACGCCGTAGCGGGTGATCGTCACATCGGAATAGGGGTCGATGCGCTTTTGCTGGTGACGTGCGGCGCGGTCCTGGTCGCCGGACATTCGCATGAGCGCCAACACAAACACCAACCCGAGCGCCCAGCCGACAAGGCCCAACATGATCCAACTCAGGTCCATCTGCGCCCCCTTTGCCTCGCCACGATGACGGCATACTGCCATCGCCCGGGCCCCATTGGTAGGCTACAGACTTGTTTCAGATCAATGAATTGCCGCCCCGTGACGGATTTGCAACACGATGCAACCACACAAATTTGTGCTGCAGTGCGTCAAATTCAGCGCACACGCCTGTCGGCTCCGCTGGCGGGAGTGTTTCCGGCGTCTCCACCGGGCGGACGCCGGAGAACGGTTCCGGCCGCATAGCCCATGCCCTTGCGCTTGCGCATACGCTTCATTTGACCCGCCGCAGCTTCGGCGACGTCTGCTGGATCACGTCGCGACGAGTGCGCGCCAAGACATTGGCATAGTTCTTCTGGATCATCGGTAACGATGTTCCGCAGTTTTCGGCGAGCATGCTAAGCGGCATTCCGCCTTCGATCGCGCGGGAAATGTGGGAATGCCGCAGGGAATAGAACGATGCCGCCAGCGGCAATCCCGCGAGTGCCAGCGCGCGTTGCATTGGCCGATGCTGCGTATTGCGCCAGCGCTCGCCATCGGCGCGCGGGAGCAGGGGGTCTGTCGCAGCACGCTTGCCCGTGACACGGAGCAGCGTTGCGGTTGTCTCGGCCGTCAAGGTGATGCTGCGCGGCCCCGTCTTTCCGGTGACACGCAATGCGGCGTTGCCAGCGTCGAAGTCGCCCACATTGGCGCCGGCGAGCTCGCCCAAACGGGCGCCGGTCAGATAGGCGACCTCGATCAAGTCGGCGAAACGGGGATCGAACGTGGTGGCAGTAGTGACCAACTGGCGCACCTGGGACGCCTCGAAGTGCTCTTGCCGCGCGCCGCTGACGTTGCGATAGGGCTTGACGCGACGCCATGCCACATCGGAGGGCAGGGCGTTCGCGTCGTCGGCGAACGCCTCGTTGAGCGCCGCCTTCAGAATTGAGAGGATGCGATTGGCGGTGTCCTGCGACCGGCGCCGTGCGTCCGGGTCTTCGGGGTCGTCACGCACCAGGCCTGCGAGCCATGCTTCGATTTGCGTCATCGTGAGCCGGTCCACGCGGTAGTCGCCGAGCGTCGGGACAATCCGCAGATTCGACCACTGTTCCATGATCTTCGCGTGCTTGCTGCGCGCGGCGAAACCGATGAAGTAGCGCTTGAGCGCGGTGGCCACAGTGAGCTTGCCTACCGGGGCCGTGGCCTGTGGGGCCAATGCGGCTCGCATCGCCTGTTCGAACGTGAGCACGTCCTTTCCATCGGCGCGCGCGAGGTCATCGGCGTGACCGAGCCAACGGGTCCGGTAGCGACCGTCGAGCCACTCGCGAATGACCCAGCGGCCGGCGGTATTTTCATTTCGCATGTAGCCGATGGACAGACCCGGTCCGATCTGCCGGTAGTAGGGCTTCGCCCGGGGCGGGAGTCGCGTCCGCGCGGCTTTCGTGCGGGTGTCGTAGTCCAGCGTCGGCCGTGCCATGTACCCTCCAGTGGGGAGGGTTTTGGGAGCGATATTGGGAGCGCCAAAATTCCTCACCGTAAGACGGTGAGTACTAAGGTCTCCCAAGCCATTCCCAGAACGACTCCCAATACCCGCCAGAACCAACTCCAATTCATACCGGGTCTACTAGCCACAGTTTATAGGTAACGCACGGAATGCACGAGTGCCGTCAGAAGTGAATACGTTCTCATTTACGGTGAGTACGAAGGTTCGAATCCCCTTGAAATCGTACGACAACCGACCGGCCCGCAAAGGGCGAAGGTGGGGAGCCAAGTCTTCACTGAAGTGGGCATCGAGGAGTCGCGTTTCGGTCAGCGGCGCTTCTTCGCCGCGCGGTCGTCGTCGGTCGACAACTGTCGATCAAGACGGTCTTCACGATTCTCGGCCTCACCGGCGTGCACTTCGTGTACGCCGAAGGACTGGCGATGGGATCCGAGGCCGAGCAGAAGGCGATCGCGTCCGCCTACGAGCAGATCGTGGAAGCGGTGGCTGCGTGATGCAACCACACGCTGGATTATCGGCGACGGATGCCGCAGGATAGGCTCCCGGTCGATCGTGACCGAGCTCGCCACCCCGAACGCGGAGAAGATCGATGCCTGTCGAGAAACTGGTGCAGCCACGCAGCCGCGACCTCGGCGGCGGATTCACGGTGCGCCGACTGCTGCCGACCGCCGCGCCGCGACAAGGCGTGGGGCCGTTCGTGTTTTTTGACCACTTCGGCCCGCTCACCACCCGTCCCGGAGACAACCACGACGTACGGCCGCATCCGCACATCGGGCTCGCGACCGTCACCTACCTGTTCGAAGGCGCGATGCTGCATCGCGACAGCCTGGGCAGCGTCCAGCGCATCGAGCCGGGCGCGATCAACTGGATGACGGCAGGGCGCGGCATCGTCCATTCGGAGCGCACGCCACCCGATCTGAAGGGGAAGGATTATGTCGCGCACGGTCTGCAACTTTGGGCTGCGTTGCCGAGGGCGCACGAGGAGACCGCGCCTGCGTTCACGCACACGGCCTCCGATGCGATGCCGGAGTGGTCGGCGCCGGGAATCCGGGTGCGCGTCCTCGTCGGTCGCGCCTTCGGGCTGCGGTCGCCGGTCGCGACTCATTGCGAAACGCTGTACCTCGACGTCGCAGCCCAGGCCGGCGCGGCATTTGCATTGCCCGCGCCAGAGGGTGCGTCGTTCGAACAGGCGATCTACAGCGTCGATGCGCCGCTGGTGATCGACGGCGACGAAGTGCCGGCGTCGACGATGGCCGTCATGGTCCCGGACGCCGGAGCAACGATCGTCGCACCGCGCGGGGCGCGCTACGTTGTCGTCGGCGGCGCACCGCTGGACGGGCCGCGCACGATCTGGTGGAACTTCGTCTCGTCGAGCAAGGAGCGGATCGAGCAGGCCAAGGACGATTGGACCGCGCAGCGGATGGGCCGCATCCCCGGTGAGCACGAATGGATTCCGCTGCCGTAATCGGCGTTGCCGCGTGGGTCGCGCGGTAAAGGACCCTCGCCGTGCGTGGCGTTTCTTGCGCACTTGTTAGCTGAGTGATCGCGACCTGTCGGAGGGGTCGTCAATCGACCGATCGTGACCGGTGCCAACGCGCCTATTGCCGTCCGGCCCGGTCATTGCGCTGGCTTCATTCCTGCCGTGCGAAGGCGCCGAGGGCCGCGGGTGCGAACGATTGGGCTGTCTCGATCCTGGCCGCTTGCTCATGTCGAAATTATTTACACACGAGATGGCGGCCAATCGACCCGGGGCATAAACACTTTTTTAAATCAATGCATTAGGATGAACAAAATCCTGGCGCACGATTGTTGCTTCATGGCCTCCGCGGATCCCGATTCTGATGTGACAGAGCAGGATGCAGGCCGCACAGCAAGCGAGATTCCAACTTACGGCCCACCCGATCGGACGGTGGCATCACGCAGGGTTTGAACACCGTTGTGGGGCTGAGTGGAACCATGTCGCAAGCGGCTACCGTAGAACGACCCGCGCAGCAATCGCCCCATCCCGCTGTTGCGCGGCCTGCAATCCCCTATGCGCTCGAACTGCAGCGCCGTCCCGAACCGCGCTGGATGGCATTTCTCGCCTACCCCTATCTGGCGGTCGCCTTCACCTATCTGTTCTGGCGCAGCACCGTCATTGCGTGGGATGTATGGTACGGCCCGTTGGTCTATGCGGCCGAGCTCTTCAATCTGTTTTCAACGGTCTTGTTCGTGGTCATTGCCCGCGAGATCCGCGATCCGGTCTTTCGACCCACCAACCTGAAGAAGACCGTGGATGTGATCATCGCCACCTATACGGAGCCGCTCGACGTCCTGGAGCCGGTGGTTATCGGTGCCATGCGGGTACGCGGGCGACGCAACGTTCTGGTGCTCGATGATGGCAACCGCCCCGAGGTCGAAGCCATGGCCAGGAGGCACGGTGCGATCTGGATTCCCCGCACCACCAATGAGCACGCCAAGGCGGGCAATCTCAACCACGGGCTCTTGCATACCGATGCCGAGTTCATCCTGGAACTCGATGCCGACCATGTTCCCTTGCCCTGGTTCATCGAGCGGACATTGGGATACTTCGACGATCCGGAACTGGCGTTCGTCCAGACCCCGCAAACGTTCTACAATCGCGACACCTTCCTGTTCCGGCACAACAAGGGCACGCCGGAGTTCTGGTTCGAACAGAGGATGTTCTACGATGCCATCCAGCCGGCCAAGAACAGGTGGAATGCGGCGTTTTTTGTCGGTACGTCGGCGCTGTTGCGGCGCTGTGCACTCGACTCCATTGGCGGCTTCGCGACCGATACGGCGACCGAGGACATCCACACCGCAGCCCGATTGCATGCGCGTGGCTGGAAATCCGTGTTCGTGCCCGAAGTATTGGCCTACGGTCTGGAAGCCGAGAACTTCAAGGAATTCTACAAGCAGCGCCGCCGCTGGGCGGCGGGCTCGCTCGGACTCCTGCTGCGCTCATTCGATTCGCCACTCGTGGCCCGAGGGTTTAGCCTCGGGCAGCGCGTCAACTACCTGTATTCGACGATCGCGCATTTCCAGGGGGCCCAGAAGTTGTTTCTGTTCGCCTTGCCCATCGTCTGCCTTGTCACGCTGCAATCGCCGTTCACCAGCAGCACCCTGGAGACTTGCCTCTATTTCACCGTCTATCTCTCGCTGTCCGTGCTGGTTACCTCCGTCTATGCTCGGGGTACCTATCACCTTCTGCATACCGAAGCCTATAACATGGCAAGTCTGCCGGCCCATGTGGCTGGATTGAAGGGCATCGTCGTCATCCAGAAGAAATTCACGGTCTCGCGCAAGTCAAAGATCAAGAGAGAGCCCTCCTGGTCCATTCGACTGCTCTGGGTCATGACGGCGTTGGCGATGGCCGCGGTAGTTCGGGGCCTCTGGCTCATGGCGCACGGCGATCTTAGCGGCATCGTGATTGCGGCCATGATCTTCACGCTTGCGAATCTGATTTGCCTGATCTCGTTTCTCGGGAATTTGCGGCGCTATGAGCGCCTGCCCGAGGCAGCGCCGGCACCTGCGACACCACGCGACTTCTATCTGGGGATACTCCGTCTGCACAATCGACTCAACAACGAACCCGAAAATCTCCGCGAAGTACCCAAACCCCTGGCGGTCGAGTTCTAGCATGTTTGGCCGTTGGACGAATGGGCCATGCAACCGCACTCCAGCGCGAGACGTGGTCCCCGTCGTCATTGCTGTTCACGGCCGGCAAGGCCTGTTCTGGGCACTGGGAATCGCCGTGCTCCTGGCGGCCCCTACTGCCGGCGCCGAAGGCATTGCGCTGGGAGGCTTTGACGCGAGCAAGGACGGCAATTCTGCGTATCTCGGCACGATTATGCCGATCGCCGGCGGCAATCTGGGACAGGGTATGGCCGTTCGCCTCTGGGCCGACTACAACGCCTACGACTATGCGAGTGACAACAGCCGCATCGATGCCAAGGCCAGCGGACTCGAGGTGGCGCTCGCATACCAGACGAGCTCGGGGGAGAACTGGGGCAGCGTGTCACTGGGCCCGCGATACACGAACACGCGGCTCTCGCCGGACGATCCCGGCAACCGCGAGAGCGGGGTCCGATGGGGGCTCAAGGTCCAGGTCGGAGGGGAGGCCGTTGCCTTGCCGAACCTTTTTGTCAATGCGTTCGCGGCGTACACAACCGGTACCGAAGCCTATTGGGCCCGGCTGCGTTTGCTCTATCGATTCGAGGGCGGACTGCGGACCGGGCCGGAACTGATAGCACACGGCAATACGGTTTACCGCGCGGCACAGGTCGGTTGGGTATTGTCCGGCATCAAACTGGGTGCGACGTCCGAGGCTGGTTTGAAGGTCGGGGCCCGGCGCAATGAAGGTGAGTCGACGGAACCCTACGGCGGCGTCGAGTTCGTAGCGTCGTTCTGACATTTGTTTCCGAGCAGGGCCAGAGGTGGACCCGGCTGACTGGACAGCGGGACAGGTGACATTTCTGCGCCGATGAAAGAGATCCTTGCCGCCTTGGCTGCCGTATCGACCCTGCATGGGTGTGGTGGCGAACGCGTGCATTCGGATTCTGCAGTAGCGCCAGGCGTGCCTCTGGTAGCAGGCGCGGTCACCATGGATTGCACCGACCAAGCCTTGATAAGCAGCGCGAGCTATCGCGCGGAAAACAATACGTGGGGCAAGGGGACGCTGCGCGGCTGGTCACAGTGCATAGGCGTCGGGCTTGGCGTGGACGGTACGCTCGTAGGTCGCTGGACGTGGAACTGGTCGAACTCGGCCGGCAACGTAACCGGCTACCCGGAGGTCATTTTCGGGCAGAAGCCGGGAAAGCAATCCACGTCGAACACGTTGCCGAAGAAGATAAGCAGCATCCGCGTGGCGACGGTCGCGTACGACGTTGCGTCGACCCACACCGGCAGCGGAAACACTGCATTCGACATCTGGCTCACCAATACGCCGAACCCGTCCGCATTCGCGGTTCCCCCGATCACACACGAAATAATGATCTGGCTGGAGTCGTATGGCGGCATGCGGCCCGACGGCATACTGGTCGAGCAGGCCACGATCGATGGATCGCTCTACAACGTGTTCGTGGCCGAGAACGTTGGGCAAGGCTGGAAATACATCGCATTCCTGAGGGCGACACCAAGGCTTGGCGCGGCAACGCTTGACTTGACGAGGTTCTTTTCCTATATCCGGTCCAAGGGCCTCGCCACCGGCGACGAGTATGTCGCCTCCATCGAGTTTGGCAACGAAGTCATCACCGGTGCCGGAGAAACCCAGCTCAATGCGTATGCGGTTTCGGTTGAATAGCGCCCTGGGCGAGCCCCTTGTTGTAGTGGACAATGCCCGGCACCGGCTGGAGTGAACGGGTAGCGTCTGCCTTTCACCGGAATCGAACATTCGTCCGAGCCTAGTGCGGAAGGAGAAGTCGGGACCGACGAACGAAGAGCGCGCTACCAACGGCAGGCAGTAAAATACAGCGATGTAGTTGGCGCCCACGATGCGTTCACGATACCAGGCGGGACCAATGCGGGCGGGCGCACTTTCGTGAGATCCCCTCCCCGCGCAGAACGGATGGCGAAAGTCCCAAAACCGGACCTTTACGCGACTCTCGGAGTGCACCCGGGCGCCGAGGATATTGTCATTCGCGCGGCGTTCAAGGCCCTGGCCCAACGGTATCACCCCGATCGATTTTCCGGCTCGAAGGATGAAGCGCATCGAAGGATGTCCGACCTGACTGCGGCGTATGAGGTCCTGGCGGACCCGGTTCGTCGCCGGAAGCACGATCGGCATCGATATATCTATGCGCGTATCGCGTCGCTCCACGGCAAAGATCCGCCGATCGGCAAGCGCCTGGGATCCGCTGTAATCAGTCGCGTTTCCGTTGCGGTAAGGCAGCGACGCTATCGGGTTGCCTTGTCCACGCTGATGGTTACCGTGGTTATCCTCTCGACCTTCAACGTTTACCAGTATTCGGACCGGCTTAGGGAAATGTTGAAAACCAGTCCGTCAGCACCCGCCGCCGAATCGAAAATCGTGGACGCGCCGGCAACGCCGATCTCCTTGATGCAGGGGACGTCGCCCACTGGTGCGCCCGCGGATGCGTCCGCAGTGATCGTGAGCCCGCCCCCGATCGGGGCAACGGTTACAACGGCCACAGTCGGAGCGGCAAAGCCGCGCACGGAAACAAAGCCGCCGGGCACGAAACCCGCAGCTGCCAGGAACGCTCCGGCACGCCGACCGGACGCGATGCCCCCGGCGGTCGCGGCCTCCGAACCTTGCAGTGACGTGGTCGTAGCACTTGGGTTGTGCGCTCCAAATTCGACGGGAAAGAAGAAGTGAGCTGATTGGAGGACCCGTGCCGCCGGGCGCGCGGCTTGCCCTTCGCTTCCGCAGCCGCCCGGGAGTTCATGATGGCGCGCGTCCTGCAGGAGTTCGCGCACAAGCAGGCGGGTCAGACGCTTCGATTGAGCCAGAGCAGTGACAGGAGGGACGACGCGAGCAACAATGCCGCCGCCGCCGCAGCGAACAGAAAGGTCACTTCGGTTTCCTTCCGTTCCAGCACGAGTCGTGCATTGAGACTCTGGTAGACCTTCCTGAGGTCGGTGGCAGTGCCGGCATGGAAATACTCTCCACGCGTGATTTGGGCGATGGCCTGCAGCGTTTCCTCGTCGAGCCGCACATATACCGACCAGCCTTCGAAACCGATGGTGGCGCCTTCCTTGGTCCCGAAGCCGACCGTGTAGACCTTTACCCCGCGATCGGCGGCCATCTTGGCGGCTTCGAGCGGATCCGGGCCCGTTGTCCGCCGGCCGTCGCTCAACAGGATAATCACGGCCGAGGCATAGGAACCCGGCGCAACCGGCTTGAATGTCTTCTCTTCGGCGGTCTTCGGCTTCACCTCGGGGCGAGCGGTCGGGGCGCCAAACCGCGTAAGCCCACCTTTGAACACCAGTGACTCGAGGTCGATGCCGGCATCGGGAAACAGCGTCGCCAGCGCCACGTAGAGCGCGCTGCCCGTCGCGGTGCCGCGCTGCAGCTGAAAGCGTTCGATGGCCGCGAGAAGATCCTCGCGATTCTGGGTCGGCGTCTGCACGAGCGATGCGGTTGCGCCGAAGGACACGATGCCGATTCGCGTGTCTGCAGGGTACTCTTCGACGAAGGATTTTGCCGCCACCTGTGCGGCGGTCAGCCGGTTGGGGTCGACGTCCTTGGCGCCCATGCTGAGCGAGACGTCCATCGCAAGCATTATGGTCTGCTGCTGCGAAGGCAGCGTGATGACCGTGGACGGACGTGCGATCGCGATGATCATCGCGATCATCGACAGCAGAAAGAGCAGCGGCGGGACGTGGCGCCGCAGGCGCTGGGCTGGCCCGAGCGCGACCTTCATCAGATTCACGCTCGCATAGCGGAGGGCGCTCTTCTTCTTCCGGCGAAGCAGCAGAACGTAAACCGCAACCAGCAACGGCACGGCGAGCAGCAACAGCAGCATTTCGGACCATTGGTACGTCATGACGGTAAAGCTAGCATCTTTTGCGCAGATCGTGGCAATTGTGCGACCACCCTGCGGGCAACCGCCACGGGGCGGCCGCGATCCGGTAAAGTAGTTCCCGCTTCTCTCAATCCGCAAATGGAAACCGATGAACACGCCTGCTCTGGCCGCTTCCGTCGCCCGCACCTGGGATGCCTCGATCGTCCCGCAACTTGTCGAGTACATCCGCATTCCGGCCAAATCGCCCCATTTCGATCCGCAGTGGGAGCAACACGGCCATATCGATAGCGTCATCCGTCTGGGCGAGACCTGGGCGCGCCAGCAGCCGGTGCGCGGCATGACGGTGGAGATCGTGCGCCTGCCCGGCCGCACGCCGGTGCTCTACTTCGATGTGCCCGGCACGGGCGGACGCACGGTCCTGCTCTACGGCCACCTCGACAAGCAGCCGGAAATGACGGGTTGGCGCGCCGGCCTCGGTCCCTGGCTGCCGGTGCTGGAGGACGGCAAGCTCTACGGCCGGGGCGGCGCCGACGACGGTTACGCGCTGTTCGCATCGCTGGCCGCCATCGGCGCGCTGCAAGCGCAAGATGTCGCGCACGCGCGCTGTGTCGGAGTGATCGAAACCTGCGAGGAGAGCGGCAGCTACGACCTGCCGGCGTATCTCGAGTTGCTCGCGCCACGGATGGGCGCCGTGGATTTCGTGATCGGTCTCGATTCCGGCTGTGGCGACTACGAGCGGCTCTGGGTCACAACGTCGCTGCGCGGCCTCGCCGGCGGAGCGCTCAGCGTCGAGGTCCTGACCGAGGGCGTGCATTCGGGCGACGCAAGCGGCATCGTTCCATCGTCATTTCGCGTCGCGCGAGCCGTTCTGGACCGACTCGAGGAGGCGGCGACGGGCCGCGTGCTGCCTGCGGAGTTCCATGCGCCGATTCCCGACGAGCGCGTGCAGCAGGCGAAGGCGGCAGCGGCGATCATGGGCGAGACCACGGTCCGCAAGTATCCGTTCGCGGGCCGCACGCTGCCAATGATCGTCGATCACGCCGAAGCGCTGCTGAACCGCACGTGGCGCCCGGCGCTGTCGGTGACCGGAGCCGACGGGTTTCCCGCCATGGCCGATGCCGGCAACGTGTTGCGTCCGCGTACGTCGCTCAAGCTTTCGCTGCGATTGCCGCCGCCGCTGGACGGAGCCAGTGCGCTGCGGACGCTGAAGCGACTGCTCGAGGCCGATCCGCCGTACGGCGCAACCGTGCGCTTCGACGGCGACGAAGGCGCGACCGGATGGAACGCTCCGCCGACCGCACCTTGGCTCGAACAGGCGCTCCAGACCGCGTCAATTGCCTGCTACGGCAAGCCCGCGGCGGCAATGGGCGAGGGCGGCACCATCCCGTTCATGGCCATGCTCGGAAAGCATTTCCCGGACGCGCAGTTCCTGATCACCGGCGTGCTCGGACCCAAATCCAACGCGCACGGGCCCAATGAATTCCTGCACATTCCCTACGCGACCAGGCTGACGGCCTGCGTCGCGACCGTGCTGGCCGCGCACGCGGCAAGCGGGGCGCAGCGCCTGGCGTGACGGCCGGCTCGGCGTGAACCGGTCCTAGTCGGCGCGACAGAAGCGGCCGGAAAGGGCCAGTATCTCGTGCTTTCCTTTCGCGAGCACGCGCATCAGCAGCCGCGCGATGTCGGCATCGAACTCCGGTCGCGGGGGCGCTTCGACGAGGCGCCCGAGCTCGCCGTCGTCGCGCGCAGTGCCGAGCCAGCACCAATCCCGGAGCACGTGCAGATCGACACGATCTCCCAGCAAAGAGCGCTCGCGAATCGCGGCGAGCCCTGCGAACGGCCACGCCGGGATCGCCAGCGGCGCGAGTGCCGAGGCGAGCCGCTCGTGATGCGCGGCCGCGGATTCGGCTCCCACGCACGCACCGGCGCACCGTCTCACCTGGCGCGCGAAGCACGGCCCGAGCCGTTTCTCGAGCCCCAGCGCCTTCCAGCATAGCGCGTGCTCCGAGGCGAGCGAGCGCAGCGTCTCACGCGCCTGCCGCTTCGACGAAAACGGCCCGTACCGGCCGGGGAGCGCACTAGGCTCGACCCCGACGGCGGGAACGTAACCGGGAGGCCCGGGCGCGGCGGGCAACTCCAGCACGCCTGCTTCCGCCTTGCGGCGCAGCGCGTGGTTGTGCGCGGGAAACATCGATTTCACGAGCGCGGCTTCGCGCAGCAGCGCGCCGATTTCGCCGGCTGTCTCCTCGAACTCGATCCGCTGCAGCTCCGTCGAGAGGCGAAGGTCGGTCGCGGAACGATAGTCGGACGAGAAATGGGCACCCACGCGCTCGCGCAAGTTCGTGCTCTTGCCGATGTAGAGCGGCAGTGCGTTGGGTCCGTAGAAAAGGTAGACGCCCGGCGCCTCCGGCAGCGTGTCGAGCGCGTCGGGGGCGAGCTGCGGCGGAAGGCTTGGCGTCTTGAGGACGCGCTTCGCGGCGGCTTCGATCGCCTCCGCCGGCAGAGTGCGGTAGAGCACCTGCAGGAACGACCACAGCACGCGCGCGTCGCCGAGCGCGCGGTGTCGCCCGGCCACGGGCAGCCCGTGTCGCGCGATCACGCTGTCCAGGTTGTGCCGCGACTCCTCGGGAAACAGGCGCCGCGACAGGCGGACGGTGCAGAGCACCCGCGCCGAGAACGCGCGCTGCTCCCGCGCGAACGCATGCTTGAGGAAGCCGTAATCGAAGCGGGCGTTGTGCGCAACGAACAAAGCGCCGGCGGTGCGCGCCGAGACCTCGTCGGCGACTTCGGCGAAGGACGGCGCATCACGGACCATGGCGGTGGTGATTCCCGTCAGCGCCTGGATCTCGGGCGGAATCGGCATCCCGGGGTTGACCAGCGTGCTCCACTCGGTGACGCCGGGGCATGCCGCGCCCTCCGGATCCGCTTCGACGCGCACGATTCCGATCTCGGTGATAGCGTCGGTCGCGGCGCCCGTGCCGGTGGTTTCGAGGTCGACGAAGGCCAGAACCGGGGCGAACAGGCGCATGGCGAAATGAGGGCCGCAAGGGGCTTGACGGACGAACGCTCGTTCGTTATTGTACCGTCATGTCGAACGATCGTTCTTATCTGGCGTCGCTGCAGGATTACTACGCCCGGCACCGCGCGTTGCCGTCGTATGCATCGATCGGCAACCTGCTCGGTCTCAAGTCCAAATCGTCGGTTGCGGCAATGGTCGCACGGCTCAAGCTCGCCGGCTACATCGAATCCACGCCGGACAGGCGGCTCGCGCCGACCGGCCGGTTCTTTGCGCGGGCGCTGGCGGAGTCACCGGTACAGGCCGGACAGGCGAATCCCGTCGAAGACGGCCATTCCGATGCGTTGACGATCGACGACTATCTGATCGAACGCCCGTCGGCGACGGTCCTCATCCGCGTCAAGGGTGATTCGATGCAGGATGCCGGCATTCTGGAGGGGGATCTCGTCGTCGTCGAAAAGACGGCCTCGGCCAAGCGCGGCGACGTTGTCGTGGCGATCGTCGACGGTCAGTTCACGTTGAAGCGACTCGATGTCGAGCGCGGCCAGTTCGTGTTGAAGCCCGAGAACAAGGCCTACCCCGTCATCCGACCCGAGGGCACGCTCGAGATCTTCGGGGTCATGGTCGGGCTCGTGCGCAAGCTCTAGCGTCGGCACGCCCCACGGGGCGCAGGTCGGTTCGCAGGACCGGCGTCAAAGCCTCTCGACCTCGACCAGACAGTCGTAGAACGTCGCGGCGCGCCCGAGATCCGTCAACGCCTGGCTGGTCACGGCATTGGCATTGGCGCCGTCGGGGGAGAGCTTCTTCCACCAGACCGATGGCGCGACGACGACGCCCGGCCGCGCGCGCTCCGTCACGCGCGCCGTTGCCGTGAAGCTTCCCCGGTCGTTGCGGATGCGCACGCGATCGCCGGTGGCGATTCCGCGCGAGCCGGGCATCGTCGGGATGGATGTCGAGCCGCGGGGTCTTCTCCTCGGCGACGAACGTCGGCAGATTCGCGAACGACGAATTGAGGAAGTTGCGGGCGGGCGGCGAGAGGAACGCCAGCGGATAGCGCCGGGCAAGCGTCGGGTTGCTCGCGACCGACTCGCGCGGCGGGACGAACGTCGGGAGGGGATCGTGCCCTTCGCGCGCGAGCGTCTCCGAGTAGAACTCGCACTTGCCCGAGGGTGTCGGGAAATCGCCGGCGGCGAACGGGGCGTAGACATCCGGCACGGCCAGCCTCCGGAAGCCCGTCGCCTTGAGATCGTCCCAGGTCATGCCGCCCGCGCGCGGGTGGTCCGACCGGAACGCGAGCCGCGCGAGGTCCTCGTCGCTGTCGCGAAAGCAGGGCTCGGCGAATCCCATCCGCGCGGCAAGCAGCCGAAAGACCTCGGTGTTCGGTTTCGCCTCGCCGAGCGGCGCGATCGCCGGGTTGTTCGCGAGCGCGTAGAGGTGGCCGTAAGAACTGTGGACATCCAGCTGCTCGAGCTGCGTGGTGGCGGGCAGGAGAATGTCGGCATAGTCGGCGGTGTCGGTCCGGAAAATCTCGTGCACCACGCAAAAGAGATCTTCGCGCGCGAAGCCGGCCGCCACCTTCGCCGACTCGGGCGCCACCGCGACCGGATTCGAGTTGTAGACGTAGATCGCGCTTATCGGCGGGTCGCTTGCGTCCAGCAATGCGTCGCCGATCGTGCTCATGTTGATCGTCCGCGGCTTGCCGCGGATGAGATCCGGGCGCTCGAGCGCGGCGATATCGACCGGATAGGTACCCGACGACGACAGCAGCGCGCCGCCCGCCGGATCGCGCCAGGCGCCGACGAGCGCCGGCAGGCAGGCGACGGCGCGCACGCATTGCCGCCGCCGGCATGGCGCTGCATCCCGTAGTTGACGCGGATCGCCGCCGGCCGGGTCGTGCCGTAGGCGCGCGCGAGCGCCGATCACCGTAGCCGCCGCGATGCCGCAGATCGCCGCGACACGCTCCGGCGGATACTCGGCAGCGCGACCGCGCAGCGCGTCGAATCCGATCGTGTGCCGGTCGATGTAGTCGTGGTCGACGAGATCCTCCGCGATCAGCACCTGCATCATGCCGAGGGCGAGCGCCGCGTCGGTGCCGGGAACGAGCGCCACGTGCTGGTGGCACTTTTCCGCGGTCTGGCTGCGATAGGGATCGATGGCGACGAGCTTCGCGCCGCGGCGCTTCGCTTCCTGCGCCTGCCTCCAGAAATGCAGATTGGAGACGACCGGATTGCTGCCCCAGATCAGGATGAGCCGGCTGTTCGCGAACTGCTCGACGTCCGTCCCCATCGCCGCGCCGACGCGTCGCGATCCAGCCGGCCTTGCCGGCGGTCGCGCAGATGGTCCGGTCGAGCAGCGACGCGCCGAGCCGATGGAAGAAGCGACGGTCCATCGAGCCGTATTGCAGCAGCCCCATCGTTCCCGCATAGGAGTACGGGACGATCGCCTGCGGGCCGTCGGGCGACGCGGCAATCGCGCCGAACCGGGTCGCAATGGTGTCGAGCGCCTCGTCCCAGGAAATGCGCTCGAAGCGGCCGTCGCCTTTCCGGCCCACGCGCCGCATCGGATGGAGCACGCGCTCAGGGGAATAGGTGCGCTCGAGGTAGCGTGCGACCTTGGTGCAGAGCGTTCCAGCCGTCGGCGGATGATCCGGCGCGCCGCGCACTTCGATCGCACGGCCGCCTTCGACCGTGACCAGCATCGCGCAGGTGTCCGGGCAGTCGTGCGGGCAGGCGCCGCGGACGATGGTGCGGCCAGGAAGAGGGTCGAGAGGCATGCGCAGAAGTTTGAGTCCGGATCCGCCATTATCCACGCGTCGGCGCGCTGCGGCACATGCGGGCCGGCGCACGATGACCGGACGGTGATTCCGGTATCCTCGACGGGATGGCGCACAGCGACTCAAGCCGACATGCCTTCGGTGAGGTTTCCGGATGGAACGACGGTGCCGGCGCTCGGCCTCGGGACATGGACCATGGGCGAGCGCAAGGCGCGCGCGGCGAACGAGGCCGCGGCGCTGGCGCTCGGTTTCGACCTGGGCATGACGCTGGTCGACACCGCCGAGATGTATGCCGAGGGCGGGCGCGGAGCAGGATCGTGGCGCGCGCGATCGCCGGTCGGCGCGATCGGCTGTTTGTAGTGAGCAAGGTGTATCCCCACAACGCCGGCCGAAAAAGCGCGATCTCTGCCTGCGAGCGCAGCCTCAGGCGGCTGGGCACGGACCGCCTCGATCTGTACCTCCTGCATTGGCGTGGTCAGATTCCGCTGGCCGAAACGGTGGCTGCCTTCGAGCGACTGCGCGCGGATGGGAAGATCGTCCGCTGGGGCGTCTCCAATTTCGACACGGCCGACATGCGCGAACTGTTCGCGCTCGCCGAAGGGCGGCGCTGCGCGACCAATCAGGTCCTCTACCATCTGGGCGAGCGCGGAATCGAGTGGGAACTCCTGCCCTGGCTGCGCGAACGCCGGATTCCCGTGATGGCGTATTCCCCGTTGGGACAGGGAGCCGTGCTGCGAGATCCGAAACTGGCGTCGATCGCGCGTCGAATCGGAGCGACGCCGGCGCAGATCGCGTTGCGCTGGCTGCTGCGATCGACCGGATGTCGTGGCCATCCCGGAATCGGCCGATCCCGGGCATATCCGGGCCAACCGGGCCGCGGCGGCTCTGCCGCTCGATCCGCCGACGCTCGATGCGATCGACGCCGCGTTTGCGCCACCGGCGGGCCCACGCCGCTTTGCGGTCATCTGAGAACAGCCGGCCCTCACGCTCGCTGCGTTTCCGTGGCTTGGCACGTTTGCTGCTTTGTGCTCTTCGAGCAGCAGACGAAACCCGACCGCACCAGACCGAGGAGGGCGCCATGAGCTACACCTATTACGACTATCTCGAGCTTGCGCCGGGGGCCACCCCGGCGCGGATCGAAACCGCCTACCTCGCGCTCCTCGAGCGCTTGGGCTACGGCGCCACGGACGCCGGACAGGACACGAGCGGGCTCGTGGCGATGATCCACACCGCGTACACAGTCCTGTCGAACTCCGAGACCACGGGATCGTTACGACGCGACTCTGGCGCGGGAAGCGGCGATGGCCGACGCCGAACTCAAGGCGACGCTCGACCAGTCGGGACACTGCGCGCTTGGTGTCGCGTCGAGGATGCGCCGGCGTGGCTCGACGACTCCTGCGCGGCCATCGCCGCCTGACTCGCGCGCCGCCGGCACGGACCTGCGGCTGTCCGCGGATTTCACTGCATCACAGCGATGCGGTCGGCAGCTACTCTTTACTTCGGCCGGCATCGCCCGGCGGCACGTCGGGCAAGGGATCCCGCAGGCACGCAACCGCGCGACCGGTTCCTGGCTCGCCCGTCCGTGCGTGATCGGCGACACACCAGCATGGGGAAGCGGCGTGCGGCGCTCCGATCATCGGCCGCTCCGGCCGGTCGGGCGCCCCTGTCCCGCGTGCGGCCGCTGAAATTCCTGCCGCGCGGGGTCGTCCCCTACATCAAGCACTGAGTCCTTCGACCAGTATCATGTTCATGTTCGCAGCGCCCGCGCGTTCCGCGCGCGCGGCGCGGTACTCCGGCGACGCGTAGAACCGCTTGGCCGCTTCCGCATCGGGAAACTCGAGAATCACGACGCGATTCGGCTGCCAATCGCCTTCGAGCCGGCGTGGTCTCGCCACCGCGCGCCAGGTAGCGTCCCCCGTATTTGGCGATCGCGGCCGGCGCGAGTTTCTTGTAGCGCTCGTAGCGCGTGGGGTCGGTCACGTCGCAATCCACGAGCAGATACGCCGGCATCGGGGGCTCCCTGGTCACGGTAACGTTCGATGGCGGAAGTGTATTGCAACGGGTGCCCTGACGTTGGAGGCTCGGTTGCGCCGACGGCGTCCACGCGGGGCGGGGCGGCGCGGCGTTTGGACGAGGTCGCGGCCACGGGAACGGGATTCGCGGGATCACAAGCCGCCGCGAACGCCGGAAAGTGAACGTCCGGTTCGATAATCCGCTAAAATATGCAGTTTTGCTGCAGCGAGGCAAATTGGTGCAGCTCTTTCGCGGCATTCCACCGGCCGCCGACGTCCCGATTGCGCTGGCGATCGGCAATTTCGACGGCGTCCATCGCGGCCACCAGGCGATGCTGGCCCGGCTCGCCGAGGCGGCCGAGGACCTTGCGCTGCCGGCCGCGGTGTTGACATTCGATCCGCCGCCACGCGAGTTCTTCGCCAATCGACCGCCCCGCCCCGGTTGTCGTCCTTGCGCGACAAGATCGAGCAGTTCGCAGCCAGCGGGGTTGCCCGCACATACGTGGCGCGGTTCGACGAACGGGTCGCCTCGCTCGAAGCGGCAACGTTCATCGAGGCCGTTCTCATGCGTCGGCTCGGCGCACGCTGGCTGCTGGTGGGCGAGGATTTCCGCTTCGGCAAGGGGCGCGCGGGAGATTTGGCGACGTTGCGCCGGGCCGCGACCGGATTCAGCGTGGAAGCGATGCGCACCGTGGTGATCGGCGGTGAACGGGCATCGTCCACGGCCGTGCGCTCGGCGCTGGCGCAAGGCGATCTCGCGCGCGCCAAGGCGCTGCTCGGCCGGTCGTTCTGCCTCTCGGGCCGGGTCGCGCACGGGGCGAAACTGGGGCGCAGCCTGGGTTTTCCGACGGCGAACCTTCCGCTCAAGCGCGCGCCGCCGGTTGCGGGGATCTTCGCGGTACGCGTGCACGGACTCGGCAGCGCGCCGCGGACCGGCGTCGCGAGCGTCGGCGTGCGCCCGACCATAGCGACCTCGGGCGTGCCGATGCTAGAAGTGTTCATTTTCGACTTCGACGAGACGATCTACGGGCGGCGCATCGGCGTCGAGTTCGTGCGCAAGCTGCGCGACGAGACTCGCTATCCGGACCTCGCCGCTCTCAGGCGCCAGATCGCGGTCGACGCCGCGCAGGCGCGCGACTTTTTCGACATGGCAGGCGCGCAGCCGCGCTGACGCAGTTCCCCGAACGCCACCAAGGAAAGAACCGGTCCCGCATGCCTGATCCATCGAAAACCGATTACAAGACGACGCTGAACCTGCCGGACACGCGATTCCCGATGCGCGGCGATCTGGCGAAGCGCGAGCCGCTCTGGATCAAGGAGTGGCAGCAGAAGAAGGTCTACGAGGCGATCCGCGCCGCGTCGGCCGGCCGACCGCGTTTCGTGCTGCACGACGGCCCGCCCTACGCGAACAACGACATACACATCGGCCACGCCGTCAACAAGATCCTTAAGGACGTCGTCGTCAAGAGCAAGCAGCTCGCCGGCTACGACGCGCCGTACGTGCCCGGCTGGGACTGCCACGGCATGCCCATCGAGGTCCAGATCGAGAAGGCGCACGGCAAGCACATCCCGGTCGAGGAAACTCAGCGGTTCGCGCGCGCCTATGCCAACGAGCAGATCGTGCGCCAGAAGGCGGACTTCCAGCGGCTGGGCGTGCTTGGCGACTGGGACCATCCGTACACGACGATGGCGTTCAGGAACGAGGCGGACGAAATCCGCACGCTGGGCAAGCTCCTCGAGAAGGGCTTCATCTACCGCGGCCTGAAGCCAGTGAACTGGTGCTTCGACTGCGGCAGCGCCCTGGCCGAAGCCGAGGTCGAGTACGAGGACCGTGACGACATCGCGGTCGACATCGCATTCCCGCTCGACGACGCCGACCGCGACAGGCTCGCGGCGGCGTTCGGGCTCTCCGCCATGCCGGCCGGACCCGCGATGGCGGTTGTCTGGACGACGACACCCTGGACGATCCCGTCCAACCAGGCGCTGAACATGCATCCCGAATTCGCCTATGCGCTGGTGGCCACCTCCCGCGGGCATCTCGTGCTCGCGCGGGATCTCGTCGAAGGCTGCCTGTCGCGCTTCAAGCTCGAAGGCCACGTCGTGGCCTCGACCACGGGTGCGGCGCTCGAGTTGATCCGCTTCCGCCATCCGCTCTACGCCCGTGCGTCGCCGGTGTATCTCGGGACCTACGTGACGCTGGAGCAGGGTACCGGCGTTGTGCATTCGTCGCCGGCGTATGGCATCGAGGATTTCCAGTCGTGCCGACGCTACGGGATGGCCGATGACGAGATCCTGAACCCGGTGGGTGGCGATGGGAGGTTTGCCGGCAGCCTGCCGTTTTTCGGTGGCGAGAAGATCTGGGAGGCGAATCCGCAGATCGTTGCCAAGCTTCGCGATGTCGGCGCGCTGTTTTCGGCGGAGAAGTTCACACACAGCTACATGCATTGCTGGCGGCACCGGACGCCGGTGATCTATCGCGCGACGACGCAATGGTTCGCCGGCATGGACGACGTTCCGGGCTGGAACGGCACGAAACCCGAAAAGACGCTGCGCGCAACGGCCCTTGCCGGCATCGAGGCAACCCAGTTCTTCCCGAGCTGGGGCAAGGCACGGCTGTACGGCATGATCGCCAGCCGCCCGGACTGGACGCTGTCGCGGCAGCGGCAGTGGGGCGTGCCGATGCCGTTCTTCACGCACAAGGTGACCGGCGCCCTGCACCCGCGCACGCTGGAGCTGCTGGAGGTAGTCGCGCGTCGGGTCGAAACGGGCGGCATCGAGGCGTGGCAGACCCTCGACGTGCGCGAACTCGATGTGGACGATCTTGCCGATTACGTGAAGATCAAGGACACGCTCGACGTGTGGTTCGATTCGGGCTCCACGCACCAGACCGTGCTGGGCGGACCGGATGGCCCTGCGGCGGGCACGGGTTCCCATGCCCGCGACACCGGATTTCCCGCGGACCTCTATCTCGAGGGCTCCGACCAGCACCGCGGCTGGTTCCATTCGTCGCTGCTCGTGTCGTGCATGCTGAACGGCCGGCCTCCGTACAACGCCTTGCTGACCCACGGCTTCGCGGTCGACGGCGAGGGCCGGAAGATGTCCAAGTCGAAGGGCAATGGCGTCGAGCCGCAGAAGGTGTCGAACACGCTCGGCGCCGAGATCCTGCGTCTGTGGGTCGCCGCGACCGACTACTCGGGCGAGCTTTTCATCTCGGACGAAATCCTGAAGCGCGTTGTCGAGGGATACCGCCGCATCCGCAATACGCTGCGTTTCCTGCTGGCGAACACATCCGACTTCAATGCGGCGACGGACGCCGTCCCGATCGACCAGCTGCTGGAGATCGACCGCTATGCACTGGCGGCGGCCCGCGCCCTCGCCGACGCGGTCGCAGCCGATTACGCGCGCTACGAGTTCCATCTCGTCGTGCAGCGGCTGCAGACGTTCTGCTCGGAGGACCTCGGCGGCTTCTATCTCGACGTGCTCAAGGATCGCCTGTACACGACGGGCAAGGCGAGTGCCGCCCGGCGCTCGGCCCAGACTGCGCTTGCGCTGATCCGCGATTCGCTGCTCCAGCTGATGGCGCCGGTGCTTTCCTTCACCGCCGAGGAAGCCTGGCGCATCGTACAGCCCGAAGACGCTTCGATCTTCTGCCGGACGTGGGTGAACGGGTTGCCAAAGGTGCCGGACGCCGAACCGCTGATGGCCAAGTGGACGCGCATCCTCGCGGTGCGCGCCGCCGTGCAGAAGGAGCTGGAGACCCTGCGCCAGAGCGGAAAGATCGGATCATCGCTGCAGGCCGAAGTGGCGATCGGCGCGTCCGGCGACGACTACGAGGCGCTGGCGAGCCTCGGCGACGACCTGCGCTTTGTCCTGATCACGTCGGCCGCCACCGTGGCGCGCGCCGAGGCTCTCGCGATTGGCGTCACCCCCAGCGGGCAGGCCAAGTGCGAGCGCTGTTGGCACTATCGGTCGGACGTCGGCACGAACGCGGCGCACCCGACACTTTGCGGTCGGTGCACGTCGAATCTCTTCGGATCGGGGGAACGTCACGCGTTCGCGTGACCGGGCCGCCATGGCGATTCCCGCCGCAAATGCGCGTTGGATCCGCTGGCTATGGCTGACCGCGGGCGTGATCGCGGCCGACCAGGTCTCGAAGGCCGCGATCGTCGCGACGATGCGCGAAGGCGACGGGCGGGCGGTCACGGGTTTCTTCAGTCTGATCCTGACATACAACACCGGCGCGGCCTTCAGCTTCCTCGCCACGGCGTCCGGCTGGCAGCGCTGGCTGCTGGCGGGCATCGCCATCGCCGCCACGATCGTGATCGTCGTGCTCCTGCGCCGCGGCGGGAGCCTGCTGTACCGCACCGGACTGGCGTTGATCCTGGGCGGTGCGCTGGGCAACCTCTACGACCGCCTCATGCTCGGCAAGGTGGTCGATTTCCTGCTGTTCCACTATGCCGGCTGGGCGTATCCGGCGTTCAACGTCGCGGACAGCGCCATCACCGTGGGTGCCGGGCTGGTCATTCTCGACAGCTTTCGCCGGCAGCGGAATGATTCGGCCGGGGCGACGAAAGGCATCTGATGGACGTCCTGCTCGCCAATCCACGCGGTTTCTGCGCCGGCGTCGATCGTGCAATCGCCATTGTCGAGCAGGCGCTCGCGCTCTACGGCGCGCCCATCTACGTCCGCCACGAAGTGGTCCACAATCGATTCGTCGTCGATGACCTGAAGGCCAAAGGCGCCGTCTTCGTCGAGGATCTCGACGCGGTGCCGGCGGGCAGCACAGTCGTTTTCTCGGCGCACGGCGTTCCGAAGCGCGTCCGCGCCGAAGCGGAGGCACGCGGCCTTCGGGTCTTCGACGCGACGTGCCCGCTGGTGACCAAGGTCCATGCCGAAGTCGAGAAGATGCGCGCGCAGGGCCGCGAAATCGTGATGATCGGCCACGCCGGGCACCCCGAGGTCGAAGGAACGATGGGGCAATGTGACGGGGGCATACAACTGGTCGAATCCGTCGCCGATGTCGACCGGCTTGCGGTCAGGTTCCCTGACACGCTCGCCTATGTGACGCAGACGACCCTCTCCGTGGACGATGCGGCCGCCATCGTCGCGGCGCTGAGAGAACGATTCCCCCGGATTGTTGGCCCGAAAAAGGACGACATCTGCTATGCGACACAGAACCGGCAGGACGCCGTCCGGTTCATGGTGCGCCAGGTCGATGTCGTCATCGTCGTCGGCAGCCCGAACAGTTCCAACTCGAACCGGCTGCGTGAAGTTGCCGCCAATCGAGGCGTTCCCTCCTACATGGTCGATCGGGCGGACCAGTTGCGGCCCGAGTGGATCGCCGGGAGGGCCTCCGTCGGCGTCACGGCCGGCGCCTCGGCGCCCGAGGTGCTCGTGCAGGAAGTGCTGGCCAGGCTGGCGGAGCTCGGCGCCCGCGGCGTCCGGGAACTCGAGGGCGTCTCAGAACGCGTCGTGTTTCCGTTGCCCAAGGGCCTGCATGGACAGGCCGCGACCAATGAAAAGTAAGTTCACACAGGACGCCTGGCAGCGCGTCGATTCACCGCCGGCGAAGTGAACAGCCGTGTCCGAGCTACCTTTCAGCGCGGAATGACAGCAGTATCGCTATCAGTGCGGCCAACGCGAGTGCGGTGGCGAAGGTGGCGACGTATGCATGTCGGCCGGGCTCGGTCATCGCGCGAACGATGCCCTCGGCAGCGAACAACGGGAGCATCAGGCTTGCCACCTGGCGGGCCTTGCGTCGTCCGCGCACGAGTGAGAACCAGACCCACGCGAGCGGCACGACCTTCAGCGCGAGCCATGAGCCGCCGGGACGAAGGGGAGCGAACCAAAGCTCCCACAGCCCTTCGCAGAGCATGAGTCCGGCCACGAGCGCCACCGCCAGCCGGTGCCACCGCGCCGCCGCGGAAACGTTCGGAGCCGGCCGCACCGTGGCGGCGATATCAGTGCCCGCCCGGCCGTCCGAAGGGCACTGACTGCCCCCGCGGGGGGCAGCGAACGCAGTGAGCGTGGGGGCCGTCCGTTCGCCCGCCCGGCCGTCCGAAGGGCACTGACTGCCCCCGCGGGGGGCAGCGAACGCAGTGAGCGTGGGGGCCGTACATCAGCCGACTGCGGCGAAATCGTAGATTTCGAACCCGGGGCCCTGTTCGGCGAGCTTGGTGAGCACCGCGAAGCCCGTTTCGCCGGCCCGCGTCAGCGACACGCCCTGATCGATGGCAAAGGCGCCAACGGGCACGATCAGCTGCGGCAGCGTGTCATCGCCGCCGGAACTGCCTGCCGCAGTCGGAAGCACGACCACGGGCAGGCGTTTGCCGTCCGGCGCGCTTTCCAACGCCGCGGCCGCGGCCTCGGGGTTGTCCGACAGGACTTCGCAGCCGAACTCGAGCCCCGTCCCGCGCATCGTATTGCGGAACCAGCGGACGACGGCGACCTGCGGCCCGGCGCGGCCTTCGATGCGCAGCGCGAGCAGTTCGCCGATGCGCAGCACCGGCGGCTGGGCATCCGTCTGCCGCAGCGCATACCCCGCCGGCGTATGGTTGATGACCTGGCAATGCATCAGCGGCGGCATCTCCTTCGATGTTACCGGGACGCCGCTGTGCCGGCCGCGGCTGTGCTGCCAAACGCCCAGAAGCTCGGTGCACATCACCACGCGCGCCTGCGAAGGCAGCCGGTTGAACTGCCGCGCAGGCGGAATCGCCCACTGCCGCAACAGGCGCTTGAGCAGTGTGAGATAGCGGCGACGTGACGCCGAATCGCGGCCGACGCCCGCGGGGAAATTGCCGCCCGCTTCGAGCTTGTGCACCTGCTCCTGGATCTGGAACGCCAGGTCGAAGGCCAGGAGATAGAACTTGTTACCCTCGATGGCCCCCCCCTTGCTCGCGGAGAACGGCGGAAAGTCGTGCCCGACCGGGACGACCGCCACGGCCTTCGCCATTCGGTGCACGGGCGCCACGTCGGTGAGGGTCACCCAATGTGAATGCTCCTGAACGTAACTGATCACCGTATCGAACTGTCCCTGCAGGAAACCGTAGGGATTGGCGAGCGCCAGCAGCAGCGCCTGCACGTACACGCGCTCAGCGGTCGCCGTGGGCTCGTCGCTCGCTATCGCACGCTGGTGCAGGCCGCGCTCGTGCGCAAACGCATAGATCCGGTGAACGTCGAGCCAGGTTCGTGGCAGGACCGGAGCATAGGCGACATAGCTGTTGACGAGGATCCGCCAGGTGCATTGCATGCAGCGATGAATCAGCATGGCCAGCGCCCGATTGCCGCCGAAGAGCACGCGTTTGTTCGCCTCGTGCTCGAGGACACGCTTGTAGGCGACGAAGAGCTCCTGCGCGAGACAGAGTGTTGCCTTGGCCGCGTCCAGAGCTTCCCCGCGCAGCGGATGCGCCGCGGAGGCGAAGTACGACTCGAGCCGGGGCCAAAGGATCTCGGCAGTGTGCCAATACCTTTCCGCCAGTTCGAGGCGCCGTGCATCGCCGATGGCGACGGCATTGGTGGCGGCCAGTGCGTCGCCGATGAGGCGCGCAGCCTCGACGGCATTGCGCGTCAACGCCTGGTCGAGCCAGGCGTTGACCTGCGCCAGTCGGGTCTCCGGCGGATTGGCCGGATGCAGGTCGAGCGGAGGGAGACTGAGCTTCAGGGCCATGTACGACGGCGATTGTAAGCGATGCGGGCCGGTTGCGGCCGACCAGAGTCCACGGACGCGGACCCTCATTCGTTCGCCGGGTGCTCCGCTGGCGATGGCGGAGCCGTTGCGGCGCGCAGGAAAGCCATGACGGGATCGACCTGCCCGGCGGACAGCAGCGTGGGTGCGTGACCGACGTCCGCGAATTCGATGATTGCCGGCTTCGGACCGCGCGTTCCCATCTCGACTGCCGTGGCCCGCGCAAGCAGGTCCGACTGCGCGCCGCGCAGGACGAGCGTGGGGCAGCGGATGGCATCCCAGGCGCCCCACAGATCAGGCGGTGCGGCTGACGCGCGGAACGGCACGGCGATGCCCGGATCGTAGGCCAATCCCCAGCGGCCGTCGGAGCGCTGCCGGACATTGGTCCGGGTGACGTGCTCCCACTGCGCGTCGGTAAGGCGCCCGAATGGCGCGGAAACCGTGCGGATGTACTGCCCGATCTCGGCGTACGTCGCGAAAGTCGGGTCAAGGCCAAAATAGCCGCGGATGCGATCGAGCGCTGCTGGTTCGATGGCGGGTCCGACGTCGTTCACGACGAGGCGCCGGATCGGGTTCTTCGGCTGCGCCGCGACGACGATCCCCAGGAGTCCGCCCATCGACGTGCCGACCCAGTCCACCGTTTCGGCGCCGCTGCGCGCGATCAGCGCGACCAGCGTCGTCAGGTAGGTCGTGAAGACGTAATCGTCCGGGTCGGCGAGCCACTCGCTTTCGCCGCGGCCCGGCATGTCGACCGCCAATACCCGGTGCGTGGACGAGAGCGCCTCGCCGAGAACGTCGAAATCGCGGCCATTGCGCCCCACGCCATGGACGCAAAGCACGACGCGCGGATTGTCCGCGTCGCCCCATTCGTAAAACACCACGCGGTGAAACCCGTGGGGCGACAGGCTCATGAGTTGGTGGCGGCGTGGTTCGGTGGTGGTGAGCGGCATGTTCGTGCCCTGCAGACGGAATTATTGGCCGCCGTCGCGCAACGTACGGTCCAGGATCAGCAGCATCGCAGCGGTAGCGCCCCAGATGTAACGCTCGCCGTAAGGAATCGCCCAAAAGTCGCGGCGCAAGGCGCCGAGCATCCGATAGTGGCGCTGCTGGTTTTGCGGATCGAGCAGGAAGGCCAGCGGGACCTCGAAAACGGCGGCGACCTCCACGGGGTCAGGCGTCAAAGCGAGCGGCGGCTCCACCCAGCCGACGACGGGCGTCACGCGAAAGCCGGTCACGGTTTCGTACTCGGACAGGTGGCCCAGTACGGTCACCTGCGGCGCGGGCAGGCCGACCTCCTCGGTCGCCTCGCGCAACGCGGCGGCGGCCAGCGAGGCATCGTCCGGTTCGACGCGGCCGCCGGGAAAGCTGATCTGACCCGGATGGTCGGGCAGATCGGCGCTGCGCTGCGTGAGGAGCACCTGCAGCCCCTGCGGACGATTGACCAGCGGAATCAGCACGGCAGCAGCGGTGGGCGTCCCTTCGCGTCCGGGCAATCGGAACCCGTCCGACAGGTTTTTCGCGGACGCCGGCGCCGGGCGCGCGAGCGCGTGCGCCAGCCATTCGCGCTGGGCAGGCGGGGAAAGCCGGAACAATGGGAGTGGCATCGGGGCGGCAAGTCGCCGGCCGCCGCGCTCGGCACGCGCCGAGGTTCGGCCGTATCCGCAGGAACGCGGAGGTCACCCTGAATGATACCGCGCCACACGGCCCGGATTCGATCCGGGACCGGTTCGGATGCGTCTAACCGACGACGATCGCAGCGTCCGCGCGCAGCGTGTCCGCGCTGCCGGCCTGCGCGTGCCGCCGGCGAAACCATGGCTGTGGCATGCGCGACGTCGGCGCATAGACACCGGTGAAGTCCCCGAAACCCGAGAGGGCCTCGGCTGCATCGCGGTCGGCGCGCAGGGCGAACGTGTCGAAGCCGCATTCGGCGAGCGCAAAGAGCTGGTCCCGCAACACGTCGCCCATTGCCCGCAGCTCACCGGCGAACCGATGGCGATCGCGCAGGAGCCGCCCGATCGAGTAGCCGCGGCCATCGGTGAAGTGCGGAAAGTCGACGGCAATCAGCGGGAGGCAACCGATGTCGGCGCCAAGGGCCCCGGGGTCGTCGTCCGGAGCAAGCCACACACCGATGTCGCCACGGGCGAGCAGGTCGTCGCGATGCACGAGCCAAAGCGCCAGGGGCAGGATCGCGGGTGCGCTGGCGACGACGTCCGCGCATGTCGATGCGTCGCGCAGCAGCGTCCAGCGATCGTCGACGACGACCCGATCCTTAATGAGTTGCCGCATAGACGCGCTCCTTGAAAGGGGCCAGGCCGATCCTTCGCACCGTGTCGATGAAGCGCTCGTCCGCGTGCCGGTTCGCCACGAAGACGTCGACGAGACGCGCGATGACATCCGGCACCTCGGCCGCGGCGAACGACGGGCCGATCACCTTGCCGAGCGACGCGTCGTTGCCCTGCGCGCCGCCGAGCGAGACCTGGTACCACTCCTCGCCGTTCTTGTCGACGCCGAGGATGCCGATATGGCCGACGTGGTGGTGGCCGCAGGCGTTCATGCAACCCGACATGTTGAGCTCGAGATCCCCGAGGTCGTGCAGGTAGTCGAGGTCGTCGAAGCGGCGCTGGATCGCTTCGGCGATGGGAATCGACTTGGCGTTGGCGAGCGAACAGAAGTCGCCACCGGGGCAGCACACGATGTCGGTGAGGAGCCCGATGTTGGGCGTCGCGAAGCCGAGCGCCTTGAGGCGCACCCAGAGTGCGTGCAGGTCGTTCTGCGTCACGTCGGCGAGGACCAGGTTCTGCTCGTGCGTGACCCGGATCTCGCCGAAGCTGAAGCGATCGGCCAGATCCGCGATCGCGTCCATCTCGCCGGCGGTCACGTCGCCGGGCGGGGTTCCGGTGCGCTTGAGCGAAAGCGTGACGATGGCGTAGCCCTTGCGCTTGTGGGACCTCACGTTGCGCTGGGCCCAGCGCGAAAACGGCCGGCTGTCGGCGATCGCGGCGCGGTACGCGACGCTGTCGCGCGCGTAATCGTGGTACGGCGGGGCGGTGAAATGCGCCGCCAGCCGCGCGATCTCGGCGTCGGGCACGGTGCCGGGGCCGCCGCGCAGGCGCTCCCATTCGGCTTCGACCTGCCGCGCGAACTCGGCGAGCGTCAGTTCCTTCACCAGGATCTTGATCCGTGCCTTGTACTTGTTGTCGCGGCGACCATGCAGGTTGTAGACGCGCAGGATGGCGTCGAAATAATTCAGCAGTTCCGGCGCCGGCAGGAACTCGCGGATCACGTGCCCGAGCATCGGCGTGCGACCCTGGCCGCCGCCGACGATGATCCGGAAGCCCGTTTCGCCGCGATCGTTGCGCACCGCCTGCGCCCCGATGTCGTGGACCAATGTCGCAGCGCGGTCCGCCGTCGCGCCGGTCACGGCGATCTTGAATTTGCGCGGCAGGAACGCGAACTCGGGATGCAGCGTCGACCATTGCCGGATCAGCTCGCACCAGGGCCGCGGATCGACGATCTCGTCGGCGGCGACGCCCGCGAGCGGGTCGCTCGTGGTATTGCGCACGCAATTGCCGCTGGTCTGGATCGCGTGCATGTCGACCGTGGCCAGCTCGGCGAGGATTTCGGGCACCTCTTCGAGGCGCGGCCAGTTGAGCTGCAGGTTCTGGCGGGTGGTGAAATGGCCGTAACCTCGGTCATACTGGCGGGCGATCTGCGCCAGCGCTCGCAGCTGCGTGGAGGAAAGCAGGCCGTACGGGATGGCGATGCGCAGCATCGGCGCATGCTTCTGGATGTAGAGGCCGTTCTGCAGGCGCAGCGGCCGGAACTCGTCCTCGGTCAGCTCGCCGGCGAGAAAGCGCTGCGTCTGATCGCGGAATTGCGCTACCCGCCGCGTGACCAGAGCGGAGTCGAAGGCGTCGTAACGATACATGGAATGCCCTTCTGCATATAATCAAACGTGCATCGTACTGACCACTCTTTATAATGTAAAAGAATAACCAGGTATGTCGTAGGCGCCGCCAGCTATAAGGCAATCGGTAATGAATTGGAGAGCCACACCCGATGACTGACGAGTCGGCGCGTCCTGCGATCATCCTGTTCGCGCATGGCGCGCGCGATGTGCGCTGGGCCGAGCCGTTCCTGCGCGTTGCCGAGCGCGTGCGCGCTGCGGCGCCTGATCTGGCGCTCGAAGTGGCCTATCTCGAGCATCTCGAGCCGAATCTCGCCGAAGCGGCGCGCCGGCTCGCGCAACGCGGCGCCGCGGCGATCCGCGTGGTGCCGCTGTTCATCGGCCGCGGCGGGCACTTGCGCGTGGAGGTTCCGCGGTTGGTCGCCGAGGTCGTTGCGGCGCTGCCGGGTGTGGCGATCGACCTCGCGCTTCCGGCCGGCGACGACGACGCGGTGATCGAGTCCCTGGCTGCGTTCTGCCTCCGCGCCGCGCAGGGTCCCCGGGTGTCGATGGGCAACTGATCGCCGGTTACCGCTTCAACAGGTCGGCCAGCGCCAGTGCGACGACGCGCGTCGCCTTGTACAGGTCGTCGAGCTTGAGTTTCTCGTCGGCCCGATGGCCGTTGGCCTCGAGCAGTGTGTGCGGTCCGGCGCCGTAGAGCACGGTCGGGATGCCGGCGGTCGAATAGAGCCGGGCGTCCGTGTAGATCGGCACGCCGTGCGCCGTCACTTCCTCGCCCATGATCGGCGTCGCGTGGCGCGCGATCGCGGCGACGAGCTTCTCCTGGCCCGGAATGGGCACGAACGGAACGGCCAGCAGGATCCGGCGGACGTCACAGGCGACGCCGGGCCACTTGGCGGCCGATTCGCGGATCTGCCGCATGAGCGTGGCTTCGGTCTCGACCGGGTCTTCCTCGGGAATGATGCGCCGGTCGAGGCGAAAGGCGACCTTGTCCGGCACGACGTTGGTGTTGATGCCTCCGGCGATCAAGCCTACGGTCAGCGTCGCGGCATCGATGCCGTCGACCCCGGACTCCCGCGCGGCGTACGACCTGCGGATCGCGTAGAGGTCCGCCAGAACGCCCGTCGCCGCTTCCAGCGCGTCGACGCCGGTGTCCGGGCGCGCCGCATGGGCCGATTTGCCGATGATCTCGACCTCGAGGTGCAGGCACCCGTTGTGCGCGGTCGTGATGCCATAGGCAAAGCCGGCGGAAATCGCGAAATCGGGTCGCGAGATACCCTGCGCCAGCAGCCAGGCCGGACCGATGTTGCCGCCGGCTTCCTCGTCGTAGGTGAGGTGCAGCTCGACGGTACCGGCGAGCTGCGCACCGCTTGCCTTCAGTGCGAGCAGCGCATAGCCGTACGTCGCGAAGTCGGACTTCGACACGGCGACGCCGCGGCCGTACATGAAGCCGTCCCTGATCGTGGCGGCGTAGGGGTCCACGGACCACCCGCGCCCCGGCGGCACCACGTCGCCGTGGGCATTCAGCGCGATCGTGGGCCCAGGACCGAAGCGCTCGCGCACGACGAGGTTCGTCGCCGAGATCATTCCGTTGGCGCGGACGACGGCGGCCGGCACCGGGTGCCGTTCGACGGCGAAGCCCAGGCCTTCGAGCAGCACGGCGGCACGCTCGCCATGCGCCGCGCAATCGCCCGGCGGATTGTCGGAGGGTACGCGCACCAGCTCGGCGAGAAATCGCGTCTGGTTGGCACGCTGCCCGGCGAGGTAGTCCTCGATGGCGCGGGCGAAGGGCAGGGGCATCGTCCGGTCCCTAGCGGGCGGGTTGGAAACGCTCGATGAAGCGCAGGTACACCCGAGCGGAGAGCTCGGCGTCGGCGAGCGTGATCGCCTCCAGCGGATTGTGGCTGATGCCGCGTTCGCAGCGCACGAACAGCATGCCGATGTCCGCAAGATCGATGATCGCCATTCCGTCATGGCCTGCTCCCGAGGGCAGTCGGCGCACGGGCAACCCTTCGGCCTCGATCGCGCGGCCGATCTGCTCCTGGAGCCACGGCGCGCAGGCCGCGGTCCTGCCTTCGTGCGTCGCGCGGATCGCAACCGTAATGTCCCGCCGGGCGCAGATCGTCGCGACGGCCGCCTGCACGTCCGCCGCCGCTTGCCGGCGCTGCTCGTCGCGCGGCGCGCGAATGTCGATCGTGAAGCGGACGTGGCCGGGTATCACGTTGGTCGCACCCGGCGCTGCCTCGATGCGCCCCACGGTGCCGACGAGGTCCGGCTCGCGGCCGCAGCGCGCTTCGATGGCCAGCACGCATTCGGCCGCCGCCGCGAGCGCATCGCGCCGCAGCGACATCGGCACCGTGCCCGCATGTCCCGCGAACCCTTCGATGTCGACGGTGAAGCGGCCGGCGCCGTTGATGGCCGTGACGACACCAACCGGCAGGCCCTCGGCTTCGAGCACGGGACCCTGCTCGATGTGCAGCTCCGCATAGGCGAGCACATCGGAGCGCTGCCGCGACGCGCGCTGTATGCCGTCCGGATCGAGCCCGAACGCCGTCAGCGCCTCGCGCATCGACATGCCGCTTCCGTCGCGAGCGTCCAGCAGCGCCCGGTCGAAGGTACCGGCAACTGCGCGGCTCCCCAGCAGCGTGGCGCCGAAGCGCACGCCTTCCTCATCGGCAAAGCCGACGACTTCGATCGCGAAGGGAAGGCGGGCGCCGCGCGCGCTCAGCGTGTGGACGCAATCGATCGCGGCGACCACTCCCAGCATGCCATCGTACTTGCCGGCATTGCGCACGGTATCCAGGTGCGAGCCCAGCATCAGGCACGGCGCGCCGGGTGCGCTGCCCTCGTAGCGGCCGACCACATTGCCGATGGCGTCGAGGCAGGCGCTCATCCCGGCCTCACGCATCCAGGCCAGGACGAGCTCGTTCGCGGCGCGTTGCTCCGGCGACAGGAACACCCGCGTCAGCGCGTCGCGCTCCTCGGTGCAGCGCGCGAGCGCCTCGCAGCGATCCCAGATCCGCTGTCCGGAGGGTTGGCACGACGAGGTCTGGAGTACCGGCGGGCTCATGCGCCGCGCCTTCCGGCGCGACGTACGGATGCCTTGCGATCCAGTGCCGGGCGATGTCGGCCCGCCGGCATACCCAGACCCGATCGTATCGCGCGAGGTGATCGAGGAAACGCTGGAGTCCCGCCAGGCGGCCCGGCCGTCCCAGCAGTCGGCAGTGCATCCCGATCGACAGCATCTTCGGCCGCTCCGCGCCCTCGACATAGAGGACGTCGAAGGCGTCGCGCAGGTAGGTGAAGAACTGGTCGCCGGTGTTGAAACCCTGTGCCGTCGCGAACCGCATGTCGTTGGTATCCAGCGTGTAGGGAACCACGAGGTGCGGGCGCGTGATGCCGTCGGTCGTGCGGACACCGGTCCAGAAGGGCAGGTCGTCGCCGTAATAGTCGGAATCGTACAGAAAGCCGCCGTGCTCGACGACGAGACGGCGGGTATTCGGGCTGTCGCGACCGGTGTACCAGCCGTGTGGCGCGGCGCCCGTAAGGTCGCGGATGATCTTGACGCCGATGCGCATATGCTCGCGCTCGGTGGCCTCGCCGACACTCTGGTAGTCGATCCAGCGCCAGCCGTGACATGCGATCTCGTGGCCGAGCTCGACGAAGGCCGCCGTCACTTCCGGATTTCGCACCAGTGCCATGGACACGCCGAACACGGTGAGGGGCAGCGCGCGACGCTCGAACTCGCGCAGGATTCGCCAGACGCCGGCCCGCGACCCGTACTCGTAGATCGATTCCATGCTGAGATGACGCGCCGGGTACGCCTGCGCGCCGATGATTTCGGAGAGGAACTGCTCCGAAGCGGGGTCGCCGTGCAGCACGCAGCTTTCGCCGCCCTCTTCGTAGTTGAGAACGAACTGAACGGCGATACGGGCACCTCCGGGCCATCGGGCGACGGGAGGGCTGCGGCCGTAGCCGGCGAGCTCGCGCGGGTAAGGAACGTCAGGCATCGGTGGGTGCGCTCGTGGTTGTGACCGCACGGCCGTTGTCCGCGAATCGCCCCTGGTCGGGGGCATTCGCGGGAGAGCCGCGGGGACATTGTAAGCAATGGCTCCCGTGGACGGCAGACGAATGTTCGGAATGCGGGGACACCGGCAGGGCGGGGGTTTCGCTATAGTAGCCATGCCGCAATCGAGGAAAGAGGATGCCGGAGGAGGCGCAGGCAATGCCAGTGAGCACGATGGAATCGAACGGCGGCGGGATCCGCTTCGTCCTGGACGGAAAGGTCCTCGCCGTCGACGACGTCGACCCGACCCAGTCGGTGCTGGGGTTCCTGCGCGAAAGATTGGGGCGCACGGGCACGAAGGAAGGCTGCGCGGAAGGCGATTGCGGCGCCTGCACGGTGGTCGTGGGCGAGCTCGCCGGCGAGGACGTTGCTTTGCACGCGGTCAACGCCTGCATCCAGTTCCTCCCCACGCTGGACGGAAAGGCGCTGTTCACCGTCGAGGACCTGCGGCGACCGGATGGCAGCGCTGCACCCGGTGCAGCAGGCGATGGTCGACTGCCACGGCTCGCAGTGCGGCTTCTGCACGCCGGGCTTCGTGATGTCGCTCTGGGCGCTCTACCTCGATCACCAGGCGCTGCAGACCCGCCCGACCGACGGCGAGATACGAAGCGCGCTCACCGGCAACCTCTGCCGCTGCACCGGGTATCGACCGATCCTCGATGCGGGTGCACGGATGTTCGACCTCGCGCCCGTGCCTTTCGACCGCGCCGCATTGCGGCGCCAGCTGCTGGCGATCCGGCGGGATCGCTCGCTCGTCCACGAGCACGACGGTCGCGTGTTTTTCGCGCCGCGATCGATGGCGGAATTGACCGCGTTGCGGGCAAGCCATCCGCAGGCGACCATTCTCGCGGGCAATACCGACGTCGGCCTCTGGGTCAACAAGCAGCTGCGCGATCTGCGGGAGATCATCTACATCGGGTGCATCGACGAGCTCAAGGCGATACGCGAAGGCGGCGGCGCACTGCGCATCGGCGCCGGGGCCACGCTCACCGAAGCCTACCGCGCGCTGGCGCGGCACTATCCGGAGGTGCGCGAGATGGGGGAGCGCTTCGCCTCGCCCCCGATCCGCAATGCGGGAACCATGGGCGGCAACGTCGCGAACGGGTCCCCGATCGGCGATTCGATGCCCGCGTTGATCGCATTGGGAGCCACGGTGACGCTGCGCAACCGCGAAGGGTCGCGGACGCTGCCGATGGAGGATCTGTACGTCGGGTACATGAAGAAAGCGATGGCGGCGGACGAAATACTCGAAGCCATCGAGGTGCCGCTGCCGAAGCCAGCGCTGCGCTTTCGGACGTACAAGGTGTCGAAGCGCCACGACTCCGACATCTCGGCCGTCTGCGCGGCGTTCGCCATCGAGCTCGCGGGGGATCGCATCGAGCGCTGCCGTGTGGCCTTCGGCGGTCTCGCCGCCACGCCGAAGCGCGCTGCCGCCACCGAGCAGGCGCTCGACGGGAAGCGCTGGACCGAGGCCACGGCGCGGGCGGCGATGGCCGCGCTCGCAACCGACTTCACGCCGTTGACCGACATGCGGGCGAGCGCGGGATATCGCACCCGGACCGCGCAGAATCTGCTGTATCGCTTCTTTCTCGAGACGCGACCGCACAATCCGTTGCCGGCGACCGTCGGTAAGCGTGTTCGGGTCCGCCTGATGAACGACCCGCGCGCTCAGCGTCCCGCCGCTGGAGTCGACTATCCGCACGAGTCGGCGCATCTGCACGTCGCCGGCGAGGCGCTCTACGTCGACGACATTCCGGAAATCGCCGGCACCCTGCACGCGGCGCTGGGTCTGTCCGAGAAGGCTCACGCGAGGATCCGGTCGCTCGACCTCGACCGCGGTGCGCGCGGCGCCCGGGGTCGTCGCCGTGCTGACCGCAGCGGACATACCGGGTGCGAACGACTGCGGCCCCATCGTCCACGACGACCCGATTCTCGCCGACGGGCTGGTCCAGTACGTCGGCCAGCCGATGTTCGTCGTCGTCGCCACGTCGTACGACGCCGCGCGGCGGGCGGCGCGCAGGGCGAAGGTCGACTACGACGTGCTGCCGCCGGTCCTGACGCCGCAGGAGGCCAGAGCGCCTGCAGTCCTACGTGCTGCCGCCGATGCACCTCGAACGCGGCGAGCCGGCCGCCGCGATGGCCGCCGCCCCGCGCCGCCTCGCGGGCGCAGTTCTACGTCGGCGGTCAGGAGCACTTCTATCTCGAGGGGCAGATCTCGTACGCAGTGCCGAAGGAAGACGGCTGCATTCACCTCTACTGCTCGACGCAGCACCCGACCGAGATGCAGCACGTCGTCGCGCATGCGCTCGGTCTGGTCGCGAATCAGGTGATGGTCGAGATGCGGCGGATGGGCGGCGGCTTCGGCGGCAAGGAGTCGCAATCGGCATTGTTCGCCTGCGTCGCGGCGGTGGCGGCCCGGCGGTTGCGCCGGCCGGTGAAGCTGCGGCTCGACCGCGACGATGATTTCATGGCCACGGGGAAGCGGCACTGCTTCCATTACGACTACGAGATCGGATTCGGCGACGACGGCATGATCCGTGCGGCGAAGATCGAGATGACCGCCCGCGCCGGCTTCTCGGCCGACCTGTCGGGCCCGGTATGCACGCGCGCCGTCTGCCACTTCGACAACACGTACTACCTGCCCGACGTGGACATTCTCGCGCTGGCCGGCAAGACCAACACGCAGTCGAACACCGCGTTTCGCGGCTTCGGCGGCCCGCAGGGCGCGATCGCGATCGAGTACCTCATCGACAACGTCGCGCGCGAGCTCGGCCGCGATCCGCTCGACGTGCGCAAGGCGAATTTCTACGGCACGACCGAGCGCAACGTCACGCCGTACGGCATGACCGTCGAGGACAACGTGATCCACGAGCTCGTCGCCGAGCTCGAGACTTCGTCCGGCTACCGGCGGCGCCGTGACGAGATCCGTGCTTTCAACGCGACGAGCCCGGTGCTGAAGAAGGGGCTCGCGCTGACGCCGCTCAAGTTCGGCATCTCGTTCAACGTGGTCCACTACAACCAGGCCGGCGCGCTGGTGCACGTCTACACCGACGGTTCGGTGCTCGTGAGTCACGGCGGCACCGAGATGGGGCAGGGCCTCAACACCAAGGTCGCGCAGGTCGTGGCGCACGAGCTCGGCATCGGCCTCGCGCACGTGCGCTCGACGGCCGCCGACACGAGCAAGGTCGCGAACACGTCGGCCACCGCGGCATCGACGGGCAGCGATCTCAACGGCAAGGCGGCGCAGGACGCGGCGCGGCAGATCAGGCTGGCGGCTCGCGCAGTTTGCCGCCGGCAAGCACGGCGGCCGGCCGGAGGACGTGACGTTCGCCGCCGACACGGTGACCGCCAACGGCACCGTGATCCCCTTCGCCGAGCTCGTGGGGCAGGCCTATCGCGCGCGGATCCAGCTCTGGTCCGACGGCTTCTACGCCACGCCCAAGCTGCACTGGGATGCGCGCACGATGAGCGGCCGTCCGTTCTTCTATTTCGCCTATGGCGCCGCCGTGTCGGAGGTGGTCGTGGACACGCTGACCGGCGAGTGGAAGCTGCTGCGCGCCGACCTGCTGCACGACGCCGGCGACTCCATCAATCCGGCGATCGACATCGGACAGATCGAAGGCGCCTTCATCCAGGGCATGGGCTGGCTCACGACCGAGGAGCTGTGGTGGAACACGGACGGCGTGCTGATGACGCACGCGCCGTCGACGTACAAGATTCCCGCGGTCAACGACTGCCCGACCGATTTTCGCACGAAGCTCTTCCGGAACAGCAACGTCGAGGACACGATCCTGCGCTCGAAAGCGACCGGCGAGCCGCCGCTGCTGCTGCCGTTCTCCGTGTTCTTTGCGATCCGCGATGCGATCGCGAGCGTCGGAGACCATCGGATCCATCCCCCGCTCGACGCCCCGGCGACGGGCGAGGCGATCCTCACGGCGGTCGATGCGGTGCGTGCGCTGTCACCGGGAGCGCCCCGATGAGCGCCGTCGGGCCGAGGTACGGGTGCGCCGCCCCGATGAACGGTGCAGCGGCGAACGCCGCACGCGTGAGGGTCGCCCCATGAGCGACTGGATCCGGGCGCTCGACGGAGCACGCGGCGGCAGGGCGAGGCGCGGTGCTCGTGAGCGTCGTCGCGGCGAAGGGATCGGTTCCGCGTGCGGCGGGCACGCGGATGGTGGTGACAGCGGAAGGCATCTTCGGCACGATCGGCGGCGGCCATCTCGAGCACAAGGCCATCGGGATCGCGCGCGATCTGCTCGGTGAACGGCGGCGCCCCCGCGCTGCATCGCTTTCCGCTGGGTGCGAGCCTCGGCCAGTGCTGCGGCGGCGTGGTGCAGCTGCTGTTCGAGCCCGTGTGCGGATTCGCCGCGTGGCTCGAGACGGTCGGCCGGTTGCGGGCCGAGGGCGTCGAATGCGCGCTCGTCACGCCGATCCGCGGTGACGCGGCCGCGCAGCGACGCATCGTCACCGCGACGACGGCGATCGGCACGCTGGGTTCGGCGCCCTTCGACGACGAGGCCACGGCGCTCGCCCGGACCATGCTCGGCGAGCACGGCAAGCCGGGCTCGTGACGCTCGGCGCCGGCGCCGGGCTCGAGGTGTTCATCGACATCGTGCGCAAGCCCGATTTCGCCATCGTCCTGTTCGGCGCCGGGCACGTCGGCCGCGCCGTGGTGCGCGCGCTCGCCGACATCGACTGCCGCATCACCTGGGTCGACACGCGCGACGATGCCTTTCCCGCCACGAAGCCCGCCAACGTCGACTGCGTGACGACCGACACGCCCGAGGCGGAAGTTGCGGCGGCCCCGGCGGGCGCGTATTTTCTGGTGATGACGCACAGTCATCCGCAGGACGAGGCGCTCGCCGAGCGAATCCTCGCGCGTGACGATGCTTCGCCTATTTCGGGCTGATCGGCTCGCTGTCGAAACGGCGCCAGTTCGAGCGGCGGCTCGAAGCGCGCGGCATTTCGCGTTCGCGCCTTGCGGCGATGACGTGCCCGATCGGAATCGCCGGCATCGCCGGCAAGGAGCCCGCAGTGATCGCCATCGCCGTCGCCGCCGAGTTGCTGCAGGTGCGCGGCCGGGCGGCGGCCGGAGCCGCGGCCGACCGGCGCAGCGCATGAGTTCGCCGCAGAGCGATTGCGCAAAGGGAAGGCGATGACGAATGGAGCTGCAGCGGTTGCACCGGCCGCGCAGCCGACCGCGGCTCGTGATGCGCGGCATCCGCAAGGTCTATCCGGCCGTGGTCGCCAACGACGGCATCGACCTCACCGTGGCGCCCGGCGAGATCCACGCCGTGCTCGGCGAGAACGGTGCCGGCAAGTCGACGCTGATGAAGATCATCTACGGCGTGACGCGGCAGACCGAGGGCGAGATGTTCTGGGAGGGCGAGGCGGTGACGCCGGCCAATCCGGCCCAGGCGCGCGCGCTCGGCATCGGCATGGTCTTCCAGCACTTTTCGCTGTTCGAGACGCTGACGGTCGTCGAGAACGTCGCACTGGCGCTGCCGGGCGCGCCGGACCTCGGCCTATCTCGCCCGCCGCATCGAGAAGGTCTCCGAGAAATACGGGCTGCCCGTCGATTCCGCGCCGGCTCGTGCACGCGCTGTCGGTCGGCGAGCGCCAGCGCGTGGAGATCATCCGCTGCCTGCTGCAGAATCCGAAGCTCCTGATCATGGACGAGCCGACGTCGGTGCTGACGCCGCAGGCCGTGCGCAAGCTGTTCGAGACGCTGCGCCAGCTGGCCGCGGAGGGCTGCAGCATTCTCTACATCAGCCACAAGCTGGACGAGATCCAGGAGCTCTGCCACACGGCGACGGTCCTGCGGGCAGGCAAGGTCACCGGGACCTGCATCCCGTCGCAGGAGACGCCGAAATCGATGGCACGGATGATGATCGGCAGGGACCTGCCGGTGCCGCAGCATGGCGCGCCGGCCGAGGGTGGCGAGGTGCGCCTGCGTCTGGCGGGACTCTCGCACGCGTCGGACGACCCGTTCGGCACCGATCTCAAGGACATTCACCTCGAGGTGCACTCGGGCGAGATCGTCGGCATCGCCGGCGTTTCCGGCAACGGCCAGCAGGAACTGATGTTCGCGGTGTCCGGCGAGGAGCCGCTCGCCGAAAAGTTTCCCGTGCAGATCCTCGCGGTCGAGGCGGGGCGGATGCGTCCCGGGCGCCGCCGGCGGCTGGGGATGGGCTTCGTGCCGGAAGAGCGACATGGGCCGCGGCGCGGTGCCGCGGATGACGCTCGCCGAGAACGCGCTGCTGACCGCGCATCGGCGCAACCTGGTGAAGAAGGGACTGATCGACTTCGCGGCCGTCGACGTGTTCGCGTTCGAGTGCATCTGCCAAGTACGACGTGAAGTGCGGCGGCCCGACGGCGCAGGCGAAGTCGCTGTCCGGCGGCAACCTGCAGAAGTTCATCATGGGCCGCGAAATCCTGCAGCAGCCGAAGCTCCTCGTCGTCGCGCAGCCGACCTGGGGCGTGGACGTCGGCGCCGCGGCGTTCATCCGGCAGGCGCTGATCGACCTGCGCACCGCGGGCACGGCGATCCTGGTGATCTCCGAGGAGCTGGACGAACTGTTCGAGATCTGCGACCGCATCGCCGTCATCGCCAACGGCAGGCTGTCCCCGACCAAGCGGACGGCCGACACCAGCGTCGAGGAGATCGGCGTCTGGATGAGCGGCATGTGGCCGGGCGCCGAGCGCGGACGCCGGGGCGCCCCATGCTGCCTAGATTCGAAGCGCGCCCCGAGCCCTCGAACACGATGCGCTATGCGTCGCCGCTGCTCGCGGTCGTGCTCACGCTTCGTCGGTGGCCTCGTCATCTTCGCGGCGCTCGGCAAGAACCCGGTCGAAGGGCTTCCGCGTCTTCTTTCTGAGCCCGCTGAAGGACGCCTACGGCGTGTCCGAGCTCCTGCTGAAGGCGACGCCGCTGATGCTGATCGCCGTCGGCCTCGCCGTCGGCTTCCGCGCCAACGTCTGGAACATCGGCGCCGAGGGCCAGTACATCGTCGGCGCGATCGCCGGCGGCGGCGTCGCGCTCTACTTCGCCGGCAGCTCCAGCCCGCTGCTGCTGCCGCTGATGGTCGTGGCCGGCGCCATCGGCGGGGCGCTCTGGGCGTCCATCGCGGCGCCTGCTCAAGACCCAGTTCAACGCCAACGAGATCCTCGTGTCGCTGATGCTGGTCTACATCGCGCAGCTCGGCGTGTCCTGGCTGGTGCATGGACCGTGGAAGGATCCGGAGGGATTCAATTTTCCGCAGACCAAGATGTTCCACGACGCCGCGATCCTGCCGATCCTGGTCGAAGGCACGCGCCTCAACGCGGCGTTCCTGGTCGCGCTCGGCGCCTTGCTGGCGGGCTACGTGTTCATGCACCGGAGCTTCATGGGCTTTCAGATGCAGGTCGCGGGCCAGGCCGAAGCCGCCGCGCGCTATGCCGGATTTTCCGCGCAAGCGGACGATCTGGACCGGCCTCCTGGCCGGCGGCGCGATGGCCGGGATCGCCGGCATGGGAGAAGTCTCCGGGCCGATGGGCCAGCTCACCGAGCACGTGTCGAACAACTACGGCTTCGCCGCGATCATCGTGGCCTTCGTCGGGCGGCTCAATCCGGTCGGCATCTTCTTCGCGAGCCTGCTGATGGCGCTGCTCTACCTCGGCGGCGAGCAGGCGCAGCAGTACCTCAACCTGCCATCGTCGATCTCGAAGGTCTTCCAGGGGATGCTGCTCTTCTTCCTGCTCGGCGCCGACGTGTTCGTCAACTACCGGCTGCGCTGGTCCGGCATGCGAGGCTGAACGGACGTGGAAGACAGCATCCTCACCGCCATCCTCGTCGCGACCATCGTCGCGGGCACGCCGCTCATCATCACGGCGCTGGGCGAGCTCGTCACCGAGAAATCGGGCGTGCTGAACCTCGGCGCCGAGGGCATGATGGCCGTCGGGCGCCATCGCCGGGTTCGCCGCGGCGCATCACACGGGCAGCGCGACGCTCGGTGCGCTCGCCGGGCTGCGCGGCCGGGGCCCTGATGGCGCTGATCTTCGCGATGCTGACGCTGACGCTGCTCGCCAATCAGGTCGCCTCGGGCCTTGCGCTGTCGATCTTCGGCGTCGGGCTGTCCGCGTTCATCGGCAAGCCCTACGAATCCGTCACGCTTCCGGCGGTGCCGGACGCTGCGGATTCCGCTGCTCGCGGACATTCCGGTGCTCGGCCCGGCGCTCTTCAACCAGCAGGCGCTCGTGTATGCGTCGTGGGCGCTGTTCGGCGGCGATCGTCTGGTTCCTGTACCGGAGCCGCCCCGGTCTCGTGCTGCGGGCGGTCGGCGAGTCGCCGGCCTCCGCCCACTCGATCGGCTATCCGGTCATCCGGATCCGCTACCTCGCCACGCTGTTCGGGGGCGCGATGGCGGGCGTCGGGCGGCGCGTTCCTGTCGGTGTTCTACACGCCGCTCTGGGTCGAGGGCATGGTGTCGGGCCGCGGCTGGATCGCGCTCGCGCTGGTCGTGTTCGCGACCTGGCGACCGCTGCGCGTGCTCGTCGGCGCCTACCTCTTCGGCGGCGTGATGATCGCGCAGCTCTTCCTCCAGGGCTCGGGCGCGGAGATCGAAATTCCGTCCCAGTTCCTGTCGTCGCTGCCATACTGGGCGACGATCATCGTCCTGGTCGTGATCTCCCGGAACGTCAACACGATCCGGCTGAACTCGCCGGCGTCGCTGGGCCAGCCCTATCGGCCCGACGCCTGACGGCGGGTAGCAGGACACCGGTCGTGACGGGGCAGCGGCAGGCAGACGCAGCCGCGGCGGACGTGATTGGCGCCACCGGCTGCGGGTGGCGGCAGTGGAATGCGGGAAGCAGCAAGACCGGTCGGCGCCGCCGGCCAAGTCGAGTTCACCAGAGGAGGCATCAAATGTTGCACTGGAAAGGCATGATCAGGATCCCTGGCCGCGCTCGCCGGCGCCGCGACGATCGCCGTGAGTGCGACTGCCGCGGAGCCGGTGAGCGTGTGCTACGTGTACGTGAGCCCGATCGGGGACGCGGGCTGGACGTATCAGCACGATCTCGGGCGCAGGGAAATGGAGAAGGCGCTCGCGCGGCAAGGTCAAGACCAAGTACGTCGAGAACGTCGCCGAGGGCGCCGACGCCGAGCGCGTGATCCGCGAGCTCGCGCAAAGCGGCTGCAGCGTCGTGTTCGCCACGAGCTTCGGCTACATGAACTACATGGAGAAGGTGTCGAAGCAGTTCCCCAAGGTCACCTTCATGCACGCGACCGGCTACAAGACCGGTCCGAACTTCGGCATCTACAACGCGCGCTTCTACGAAGGCCGCTATCTCAACGGCGTGATCGCCGGCAAGATGACCAAGAGCAACGTGCTGGGCTATGTCGCGGCATTCCCGATCCCCGAGGTGCTGCAGGGCATCAACGCGTTCACCCGGGGCGCGCGCACCGTCAACCCCAAGGCGGAAGTGCGCGTGATCTGGGTGAACTCGTGGTACGACCCGGGCAAGGAGCGCGAGGCGGCCAACACGCTGCTCTCGCAGGGTGCCGACATCGTCACCCACCACACCGACTCGACGGCTGTCGTCCAGGCCGCCGAAGAGAAGGGCAAGTACGCGTTCGGCTACCACTCCGACATGTCGAAATACGGCCCGAAGGCCCACCTGACGGCGACCACGCACGTCTGGGGTGACTTCTACGCCAAGACCGTCAACGACGCGATCGGCGGCACGTGGAAGACGACCAACGTCTGGGGCGGCATGAAGGACGGCATGATCAAGCTCGCGCCGCTCAACCCGGCGATCCCGGCGGACGTCAAGGCGCAGGTCGCGAAGCTCGAAGGCGAGATCAAGGCGGGCACGCTGCATCCGTTCGCCGGCCCCGTGGTCGACCAGGACGGCAAGACGCGCGTTGCCGCAGGCAAGAACATGACCGACGAGGAACTCGGCAAGATGGACTTCTACGTCCAGGGCGTGGCGAGCAAGCTGCCCAAGAAGTAGGCCGCGAATCCTTCCGCCGTCCCGGTGGCCGCACGCCGGCCACCGGTGCACCGCGGCACCCGCGGCGCCGGCGGGAGCGCTCGGAGCTCCCGCTCGCAAAGGTGGCGCATGGAAGCGTACATCGTCGACTGGCTCAACCTGCTCGTCCGCTGGCTGCACCTGGTCTGCCGGCGTCGCGTGGATCGGCGCGTCCTTCTATTTCGTGATGCTCGACAACTCGCTGTCGCCGCCGAAGAAGCCGGAGCGAAGCGAAGCGGGGCGTGTTCGGCGAGCTGTGGGCCGTCCACGGCGGCGGCTTCTACAACAGCCGCAAGTACCTCACCGGACCGAAGGGCGAGCCGCTGCCGGAAAACCTGCACTGGTCGAAGTGGGAGGCCTACACGACCTGGCTCTCGGGGATGGGGCTCCTCGCGCTCATCTACTGGTACGGCGCGAGCTCGTATCTGATCGACCAGAGCGTGCTGGCGCTGTCGCCCCACGTCCGCCGTGGCCATCAGCATCGCGTTCGTCGCCGGCGGCTGGCTCGTCTACGATCTCCTGTGCCGCCTCCTCGCCGGCCACGAGAACTGTCCTCGCCGGCGCGATGCTGGCGCTGGTGATGGCGTCCGCCTGGGCGCTGTTCCACGTCTTCGGCGCCCGCGCGGCCTTCGTCCACGTCGGCGCGATGATCGGCACGATGATGGTGGGCAACGTTTTCTTTCACATCATCCCGGGACAGAAGACCGATGGTCGCCGACATCCGTGCGGGCCGCGAGCCCGGCCCGACGCCGGGGGTCGATCGGCAAGCAGCGATCGGTGCACAACACCTACCTCACGCTGCCCGTGCTGTTCGTGATGATCAGCAACCACTACCCGATGACCTACAGCCATCCGTACGGCTGGATCGTGCTCGGCGTGATCATGCTGGCCGGCGTGCTGATCCGGCAGTTCTTCGTGCTGCGGCACAAGGGCCGGACGGCGTGGCTGCTCCCGGCGCTCGCCGTTGTCCTGCTGCTCGGGCTCGCGGTCGCGATGGCTCCGGCGCCGACGCCCCCGGCCAGCCGGCGGCGTGACCTTCGCGCAGCTGAAGACGGTGCTCGATGCGCGCTGCCTCGGCTGTCACGCGGCGCAACCGACGCAGGCGGGCTTCGCGCAGCCGCCGAAGGGGGTCGTGCTGGAGACTGCGGAGCAGATCGGGCAGAACGCGGCGAAGATCGCCGAGACCGTCGGCAACCGCTACATGCCGATCGGCAACCTGACCCGGATGACCGACGACGAACGCGGCATCGTCGCGGCCTGGTTCGCGCAGGGCGCGAAGCATTGATCCCGGCCGGGCGGACGCGCATGCCAGGCCGCAGGGCGCCCGAAGCCGCAGAGGTCACCGCCTATCGCGGCGAGATCCTCGATTTCGTCGGCGATCCGGCAACGCTGGGCGACGCTGCGCACCGACATTTCGCCGACGGAATGCTGGTAGTGCGGGACGGTCGCGTGGCCGCGCTGGGTCCGGCGACCGAGATCCTCGCCTCGCTGCCGCCCGATGCGGCGTCACCGACTATCGCGGCAAGCTGATCCTCCCCGGCTTCGTCGACACGCACGTCCACTACGCGCAGACCGACATCATCGCCTCGCACGGCGCGCAGCTGCTCGAATGGCTCGAGTGTTACACGTTCCCGATCGAAGCCGCGCTTCGGCGACCCGGACTACGCAACGGAGGTCGCCGAATTCTTCGTGCGCGAGCTGCTGCGCAACGGCACGACCACCGCGATGGTGTTCGCGACGACGCACAAGGTGTCGGTCGACGCGATCTTCGAGGCGGCAGGCGCGCGCGCGATGCGGCTGATCGCCGGAAAGGTGCTGATGGATCGCAACGTCCCCGCGACCGTGCGCGACACCGCGGACTCCGGGTACGCCGACAGCAAGGCGCTGATCGCGCGGTGGCACGGCCGCGAGCGGCTGCTCTACGCGGTGACGCCGCGTTTCGCGCCGACGTCGACCGAGCGCCAGCTCGAGCTCTGCGGCCGGCTGCTCGACGAGCACCCGGGCGTCTATCTGCAATCGCACGTCGCGGAAAATCGCGGCGAGGTGGCGTGGGTGGCCGAGCTCTATCCCTGGAGCCGCAGCTACCTCGACGTCTACGATCACTACGGCCTGCTGCGGCCCCGCGCCGTCTACGCGCACTGCATCCACCTCGACGCGGCGGACCGGCGGCGGATGGCGGCGACGGGTGCCGCGATGTCGTTCTGCGCGACGTCGAACCTGTTCCTCGGCAGCGGTCTGTTCGACGCCGAGGCAGCCCACGACGCCGGCGTGCGCGTGGGCCTCGGCACCGATGTCGGCGGCGGCACGAGCCTTTCGCTGCTGCGCACGCTCGACGAGTCGTACAAGGTATGCCAGCTCGCCGGCCAGACGCTGCTCGCCGCTGCGCGCCTTCTATCTCGCGACGCTGGGCGGCGCGACCGCGCTGTACCTCGATGAGCGCATCGGCAACTTCGACATCGGCAAGGAGGCCGACTTCGTGGTCCTGGACCCGGACGCGACCCCGCTGCTGGCGCGGCGCATGGCCCGCACGACGGCGCTCACCGAAAAGCTGTTCGCGTTCATGATCATGGGCGACGACCGCGCGGTGCACGCCACCCATGTGCTCGGCTCGCCGGCGCACGTGCGCACGCATGCCTGAAACACGCGCGGGCGGGCCCGCAGTCGAACGAACGCTGCTGGCGCGTCATGCCGACGTGCTGGTCACGATGGACGACGCGCGGCGCGAGATTCCCGACGGCGGGCTCTTCGTCCGCGGCAACCGGATCGAGCAGGTCGGCGCGACCGCCGATCTGCCCCCGTCGGCCGACGAGGTGATCGATCTTCCCGGTCACGTCCTGCTGCCCGGCCTCGTCAACACGCACCATCACATGTTCCAGACCCTGTCGCGCGTCGTCCCGGCGGCGCAGGACAGCGAGCTGTTCGGCTGGCTGAAGGCGCTCTATCCGATCTGGGCACGGCTCACGCCGGATGCGATCCGCGTTTCGGCGCAGACGGCGATGGCGGAGCTGATGCTCTCGGGCTGCACGACCTCGAGCGACCATCTGTATGCGTTTCCGAACGGCTGCCGGCTCGACGACACGATCGACGCCGCGCGCGCAAATCGGCCTGCGCTTCCATGCCATGCGCGGCGCGATGAGCCTGGGCGAAAGCCAGGGCGGGCTGCCGCCCGACGCGCTGACCGAGAGCGAAGGCGCCATCCTGCGCGATGCCAGGCGCGTGATCGAGACCCACCACGATCCGGCGCGACTCGCGATGGTGCGGATCGGCATCGCCCCATGCTCGCCATTCAGCGTCACCGAGTCCCTGATGCGCGAAGCGGCCCTGCTGGCACGCAGCTGCGGCGTCCGGCTCCACACGCACCTCGCGGAAAGCGTGAACGACGTCGCGTTCAGCCGCGAGAAGTACAACAAGACACCCTCCGAGTACGCGGAAGCGCTGGGCTGGACCGGACCCGACGTGTGGCACGCGCACTGCGTGCAGCTCGATGCGCCGGGGATCGCGCTGTTCGCGCGGACGGGAACCGGCGTCGCCCATTGCCCGTGCTCGAACATGCGCCTCGGCTCCGGCATCGCGCCCGTGCGCAGGATGCGCGACGCCGGCATCGCCGTAGGACTGGGTGTCGACGGCAGCGCCTCCAACGACGGTAGCCAGATGCTCGCCGAGGTGCGTCAGGCCCTGCTGCTCGCAAGGTTGTCGGGCGACCCCGCCGCGCTGTCGGCCCGCGCCGCGCTGGAGATGGCGACGCGAGGAGGGGCGAGCGTGCTCGGCCGCGACGACATCGGCCACCTCGCGCCCGGCATGGCCGCCGATTTCGTCGCCTTCGCGGTCGACGGTCTCCGGCACGCCGGGGCGACGCAGGATCCGGTCGCCGCACTCGTGTTCTGCGGCGCTGGCGACGTCGGCACGGCGGTGATCAATGGCCGGGTCGTCGTGCGGGAAGGGCAACTCACCACGCTCGACCTCGGCCTCCACCTCGAAACCCACCTCCGGATGGCGCGACGCCTGCTCATGTAGCGGGCGCACGTGAGGCTGCCGCCGGGCCTTGCGGTCGCGCAGGACATTGGCGGGATCAGGTCTTCGTTCCCTTGTGCCTTTTCCTGGAATGCACCGTCGCCAGCCGCAGCATGTTCGTCGTCCCCGCCCGTCCAAAGGGAACGCCGGCGGCGATGACCACGTTGTCGCCCACCTTGGCGAAGCCTTCCTCCAGCGCCGTCTTGCACGCCAGATCGGTCATCGTGTTGATGTCGGTGGTCTCGTTCGTCAGCACCGAATGCACGCCCCAGACGAGCGCCAGGCGGCGCGCGGTCGAGATTTTCGGTGTCAGGCTCAGGATCGGGGCCTCGGGCCGCTCGCGCGAAGCGCGGATGGAAGATGACCCGGAATGCGTGTAGATGACGGTGGCCTTGGCGGACACAATGTGCGCCGCCTCGCGCAGCGAGTGCGAGATGGCATCCGCCGCGGTTGCGCGTGGCTCCGAGTGCTGGGCATCGGTGAGTGTCCGGTAGTGCTCGTCCTGCTCCACTTCGCGGATGATCCGGTCCATGATCTCCACCGCTTCGAGCGGAAACTGGCCAGAGGCCGATTCGGCCGACAGCATGACGGCGTCGGCGCCGTCGTAGACCGCTGTGGCGACGTCGGACGCCTCGGCGCGCGTGGGCACCGGCGAGGTGATCATCGATTCCAGCATTTGCGTGGCGACGATGACCGGCTTGCCGGCGTGACGGCACGCACGCAGGATGCGCCGCTGTACCGTGGGCACCTGCTCGGGCCGCATTTCGACCCCGAGATCGCCGCGCGCCACCATGATGCTGTCCGCGCGCTCGACGATGGCGTCCAGCTTCGTGATCGCCATGGGCTTCTCCAGCTTGGCCATGATGCCTGCACGGTCGCCGATCAGCGCGCGGGCTTCGTCGATGTCCTCGGGGCGCTGCACGAACGACAGCGCCACCCAGTCGGCGCCCAGCTCGAGGCCGAACGCGAGGTCGCGGCGGTCCTTCGCCGTGAGCGACGACAGCGGAATGATCGCTTCCGGAATGTTGACGCCCTTGCGCTCGGAGAGCTTGCCGCCCACCTTGACGCGGGTGATCGCGTGGCCGTCGTTGCAGCGTTCGACTTCCAGTCGCAGCTTGCCGTCGTCGAGCAGCAGCTGCAGGCCGGGTTTCATGATGGCGAAGATCTCCGGATGCGGCAGGCAGACGCGCTTGGCACTGCCGGGCGCCGGATCGAGGTCGAGGCGCAGCGTCGCGCCCGCGGCGAGCAGCACGTGGCCATGCGCGAAGGTGCCGACGCGCAACTTGGGACCCTGCAGGTCCATCAGCACGCCGATCGGCCTTCCCGCCTTGGCTTCGACCGCACGGATCGCGGCCATCCGCCTTCGATGATCGGCCGGTGTGCCGTGGCTGAAATTGAGGCGGAAGACGTCGACGCCGCGATGGAACAGCGAGGCGATCATCGCGCGGCGTCGAGCTCGCCGGTCCCAGCGTGGCGACGATCTTGGCATTCCTTTGGCGGCGCATGCGGTTCCTTGGTGTCGGCACGGGGGCAGCGTTGCCCCCGACGCGATTCTACGGGCGCTGGCCGAGCTCGTGGACGGCTATCGGCTGATTCATCGGCAACCGTGTTTCGCCGACGCGGATTTCCGCGGCCAGTTTGCGGCAGCCCGTCTACTAGCCGGGCCCGAGCACCACCGATCCGGACACATTGACGGTCACCGCATTCTTGCCGCCCTCGACCGGCACGGGAGGCGAGGGCGCAGCCTCGGCCATGGCCGACATCGCGACGCCGCGGTACGCCACCGGCGCGATCACCGGGCCCGTCGCTGCGCACGACGATCTGCCCGAGCGCATAACCGGGGAATCCCAGCCCTTTGGCGACGGCGCGCGCCTTCTCCTGGAACTTTCCCAGCGCCGCCGTCAGCAGCGTCGCCTCGGCCGCCTCGCGCGCGCCCCGCGACAGCGAAAACGTCATCGACCACAGCTTCAGCGCCGGCTGCAGGGCGCCCGCCAGCGCCGCCACCGCCTTGAAGTCGCGGCCTTCGAGCACGACGTCGGCGCGGATGCGCCAGCCGGTGATCTGGTTCGCGCGGTCGTAGGTCGGGTTGGTCTGGTAGTTGCCCGAGCGCGCTTCGACCTTGGGCTCCTTCCTGGCTTTCGCCAGCGCGTCGTCGAGCCGGGCGTTGACGCGCGTCGCGAGCACGCCGGGGTCGGGCCCCTGTTCCTCGACGAAGAGCGTCACCGTGAGCGTATCGGTGGGCACGTCGGCCGTCGCGCTCGCCTCCAGCGTGACGACGTTGAAGAACGGCTGCTCGGGCGCCGCCGCCTGCGCCGATGCGCCGACAAGCGCCAGGACAGCGATATACAGTACCGGTCGCATGATCTCTCCTCGTCGTGTTCGAATGAATCAGCGGTATCGAATGAATTGGAAGCGGTACCTTGGCCCAGCACATGTGCCAGAGGCAAGACCCGGAACCTCGCCGTTCGCGGGAGCGATGCTCGCTTTGGGGCCATTGTCGTGCAGTCGGGTGAAGTTCGGTAGGACTGTCGGTACTTCACTCCCATTGGACCTGCGAGCGTTGCGGCGGCGTCCGACAGCGTGCGCACCGGGGTCGATCTCGACGATTCTGCCTCACTCCTGGAACTCATGGAATCCTGAGTTTGTTTCTCACCGACGTCAAACTGCGCAAGTCACCGAACACCGTTCGCGTCGATCCCGGACCGCGCCATTGGCCCATCCTTCGCCGCCTTTGTCTCGAGGTTGGCGCCAGGGGGAATCTCGTTCCGGACGCGTATCTCGCGGCGCTGGCCATCGAGTCCTTGTGCGAGTGGATCACGACGGATCGGGACTACAGTCGATTTCCCGGCCTTCGCTGGCGGCACCCGCTGGTCTAGCCTGGATGCAGGGCGGGCACGTCCGTGGCCGTGGGCAGCGGCGAATTATATTTTACATAATAACAATTATGCGACATTCTGGTAAATGAATCCAAAGCGACCGGGCACCACGAAAAGCTGCAGGTGCCACGAAAACGCAGCCCCCCGCCGCGCCTCGGCCCCCCTATCGCTTATCATGCAGCCGGTCGGGCGACAACCCGCCGTGCACCGGCAAACTGCTGCGCCCCTGAGACATGGACACCCTCGTCGCCAGCGACATCCACAAACGCTTCGGCGCCAACGAGGTGTTGAAAGGCATCAGCCTCGTTGCGCGGGCCGGCGACGTGGTGTCGATGATCGGGTCCTCGGGTTCCGGCAAGAGCACCTTCCTGCGGTGCCTCAATCTGCTCGAGCGACCCAATCGGGGCAGCATCGCGCTCGAAGGCGAGGAACTGAAGCTCGCCCGCGATCGCACCGACACGCTGGCCGCGAGCGACCCGGCGCAGTTGCAGCGTTTTCGCAGCCGGATCGCGATGGTGTTTCAGCACTTCAATCTCTGGGCGCACATGACGGCCCTGGGCAATGTGATCGAGGCGCCCATTCGCGTGCTGGGGCTGCCGCGCGCCGAGGCTGTCGACCGGGCCGAGCGCTACCTGCAACGGGTGGGCGTCTACCACCGCAAGGACGCCTACCCGGCGCATCTTTCGGGCGGCGAGCAGCAGCGAGTGGCGATCGCCCGCGCGCTGGCGATGGAACCGGCGGTGATGCTGTTCGACGAGCCGACCTCCGCGCTCGACCCGGAACTGGTCGGCGAAGTGCTGCGCGTGATGCGTGCGGTGGCCGAGGACGGCCGCACGATGATCGTGGTCACGCACGAGATGGGCTTCGCGCGCGACGTCAGCAGCCAGGTGATCTTCCTGCACAACGGTGCGATCGAAGAGCAAGGGTCGCCGGCCGACGTGCTCGGGGGGCCGCGCAGCGCGCGGCTGCAGGCGTTCCTGTCCAATGCGCTGAAGTAGCCCGCCCACGCCGGCGGAGTCGGCGCTCGCGCGCACAGGCAGCACTGGCTGCTGTAAGCTCGCCGCCATGAAGCAGTGCCCCGTCACCATCATCGGCGCCCCGACCGACGTCGGCGCCAGCGTCCGCGGTGCGAACATGGGCCCGGACGCGCTCCGCGTCGCAGGCGTGGGCGAGGCCCTGCGCCGGTTTGTGGCCGATGTCAGCGACCGCGGCAATCTCAACGGTCCGATCAACCCGGTGCTTCCGGCGCGCGACGGCTATCGTCACCTGCCGGAAGTCATCGCCTGGAACCAGCAGGTTCACGCCGCCGTTTACGATGAGCTCGGTAGAGGGCGACTGCCGATCCTGCTGGGCGGCGATCACTCGCTGGCCATCGGCTCGATCAGCGCGGTGGCGCGGCGATGCCGGGAAACAGGGAGGACGCTGCGCGTGCTTTGGCTCGATGCCCACGCGGATTTCAATACCGCCGAACTGACGCCGAGCGGCAACATTCACGGCATGCCGGTCGCGTGCCTCTGCGGTTACGGCCCGGAAGCGCTGACCCGCATGGGCGGGGTTTCGCCGGCGCTGCGGTCGGCCGACATCCGGCTCGTCGGCGTGCGCAGCGTGGACGCTGCCGAAAAGCACTTCCTGCGGGAGGTCGGCATCGAGGTATTCGACATGCGCGGCGTCGACGAGATCGGCATGCGCCCGACGCTGGAGCAGGCGCTGGCGGGCATCGATGCGCAAACCCATCTGCACGTCAGCCTGGACGTCGATTTCCTCGATCCGGATATCGCGCAGGGCGTCGGCACGCCCGTGCGCGGCGGCCCCACCTATCGCGAATCGCAGCTGTGCATGGAGATGGTCGCCGACACGGGCCGTCTGTCGTCGCTCGACATCACGGAGCTCAATCCCGCCTGTGATCACCGGAACGCGACCGCCGAGCTCGCCGTCGACCTCGTCGAAAGCCTTTTCGGCAAGAGCACGCTGATCCGGGAACATCACGTGCCGTCGGGTGAGCCGCAGACCGGACGCCAATGAGGCAACGCTAGGCTGGGAGTCCGGTCCCCTTCCCGGGACATGCCTTAATACGGGATGCGCTCGCCGATGCGTCACTCGCGCAGGATCGACAGCGCCTGGTCGACGCGATCCACGCAAACAACCTTCATGTCTTCAGTAGCTTGCTTGGGCTTGTTGAGATTCGGGATTAATACCTGCTTGAAGCCGAGCTTGGCGGCTTCCTTGATTCGTTCCTGGCCGCGCTGGACCGGCCGGATCTCGCCCGCCAATCCCACTTCGCCGAAGACCAGCGTTTTCGCGGGCAGCGGCCGGCCCGTCAGCGACGAGTGCACGGCGAGCAGGATCGCAAGGTCAGCCGCCGGCTCGTTGATCCGCACGCCGCCCACCGCGTTGACGAACACGTCGTAACCAGCCGTTTCGACCCCGCCATGCCGGTGCAGCACGGCGAGCAGCAGCGAGAGCCGCTGCGGATCGAGGCCGACGGACAGCCGCTTGGGCATCCCGCCCTGCACTGGGTCGACGAGCGCCTGGATCTCGACCAGCAGCGGCCGGGAGCCCTCGAGCGTCGCGACGATCGCCGAGCCGGCGACATTCTCCCCATGCTGCGAAAGGAAGAGCGCCGACGGGTTCGCGACCCCTCGCAGGCCGCGCTCCGTCATGGCGAACACGCCCAGTTCATTGGCGGCGCCGAAGCGATTCTTGATCGCGCGGACGAGCCGGAAGCTCGAATGCGTGTCACCCTCGAAATAGAGTACGGTGTCGACGATGTGCTCGAGCACGCGCGGGCCGGCGATCGCGCCTTCTTTGGTGACATGCCCGACGAAGATCACGACGATGTGCCGCTGCTTGGCGAGGCGGGTGAGCTGCGCCGCGCATTCGCGCACCTGCGCGACGCTCCCCGGCGCGGAAGTCAGCGCCTCGGTGTACGCAGTCTGGATCGAGTCGATGACGACGATCTCCGGCGCCTCGCTGCCGATGGTGGCGACGATCGCCTCGAGCTGCACCTCGGCCAGCAGCGACACCGGCGCGTTGATGAGCCCTAGGCGCTGCGCGCGCAGTGCGACCTGCTCGACGGATTCTTCGCCGGTCACATAAAGGGCCTTCTTCGACGCACCGATCGCCGCCATGGCCTGCAGCAGCAGCGTGGACTTGCCGATCCCCGGGTCGCCTCCCAGCAGGATGACCCCGCCAGGAACAAGACCGCCGCCCAAGACGCGGTCGAATTCCTCGAGCCCGGTAGGAAACCGGGGGCTCTTTCGTGCGTCGACGGTGCCTAGCGCGCGCACCGCACTGCCTTTCCCGGCGACCGTCTGGAATCGCGTCGGCGGGGGCGCCGCCACGGTTTCGACCAGCGTGTTCCACGCTGCGCAATGCGGGCACTGGCCCTGCCATTTCGGGCTCTGGCCGCCGCACTCGGTGCAGCTGTAGACGGTCCTGGCCCTGGCCACGGCGTGACGTCGGGCGCGCTACGCCAGTTCGTCGGGCGTGGCCACCGCGGTCCCCAGCTTGCCGACAACGACGCCGGCCGCCTCGTTGGCGATGCGCACGGACGACCGCAGGTCCGCGCCCGCGCCCAGCAACACGCCCAGCGCGGCGATGACGGTATCGCCGGCGCCGGAAACGTCGTAGACCTCGCGCGCCACGGCAGGAACGTCTTCGCCGCCGTCGGCCGTGTAGAGGCTCATTCCTTCCTCCGAGCGCGTGACGAGAAGCGCCGTGACGCCGAGCTCCGCACGAAGGGCGAGCGCCTTGGCGGCCATTCCGGCAGCATCCTCCCACCGGCCCACGACCTGGCGGAACTCGCCGCGATTCGGCGTGATCACGGTGGCACCGCGGTACTTGTCCCAGTTGTCGCCCTTCGGATCGACCAGCACCGGCCGGCCGGCGGCGCGGGCGCGCTCGATCATCGTCGCGATGTGCGCGAGCCCCCCTTTGCCGTAGTCGGAAAGGATGACGAGATCGGTGTCCGCGAGCAACCGGTCGAAATCGGCCAGCTTGGTCGCGAGCAGTTCGTGCGAGGGCGCGGTCTCCAGGTCGATGCGCAGCAGCTGCTGCTGGCGCCCGATGACGCGCATCTTGACGGTGGTGGGCAGCGCCGGATCGCGGAGGAAGGATGTCTGCACGCGATCGACCGCGAGCAGGCGCTCCAGCGCGGCGCCGGGCTCGTCGGTGCCGATCACGGAAAGGAGCGTCGTCCGCGCGCCGAGCGCGGCCGCGTTCCGCGCGACGTTGGCCGCCCCGCCGGGGCGCTCCTCCGTCCGCGTGACCTTGACGATGGGAACCGGGGCCTCGGGCGAAATCCGCTCGACGTCGCCGAACCAGTAGCGATCGAGCATGACATCGCCCGCGACCAGCACGCGCGTGCGCGCGACCTGCTCGCGCCACGCCGAGAACCGGCAGCTCGCGTCGTTCTTGCGCACGGCGTCTACGGGCGTCCGATCGAGAAGTATTCGAGTCCGGCGGCACGGACGACGGCTGGCTCGTACAGATTGCGGCCGTCGAACACGAGCGGCAGCTTCAGCGCGGCGCGAAGCGCATCGAAGTCGGGGCTGCGGAACTCTTTCCATTCGGTGACGACGATGAGCGCGTCGGCTCCGGCGACCGCGTCCATCGGCGTGGGGGCGTAAGTGATGTGCGGAGCGTCGCCGAAAACGCGCCGCGCCTCCGGCATTGCAACGGGATCGTAGGCGACGATGTCGGCCCCGCGCGCCGCGAGCGCCGCGATGATCTCGAGCGACGGCGCCTCGCGCATGTCGTCGGTGTTCGGCTTGAAGGCGAGTCCCCAAAGGGCGAACCGGCGCCCCGCGAGATCCGCGCCAAGGCGCGCGATGATCTTTTCCACGAGCCGGAGCTTCTGCGCCTCGTTCGCGGCTTCGACGGCGCCGAGGATCTTGAGTGGTCGGCCGAGTTCGGTGGCCGTGTGCTGCAGCGCCTTCACATCCTTGGGAAAGCACGAGCCGCCGTAACCCACACCCGGATACAGGAACTGCCAGCCGATCCGCGGGTCCGAGCCGATGCCCTGCCGCACGTGCTCGATATCCGCCCCGAGCGTATCGGCGAGGTTGGCGAGCTCGTTCATGAACGAGATCCTCGTCGCGAGCATCGCGTTGGCCGCATATTTGGTGAGTTCGGCCGAGCGAACGTCCATCACCAGCAACCGCTCGTGATTGCGCTGGAAGGGCGCGTAGACGGCGCGCATCATGGCGATCGCGCGCTCGTCGTCGGCGCCGATCACCACACGGTCGGGCTTCATGAAGTCATCGATCGCCGCGCCCTCCTTCAGGAATTCCGGATTGGACACCACGGCGTACGGGGTGTCCATGCCCCGTGCCCGGAGTTCCTCGGCGATGGCGGCGCGCACACGATCGGCGGTTCCCACCGGCACCGTGGACTTGTCGACGACGACCTTGAACCCGTTCATCCGGCGGCCGATGTTGCGCGCCGCGGCAAGCACGTATTGCATGTCCGCCGAGCCGTCCTCTCCGGGCGGGGTGCCCACGGCGATGAACTGCAGCGCGCCGTGCCTGACCGCCGCATCCGGGTCGGTGGAGAAGCGCAGACGACCCGCGGCGACATTGCGGCCGATCATGGCCGCGAGTCCGGGCTCGTGGATCGGGACCCCGCCCTCATTCAGGATATCGATCTTGCGTTCGTCGACGTCGACGCACAGCACGTCGTTGCCGACCTCGGCGAGGCAGGTTCCGGTAACAAGACCCACGTATCCGGTCCCGATCACGGTGATCTTCATGCTGCAACCCCCAGCGATGCATTGATGGCGGCGAGCGCCGCGACGGGGTCCTTCGCCTGCGTGATGGGTCGCCCGACCACCAGATAGTCGGCGCCGTTGGCGATGGCGGCCTGGGGCGTGATGATCCGCGACTGATCGTCCTTGGCACTGCCGGCCGGCCGGATGCCGGGCGTGACGAGCCTGAACCGGGGCCCCAGCGCCGAGCGCAACGCCGGCGCCTCCTGCGCCGAGCAGACGACGCCGTCGAGGCCGCGCCCGGCCGCAAGCAGCGCGAGCCGCAGCGCCTGCTGCGCCGCCTTGCCCTCGATTCCCGTGTCCCGCATGTCCGCGTCGCCTAGGCTCGTGAGCACCGTCACCGCGATCAGCAGCGGCTTCGGCCCGCCCTGCTCCGCCGCGACGGCATCGACTGCGGCGCGCGCCGCCGCCAGCATGGCGGCTCCTCCGGCGGCGTGGACGTTCAGCATCCAGACTCCGAGGCGCACGGCCGCTGCGCAGGCCTGCCCGACGGTGTTCGGAATGTCGTGGAACTTGAGGTCGAGAAAGACGCGAAAGCCGCGCGCGACCAACCAGCGGACGGGCTCGGGCCCGGCGACGACGAACATCTCCTTGCCCACCTTGAGCGCGCAGGCCGCGGGGTCGAGACGATCGGCGAGCGCCATCGCATGCATCGGACTGGCGAAATCGAGCGCGACGATCACGCGCGGGTCGGGCGGGTTCACTGTTGTACCTCCGCGCTTGGGGTGGCCCGGCGGGCTCATGGCGCCGGCGCGCTCAGGCGTAACCATCGGGGGTCTCGGTGCGCCGCGGCGAGTATGTTTCCCACTTGCCGCAGCCGGGGCAACGCCAATAATACTGCCGGGCGCGGAAGCCGCATTGATCGCACTTGTACAAGCCTAGGCGCTTGATGTGCTGGCCGACGAGCTGCTTCACGAGCTCGAGGTCGTGCCTGCGCTCGGCCGGGGCGACGAGCAACTGCGCCTCGAGCAGGCGATCGAGGCCGAGCAGCGTCGGGTTGCGCGTGAGCTCCTCCTTGATCAGGGTACCGGCCGCTTCGGATCCCTCCTCGGCCAGTGTCAGCGTGAACACCGTGTTGAGCAGATCGAGCGACGGGTATTGCTGCTGGTAGGCTCCGAGCACGCGCAGCGCCTGCGCGGTCGCGCACTGGCGCCGGTAGGCGTCGGCGAGGCGCTCGGCGACGAGCGACAGAAAGGCCGGGTTCTGCGACTCGATCCGCTGCCACGCGTCGATCGCGGCGGGCACATCGCCTCGCTGCAGCTCGAGATCGCCGAGCAGCATCGTCGCGCGGGCGCACGCCCTGTATTCGGCGAGCGCCAGATCGATGTTGGCGCGCGCACCAGCGATGTCGTCCTTGACGAGCTGCGCCTGTGCGAGCTCGCAATCGTAATGCGCGATCTCCTTGAAGTAGGGCCGCTTGGCGATGGCTTCCATGCGCCGCGTGACCGCGATCGCCTTCGGCCAGTCCTTCTCCTGCTCGTAGATGGAGATCAGGAACCCGAGCGATGCATGCTCGAACGGTGAGCCGTCGAGCTTCGTGAACAACTCCTCGGCCCGGTCGAGCAGCCCGGCGCGATGAAAGTCCTGGGCGAGCTCGAACACCGCCGCCTGCCGCTTGTCCGCGGGCAGGTCCGGCCGGTCGAGCAGGTTCTGGTGCATCCGCGTCGCCCGGTCGATCTCGCCCTGCCGCCGGAACAGGCTGCCGAGCGCGAAGTGCAGGTCGATCGTCTGCGGATCGACCTTGACGACCTCGATGAAGGATTCGATTGCCTTGTCCGGCTGCTCGTTCAGCAGGAAATTGAGACCGCGAAAATACGACAGCGGCAGCGCCCGCGATTCGCGCAGCAAATGCTTGATGTCGATCCGCGCGGCGATCCAGCCCAACCCGAAAAACACAGCGGGTATCGGCAGCAGCCACCACAGCTCGAAATCCATCGCTCAGGGGCTCCCGTCCGGCTACGGACGATCGACGGGTTCGAAGCCGGGCCCGGATCCGGGCGTGGTTCCGGGCACGGTGCCGGTTCGCGCCCAATCGGCCGGCGGCGCGCCGTCGCGGCCGCGGTGCTCGCGCCGCAGCCGCGCGAGCTGGCGGGAAAGCCGGGCCGTGCGGACCGCGCCGGCAAGCAGCCCGGCCGCGGCGCCGATCACGAAGGCGATCAAGACCACGAAGATGAGCGGCGCCTGCCAACTCCACCAGTGGTAGAACTTGAGCGTCACGAGGTCCGAGTTCTGCAGCGACAGGAACAGGAGCGCCAGAAAGAGCGTGCTACCGACGACCCAGCGCAGAACTTGCATCGCGTCCTCGACAAAGGGAACCGGGCGGCACCGTCAATGGCGTGCCGGAGCACGCCGCTGACCGTGTCGCCCGGTTCGGATCATGCGGGGTTTTTGAAATCGACCCGCTCGCGCAGTTCCTTGCCGGCCTTGAAGTGCGGGACGTGCTTTTCCGGCACCTGCACCTTGTCGCCGGACTTGGGGTTGCGTCCGGTTCGGGGCGGGCGGTAGTTCAGGCCGAAACTGCCGAACCCGCGGATTTCGATGCGCTCCCCCTTTGCCAGGCTCTCGGCCATGGCTTCGAGGATCATCTTGACCGCGAGTTCTGCATCCTTGGCGACGAGCTGCGGGAACTGCGCCGCGAGGCGGTCGATCAGCTCCGATTTGGTCATCACGGGACCTGCTTATTCGGTCGTCTTGTTGTCCATCTTGGCTCGCAGCAGCGCGCCGAGATTGGTGGTCCCCGAACTCGTGCCCGACGTATCCGCCTTGACGTTCTGGATCGCCTCCGTTTCCTCGGCGTGATCCTTCGCCTTGATCGAGAGATTGATGCTGCGATTCTTGCGATCGATGTTGATGATCATGGCGGTGACCGGATCGCCCTCCTTCAGGTGCGTCCGGATGTCCTCGACGCGGTCGCGCGCGACTTCCGATGCGCGCAGGTACCCTTCGACGTCGCCGTCGAGCGCGATGACCGCTCCCTTGCCGTCGAGCGATTTCACGATTCCCTTGACCATGTTGCCCTTGTCGTGGATCGCGACGTAGTTGGTGAAGGGGTCGCCATCGAGCTGCTTGATCCCGAGCGAGATGCGCTCGCGCTCGACGTCGATCGCCAGCACCACGGCCTCGACGTCGGCGCCCTTCTTGTAGTCGCGCACGGCGGTCTCGCCGGGCAGCGACCACGAGAGGTCGGACAGGTGCACCAGCCCGTCGATGCCACCGGGCAGCCCGACGAACACGCCGAAATCGGTGATCGACTTGATCTGTCCGGTCACGCGATCGCCCTTCTTGTTGTTCATCGCGAAGTCGTCCCAGGGATTCGACATGCACTGCTTCATCCCGAGGGAGATCCGGCGGCGGTCTTCGTCGATTTCGAGGATCATCACCTCCACCTCGTCGCCCAGCTGCACGACCTTGGTCGGGTGGATGTTCTTGTTGGTCCAGTCCATCTCGGACACGTGCACGAGACCCTCGATCCCGGATTCGATCTCGACGAATGCGCCGTAGTCGGTGATGTTGGTGACCTTGCCAAAGAGCCGGGTGCCCGTCGGATAGCGGCGCGACAGGCCGACCCACGGGTCCTCGCCCAGCTGCTTCATGCCGAGCGACACGCGGTTTTTCTCCTGGTCGAATTTGAGGATCTTGGCGGTGACCTCGTCGCCGACCGCGAGCACTTCCGACGGATGCTTGACCCGGCGCCAGGCGAGATCGGTGATGTGGAGCAGGCCGTCGATGCCGCCCAGGTCGACGAACGCGCCGTAATCCGTGATGTTCTTGACGATGCCCTTGACGACCGCCCCTTCCTGCAGCGTCGACAGCAGCTTCTCGCGCTCCTCGCCCAGGCTCGCCTCGAGCACGGCGCGGCGGGACACGACGACATTGTTGCGCTTGCGATCGAGCTTGATCACCTTGAACTCGAGCGCCTTGAATTCGAACGGCGTCGTGTCCTTGACCGGGCGGATGTCCACGAGCGATCCGGGGAGAAACGCGCGGATGCCGTTGACCATCACGGTGAGGCCGCCCTTGACCTTGCCGGTGACGAGGCCCGACACGATGGTGCCCTGCTCCATCGCCGCTTCGAGGTCGTGCCAGGCCTTGAGGCGCTTGGCCTTGTCGCGCGAAAGCTTGGTTTCGCCGTAGCCGTCCTCGAGGCTTTCGATGGCCACGGTGACGAAATCGCCGGCCTTGACCTCGATCTCGCCCTTGTCGTTCTTGAACTCCTCGATCGGGATGAAGCTTTCGGACTTGAGTCCGGCGTTGACGACGACGATGTTGAAGTCGACGCGGACGACTTCGGCGGTGATGAGCTCACCCTGGCGCATCTCCTGCCGCGTGAGGGATTCCTCGAACAGTGCGGCAAAGTCTTCCATCGGAGGAGCGGAGGTGCCGGAGGTCGTGCTGGAAATGGCGGTAGCCATGGGGGTTGGTTCCTTCACTTTGCTAGGCCGCCGGTTGCGAGAACCCTTTTTCTCGTGCGGCGGGCGGGTGGTCGAATCCGTCTCGTGCGCCGGCTACAGCGCGCGGGTACGGCCCTTCGGTACGGCCCGGCGACGCCGGGCATTTCAACGCTCCAACGTGCCCGCGGGCGCTGCCGGATGCCCCGATTCCATGGTCTGGAACCGGTCGAGCACGTAGCGAACTGCGGCGGCGATGGTCATGCCGGTGGTATCCAGGATCACCGCGTCTGCCGCAGGTGCCAGCGGGGCCACGGCCCGTTTGGCATCGCGGGCGTCGCGCTCCCGGATATCACGCAAAAGACTTTCAATTGTACTGGAGATTCCTTTTTCGATCAACTGCTTATGGCGCCGGCCCGCCCGTTCCTCCGGACTCGCCGTCAGGAACACCTTGAGCCGGGCGTCCGGAAAGACCACGGTGCCCATGTCACGTCCGTCGGCCACCAGACCCGGGCGGCGCCGGAAAGCGCGCTGCCGCTCGAGCAGCGCTGTGCGCACGGCGCCATGGACGGCAACCTGCGAGGCCGCGGCGCTGACGTCCTCGCCGCGGATCCTGTCCGTGACGTCCCTGCCGCCGAGCCGGATCCGCCCTTCGCCGAACACAACGTCGAGGGCGCCCGCGGCCGCCGCGAGCGCGGCGGGGTCGTCGAATGCCGTACCCGTTTCGATCGCCTTCAGCGCCACCAGCCGGTAGAGCGATCCGCTATCGAGCAGGTGGAAGCCGAGCACGCGGGCGACCCCGGCCGCGATGGTCCCCTTGCCGGAAGCGGCGGGGCCGTCGACGGCGATCACGGGCACGTCAACCGTCATCGATGCAGCACCTTCGAAAGCGCCTCGAAGTAACCGGGAAAGGTCTTGCGCACGCAATCGGGATCGGCAATGCGCATCGCGATGCCGCCCAGCGCCGCGAGGGAGAAACACATCGCCATCCGATGATCGTCGTAGGTCGCGATGGTCGCGGGCGTTAGCGTTTCCGGCGGGTGAACCGTGAGGTGGTCGTGGCCAGCCTCGACGGTGGCCCCGAGCTTGAATAGCTCTGCCGCCATCGCCGCGATGCGATCGGTCTCCTTCACGCGCCAGCTCGCGATCCCGGTCAGCGTCGTCGGCCCGCGGGCGAACAACGCGACGACCGCCAGCGTCATCGCCGCGTCCGGGATCGATGTGCAGTCGATGGTCATGCCGTCGAGCGCGCGGCCGGCCCGCGCCTCGATCCAATCGTCGCCGCTGTGGATCGTCGCGCCCATCCGGGCCAGCACATCGGCGAACGCGACGTCACCCTGAATCGAGTGCCGTCCGACGCCGGTCACGCGAACCGGACCGCCGCCGATCACTCCGGCCGCGAGAAAGTAGGATGCAGACGACGCGTCGCCTTCCACGTGGATCGACCCCGGGCTCGCATACCGGGCGCCGGCCGGCACGCGAAACGAACGCCCGTCGTCCTGCTCCACAATCACGCCGAAGCGGCCCATCAGGTGCGTCGTGATCGCGACATAGGGCTTCGAGATCAGCTCGCCGGCGATATCGACCGTCAGCGCACGCGCGCCCTTCGCGGTCACGAGCGGCAGCGCCATCAGCAGCGCGGACGTGAACTGGCTCGACACGTCGCCGCGTACGCTCACCCGGTCCGGCATTCCCTCGCCGCCGACGCTGCCCGGCTCGATGCCGAGCGGGGGAAAGCCGGCTTGGCCGAGATATCGGATCTTGGCGCCCAGCACGCGGAGGGCCTCGACGAGATCGCCGATGGGACGCTCGTGCATGCGGGCAACGCCGGAGATTTCGTAACGGCCTCCGGCAAGCGCGAGTACCGCCGTGAGCGGACGCAGCGCCGTGCCGGCGTTGCCGAGAGACAGCCGGGCTGCCTTGACCGGGATGGTGCCCCCCTGCCCGTGCACGATGAATTCGCGCGTGCCGCCGATGCGCACGACCCCGATGCCGAGCGCCCTCAACGCGTCCTGCATCCGGTCGACGTCGTCGGCGTCGAGCAGGCCTTCGAGCGTCGTGTCGCCGGCGGCAAGCGCCGCCAGCAGCAACGTGCGATTGGAAATGCTTTTAGACCCGGGGAGGGCGACGACGCCCTCGGCGCGCGACACGGGTGCCAGGTCGAGAAACGAGGTGGGGGCCGCGTGCGCCACGTTCATCGCCCAGGGTGCCCTACGGCTCGCGCGGGCCGTCGGCCGCGACGGCGCCACCCGCATCGAATTGCGCGCCCCACGCCCGACGTGCCGCGGCGGCGCGCGTGAACACCGCTTCGAGCGCTGCGCCCTCGCCCGCCGTCACCATGGCGGCGATCCGGTCGAGTTCTCCCCGGTACGCGTCGACCTCGCTCAGGAGCGCCTCGCGGTTGGCGAGCGCGATGTCGCGCCACATCTCCGGCGAACCCGCGGCGATCCGGGTGAAATCGCGAAACCCGCTCGCCGCGTAGCGGAAGACCTCGGCGGCATCCGGACGTGCCGCGAGCAGGTCGACGAGCGCGAAAGCGAGCAGATGCGGCAGGTGCGAGACGGCGGCGAAGATCCGGTCGTGCGTTGCGGGATCGAGCTCCCGCACCCGGGCGCCGCATGCGGTCCAGAGCGCCCCGACCAGGGCCACCGCAGCCGGATCGTTTTCAGGGAGCGGCGTCAGCACGACGTTGCGATCGCGATAAAGCGTCGCGAATGCGGCTGCCGCGCCCGTGTGCTCGGTACCGGCGATCGGATGCCCCGGCACGAATCGCGCCAATGCCGCGCCCAGGTGCAGTCGCGCGGCGGCAATCACGTTCTGCTTGGTACTTCCGGCGTCCGTCAGCACCGCCTGCGGCGGCAGCCGGCCGGCCATGGCTTCGAACAGCGTGGGGAACTGCGCCACCGGCGTGGCCAGCAGCACGAGATCGGCGTCGGCGAGCTCGCGCGTCCAGTCGCTGTCGATCATGATCGCACGGTCGATGATGCCGAGCGCGGCCGCGGCTTCGAGGTTCACGCGCCCGCGCCCGACGCCGACGACGGTGTCGACGCGGCCCGCCGCCTTGAGCCCCAGCGCGAACGAGCCGCCGACGAGCCCGACACCGACCACGACGAGCCTGCCAATGCGGGGGGCGCCTGCGCTCACGGCGGGTTCGGTCAGGCCCGGGGGTCAGGGCGCAAGCGCCGATTGCAGGGCGTCGAGAAAGCGATGATTCTCGGCCGGCATGCCGACGGTGACGCGCAGGTACTCCGGCAGCCCGTAGTTGGCGACCGGGCGCACGATCACGCCCTGCTCCAGCAGGCGCCGGAACACGCGCTCCGCATCGCCGACGCGCAACAGCAGGAAGTTGCCGTGCGACGGTACGAACGCGAGGCCCAGCGCCGTCGCGCCGTCCTCGAGCTGGCGCATGCCTGCGCGGTTTAGCGCGCGGCTCGCATCGACGTATTCCGTGTCGGACAGCGCGGCCACCGCCGCGGCCTGCGCGAGCGCGTTGACGTTGAACGGCTGCCGCACGCGGTTCAGCATCCCGGCGACCTCCGCGCGCATGATCCCGTAGCCGACGCGCAGCGCGGCCAGGCCGTATGCCTTGGAAAAAGTGCGCGAAACGACCAGATTGGCATACTTTCCCGTCCACGCGGCGGCGGGCGACTGCTGCGCCGGCTCGAGATACTCGTCGTAGGCCGCGTCCAGCACAACGATGACTTCGTCCGGAATCGACGCGACGAACGCCTCCAGCACCTCCGGCGCGATCCATGTTCCGGTCGGATTGTTGGGATTCGCGACGAACACGATGCGCGTCGCCGGCGTCACGGCGGCGCGCATCGCAGGCAGGTCGTGGCCGAAGTTGCGCGCAGGAACCTCGATGCCGATTGCGCCCCGCGCCTGCACCGCGAGCGGATAGACGGCGAAGGCGTGGCGCGAATAGACGGCGTGATCGCCGGGTCGCAGGAAGGCCTGCGTCACCAGCTCCAGGATGTCGTTGGAGCCGTTGCCCAGGACGATCCGGTCCGGGGCCACGCCGTGGCGTTCCGACAGCGCGGCCTTGAGTGCAAAGCCGTTGCCATCGGGATACCGGCAGAGCTCGTCGACGGCGCGCAGGATGGCGGCGCGAACCGCCGCGCCGGGTCCCCGCGGGTTCTCGTTGGATGCGAGCTTGACGATGTCGCGCTCGGCCAGGCCGAATTCGCGCGCCAGATCGGCCACAGGTTTGCCTGGAACGTAAGGCGCGATACTGCGAACGTAGGCCGGCGCCTGCAGCGAAGGATCGTGGCGACGTTCGCGATCAGGAGAAGGACTCATGACGCTCCTAATAAACCGCTGCAGGATAGGATCCTAATATCTTGAGCATAGGCGCTTTTTTACGAAGCTCCGCCAGTGCTGCCGCCACCGTCGCATCGGTCTCGTGACCGACGAGGTCGACAAAGAACAGGTATTCCCAGAGGCCGGTTCGAGCCGGCCGTGATTCGAGGCGCGTCATGCTGACACCATGGGTGGCAAAGGGCTCGAGCAGGCCATATACGGCGCCGGGTCGGTTGGGCGCCGACATCACGAGCGAGGTCTCGTCGCGACCGGATGGCGGCACCCGGTTGCGGCCCAGCACCCAGAACCGGGTCGTATTGTTGGGCTCGTCTTCGATGTGCGACGCCAGGACATCGAGCCCGTAGATCACGGCGGCATGCCCGCCGGCGATGGCGGCCGACGCGGGCTCCGCCGCGGCGAGCCGGGCAGCCTCGGCGTTGCTCGCCACCGCCACGCGCGCTGCACCGGGCAGGTGGCGGCCGAGCCATTGCGCGCACTGGGCCAGCGACTGCGCGTGCGAATAGACCCGGGTCACCTCGGCCGGAGCCGCCGCCGTCGACAGCAGGTTCTGCCGGATGCGCAAGCGGATTTCGCCGCAGACAGACAACGGCGTCTGGCACATGAGATCGAGCGTGCGGCCGACCACGCCTTCGGTGGAGTTTTCGACGGGTACCACCGCGTGATCGGCCTGTTCGCTCTCCGTGGCCCGGAACACTTCGTCGATCGTCGCGCAAGGCAGTGTGTCGACGAAATCGCCAAAGTGCTTGGCGACCGCCTCGTGCGAAAAGGTGCCGGCTGGACCCAGGTAGGCGACGCGCAGCGTGCGCTCCAGTGCAAGGCACGCCGACATCACCTGGCGGAAGATGCCGGCGACGGCCTCGTTTGCCAGCGGTCCCGGGTTGGCGGACTGCAGGCGCGAGAGCACCTGGGCCTCGCGCTCGGGACGGTACGCCGCGGCGTCGCCTTTCAGCGCGCCGATCGCCTGCGCATGCGCCGCGCGGGCGTTGAGGCGCTCGAGGATCTCGCGATCGAGCGCGTCGATCGCCGCCCGGTGGCGGGCAAGGTCGGTTTCGCGATCGTCCGATGCAGGCATCTCTTGGCGCCGTCCGGAGGCAGGGGCTAACGTCGCGACCGCAGGAGCCCGCGCCTCGCGTTACTCGTCATCGTCTTCCCGCTCGACCACGCGCTCGAGGCCGGCGAGCTTCTCGCCCTCGCCCAGATTGATCAGCGTAACGCCCTGCGTCGACCGGCTCATCTCGCGAATCGACCTGACCTTGGTACGGATCAGGATGCCGCCGGTGGAGATCAGCATTACTTCGTCATCGGGGCGCACCAGCGCCGCCGCGACCACCGTGCCGTTCCTCGCCGTCTGCTGAATCGCGATCATCCCCTTCGTGCCGCGACCGTGGCGCGTGTATTCGACGATCGGCGTGCGCTTGCCGTAGCCGTTCTCGGTCGCGGTCAGCACCGACTGTTCCTCGTCCTCGGCCACCAGCATCGAGATCACCCGCTGGGCCCGGCCGAGCATCATCCCGCGTACGCCGTGCGCGTTGCGGCCCATCGGACGAACGTCGTTTTCGTCGAAGCGCACCGCCTTGCCGCCGGAGCTGAACAGCATCACGTCGTGCATGCCGTCGGTGAGCGCCGCTCCGATCAGCGAATCGCCGTCGGACAGGTCCACGGCGATGATGCCCGCCGTCCGTGGACGCGAGAACTCGGACAGCGGAGTCTTCTTGACGGTGCCCATCGCGGTGGCCATGAAGACGAACTGGCTGTCGGTGAACTCCTTGACCGGCAGGATGGCGGTGATCTGCTCGTTGTCCTGCAGCGGCAGCAGGTTGACGATGGGCTTGCCGCGGGCGGCCCGCGTTCCCTGCGGCACGTTGTAGACCTTGAGCCAGTAGACGCGGCCGCGGTTGGAGAAGCTGAGGATGTAGTCGTGCGTGTTGGCGATGAACAGGTGATCGATGAAGTCGTCTTCCTTGGTCGCGGTCGCCTGCCGGCCACGTCCGCCTCGCTTCTGTGCCCGGTACTCGGCGACGGCCTGCGCCTTCATGTAGCCGCCGTGCGAAAGCGTGACGACCATGTCCTGCGGCGTGATCAGATCTTCCATCGACAGATCGACGCCCTGCGCGACGATCTCCGAACGGCGGGCGTCGCCGAACTGGTCCCGGACGGCGGCGAGCTCGTCGCGCACGATGGTCGTCACTCGTGGAGGGTTCGCCAGGATGTCGAGGAAATCGACGATCTGCGCCATCACGTCCTTGTATTCGCCGAAGATCTTGTCCTGCTCGAGGCCGGTGAGGCGCTGCAGCCGCAGTTCCAGGATCGCCTGCGCCTGCGCATCCGAGAGCCGGTAACCCGGCGGCGCCGCATCTTCGTGCCAGCCGAATTCGGGCGCCAGCCCGTCCGGCCTCGCGGCGTCCGCCGCCGCGCGCCGCAACATCTCCTCGACCAGCGGCGAGCGCCAGACCCGCGCCATCAGCGTGACCTTCGCCTCGGGCGGCGACGCGGCCGCCTTGATCAGCGCGATGATCTCGTCGACATTGGACAGCGCGACCGCGAGCCCTTCCAGGATATGGCCCCGCTCGCGCGCCTTCCGCAGCTCGAACCGCGTCCGGCGCACGACGACCTCGCGCCGGTGTTGCAGAAAGTACTCGAGGAACTGCCTGAGGTTGAGCAGGCGCGGCTGGCCGTCCACCAGCGCGACCATGTTCATGCCGAAGCTGTCCTGCAGCTGCGTCAGCTTGAACAGGTTGTTCTGGACGATCTCGGCGATCTCGCCGCGCTTCAACTCGATGACCACGCGCATGCCGGACTTGTCCGACTCGTCGCGCAGATCCGAGATGCCCTCCAGCTTCTTTTCGCGGACAAGCTCGCCGATCCGGATGAGCAGGTTCGCCTTGTTCACCTGGTAGGGGATCTCGTCGACGATGATCGCCTGGCGGTTGCCCTTTTCCAGGTCCTCGACGTGGGTGCGGGCGCGCATGACGACGCGGCCGCGGCCGGTGCGATAGCCTTCACGCACGCCGTCGAGCCCGTAAATGATGCCCGCAGTCGGGAAATCGGGTGCCGGCACGATGTCGATCAGCTCGTCGACCGTCATCTCCGGATTGCCCAGGAGCGCCAGGCAGGCGTTGGCAACCTCGGTCAGGTTGTGGGGCGGGATGTTGGTCGCCATGCCCACGGCAATGCCGGACGAGCCGTTGATCAGCAGATTCGGCAAGCGCGCCGGGAGCACCGACGGCTCCATTTCCTTGCCGTCGTAATTCGGCACGAAATCGACCGTTTCCCGGTCGATGTCGGCGAGCATCTCCGCCGCGACCCGCTGCAGCCGGCATTCGGTGTAGCGGTACGCCGCCGCGCCGTCGCCGTCGACCGAGCCGAAGTTGCCCTGGCCGTCGATCAGCGGATAGCGCAGCGAGAATTCCTGCACCATGCGCACCAGCGCCTCGTAGGTGGCGGAATCCCCGTGCGGATGGTACTTCCCCAGGACGTCGCCGACGACACGCGCACATTTCACGTAAGGCCGGTTCCAGACGGTGTTCGACTCGTGCATCGCGAACAGCACGCGCCGGTGCACGGGCTTCAGGCCGTCGCGCACGTCCGGCAGCGCCCGGCCCACGATCACGCTCATCGCGTAATCGAGGTAGGAATGCCGCATTTCCGCTTCGAGGCTTACGGGGAGGGTTTCTTTGGCAAACTGCTCCATGGGCGCGGATTTCTTCCTGAAGGGGTGCTGTGCTGGGTTCGTCCGAATTTCCGGACGCACGCCGGATTCCCGGGACGGCGGCTCCGGACAGCGGTCGCGTGGATCGGGCGCCGCCGCCGGCAGGCCCTCCTTCGCCATGGCGACCTCCCGGAAGTCTCGGTCGATGGCGCGAAAGAGCCTTGAATACGCGACATTTTATCACGGCGTTGCATTACCGCGACAGTCTTCCGCCGGATGTTGCCAAAACCCCACTTTCTTTTGCACCCGCCTGACCCCTGTGCTATATTTTCCGGGGAAGCAAAGGATTAGGCGCGGCAATGGTTTGCACCTTGTTTCCACGGCCGCGCGGGTATTCCGGGTCCGCAAAAACTTATCCAAAACCAAAGCCTAAGGGGTGAAACAATGACTCGTCGTTTCGTTACCGTTGCCCTCGTCGGCGCGATGGCCGTGGGCGTTTCCACGGGTGTCGCAGCGCAGGCGAACCCGACCAACAGCGGTTACGTCCTGTCGGCGACGGGCGCGCCCGACAACAATGTCGTCCGCAACGGCGCCGGCAACCTCTGCTGGCGCACGGGGTACTGGACGCCGGCCATGGCGATCGTCGCCTGCGATCCGGATCTCGTGCCGAAGCCGCCTGCGCCGGCGCCCGCGCCGGTAGTGGCTCCGCCGCCCCCGCCGCCCCCGCCGCCCGCCGCCGCCTGCTCCGGCGCCCGCGCCGCAGGTGCAGAAGATCACGCTGGCCTCGAAGGCGCTGTTCGACTTCGACAAGGCGGTGCTGAAGCCCGAAGGCATGGCCGCGATCGACAGCCAGATCATCGCCAGGCTGCGGGACGTCCAGAAGCTCGAACTGGTCCTGGTCACGGGTCACACCGACCGGATCGGCTCGCAGGCCTACAACCAGAAGCTGTCGGAACGCCGTGCTGATGCGGTCCGCAACTACCTGGTCTCGAAGGGTGTCGCCAGGGACAAGATCGAAACCCTCGGCATGGGCAAGACCCAGCCGGTGCCTGGCGTCTCCTGCACGATGACGGCGATGAAGGAACTGATCGCCTGCCTCGCGCCGAACCGTCGCGTCGAAGTCGAAGTCAAGGGCGAGGCGATGAAGAAGTAAGTCTCGCGCGCTTGCGAAAAAAGCCCCGCGGTTGCGGGGCTTTTTTTCGTCCTGTCCCGCTTTCCGCGCTACGCTCTCCCCATGCAGACCTGTGACCTCCGCCTCGATGCCGGCTGGATCGTGCCGATCGAGCCCGCCGGTGCGCTTGCCGATCATGCGCTGATCGTCGATGCCGGGCGCATCGTTGCCCTCGTGCCCTCGAGGCAGGCGGAGCTCAGCTACGAGGCGCGCGAGCATGTCGCGCTGCCGCGCCACGCGCTTTTGCCCGGTCTCGTCAATGCCCACACGCACGGCGCGATGAGCCTGTTCCGCGGCATCGCCGACGACGTGCCGCTGCACGTGTGGCTCGAGCGGCACATCTGGCCCCGCGAGGCGCGGTTCGCTGCGCCCGACTTCGTCTATGACGGCGCGCGACTCGCGGCGGCCGAAATGCTGCGCAGCGGGATCACCTGCTGCAACGACATGTATTTCTTTCCGGACGCGAGCGCGCGCGCATTCGTTGAATTGGGAATGCGCGCGATGCTGGGATTGCCGGTGCTCGATTTTCCCACGCCGTACGCCGCGGACGCCGACGGCTACCTGGCACGCGGCCTCGAGATCCGCGACGCGCTCAAGCACGAAGGGAGCCTCGCTTTCTCGTTGTCGCCGCACGCCCCCTACACCGTGGGCGACGCGACCTGGCAGAAAATCGTCGTCTACGCACGCCAGCTCGACCTGCCGATCCAGACCCATCTCGCCGAGACCGCGCACGAAGTGGCGACGAGCCTCGCCGAGCACGGCCGCACGCCGCTGCGCCGCCTGCACGACCTCGGGGCGACCGGTCCGCAGTTCATTGCGATTCACGGCGTGCATCTCGCGGCCGACGACATCGCGCTTGCTCGCTGCCCAGGGATGCCACGTCGTGCATTGCCCCATTTCCAACATGAAGCTCGGCAGCGGCATCGCGCCGTTGCCGGCGCTCGTTGCGGCCGGTGTGAACGTTGCGCTCGGCACCGACGGCGCGGCGTCCAACAACCGGCTCGACCTTTTCGGCGAGATGCGCATCGCCGCGCTGCTGGCAAAGGTGGCGACCGGCGATCCGTCGGTGCTGCCGGCGCAGCAGGTGCTGGACGCGGCAACGCTTGCCGGCGCACGCGCGCTGGGCCTCGACCGCGACATCGGCTCGCTGGCTGCCGGCAAGCAGGCCGACATGGTCGCGGTGGACATGTCCGCGCTCGAGGCGCTGCCCTGTTACGATCCGGTTTCCCATCTCGTCCACGCGGTGGGCCGGGAAGCGGTCACCGATGTCTGGGTCGCCGGTAAGCGGGTCGTTGCCCACCGCGCGCTGCAAACCGCCGACGAGGCGGCGCTTGCCGCGTCGGCGCGACTTTGGCAGGAGCGGCTGCGATGAAAGCACACACGGCCTCGCGGCACTCGACGGCACCGCATCCCCGCGGCAACGTCGACGCGGGCGAGCTCGGGAAGTTCGCCGCGCTCGCCCACCACTGGTGGGATCCGGACAGCGCGCTGTTCGGGCCGCTGCACCGGATGAACCCGTTGCGCCTCGACTGGATCGACCGGACGAGCGGTGGACTGGACGGCAAGCGCGTGGTCGATGTCGGGTGCGGCGGCGGGATACTGACCGAAGCCATGGCCGCGCGCGGTGCCGCGACGCTTGGCATCGACCTCGGCGACAAGGCGCTCGGTGTCGCCCGGCTGCACAAGCTCGAATCGGGCGTCGCCGTCGAGTATCGCCTCGTTGCCGCGGAGACACTCGCGGCCGAGATGCCGGGCGCATTCGACGTCGTCACCTGCATGGAGTTGCTCGAGCACGTGCCCGATCCGGCTTCGACCGTCGCCGCCTGTGCGGCGCTCGTTCGCCCCGGCGGGATCGTGGTGGTTTCGACGATCAGCCGCAACCTCAAGGCCTACGTGCTGGCGGTGGTGGCGGCGGAGTACGTCCTCGGAATCCTGCCCAAGGGCACGCACGACTACGCGAAATTCCTGCAGCCCGGCGAGGTGGCGTCGTTTGCGCGCCGCGCCGGCCTCGAACCTGCGGCTATCACCGGAATGGCCTACAACCCGTTCAACAAGTCCGTCCGGCTCGTCTCCGATCCGGGGGTCAACTACATGATGGCGTTGCGCCGGCCCGCGAATGGGTGACGCGCTGAATCTGCAGTCGGCCGCGCGCGCGCTCCCGATCGACGCCGTACTGTTCGACCTCGACGGAACGCTCGCCGATACGGCACCCGACCTCGGCGCCGCGCTGAATCGCCTTCGCCTGGGGCGCGGTCTCGATCCGGTTCCCATTCACGCGTTGCGCTCGTCGTCATCGCACGGCGCGCGCGGACTGCTGCGCGTCGGCATGGGTATCGCGCCCGAGCACCCGGATTACGCGACGCTGCGCGACGCGTTTCTCGCGCACTACGAGGCCGCGCTCTGCGTGGATTCGAAACTGTTCACGGAGGTCGATGCGCTGCTGGACGCCATCGAGGCACGCTCGCTCCAATGGGGGATCGTGACCAACAAGGCGACGCGATACACGACTCCGCTGCTGGAGCAACTCGGGCTGGGCGGGCGCGCCGGCGCGGTGGTCTGCGGCGACACGACGCCTTACCCCAAGCCGCACCCGGCACCGCTGCTGGCGGCGGCCGGCCAACTCGGCGTCGCTCCGGCGCGTTGCGTCTACGTCGGCGACGCGGAGCGCGATATCACGGCCGGCATCGCCGCAGGGATGCGCACGATCGTCGCCCGCTACGGTTACATCGAAGCGCACGAGTCGCCGGAGACCTGGCCCGCCGACGGCGGCATCGACCATCCGGCGGCGCTGCTCGGGTGGCTGCCCGCAGCAGCGGACGGGCGCCTAGCAGTCGCCGCGCTCATCCGGGGCAGGCGCCGGCGTTCAGAAACAGCCAGGCCGCGGGCTTGCCGTCGCGAATCCCCGCAACGTGGACCGGCTGACTCGCAATGAGCGGTTTGACGAAGGCGACCAGGATGTCGTCGATGCCCGCAAGCGCGATGCCGTTGGCCTGCGCGACGCGATCGCCGGGCTTCAACCCGAGCATCGAGGCAACGACGTTCCCTTCGCGCACGGCAAGGCCGCCCGCCACCGGCGTCAGGAGCGCCCTCCAGCCGTCCGGGCGTGCCGCGATGCCGGTGAGCAGTTCCGCGTTCAGTCGATAGACAGGCCCGCTGTATCCGGGTGGCGCCGCGCAGGCGAGACTCGGCGCGACGCCGCCTCCCGCCGCTTTCGGCGGAGCTGCCTTCACGCGCAGTCCGAGCGTGCGCACCTCGCCGTGGTCCCGGATGAGCACGCCATCGGGACGCACTTCCACCAGCGTCACGTCCCTGGCAATTTCCTCGCCCGAGCGCACCAGCACCGGCCCGCGCTCGGCGATGCGGAACAACGCGTGACCCGAGCCGTCGCTGCCGGCGAAAACACCGAGCAGCCGGGTGTCGCCCTGCAATGTCGCGGGCTCGCCTCGCGGCAGTGGTTGGCGCCGCTACGGGCGCACCGGCCCGCCCGAACAACGGCGAGGCGAGGATGGCCGGCGCCCACCGCTCCGGCGCCTCGCGGGTCGACGCGACGGGCGCGCGCGGCAGGAGCCAATGCCAGCCCCAGAGCGCGATGACATAGGCCAGCGCCATGATGGCGGCCGACGTTGCGAACCAGGCTGCCGCGCGCCATCCCCACGGCGGGCGCACCACCGGCGACACGGGCGCGGTTGCGCCGGTCATCCGCGGCCTGCCGCATGAGCGCGCCGGCGCCCCAAGCGCGAATACCGGAGCGCAAAGCGCGAAGGTACTCCAGTGAGCGCGTGTCCGGCGCGCGAGTCGACTCGGTGCGGCGTTGCCGGTCCCGTATACTTTCCGCTTCCGTCCTCCCGTCGTCATCTTGAATCCCCGCCTGTCGCGCCTGCAGCCCTACCCCTTCGAGCGGCTGCGCCAATGGTTCGCCGGCGTTGCGCCCAATCCGGCGCTGGCGCCGATCAGCCTGTCGATCGGCGAGCCACGGCATCCGACGCCGGCGCTCGTTACCGACGCCCTCGCCGCCGCCATGCCCGGACTCGCGAATTATCCCACGACGATCGGCCCGCCCGCGCTGCGGGAGGCGATCGCGTCATGGCTCGTTCGCCGCCACGGGCTCGTTGCCATCGATCCGGCGACGCAGGTGCTGCCGGTGCTCGGGAGCCGCGAGGCGCTGTTCGCCTTTGCGCAGACGGTGATCGACGGCAGCTCGCGCGGGCGCGACCGTGCTGATGCCCAATCCGTTCTACCAGATCTACGAGGGCGCAGCGCTGCTGGCGGGCGCCGAGCCGTATTGCGTCAATGCGGTCGCCGCCAACGGCTTTGCTCCGGCCTGGCGCGAGGTGCCGGACGCCGTGTGGGCGCGGACCCAGCTCGTCTACGTCTGCTCGCCCGACAATCCGACCGGCCGGGTGACGACGGCCGCCGAGTGGTCGCTCCTGTTCGCGCTGTCGGATCGCCACGGCTTCGTGATCGCGGCCGACGAGTGCTATTCCGAAATCTACTTCGACGAGGCAAGACCGCCCCTCGGGGCGCTTGCCGCAGCGCACGCGCTGGGTCGCGCCGGGTTTCCACGCCTCGTCTCGTTTGGCAGCCTGTCGAAGCGATCGAATGCGCCCGGCCTGCGCTCCGGTTACGTCGCCGGGGATGCGGCGTTGCTCAAGGCGTTCCTGCGCTACCGCACCTATCACGGCTCGGCGATGTCCCCGGCTGTCGCGGCGGCGAGCATGGCCGCGTGGAGCGACGAGGCGCACGTGCTTGCCAATCGCGCCGAGTACGCGGCCAAGTTCGCCGCACTGCAACCGAGGCTCGCGGCGGTCCTGCCCTGCGCCATGCCCGATGCGGCCTTCTACCTGTGGGCGAGGACACCCATCGACGATGCCGATTTCGCGCGGCAGCTGCTGGTCCGGCAGGCCGTGACGGTGCTCCCGGGCAGTTTTCTTGCGCGCGACGCGCACGGGACGAACCCGGGCCGCGGCTACATCCGGCTCGCTCTCGTCGCGCACCGCGACGACTGTGCCGAGGCCGTGGAGCGCATCGTGACGTTCGCCCGTTCGCGCTGAGGGGACCGGCGTGCGGCCCTCTCGGTCCGCCATACCCGTGCGCAGGCGGTAAGACGGTGCGCCCGGTGGCCTTCGTCGGCCGCCACGCCACGAAGTTCATGGCCGGCGGCGTCCTGATCGGATTCCTCGTTCCACCGCTCGCGGCACTGGCCAAACCCCTGCTTCTGCCTGCGCTGGTGATACCGCTGACGTTGGCGTTGATCCGGCTCGACTGGTCCGCCATCGCCGTCAGCCGGCGCCGCGCAGGCCTCGTCGCGGCACTCGTCGTCTGGATCCTCGGCGTGTCGCCGCTGCTCGTCTGGTCGCTCACGACCCCTGCGCTGGCGCTGGGCCTTCCCGCCGGCCTGCGCGAGGCGCTGATCCTGATGTCGGCTTCCTCGCCCATCGTGTCGAGCGTCGCGATCGCGCTCTTCGTCGGGCTCGACGCCACGCTCGCCGTGGTTGCGGTTGTCTTCGCAACGGCACTCGTGCCGTTCACGCTGCCGCCGGTGGCGCTGGCCCTGCTGGACCTCGAGCTCGCGATCAGCCTGCCCGCCTTCATGGGACGCCTCGCGGCGATGGTCGGTGGCGCCTTCCTCGCCGCCTGGGTCGTTCGGCGCATGGTGAGCCCGCCCGCACTCGAAGCAAGGCGCGACCTCATCGACGGGCTTGCCGTCGTGAATCTCGTCGTCTTCGCCGTTGCCATCATGGATGGCGTCACCGCGTTTGCGCTTGCACGGCCGTGGTACGCAGCGCTCGCGACCGTGCTGGCTTTCCTTTTCAACATCGCGTTACAGGCTGCGGGCTGGCTCGCGTTTCGCCGCCATGGCGCCGCCACGGCGCTCACCGCGGGCCTCGTTTCGGGCAACTGCAACATGGGCCTCGTGCTGGTCGCGCTGTCGGGGCACGCCAGTGTCGAGGTCACGTCCTTCTTCGCGCTCGCCCAGCTGCCGATGTACATCCTGCCGGCGCTGCTGGAGCCCCTATATCGTCGCGCGCTGGCCGGCAACGCCGACACCGGGTCGCAGGAAAGCATGCGGTCGAGGTAAAATCGCCCCTTTCGCCCGACCTCTTCGCCATGACCGACCTCGAGCACGTGATCGACACCGCATGGGAAACGCGCTCGACGCTCTCTGCGCAAAGCGCGCCCGCCGCCGTGCGCGACGCCGTCGGGCAGGTGATCGCCAGCCTCGACGCCGGCCGGTTGCGCGTCGCCGAGAAGATCGACGGTGCCTGGACGACGCGCCAATGGATCAAGAAGGCCGTGCTGCTCTCGTTCCGACTCGCCGAAACCGGCGCCATGCGTTTCGAGCGCCGCGCAGGCAGCGCCGAGCCGTTCGCGTTCTACGACAAGGTGCCGACCAAGTTCGCCGGCCTCTCGGACGACCAGCTCGCCGCTGCAGGCGTCAGGGTCGTGCCGCCGGCGGTCGCGCGCCGCGGCGCCTACATCGCGCCGAACGTCGTGCTGATGCCGTCCTTCGTGAACATCGGCGCGTACGTCGACGAGGGCACGATGGTCGATACGTGGGCAACCGTGGGCTCGTGCGCGCAGATCGGCAGGAACGTGCATCTCTCAGGCGGTGTGGGCATCGGCGGCGTCCTCGAGCCGCTGCAGGCCAACCCCACGATCATCGAGGACAACTGCTTCATCGGCGCGCGCTCGGAAGTGGTCGAGGGCGTGATCGTCGAGGAGAACGCGGTGCTCGGCATGGGCGTGTTCATCGGCCAGAGCACGAAGATCTACAACCGCGCGACCGACGAGATCTCCTATGGCCGCGTGCCCGCCGGGTCTGTCGTCGTCGCCGGCAGCCTCCCGTCGGCGGACAACCGGTGCCAGCTCTATTGCGCCGTGATCGTCAAGCAGGTCGACGCGCGAACACGCGCCAAGACGAGCATCAACGAATTGCTCCGCGCCTGACCCCGCCCCGATCGTGTCCGTCTCGCTGAAGTCCGCCGAGGACATCGCGCTGATGCGCGTGGCCGGTCGCCTCGCGGCGGAGTTGCTCGACTATCTGGCGCCGCATGTCCAGCCTGGCATCACCACCGGGGAAATCGACCGCATCGCGCATGACTATCAGGTCAATGTCCAGCACGTCGTGCCGGCGACGCTCAACTACGCGCCCCCCGGGCACCGGCCCTATCCGGCGTCGATCTGCACGTCGGTCAACCACGTCGTCTGCCACGGCATCCCGGGCGACAAGAAGCTGAAACCTGGCGACATCGTCAACATCGACGTCACCGTGATCAAGGACGGGTGGCACGGCGATTCGAGCCGGATGTTCTATGTCGGCACCCCGTCGATCCAGGCGAAACGCCTCGTGGAAGCCACTTTCGAGGCGATGTGGCGCGGCATCCGTGCCGTGAAGCCGGGGGCCCGGCTGGGCGACATCGGCCACACGATCCAGCAGTTCGCCGAAAGCCACCATTTCTCGGTGGTCCGCGAGTTCTGCGGGCACGGTATCGGCCGGCAATTTCACGAGGAGCCGCAGGTCGTGCACTACGGCCGGCCCGGAACCGGGCTCGTGCTGCAGCCCGGAATGATCTTCACCATCGAGCCGATGATCAATGCCGGGCGCGCGGCGATCCGCGCGCTCGCCGACGGCTGGACGATCGTGACCGCGGACCATTCGCTGTCCGCGCAGTGGGAACACACGGTGCTGGTGACTCCCGACGGCCACGAGGTGCTCACCCTGTCGCCAGCGGCGCCGCCGCCCGCGCCCTGATGCGACCGCTGGCGGATGCACTCGCCATGAATGCCGGAGCCACCGGCGCCTGCTCCCCGGTCCGCGATGCGCAGCTGGTCGCGCAGCACTGGCGCGAGGAGCTCGGCGCAGGTCGCGCGGCGTTGCGGGCCGCGTTCCGGACGCGCGCCGACACGTCCCGGCTCCTGCGGGGGCACGCGCGGCTGATGGACCGGGTGCTCGCCGGCATCTGGGCGGACCTCGGGGCGCCTGCCGAAGCCGCGCTGGTTGCCGTCGGCGGTTACGGACGGGGCCAACTGTTCCCGCACTCCGACGTCGATGTCCTGATCCTGCTGCCCGGGGCGCCCGATGCCGCGGACACCGCGTTCGTCGAATGCCTGGTCGGCGTGCTGTGGGATGCCGGGCTCGAGGCCGGCCACAGCGTGCGCACGATCGCCCAGTGCGTCGACGAGATGGCGGCCGATGTCACGATCACGACGAGCCTGCTCGAACACCGTCTTGTTGCCGGATCCCGGCGGCTGCATCGCGCCTTCGGCCACGGCGTGGCCGCGGCGATTGGCGTGCCGTCGTTCTACGAAGCCAAGGTGCTCGAGCAGCAGCAGCGGCATCTCAAGTACCACGACACCGCCTACAACCTCGAGCCTAACGTCAAGGAAAGCCCGGGCGGGCTGCGCGACCTGCATACGGTGCTGTGGATCGCGCGGGCCGCCGGTCTCGGGCGTGGATGGCGCGATCTTGCGCGAGCCGGGCTGATCACGCTGCAGGAGGCGCGTACGGTGTCGCGGCAGGAGCGGCTGATAGGCGCGCTGCGCGTGCGGCTCCACTATCTCGCGGGTCGGCGCGAGGATCGCCTGGTGTTCGACCTGCAAAGCGCTCTCGCGCACGAGCTCGGGCTCGCCGACACGCCGGCCCGCCGCGCGAGCGAGCAGCTCATGCAGCGCTACTACCGGGCGGCGAAAATGGTGCGGCAGGTCAATGTCATCCTGCTGCAGAACCTGCATGCCCGGCTCTTCCCGATCCCGACCGAGCCGGTGGCCATCGACGGCGATTTCCTGGCGATCGACGAGTTGCTGCACGTGCGCGACGAGTCGCTGTTCGAAGCGCGCCCTGCGGCGATGCTCGACGCGTTCCTGACGATGCAGCGTCATCCCGAGCTGAAGGGCATGTCGGCGCGGACGTTGCGCTCGCTTTGGCGCAATCGTCGTCGCGTCGACGCGCGTTTCCGGCGCGACCCCGCGAACCGGGCGCGATTCCTGGCGATGCTCCGCGAACCACGCGGCATCACGCACGAGCTGCGCCGGATGAATCTCTACGGCATCCTCGGGCAGATCGTCCCGGCGTTCGGCCGGATCGTCGGTCAGATGCAGCACGACCTCTTCCACGTCTATACCGTGGACGAGCACAGCCTGATGGTCATCCGCAACCTGCGCCGCTTCACGGAATCGCAGCACGGGCACGAGTACCCGCTGTGCTCGCGGCTGATCGGCGATTTCGAGCGCAAGGAAGTGCTCTACCTCGCCGGCCTCTTCCACGACATTGCGAAGGGCCGCGGCGGCGACCACTCGGCGCTGGGCGCCGCCGAGGCGCGACGCTTCTGCCGTGCGCACGGACTCCCGGCCGAGGACATCGACCTCGTCGAATGGCTGGTCGCCCGGCACCTGACCATGTCGTCGACGGCGCAAAAGCAGGACCTCTCCGATCCGAACGTCGTAGCGGCGTTCGCCGAACGCGTCGGGAGCGAACGGCGGCTGGTCGCACTGTACCTGCTGACCGTGGCCGACATCCGCGGCACGAGCCCCAGGGTGTGGAACGCCTGGAAGGGGCAGCTGCTGGAGGACCTTTACCACGCGACCCGCGCGCGACTCGCCGGCACGGCGGGCGGCGTCACGCTCGCCGACAGCCTGCTCGCCCGCCAACGCGAAGCGCAGCGGCTGCTCCGCCTCTACGCAGTGGCGGATGGCGCCGAGCGCGGGCTCTGGGCGCAGCTGGACAACGTCTATTTCCAGCGGCATACCGCCGACGAGATCGCCTGGCACGCGCGCCATCTGCACTGGCGCCCGGCGGGTGCGAAGCCGGTGGTCCAGGCGCGCCTGTCGCGTGCCGAAGTCGGGCTGCAGGTCGCCGTCTACCTGCCCGACCAGAAGGATCTGTTCGCGCGAATCAGCGGCTTCTTCGGGCGCCGCGGATTGTCAATCCTCGAAGCCAAGATCCACACCACGCGCCATGGCTACGCGCTCGACACCTTCACGGTGCACGATCCGGCGGATCCCGACGCGTCGTATCGCGACGCCATCCAGATCGTCGAATTCGAGCTGGCGCAGGTGCTCACGGACCAGCGACCGCTGGAGGCTCCCACCGTCGGTCGTGCCAGCCGGCATCTCCGGCATTTTCCGCTCACGCCCGAGGTGCGGATCTTCCCCGACGACCAGGGTATGCACTTCATCCTCGAGATAGTCGCGGGCGACCGGCCCGGCCTGCTGGCGACGATCGCCTACACGCTGGCACGGGCCAACATCAACATCGTGAGCGCGAAGATCAACACGCTGGGCGAGCGTGCGGAGGATGCGTTCCTGATCGACGGGGCGCGCCTGCACGACGAGCAGGCGCTGCTGCGCCTGGAAACCGCGATCTACGAGCAGCTGCGACTCTGAAATGGGACCTGAAACACAGGACAGCACCCCGACTTTTCCCCAGGTGTGATGGAGATCTGTCCGCTTCCTATTCGTCGGGCGCGCTGTCGGGGAACAGGATTTCGGTGAAGCCGAACCGGGACAGGTCGCGCATTCGCATCGGATACAGGATGCCGAGCAGATGGTCGCATTCGTGCTGGACCACGCGCGCATGGAATCCGGTGACTTCGCGCCGCAGCGGGCGGCCGGCCGGATCGACCCCCTCGTAGCGCAGATGCGCGTAGCGCGGCACCACGCCCCGCAACCCGGGGACCGACAGGCATCCCTCCCAATCCTCGTCCATCGCGTCCGATAGCGGCGTCAGCACGGGATTGACGAGCTCCGTATAGGGCACCGGCTCGGCGTCCGGATAACGGTCGCTGCTCTCCACGCCGAAGATGACCACCTGCCGCAGCACGCCGATCTGCGGCGCGGCGAGACCGGCACCGCTTCTGGCGGCCATCGTGTCGCGAAGATCCTGCAGCAGCTCTTCGAGCTCGGGCGTGCCGAAGGCCTCGACCGGCAACGAGCGCTGCAGCAACCGCGGATCGCCCATGCGCAGAACCTCGCGGATCATCCCGGTCCCGGTCAGATCAGGGGCGTGACGTGGTCGAGCAGCGCGCGCACTTTGACCATCGCCGACTCCAGCACCTTCGTGATGCCTTCCATCGAAACCTGCTGCGACGAATCGCCGCGCCCCGCCGCATGGTTGACGACCACCGCAATGGCCGCATAGGGCAACTCCAGCTCGCGCGCCAGCGCGACCTCGGGCATGCCGGTCATTCCGACGAGCGTCGCGCCGTCCCTGTCCATGCGATCGATTTCAGCGGCCGTTTCGAGACGCGGGCCCGACACCGCGCCGTACACGCCGCCGTCGGCGAGGGAAATGGCGGCCGTGCGCGAGGCGGACAGGCACTTCTCGCGCAGGGGCGGCGAATAGGGATGGGTGAAGTCCACGTGCACGACGCGCTGATCGCCGCCGTCGAAGAAGGTCGACTCGCGATCGTGCGTGTAGTCGATGAGCTGATGCGGCAGCACGAGGTCGCCGGGTGCGGCCCCGCGAATGGCCCCGACGGAGGCCACGGCGAGTATCGCAGTCGCACCGCGGTTCTTCAGCGTCCACAGATTGGCCCGATAGTTCACGCGGTGCGGCGGGATGGTATGGCCATGGCCGTGGCGGGCGAGGAACACGGCGTCGCGCCCGGCGATCTGGCCGAACAGCAGCGCCGACGAGGGCTCGCCGTAGGGTGTGCGCACCACCTCGCGGTGGGCGACGGAAAGTGTTGACAGGCGGGTGAGGCCGCTGCCGCCGATGATTGCGAGCATGGGGCGGATCGGGAATCGGGTCGAAAGCTGGCTGCTGCGTGAGGGCGAATGGAGCCCGTGTGTTGTATGCGCATCACCGTCCTCGCCGGGGACGCCGGCGGGGTACGGGTCAGCTGGTACTCCCCGTCAATTCATGACATCATCATTCGGGTATGCGGCGCTGACAATCGATCCTGACAGCGCCGCCATTGTAGCCCGGAGGACGTTCCAGATGTTTCTCGACCGATTCTTCAAACTGATGGCCGAACGCCAGGCGTCGGACCTGTTCATCTCCTGCGGCGCGCCGCCCAGCATGAAGATCAACGGCGTCGTCATGCCCCTGACGAACCAGCCAATGGACATGGACACGGTGCGCCGTGTCGCCTACGAGATGATGGACGAGGACCAGGCCCGCCGGTTCGAGACCGAATTCGAGATGAACCTGTCGCACCTCGACCCGGGCATCGGCAACTTCCGGATCAACATCTTTCGCCAGCGGGGCACGATCTCGCTGGTCATCCGCTATGTGCGCAGCGACATCCCGTCGTTCGAGCAGCTGAAGCTGCCGCCGGTTCTGCTCGATCTGGTGATGGAAAAGCGGGGACTCGTGCTGATCTCCGGCGCAACCGGCTCCGGGAAGTCGACGACGCTGGCGGCGATGATCGACCATCGCAACACGCACAAGACGGGCCACATCCTGACGGTCGAGGATCCGATCGAGTACCTGTTCCGGCACAAGAAGAGCGTCGTCAACCAGCGCGAGCTCAATGTGGATACGCTGAACTACACGAACGCCCTGGCCAACGCGCTGCGCGAGGCGCCCGACCTCATCATGATCGGCGAGATCCGCGATCGCGAAACCATGCAGAGCGCCCTGCTGCACACGCTGACCGGCCACCTGTGCCTCGCCACGCTGCACGCGAACAACAGTTACCACGCGCTGTCGCGCATCATCAACATGTTCCCCTACGATGCGCGCTCCGGCCTCCTGTCCGACCTTTCGATCGGCCTGCGCGCCATTGTTTCGCAGCGCCTCGTGCGCAACAAGGAGAACGGCCTCCAGCCGGCGGTCGAGATCCTGCTCAATTCCTCGCTCATCGCCGAACTCGTCAAGAATGGCGAGATCACGCAGATCAAGGAGGCGATGGAGAAATCGCTCTACCCCGGTTCGCAGACGTTCGAGCAGGCGCTGTGCCGGCTCTACCTCGACCAGCTCGTCTCCTACGAGGAAGCGATGGCGGCCGCGGACTCCTCCACGAACCTTGCCTGGCTCATCAATCAGAACGCTCCGACTGCCCGGGTCGAGGCACTGTCGCGCAGCGAAGACGCGGCGAAACCGCAACCGACGCACAGCGACTTCGCGGAGTTGCAGATCGAGCCCGGCATGCTCGACCGGCCGCATTGACCGTACGCCCGATTTCGACGCGTCCCGCTCCCTCCGTGCCGTACTCCGAGCGAAGCGAACGTTCAGCTCCTCGCATGGACCCCGTCACGCGACACCAGTCGCAACGCCTGCGCGCCGACACACTCGGCCTGACGCGGGCGCTCATCGCGCGCCGGTCGTTGACACCCGATGATGCGGGATGCCAGGACCTGATCGCTTCGCGTCTGGCGCCACTGGGCTTTCGCGCCGACACGCTGGTCATGAACGGCGTGACGAACACGTGGCTGCGCCGTGGCGTCGATCGTCCGCTCCTGTGTTTCGCCGGCCATACCGACGTGGTGCCGACCGGTCCGCGCACGGACTGGCAGTCGGACCCGTTCGAGCCCGCCGAGCGCGACGGCTTTCTCTACGGCCGGGGCGCCGCCGACATGAAGGGCTCGCTCGCCGCGTTCGTGACGGCGATCGAGGCGTTCGCCGCGTCCCATCCCCAGGCCGGCGGCTCGATTGCCCTCCTGCTGACCTCGGACGAGGAAGGTCCCTCGATCGACGGCACCGTGAAGGTGGTCGCGAAGCTCGCCGCAGCCGGCGAGACCATCGACTACTGCATCGTCGGCGAGCCGACATCGGTCGACCGTCTCGGCGACATGATCAAGAACGGCCGGCGCGGCACGCTGTCCGGCACGCTGATCGTCAAGGGCATCCAGGGCCATGTCGCCTATCCGCAGCTCGCCAGGAATCCGATTCATCTCGCCGCGCCCGCCCTCGGCGAACTGGCCGCCACCCGGTGGGACGACGGCAACGACTATTTCCCGCCCACGACCTGGCAGTGCTCCAACCTCCATGCCGGCACCGGCGCGACCAACGTCATTCCCGGCGCGCTCGAGGCGGCGTTCAACTTCCGGTTCTGCCCGGTCAGCAGTCGCGAGTCGCTCGTGCAGCGGTTCGAGGCGCTGCTTGCCCGGCACGGTCTCGACTACGACCTCGCCTGGACCGGGTTCAGCCCGCCCTACCTCACCGGGCGCGGCAGGCTGGTCGACGTGGTGACGGAGGCGGTGCGGGCGGTCACCGGAATCGCGCCCGAACTGTCCTGCACGGGCGGCACTTCGGACGGGCGCTTCATCGCGGACATCTGCCGCGAAATCGTCGAGCTGGGCCCGGTCAATGCCTCGGTCCACAAGGTGGACGAGCGGGTGCGCGCGGACGACCTCGGTGCCCTCGCGGCCATCTACCACGGCATCCTCGAACGCCTGCTCGCTGGCGTCCCGCTCGGTACGCCGACCGGACGGGCGAACGGGGCATGAGCGCGGCCGCGCACGACCTCGAGACGCTGCGCGACTGGCTGCGTTACGCGGTGTCGCGCTTCGGCGAGGCCGGGCTCGCGTTCGGACACGGCACGACCAATGCCTACGACGAAGCAGCCTATCTGCTGCTGCATGCGCTGCACCTGCCGCTAGACCGCCTCGAGCCCTTCCTCGACGCGAGGCTGACGCTGGCGGAGCGCGCGCAGGTTGCGCAGCTGCTGGAGCGGCGAATCGACCGGCGTGTTCCGGCCGCATACCTCACCCACGAAGCCTGGCTCGGCGATTTCCGGTTCTTCGTCGACGAGCGGGTCCTCATCCCGCGCTCATTCATCGCGGAACTGCTGCCGGATGGCCTCTCGGCCTACGCGGGCGCTCCGGAAAGCGTGGCCACCGTGCTCGACCTTTGCACCGGATCCGGCTGTCTCGCGATCCTGCTCGCCTACGCGTACCCCCGTGCCGACGTGGACGCGGTCGACATCTCGACGGATGCACTCGCGGTCGCGCAACGCAACGTCGCCGATTACGGGCTGGCGGACCGGATCAACCTCATCCGTTCCGACCTGTTCGCAAATCTTGCGGGCAAGAGCTACGATCTCATCATCAGCAACCCGCCCTACGTGACGTCGGTGGCGATGGCCGCGCTGCCCGCGGAATATCGGCACGAGCCTCGCCTCGCCCTGGCCGGCGGTGAAGACGGCCTCGACGCCGTGCGCACGATTCTCGAAGAGGCGCCTCGCTACCTCAATCTCGGCGGAACGCTCGTGGTCGAAGTCGGGCACAATCGTCCCGGCGTGGAACTCGCGTTCCCGCAGATGCCGTTCGTTTGGCTGGAGACCGCAACGGGCACCAACGGCGTCTTCCTGCTCAAGCGCGAGGATCTGATCGCGGGGCGGTAGGCGCGCTCGCCCCTTTCACTGGATTGCGAAAAAGCGCTTCATCCGCCGCACGAGATCCGCCGCGCGCCCGACAGCCTGCTTGGCGCGGGCATCGACGGAGAGCGTTTGCAGCTTCGCGTCGTTCGCCGCCTGTCGCACCGCCACCACCTGCGACAGCGCCTCGATGAGTTCGGGACGCGCCTGGAGTATCGCGTCGAAGCCGGCCTTTTCCAGTCGGTAGCAAAGCACTTCGTCCTCGGCGACCACCGTTGCGCCGCGCGCCTGCCCGGTCAGCAGTCCCATCTCGCCGAAGTATCCCGGGGCTGCGAGCGTCGCCAGGCGGTCCCGCACTCCGGTACCCCCCTTGCTGTCGTCGAAAACGGCGACGTGTCCACGCGCGAGGATGAAGAGCGAATCGGCCGGCTCGCCCTGGCGCGCGATCACGTCGTGCGTCACGTACGGACATTCGGCCAGCTCGGCTGCCAGCGCCCGGCGTTCGGCATCGGTCAGCGGCATGAACAGGTCGAGCTGCGCCAGCGTGGCGCTGCGGGCGGCGAACTCGCGCGCGTCGCGGGCATCCCGCGGCCTGGACCTGACCAGCACGCGATGGGGATAGGGAATCTCCATCCGGTGCCGCGCGAGCGTCGCGGCGACGTGCAGTCGCACCTGCGAATCGGTCCAGTCGTCCTGCACCAGATCGGTGAGCCAATAGCGCACCCGGAACTCAAACGAATTTGCGGCGAAGCTGTGGCAGACCACGTCGAGTTGCGGATGCGCCGCGACATGGGGAATCTCCGCTCGCAGCAGCGCCGCCTCGACCGCCGTGATTACCCGTGACGGAGGAACGTCGTAGACCACCGCGAACTCGACTTCGCGGCGCCATGGAATCCGCCGGTCGCCCCGGCGCGCGACCACGACCACGCGTCCCTTGACCAGCGAGCCGTTGGGAATGATGACGGTCTCCCCGTTGTTGGTCGCCACCGCAACGTACCGCCACCGGATGTCGATCACCTGTCCCATCACGGTGTCGACCCTGATCCAGTCTCCAAGGCGGCAGGTGTTGTCTAGTTGAATCTGTATGCCGCCCCAGAGGTTGCCCAGCGTCTCCTGCAGCGAGAACGCGAGAACGCCGGTGACCACTGCGGACGTCGTGACGATGCCGGCGAGGTTCACCCCGACCGCCGTCATCCGCCAGAGCAGGAAGACGACGAGAACCAGCGCCATCAGCACGTCGGCGAGTATCTTCGGCACCGCCACCTTTCCGAGCGCGGCGCGAAACGCGAACGTCACGGTGATGCGCGCGACACCGAGGGCGAGAATGACCAGCGACAATTCGCGGAGGATGGCACCCAGCGTCGCGTCGGACGGTCCCGGGCCGTACCGCTCGAGCAGTGCCAGCGCGGCAAGACCGACCAGCATGATGATCACCATCTGCACCGTGCCCTTGCGCAGATCGCGGCGCAGCCAGATCGTCACGAGCGCGAGCACGAGGGCCGCGGCAACGAACAAGGCGGCGTCGGCGGTGAGATCGGAGATCGGCATGGTGCTTGGCGCTGTCCGGCGCTCCAGTTCAAGTGGAAGCTTGAATCCGGTGGCGACGCCGGCTCATCGGGATTATAGAATGGACGCTGTCCGGCCCGCTGCAGTTCGCGGCGGCGGCACTGCGGAGACACCCTTGACCGTCCTTCGAACCGGTGGCGAGATCCTCGTCGCCAATCTGATTGCGCAGGGGGCAACGCACGCCTTCTGCGTCCCCGGCGAAAGTTTTCTGGCCGTGCTGGATGCACTGTACGACGTCCGCGAACGCCTGCGCCTGGTGGTCTGCCGGCAGGAAGGCGGCGTGGCGTACATGGCCGAAGCCCATGGCAAGCTGACCGGACGTCCGGGTATCGCATTCGTAACCCGTGGGCCGGGCGCCTCGAATGCCGCGATCGGCATCCACACGGCGGCGCAGGACTCGACGCCGATGATCGTCTTCGTCGGCCAGGTCGGGGGTGACTTTCTCGATCGCGAAGCCTTTCAGGAGATCGACTATCGTCGGATGTACGGAAGCGTGGCCAAGTGGGTCGCGCAGATCGACCGCGCGGACCGGATTCCCGAGTATGTGGCGCGCGCGTTCCGCACGGCCATGTCGGGCCGGCCGGGTCCGGTGGTGCTCGCGCTGCCGGAGGACATGCTGTCAGCTCGCGCCGAATGCGACGATGCGGTGCGCGTGGAGCCGATCGCCGCGGCGCCCGATGTCGCACAGGCGGCTGCGGCACGCGCACTCCTCGCCGGTGCCCGGCGGCCCTTGCTGCTCGTCGGCGGCAGTCGCTGGGACAGCGAAGCCTGCGCGGCGCTGCAGCGCTTCGCCGAAGCGAACGAGGTCCCGGTGGCCTGCGCGTTCCGGCATCAGCACCTGTTCGACAACCGGCACCCGAACTACGCGGGCGACGTCGGCGTCGGCGTCAATCCGCGCCTCGCCGCGCGCATCCGCGATGCCGACGTATTGCTCGTCGTCGGCGAGCGGTTGGGGGAGATCGCGACATCGGGTTACACCCTCGTCGAGGCGCCGACACCGAAGCAATGCCTGATTCACGTGCACCCGGGCGCCGACGAGCTGGGCCGGGTCTACCAGCCGGCGCTTGCGATCGCGGCAACTCCGGGCGCGTTCCTCGCGTTGATGAACCGCGACCCGGCGCCGGACACGGCCCCCTGGCGCGGCGTGCTCGCCGCCGCGCGCGCCGACCTCGAGGCCTGGCGGGCGCCACGCCCGGTGCCGGGTCCGCTCGACATGTGGCAAGTGGTGTCGTGGCTGGATGCGCGGCTGCCCGACGACGCGATTCTGGCCAACGGCGCGGGCAACTACGCGACGTGGCTGCACCGGCTGTTTCGCTACCGCGGCTTCGGCACGCAGCTCGGGCCCTACTCCGGCGCGATGGGCTACGGCGTGCCGGCGGCGGTCGCAGCGAAGGTTCTGCACCCCGGGCGCATGGTCGTCTCCTGGAACGGCGATGGTTGTTTCCTGATGAACGGGCAGGAGCTCGCGACCGCGGTGCAGTACGGCCTCGCGGTGATCTTCGTGGTCGTCGACAACGGCATGTACGGGACCATACGCATGCACCAGGAGCGCAATTATCCGGCACGTGTTTCAGGGAGCGATTTGACGAATCCGGACTTCGCGGCACTGGCCCGTGCCTATGGCGCACATGGCGAGACCGTGCTGCAGACGGCCGATTTCGCCCCGGCGTTCGAGCGCGCGCAGGCGAGCGGCAAGGCCGCCCTGCTGCACCTCAGGCTGGATCCGCAGGCGCTCACGCCCAACGCCTCGCTCGACGCGCTCAGAGCGCAGGGGATCGCCGCGAAGCAGCGCTGACTCGGGCAGGCGACCGACCGGGAGACCGAGCAGATGCGGGGCCTGCCGATCCTGCCGTCGCTGCTGTCGCGCGCGAACAAGGTGGTACAGTGACCGCGCACAGCGACCGAGACCGATGCCCAACCTCTCCTCCGTCGACACAGCGCAGCCCGCGCCCGTGCAGGCGCATCGCGGCCGCCTGTTCCGCAAGTACCTGCTCCTGATCCTTACGCTCGTCACCATGGCGCTGCTGGCGTCGGGGGGAATCAGCGTCTACTTCTCGTATCAGGAGAACAAGTCGGGGCTCGCGAGCCTCCAGCACGAAAAGGCGCTCGCTGCCGCGTCCCGAATCGAGCAGTACATACGCCAGATTTCGCAGCAGCTCGCGTACGCGGCGCTGCCGCAGGTCGACGCGAGCGACGTCGAGTTGCGCCGGATCGAATTCCTGAAGCTCCTGCGTCAGGCGCCGGAGATCACCGACATCGCGCAGCTCGATGCCGCCGGACGCGAGACGATCGCCGTCTCGCGCCTCGGGATGGACATCGTCGCCTCGGGAAAGGATCGATCGCAGGAGCCGGCGTTCCGCAACGCCAGGCGCGGGCAACCCTGGTACGGGTCGGTGTACTTCCGCAAGGAAACGGAACCCTACATGACGATCGCGATGCGTTCCGGCAGCGACGCCGGGCCGGTGACGGTCGCCGACGTCAACCTGAAGTTCATCTGGGACGTCGTATCGCGGATCAAGATCGGCGAGAAAGGCAAGGCGTACGTCGTCGACGCGCAACGGCTTTCTCATTGCCGATCCCGATATCGGACTGGTGCTGCGCAAGACCGAGCCTATCCGATCTGGCGCACGTCAAGGCGGCCAATGCCAGCCAGGGTGCCGACGAGCTCGCGATGCTCTCGACCGATCTCGCGGGCACCGAGGTGCTGACCTCCGTCGCCCCGATCGAGTCGCTGGGCTGGAACGTGTTCGTCGAGCAACCGGTGGCCGAGGTCTACCGGAAGCTCAACGCGTCGATCCTGCGCACCGGATTGCTGCTGCTCGGCGGGTCTGGTGATCTCGGCTGCGGGTGCGCTGGCGCTCGCCCGCGGCATGGTGCGTCCGATCCGCACGCTCGACGAGGGCGCACGTCGGATCGGCGCGGGCGACCTCGACCAGCAGATCGTGGTGCGCACCGGCGACGAGCTGGAGGGGCTCGCCGAGCAGTTCAACCGGATGACGGCGCAGTTGCGGGAGTCCTACGCCGGCCTCGAGCGCAAGGTCGAGGAGCGCACGCACGAGCTCACGAGCTCGCTCGAGCAGCAGACGGCGATCAGCGAGATCCTGCGCGTCACGTCGGCATCGCCGACCGATGTCCAGCCCGTGCTCGACGCGGTTGCGGAACGGGCGGCGCATCTGTGCGACGCGCCGTTCGCTTTCGTCGTGCTGGTCGATGCGGGTGCGCTCAAGGCCGTGGCCGCCTACACGACCGATCATGGAATCGGCACGGGATTCGACGATCCCGGCGAGCTCATCAGGACGCCGCTCCAGCTCAGCCGGACGCTCATCATCGGCCGCGCCGTGCATCGACCGCGAGACGCTCCATTACGCCGACGTCGTTCCGCTGCTCGATACCGACTACCCGGGCGCGCGCGCCCACCAGAAGCGCTTCGGCTTCCGGGCTATCCTCGCGGTCCCGCTGATGCGCGAAGGAAGCGCGTACGGCGGACTGCTGATCTGGCGCCGCGAGCCGCGGCAGTTCTCGCCCGACCAGGTGGCGCTGCTGCAGACCTTTGCCCGGCAGGCGGCGATCGCCATCGACAACGTGCGCCTGTTCAACGAGACCAAGGAGGCGCTCGACGCAGCAGACGGCAATCAGCGAGATCCTGCGCGTCATCTCCAGCTCACCGACCGACGTGCAGCCGGTGCTCGAGGCGATCGCCGAGCGCGCGGCGAGACTGTGCGACGCCTCGGTCGCGTCGATGTACCTGACCGACGGCGACATGCTGCGGCTGCTGGCATCGAAGGGGCCGACGCCGGATCCGGTGCGCAACGTCGATGCGCTGCCGATCAACCGCGAGTCGCTGTCCGGCCGCGCCGTGCTCGAGCGCAGACGATCCAGGTGCCCGACCTCCTGGCGGCCGGCGCCGAGTACCCGCTGAGTCACGAGATCGCGGAGCGCCTCGGCCATCGCACCGTGGTCGTCACGCCGCTCTTTCGCGAAGGAAAGCCGTTCGGGACGATTCTGCTGCGCCGGCAGGACGTGCGGCCGTTCAGCGACCGGGAAATCGCGCTGCTGCGAACCTTCGGCGACCAGGCGGCGATCGCCCTCGAGAACGTGCGCCTGTTCAACGAGACGAAGGAGGCGCTCGAACAGCAGCGGGCCTCGGGCGAGGTGCTTGCGGCGATCAGCAGCTCGATCGCCGACACGACGCCGGTGTTCGACAAGATCCTGTCGAGCTGCGAGCGACTGTTCGCCGGCACGATGATCGGCATCAATCTCGTCGACGAGGACGGTTTGATTCGCGTGGCGGCCTATCACGGTCCGGGGCAGGACCAGTTGCAACAGGTCATCAACGGCCGTCGTGGTCGACGCGGAAACGGGCACGGGTGCCGCGATCCTTCGCCGCACCGTCCTGCACTTTCCGGATGTCGCCGAACGGCAACAATGTGCCGTCCGGCGTGCGCCGCGGCTGCGAGCGCGACGGGGATTCGCGCCATCATCTTCGCCCCGATGCTCTGGGAAGGCCGGGGCATCGGCGCCATCTTCGTCGGCCGCGACCATGTCGGACCCTTCTCCGACAAGGACATCGCGCTGCTCAGGACCTTCGCCGACCAGGCGGTGATCGCGATCCAGAACGCGCGCCTGTTCCGCGAAATCCAGGACAAGAGCCGGCAGCTCGAGACCGCCAACCAGCACAAGTCCGAGTTCCTGGCCAACATGTCGCACGAGCTGCGCACGCCGCTCAACGCGATCATCGGCTTTTCCGAGGTGCTGCTGGAGCGCCTGTTCGGCGAGCTCAACGAAAAGCAGGACGACTACCTGAAGGACATCCACTCCTCCGGCAGGCACCTGCTCACGCTGATCAACGACATCCTCGACCTGTCGAAGGTCGAGGCCGGCCGCATGGAGCTCGATCTGGCGACGTTCGACCTGCCGTCGGCGATCGCCAACGCGATGACGCTGATCCGCGAGCGCGCGCAGCGGCATGCGCATCGCGCTGGCGCTCGACGCGGACCCGGAGCTGGGCGAAGCGGTTGCCGACGAGCGCAAATTCAAGCAGATTCTGCTCAACCTGCTGACCAATGCGGTCAAGTTCACGCCCGACGGCGGGCGGATCGAGGTGAGCGCGCGCCGCGATGCGGACAACATCGTCGTCGCGGTGCACGATACGGGCATCGGCATCGCCGCGGAGGACCAGGAAGCGGTGTTCGAGGAATTCCGGCAGGTCGGACGCCATTACACGAACAAGCAGGAGGGCACGGGCCTGGGGCTCGCGCTCACGCGCAAGTTCGTCGAGTTGCACGGCGGCCGCATCTGGCTGGAAAGCGAGCCCGGCAAGGGTTCGACGTTCACGTTTACCATTCCGGTGAAACGATGAGCGCCGACGGTCCGGCAGGGAGGCGCGAGCGAAGGGGTGCACCATGAGCCTGATACTGATCGTCGAAGACAACGAGAAGAACATGAAGCTCGTCCGTGACGTGCTGCAGGCCAAGGGCTACGCCACGATCGAAGCGATCACCGGCGAGGACGGCATTCGCCTCGCGCGCCGAGCGCAAGCCCGACCTGATCCTGATGGACATCCAGTTGCCGGGCATCAACGGCATCGAGGCGCTGCGCGTGCTGCGCGCGAATCCGGAGACGGCGGCGATTCCCGCGGTCGCCGTCACCGCGTCCGTGATGCAGCAGGACCGCAAGCACATCACCGAGGCGGGATTCGACGGCTACCTCGGCAAGCCGCTCAACCTGAAGGAGTTCCTGGAGACGGTGCGCGCAATGCTCGAGAAGACCTCATGATCGGCCGGCCGCCATGACTGCTCCGGCCAAAGTGCTGGTCGTCGACGACACGCCGCACAACGTCAAGCTGCTGGCCGACCTGCTCGCGGTCAAGGGCTACGCGGTCGCGACGGCGGTGAACGGCGAGGAGGCGCTGGTCAAAGTGGCGTCCGAGCAGCCCGACCTGGTGCTGCTCGACGTCATGATGCCGGGCCTCTCCGGCTACGACGTGTGCCGGCAGCTCCGCGCCGATCCGCAAACATCCCTGCTGCCGGTCATCCTCGTCACGTCGCTCGATCCGCAGCAGGAACGGGTCAAGGGCATCGAGGCCGGCGCCGACGATTTCCTGCCGAAGCCGATCAACCAGGCCGAGCTCTTTGCGCGCGTGCGCTCGCTGCTGCGCATCAAGTCCCTGCAGGACGAGGTGCGGCGCCAGGCGGAGGCGTTGAAGGACTGGAACCTGAAGCTCGAGGAGCGCGTCGCCGAGCAGGTCGCCCAGTTCCAGGGGATGGAACAGCTCAAGCGCTTCTTCGCGCCCGCCGTCGCCGATGCGATCCTGTCGGCCGGCGGGAAGTCGATACTCGCGCCACACCGGCGGGAGATCTGCTACGTCTTCGTCGACCTGCGCGGCTTCACCGCGTTCACGGACTCGGCCGAGCCGGAGGAAGTGGAGTCGGTGCTGAAGTCGTACCACGCGACCATGGGAGCGCTGATCGCCAGATTCGGAGGCACCGTCGACCGCTTCGCCGGCGATGGCATCCTGCTCTTCTTCAACGACCCGCTGCCCGTGCCCGATGCCGCGAAGCGCGCGGCGCGGATGGCGCTCGCCATGCAGGAGCAGTTTCGCGCCGTTGCGCGCCCAGTGGTCCAGGCTCGGCTACGATCTCGACCTCGGCATCGGCATCGCGCAGGGGTTCGCGACGCTCGGCGCATTCGGTTACGAGGGCCGCGTCGATTACACGGCGATCGGCACCGTCGTCAACCTCGCCCACCGGCTGTGCAACAAGGCGAGCGCCGGGGAAGTGCTGATCGACCGTCGCGTGCGGGCGGCGCTCGACGACGACGTGAAGGTGGAAACGCTCGCCCCGCTCACGCTCAAGGGCTATGCCCAGCCGGTGCCCGCATTTCGGCTGTCCGCCCTTCCTTGACTCCCATGTCCCGCTCCGCGGCGCGTGCGCCGCGGCCCGATCGTCCCGGGCGCGGCGAGCGGGCGCCTCCCCCTTGGCGCCGGGGGACTCGACGCCGTCGCCAAGTACGGGCATTCTTCGGTTACAAATGCTGGCTGATCGGGTCTGGGTGCCGCGCTCGCGGCCTGGAATGACGGGCCGGGCGAGGAGGAAAGGTTGGCAGACCTGATCGAGGTGCAGGACCTGTCCGTCGAATTCGACAATCGCGGCACGATGGTGCCCGCGTTGAACAGCATTTCGTTCCGCATCCGCGCCGGCTCGACCGTGGCGCTGGTCGGCGAATCGGGATCGGGCAAATCGGTGACGGCGCAGGCGATGATGGGCATCCTGCCCAAGACCGCCCGCATTTCGTCCGGCGCGATTCTCTTCGCGGCGCCGGGCTCGAACAAGCCCCCGCGCGACATCACCAAGCTCAAGCCCGACGGCATCGCACTGCGCAATATCCGCGGCCGCCACATCTCGATGATCTTCCAGGAGCCGATGGTGTCCCTGTCGCCGCTGCACACCATCGGCGACCAGGTCAGCGAGCCGCTCTTCCTGCATCATCGGGTGGGCCGCAAGGAGGGCATGGCCCGGACCGAGGAAATGCTGCGCCTGGTCGGCTTTCCCAACCCGGCGGGTGCGTTGAAGAATTATCCGTTCGAGCTTTCCGGCGGCCTGCGGCAGCGGGCGATGATCGCGATGGCGCTCGTCTGCCGGCCGTCGCTGCTCATCGCCGACGAGCCTACCACGGCGCTCGACGTGACGATCCAGGCGCAGATCCTCGCCCTCGTCAAGGATCTGCAGGCCGAGCTCAACATGGCGGTGCTGATCATCACGCATGACCTCGGCGTCGTGGCCAACCTCGCGGATGAGGTGGTCGTTCTCTACGAAGGACGCGTGATGGAGCAGGGTCCGCATCGAGGCCCTGTACGAGCGTCCGGCCCATCCGTACCTGCGGGCGCTGCTCCATGCGGTCCCGCATTTCGACATGAAGCCCGGCGAACGGCTCGTCCCGGTGCGTCCGATCGACTATCACGCCGGCGAGCTGGTGCAGAAGACCGAGCCGTGGCCCGCCGACGCTCCGGCGATCCATCTCGACGTCCGCGGCGTCACCAAGACGTTCGAGCAGCGCGGCGGCGGACTCTTCGGCCAGCGCAAGGGACCGACATTCCGGGCCGTCGACGACGTCAGCTTCGCCATCCCGCGCGGCGAATGCTTCGGCCTCGTCGGCGAGAGCGGCTGCGGCAAGACCACGCTGTCGAAGGTGATCATGCGCGCGCTCGATCCCGATGGCGGCGAGGTGTTGTTCAACGACCGCGGCACGATGGTCGACGTCGTGCGCGCCGGCCCCGAGGCCCTGATGCGGTTCCGCCGCCGCGTGCAGTACATCTTCCAGGATCCGTTCGGCTCGCTCAGCCCGCGGATGACCGTCTTCGACATCCTGCGCGAGCCGCTGGTGATCCACGAAGTCGGCGACCCCGATTACCGGGCCGACATGGCGAAGGAGCTGATGCGATTGGTCGGGCTGGACCCGCGCTTCCTCAACCGGTATCCGCACAGCTTTTCGGGCGGGCAGCGCCAGCGCATCGGCATCGCCCGCGCGCTCGCCCTGAAGCCGGACCTCGTGCTCTGCGACGAGCCGGTATCCGCGCTCGACGTCTCGATCCAGGCGCAGATCCTGAACCTGCTGAAGGACCTGCAGGCCGAGCTCGGGCTCACCTATCTCTTCATCTCGCACAATCTCGCCGTCGTCGATTACATCGCCGACGAAATCGCCGTGATGTGCCGCGGTCGCATCGTCGAGATCGCGCGCGCGCGAAGAGCTGTTCAAGAATCCGCTCCACCCCTACACGCTGGGCCTCCTCGCCGCCGTGCCCTACGCCGATCTGAAGCGCAAGCTCGATCTCGCCGCCGTGCTGGACGGCGCGGCGCGCAGCCCGCAGGAGTGGCGCGCGCCGTACGGATGGACGGCGACTGGCGCCGGCGAGCTGATCGACGTCGGCGACGGCCATCGGGTGCGGATGCAGACCACCGGCCACGACGAAAGGCTCACGGCATGATGCGACACCTTGCCTCCGTTACCTTCGCGCTTGCGACCAGCTTCCTGTTCGCCGGATGGGCCGGCGCCGAAGAGCCGCCTCTGCTCAAGGCCGACGTCGATGACGGAAAACTGCCGCCTATGGTCCAGCGGCTGCCGCGGGTGCCGCTCGTCGTCGACATCAACCGCAGCGACTGGACGATCGGGCGCTATGGCGGGGAGCTGCGAACGCTGCTGGCGAAGGACCGCGACATCCGGATGATGGTCGTCTATGGCTACGCGCGCCTCGTGGGCTATGACGAAAAGCTGAACCTCGTTCCGGACATCCTCGAGCGCGTCGAAAACGTCGACAGTCGCGTCTTCACGCTGCACCTGCGCCCGGGCCACCGGTGGTCGGACGGGCAGCCGTTCACGTCGGCGGATTTCCGCTATTTCTGGGAGGACGTGGCCAACGACCCCGACCTGTCGCCGTTCGGCCTTCCGCAGGTGCTGAAGGTACGCGACCGCGGTCCCCGCTTCGAGGTGCTGAGCGAGACCGCGGTGCGCTTCACCTGGGACGAGCCGAATCCGCAGTTCCTGCCGCAGCTCGCGGGTCCGAGCCCGTTGTTCATCTACCGGCCGGCGCATTACCTGCGCCAGTTCCATCCGCGACACATAGGCCTCGACAAGGCGAAGGCACAGGCAAGGGAGGCCGGAGCCCGCAGCTGGGCGGGTTACCACCAGAAGAAGGACGAGCAGTTCCGCTTCGACAATCCGGAGCTGCCGACGCTGGAGCCGTGGCTCAACACGACGCCGCTGCCGTCGACGCGATTCGTGTTCGTGCGCAACCCGTATTTCCATCGCGTCGACAAGGCCGGCCGGCAGCTTCCCTACATCGACCGCATCGTCGCCAACATCACCGACGGCAAGCTGATTCCGGCCAAGGCCGGCACCGGTGACGCCGATCTGCAAGCGCGCGATCTGCGCTTCGACAACTACACGTTCCTCAAGGAGAACGCGAAACGCAACAACTATCGCGTCCTGCTCTGGGCCAAGGGAATCGGCTCGCAGGTCGCGCTCTATCCGAACCTCAACGTGGACGATCCCGTCTGGCGCACGCTGATGCGCGACCTGCGGTTCCGGCGTGCGCTGTCGCTGGGGATCAACCGCCACGAGATCAACGAGGCGGTCTACTTCGGTCTCGCCAAGGAGTCGAGCAACACCGTGCTGCAGCGCAGCCCGCTCTTCCGGCCGGAGTTCCGCAAGGCATGGGCGCAGTACGATATCAAGGCCGCCAACGCGCTCCTCGACTCGATCGGGCTTACCAAGCGCGACCCGCGCGGCCTCCGCCTCCTGTCCGACGGCCGGCCGATGGAGATCATAGTCGACACCGCCGGCGAGAGCACCGAGGAGACCGACGTGCTCGAGCTCGTCCGCGACAGCTGGCGCAAGCTCGGCATCGCGCTGTTCTCGCGGCCGTCGGTGCGCGAGGTGTTCCGCAAGCGCGTGTACTCCGGCAAGTCGATGATGACGGTCTGGTCCGGCCTCAACAACGGCATACCGACGTCCGAGATGAGCCCGCACGAGCTCGCGCCCACCGCGCAGGAGCACCTGCAATGGCCGATGTGGGGACAGTACTACGAGAACAACCGCAAGGGCGGGGAGCCCCCTGCGCTGCCTGAAGCGAAGGAGTTGGTCGACCTCTACGACAAGTGGCGCACGTCCGGGAGCGCGAGTGAGCGGGAGCAGATCTGGCTGCGGATGCTCGAGATCCACGCGCAGCAGGTCTACACGATCGGAGTCGTGTCGCAGGCGTTGCAGCCGATCGTGGCCAAGAACCGGGTCCGCAACGTTCCCGCCGAGGGCCTTTGGAGCTGGGACCCGGGATCGTATTTCGGCATGTATCACCCGGACACGTTCTGGCTGGAACAGCAGGAGTCGCGCTGATGCTGCGCTACGTCGTGAACCGCGTGCTGATGATGATCCCGACGATGATCGCGATCAGCATCATCGTCTTCGTTATCATCCAGCTGCCGCCGGGCAACTACCTCGAGAGCTACATCGCCGAGCTGCAGGCGCAGGGGGAATCGGTCGATCCGCAGAAGATCGCCTTCCTGAAGGAAGAGTACGGGCTCGACAAGCCGCCCGTCGAGCAGTACCTGCGCTGGGCCGGCGGCATGCTCAAAGGCGACTTCGGCTATTCGTTCGAATTCAACCTGCCGGTGACCAAGGTGGTCGGCGACCGCATGTTCCTGACGATCATCGTGTCGACGTTCACCATACTCTTCACCTGGGCCATCGCCTTTCCCATCGGAATCTACTCGGCCACGCACCAGTACAGCTGGGGCGACTACGGGCTGTCGCTGCTGGGTTTCCTGGGCATCGCCATTCCCAATTTCATGCTGGCGCTGGTCATGCTGTACTTCGCCAACGCGATCTTCGGAACGTCGATCGGCGGCCTGATGGGTCCCGAATTCATCGGCAAGCCCTGGTCGTGGGCCAAGGCCGTCTCGATCCTCGAGCACAGCTGGATTCCGGTGGTCATCATCGGCACCGGCGGCACCGCCAGCATGATCCGCAAGATGCGCGCCAATCTGCTGGACGAGCTGCAGAAGCAGTACGTGGTGACGGCGCGGGCCAAGGGCCTGCCGCCCGGCAAGGTGCTGCGCAAGTATCCGCTGCGCATGGCGCTCAACTTCTTCATCTCCGACGTCGGCAGCCTCCTGCCGCACATCATCTCGGGGGCCGAGATCACCGCGGTCGTGCTGTCGCTGCCGACGACCGGCCCCATGCTGCTGGCCGCGCTCAAGAGCCAGGACATGTATCTCGCGGGTTCGTTCCTGATGTTCCTTGCGTTCATGATCGTCGTCGGCGTGCTCATTTCGGATCTGGCGCTCGTGGCGCTCGACCCGCGCATACGGCTCTCGGGCGGGGTGGCACGATGAGTGCAAGCGTGGGGGCACATCAATGAGCACCGCAGGGCCGTCCCAAGGCGCGAATCGCGCCCCCTCGGGGGGCAGCGCGGCGGCGCCAGCCGCAAGCGTGGGGGCACATCAATGAGCGCCTCGTCCCTCGCGCAGGTCGCCGGCGAGCCCGGGCACCTCGTCTCGACGGCGCCGTTCGATCCGGCATCGGCGGCCCGCCTCACGCCCGAGCAGGAACACTTCTACCTCGCCTCGCAGTGGATGCTGATGTGGTGGAAGTTCAAGCGCCACCGGGTCGCCGTCGTCTCCGGGATCATCCTGCTGCTCATGTACGGATCGACGCTCGTCACCGAGGTGCTGGTGCCGTACAACCTCCACACGCGGCACCCCGATTTCATCTACGCGTCGCCGCAGAGCGTGCACTGGGTGCACGACGGCAAGTTCGTCGGGCCCTTCGTCTATCCCCTGGTCAAGACGCTCAACATGGAGACGCTGCGCCGGGAATACGCCGAGGACACGGCGCGGCCGTACCCCGTGCGTTTCTTCTGCTCCGGCGATCCCTACGAGTTCTGGGGCATGATCGACATGTCGTTCCACCTGGTGTGCGCGCCGGAGGGCGCCTCGCTCTTCCTCCTGGGCACCGACCGTCTGGGTCGGGACGTGCTGTCGCGGATCTTCTACGGGGCCAGGATTTCGCTGACCATCGGGCTGATAGGCATTGTCGTCAGTTTCGCCCTGGGCCTGCTCTTTGGCGGGATCGCCGGCTATTTCGGCGGCTGGCCGGACATGGTCATCCAGAGGGCTATCGAGATCATCCGCTCGTTTCCCGAGCTGCCGCTGTGGATGGCGCTGTCCGCCGTGCTGCCGGTGACGTGGAGCCCCCTCCTGATCTACTTCGGCATCACGGGAATCCTGGCGTTGCTCGACTGGACCGGGCTCGCCCGGGCTGTGCGCTCGAAGTTGCTGGCCTTGCGCGAGGAGGACTACTGCACCGCTGCGCGGCTGATGGGGGCGAGTCCGAAACGGATCATCGGCCGCCACCTGCTGCCGGGCTTCATGAGTCACCTGATCGCCGCGGCGTCGCTGTCCATCCCGAGCATGATACTGGGCGAAACGGCGCTCTCTTTCCTCGGTATCGGATTGCGCCCTCCGATCACGAGCTGGGGCGTGCTGCTGAACGAGGCGCAGAACATCAACGTCGTGGCGCTTTATCCGTGGCTGATGCTGCCCGTCGTGCCGGTGATCGTCGTCATCCTGGCGTTCAATTTCTTCGGCGACGGCCTGCGCGACGCGGCGGATCCCTACCGCTGAAAGCGAAGGGCGGAATCAGGCCTTCGCGGGACGCAGCGCTCGGTCGCAGGTCGTGCGCGCAGGATCGGCGGCCGGCAGCTTGGCGCATAGGCCCGCCATCTGGGCGCGGATGCGCCGCAGCGAGGCGTCGTGCCGCCCTTTCCTGTTCCACGCCGCGAGTTCCTTCCCCATGCGCTCGAGCGCACGCAGGTTGCGCTCGTAGAACGTCTCGGGTGTCGCCTCCAGCTCGCCGATGACCTGGCCCGCCGCGCGTTCGATGCGCGCCGCGTCCTGCGGCGCGATGGCGACGAGGGCCTTGACGTAACCCACGCCCCACTGCAGGCGCGTCGCCGGGCCTTTGGCTCCGGCATAGGCTTGTTCCGACCACTCGAGGGAGCGCAGGTTGTCGCCGCGCTTCCTGGCATTGGACGCCAGGCCGAGCATGAAGTAGTAGGGCGAATGCGAGCGCGCGAGCTCCTGCGTGAGCAGCGCATCGGACTCGGCAAGCAGGCCCGCCGCCGCCAGCACCGCCGCCGCGCCGCTGATCGCCGACTGCCGCGCATAGACATCGGTCGTTTCCCGATCGGCGCGTGCCGCCTGGTCCCGTACGGTCGCCAGCAGCGGCTCCGGCAATGCGCCCTTCGGAATGGCGAGCCTCGCCAGCTCGACTTTGCCGCCGACCGCGGCGAGCCGGTCGTCCGTGGCGATGCCGGGATCGGCGATGAATCGGTCGAGCGCCTCGTTCCACGCGGCGGTCAATCGCGCTCGCTCGGTCGATTGCGCCGGCGTCAGGTAACCGGCGATGCTGCCCGCGTAGTAGGCAAGGAGGTCGAAGTTTTCGCGCGCGCGTCCGGCATCCGCCAGGACCGCCGTCACGCGCTGAACGGCAGCGGCATCCACCCGCGGGCGCGGCCCCTTGCCGCTCGCGGCTGCCGCCATGGCCTGTAGCTCCAGCCGCGTGACTGTCTCCACCTGGTCGGGCGGACAGACCTTCGCCAGGCGCGCGAGGGTTGTGGCGAGGTCCTGCTTCGGCACCAGTTGCTGCTCGTCGGTGATCCACGAGTAGTAGGCCAGCATGCGCCAGTCTTCCGCCGCCAGTCCCGCCCGCGCACCGGGCGCCGATGAAAGTCCGGCCGCGAGCGTCGCCCTGACGGGCCGCGTACCACTCATCCCCATCGCCAGCACGCGCATGTACTGGTCGGCGTCGACCTCGCCGGGCAGGCGGGTGATCTCGCGGCCGTCCGGCGTGAACAGGATCATGGTGGGATAGCCACTGACCTTGAAGCGGGCTCCCTCCTTCTGCGCGCTCGGGCTGTCCCCGTCGACATAAACGGGAACGAAGAAGCGCGATCGCTCGATGAAATCCTGGCGATTGAAGATCGTGGCCTTGACCTGGTTGCACGGAGGACACCAGGTCGCACCCCAATACAGAAACACCGGCTTGTTCTCCGCCCGCGCCGCGGCGAAGGCCGCGTCGACGTCACCCATCCGCCAAGCGACGCCGGCGTCCCCCTGGGCCGAAGCCACCGGGACGGGTTGCGAGGCCAGCGGACGAAGCGCCGCCTTTGGCGCGCCGGTCGTCGCGGCGTTTCCCTGTTCCGGCGCTTTCGAGCAGCCCGCCAGGGCGAGCGACGCCATCAAAAGGCCTGCAAGACTCTTGTTCAGCATGATGTTCCTGGATGTCCGTGTGTGCCGAAGCTTCGACATTATGAACCAGGGCGCTCGCGCCAGGCTCACGCGAGCAACCGCGACAGTGCCGACCCGGGGCGCTCGAGGTCCGCAACGGCGCCCTGCTCGACGAGCCGGCCCTCTTCCAGGACGAACACGCGATCGAAGGCCCGCGCGAGGTCCGCGCGCCCGAGCGCCCAGACCACCGTGCGCCCCTTGGCCCAGTCCAGCACCGTGCTCAGCACGCGCGTTTCGGTGGCCGGGTCGAGGCCCGACGTGGGCTCGTTGAACACGAGGATGTCCGGGTTCTTCATGACGGCCCGCGCGATGGCCAGTCGCTGCCGCTGCGAATAGGAAAGACGCGATCCGCCGTTGCCGACTTCGAACTCGAGTCCGAGCCGCACGAGTTCCGCATTCATTCCCACCTCGGCCGCGACTTCGCGCACCAGGGCGTTCACCCGTCCCTGGGCATTGGCGTGCTCGAGGGCCACCCGGCCGAACAGGATGTTGTCCTGGATCGAGAGGGTCGAGCTGAAACGGTCGGGCTCGAAGAATTCGACGACGTCCTCGCGCTGCGTGTAGCGACGGCGAAACTCGGCCCGCGCCGCCACGATCCGTTCCTGCATGCCCTCGTCGATCGCGCCGAGCCGATGCTGCGCGACGACCAGCCTGAAGGTGAGGGCCAGCAGGCTCGCCTTCTCGTCGTCGCTGGCCGCGACCAGCGTGCCGTCGGCGACCTTCGCCAGCAGAATCCGGAACTCCGGCAAATCGTCCGCACTGATGAAGCTGTACTGCGCGAACAGATCGCTGTCCGGCGCGACGTCCGCGAACAACTCGACCATGAGCCCCGCCACCGTCACGCCCACTTTGTAGAGGTCGTCCAGCAGGCCGACTTCCCCGAGCAGCGCGACGAACTCGGGGTTGCCGGGGAGATTGGCCGGCTGGAACGCCGGGCTGCGCGGCGTGCCGAACAGCAGATTTTCGGCGACGCTGATGTTCGAGTGATACCGCGCCGGATCGAACAACTCGACCGACGAAGCCAGATCTTCTCCGTGGACGCGGTCACGGATGCGCGCACGCGCGTCGAGTCCCATCGCCGCGATCGACGGATGGGACTGCGGGTCCGACGCGCTCGCGAGGCCGAAACCGATGACCTCCTGCTCCATCTCCACACGGCGCAGTGTCGCGAGCGCCGCCTCGGCCAGTTCGCCGGCGCCGGCCACGCCCGCAGCCGCGTAGTCGATCCAGTCCGCGCGGACGTCGTCGGGACTGTTGCCGGCTGCCAGCGCGTCGCGCACGCGCGCCTGCTCCCGCTTCGCATGCACTTCGTCGTAACTCGGCGGCCGCAGCGGCTGATGCATGAGCCCGTAGTAAAGGTTGTGCGAAAGCGTCCCCGAGAAGATGTACGCGTTCTGCGTCGCGAACGCCATCCGCCGTCCCGGTACGGCCTGGTGCACGTCCGCAAAATTCACGCCCGCGACGGCGAGCCGCCCGCCGACGGGAAAGACGAGGCGCGCCAGCAGCTGGGTGACGTCGTCCTTGCCGCTGTGCCCTCCTCCCACCAGGGCCACGTGCTCGCCGGCGGCGATGTTGAACGACACGCGGTCGACCCGGTTGGCGCCTCCTTCCTCCGCATAGGTCAACGCGGTGGCCGTGATCTCCCCTGCGAGCGGATCGATGGTTGCCGGCGGGTTCGCCATCAGCCGCGACTCGACGATGCCCGCCGGCTCGAACTGGGACACGATCTGCTCGTACTTGATCCGCACATCCTCCTTGGTCGAGTACCAGGTCAGGAGCTCTTTCCATGGCGCCAGGATGTCCTTGTACGCGGCGAGCACGGCAACCAGCGCGCCGAGCGACAGGCTGCCCTTGATCACCAGGTACCCGCCGACCGAGTAGAAGAAGAACGGCGTGATCTGGGCGAGAAAATTATTCAGGAACTTCACGAAGAACTTGCGCTTGAAGATGTCGAACCGGATCGCGTAGATCTTGCCCAGGCGCTCGCTGATGTCGGCGCGCTCCAGGTGGAACGTGTCGTTGCCGCGAATCTCGGCGGCGCCGGCCACCGATTCGCCGATGCGGTCCGACAGCGCGCGGGCCGTCTGCACCCTTTCCTTCGAGAGCAGGTTGATCCTTCGCTGCAGGCGCGGAATCAGAAAGACCTGCGGCGGGTAGAGCGCGACGGCGGCGAGCCCCAGCCAGGGGTCCTGGTTGAAGATGAACACCAGATAGGTGCAAAGCAGACCTCCCTGGAAGACCGGCAGGCTGACCGACTCACCGATGAAGCCGCCGATCGGATCGGTCTCGGCCACGATCATCGGTATGATCTCGCCGGAGGACATCGTCTTGAACTGCGGCAGCGGAAAACGCAGCACCTGCTCGTAGAGCGCGTGCCGCAGGCGGCGCATCGTGCGCTCGCCGATGATGCCGCTGTAGACGTTGAGCCAATACTTGATCACGCCATTGAGCGTGATCAGGGCGAGCAGCAGGAACGACAGCGCCATCAGGTAGGACACCTGCGTGACGTCGAAGCCGAGGAAGCTCGGGGGAATGTTCTTGCCGCCGATTGCGCTGTTGACGATCCGCTTCGGAATCTCGAGATTGATGTAGATCAGGGGAAAGCTGATCGCCGTGACGACGAGCAGCAGCACCTGATTGCGCCAGGTGTGCTGGAGGATGTAGCGGAAAAGGGACCGTTCCATGCGTCGCAAGGCCTCCCTCGGGCGCGGAGCGGCAGCCGATCGCCGGAGGGCGACACGAGCACACGCGGAGGCCGGGCGATGGTAACATCTGCCGCTCCCGGCGCGGTTCGCCACGGCACGCGCTCCCGGCTCGAGGGATCCGCGGCGGCACGGAATCAGGCAACGGAAACCGGATGGATGGTCCGCTCGCGGCCGGTGTCATCGCAGTGATCCTCAAGGGGTATCCGCGCCTGTCGGAAACCTTCATTGCGCAGGAACTGCACGCGCTCGAGGCGCGCGGGGTCGTCCTGGCGCTGTTCTCGCTGCGCCATCCCACCGACCCGGAGGCCCATCCGATCCATGCCGAGATCCGGGCACCGGTGGTCTACCTCCCCGAGTACCTGCATGACGAGCCGGTGCGCGTCTGGCGCGCATGGCGCGCCGCCCGACGCCTTCCCGGATACCCTGTTGCGCTCGCCGCGTGGTGGCGCGACCTCCGGCGCGACCCGACGCGTTCGCGCATCCGCCGCCTGGGACAGGCGTTCGTGCTGGCTGCAGAATTGCCGCGCGATGTCGTCCAGCTGCATGCGCACTTCCTGCACACGCCGGCCTCGGTGACGATGTACGCAGCCTTGCTGCGCGAACTCCCGTGGAGCTGCTCGGCGCATGCCAAGGACATCTGGACGACGCCCGAATGGGAGAAGCGCGAAAAGCTCGCCGCCTGCACCTGGATGACCACGTGCACGGAGGTCAACGCCCGCCATCTGCGCGGCCTCGCCAGCGCGGACCGTCAAGTCGATCTGATCTACCACGGGCTCGACACCGGCAGGTTTGCCCCTTCACCGGTCGCGCATGGCAGCGGCGACGGCACCGATCCCGATCAGCCGGTCGGAATTCTCGCGGTGGGCCGTGCGGTCGACAAGAAGGGGTTCGACGATCTCCTGGCCGCGCTGGCGCGGACCCCGCCCGGGCGACATTGGCGGCTCGTCCATATCGGCGGCGGCCCGCTGCTGCGCAAGCTCGAGGACACGGCTCGAAGTCTCGGCATCGCCGAGCGCATCGAATGGCGCGGCCCGCAAGCGCAGGCCGCGGTGCTTGCCGCCTATCGCGCGGCCGACATCTTCGCGCTGCCTTGCCGCGTTTCCGCCGACGGCGACCGCGACGGGCTCCCCAACGTACTGCTGGAGGCACAAAGCCAGAAGCTCGCGTGCGTGTCGACCCGCGTTTCCGGCATCCCGGAGCTGATCCAGGACGGCGTCACCGGACTCCTGGTCGAGCCCCGCGCCATTGCTCCCCTCGCCGATGCGCTGACACGGCTGATCGCTGATCCTGCGCTACGACTGCGCCTTGGCGAGGCCGGCTACGTCCGCGCAACGGAAGTCTTTTCGCTGGATGCCGGTGCCGACCGGCTCGCCGCGAGGCTCGCCGCGCGGCCCGCTGCGTGATGAGAGTCGCCTTCTACGCGCCGCTGAAGCCGGCGGATCACGCGGTCCCCTCGGGCGATCGGCAACTCGCGCGGATGCTGCTGAAGGCCCTTCGGGCGAGCGGCCACGAGGCGTTCGTCGCTTCGCGTTTTCGCAGCTATGACGGCGCGGGCGATGCGGCCAGGCAGGCGCGCCTGCGCGAGGTGGGCGGCCGTCTTGCCCGGCGCCTCGTCGCTCGCTATCGAAACGCGATCGCTCGCCCCGAAATCTGGTTTACCTATCACGTCTACCACAAGGCCCCCGATTGGCTGGGTCCCGCGGTAAGCCTCGCGCTGGACATCCCTTACGTGATTGCCGAGGCGTCCTACGCCGGCAAGCAGCGCGATGGGGCCTGGGCGATCGGCCATCAGGCATCGGTGGCCGCGATCGCGGCGGCCGCCGCGACGATCTCGCTCAACCCGGTCGACCTCGCCGGGATTCGCCGGGTCCGCGGCAACGCGAACGCGGATGCCTATGTGCCGCCATTCCTCGACCTTGCCGCGTTCACACGTCCGGCGATGGAAGGCATTTCCGGGGTGCCCGAACGCAGCGCATGCGTGCGATTGATCACCGTGGCCATGATGCGGCCGGGAGCCAAGCTCGCCTCGTACCGATTGCTGGCCGCGGCGCTGGCGCGCATTCCGCCCGTCGTCTGTGAGCTCGTGATCGTGGGCGATGGCCCCGCGCGCAGTGAGGTCGAGGCTGCGTTCGCGCAGTTCGATCGGGGCCAGGTGCGGTTTGTCGGTTTCCAGGCCGCCTCATGCGTGGCCGCGTGGTTGCGCGCCAGCGATGTCTTCGTCTGGCCCGCGATCGACGAGGCCTTCGGCATGGCCTTCATCGAGGCGCAGGCCTGCGGCTTGCCGGTGGTTGCCGGAAACGGTGGTGGCGTCGGCGCCGTAGTGTGCTCCGGTCGCACGGGCCTGCTGGTCCCGGTGGGCGACGTCGAGGCCTTTGCCGCCGCGACGGGCCGGCTGCTGACCGATGCCAGGTTGCGGCAACGGATGGCCCAGGCGGCGCCCGCGTACGTCCGTGCGGAACACGACTTGCCGATTGCGGCCGCAAGGATCGATGCCGTGCTGCGCAACGTTTCGGCCCGGCATGCGCTGCGCGTGCGCACCGGTGCCATTCCAGGCGTTGCGCGATGATCGTTGCCTTGCTCCGTCATGGCAGCACGGCATGGAACGAGCAACGTCGCATGCAGGGCCGCCGCGACATTCCGTTGAGCGAGCACGGGCGAGCCGAAGTTCGCACCTGGCGCCTGCCCTCCGAGCTGGCCGTCGCCGCGACCGGCGCGGTGCAGTGGCATTCGAGCCCGCTGCGACGGGCGGCCGAAACCGCGGAGATCCTGTCGGGCGCGGCGCCGCGCATCGAGCCTTCGCTGATCGAGATGGACTGGGGCGACTGGGAAGGGTACGGTCTGGACGAGCTGAGGCAGCGCTTCGGGGACACGTTCGCGAGGAACGAGGCGGCCGGAATGGATTTTCGGCCACCCGGAGGCGAGAGCCCGCGCGAAGTGCGCGACCGGATCGTGCGCTGGCTCCGGGAAGTCGCGACGCGTGGTGAGCCCGTGGTGGCCGTCACGCACAATGGCGTGTTGCGGGCCGTGCTTGCCGCGGCCACCGGCTGGGACATGACGTGCAAGCCCCCGGCCCGGCTGCAGAATGCCGCGCTGCACCGGTTCGACGTCGACGTTCGCGGACGGATCTCGGTCCTCGAGTGCAATGTGCCGCTCGTCGGCAGACCCGGCATCGACGCAACGTAAGGTCCGTTGCCCGCGCGGCGACTGATTTCGTCGTCCAGCGCGATTTCGTGGCGATTTCACCGGCGAGAGGCAGCCCCGATGGCCCAGACATTGACGATTCCGCGGATGAGCCGGCTCGGCCGCTCGAAGCGCCGAGTGGAGCTTCCCGCGCGGATAGGAGCGCGTGTCCGTGCGCAGGAGGAGGCCAGCGAGATCCTGGTGGGCTGGGTCCAGCTGGCGGTTGTCCTGGGATTCTCCATGGTCTATCTGGTGGCGCCGAAAACCTTCAGCGAAGCGGCGCCGTTCCGGCCCGTCCCCTGGGTCCTCGCCGCCTATCTCGCGTTCACGCTGGTGCGCCTCACGCTCGCCTACCTCCATCGCCTGCCGGAGTGGCTGCGCTACCTGTCCATCGCCATCGACATGACGCTGCTCGTCGGCCTGATCTGGAGCTTTCACCTGCAGTACCAGCAGCCGCCGTCGTTCTATCTCAAGGCGCCCACCCTGCTCTACGTGTTCATCTTCATCGCGCTCCGCACGCTCAATTTCGACGCCCGCAAGGTCGTGACCGCGGGCCTCATTGCCGCGGGCGGCTGGATGGTGCTCGTGCTGTACGTGATCACGATCGACCCGCGCGACAGCATGATCACGCGCGACTACGTCCGCTACATGACCTCGAACAGCGTCCTGATCGGCGCCGAGGTCGACAAGGTCATCGCGATTCTCGTCGTGACCGCCATCCTCGGCTTCGCCATCATGCGCAACCGGCGCCTGCTCACCTACGCCGTCACCGAGAGCGAGAGCAACCAGGACCTCGCGCGCTTCGTCCCGGCGGAGGTCGCCAACCTGATCAAGACCTCCGCCGACGGCGTGCAGGTCGGATCGGGCGAGCCACGCGAGGCCACGGTGCTCTTTCTCGACCTCGAAGGCTTCACCTCGCTGTCGGAGCGCCTCGCGCCGCAGGACCTCGTGCGCACGCTCAATGCGTTCTACGCGGCGGTTGCCGAACCCATCTCGCGGCACGATGGCGTCATCACGCAATTCCAGGGCGACGCCGTTCTCGCCACCTTCAACGCGCCGCGGATCAATACCGACCATGCGGCGAATGCTGTCCGCGCGGCCCTCGACATCCAGGCGCTGCTGCAGGAGCAAACGTTTGGCGAGGGGCTCGCCCTGCGGGCGCGCATCGGCATCAACACGGGCGTCGTCATTCACGGGCTCATCGGCACACCCGACCGGCTCGGCTACACGGTGATCGGCGACGAGGTCAACATCGCGGCCCGGCTCGAGGCCCTGAACAAGACTTACGCCACGTCGATCATCGTCTCCGCGTCGACCCGGGACCATGCCGGGGCACAGCGGTTCGCGTTCGAATTGCTGGACGAAGCGCTCGTTCGAGGGCGGACGACCCCGACGCGCATCTACAAGGTCGGCCGCGAAGCGGCTCCGTGACCCATCGTTTGCAGTTCAGCGAGCAGCCTGTCCAGGTTCGCGCGCGCGATCGTCTCGTACCGCTCGCGGAAGTACTCGGTGCGGAAGAAGTGGCGCCGCCTCTGCAGGGCGCTCAGGAAGATGACCTGGCCCGCGTGGTACCGGTCATCGGGCTGTTCGGACGACTCCTCGCGCAACAGCGCCCCGTTGCGCATGAACTCCTCCCACGGGGCGCCGAAGCCGGAAAGGTCGATGTCGACGATGAAACACCGGTCGTTGCCGCGCGCCGTCTCCATATGGCGCGTCGCCAGGATGTGACCGCAGACACGATTGCGAAACACGAACGGCGCCCCGGCGGACACCTCCAGAAACAGCTCGGCGCTGCGCCATTCGTTGGTCGTGACACCGATGTCGTACACGGCGTCGTGAAACCACAACCCGAACTCCACGGCATCGCGATCGATGAGCAACGGCGCCACCTCGTCGGCCAGGCGAAGGCAATCCTCTATGTGACCGAGATTGTGGTAACGGCGGTAGGGCGCGGTGTACCGGCGGTAAAGCTCGGCATAGACGGTGGCGCCATCCGGCGACGGCGGCGAAACCACGCGACGGCGCCACAGATCCGCGAAGCGGCTTGCCCCGACGTCGACGGCGATCATCGTTCGCGTATCCATGCCGGGTTGATCGGAGCGGGGCCCAGGGACATCGGGCCGCGGATCACGCGGGAGCGCCGCCGCGCGAGGCTTCATTGGTGTCCCGCAGCTGCCGCTTCAGCGCTTCCATTTCGCGCAACGCGGCGGCGAGGCGGGCATTGCCCGCGTTGACCCGGCCGCTCAGGTCGCGCATCACGTGCAGCGCGCAGCCGGGGTTGTCGGTCAGCAGACGCAGGAAGACGTCCCCCGCAATGCGCAACGCCCGCACCTCCCCCTTCGCCCGCACCGTGGTCCCACGCGGCGCGTTCGTTATGACACCCATTTCGCCGATCAGCGAGTTGCGGCCGAGCACGCCGATGACGAACTCTCCGGTGGGCGTCTTGCCGACGATCTCCACGTCGCCTTCGATGATCACGTAGGCACTGTCCGCCGGATCCCCCTCGCGCATGAGGTCCTCGCCGGGCGCGAAGCGCAAGGCGCGGCTGGTGAACGCCAGAAGCTTGAGCCTGGCCGGATCGAGCCCCCCGAAGAAGGGCACCTTCCGCAGCATCTCGGCTTCCTGAAAGACATCCACTCACAGTCTCCGTGGCCAGGCCGAACGACATTTCGCCGACAGAATACGACATAGCCCGACGGGAGGAAAGGTGGCTGTCCCGACACCCCGCCTGACGGCTGCTATGCTTGGCCATGCGAGGATCCGCTACGCGCGCCGGCCGCGGCCGGCGCGCGGCTCCTGCAGTGGTGTCCGGGCCGCGGTCCCCGGGGCAGAGATGAAGGACGCCGCATGCCCCTCCGGCCCGCAAGGAGATCGCCGTGACGAGCGCAAGAGACGAGTTCTACCGCGACATCATCGAGGGGCTGGCCATCTACACCGGCAGCGCCCTGCAGCGCGATGTCCTGACGACGATCTCGAAGTTCGACGAGCCGGACATCGGCAGCGCGCTCAACAAGAACCAGATGGCGAGCAAGATGTGGCTCGCCGAATCGTTGCTCGGCGCCGTCGGCTCCGATCTCGGCAACGTCACGATTCTCGGCGGGTGGTTCGGCGTGCTGGGGGCGGTCCTGCTGCATGACCGGCGCTTCTCGATCGGCAGGGTGGTCAGCATCGACATCGACCCGCGCTGCGCTGCGATCGCCGAGTCGCTCAATGCCACGCACGTGCGTGCCGGCCGCTTCGCGGCAACGACGGCCGACATGCTGGAAGTCGACTATGCGCGCCCCGGCACCGGCCGGCCGGGCACGCAGCCTGACGATCTCGTCATCAACACGAGCTGCGAGCATCTCGCCGCGTTCGACCGCTGGTACGAACGCATTCCGCCGGGCAAGCGCCTCGTGCTCCAATCGAACGACTATTTCGCGTGCGCGCAGCATGTGAACTGCGTTCCCGATCTCGCGGCCTTCAGGACGCAGGCGCCGATGCGCGACGTGCTCTTTGCCGGCGAACGGAAGATGCGGCGCTACGTCCGCTTCATGCTGATCGGCGAAAAATAGGGCCTGCCCCTACGCCGCGATGCCGAATACGGCATCGACATCGAGCCACGTTGTGGCGCCGTGATTGCGGGTGCGTGCGAAGAGATCGGCGAGAAATTGCCAGGCCGCGGCATCGAGATCGAGGTGGTGGGTGAGTATTCCGGTCGGTTCCGCCGGATCGATGATTCCCGTGCGCCGCGACTCGAGGTTCTGGACCAGGCGATCGATGGCGGCGTCAACGCCGATGAAAGCGCGCTCACGCCGCCAGGCGATCAGATCGACGTGCGTGTTGCACTGCACCAGACCAGGAACCGGATGCCGCCCCGCGCGCGACCCGAAGGTCGACAAGCCGGCAAACCCGGCTTCGGGCAATCGCTCGACCACGAGCGGGTCGATGCGATTCCAGGGTGGGACCAAAACGCCCCTGAATTGCCGGCCGAAGCTCGTCGCGAGGTCCACGCGCCCGGTCACCAGCTCGGCCAGTGTCTGGGCAACCGGTCGGTGGATGCCGAGTTCCCAGTTGCGCACGCCCGGCGGCGCGTGGTTGCGATGCGCGTAGCCGTGCTGGACGACCGTCACGAAGGGGGCTCGCGCCGCCACATCGACGAGGCCCGGGTCCACCAGCGCCGGGATGACGGCGAGCGCGACGGGAACCCCCGCGTCGCGCGCGCGTTCGAGCAACCGGTCGAGCGCGGGCGAATCGCGGCACGCATCGTCGTCACGGCACCAGAGATCGGCACGCCGGCCGTCTTCCCGCCACGCATCGAGTTCGGCGTCGAGGCGCGCCCAGGCGCTCACCCGGTTTCCCCTGACGCGGCCCGCCCTCCCGCTGCAATCAGATCGGCCACGATGGCCGCGCTCTTCGTCGCTCCCTCGCTGTCGAAATCCCAGCGTCCCCATTGCTCGCGGGTGCCGGCCGCCTCGACCGCCGCCGCAAGGATCGGCGGCGTGCCGGTCCGGTCGTCCACGACGACCGCAAGGTTGAAGTCGCGCAGGCGCTCGCCGCGTGCGCGCTGCTCGGTCTCCCCACTGCCGGTAAAGGGCACGACCACCGGTCGCACGCCACTGGTGACGACGTCCATGACGGTGTTGTAGCCGCCCTGCGACACGGAGACGAATGCCTGCCGCAGGAGCGCCGGGAAATCGACGCGCGACCTTTCGACAACGGCGGCGGGGCCGGCCTCGCGCAGCAGGCGGCGCAACCCCTCGTCCGGAATGTTGGGTCCGGCCAGCACCCGCCACGTCAGATGTCCGAAGCGCGACACTTTCTGCGCCGCCAGCGCCATGGCGAGGAGCTCGATCCCGACCGCGCCGCCTCCGGCGGACACCACGACCTCAGGCCGGGGACCGCCCGCGCCGACCGCGAGCCGGTCGCCGGGTGAGAGCACGAAGCCCGTGTAATGCACCGGCGGCCCGAGTTCCGGCATGAGCGGAAACGTCTCCTCGAAACGGGCGAAACGGGGATCGCCATGCACGAGAATGGCGTCGAACCAGGTCTTCGCCCAGCCGAGCATCTCGCGCTCGCGTTCGGGCTTCTGCTGAATCTGCAGGATGTCGCGCACCGAGCCCACCACCACGGGTCGCGGGTGCGTCGCGTCGATGCGCTCGAGCAGCGGCACGAGCTCGAAGCGCAACGAGCGCCGGCCGAAAGGAAACGTTTCGAAGATGACCGCGTCGGGTGCCACCGCGTCGTAGGTCGCGAGCAGCATGTCGCGCCTTGTCGTCCGGTACGCGTCGTCGATGGGAACATGGTCGCCGTCCCGCAGGGGCATGAAGCTGGCGTCCGAGACCCGGATCGGCGGCAATTGCACGATGCGCACGCCGCGCGGCATGCGCCCGCCGATCGGCATGCCGCCGCTCACGAGGTGCACGGCGAACCCCATCTCCGCCATCGCCTCGGCGATAAGGCGGGCGCGCATGAGATGGCCGATGCCCAGCAGATGCTGGACATAAATCATGACGACTGGCATGGACTTGCGCCGAATGACGATTCGAGGAAGTGATGCCGGGCGCGCGGCATGCCCGCCCGGGTCGCGCGCGCCGGTCAGATCCCGGCGACCTTCGCTTTTATCGACGTGGCTTCCCCGACATGCATCGCCACGAGATCGGTGATGATGTCGAGACCGCCCAGCATCCGTTCGGCGCCGCACGTGGAAGGCAGCTTCTGTTGCGGCAGCCCCCGCAACGCTGCGGCCATGACGGCCGGATCGTGCTCCCCGCGCGGGTCGAGCGTGCGGACCAGGCCCAGTTCGGCGGCACGCAGCGCGCGCAGCAGCTGTTCCTGCCGAGGCGTCGTCCGCGGGATGAGAATCGCGCGCTTGTCCAGCGAAAGAATTTCGCAGAACGTGTTGTATCCCGCCATGGCCACCACGCCGACGGCACGTTCCATCAACAGCTCGACGTGGGCATCGAACGTCACGACCACCATGCGGGGCAGCCGCTTGGCGCGCTCCCGAAACTGCCGCTGCATCGCGGGCGGCATGAAAGGACCGAGCACCAGCACCGCCGCCAACGGGATGCCGGGGTCGCGCTCGTACGCGCTCAGCACCCAGTCGACGACCGACATGCCGTCGTCGCCGCCGCCCACGGTCACCAGCACATAGGGGTCTTCGCCCACCGGCACGGCGACGGCCTCCGTCAGCTGCGGCACCGCCCGCCGGAGGTATCCGGTGTACAGGATCTTCTTGAGCACGGCCGGCGGACAGGCGACGCCCTGCAGCGGGTCGGCGAAATTCTCCAGGCCGTAGACCCAGATTTCGTCGTAGACGTGCTCCAGCGTGGGAAAGACCTGCTTGCGCTTCCACTCCTTCAGCAGGAGCCTGGGCTCGTCCATGATGTCGCGCAGACCCAGCACGAGGGTCGTCCCCTGCGCCTTCAGCATCTGCAGCGTCGGCACGACCTCGCCCTTGAGGCCAAGCGGCTCCTTGTCCACCAGAAACAGATCCGGCCGGAAGCTCAAGGCCGTCTGCCGGATGATGGCCGCGCGCATCTCCATGGTCTGGTCGAGGGCGATGTGCAGGCCGAGCGACTGGTACTCGCCGTCGGAGAGCTTGATCACGCCGGGAATGCGCACGAAGTCCACCCGCGAGCGGAAATCGAAGCTCCCGATGATGGGCGAACCGGACAGGATCAGCACCGATACGCCCTTGAAGCGGTCGACCAACGCATGTGCGATCGCCCGACAGCGACGCAGGTGGCCGAGGCCGAAGCTGTCGTGGCTGTAGATCAGGATCCGTGCATGGTTGAGACGTTCCACCCCACCCCCTGCCTTTTGCCGACGGACGTTGCCACGTACCATAGCCATCCGCCCCCTTTCCGGCCAAGCGCGCCATCTTGCCACAATTCCCGTGGCCCGCGCCCCTTCCCGGCTCGGGCCGAAGCGCGCCTACCCCACCCGTCGATTCGCCACATTATCTCACCCGATGCGAACCCTTCGCGCCCTGCGCCTTGCGACCGGACTGGTGCTGGCCCTGTTCGTCACCGTTCACTTTTCCAATCACGCGCTCGGCATCGTCTCCGTGGATGCCCAGGAGGCGATGCGGCAGGTCGTGTCCCCGGTCTGGCGCAGCCTCCCGGGCACCCTGCTGCTCTACTTCGCCCTGATCGTGCACCCGATGCTGGGGCTGTATGCGCTCTGGCGGCGGGACACGCTTGCGCATGCCGGCGTGGGAGCTTGCACAGCTGGCGCTGGGCCTCTGCGTGCCGCTGATGCTGATTCCGCACGTCTTCGGCACCCGGGTCGCGGCCTCGATGCTGGGCGTCGAAACCACCTATCCGCACGTCGTCGGCCGGCTTTTCTCGAACCCGGAGACCCTCATCCGGCAGCCCTTGCTGCTGCTGATCGTATGGGGCCACCTCGTCCTCGGCCTGCATTACTGGTTGCGGCTGCGCGCCGGATACCGGCGCTGGTTGCCCGTGATCTACCGTTGGCGCGGCGATGGTGCCGCTGCTCGCCTTGCTGGGCTTCTGGGGAGCGGGATTCGAGTTGCGCAAGACCGCGGACCTCGCAGCCGCGGCGAAGGTCGGCGCGTCGTCCGGAGGACGGAGCCGCCGACGAATCGATGCGGGTCCGGTGGTCAAGGCCGCCGGGACCACGGGAGCGCCGGCGGCACGGCAGGAGCACCTGGAGGAGCGCAAGGATCTCGCGTTGGCGACCGCCGGCGGCATGCTGGGGCTCGTGCTGCTGGCACGGATGGCACGCCGCAACCTGCGGATGCGGCGGGAACCTATCGCATCGTCCACGCCGGCGGCCGCACGCTGATCGCGCATTCGGGCCAATCCCTGCTCGAGGCGCTGCGCGAGGCGCGCATTCCGCACGCGTCGGTATGCGGCGGCCGGGCCCGGTGCACCACCTGCCGCGTGCGCGTCGGCCGCGGCCTGGGCACGCTACCGGCGCCCAATTCCGCGGAAATGCTCGCGCTGCAGCGCATCCACGCCGAGCCCAACGTGCGGCTCGCCTGCCAGCTGCGTCCGAATGGCGACCTGCAGATCACGCCGCTGCTTCCGGCCCACGCCGGTGCCGCGGATGCCAACCAGGCGGGTGATGGCGGACGCGAGCGTGCCGTCGCGGTGATGTTCGTGGATCTGCGCGATTCGAGCCGGCTCGCGGAGCATCGGCTGCCTTACGACGTCCTGTTCATCCTGAACCGCTTCTTCGCCGAGATGGCCGACGCGCTCGAGGAGACCGGCGGCTACTATTCGACGTTCAAGGGCGACGGCTTCATGGCGCTCTACGGAACCACGAGCGATCTCGCGCAGGGCTGCCGCGATGCCTTGCGCGGCGCGATCGCGGTATCGCGCCGGCTGACGCAGATCAACGTTGCGCTGGCATCCGAGCTGCGCGAGCCGCTGCGCGTCGGCATCAGCGTTCACGCCGGCGAGGCGATCGTCGGCACCATGGGACCGCCGACCCAGCCCATCGTCTCCGCGCTGGGCGACACGGTGAACGTGGCCTCGCGGCTCGAGGGGGAAACCAAGAGTCGTCAATGTGCGCTGGTGGTGTCCGCCGCATGCGCACAGGCCGCCGGCATCGATCTGTCGCGCTTCCCGGAGCACACGGTCCGCGTCCGCGGGCGGGCGCAGAGCGTGAGCTATTACGCCGTCGCGGAGGTGGCGGCGTTGGCGAGCATTCTGCCATCGGCAAGCGATCGCGCTGACGCAGGTTGATACTTCCGGGGCATCGACGGTGTTGCTGCGTTTCCGCAGGCTGCACTACGCTCCAGGCCATCGTTGGATGAACCTGCTTTGTTCGGGTGTTTCGGGTGAAACTGGATGCCGGTCGCGCTTTTCCATCGCCCGCCACTTGCGGGCGATCAGGTCGAGTGCCTCGGCGCCGCGTCGAAGCCCTGCTCGCGCAGCAGGCAGCCGACGACCGTGCCGGTCCGGCCGATGCCGCCCCAGCAGTGCACGTAGAGCGGGTCGCCCGCGTCCGATCGCCTCGTAGATCGCGTCCAGCGTCGCCCGCATCAGTGCCGGCGACGGCACGCCGAAGTCGCGGAATCGCGAACCGCCGATGGTCGACGCGGACTCTCCGCGCGGCGGCACGCCGCTCGAGCAGCGGCGCGTACGGCGCGGGTCCCTCGTGCTCCGCCGTGAGGTCGATGAAGCTGCCGGACGCCGGCGTCGAGCAGCGCGTCGATCCTGGCGATGCCCTCCGCCGCGACGATGGCGCCCGGGATGCTCGCCCGCGAGCAGCCGCCCGGGAATCAGCCAGTAGCAGTTGGCGTGCGGCCGCGCGACGACGTCGCCCGGCGTTTCGAAGCGTCGCGCCGATCAGCGGGATCGCCATCGCGCGCGGCGCCATGCCAGTGCCCGCCGGGACGGCGCCGAGGGGCCGTGGGCACCGTCACGCTAGTGCGCCAGGATCTTCGACAGGAAGTCCTTCGTCCGCTCGCTCTTCGGATTCTTGAAGAACTCGGCCGGCGTGTTCTGCTCGACGATCTGTCCCTGGTCCATGAAGATCACGCGGTCGGCGACCGAGCGGGCGAAGCCCATCTCGTGCGTCACGCAGAGCATCGTGATGCCCTGGTTCGCGAGCTCGATCATCACGTCCAGCACCTCGTTGATCATCTCCGGGTCGAGCGCGGAGGTCGGCTCGTCGAACAGCATGATCTTCGGCGTGAGGCACAGCGCGCGGGCGATCGCGACGCGCTGCTGCTGGCCGCCCGAGAGCTGCAGCGGGTACTTGCCCGCCTGCTCGGGGATCTTGACCCGCACGAGCTGCTGCATCGCGCGCTCGTCCGCCTCGCGCTTGGGAATCCTGCCCACCCACATCGGCGCGAGCGTCAGGTTCTCGAGCACGGTCAGGTGCGGAAAGAGGTTGAACTGCTGGAACACCATGCCCGACCTTGCGGCGGATCGTCTCGATCGCCTTCAGGTCGTCGGTCAGCTCCACGCCGTCGACCTTGAGCACCCCCTGCTGGTGCTCCTCGAGCCGGTTGATGCAGCGGATCAGCGTCGACTTGCCCGAGCCGGACGGGCCGCAGATCACGATCTTCTCGCCGCGCGCGACCGAGAGGTCGATGTCGCGCAGCACGTGGAACGCGCCGTACCACTTGTTGACGCGGGAGAACTCGATGATGGGTTCGGTCGCCTGCATGCTGGCCTCGGTCGCGCTATTGACGGCGGGTGCCGGTGTTGAGATGCCGCTCGATCCACTGGCTGTAGCGCGACATCGCGAAGCAGAAGACGAAATAGACCGCGGCGACGAAGAGCTGCCCCTCGAGGAAGAACTTGCGCCAGTCGGCGTCGCCCAGCGCGAGCTGCAGCGCGCCGGTGAGGTCGTAGAGGCTGACGATCGTGACGAGCGAAGTGTCCTTGAACGTGCCGATGAACGTGTTCATGATCGCCGGCACGACGAGGCGCAGCGCCTGCGGCAGCACGATCATCCGCGTCGTCTGCCAATAGGTGAGGCCGAGCGAGGCCGCCGCCTCGTACTGTCCCCGCGGCAGCGCCTGCAGTCCGCCGCGCACGACTTCGGCCAGGTACGCGGCGGCAAACAGCGTGATCCCCACCTGCACGCGGACGAGCACGTCGATCGTCCACCCGGCCGGCATGAACAGCGGAAACATGAACGACGCCATGAACAGCACCGAGATCAGCGGCACGCCGCGGATCAGCTCGACGTAGAGCACGCACAGCGTCCGGATGCCGGGCAGGCGCGAGCGCCGGCCGAGCGCCACGGCGATCGACAGCGGGAACGCGGTCACGAGGCCGATCGTCGACAGCATGATCGTCAGCGGAAATCCGCCCCAGCGCGCCGTTTCCACGAAGGTGAGGCCGAGCACGCCGCCCATCATCAGCACGAAGAACGCGGCGAGCACCGCGGCCCACGCGACGATCAGCCAGCGGCTCCAGAACGGCCGGTAGCAGCTCGCGGCGAGCAGCGCGATCATCAGCGCGGTCGCGACCAGCGGCCGCCACTGCTCGTCGTACGGGTAGCGTCCGAACAGGATCAGCCGGTACTTCTCGGCGATCACGCCCCAGCAGGCGCCGGCATGGCCGATCGCGCGGCAGGCGGCGTTGTCCGGGCGGGCCACCGCGTTGAACACGGCCCAGTCCAGCAGCGGCGGCAGGTACCGGACGAAGAGCGCCAGCACGATCAGCGTGCCGAGCGTGTTCTTCCAGTCGGCAAAGAGGTTGCGCCTGAGCCACGGCAGCACGCCCTCGGTCGCCACCGGCGGCGGGCGGCTGGGAATGACCTGGAAGACCTCGGCGGCGGCGCTCATCGCTCGCGAATCGCCGCGCGGCGGTTGTACCAGTTCATGATCGCCGCCGTCAGCAGCGACAGCGTCAGGTAGCAGAGCATCACCAGCGCGATCGCCTCGATCGCGCGGCCGGTCTGGTTGAGCGTGGTCGTCGAGATCGAGACCAGTTCGGGGTAGCCGACCGCCACGGCGAGCGACGAGTTCTTGGTGAGATTGAGATACTGGCTCGTGATCGGCGGAATGATCACGCGCAGCGCCTGCGGCAGCAGGATCAGCCGGACTTCCTGCGTCCGGTTGAGGCCCAGCGCCGCGGCGGCCTCGTGCTGCCCGTAGGCCACCGCCTGGATGCCGCCGCGAACGATCTCGGCGATGTAGCTCGCCGTGTACAGCGTCAAGCCGATCAGCACCGTCAGGAATTCCGGCGTCACCGCGCCGCCTCCGACCACGGTGATCTCGGTCTTCTCCGGAATGTCGAGCGCCGTCGGCGCGCCGCCCGCGAGCCATCCCAGGAACGCGCCGACGACGACGATGACAAGCGCCGGGCAGGAACACCGGCAGCACCTGCCCCGTGTCCTCGTGCCGGCGGCGCGCGAACCGCGCCCAGAACCACGCCGCCGACGCCGCCGCCGAGGATGCCCGCCGCCAGCCAGACGTGACCCGTCGCCCAGACCGGAATCGGATACTGCAGGCCGTTCTTGCTGAAGAAGACGCTCGGCAGCGGCTGCAGCGCCTCGTCGATCGGCGGCAGGAACTCCGTCAGGATGAAGTACCAGATGAAGAGCTGCAGCAGCAGCGGCACGTTGCGAAACAGCTCGACGTACGCGGTGCAAAGCGAGCGCACGAGGAAGTTGCGCGACAGCCGTCCGATGCCGACCAGCGTGCCCAGGATCGTCGCCAGCACGATGCCCACGATCGCGACGCGCAGCGTGTTCGACAGACCGATCAGGAAGGCCTTGGCGTAGGTCTCCGCCGAATCGAACTCCCACAGGCTCTCGCTGATGCCGAAGCCGGCGGGCTGCTGCAGGAAGTCGAACCCGCTCTGGATCCCGCGCACGCGCATGTTGAGCAGCGTGTTGTGCACGAGGTACCAGCCGGCCGCGACCACCAGCAACACGGCGACGATCTGATAGACGAGGCCGCGAAACGCCGCGCTGCGCCAGGACCAGCGGAAATGCTTGGGAGGAGCCGCCATCACCACACCCTGCGCGGGTTGGAAGTCGATAGGCGGGGCGCGCGCCGCCCCGCGCCGGGACGGCCGGGCGCGCGGGGCGATGCCCCGCGCGCCCGGCGTCCCGAGAATCGCCTAGCGCACCGGCGGCGCGTACATCAGGCCGCCCTTGTTCCAGAGGTTGTTCGCGCCGCGCGGCAGCTTCAGTGCGGACTTCGGACCGACGTTGCGCTCGAAGATCTCGCCGTAGTTGCCGACGGCCTTGATCGCGCGATACGCCCAGTCCTTGTCGAGCCCGAGCAGCTTGCCGGTGTCCTCCGACGTGCCGAGGATGCGCTGCACCACCGGATCCTTGCTCGACACCCTCATCGCGTCGACGTTCTCCTGCGTGATTCCGTACTCCTCGGCTTCGATCAGCGCGAACACGACCCACTTGACGATCGTGAAGTACTCGTCGTCACCGCGCCGCACCGACGGTCCCAGCGGCTCCTTGGAAATGAGGTCCGGCAGGATCACGTGGTCTTCCGGGTTGCCCGCTTCCTTGTTGCGCACCGAGGCCAGGCCCGACGCGTCCGTCGTGTAGGCCTGGCAGCGGCCCGAGAAGTACGCCTTGTTGGTGGCCTCCTGCGTCTCGAAGACGACCGGCTTCATCGCCAGGTTGTTGGACTTCGAGTAGTCGGACAGATTCTTCTCGGTCGTCGTGCCCGATTGCACGCAGACGGTCGCGCCCTTCAACTGCTTCGCGCTGGTGACCTTCGACTTCTTGGGCACCATGAAGCCCTGGCCGTCGTAATACGTGACGCCGGTGAACTCGAGGCCCAGCGACGCGTCGCGGGTCAGCGTCCACGTCGTGTTGCGCACAGGACGTCGATCTCGCCCGATTGCAGCGCGGTGAAGCGCTGCGAGGCGTTGAGCGGCACCCATTTGACCTTCTTCGCGTCGCCCAGGATCGTCGCCGCGAACGCCCGGCAGACGTCGACATCGAGTCCCGCCCAGTTGCCCTGGCTGTCCGCCGCCGAGAACCCCGGCAGGCTGGGATTGACCCCGCAGACCAGCACATCCTTCTGCTTGATCGTATCGAGCGTCTTGCCGGCCTGCGCGTTGCCCGCGAACGTGGCCAGGAGCGCCGCGGCAATTGCCAATTTCTTCATCATGTTTTCCTCCTCGGAATGGGCCGAAGTCCGGCTCGAAATTTCGCGCGGCACGAGTGTAAGCCGACTTCCGCCGCTTGGCGAGAGGGCGCCGCACCCTGCCCGGCCGGGGCCGGCGGGAGGCCGAGCGCCGCGGCCAGCCGCGACAGCCCGGCGTCGGTCGTTTCGGGGTCGTGGACGAGCGCAATGCGCACGAAGGCGTCCCCGCGTTGGTGCCGTCCGCATCGGGTTGGGTGAGATAGGCTCCGGGCAGCACGCGCAGGGCGAATTCGCGCCACAGGCGCCGGGTCAGCGCCAGCCCGTCGTCGACGCGCAGCCACAGGAAGAAGCCGCACGGCGGACGGTAATACCCGCGTGGCCGCCGAGCAGCCGGTCGGCGATGTCCTTGCGCCGCGCAGACGCGCGCGCATCGCGTCGACGTGCGTGTCCTCCGACCACAGCGCCGTCGCGGCGGCGAGCAGCGGCAGCGGCGTGCACGCGGTGCCGTTGAGCCGCACCCGATTGAGCGCGGCGAGGACGTCGGCCGCGCCGACGGCGAAGCCGGAGCGCATACCCGCGGCGCTCGAACGCTTGGACAGCGAGTGCAGCACCAGCACGTTGTCGAGCCAGTGCCGCGAGCGCTCCATCGCCGCGAGCACGTCGAGCGCCCCCTGCGGCGGCCCGTCGTCGTAGAGCTCGGCGTAGCACTCGTCGAAGACGACGAGGAAATTGTGCCGGCGCGCCGCCTCGATCGCCCGGCGCATCTGTTGCTGCACAACACCCGCCCGTCCGGATTCGACGGCGAGCACAGGTAGAGGATCGACGTGCGCGACCAGGTCGACTCGTCGACCGGCGAGATCGAGCGCGAACTCCGGAAACCCGCTGTGCGCGAGATACAGGGCTCCGCGCCCGCCATGATCGCCGCCGCGCGGTATGTCTGGTAGAACGGGTTCTGCATCACGGCGAGCGGCGCCTCGCGCGACGGACTCGTCGCTATCGACGCCGCAAGATAGAGGCCCTCGCGGCTGCTCGTCACCGGCGAGAGGTGCGCATCGGGATCGATCCGGCCGCGGGTGACTGGATAACGGCGCTCCAGGTAGCCCTGCGCCGCCTGCCGGAATTCGACGGTGCCGATGGCCGGAGGGTAGCGATTCCAGAGGTGCGCATGGGAGGCGATCGCCTCCGCCAGGAACGGCGGCGGGGCATCCTGCGGCTCGCCTACCGCCATGCTGATGGGCGCCAGCTGCGGATGGGGCGCGA
>CAVPUM010000026.1:0-103115 GCA_963708855.1 uncultured beta proteobacterium | reverse complement strand
GCTTCAGTCTTTTCCCTTCCCCTTGCCTTTTCCGCCTTCTTTGTGCTTGTCCTTCCCTTTTCGTCGTCTTCGCCGCGATGTTCACCTTGGCCTTTCCGGACTTCTTCATCGATGACGACGAACCTCCCGCCCTGGCTACGATGTCCATAACCATCTCGGGGCCACGCGGTGGTAGTCGGAAATGAATCGCAGAATGACCAGGTTGACCACATCTTCATCCGCCAAGACCACTCTCTTATAGTCGTGCTCGTGCTTGTTGATGCCCGTAGGCTTCTTCCGTAGAGCGGCCCATCGCGTTGCACCGGGACATAGTAGATTTCCGGGGTGAGGCCGAAATGGAAGGTGATGTTGAGCCAGCTCATCCTTTGCCGGAACCGAAGATCGATAATGACATCCGGCTCCACGCGCGCACAGGCGGCGAGATAGAATACGACCGGGAGTTCCTCGTCGCGCACACGGTAATGCTTTTTCACATGAACGACCCTTGGTTCCGGTACGCGATAGTAGTCGCCGATGGCGAGATAAAAGCTTCTCAACTCGCCGTCCGCGATGGATATGCCCGTGCTGACATTCTGCGCCGAAACCGGCACAGTCATTATCAGCGAAATGAGTACAATGAGCAGAATAAGGATATTTTTCATAAAGCCCTCCCCGCGTCGCAGTTGCTTTATCGAACGCATGACTTGCATAGCACCATGGTGATGCACCGTCAATGATTCAGCCCGAGCGTCTCCAAATACAATGCCTTACTCGCATCGGTTCATTGTTTTTTGCAGCGGCCAAGAAGGTCGAGAACGAACCCCACTACATCCGCCTGAATCTCAGCATCTTTAGCGCCGGTGATAAAAGTTGCAACCCGTATCGGCCCGAGGGCGTCATGTTCCATAAAATCTTCACTCAAGATCTTAAGCGCTTGTTGAACCCCAACCTCACCTAAAAGCGGTTTCAAGGCATCCGCAACGTCTTGGGCTCCGCCCCCGTAGTTTCGGATATGGTAATAGAGGTCGTATGCGTCTTTGTATTTCCCGCGATTTCGGAATGCGAGAGCCTTTAGAACCACAAAGGCTCCGGGCCCACAAACCCCGACACGGCGTTTTGGCTATTGTGGCCGGTCGGGTTCCCACATACCTGGCCGGCCCAAGTATTCCCTCCTGAAGCAGTCCGCTATTTTTTGCGCCGGCCGCCTTCATCAAATCGACTTTTCCCACCCCTGCCCGAAATCCGCCAGCGGTCTTATCTCCTGCACTTCGAAAGCCAGCGCCGCATAAATCATTTTGGCGGCAGCCTCTCCGGCGTGCGCCGCAATCTTAGCCTTAATTTTTTCGAGTTTTTCCCCGGCCGTCGAACAATCTGTCATCTTGACGTAAAGTCTCACGCCCTTCCACTCGGACAGCGTCTTTCCGGGCTCCATAATCATAAAGACAGCGTTAGGATTCTCATGCAGATTGAATAAAGTGCGGTTCTTGGTCAACCCCATGATGATCGTCTTATCATCCACCATGTATGGCGACCCGAAATAAGCTGAATTGACCTTCCCGTCCTTGCTGGCGGTGCTGAGCGTGCCCAGTCGTGGCTGCTTGTTGAAATAGTCCATGAGTTTGGATGACATCGGAATCTCCTTTTGTCAGAATGCGGGTTGAATTTTCGGAGGAACCTTACCAGCGAGTGTTGACTCGGTAAAAATTCCCGTTTTGGTCCTGCAGAAGACCAGAGCCGTCTTTATCGATATATCCACGCATGGTGTTCCCGTTCAGATTTCGCATGACCGTATAGCCGTTGCTGTTGTCGGTCGTACCTTTGAACTTGTTCATTGAGTTGTAATCGAATTTTTTCTGCATCTCTATATCCCTGGTGCCTGAGCCATAATTGTTCGAGGGAGCATCTTGCTTGAATTGCCAACGAGTATCCCAGGCGGACGCAGATCCGGCGCATAGGGCAATCATAGAGATTACCATCAGTCCTACAAGGTATTTCGGGGTCTTCATATTGGCCTCTGCCGGTCGTAGTCGGTTTTTCATTCCATCTGTATAAAAAGGATACGTCCGAAAATGTTCAACATCAAGGCTATCCGAAGAATGTAATCGGCCGGGCTCAAGATCGACCTTCCCCTCCATCTGAGCATGAACACCTCGCGTTTCAAGTGTTTTGCCAGTGGCTGTCGGATAGAACGAAGGGCTATCCCCATTTCAGAAACTGAATAAACGGTGGGTGTACTCCGTTTGTGGGAAGCCGCAGTCTTTGCGCATGACGGTGATGCAGTGTGCGTAGGCTGCTTTCTGAACCTCCATGCTGACAGCGCCCGGTGATGCGGTGTTCTTCGCGTTCATGTCCAACAGTATGCCTACTGCACCAACGACTTCTTCTGCTGCCCAAGCGCTGCCTCATCGTATGCCGATAGAAAGGCCTGGCGTTGCTCAAGGGTGATTGGATCTCTTGTTTGCAGGAAGACTCGAAGCGACTTTGCGAGCTTCGCGTAGATATTTCTCCTGCGAACAAGAAGTTCGTGCTCGCGAGCCAAGGTTGCTCGCTCCTGCTCCAGGATTCTCGATGCCCATATGCCGCCGAGATATCTTGAAAGGGCGAATACGAGCACAGTGCCACCGCCAAGCGATAGAAAAACCGAGCCGGCAATTGATAAAACCGTATCGAAGGACATAACCAACACCTATTCAGTCAAATGTTCTTTCAGATCGTCCACCGGCTCAACCCCCATCAACCCACCGCCACAAATACCATGAAAAGCCACAGAGCGGTATGGTTTCCATTTCTCACTCACATTTCCGCCGAGGGTTGGCAGATATCTGAGCAGGCCGTTGTCAGACATATCATGAAACCCACTGGTTTACGGCTTCTTCCAATAGTTCTGGTTCTCGGCCGTTCCATTTCCAGAGGTGATCAACTCCCCGCCCGAAAAGCTTTCCGCACATGGTTCCCTCTTTGTGCAACCAGAGGAACTCTCCTTCAGAACAATGGTACTTCTCAGCCTTCTCTGCCGTGTCTACGTCAACGGGCGCGAAGAAAGACCATGTGTGGATATGCCAGCGATAGTCTGGGTCCGGATGGTCATTGAGCCAACCTGAGAACTCATCGGGAAACAGAGATACAATATTCGCAGGTCCTTTTCGGAGAATTTCGCGGGCAGCGACCAAACCCGGTTGTCCCGATGTAAACACTATGATAGGGTCTTTTTCGCAGTTCTGAAATTCGGCCTGCACCGCTCGCTCCTCAATAAGGCGAGGGCCATGCTCCCGAAGCCATGCAATAAGACTGCCGCCGATGATGCGGCACTGAATTTCTTCAGAGGCTGAAAGATCTTGTCGGTCGACGACAGGGCGTTTGGCGCGACATTCGCTCACAAATCGCTTCAACCCGCCATACGATTTTCGTCCTTCAGCTTTAATATCTATGGTTAGCCGTGGTTCGCCTCCGCAAGTAAGCCCCACATACGACTCAAGCATGTCCAAAAACGAGGTGCGCGCGTGCAGCCAACCGTCAATGCCTGACGACCACAGCCCGCTGGAACCACCCCTTCCCATCCCGAACAGGACCGTGAAACGGCGGCACGCCGATGATAGTGTGGATTACCCATGCGAAAGTAGGTCATCGTCAGGCACCCACAAAGCAAAAGGCCCACCCCCGCGGTGGGCCTTTTGCTTTGGCGTCCTATGCCGCGACGCGCAATGACTTCGGCGCTCCCGCGCCGCCGAGCCGCGCGGCGAAGTCCACGGCCGGCATCGGCCGGCCGAAATGGTAGCCCTGCGCGAGATCGCAGGAGAGCGAGCGCAGGAACGCCGCCTGCTCCTCGGTCTCGACGCCCTCGGCGATCACGTTGCAGGCCCAGGCTGCGCGCCATCGCGACGATCGCGGTGACGATCGCCGCGTCGTCCGGATCGGTGCTGAGGTCGCGCACGAACGAGCGGTCGATCTTGAGCGTGTCGATCGGGAAGCGCTTCAGGTAGGACAGGCTCGAGTAGCCGGTGCCGAAGTCGTCGATCGCGAGGCGCACGCCCATCGCGTCGAGCTGCGTCCAGCGATGCGCGACGGTCTCCTCCGCGTGGTGCATCAGCATGCTCTCGGTCAGCTCGAGCTCGAGCAGGCGCGGGGCGAGGCCGGTGTCGCCCAGCACCCGCTCGATCATGCCCGCTCAGGTCCTGTCTGCCGGAACTGGCGCGCCGAGAGGTTGCACGGCGATCCGCAGCCCGGGGTGCCGCGCCTGCCAGGCCTGCGCCTGCGCGCAGGCCTCGCGCAGCACCCATTCGCCGAGCGGCACGATGAGGCCGGTGTCCTCGGCGATCGGGAATGAACTCCGCCGGCGACATCGGCGCGCTTGTCCGGCGGCGGCCAGCGCAGCAGCGCCTCGGCGCCGGTCGATGCGCGCCGCTGCGCCAGATCGACCAGCGGCTGGTAGTGCAGCGCGAACTCGCCGTGCTCGAGCGCGCGCCGCAGGTCGGTCTCGGTCGAGAGGCGCGGCTCACGCGCTCGGTCATCTGCGCGCTGAAGAACTGGTAGTTGCGCGCGGCCCGAGTCCTTGGCGTGATACATCGCCGTGTCGGCGTTGCGCATCAGCGTCTCGGCGCGTGTCGCCGTCGGCCGGGTAGAGCGCGATGCCGATGCTCGCCGTCGGCGTGCAGCTCGTGGCTCGGCCGATCGTGAACGGCTTGGCGAGCTCGGCGAGGATGCGCGCCGGCGACGCGCGCCGCCTCGGCGGCGTCGGACACGTCGGGGAGGCTGATGATGAACTCGTCGCCGCCCAGGCGCGCCACCGTGTCCTCTTCGCGCAGGCAGGCCGTGAGCCGCTGCGGCGACCGCCGTCAGCAGCAGGTCGCCGATCGCGTGGCCGAGCGAGTCGTTGACGTTCTTGAAGCGATCGAGGTCGAGGAACAGCACGGCGAGCTTGCCGCCCCTGCGGTGGGCGCGGGCGATCGCCTGTCCGACGCGGTCGCGCGAGCAGCGTGCGGTTGGGCAGGCCGGTCAGCGCGTCGTGGTGGGCCATGTGGACCACGCGCTGGTCGGCGAGGCGGCGCTCGCCGATCTCGGCCTGCAGGCCCGCGTTGGCGCGGGCGAGCTCGAGGGTGCGCTCCTCGACGCGCTGCTCCAGCGTGCGCTGGGCCCGGCGCAGCGCACGCTCGGCGGCGTCGCGCTGCCGGTATTGCCGCTGGATCACGCCGTCGGCATGGCGCACGATCACGAACAGCACGCCGTACAGCACGCACAGGATCCCGAACACCGCCGAGCACCACCAGCCATTGCGTGCGCTCGATGCGCGCCAGGAACGGCGTGACGTCGTCGTAGACCTCGAACACGGCGCGTATCGTCCCGTCCGACGGGTGGCGCACCGGAATGTAGGTCGACAAGCAGGTCGGCGTTCTCGATGACCCGCTCGAATCCGCTGAACTCGTCGCGGTGCGTCAGCTCGCTGCGTGACCCCGCCGTAGCGCGCACCCTGGAAGCCGGCGTTGCCGCTCTTGTCCTCGCCGATCTGCCTGGCTTCGGTCGAGAACACCGTGCGGCCGTCGCAGGTCGTAGACCTTGACCTTGGCCACCGACAGTCCTCGCAGATGGGCGCCAAGTGCCGCGGAAAACGCGTCACGGTCCGGGTGCGTCCCGAGCTGGTCGGTCGGCAGCGTGTCCGCGGTCGCGAGATAGGGCATGAGCGTCGGCCACAGCGAGTTGGCCAGAACGCGCGCAATCGCCGTGTTGCTGGACTCGCCCATCGTGATCAGCGAGTGGATCGCGATCTCGCGATAGAACGCGCCCAGCGCCCGCCGCCACGATGACGACCGAGACGAAGCTCGTGAGCGAAAAGTAGCGCAGCAGCTTGAACATGAGTGGCCGACCGACGACGGATTGCGGTGCCGGACAGTCCGGCAGAATGTGCCCAACGGCTGCAATTCGGCACGCGAGTAGCGCGCCTTGCCGCATTGCGAGCAAGGGTCGTGCCATCTTGCGGGTGCGTGGCCGCAACCGAAGCGTGTACGCGACAACGTGTTCGAACGGGCCCGGTGCGCGTGGGGCGGCGATCCGGTGGCGCCGCGGCAACCCGCGGCCGGCGACAAGCCTCAGCGGCGACGTCCGCCCAGCAGCGAGCCCAGCACGCCGCGGACGATTTCGCGCCCGATCGTCGAGCCCACCGTCCGCGCGGCGCTCTTGGCGACGGCCTCGACGATGCTGTCCTTGCGCCCGCTGCCCGCGAGGAGGCCGCCCAGCGAGTCCTTGATCGAATCCGTCCAGCCTCCGCCGCCTGCGGGCGCGGCGCCGTCGCCGGCGGGCGGTGCCGCCTGCGCGCGTCCCTTCAGCCGCTCGTAGGCCGATTCGCGGTCGACCGGCTTGTCGTAGGTCGCGGCGAGCCCCGAGCCCGCCATGACGCGCTGCCGCTCCTCCGGTGTCGCCGGGCCGATGCGGCTCGCGCGGCGGCAGGATGTAGGCGCGCTCGACCATCTCCGGGCGCCCCTTGGCGTCGAGGAACGACACCAGCGCCTCGCCGACGCCGAGCTCGGTGATCGCCTTCTCGGTGTCGAGCTTCGGATTGGCGCGCATGGTCTCGGCGGCCGCCTTGACCGCCTTCTGGTCGCGCGGCGTGAACGCGCGCAACGCGTGCTGGACGCGATTGCCGAGCTGGCCGAGCACCGTCTCCGGCACGTCGAGCGGGTTCTGCGTGACGAAGTAGACGCCGACGCCCTTCGAGCGGATCAGGCGCACGACCTGCTCGATCTTGTCCAGCAGCGACTTCGGCGCGTCGGTGAACAGCAGATGCGCCTCGTCGAAGAAGAAGACGAGCTTCGGCTTGTCGCGGTCGCCGACCTCGGGCAGCCGTTCGTACAGCTCGGAGAGCAGCCACAGCAGCAGCGTCGAATACAGCTTCGGCGCGTTGAGCAGCTTGTCCGCGACGAGGATGTTGATCACGCCGTTGCCGCCGTCGCCGGTCTGGAGGAGGTCGTCGACGTCGAGCATCGGCTCGCCGATGAACTTGCTCGCGCGCCCTGCTGCTCGAGCGCCAGCAGGCCGCGCTGGATCGCGCCGACGCTGGCGGCGGAGACATTGCCGTAATTGGTCTGCAGCTCCTGCGCGTGGTCGCCGACGTGCTGCAGCATCGCGCGGAGATCCTTGAGGTCGAGCAGCAGCAGACCGTTGTCGTCGGCCACCTTGAAGACGAGCGCCAGCACGCCCGATCTGCGTCTCGTTGAGGTTGAGCACGCGCGACAGCAGCAGCGGACCCAGGTCCGAGACCGTCGCGCGGATCGGGTGACCCTGTTCGCCGTAGACGTCCCAGAACACCGCCGGGCATCCGGCGTAGGCGGGTTCCGTCCGCGCCGATCAGCTTGAGGCGCTCGAGGAACTTCGGCGACGCTGCGCCGGGTTGGCGTGATGCCCGACAGATCGCCCTTGACGTCCGCCATGAACACCGGGACGCCGATCCGCGAAAAGCGCTCGGCCATCACCTGCAGCGTGACGGTCTTTCCGGTGCCGGTCGCGCCGGTGATCAGGCCGTGGCGATTGGCGAGCGCCGGCAGCAGGCAGAGCTCGGTCTGTCTCGATGTCTTCGCAATGGGCAGCGGATCGGGCATGGAGGCTCTCGTGTGGGTGGTCGATCGGCAGTGTAGCCGACGGCGGCGGCGGCGCAACAGCGCGTGGGTCCCCGGCGATCGCGTCACTCCTCCGCGCGCCGCGGCTGTCCGTAGGTCCTGAACTTCTCGAGCACGACGTCCATTTCGGCGTCGGCGAGCGTCTCGGGCTCGGCCGATCGACAGCGCGCGCCAGTAGATCTCGGCGAGCGTTTCGACCTCGACCGCGAGCGCCAGCGCGTCGGGCAGCGAAGCTCCGACGGCGATCATCCCGTGGTGGGCGAGGAGGCACGCGCGGCGCCCGTCGAGCGCGGCGAGCACGTGGTCGGACAGCTCCTGCGTGCCGAACGTCGCATACGGCGCGCACCGGATGTCGCGGCCTCCGGCCACGGCGACCATGTAGTGGAACGCGGGAATGCCGCGCGACAGGCACGCGAGCGTGGTGGCGAACGGCGCGTGCGTGTGCACCACGGCGTTCACCTCCGGCCTGGCGCGATAGATGTCGCGATGAAACCGCCATTCGGACGACGGGAGCCGCGAGCCCCGGGCCTCGCCGTCGAGCGTGACCGGGACGATGTCTTCCGGCCGGGTCTCGTCGTAGGCGAGCCCGGTCGGCGTCACGACGAAGCCGTCGAAGCCGGCATGCGCGAGCCGTGCGCTGACGTTGCCCGACTTGCCGCGGTTGATGCCGCGCGCGTTCATCGCGAGCGCCGTCGCGATCACCGCGCTGCGCAGTGCCTGTTCGCTCTCCCTGGAAACGCCCGAGTGTGCCCCCATGGTCGCGGCGCTCATGCGCACGCGTTCCGGGAACATGGCCGCGAGGTCCGTGCTGCGTGGCGCGGGCGACGCCGCGCTCGGTGACGAGTCCGGCGACGAGCCGCGCCGGTGTCACGTCGAACGCGTAGTTCACCGCCCGCGTGCCGGACGGCGTCAAGCGCGACCGTCACCGGCTGCCCCTGCGCGTCGCGTCCGGTCACGCTCAGCACCTCGTCGGCGTCGCGCGACTCGATCGGAATCGCGTCGCCGGAAGTCAGCGCGAAGTCGAGCGTCGGCGACGGCACCGCGGCATAGAACGGCACGTCGTTGTCGGCCGCGGCGAGCGCCTTGTCGTAGGTGCCGATCTTGTTGCAGACGTCGCCGTTGGCCGCGACGCGATCGGCGCCGACGATGACGATGTCGACGTCGCCGCGCCGCATCAGGAATCCGCTGGCGCTGTCGACGAACACGCGTGTGCGGCACGCCGCGCGCCGCGAGCTCCCATGCGGTGAGATTGGCGCCCTGCAGGCGCGGGCGCGTCTCGCTGACCCAGACGTGGACCGGGACCCCGGCCGCGTGGGCCAGGAACACGGGCGCCGTGGCGGTGCCCCAGCCGCAGGTGGCGAGCGCGCCGGCGTTGCAGTGGGTCATGACCTGGACGGTGCCGCCTCTTCCGGTCGGCGATTGTCGCGCAACAGCCGCGAGGCCGTGCAGGCCGATCGCGTGATTGATCGCCACGTCTTCCGCGGCGATGGCGTCCGCCTCGCGCCATGCGGCATCGGCGCGCTCGCCCTCGGTGAGGATCGTGACGGCAGCACGCACGCGATCGAGCGCCCAGCGCAGGTTGACCGCCGTGGGCCGCGTCGCGTCGAGCAGCGCGTGCGCCCTCGCGAGCGCCGCATCGGAGGCATCGCGATCGAGAGCCAGCGCGAGGCCGTAGGCGCCCACCGCGCCGATGAGCGGAGCGCCGCGCACCCACATGTCGCGAATCGCCGCCGCCGCCGTATCGGCGTCGGCGATCCTCGTCGTGACCACGACATGCGGCAGGCGCGCTGGTCGATGATCTTCGACGAACCGCGCGCCGGCGGGGCGCACCAGCGCACGGTAGTCCGCGGGATCGCGGCCGAGGGCGACGGATGGCGCTGCGGATGGCACGCGCGCCATTGTAACGCTGCGCTTGCGCGCTGCCGCTCGCTACTTCAGCACCTGGACCAGGTTGTTGAAATCGTCGGTCCACAGGCGCCAGTCCTTGCGCACTTCGACTTCCGTCGCGGCTTCGGTGAGCGTCGGGGTGATCGAGCGCTTCCCGCCGGTCGGACAGCAGCAGCCAGTCGCTGCGGCTCGCGAGCGAGTCCTCGCCGTCGTCGGCGATGTGGATCATGTACAGGCCGTGTGACGTGCGGCCAGGCCTTCGACGACCGGAACCAGGTTCAGGAACCGGTTGGTCACGTGAAACGCGATGATGCCGCCCGGCTTCATGTGCCGCCGATAGATGGCGAGTGCCTCCGACGTGATGAGGTGCACCGGTATCGCGTCGCTCGAGAAGGCGTCGATCGCGAGGACGTCGAATTGCTGCGCCGGCTCGCGCTCGAGCGACAGACGCGCGTCGCCCAGCTGCAGCTCGATCGTCGCGTCGCTGTCGCGAAGGTAGGTGAAGTCGCGCTGCGCGACGGTGATGACGTCCGGATTGATTTCGTAGAAGCGGTAGACGTCGCCCCTGGCGCCGTAGACCGCCAGCGTGCCGGTGCCCAGTCCGATCACGCCGACCTTGAGCGGCGTCAGCGTGGGGTGCCGCGACTCCAGGAGGCGCCCGATGCCCGACGTGCCCGTATAGTAGGTCGTCGGGCGCCCGCCCAAGCTCGGGCTCGAGGTACTGCGTGCCGTGCAGGATCGTGCCGTGGATCAGCGACCGGCGATGGTTGGCGTTGTTCCGGCCAAGATCCTGAACGCGCAGCACGCCGTAGAAGTTGCGGGTGGCGACGATCGTGTCGTCGTAGAACTCGACGATGCCCCATACCGCGCAGCCGGCCGTCGTCAGCACGGCCACCGCCGCCAGCGCGCCGAACACGAGATGCTCCCGGCGTACCTGCCAGAGCAGGAGCAGCGCGATGGCGACGAGCCCGCCCGCGAGCTCGAAGTACGCGGGCAGCACCAGCGGCGCGACGATTCCGACCAGCGCCGAGCCGAGCGCGCCACCCAGCGAGATCATCAGGTAGAACCGTGTCAGGTGCATTGGTGCCGGCTTCAATCCGACCAGCTCGCCGTGGCAGAACATGCAGGCCAGAAACAGCCCGCCGCAGAAGACTCCGATCTGGAGGGCAAGCTCGTGCGTCAGCTTCGAGTCGGCGAGCGTCCATGCCATGACGCAGAGGCCGGCCGCGAGCATCGCGAGAAGCGTGTCGCGCCGGTACCAGCCCTTGCCGTCGAAGCAGAGGATGAACGTGAGCAGGTAGATCGCGAGCGGCGCGATCCAGAGCAATGGCACGGCGGCGATGTTCTGCGTGATGTGGTTGGACACCGCGAGCAGCAACAGCGACCCGGTCGCGGCCAGCACGCACCAGAGGATCTGGCGGGCGGCGGTCGGCGGCGGCTCGTCCGGGACTGCGTCGTCGCGTCGTTCGCCGCTGTTCGGTGGCGGGCGGACGGCGGGAGCGGCCGCGTGCTTCAGGCTCGACCAGCCCGCGGCGGCGCACAGACCGACGAAGAGCACGTAGGCGACCGACCAGCCCATCGCCTGCGTGCGCGTCGGCGCCCACGGCTCGAACAGGAACGGGTAGCCGACGAGCGCGAGCATCGACGCCAGATTCGACAGCGCGAACAGCCGGTACGGGCTCGCGCCGGGCCGCGCGCGCGCGAACCATACCTGGACCAGCGGGCTCGTCGTCGACAGCAGGAAGTACGGCAGCCCGATGGTCGCCACCAGCAGGCCCAGGATCAGCCACGACGGGCTCTCGGCGCCGGTCGGCTTCCAGTACGCGCCCGGGACGATCGGAAGCAGTGCAATCGACACGATCAGCAGCACCGTGTGCAGCTTGACTTGCGTGCGCGCACCGAGCCGGTGCACGACGAAGTCGCGAGTACGCGTAGCCTGCGAGCAGCGCGGTCTGGAAGAAGACGAGGCACGTCGTCCAGACCGCGGCCGAGCCGCCGAACCACGGCAGGATCTGCTTCGCGACGACCGGCTGCACCAGGAACAGCAGGAAGGCGCTGACGAAGATGGTGGCGGCGTAGAGGAGCATCGGAGAGGGGCGCGGGCGCGCGCATTCGCGCAACGCGCAGCAAACCCGCGCATTCTACCGGACGCTTGGCGGTGAGCCGGGCAGCGGAGCGCGCCGGCCGAGCGCCTGGTCAGTGCGTGGTCTTCGGGCGGAAGTACTCGACGCGATCGATCGAGTGCACGGCAAGCTCCTTGACGTCCACACCCTGCAGCACGCGCAGCGGAATGTCGGTGCCGGCCATGCCGCGTCCCCACACCTTGCGGTAGAACTCCGCCTGCGTGCGCACGCCTTCGCCGCCGACGCCGAGAATGATGTCGCCGACCTTGATTCCGGCCCGGTCGCCCGGTCCGTCCGGCGACACGCGCGAGACCAGCAGGCGCCCCTGCACTTCGTCGGCGGCCACGCCGAGCCACGGCCGCGCGGGACCGGCGCGCCGCCCCGTTCGCACCAGATCGGGAAGAATCGGCTTCAGGGCATCGATCGGGCACGAACATGTTGCCCGGCAGTGTCGCCTCGCCGGCGGCCGCCTCGCGCACGATCAGCGAGCCGATGCCGACGAGCTTCAGATCGCGGTTGACGAGCGCCGCGCCGCTCCAGTTCAGCGTCGGCGGCGACGTGAAGATCGCCTGTTCGAGCAGGTACTCCCAGTTGCCGGTGAACGGCCGCGTCGACACGACGTAGGCGAGCGTCACGTCGTCGCGCCGGCGTGGTTCACGATCATCACGGGATCGCGATCGGCGAGCTTGCCCGATTCGCCGAGCGGCAGCGGCGGCGCGGCGAGCGGCACGATGGCGCGCACGAGACCCAATCCCGTCGCGTGGTCGTAGGCGACCACGCGCGCCGGAAGGGTCCGGCCCTTCTGGTCGACGAGGCTCACCTCGTCGGCTTCGACGATCAGGTAGCCGACGGTCAGGATCAAGCCGTCGTCGCCGATGACGACACCCGTGCCTTCGCGCTCCTGGCCGAGAGTCGCGCTGCTGCGTGCGTTCGGGCACCGCGCGGGCGCGGACCTTGAAGATCGACTGGAAGAAGCGTCTCGGCGTCGGGGGTCTGCGGCGCTCGCGGTAGCGTCCTTCGCTTCGGCCGCGGCCGGCGTCGCGGCATGGCCGAGGATCGGCGCCAGCAATGCGAGGATGACCAGGATGCCGGCCGGCACGAGGGCCGGCAGCGAGCGCGCGGAAATGCGGGATTGCGCTGCGGCGGAAAGCCATGGCAACCTCCTCGAGATTTTCACCGACGGGCCGGTGGCGCCGCGACAATCGGTTGCGGACGGCGCGCGGCCGCGACGCCGCGGGTTCGAGCCGCCAATATAGCGCGACGCGGCCATACGCAAGCGGTGGTCGTCCACCCGGAATGCCTGAACCCGCTGCGTATAATGCCCGAGCGAAACTCGACCGGAGCTCGCCATGGCCACCCGCAAGAAACCCGAAGAGCTGCGCTCGCATCGCTGGTACGGCCCCAACGACATGCGCGCGTTCGGTCACCGTTCGCGCACCGCGCAGATGGGCTATTCGCGCGCCGACTACCAGGGCAAGCCGGTGATCGCGATCGTCAACACGTGGAGCGACATCAATCCGTGCCACTCGCATTTCCGCCAGCGCGCCGAGGAAGTGAAGCGCGGGATCTGGCAGGCGGGCGGCTTTCCGGTCGAGATGCCGGCGATCACGCTCTCCGAGCCGTTCCAGAAGCCGACGACGATGCTCTATCGCAACCTGCTCGCGATGGAAACGGAGGAACTGCTGCGCTCGTACCCGGCCGACGGCTGCGTGCTGATGGGCGGCTGCGACAAGACCACGCCGGCGCTGCTGATGGGCGCGATCAGCATGAACCTGCCGGCGATCTTCATGCCCGCGCGGACCGATGCTGCGCGGCGACTGGCGCGGCGGCCCGCTCGGCAGCGGCTCCGACGTCTGGAAGTACTGGGCGGAGCTGCGCGCCGGCAACATCACCGAGGAGACGTGGCAGCAGATCGAGAACGGCATCGCGCGCTCCCCCGGCCACTGCATGACGATGGGCACCGCGTCGACGATGACCTCGGCGACCGAGGCGCTCGGCTTCACGCTGCCCGGCGCCGCATCGATTCCCGCCGCCGATTCGCGCCACGCGCGGATGGCGAGCGACTCCGGGCGGCGCATCGTCGACATGGTGTGGGAGGACCTGAAGCCCCGCGACATCGTGACCGCCGCCGCGCATCGACAACGCGATCATCGCGGTGCTCGCGCTCGGCGGATCGACCAATGCGATCGTGCACCTGGTCGCGATCGCGCGCCGCGCCGGCATTCCGCTCACCGCTCGACCGCTTCGACGAGCTCGCGCGCAAGACGCCGCTCGTCGCCAACGTGCGGCCGGCGGGCAAGTACCTGATGGAGGACTTCTACTACGCCGGCGGACTGCGCGCGCTGCTCGCGTCGATCGGCGATCTGCTCGCGCTCGGACGACGCGCACCGTGAACGGCAGGACGCTCGGCGAGAACATCGCGGGCGCCGAAGTCTTCAATCCCGACGTGATCCTGCCGCGCGACAAGCCGCTGGTCGCCAACGGCAGCCTCGCCGTGCTGCGCGGCAATCTCGCGCCGGACGGCGCGGTGATCAAGCCCGCGGCGGCCGAGGCGCGCCTGCTGCGGCACACCGGTCCGGCGGTCGTCTTCGCCGACTACAACGACATGGCGGCGCGCATCGACGATCCCGCGCTGCCGGTCACCGCCGACTCGGTGCTGGTGCTGAAGCACGCGGGCCCGCTCGGCGCGCCGGGCATGCCCGAGTGGGGCCAGCTGCCGATCCCGAAGAAGATCCTCGCGACCGGCGTGCGCGACATGGTGCGCATCTCGGACGCGCGGATGAGCGGAACGAGCTACGGCGCGTGCGTGCTGCACGTCGCGCCGGAATCCTGCGATCGGCGGCCCGCTGGCGCTGGTCGAGGACGGCGACCTGATCGAGCTCGACGTGCCGGCGCGCCGGCTGGAGCTCAAGGTCGAGCGACGCCGAGCTCGCGCGCCGCCGCGCCGCGTGGAAGCGGCCGGCGCCGAAGTTCGAGCGCGGCTTCGGCGCGCTCTACCAGCAGCACATCACGCAGGCCGACCAGGGCTGCGATTTCGATTTCCTCGAAGGCACGGCGGCCACGCCGGACCCGGAAATTCACTGATGACGACACTGACCGTCGCTGCATCCCGAAGCTCGCCGACGCTCGTCGCCGCGATCATGCAAGGGGCGGGCTGCGGCGACGACGAAGCGAAGACCATCGCGCGGCGGCTCGTCGATTCGAATCTCGTCGGCCACGATTCGCACGGCGTGCTGCGCGTCGCCGCGGTACCTCGAATGGATCAGCGACGGCACGCTGCGGCCCAACACGGCGCCGACCGTCGTGTTCGACAGCGACACGATCGCCATCGTCGACGGCAATCGCGGCTTCGGCCAGGTCACCGGCGAGTTCGCGGCGAAGCTCGGCATCGCGAAGGCGCGCGAGACGGGCATCGCGATGATCGGCCTGCGCAACTGCGGCCATCTCGGGCGGGTCGGCGACTGGGCGGACATGGCGGCCGCGGCCGGCCAGGTGTCGCTGCATTTTCTCAACACCTCGGGTGCGCAGCGCGTCGCGCCGTTCGGCGGCAGCGACCGCCGGCTCTCGACGAATCCGATCTCGATCGGCGTGCCGGTCGAGGGCGGCGATCCGGTGGTGCTCGACGTGACCACGTCGACCGTCGCCGAGGGCAAGCTGATGGTGGCGCTGAACAAGGGCGAGCAGGTGCCCGCGGGCTGGATCATCGACAAGCGACGGCGCGCCGACCACGGACCCGAAGGACTTCTACGACGGCGGCGCGCTGCTCACCGTCGGCGCGCACAAGGGCTCGGGACTTTCGATGGTCACCGACCTGCTTGCGGGCGCGGTGTCCACGGGCAAGAGCTCGGATGCCGACGATCCGGTCCTGCGCAACAACATGCTGTCGATCTACATCGCGCCGGCCGTCTACGATCGCCGACGGCGGACGTCGCGCGCGAGGCGCGCCGTTTCGTCGATTTCGTCAAGGCGTCGGCGCCGGCGAAACCCGGCGAGCCGGTGCTCGCGCCCGGCGAGGTCGAGCGGCGCAATCGCGCGTCGCGGCTCGCGAACGGCGTGGCGCTCGACGACAAGACCTGGGCGGACCTCGCTCGCCGCCGCCGCGTCGGTGGGCATCGACGCGAACGCGGCGCGGGCCCTTGCCGGCTGACGCCGGATTCGCAGGACCAGGCGCATGAGACGTGGCGGCGCGACGCACTTGGTCCGGCGCGAAGGTGGATCGGAGCGTGAACGGAGTCGCCGATCCGCTGTTCCCGGGTTTCCGCGCGCAATCGATCGCGATCTCCGGCGCGACGATCCACTGCGTCGTCGGCGGCAGCGGCCCGCCGCTGCTCATGCTGCACGGCTATCCGCAGACGCACGCGATGTGGCACCGGATCGCACCGCGCCTCGCCGAGCGTTTCACCGTCGTCTGCAGCGACCTGCGCGGCTACGGCGATTCGTCGAAGCCCGACGGCGGCGTCGGCCACGTCAACTACTCGAAGCGCGCGATGGCGGCGGACCAGGTCGAGGTGATGCGCACGCTGGGCTTCGCGCGATTCAGGCTCGCCGGCCACGATCGCGGCGGGCGCGTCGCGCACCGGCTGTGCCTCGATCATCCGCACGCGGTCGAGCGCGTCGCCGTGCTCGACATCTCGCCGACGCGGATCGATGTACGCCGGCACCGACAAGGCGTTCGCGACGGCGTACTACCACTGGTTCTTCCTGATCCAGCCGTTCGACCTGCCCGAGCGGCTGATCGGCGCCGATCCGGTCTACTACCTGCGCAGGAAGCTCGCCGGCTGGTCGTCGGGACTCCAGCACTTCGATCCGCGCGCGCTCGCCGAATACGAGCGCTGCTTTCGCGACCCGGCGACGATCCACGCGACCTGCGAGGACTATCGCGCGGCAGCCACGATCGATCTCGAGCACGACGCCGCGGACGCGCGACGGCCAGGGTCGAATGCCCATTGCTGGCCCTGTGGGGAACGAAGGGCGTGGTCAACCGGTTGTTCGACCCGATGGCCGACTGGAAAGGCGTCGCGCGCGACGTGCGCGGCAGGGCGCTGCCGTCGGGGCACTTCCTGGCCGAGGAAGCGCCGGAGGAGACGCTTGCTCGAACTGCTGGCGTTTTTCGGGGAATGAAGCCGCACCGGTCGTTCCGGTGCGGCCAGTGGTTCCGGCGGGCGGCATCCGGCTGCTATAATTCGCCCCTTGGCCAAGTAGCTCAGTTGGTAGAGCAGAGGACTGAAAATCCTTGTGTCGGTGGTTCAATTCCGCCCTTGGCCACCAATAAAATTAGGAAGTTAGGCTCTCAGCCTGACGGTCCTTCCGATTTCTGGGGTTAGGCTGGGGTTAGGTCGGTCGCGAATCCTCCCTTCGTACTCCGACAGGCGGCGGCTCGCTCGTCTGTGTTCACCGCTTTGCCCATACCTATTGGCTGCATATACGCGGACAGTGTAGCCAATTCCGCGCAATTCCTTAGGAATTCGGGAGTTACATCGCGCATCAACTCCGCTCTGGCGTCACCGAACGCCCGCTGTCGGCGGGCCTGCTTTTCCGGAATGGGTCGGGTCCCGTAGTTAGCGAACGGCAGCTTAGGGCCGCGAGACCTGAAGGGCGACAGTCTCCGACCGGCCATTCTGGAAAGATGCTTTTTATGGAAAGCCCCTCAGGGCGAACGCGTGCCGCTACTTGAAAAGCTGGCAGCGGCAGCGTCCTCGAGCTTTACATAAGCATCACAGTGTCGTGAGGAAATGCAGTAGCGAGTCCGGAGATCGATGCCGGCAAGTGCGCGCTCAGTTGCATTGCATCACCACTTCATTTCGCCCTTGTTGACCTTGGCGCCGATTTCAAGCGCCACCATCAGGCCCGCTGCCGGATAGGCCGACTTCATCGCCTCGATCAGCGCGGCCGAGTTCGGCGCCTTGGCCAGTTCTGATTCAAAGCGAGTCAGGTAAGACTGGGTGTAGGAAAGCTGCGAAGCGTCCTGCTTCTGGCCTGGCAGCATGTGGCCAGGAACGACGGTGGTTGGCTGAAGCGCTGCCATCGCGCCCAGTTTCCTGTTCCAGTCGGCCCGCTCCTGCGCGGTCTGAGTGTCAGCCGTCCAGGCATGCAGACCGGCGAAAACATTGACCCCTCCCACAATGGCTTTCAAAGAAGGAATCCATACGTAGCTGCGGTGCGGGAGGGAATCGTCCAGCCCCCTGATTTCGAGCGTCTGGCCTTCCAGCATGATCGTGTTCCCGGACATGATTTCAGGCACCGGTACATCGGTCGGTGCATTGGCGCCCAGTCGCGGCCCCCACACCTGCAGCTTGGTGGGCAGCGTCGCGTGGATCTTCTTCACGGTGGGCGCACTCGCGATCAACGTCGCTTGGGGAAACAGCTTCTTCAGTACACCCGCGCCGAAGTAGAAGTCCGGGTCGGCCTGGCTGATGTAGATGGTCTTCAGCGTCTTGCGGCTGTCGAGAACCATCGCGGCGATCCGGTGCGCATCTGCCTGAGTGAACCCGGTATCGATGAGTACTGCGTCCGTCTTGCCGGATACCAGGACCGCGTTGACGTGGAAGCTGCCGGCGTCGGCGTTGTAGACCTGGAGGGACAGCGCAGCCGGACTCGGTCTGTGCAACGGCCTCGTTGGCGACCACGCCGAGGGTCAGGCTGGCAAACAGCGGAAGGAAAGGCTTGATCATGGAATCGCTCGCGTGGTTGGGGGATGGCGCCACTCTATTTGATACCAAACCGCAGATAAACAGTAGAATAATCGATACTTTGTCTACTGGATCGATCTAATCTATGGACCGAATCACTGCCATGCAGGTGTTCTCCGAAGTGGCTGACCGCGCCAGCCTGACCGAGGCGGCCAGAGCACTGGACATGTCACGGGCCATGGTCTCGCGCTATCTCGAAAGCTTCGAGCGTTGGCTCGGAATACGAGTACTGCACCGAACGACAAGGCGAGTAAGCCTTACCGACGCCGGCGAAGAGGCGCTGCAGCGGTGCCGTCAGATGCTCGAGCTTTCGCGTGACGTACAAAGCGTGGCGGGTGCAAGGCGCGCGGCGCCCGGAGGCAAGCTGCGGATCACCACCAGCACCTCCTTCGCCGCGGCCTACCTGGCCGACGTTGTGACGGACTTCCTTTCGCGACATCCGCAAACGCAGGTCGACCTGATCGCGCTGGAGCGAACCGTCAACCTTGTGGAGGAGCGCATCGACCTGGCGGTGCGGATCGGCAACGTGCTCGACGACTCGCTGGTCGCGCGCAAGCTGGGAGTATGCCGGTCCGTTGTCTGCGCGTCGCCGGCGTACATCAAGACCAGCGGCACTCCCAGCGTGCCGGACGATCTTCGAAACCACCGTTGCATCACCCACGCCTACGTGGGCCGCACCGAATTCCGCCTCCAACGTAATGGCCAGACGCTCCGGATTCCCGTGAGGGGACAACTGCAGAGCAACGAGGCCGCCGTCACGCGCCGAGCCGCCCTCGCCGGCGCCGGGATTGCGATGTTACCGACCTACTTTGTCAGCGCGGACTTAGCCTCCGGTGAACTCATTCGTCTGCTGCCCAACTGCGAACCTGAGCCCCTTGGTATCCACGCGGTGTACTTGTCTCGACAGCATCAGCCACAGCTGCTGAGGATGATGGTCGACTTTCTGGCAGATCGCATGCGAGGAGATGTGGCGCCATGGGACCGGGTAATCGCCTCGGCAACGAAGCGAGCGACCTCAATCGCCAAGCCCCGAGGCAGTGCCAATGGAATGGTGCGGCGCAGACCAAAAGCGAGTTGACGACGGATCGCGCGCCGCTGCCGGCCATTACCACGAATTGCGAATTTCAGCGTCCAGCCCCGGCGCGTGCGGGCCTACATCGAATTGGCGATCGAGAGGCTGGTGGGGTCGCCGGCTCACGTCCTCGCGACAAAGGAGCTGACTCAGGCTGCAAGCCGATGGCGAAGGGGGCAACGCGGCCGATGACCGGTGCCTGCGGCCGCGCACAAAGGCTTGGGTGTTCCCCGGGCGGCAAGGCATTTTTCGTTGGTGTGATTTTGGTGTAATCGTATGTGGAGACCCGCTCATTCGGTTCACCGATTGCGGTGCAGTCACGCCCATCCGCCGAACCGAGCGGGCCGACCTGGGCCCAAACGGAAGCAATGCCGATTGAGGGCCGTAATCGATCCGCAACCGTTCACTCAGCGCCGGCAGCTCGGCCTGGATCTCGTGTGCTGCGGCGACACCGAGCTCGCGCGTCAGTTTGGTGTAGTTGCTGACATCGGCGAAGAGCGCAGGTTGACGAGCCGACCCCCCCTCGGCGTGGGTGTGGCAGCGACTGCAGATATTCGGGTTGCGGGAGCTGCACCGGATGCCGAAGACGCGGAACACCACGCATTACACAAACCTTGGTGAAACGATCGGCCGGGAGCCGGATGCGATCAAATCGCCCCGTACCATTTTTCGAGCACAGGGCCCCCGAATGGCCAGCGGTTCCCTTGCGCGCTATGCTATTGGGCGCCCGGCCACTGTCTCCGGCGGCAATCGGCCGGCAGTTTTACTACGCGAAGGAGGGAGGCTGCAACGATGATCGGTCTACGCGTACTCATGCTGTTTCCTCTCGGGGCGTTCGTGCTGATTTGGGGCGCTTATACGATCGCCACCGGCGAGACCGGTCAATTGGCGCCCGCGGTAATTTTGGGCGTCCTGGCGGTGTTACTGGGCGTTACGGCGACCAATATGGAGGTGTTTGTTCTGCGCCCTCTGCGCGCGCTCCTCCGAGCAGCACAGGATTTGACCCACAATCGCTTCTCGGGCCCGCCAGTCAGTGCTCCCCCGGGCGCATTGCGCGAACTGGCCGCCGGGATGAATCGACTTCGGGACCGGATGCAGGACTACGAAACGAGACTCGCGCAGGAGAAAACCCGCCATCAGGCTCTGGAGCAAAGTGTTCGCGAGCTGGAAGACCGCTACGCCCTGACGGTTGAGCGCGCCAACGACGGCATTTGGGAATGGAACATCGAGAGCGGCGCAGTCGAGTTTTCGCTGCGCTGGAGGGGATTGCTGGGCCAGACAGATGCACGGCTTGCTCGGATCGACGATTGGCAGGACCTGCTTCATCCCGAGGAGCGTGCAGTTGTCATGCGGGGCATCGAAAACCATATGAAGGGTTTGACGCAGCACTTCGACATGGAATACAGGCTGCGTCATGGCGACGGGCGTTACCGCTGGGTTCATTCGCGTGGTACCGCAATTCGCCACGCCACGCGAAAGCCTTACCGTTTGGTGGTCATGGACAACGATATCCACGAACGGAAGGAAATCGAGGAAACGCTCATTCAGGCCGCCGAAGGCCTCTCGTCGGTGTCCGGTGACGATTTCTATCAGGCCCTGATGCGAAGCCTGTCTTCGATACTCGGCACTCGCGACAACCTCGTCTGCTACTGCGTCGGCGACCCGCCGACGCGTGCGCGCACGTTAGCCTATTATTCGAACGGCAAATTCTTCGAAAACTTCGAATACGACCTGGCGGGCACCTCCTGCGGAGCTGTCATCGACCGCAAGGAAATCGTGTATGCACCGACCGGCGTATGCGACGTCTGGCCATTGGAGAAGGAATTCGATCGCGACAGCTACATCGGCGTGCCGATGTTCGATTCAGCGGGGAAGATCATCGGCCATTTCGCATGCATGGACGGCAAACCGATGCGACAGGATCTGCCGCACCTTGCGCTGTTCAAAATCTTTTCGGTGAGAGCGGCCGCCGAGTTGGAGCGCATGCTGCTGCGGGAGAAGCTCGAAGCGACGTAATCACCCGCCGTCGAGAATCTACCAGTCGCCACAATGTGGCATCGTCACTGCGGCCCTTCATCCACAGTAGGTGTCAGGGGCTGGTCGGCGGCGAGGGGAAGATCGAAGCTAAACGTCGTCCCACGGTCGGGAACGCTCTCCACCTGGATCTTTCCGCCATGCAGTTCGACGATGTGTCGCGTAATGGCGAGCCCCAGCCCGGTGCTCCCGGCGTCGCTCGCCTCGCCGCGATTCACGCGATAGTACCGGTCGAAGATGCCCGGCAGCTGATCACTCGGAATGCCGCGACCAGTGTCGACGACGCGCACGGCCACGCGCGCCTTGTCCAGTGGCACGACCTCGACCTGGACGACCCCAGCGGCCGCAGTGTGGCGCATGGCGTTCTCGATGAGATTCTCCAGCACGCTTTCGATCATCCCGATGTCCGCGTCCACCTGCGCATGCTGAATAGCGAGGTGGCTTGAGAGTTGCAGGTCCCGCTTGTTGGCAGCGAGCTGGAATTTTTGTACCACGTCCTGAACCAACTCCGCGACCGGGAAGGCTTCGCGCTGCGGCTTGACTTCGTGCGCTTCGAGCTTGGTCAGCTGGAACAGATCGCGAATCAGTCTGCCCAGGCGCTCGCTGTGCTTGGCGGCGACCTCGAGATAGCTCCGCTCTTCCTGTGGCGATAGTGTCCCATGCTTCAATAGCAGGGTTTCCAGATAGCCCTGCATCGATGCCAAAGGCGTACGCAGATCGTGCGATACGTTGGCGAGCAGCTCGCGTCGCCTCACATCGGTTTGCCCAAGCAGATCCAGTTGCTCCGCAATGCGTTCCGACATTTCCTGTACGGCAGCACCCAGCCGATCGATGTCGTCGCCCCTCGGATTGGCTGTTGTCAAGTGTATCGGCTGTGTGAAGCCGCTGTCGCGAAAGCGGTCCACGGCAATGGCAAGCACGCGTAGACGTCGAGTCAGGAAGTTGAATACGAGCAGTGCCGCGAGCACCGAGAATACGACCACGCCAATCCCCAGATCGGTCGCGAGCTCCAGGAGACGCTGACCTTCGAACATCCGCTCGGTTGCGAGGATGAAGCCCACGCCAAGCGCAAAGAACACCAAGGCCTGTGCGCCGGCCAGCTTGGTCGAAAGAGTCTTGAACATCTCAGCTTCTTTCGCGAAATTTGTAACCGACACCCCATACGGTCTCGATGAACGTCCGGCTCGTTCGGGTCGTTCTCGATCTTGGTACGAAGGCGGTTGATGTGCGAATTGACCGTGTGTTCATATCCACTGTGCGAATAGCCCCAGACGCTGTCGAGCAGTTGCGCCCGGGAAAAAACCCGGCCCGGGTGACGCGCAAAATGTACCAGCAGATCAAACTCCTTTGCCGTCAGGTCCACCGGCTTTCCGTCAAGGCGTACTGAGCGCTTCTCGACGTCGATGTGCAGGTCGCCGGAACTGATCGCGACCGTTGCGCTGTCCTTATCCTTGGAGAGGCTATCCACGCGGCGAAAGATCGCCCTGACCCGGGCAGTCAGCTCGCGCACGCTGAACGGCTTGGTGAGGTAGTCATCCGCGCCCATTTCAAGACCGAGAACACGGTCGAGCTCGCTTGATTTCGACGTCAGCATCAGTATCGGTGTGTAGTGATCCTGGCTACGGATGCGCTGGCAAATTTCCAGCCCTCCCATTCCCGGGAGCATGAGATCGAGAATAAGCAAGTCGTACCGCTTCGATTGCGCCTCGGCCAGCCCTTCGACGCCATCGCCAGCTAGCTTCACCTTGCATGAGAGCTCCAGCAACTGAAGCTCAACCAGCTTGGCGATGTCTTCGTCGTCTTCGATGACGAGTACCTGACGTGTCATGCTCCACCATAGAGTTGGCTCGGCTGGCTCACGTCCCGCGCACGCGCGTCCGCTTTCCAACCGGGGCATAGCGACTGCGGCAGTGCGAGATCGTGTCGGGGTGATGAGAGGTGCCCGATGCGTGCCTAGGAAACTGAGTGGGTTGCGCCCCGGTGCAGAAAACCGCCCTGCCACACGCTCGCGATTCTAGACCAATGGCTTGATGAACGTCCGCGGAACTTCACTGTGTGCATCTGCGCAACTCGTCCCAGCATTCTGACGCGGAATACGTGATAAATCGTTTAGCCGCCCGTGATGATTCCGTGATTTTGGCCCTCGATAATCTCGCTCATGACGTTTGCTCATCGAGGAGACTTTCATGATCATCCACGCCTGGTGTCGTAACCCTGTCAGCCACACCCTCGAGCAGGAAGCTTCCCGCCTGCTTCGGGGAGACCTCGCCGACAACTGTCCTGACGACGATGCCGACGGTGACACTGCCGAGATCTGCCGGATGATCCAATTTAGCGGAATGATCAGCCTGGAGTGCGGACTGCTCGGAGGCGAGTAGATCTCGCTGCATGTACCTGCACCGTGTCCGAGTGCGCGTCCTGGCGAGTCGTGCTGGCACGGTTCCGGTGATTTTGCGTCTGCGCGTAGGGCGAAGAACGCTTCGCATTGCGCGCGACTTAAGTGTCCAAATGGGACGACTGGCCCGATGCCGCGACGCCGAGTTCTGAGGGGACGCGATCAATCGGCCCACCGCAGCTGCGTGTAATCGAAGTCGACGACCGGAAGCGGCTTGACGACCGCAAAATAGGGCGAGACATCGAAATCACGCGGTGCGACCTTGCTGAAATGGCGTGCCTCCCAGGCCTCCTCGACACAGTCGTCCTTGCGGTCGGGCGACACATCGCGACAAGGGCGCATCCGGCGCGTGGGAAGGATCGGATAACGCACGCTCTGAAATGCCTGCGCGATCAGGGCCGAGCAGATCGTCCGCGTCGGCTCGCCGCTCCCGAGCGCACGCAGGCCACGCTTCAACGTCGCCGCGACTGAAGTCCGGGAGAGCCGATCGCGCGCGAGGTCGATGACGTTCTTGAGATCGTAGCCATGACCTACACGTGCAAGCGCATGCGCAACGACGCGCTCGCGATCCTCCGGGCGGAGCCCGATTGGGCGGCAGATGCGGGTGTGGAAATTTACGTATTTGGACAGGGGGGACAGGATGACCCCGTGAGCCAGCTCGGCCTCGACGAGGACCGGCGGATCATCGCTACCTGCGCCGGGTTGTGGCCCGACGTAGATCGCGACGTGCGACCAGGTGGATTGCGTGATGTACTTGATCACGGAACTGATGCGCAGATTGCCTTCGACGAGTAGCACGTCTCCGGGTTGCAGCAGCCCTGCAAGTTGATCCACGGAGTACGCTGCCGGAGGCTCGAAACCCGCGATTGGCCGAGTCAAATAGTCGGCGAACCAGCCGTTCAACCGGTCCCGCAATCGTGTCAATGTTTGCATGGCACTTCTCCCACCCGATGCTGGAACTGCTTGATATGTCACACCGGCTCGATTTGCAGCTGACCCCGCGTTGCTTCAAATTTGTGACCTTGGCCGCCCTTACCGGGGCGCCGAACGTAGCGTCGAAGCGTCTCGACGCCGACGGCGATGCGCGACTGGGTTTGCTGAGGTGGCGTTCCAGTGCCGGCGGTGCGGCGCTCTTCCTTCAGGAACCAGCGCTCCTCGAGCGATCGCCTTAAGCTCATCCGGGCGCGATGGAGCATCACCCAGCAGTTGGATTCCGAAATGCCTAACTGTTCGCAGATCTCCTCGGTGGTCAAGCCTTCGACCTCGCGAAGGTAGAAGGCTCGGGCCGTGGCAGCGGGCAGGGCGGCCAGGCAGCTATCCAGGACCTCGCGAAACCTGTCGTTCTCCAAACACTGCTCAGGGCTTGCCCACGTCGACGGCGGAGTGACCCAACCGCCGGCGGAATCGAAAAGCGTGTCGGCCGTGTCCTCGTATTCAGCGTCCATGTCGACATGACGCGCCGTGCTTCCCCGGAGCGGATCGCGCGCCTCGCGCCGCTGCCAGTCGACGATCTTGTGCTTGAGAATGCCAGTCAGCCAGGTTCGCAGCGCTGACTCCCCTCTGAACGTCGCCTGCCCCTCCAGGGCGGCCATGAGCGTGTCCTGCACGACTTCTTCGGCTGTTTCCGCTCGCCGCAACTTCGAAAGGGCGTAGCGGAACAAATATGGACGGTGCAGCGCGACCGCCTCGGCTTGCGCATGAACCAAACTTGTCACTGTCATCTCCCGGTTGTGGACTCATCCCGGGGCGAAGGCCGGGAGGCCTTCCGCCCCCTTGGAGGCGACTCATTCGCCTCCCGCATGTCCACATTCTTGCCGGGAGTTCTCACGCAAATCTCACGCGGCGTTCAATTGTTCGTAACTTCGCTGGATCAGTCGCCAAGAGGCGTGGAAGAGCAGGAAGCCCCTCAATGAGGGCCGCTCGTATCGCTCGCGGCCGAACCCACATGCGGGCGCCGCGCGCACTCGACTCGGTTCGGGTCCGCGCTGTAGGAGCCCGGGGATTTCGAGGCGAGGTCGCCGCGGCGAAGTCGTCGGCCGGCATGACGGATCTTCGCCGATCGATGGAAGAGGCCATCTCGCGCCGACAGCGGCCGCAAGGGCGGAGGCGCGACCCGCCTAGATTGGCGACTCGGACGCGAGCGGAGTGGACGCGCGCTCCGGAAGCGGATCAAGCGCGTGACGTCCGGTTCCTTCAATGTCCATGATCAACCAACCGAAGTTCCGGCCATCTGCCCCGGACATCGTCATTGCGGGGGATTGTGACGGGTGCGTCGCGCCGACGCTCCGGCATTCGTCACGGCAACGGCGCGATCTCGCCAAGCAGAAATCGGGGTGAGTTACCCCGCGGTTGCCAGATGTGCACGGCGCGGCGTCGGGGTCGCATCCGGCGCGCGGGCGTTTTCACGGGGCAGCAAGGGCAACGCCCCTCTGTCAATGTTGCGTGCCATCCACGTGGTGGGCGTTGGCGATCAGCGTCTTCGCAGGGATGCATAACGCAGGCGCTGCCGAAGTGCTTGCGCTCGATGATCGCGGTCCTGCGCCACGCGCCTCCGAGACGCACGGCGAGTGGGGGACCAGTCCGGCCGGCCCCGATGACAATGGCGTTCGACATGCTACGTCACGCGGCGCTCCTATTGGGTCACCGACTGCTCGATCCGCCTGACGATCAATCGGGCTCGGCACGAGAGCCGAAACGCCGCGCGTTCGCGCCGTTATGGCGTCTTCACGCTCGACGTGATCGACGCGATGACGCCGGTCGCCATGTCGAAGGCTTCGTGATCCATCCCGCGAATGTCGTGCCGGTGGGCAATGTAGCCAAAATCGGTGTAAGCAGTCCAGACCTGCCCTTGCTCATCCTCGAACACCAGTAACCGGACCGGCCAATCGAGACCAGCCAACGAATTCGACCGGATGAACAGCGTGCCAAGCGGCGGATTGCCGAACACCAGCAGCGTCGACGGACGAATCTGGATACCGGCGTCCGCGGCGAGCTTCGACTGATCAATCTCGTCGAAAAACCGGATACCCTTGGCGGCGATGTCCTGCTTGAGACGTGCAATGGTTTCCGCCTTCGAATACACGCTCTTGACGTTGATAATGCCGCTCTCGGCGACCGTCATCGAATTGCCGTCGGCGCGTGCGATCCCGGAAGACGACAGCGCCAGGACAACGGATAGAGCTGCCGCCTGGCAGAAATTAGCAATTTGCTTGTTCATGATTCGTACCTCGCTGGTTTGGCGCGTACGCGGAAATTCCTGGACCGATCGGTCAGCGCTCGCGCGGTTGTGGAAATGTCGGTGAGTTTGCCTTGGGCCATGTTCGCCTACGTGATTTTGTCGATGCGCGCACAGCGTCCTTACGGCTATCAATGTCGGCGCTGCGTTGTGCGCAACATACGATCGAAGCGCGTCGCCCAAACCCTCAACCTGTCGAACTCTCCTGTGCGGCGGGCCCGGTTGCGGTCCGTTCGATTAGCAATGCCACACCGATCGAGAGGCACATCGTCAGAAACGCCACCCATGCATAGGGCCACAGCAACGGCATTCCAATCAGGATCAGTCCGTCGTTATGCCCGGGGACGAGCAAGCCGCCCCATCCCATCAGCACACCGCCGGTGAAACATTTCAGCACCTGCTGCGGTGACACGCGGATGCTGCGGAAACGGCCCGCAGTGTAGCCGCCCAATGCGGCGCCCGAGAACAACGCAACCAGGAGCAGTATCTTCGGCAACAGACTGGATGACATCCCGCGGGCGAGTGCGGCCAGCACACGCCGTGTAGTCCCAGGCTCCGACCAGCAGGAACATGAAGAAGAAAGTGATCCCGATCACCGTGGTTGCGGCGTGCGGTGTCCACACGCGGGTTGTAAATTCGCTGCGAAGGCGCGAGAAGACGGGTTCGTGGGATCCCTCGGACAGCAACGCAAACAAAGGCCGGATGAGCCGCCAAAGCAGGAAAGCCAAGAACGGCAAGGCAAACCAGAGCGCGACCACTAGCACGGGCGAGCTGTCGGGCAACGCTGCGCGCGCAGGCGGCGAGAAACCGTACGCGACAATTAGGCTCCCCACGTAGATTCCAATCGGTGTGGCGATGTAGGCCCACTCGCCTGAACCGAAGCGCGCGATCGCACCGAACACGCAAGCTCGATTGATGTACGCGCCGAGTCCCAGAAGTACGCCTCCCACGACGGTCAAATAGCTCAGAGGGTAGCCCGACGGCATTTGCCCCAACAGGTGGAATGTCTCAGCGAGTACAAGCCCGCCGGCGACCCAGATCGACGCCTCGACCATCGCACCCAGACGATTGAAACGCCGCTTGCTCACGACTTCGTCGACTGCGGCCACGGTGCACGTCGCGCCGCGCTGGATCGCGTAGCCCATCAGGCCCGCGCACACCGCGGCGATGAGGAATGCGGCACTCGTCAACACGATTTGCACGGGGACACTCGCGGCGGAAAGGGCGGGGCGCGGGGCCCGGGACGGTTCCGTCGTCCCCGCATGCGCGGGAACGACGGCCCAAGGTCGAACTGCGGAATCGTCGCTGGCGACGATCGCCGGTTACATCATCGGCATCATCGAATCGGGCTTCTTGTCGTTGACGATGTCCGCGATCGTAAGCACGACGACGACGTTGCCTTCATTTTTCCACCAGTGCATGAGACCGTTCGATTCGCGCGCGATTTCGCCGGCCTTGTGCACGATCGGAACCGTGCACTTGCTGCTGTACTCGAAAATCTGACCCTGGTTGACCATGATCAACGCCGGACGGTCGGCATGCGAATGAAGGGGCACGATGCCGCCCGGCTGGATCTCCATGTGGCGGTAGCGCAGCCGGCGCTCGGACAGCTTGACGTTTTCCTTGGAGAGATCGATCGAAGCCAACTCCATTTCGGTTACGCCCACCGGTGCAGTGGCGGCGCCGGGAAGCGGATTGCTGCCGGACTTGCCGTTCGGGCATTCCCCGGCGAACGCCGGTGCGGCGACCGCGAGCGACAACAGGCTTGCAACGAGAATGGACCGGGTCGCACGAGCGCGGCTCTGTTTCGACATCAGCATGACAGTTCTCCTTCAGTGGTTGGGCGGTGAGAGGTTTCGAGCGTTGCACAATCAGAGCATCGGATTCGCTGGATGACTGGGGCGAATCGCGCCGCTGAACCGGAAACGACATCGCCTGCAAAATAGTCGAACGCGCGGGCATTTGCTTACGGTCGGATGCACGGTCAGGCGGCCGCGACCGCGCGACCCTCGGTGACGTCGGCTACTGCGATGCGATTGCTGAACTTGCAGATCTGGCGGATGGCCGCATCGCTGTTGATCATCGCGGTCTGCGGACGGATGTAGCCCGTGTTGAGGTCAAACACCCAGCCGTGCACATACGGCTTGCCCGATTTGGCCCACGACTTCTGGACAATGCTCGTCTTGCCGAGGTTGTAGACCTGCTCGATCACGTTGAGCTCCACCATGCGCTGCAATCGCGTCGCCTCGTCGAGCGGTGCCAACTGCTGCCAGTAGTAGTCCTGGGTGTCCTTCAGCGTGCGCAGCCAGTTATCGATCAGGCCGTGACGCGCTGCGCCCATCGCGGCCTTCACGCCGCCGCAGCCGTAGTGGCCGCACACGATTACGTGATCCACCTTGAGCACCTCGACCGCGTATTGCAGCACCGACAGCAGATTCATGTCCGTCTGCACGACCAGGTTGGCGATATTGCGATGCACGAACATGTGTCCGGGCGTGGTACCCGTGATCCGGTCCGGCGGCACGCGGCTGTCCGAGCAGCCAATCCAGAGGAATTCCGGATGCTGCCCATCCGCCAGCTTGTCGAAGTAGTTCGCGTCCTGGCGCAGTTGTTCCGCGACGAACGCCTCGTTGTTCTGCAGCAGTTCTTCAATGCGCGCGATCATCATGATCGAATCTCCTGAAAGATCGATATCGAAGGCGGGATGGTGCCGGTATGCCCTCAGGCAACCCTGAGTTCCGCGGGCCGTGTCGCCGGTGCGGACTCTGCCGGCGCCTCGCGTTCCCCGGCCTCGTCGAGCTCGTGACTCCGGGTGAAGCGCAGATGAGTGATGTCGGTCGGGAAGAACATGCCCCATGTCCATTCGACGAAGATCCGCACCTTCCGGCCGAGCGTCGGCATCTGTGATAGGTAGTACGCGCGCCATAGCAGCCACGCCGGCAGGCCCCACAGTGGAATGCCGAAGATGTCGGCGACACCTTTCTTGTGGCCGATCGCGGCCATCGAGCCGCGCGCCTGGTAGTCGAAAGCCCGGGTCGGCGCGCCCCGCAGGACAGCCAGGAGATTCGCGGCCAGATGACGGGCCTCGCGCACGGCGAACTGCGCCGTCTGTGGCGCGAACCTGCCGTTGCGCGCATTCGTCACAAGCGCGCAGTCGCCGATCGCCCACAGGCCGTCCGTGTCGCGCACCGAAAAGTCAGGGTTGACGACGATGCGGCCGCGCTCGACGGGAATCGTCATCCGCCCGACGAGCGCGTTGGGCCGCGTGCCGATCGTGCAGATCGTCGTCGCGGCGTGCAGCATTTCGCCGCCGGCCAGTGCGACCGCGCGCGGGCCGACACAGGTCGCGCGCGTGCTGGTGCGCACGTCGACACCGCGGGCCGCGAGTGAGCGGTGCGCGGCGACCCCGAGCCGTTCGGAAAGCTCGAGCAGCAGGCGCGGCTGGTCCTGCAGCAGCGTCACCTTGAGCTCGTCCTTCGCCACTCGCGGGTAGTAGCGCCGGATTCCCTTGAGGCAGTCGGCGAGCTCCCCTGCCGTTTCAACGCCGGAGAAGCCGCCGCCGATGACCACAAAGTGACCCAACCGGCGGCGGACCGCCGGATCGGTCTCGAGCTCGATCTGCGCGACGCGGCGCAGCACCATGTTGCGGATGTGCATTGCGTCGCCAATCGTCTTGAGCGGCAGAGCGTTCTCGGCGAGCCCGGGGATCAAGTCGAGTCGTGCACGGTTGCCGAAAGCCAGCACGAGATGCAAGTAAGGAAGCGTGAGCTCGCCAGCTAAGGTCGACGCCGTCAACGTCCTGCGGTGCGGATGGATCGCGCTCACTCGGCCCATGATGAATCGCGTCCGCCCGAGCATCTGCCGAATGGGAGCGACCACCTGCTCCGGGAAAATCGAGGCGCCGACGGCCTCAGGCAGCATCGGATTGAATGTCGTGTAGCTCTCCTCGCTGACGAGCACGAGGTGATAACCCCGCGGCAGCCTGCGGTCGAGCGTACGCGCCAGCGTGGTTCCGGCGAAGCCGCCACCGACGATGACGATTGTGTTGGCCTGGTCCATGGACGACGTCCCCCTGTGCAGATTGGTTCGACCGACGCGGGTCGCGGCGGCCGCGAACCCGTGTCCCCGTTCGTCGGAATGCCCGGCAGACGCTTACATCATCGACTCGGTAAGGATTTGAAGTCCAAGCGTGACTAAGGCCTCGATCGGGGGCGCCACGCCCTCACGAACGGAACCGGCGGTTTCACCTCCCGGCCAACCCGTGCTCGGCTTCGGCGTGGCTCTCCCCCCGGCACCTTTGCTCACCGTTTACGGAGACCTCAAATGTTCAAGGGAAAGACCGCGCTCGTGACCGGCTCGACCAGCGGCATCGGACTGGGGATCGCCACGGTGCTCGCCGCAAAGGGCGCCAACATCATCCTCAACGGCTTCGGAGACGCCGTCGAGATCGAGAAGCTCCGGGCGAAGCTCGCGGCCGAGCACGGCGTCAAGGTGCGCTACGACGGCGCTGACCTCTCGCAGCAGGACGCGATCGAATCCATGATGGGGAACGCGATCGAGGCCTTCGGCGCGATCGACATCCTGGTCAACAATGCCGGCATCCAGTTCGTCGCGCCCATCGACGAGTTTCCGGTGGCGAAATGGAACGCTATCCTTGCCATCAACCTCACCGCCTCGTTTCACACCATCCGCCTCGCGCTGCCGAAGATGAAGGCCAGGAAATGGGGCCGGATCGTCAACATTGCGTCCGCGCACGCGCTGGTCGCGAGCCCGTACAAGTCGGCGTACGTCGCCGCGAAGCACGGCATCGCCGGTCTTACCAAGACGGTGGCGCTCGAAGTCGCGACGCAGGGCATCACGATGAATGCGGTCTGCCCGGGCTACGTCTGGACCCCGCTGGTGGAAAAGCAGATTCCCGACACGGCGAAGGCGCGCGGGCTCACCGAAGCCCAGGTGATCAACGACGTGCTGCTGCACGCGCAACCGACCAAGCAGTTCGTTCAAGTTCCGGAAGTGGCCGCGCTCACCGCCTTTCTAGCGAGCGACGAAGCCGCTTCGATCACCGGAGCGATCATTCCGATCGACGGCGGCTGGACCGCACAGTAACGCAATTCCGGTCCGACGCCGTGGACGTTGGCTCCACGGCGGTCGGGACGCGCGCGACAACGAGGTGACCCGATGGCAAAGACGAGCACGAACTCCCGCAAGACCAATGGCAACGGTTCGGCCCACGCCTCCGCCAGGCGCGACATCCCCGGGCAGGTCGTGCTCGTGCTCCAGGGGGGCGGCGCGCTCGGTGCGTACCAGGTCGGGTGTGTACGAAGCTCTACACGAGGCCGGCATCGAGCCCGACTGGGTGATCGGCACGTCGATCGGCGCCATCAACGCCGCGCTGATCGCCGGGCAACGCCAAGGAAAACCGCCTGGCGCGGTTGCGCGACTTCTGGGCGCGCGTCGAGCAAGGATCGGCGCACGACCCGCTCATGTTCTGGACCGGGCTGTCCAACGTGTCGGCCAACCTCGCCACCGTGACCCGCGGCATTCCCGCGTTCTTTACGCCGAACCTGGCGGGATGGATGGGCTCGCATTCGGCGCTCGGCATCGAGCAAGCCGCCTATTACACGACGGCGCCTCTGCGCGAAACGCTGTCCGAGTTGATCGATCTCGAGCACTGCGACGAGCACAAAATCCGCCTCACCGTCGGCGCCGTCAACGCGCGCAACGGCGAGATGCGCTATTTCGACAGTCGCCAGGAGACGCTGGGGATCGATCACATCCTGGCTTCCGGCGCCTTACCACCGGCGTTTCCCGCCGTGCGCATCGACGGCGACCCTTACTGGGACGGCGGCATCTACTCCAACACGCCGATCGAGGCGGTGCTCGACGACAAGCCGCGCCTGGATTCGGTGATCTTTACTGTCAACATGTGGAACCCAGAAGGGCCGGAACCGGAATCGCTGTGGCAGGTCATGGGTCGCACGAAGGACATCCAGTTCGCGAGCCGCGCGACGAGCCACATCGCCCGGCAGAAGCAGATCCACCACCTGCGCCACATCATCCGCGAGCTGTCGAAGGAGCTCCCCGCGAAGACGCGCAACTCGCCGAAAGCGAAGGAGCTGGCGTCATGGGGCTGTGGCACCACGATGCACGTCGCCCGGCTGGTTGCCCCGAAGCTCGACCGTGAGGATCACACGAAGGACATTGACTTCACGCCGGCGGGCATCCGCGCTCGCTGGCTGGCGGGATACCAGGATACGAAGCGCATGGTCGCGCGCGCGCCATGGACGGCGCCCGTCGATCCAATGGACGGCGTCGTGATCCACGATCCCGTCAAGCGCGGAAGTCGAGCTGCGGCATAGCAGGACCGCGGCGCAGCGCGCGCCTTGGGGGAGGACGCATGACCGAGCACTTCGACGCGATCGTCATCGGCACTGGCCAGGCCGGCCCGGCGTTGGCCGTGCGACTCGCCGCCGCCGGTCGCAAGACGGCGATCCTCGAGCGAAAGCGCATCGGCGGCACATGTGTGAATGTCGGCTGCATTCCCACGAAGACCCTGATCGCAAGCGCCCGCGCCGCGCACGTCGCGCGCCGCGGCCAGGACTTCGGCGTCATGATCAATGGTGAGGTTCGGATCGACATGGCCCGCGTCAAGGCCCGCAAGGACGAGATCGTCGCGCAGTCGAATCACGGCGTGACAAACTGGATCAGGAAGGCACCCAACGTCACGCTCATCGAGGGCCATGGCCGCTTCGAGAGCCCGCGCACTATCCGCGTCAACGACCGGCTGCTCGAAGCCCCGGAAATCTTCATCAACACCGGCGGCCGCCCGACCGTTCCCACGATGCAGGGTCTCGCCGACGTGCCGTATCTCACCAGTACCGGCATGATGGACATCGATTTCCTGCCCGACCACCTGATCGTTGTCGGCGGCAGCTACATCGGTCTCGAGTTCGCGCAGATGTACCGGCGCTTCGGCAGCCGCGTCACGGTCGTCGAGATGGCGCCGCGCATCGTCGCCCGCGAGGACCACGAGGTTTCCACGGGAATCCAGACGATGCTCGAACGCGAAGGCATCGCCTTTCGGCTGAACGCCCAGTGTCTGCGCATGGATAAGCGCGGCGGCGGCATCGGCGTGCATGTGAGCTGCGAGCAGGAACCCCGTGAAATCGCCGGCTCGCACGTTCTCCTGGCCGTGGGACGGGATCCCAACACTCACGACCTGGGGCTCGACCGAGCCGGGGTGGCGACCAATGCCCGCGGCTTCATCGAAGTCGACGACGAGTTGCGCACGAGCGCGCCGGGGATCTGGGCGCTGGGCGACGTCAACGGCCGCGGCGCCTTCACGCACACGGCCTACAACGACTACGAGATCGTCGCCGCGAACCTCCTCGAGGGCGATCGGCGCCGGGTCTCGGACCGCATCACCGTATATGCGCTGTTCACCGATCCGCCGCTCGCGCGCGTAGGCATGACCGAACGCGAGGTCCGCGTTACGGGACGGCCGGCGCTGGTGGGCAAGATGATGATGGCGCGCGTGGGCCGCGCCCGCGAACGCTCCGAAACGCAGGGGTTCATGCAAGTGCTGGTCGACGTCGAGACTAAGAGGATCCTGGGTGCCGCCTTGCTTGGCATCGAAGCCGACGAGGCGATCCACTGCATCATCGACGTGATGGCGGCCGGGCAGCCTTACACCGCGATCAGCAGGACGGTGCACATTCATCCGACGGTGGCGGAGCTGATCCCCACGCTCCTTGGCAGCCTTCAGCCCTTGCAGTAAGGTTTGATGCGCTCGGCCGACCATACCTCGGGCGGACGATGCGTCCGCCGTGTCTTCCCACCTCTTCCAGGAGATCTCGATGAACCATCAGTCCACGATTCAAGCGGCAATTGCCAGCGTCATTGCTCTCGGTTTCGCCGCGTCGACCCTTGCGGCGGCGCCCCCGGGGCCTGTCACGCCCAAGGCCGGGCAGGAAAAGTGCTACGGCATCGCCAAGGCCGGGCAGAACGATTGCGGCACGGCGAAGCATGCGTGCGCGGCGCAGGGCGCCAAGGTCGACAAAGACCCGACCGAATGGAAATACGTCGAGAAGGGCACGTGCGACAAGATGGGCGGCAAGTCGGCGCCGCCGAAGGCTTGATCATCGGTTCTAACGCCCCGGCTGCGCGGCTATCGCGCGGCCGGGACCCCCGGGTGCCGATGATGCCCCGCGATGGCCTTCCGGTCGCCGCTGGCATTGGCTTGCGCTCGCCCCATCTCGCGCATGTCAGGGTCGAGCGACCGCCGGTGGCATGGTTCGAGGTCCACAGCGAGAACTATTTCGCCGGCGGCGGCCCCGCGCTGCTCGCGCTCGACCGGATACGCGCCGACTATCCCCTCTCGCTTCATGGCGTCGGGCTCTCGCTCGGATCCACCGACCCTCTCGCCCGCCCGCACCTCGACAAGCTTGCGATGCTGATCGCGCGCGTCGAGCCCGCGCTCGTGTCCGAGCATCTCTGCTGGAGCGGTGTTGCGGGCCTCCACTTCAACGATTTGCTGCCGCTTCCGTTCACCGGCGAGGCGCTGGCCCACGTGTGCTCGCGCGTCGAAGAAGTGCAGGATTATCTCGGGCGGCAGATCGCCGTCGAAAATGTCTCGGCGTACGTCGCGTTCGACGACTCGACCATGCCCGAATGGGAGTTCGTCGCCGCCGTCGTGCGGCGGGCCGGCTGCAAGCTGCTCCTTGACGTCAACAATGTCTACGTCAACGCCGTGAACCACGGGTTAGATGCCGATGCCTATCTCGCGGCGATGCCCGGGGAGGCCGTCGCGGAGATTCACCTTGCGGGATTCGACGCGACTGGCCCCTGCCTCATCGATACCCACTCCGCGCGGGTCGCGCCGGAAGTCTGGGCACTCTACCAGCGAACGATCGCCCGGATTGGCCCGCGGCCGACGCTGATCGAGTGGGACGTCGACCTGCCAGAGTTCGCGGTGCTCGAAGCCGAGGCGGCGACTGCCGAGGCCATCCTCGCCGACGGCCATGCCGTCGCTTCCTGAGCTGCAGCGGCGCTTCGCCGACGCCTTGCTAGCGGGCGACGGCGGTCGGCCGGCCCTGCGCCTCGCCGGTACGACGACCGCCGATCGGCTGGACATCTATCGCCGCACGATCGCAACGAACTACCGCAACGCACTTGGGGCGACCTATCCCGTGGTGTGCCGCCTCGTCGGCGCGCCGTTCTTCCATGCCTCCGCCGACGCCTACGTCGCGAGGCATCCATCGCGCTCCGGCGATCTCAACGAGTATGGCGGCACGTTCGGCGATTTTCTCGGCGGGTACGAGCCGGTGTCCGGTCTGCCCTATCTCCCCGATGTCGCGCGCCTCGAGTGGATGATCGACGAAGCCAACCGCGCGGCGGATTCGAACACGGATCCGGAATCGGTGCTGAGAGCGCTTGCTGCGTGCCCGGGCGACGAGCTGCCTTCGCTTCGGATGAGGATGGACGGATCGTGCCGTTTGATCGAATCACCCTTTCCGCTGCTGCGCATATGGCAGGTGAACCAGCCCGGCCACGACGGTGAAATGTGGGTGGACTTCCAGGTGGGGCCCGACCGATTGCGGGTCCGGCGCGAGCCTTCCGGCGTCGCGCTCGAACGCATTGCTGCCGGCGAGTTCGCGTGGCTTTCGGCGCTATCGGCGCGCTCGGATCTGGCCGCGGCGATCGCAGCGGCGCAGCACGCGGACGCGACGTTCGACCTCGGTGGTGCGCTGCACCGATTCATTGGCGACGGAACCATCGCGGGGATCCTGGATGCTCCCGTGACAGGAATGTCGAGCGGCGGCGACTAATCAGGACTTTCCCATCCCGTCATGGAGCGTCCGAACATGCAAACCGCCGTCCTTCCGCCGCAAAGCGCTGCCCTTCGTATTCATGCCGGGTTCGCCCGGCTCGCTGACAAGTTGCAACCGCTGTTCGCGCTCGCGCTCCGCCTTTACGTCGCGCGCGTGTTCTTCGCGTCGGGGCTCGTCAAGCTCCAGAGCTGGGATTCCACTCTCGCGCTCTTCGAGAATGAATACCACGTTCCAGTGTTGCCTCCGCACCTCGCCGCCTACATGGGCGCCGGCGCCGAGCTCTTCCTGCCGGTGTTGCTCGCGCTCGGCATCGGCACGCGCTTCTCGGCGATCGCGCTCTTCGTCTTCAACATCGTTGCGGTGATTTCCTATCCCGACTTGAGCGATGCTGGCATCAAGGATCACATGCTGTGGGGCGCACTGCTCCTGGTGACACTCGTCTACGGTCCCGGCAAGTTCGCACTCGACCGCTGGTTCGAGCGCCGCGACCCGTAGGGCAGGTTGGCGCCGCAGTAGGATCGACGATAAGGAGGCGTGTCAGCTGCCTCCGATAACGGTGAAGTCACGGAGGAGGGATTCGATGCGCATTGCGGTGATGGGAACCGGTGGCGTCGGTGGGTATTTCGGAACCCGGCTGGCACTTGGCGGTTGCGACGTCAGCTTCATCGCGCGCGGTCGGCACCTCGAGATGATTCGGCAGGGCGGCCTCAAGGTCGAGAGCCCGCTCGGCGACATGCGTCTCGCGACGCCGCGGGCGACTAATGACCCGGCTGAAATCGGACCGGTCGACCTTGTCTTGTTCGGGGTCAAGCTCTGGGACACGGAAACGGCGGCGAAGTCGGTGGCACCGCTGATCGGTCCGGAAACGGCGGTCGTTTCGCTGCAGAATGGCGTCCGGAAGGACGACATCTTGCGCGACATGCTGGGCGAGCACGCGGTGATGGGCGGCGTTTGCTACATCGCCGCCCAAATCGCAGAGCCGGGCGTCATTCGCCATTCCGGCACGATGCAGAAGCTGGTCTTTGGCGAGTACGTCGCCAAACCCTCGACGCGCGCCGAGGCGTTCCTGGACGCTTGCCGGCGAGGCGGGATCGAGGCCGAGATCAGCGCCGACATCCGCCGGACCATATGGGAGAAATTCGTGTTCCTGGTCGGCTTGTCCGGCACGACGACCTGCATCCGCAAGCCAATCGGACCGATTCGCTCGAACCCACGCACGCGCGCGCTAATCCACGATGCGATGCGCGAAGTCGTCGCGGTGGGGCGCGCGCAGGGCGTGCAACTCGCCGAGGACTTCGCGGACAATCGTCTCGCGTTCAGCGACGGCCTGCCCGCAACGATGACCTCCTCGATGCACAACGATCTCGAGCGAGGCAACCGATTGGAAGTCGACGGTCTGTGCGGAGACGTGATCGAACGGGGCCATGCCGTCGGCGTGCCGACACCCGTAAATCGAGCGATCTACGACATTCTGGTCTTACACGCGGCCGGCAAGGGACCCGTCTGAAGTGAGTCCCGTTCTGCATGTCCGGTCCCTGCGCGGCACGCCGGTTTCAGTGCCGATGGCACGGCCGCTCGGTACGAGCGCGCAAACGATTCGCCATGCGCCACTGCTGCTGATCGACCTCGAAACCGCGGAGGGCATTACCGGTCGCACCTATTTGTTCTGCTATCTTCCCGCGGTCCCGGCCGCAGCGGCGCGCATCCTCGACGCAGCGTCCGAGGTCATCGCCGATGCGCCTGTCGCACCCCTTGAGATTGGCACCACGCTGGGGCGGCACTTCCGTTTGATCGGAGTACGCGGAATCGTCGCCATGGCGCTCGCCGGGATCGACGTTGCTTGCTGGGACGCGCTGGCAATTGCAGCAGGCATGCCGCTAGCCGCGTTTCTCGGCGCGGCTCCGAAGCCGATCCGCGTCTACAACAGCAACGGTCTCGGTCTGATCGAAGCCGAGGCGGCGGCGGACGAGGCCGAGCAACTACTTGCGGGCGGTTTTGAGGCGGTCAAGATGCGGCTAGGGCGCCCCACGTTGGAAGCCGATCTCGCGGCTGTCCGCGCGGTCCGCAAGCGCATGCCGGACGAGGTCAAGATCATGGCCGACTTCAATCAGGCGCTCACGCTCGCGGAATCGAAGCGTCGTTGCCATGCGATAGACGGCGAAGGCCTCTATTGGATCGAGGAACCGATTCGGCATGACGATTACGCCGGGTGTGCCGAGCTTGCAGGCGAGCTCGACACGCCGATCCAGATCGGCGAGAACTTCGCCGGCCCTCGGGCGATGGCCGAAGCGATCGCCGCTCGCGCCAGCGACTTCATGATGCCGGACCTGGAGCGGATCGGCGGGGTGACAGGCTGGCAGCAGGCCGCAGCTTTGGCGGCCGTCGCAGGGATCGAGCTTTCATCGCACCTTTTCCCGGAGGCCAGCGCACATCTTCTTGCGGCAACTCCCACGGCGCATTGGCTCGAATACGTGGATTGGGTCAACCCGATCCTGGCCGCGCCGCTGCAGATCGTCGATGGCTGCGCGCGCATTGCCGACACACCGGGGTCCGGTGTGGTCTGGGACGATGAAGCTGTCGCCCGCCATCGATTGACCTGAACAGCGTTCGACCACCTGTAAGTACAGCGCGCGATCTGCGACGAACTATTTCCCGGTTTCGCTACGCTTGCCCGCAACCCTTGTGGCGTACGTCGGTACGAACGGTCGTCCGCTCTCCTTCAAAGCGATGCGACGAAAGGAGGTCCGATGTCCATTTCCCAACGGCTGATTGGCGAGGTCGGCGCGATACTCGCGTTCGCGGCAATGGCGACGACCGCATTCGGCGGCTCGTACTTCGAGAAAGATGGCGCCGCACTCCGAGGCTATGACCCAGTCGCCTATTTCACGGAAAACAAGGCAGTCAAGGGTTCGCCCGCGTACCAGGTGGCACACAAGGGATCAATGTTCCATTTCGCGTCGCAGACCAACCGCGACCTGTTCAAGGCTGACCCTGCGCGCTACGCACCGCAATACGATGGGTTTTGCGCCTACGGCACGGCGGCCGGCTACAAGGCCGCGATCGACCCCGCAGCGTACTCGATCGTCGACGGCAAGCTGTACCTCAACTACAACGCCGACATACAGAAGAAGTGGCGGGCTGATATTCCGGGATACATCGCGAAGGCCGACAAGTATTGGCCGACCGTCGTCACACAGACGAAGGTCTACGACTAACGCCGCAAGTGGACCATGGGCACGCTCCGCGGAGAACGGTCGAGCGTTTCCCGTTGGCGCAGCGGGGTATCGTTGTCGAACGGCGGAGGGACGATAGCCGAGTAGACCAATGTGCGCGAAGGAGAATCACGATGAATGGCGCGCCATTGCGCGGAATCGAAGCGTGTGTATTCGACGCGTACGAAACCCTGTTCGATGTCGCGGGCGCCACGCGGCGCTGCGAAGAGGAGCTGGGCGCTCAGGCGGATCGCCTTACCACTCTTTGGCGAGATAAGCAGCTGCAATATACCTGGCTGCGCGCGGCCCAGGGCCGCCACGCTGACTTCTGGCAAGTTACCGGCGATGCCCTGGATTTTTCCCTGGAGACGTTGGGCCTCGAACGCCCGGCGCTCCGAGCGAAGCTGATGGAACTCTAGCTGACGCTGGAAGCCTTCCCGGAGGTGCCGAATGTACTTCGGCAACTGAAAGCCGCTGGCTTGCGTACCGCAATACTTTCGAACGGATCACCGCAGATGCTCGAATCCGTCGTCAAGGCCGCTGGGCTTGACGGACTACTCGATTCCATCCTGTCGGTCGAGGCAGTGGGGGTCTACAAGCCTCATCCTAAGGTCTATCAGCTTGCAGTCGACCGGCTTGGTGTTCCCGCACGGGCTATCGCGTTTCAGTCCTCGAATGCCTGGGATGCGTGCGACGTATCGGCCATTGGCATGCAAGTCGTCTGGTGCAACCGCTACAACCAACGTGCGGAGCGATTGCCCGGAGCGCCTGACCGCGAAATACGATCGTTGGCGCAACTGCCGGCATTGGTCGGTGCCGCGTGAGCTGAGGGCGCGTTTACAACGGGTGCGGCGCGGAGCGGACCTGGGCCCTTCCAAGGCCGGCCCGTCTATGCCTGGGCTCTTGCAGCTGCTGCGGAACCGTTCGCGCCCGACGAGCTGTCAAGCAAGATACGCCCATTGCCGATACTGGCGCATCGCGTCCCGGAGGAACGCGATCTGCTTCTCGAAGCGGGTACAGGCCGCGCACACCGAAAGGTGGAGGCGCAGTACCAGCCGCTGCCATGCCGTCAGCGGGGCCTCTTCCCGCCTGGACACGAGGCGCGACGCGCCCTTGCAGGAAATGATGTGGCCGACTGCTTTGCGGAACATGGGGATGGCAGGAAGGTTAGGGGTCAGGTGGGCGCGCGGGCGAACCAGTTCTGCTCGAGGCATAGCCGCAACGCCATTCTGGCGCGGTACAGGATGACCCACAGGTTATTCGCGTTGATCGTCAATTCCTTACAGATCTCGTCGGTCTCGAGCTCCATCACCTCCCGCATGATGAACACGCGGGCCGTATTGGGCGGCAGCTCTTCGAGACAGAGGTCCATGACGTCGAGGAATTGCCGCTGGTTGAGCGCGTCCTCGGGGTTCCCCCACTCGGCGGGCTTCGGGTCCCAGCCGCCGCGCGCGTTGAACAGCGCATCGAAATCCTCGATGTCCATCTCGGACTCGGCGTCGCCGAACGCCGATGCGACGGTCCGTTCGCGCTGCTTCCTGCGGATGGCGTCGACGATCTTGTGCTTCAGGATGCCAGTGAGCCAGGTCCGCAGGCTCGACTTCCCCGAAAAGCCGCTGCCGCCGAGCGCAGCGAGCAGCGTTTCCTGAACGACGTCCTCGGCGAGCGCCTCGTCGCGAAGCTGCAGGCGTGCTACCCGAAGCAGATAGCCGCGCTGAGGCTCGAGATCGCGGGACAGATCGGCGCTGGCCATGAGGGGGTTCGAATGCGACCGGCTATGATAATCCCATCAGATCTAAGAATGCCTTGAGTTCGTGGCATTCTTCTTCTCCACAGAGTTCGATGTGCGGCGTATTCATGGCAAACGAAGTAGGAAACCTATTCGGCGGAAGACAAGGTGTCAAACGTTCGAATTCGTACTACCGGCGACGTGCAACCGGTCGAAGAATCAATGGACCAGACGGTCGCGGAAACAACCCAAACGCGCTGCCCTATATTGCCACGGCGATGTCAGCGGTGTTATCGGAGAACCGATCCTTGGAGCGCGCGCCATTGCGACGCTGCGCCCCTCAGGTCACGAAGCCTGATGCCGCCTCATAGACCCAGATCGCTCCAATCCGCGTGGTCAGCCTTGAGTACCGCCGTCTCGCGCGTAAACGGAGGCAGCGGCGGACGAGCGGCTTCGGTTGTCGGATTCACGAGGGCACTTTCCTGAAGGACATTGGAGGGGTGCAGAACCGCCGCGCCACAGTTTTGCGGCGGGGCGGCTCCGGGTTGCGAGGAATACGGTCAGGCGGCGAGTTTGGCGCTCACCTTGGGAAAGTCAATGTCCGTTTGCGCGACATTGTTGACGTAATTGGTCAGCACGTTGAGCGCAACGTTCACGACGATTTCGATCACGGCGCCTTCGTCGAAGCCGGCATTGCGTAGCGCGGCGATTTCCGTGTCGGAGACACGGCCGCGGGACTCGGCAACGCGACGAGCGAAGCGCAGAGCGGCGTCGGTCCGTGCGTCGGTCGCGTGCCCGTCGCGGGCGGCATCAATGTCGACGTCGTTCAGTTTGGCAACGTTGCGACCCAAGTAATCGTGGGCGGACAGGCAGTAGTCGCAGGCGTTGTACTCGGCGACGGCCAGCGCGATGCTCTCGCGCAACTTCACGTTGAGCGTGCCCTTGGCGAGTGCGCCATTGAGCGAAAGGTAGCCTTCCAGCGCTGCGGGACTGTGGCCCACCAGCTTCATCAGGTTGGGGACTACCCCGAGCTGCTTCTTGACGGCCGCGAACAGGGGCTTGGAGGCTTCGGCTGCGTTGTCGACGGTGGGTATGCTGAGACGGGACATGGCGGATTTCCTCGATATCGGTGGATCGGTTTGGGGGTATTCACCGCTTGGTGCAGCGAATGCTTGAACTTTCCTCGAACCGGGCTACAAAGAGAATCGAGGTAATATCCAACACACCATTACGCACGTCGGAATAATGTGGATCAACTCCATCTAATCAGGGTCTTCGTGGCGGTCGTGGATACCAATGGCTTTGCGGGGGCGGCACGCAAGCTCAACATTTCGCCTCCCGCCGTCACGCGTGCCATCAACGAGCTGGAAAGTCGCCTGGGTGTGCGGTTGCTGACGCGAACGACGCGTGTCGTGCGCGTCACCGAGGCGGGCGCGCGCTATGGGGAGGATTGCCGCCGCATCCTGGCCGAGTTGGCGGAGGCCGACCAATCGGCAAGCGGCGCGCACGGCTCGCCCCGCGGGCGACTCACGCTCACTGCGCCCGTCCTGTTCGGGTCCAAATTCGTGACACCCATCGTCATCGAGTACTTGCAACGGTACCCAGAGGTGACCGCTGCATGCTGGTTCCTGGACCGAGTGGTCAATATGATGGACGAAGGCGTCGACGTGGCCGTGCGGATCGGCGACCTGCCGGACTCGTCAATGCAAGCCATCCGCGTAGGCACCGTGCGTCGCGTGATCTGCGCAGCTCCCGGTTATTTGAAGCAGCACGGTATCCCGCAATCTCCCGATGATCTCGCAAATCATACGATCGTCTCTGCCGCGGCCGTGACCCCCACGCACGAATGGCGGATGTTGGAAGACGGCAAGCCGCGTGCCGTGAAGGTACAGGCTCGGATGATCACGACAACCAATGACTCGGCGGTGGCAGCGGCCTCAAGTGGTTTTGGCCTCACCAGGCTGCTGTCGTACCAGGTGGCTGATCAATTGCGCACAGGGAAACTCCGGACGGTGCTTACCGAGTTCGAGCCCGTCGCATTGCCAGTGCACCTGATGCATCGCGAGGGCCGGCATGCATCACCAAAAGCGCGGGCGTTTCTCGACCTGGCGATCGATCGGCTGCGCGCCAATCCGGCTCTGAACTGATTCCAAAGCGGACGGTCGGCGAATTCGCTCAGGGTCCGCCTGCAGTCGTTCAGAGCATGAGAGAAACGAACAGCGTAGCTGTTTCGTAACTTCGTATGGCTGCTGGCAACTGGTCTTAGGTTACTTGTAGTTGCTCTTGAAACTTGGCGTGTGTCGCAAGAGTTTGATTTAGAATATGACCGTGGTTGAGGCTGATGCTGAAAATCCTTGTGTCGGTGGTTCAATTCCGCCCTTGGCCACCAGTAAAACAAAGGTTTGCAGCAACGCAAGCCGTTGTCGTTTTTGGTGCGAGTAGCGCCGGAGCAGCAGCAATCGGCGTTTGGCGCTCTCATTGCCGGCGCGCACCGCCTGCCGCCGGCGGCACTAACGCATCGAGCAGCCTGGCCACGGCACCGACCCTGATCCTGGCGACCGAGGCGAGCGTCACGCCCTCTTGAGTCCCCGCACGGTGGATCGTACCGGCGCTGCGTTACCCCGACCCTGAAATTCGCGGGTGCAACCTTGCCGTCGCACCGATTGATAATGATCAACGACCGCGCTGTGGACTAAGCGTAGATTGCGCTTATGGGTCAGGTGAGGGTGGAGGGCAGACTTCCATGCAGGCAACCTGTCCCGGCTTCGCGGCAGTGAACCGCCCCGGGATTTCAGGAGACTCCATTTCTTGAAAGTATGGAGTCATGAGTACATCGAAGAGGTATTCCCCACAGGTCCGGGAGCGGGAGGTTCGGCTGGTGTTCGAGCAAGCAGGGGGGGCATGAGGCGCAATGGGCGGCGAGCGGCTCGATTGCGGCGCAGATCAGCTGTATCGCGGAGACGAGTGCGGCGTTCCCGGCAGTTTGAGCGTGCCGGGTGAGACAATCTCGTTCGACCTCGAAGGAGCCCTGCCATGCGCTACGAACTCTACTATTGGGCGTCCATCCAGGGACGCGGTGAATTTGTCCGGCTGGCACTCGAGGAGGCGGACCTGCCCTACATCGACGTCGCCCGCGCGGAGGGTGGCGAAGAACGCATGCTCGCGCTGCTCGCCGACGAAGCCCTCGCATGTCCGCCGTTCGCACCGCCGTTCCTCGTGGCCGGCAAGCGCCTGATCGGGCAGACCGCGAACATCCTGCAGTTTCTCGGCGAGCGCCACGGCCTGGCGCCGAAGAGCGCGACCGGCCGGCTTTGGACGCACCAGCTGCAACTCACCCTCGCCGACTTGGTGGTCGAAGCGCACGATACCCATCACCCGATCGCGGGGAGCCTTTATTACGAGGATCAGCGTCCCGAAGCGAAGCGGCGCGCGGCCGACTTCGTCAAGCACAGAGTGCCGAAATTCTTCCACTACTTCGAACGCGTGCTGGCGGCCAACCCCAGCGGGTCCGCATATCTGGTCGCTGCCCGGCCCACCTACGCCGACCTGTCGCTGTTCCAGATCGTCTCGGGCATGCTTTACGCTTTCCCGAAGGCGATGGCGCGTATCGCGAAGCGGTGCCCGCATGTGTTGGCGCTGCACGCGCGCGTAGCGTCCCGTCCGCGGATTGCCGCCTATCTTGCGTCGGAGCGCCGGCTGCCGTTCAACGAGCACGACCTCTTTCGCCGTTACCCGGAGCTCGATCAGTAACCGGCGCTTGCTGTCCGGTGCGCGGCCTCGGTCCAAAGCATTCAAGTTTCCGCCCGCCCGAGCCGGGCTTGTGATGAAACCTGCGCGGAGCCGTGAATGACCGAAGCGTCGGCCCGCGATTCGTTCACCCGATCGGCATGTGCCTGGCGTTGCCGCTCAGCCAGTCGTCGAACGAGAGCAATTGCGGGTTCAGGGAGCGCGAGAGCTTGGGTTCGCGACTGCGGAGGAATTCGTCTCCGAGAATCGCCTGGAACTGAAACATGTTGCCGAGATCGTCCGCCCCGGGGAAGCCCTGGCCGCGGTATACATCGAACGGCACATCCTCGAAGCTGACCTTGCGCCCGAGGGCGCGCCCCATTGCCGCCGCCATTTCCGGGCCCGAGAGAACCTCGCCGGCAATGCCGAACCGCTGGCCGATGGTGCCGGTGCCACGAACGAACAGACCGTGGGCGCACTTGCCGATGTCCGCCGTCGCGATGCCAGGGAGCTTGACGCCGCCAAGCGGCAGTGCCAACACGAGGTCTCCGTTCGCGCCTTTGCGTGGCCCCATGCCGAAATAGAGGAAGTTCTCCCAGTAGAACGAGGCGAGCAGGTAGGTGGTCGGCGCCTGCTCGGCGAACACATGATCCACGGCACCCTTGCCGTCGAAGTGCGGCACCTTGTATTTGCCCTGCAGCGTCGGCAGTCGGGCGTCGGCCAGAGGCACCCACTTGCGGGTGTCTTCCAGCGTCGACCAGATGACATGCTGGACGCCGGCCTTGCGGCTGGCCCGCGCCATGGCCGCCGCCTGGGCAGCCTCCCGTTCCGGCGAGAAGTGCTCCCAGAAGTTGGTGACGCAGAACGCGCCATGGGCCCCGACGAAAGCCCGGTCGAGACTCGACGGATCATCGGCGTCGCCCGCCACGACTTCGACACCGAGGCTGGCGAGCGCCCGTCCCTTCTCCGACTCGGGCTTGCGGGTTATCGCGCGCGCGACAAACGGACCCTCGCGATCCGCGAGAATCGCGCGAACGAGCCCTCCGCCCTGCGCGCCCGTGGCGCCCACGATTGCTATGACCTTCTTCTCCGACATATCGCCCTCCTGTAGGGGAATGGAATTAGGCCGCGCTGAAAGATGACTTCCGGGTAGCAGGAAGCTCGATCGCTTGAATTAGCCCCGCCCCGACGAGTCAGGGGGAACCGCGTTCGAAAGTCGGATGCCGCAGGGGGAGGCGACGAGATAGTCCAGCGGCTCGAATCCATTGCGCGACCACGATTACCTGGCGGTGAGCGTCAGCTATGCGTTCTGAACGCAACGCGGGTGAGATCGGCCTTCACGTCGTCGCGGCTGCGCTCGTAGACGATCTCACGCCCCATGGCGTTCCCGACGTAGGCCGATCCGTTGCGCGTCGGCACGAGGTCGCAGCGCACGTTGTGCACACCTTCCCCCAGCACGATCTGGATCCTGTCCAAACGCTTGTTCAGGACCACGACGTCGAGCGTTGCACCCGTACTGGTGACGCGCACCTGGATTTTCTCGTCGATCATTGACGCCCCCGTTCCATCAAGCACACTACACCGACTTGCGCCGCGACCCTGGCGCGGTCCCCAAGCGGTAGTGTAACTGCCTAAGGTCGTTCCCCCTCCCATCAGGCGGCGGCTGGCGCCAACACCCAGATCGCGTCTATTGGGTGGGGGGCGTCTTCCGGATGTCGACATTCTCACCGATGGTGCGCAAAATCGTGCCGGCTGAACATGCCTGCGAGCGCCGCTGAACCGCGAAGCCAGGCAACAACCACAAGCAGGTGAAGGCATGATTCGAAAAATGAAAATGCATCTCCGCACGGTGGGACTAGGCGGGCTTTTGTGCTCGATGCTGGGAAGCGTCACGAACTCCGCCGTCGTTCTCAAGGTGCACCGAAGACACTGCAGGCATCCACTTTGGTTGCGGGTCCCTTCGTCGGACGTTCCGACGTACAAGAAGGTATTCGTCGATCAGGAATATGACTTCCTGATGGAGCCACCGCCAAAGGCAATCATCGATGCCGGCGCCAACATAGGGCTTGCTTCGATCTATTTCGCGAACAAGTACCCGGATGCAAAGGTCGTCGCCATCGAACCCGAGCATAGCAACTTCGAGCTTCTGAAGAAGAACGTTGCGCCCTACTCGAACATCACTGCGCTGCAGGCCGCGTTGTGGAACGCCAACGAGGAAATCGATCTGATCGACCCCGGCCTTGGAAAGTGGGGGTTCATGACCGCGATGAAGGACTCGCCGGAGATCCTCAAGGGCGATACCTGTCACACCGTGCGGGCGTTGACCGTCGACAGGATCATGAGCGATTACAAGCTGGACAAGATCGACGTTTTGAAAGTGGATATCGAAGGCGCTGAGCGCGAGGTGTTCAAGGACACTTCAGCCTGGATCGAAAAAGTGGATTCCATCATCATCGAGCTTCACGAGCACATGAAGGCAGGGTGCAACCGCAGCTTCTACGATGGGTCCAAGGGCTTCGACCATGAGTGGATGCAGGGGGAGAACATGTTCCTGTCGCGAGGAAACAGCCTGACGAGACGCCCGACCTGAGCGCTTTTCTTGCGCACAGGCAACGAGCGAAAACGTCGACAACTTGTTCATATAAAAACTGCAGGCAATGATTTCAGTTCCTGGATTTCCTTGTGCCGGAAAAAGTATGAAGTGTTCGTCTTGCCAGTTCACTTAAGTTGAACCATTCCCGGCGACAGCGGACAACAAGGCCTCGTGGTTCTGCCTCACCACCGCCTATATCGGAATCGAACCTGGGATCATTGGTCATGCATGCTGGAACGGTTCCATAGCACTCCACCCCGTTCACCCAGTAGCGGTCCATGTAAAGGTCAACGGGCATGTGCCAGTGCTCGGAATGTTGAAGCAGCTTTTTGGCACCATTGGGAGTCAAGGAATAGCCTGTCGTGCTCATATGGCCTTGATTGAATCTGTGTATTTCAACTGTGACGAGACGAGATACCTTGCAGGACGAAAATACCTTCCTCTTATTTTTGAATAGGCGGATGCAATCGAACTGATGGCTGAGTCTATCCATGTTATTCACGAATTCCAGAAAGGGTTCAGGATAGAGCAGCGCGTCGTCTTCCAGCACTATGATTGGACGATTGAGTTCAACACATTTTTGCCATAACAGATAATGACTGGCATAACAGGCCAATTGCCCCTTGTTCAGTGCTTTGCCACGGTAGTGTTGGTTGAGCTCATTGTCATATTTGCTGAACAATCGATGTTCTTCCTTGCGGCCGTCAATGGCAGGAAACAGGGTATACGCCAGTCCAAGGTCCGCCAATTGGCGGGTTATATTCGCCTTGCGTGCAGTAGACGACGCAAGGTTGATGATGAATATCTCGGGCACCATCGGCTTTGCTTCCTTGAATCCGACTAGCGTCGGCTGTGCCCATCCATGCTCACGCTTTCCCCGCCACCATCAGAAAGACAGGATAGCGATGCGGCCGGCCGTCGACTATCTTCACGATCTCGTGGGCCGTCGAGAATTCCACAGTCGCGAATCCGGCCTTGCGCGCCTGCGCGCCGAGTTGCGCGCGATCAAAGCCGAGGTGGCCGTCGAATCCCGCGCCGTGGAAGGAGCCATCCTCGGTGTCGAGGTCGCCAATGCACAGGAGTCCGTTCGTCGCGAGTGCGGCGTGGAAGCGTCGCAGGATCGCGCCCGTGTCCGGGACGTGGTGCAGCGTCATCAGCGAGTAGATGATGTCGTAGCGCGCGGCCGGCATCGGGTCGACGAGCAAGTCGAGCTTCACCGTGTGCATCGCGGTGTCGTTCGCCGCTGCGATCTTGCCCGCGGCGACGGCGAGCATCCCTTCGGATGTGTCGGCGAGCGTGACCTCGCCGAGGTGCGCGCGCAGCATGAAACTCAACATCCCGGTGCCGCAGCCATACTCCATTGCGTGCATCGCGCTGGTGAGCGAAACGCTGCGAACAATCGCGTTGGCAACCGCCTGCGCGCGCTCGACCTTCGCTGGATCGTCGTCCCAAGTCGCCGCCCTGGCATCGAAGTCGGTCGTCGTCATTTGGGTCTGTTCTCCGTATGATAAGTTGATCGTGTACCGTGCGGGCCGTCACGCGTTCGAGTCATTGCGCCGTCGACTCAACCCGCCGCCATGGACCGCCCCGTCACCGGACCCCTAGCCCGCGCGTTCGCCCAACGCCAGGCTGCGCACCTGCCTCGAAGCGACGAACTCACCCCGGACGAACTTCTCGTGGTTGCCCTCGATCGCCCTGGGCTCGTACAGGTAATTGACCATCAGACCGAGCGATTCCCGCAGCCCCTTCCTGGACAGGTCAGCCGACCAGTTGATCCGCTCCAGCTTGGCACCGTTGTTGAGGTGAAATCTTGCCACCGGGTCCAGTGCCGGCTCGCCGACATCGCCCCGGTGCAGCAAGTAGGTGGCGCATAGCTGCGTCAACGGCACCGTCAGCGGCGCCAGGCGCGCTGCGGCGTTAGCCGGGTCGCTGGCGATCTTGGCGAGGTCGGTGCCAAGCCCCATGGCTACAGCCTTCAACGCCTGCGTCAGCGCCGTGGACTGCTTGGTATCGTGCCCCTTGAGCAGCGGCTCGAGCCAGGCGGCGAACCCGGGAACGGGTGACAGCGTGCAAAACACCTTGAGCCGAGGAAACTCTCGCGACAGCACGTCCACCACGTTCTTGATGAGAAAGTTCCCGAGCGACACGCCGCGCAAGCCCGGCTGGCAGTTGCTGATTGAGTAGAAGACCGCGGTCGTCGCCCGGCTCGGATCGTTTGACGCCGACTGGGCGTCGAGAAAGGGCGCGACCGCATCGGCCATCCTGTCCATCAGCGCCACCTCGACGAAAATCAGTGGCTCGTCGGGCAGCGCCGGATGGAAGAAAGCGAAACATCGACCGTCGACCTCGAGGCGTCGGCGCAAGTCATTCCACCCCCGAATCTCGTGCACCGCCTCGTGAACGATGATCTGCTCCAGCAGGTAGGCCGGTGTGCGCCAATCCACGCGAACGATCTGCAAGAAACCGGGATTGAACCATGACGACAGCAGGTGACGGAAATCCCAGTCAACGGCGTCGAGCTCGCGTTGCTGGCCTTTCAGTTCCAACAGGCGCTCGCGCATGCGAAGGATTGTGGCGGTGCCTCCCGGCGCCCGGTTCAGCCGTCGCAGCAACTCCTGGCGCGGCGGTTCGGCAGCGATGCTGAGTTGCGCCAGGTTGGCGGCCGACGGCTCCGCGGCGTATGCCTTCGATGCCGCGAGTACCTGCATCGGGTCGGGCGAAAACTCGGCGAGTAGGGCCGCGAAGAATCGCTCCTGGCCCTTCTTGTCCAGTTCCCGGTACAGATCCCGCGTGATCTTGGCCTGCGACACGCCAGCCGCCTCACCACGCTCGGACAGCAACTTCTTGCAGCTGATGATGAGGCGCCGCAGCCTTAATCGGTCGCCGACCATGGCTGCGGCGCGTTTCTGAACAGATTCGAACATGTGTGCCGGGCCCGCGGAGGGAAGTGGTCTGCTTCCACAAAAGTATAGAGACCCGCAGCCGGACGGGCCAGCTTGCCGATTTCCGCCGTCGACATTCGTTGAAAGACGGCCGACTTCGCCGGACCGATTGGCGACGCGTCTCCAGCAACAATGAAAAAGCCGGGCATTGCGCCCGGCTTTTTTTCGGCTGCAGCTTCTTCCCTGGTTCGGGAAATCAGGCAGCCTGGATGTTGCTCGCCTGCTTGCCCTTCGGACCCGTCGTCACTTCGAACGAGACCTTCTGGCCTTCCTTCAGCGTCTTGAATCCCGGCATGTTGATCGCCGAGAAGTGCGCGAACAGATCTTCACCGCCGCCGTCCGGCGTAATGAATCCGAAACCCTTGGCGTCGTTAAACCACTTCACAGTTCCTGTTGCCATTTCAGTAATTCCTCACGAACAAAAAAGAAATCGGGACGGATCCCGGCCAATGTTTCGATCTCAAGGAAAGAACGACGGTGGAACGACTGCGAAGCGGTCGTACAGGGCGTACTTACTGCCTTGAAACTAAAACACTTCGCGGAGGATACACGCCTCGCCCGGGGAGCGCCAGCGGTATTTTGAGGGGGGCGGACGGGTGCCATTTGGAGGGACGGGGGCCCGGAATGCCCCGGATATGGCCGGGGATGACGGCTGGCGGTCCGCCTCAGACTTCGGCACGCACCAGGGCGGCCCCGGCCGCCAGCGCCCGGAGCTTGCCCCGGGCCACGTCGCGCGGGAGCGGAACCATGCCGCAGTTGGTACAAGGGTAGAGGCGCTCGGCCGGCACGTAGCGCAACGCCGTCCGGAGTGTGGCGGCGACGTCCTCGGGGGATTCGATCCGCTCGGTCGCGACGTCGATCGCGCCGACCAGCACGTCCTTGCCTTGGAGTAGCCCTATGAGCTCGATAGGCACGCGCGAGTTCGCGCATTCCAGGGAGACCTGCCGGATCGCCGAGCGCGCCAGCAGCGGAAAGGTCTGCTCGTATTGCCTCCACTCGGCGCCGAGCGACTGCTTCCAGTCGATGTTGGCCTTGATCCCGTAGCCGTAGCAGATGTGGACGGCGGTCGTGCAAGCGAGGCCCTTCGCGGCGCGTTCGAGCGTCTTGACCCCCCAGGCGCGGACCTCGTCGAAATAGACGTTGAACGCGGGCTCGTCGAACTGGATGACGTCTACGCCGGTGGCCTCGATCGCCCGCGCCTCGTCGTTCAGGATTTCGGCGAACGCCCAGGCGAGCCTTTCCCGGCTCCCATAGTGGGCATCGTAGAGGGTGTCGACCATCGTCATCGGGCCGGGCAGCGTGAACTTGACCTTGCGGTCGGTCGCGCCGCGCAGAAAGCGCGCGGCGTCGACGAACACGGGCTGCCGGCGCGCCACCGGGCCGACGACGACGGGAACGTCGGCATCGTAGCGGTTGCGGATGCGCACGGTTCTCCGGTGCTCGAAGTCCACGCCCTCGAGGCCCTCGAGAAACGTCGTCACGAAATGCCGGCGCGTCTGTTCACCGTCGGTGACGATGTCGATGCCGGCCTCCTCCTGGTCGCGGAGCACCAGGCGGACCGCGTCCTGCATGCCCTCGGCGAGCGCGCCGCCTTCGAGCCGCCATGGGGCCCAGAGCGTTTTCGGCTCGGCGAGCCACGCGGGCTTGGGCAGGCTGCCGGCGATCGTCGTTTGCAGGAGCTTGCTCATCGTGGAATCCCCGGGTAAGGATGGGCCGGCGCTGGGCGTAGGTCGGGGATTATAGTCGCCGCCGGCGACGGCCCCCGGGCTGGAATCGGTCAGGCCGCTTGACCAATCCCCCCGGGGCCACGTACCGTTGCGCGTCGGCCGCCCCCGGAAGGCCGGGCAATCCAACTCGATCGACCCAGAACGCTCCATGCGCAAAGTCCTTTTCGCCGACCACGATTATCCCGATCTCGGATTCGAGCGCGATCTCTTCGCCGCGGCCGGTGCCGAGCTCGTCCCCGCGCAATGCAAGTCCGAGTCCGACGTGATCGCTGCCGCAGGCGGCTGCGCCGGCATCCTGCTGCAGTACGCGCCGATCACCGAGCGCGTCGTCGCTGCGCTGCCGAAAGTGGGCATCGTGAGCCGGATCGGCGCCGGCTTCGACACCGTGGACACCGACGCCTGCGCGAAGCATGGCGTCTGGGTCGCCAATTCGCCCGATTACGGCGTCGGCGAGGTCGCGACGCATGCGTTGGGGCTGGCGCTTGCCCTCGTTCGCAACATCCTCGCCTACCATCGCGACATCCACGCGGGGAATTGGCATTACCTCTCGTCCGGGCCCCTGCGACGTGTCGGCGACATGACGCTCGGCATCGTCGGCCTGGGCCGGATCGGCAAGAGGATGGCGCACGTCAGTCGCAACGTGTTCAAGCGCGTCATTGCCTGTGACCCCTACATCATCGACGGCGACTTTCCGGCATACGTCGAGCGCCGAAACCTCGCCGGCGTGTTCGCCGAGAGCGACGTCGTCTCGCTGCACGTGCCGCTCAACGCCGAGACGCGCGGAATGATCGATGCCAAGGTCCTCGCGGCGGCGAAGCACGGCGCTTTCCTGGTCAATACGGCACGGGGAGCGGTGGTCGACGTGGACGCCGCGCTCGAAGCCCTCGACGCCGGAACGCTCGCGGGTCTCGGCCTCGACGTGCTGCCGGTGGAGCCGGTACCGACGGGCTCGAAGCTCCTGGGGCACCCGCGGGTGATCCTGACGCCGCATGCCGCGTTCTTCTCGGTCGAGGCGGAGCGGGAGCTGCGGCGCAAGGCGGCGCAGAACATCGTGACCTGGCTTGCGACGGGCCGCCCGGACTACGTGGTCGTCGCGGGCACGCGCCGCCCGTAGCGTTACCGGCCGAATCGAGGAAGGCGGCAGGATGGCAGGCGTCAGCATTCGGAAGGTGCACAAGCATTTCGGCTCCACGCACGTGATCCGCGGCGTCGACATCGGCATCGCCGATGGCGAGTTCTGCGTGCTGGTGGGCCCGTCGGGTTGCGGCAAGTCGACGCTCCTGCGGATGATCGCCGGGCTGGAGGAGATCGGCACCGGCGAGATCGCGATCGGCGACACGGTGGTCAATCGCGTCCCGCCGAAGGAGCGCGACATCGCGATGGTGTTCCAGAACTACGCGCTCTATCCGCACATGACGGTGCGCGACAACATGTCGTTCGCGCTGCTGCTGGCCAAGCGGTCGAAGGCGGACATCGACGAGCGTGTGCAGAAGGCCGCCGACATTCTCGGACTCGCTCCGTATCTTGACCGCTATCCGCGCCAGCTCTCCGGCGGGCAGCGGCAGCGCGTGGCCATGGGCCGGGCGATCGTCCGCGACCCGCAGGTCTTCCTGTTCGACGAGCCGCTGTCCAATCTGGACGCCAAGCTCCGGGTGCAGATGCGCACGGAGATCAAGGAACTGCACCAGCGGCTGAAGACCACGTCGATCTACGTGACGCACGACCAGATCGAGGCGATGACGATGGCCGACAGGATCGTCGTGATGCGCGACGGGATCGTCGAGCAGACCGGCGGCCCGCTCGACCTCTACGATCATCCGGTGAACACGTTCGTCGCGGGTTTCATCGGCTCGCCGGCGATGAACATCATCCCCGGCACCGCACGGACCGCCGGCGGCGCGCTTTCCGTCGAATTTGCCGACGGCGTCGTGCTGCCCTCGCCCGTGGGCGCCCGCGCCGACGACGGTCAGCCGGTGCTCTACGGCTTGCGGCCGGAGCACTGCACGCTCGCGCCGGCCGGCCTGCCGGTCGAAATCGTCGTCGTCGAGCCGACCGGCGCCGACACGCAGCTCTATTGTCGTTTCAACGGGCAGGAAGTCACCGCCACCATCGGTGACCGCACCAATTGCCGCCCCGGCGACCGGATCAACCTCGCGCCCGATCTCGGGCGGGCGCATCTGTTCGACGCGGCGACCGGTTCGCGGCTCGTCGCGTGAGTTGTCAGACGGGAACGGGGCATCACCCGAAACCCAAAACCAAAGGAGGATGGCATGAGTGACATCAAGCGTCGTGAATTCCTGAAGGCTTCCGCCGGCGTAGCCGCCGGCACCGCGCTGGGCGGCGGATCGGCGCTCTTCGCGCCAGGGGCCCAGGCTCAAATGAGGATCACTCCGGAGAAGGGGGCGAAGCTCCGGGTGCTGCGCTGGAAGCGTTTCGTGCAGGGCGACGAGGACGTGTGGGCGGAGAACACGAGGAAATTCACGCAGCTGACCGGCGTCGAGGTGCGCGTCGACGCCGAAGGCTGGGAGGACGTGCGCCCCAAGGCCGCAGTCGCCGCCAATGTCGGCAGCGGGCCCGACATCATCATCAGCACGATGGAGGACGCGCACCAATATCCGGACAAGCTGGTCGATGTCACGGACGTCGCCAACTACCTCGGCAACAAGTACGGCGGGTGGTTCGATTCGGCGAAGGCGTACGGAATGGAAGGGAAGAAGTGGGTGGCGATCATGATGGGGGCCGCCGGCAATGCGGTCGTCTACCGCGACAGCCACGTGAAAGCGGCGGGCTTCGACACGGTGCCGAAGGACATGGCCGGTTTCCTCAAGCTGTGCCAGGCACTGAAAGCCAAGGGAACGCCCGCCGGATTCGCGCTCGGCAACGCCACCGGCGACTCGAGCTGGACCCACTGGCTCGTGTGGGCGCACGGCGGCAAGCTCGTCGACGCGAAGAACAACGTCGTGATCAACAGCCCGGAGACGATCGCCGCCCTCGAATACTCGAAGCAGCTGTACGAGACGTTCATTCCCGGCACGCTGTCGTGGCTCGACCCCAACAACAACAAGGCGTTCCTCGACGGGCAGCTTTCGCTCACCGCGAACGGCATCTCGGTCTATTACGCCGCCAAGACGTCGCCCGACCCGAAGCTGCAGGAGATGGCGAAGGACATCCAGCACGCGTATTTCCCGGTCGGACTCGACGGCAAGCCGCGCGAGCTGAATCTCGTCTTCCCGATGATGATCTTCAAGTACTCGAAATTCCCGAACGCCGCCAAGGCCTACCTGCAGTTCATGATGGAAAGGGAACAGTACGTGCCGTGGCAGCAGGCGTCGATCGGGTACGTATGTCATCCTCTCGCCGGCTACGAGTCGAGCCCGTTCTGGACCGCGGACCCGAAGAACACGCCGTACCGCGATTGCATGAAGAACATGACGCCCAACGGTTACGCGGGCACGCTGGGCTACGCGTCGGCCGCTTGCGTGGCGGACTTCATCATTCCGAACATGGTGGCGGAGGCCGCATCGGGCTCGAAGACACCGAAGGAAGCGGCGGAGCGGGCGCAGAAGCGGGCCGAGCGCTATTACAAGGTATGAAGTTGGCGCGTGCCGCCGCCATCGGGCCGTGATGTCACGCCGGGTCTGATCCCGTGTCGACGCCGCTGTCCCGCGCGCTCGACAGCCGCGCCGTCCTCGGGGGGCTCTTCATGCTCCCCGCGGCGGCGTTGCTGCTGCTCTTTCTCACCTATCCGCTCGGCCTGGGGACCTATCTCGGGTTCACCGACGCCAAGGTCGGCCGCCCCGGTCAATGGGTCGGCCTCGAGAATTTCGAGTACCTGTGGGGCGATGCCGTCACGCAGCTCGCGCTCTTCAACACGCTCTTCTACACGTTCGTCGCCAGCATCATCAAATTCGGCCTTGGCCTCTGGCTTGCGCTTCTCCTGAACAAGCACATCCCGTTCAAGGCCGCGCTGCGTGCCGTGGTGCTGCTGCCTTTCATCGTGCCGACGGCCCTTTCCGCGATCGCGTTCTGGTGGATCTACGATTCCCAATTCTCCATCATCAGCTGGGGGTTGCTGAAGCTCGGCATCATCAACGAGTACATCGATTTCCTGGGCCAGCCGTGGCACGCGCGCTTCGCGACGATCGCCGCCAATATCTGGCGCGGCGTCCCCTTCGTGGCGATCTGCCTGCTGGCCGGGCTGCAGACCATCTCCCCGTCGTACTACGAGGCGGCAAGCCTCGACGGCGCGTCGCCGTGGCAGCAGTTCCGGTACGTGACCTTGCCGCTCCTGACGCCGATCATCGCCGTGGTCATGACCTTCTCGGTCCTCTTCACGTTCACCGACTTCCAGCTGATCTACGTATTGACGCGCGGCGGACCGCTCAACTCGACGCACCTGATGGCAACCCTCTCGTTCCAGCGCGCGATCTCGGGTGGCAGCCTCGGCGAGGGCGCGGCGATCGCCACCGCGATGGTGCCGTTCCTGCTGGCCGTGATCCTTCTGAGCTACTTCGGGCTGCAGCGCCGAGCGTGGCAGCAGGGCGGGACCGACAAATGACGACGCAATCCGATTCCGCCGGCGGCGCGCCGGAGGCAGGCGACTCGCAGGGGATGAACTATCTCGTCTCGCTGCCGCGCCGGATCGTCACGGTCTACGTGCCGCTGGCGGCGTTTCTGCTCGTGCTGCTCTTCCCGTTCTACTGGATGATCATCACGACGTTCAAGCCGAACGAGGAGCTACTGTCGCGCGAAGGCAACCCGTTCTGGGTGAAGAATCCGACGCTGGCGCACGTGAAGAAGCTCCTGTTCGACACCGCCTATCCGGACTGGCTCTGGAACACGATCCTGGTGTCCGTCGTGGCGACGTTCATCTCGCTGTTCGCAAGCGTGCTTGCCGCCTACGCCATCGAGCGCCTGCGCTTCAAAGGTGCGCGTTATGTCGGGATGAGCATCTTCCTCGCCTACCTCGTTCCGCCTTCGATCCTGTTCATTCCGCTGGCGGCCATCATCTACAAGCTCCAGCTGTTCGACACGCGACTCGCGCTGATCCTGACCTACCCGACGTTTCTCATCCCGTTCTGTACGTGGCTGCTGATGGGCTATTTCAAGTCGATACCGCTCGAGCTCGAGGAATGCGCGCTGATCGACGGCGCCACGCGCCTGCAGATCCTGGTCAAGATCATCCTGCCGCTCGCGGTGCCCGGCCTCATTTCGGCCGGCATCTTCGCGTTCACCCTGTCGTGGAACGAATTCATCTATGCGCTTGACGTTCATCTCGTCCTCGGAGGTGAAGACCGTGCCGGTCGGGGTCGTGACCGAGCTGGTCGAAGGCGACGTCTATCACTGGGGCTCGCTGATGGCCGGCGCCCTGCTGGGCTCGCTGCCCGTCGCGGTGCTCTACTCGTTCTTCGTCGAGTACTACGTGTCGGGACTCACCGGGGCCGTGAAGGAATAGAACGCGACCGGGACGGGCGGCGCGGCCCGATGCGCTAGAATCCTCGCGTTTTCCCCGGTGGAGAAACCCCATGAACATCCAGGACAAGATTCGCGAGCAGGTCACCTCCAACCGCGTGGTGCTGTACATGAAGGGAACGCCGCAGGTTCCGCAATGCGGCTTCTCGGCGACCGTGGTGGAGATCATGAAGCGCTGCGGCGTCACCGATTATCAGGCGGTGGACGTGCTGCAGGACGCGGAAATTCGCCAGGGCATCAAGGAGTACGCCAACTGGCCGACAATACCCCAGCTCTACGTCAACGGCGAGTTCGTCGGCGGCTGCGACATCCTGAAGGAGATGTACCAGGCGGGTGAGCTGCAGCCGCTGCTCGCCAAGCAATCAGCCTGATCCGGAGCCACGTGGCTGCCCGCGAACCGCGCGCGCGGCTCCTGCTGCTGATTGCCCTCGTTGCCGCCGCCTGCGGCATTGCGCGTGCCGGCGAGGCGCCGGCCCAGCAAGCCGTTCCGGAAGGCCGTGGTGCCATAGCGGCCCAGGCGCCCGTTGCGACCCCTGCGCCGAACGCGGCGCTGGCGCCCGCCCGCCTGCCTGCCGGAACGCTGAGAGTCTTCAATCGCCCCGTCGTGACGTTTCGCTCGACGGTGTTGGGCGTTGCGCCGCAGGATCGCGCAGACAGCGCGCACAACCGCATCCTCGGCCTGCTCGAACGCGGAGGCGAGGGCCGGATCACGGTCGACAGGACGGACGTCGGCAATGTCGTGAAGATCGACGGCGGGCTCGCGTTCATCATCTCGGATAGCGACGTCGAGCCGCTTTCGGGCGAAACACTCGGCACGGTCACGGAGGCCGCCGTGACGGCACTCGCAAAGGCGATCGCGGAGACCAGGGAGTCGCGCGACGGGCGGCTGATGGCGGCCGCCGCGGTGTGGGCCGGCGGCGCCACGGTCGTCTACCTGATTCTGCTGGTGATGTTGCGTTTCGTCGGCCGCCTCGTCACCCGCCGCATGCTGCGCCTCGCCGATTCGGCAGCGGAGAAGGTCAGGATCGGCGGCACCGAAGTGGTGAACCGCGCCCGCGCGATCGGTTTCGTCCGCCAGCTGATGCGGTTCGGCTTCTGGGCGCTCGTCCTGCTTCTCACCTACGAGTGGATCGGGTTCCTGCTCGGCCGTTTCCCGTTCACGCGCCCTTGGGGCGAACAGCTCAACGCGTTCCTGGTCACGACAATCGTCGATCTGCTCACGGCGATAGCGCGGGCGGTGCCGGGACTCATGATCGCCGCCATCATCTTCGTCATCGCGCGCGCGGCCAGCGGCATGCTGGGAAGGTTCTTCGACGGCATCCAGACGCGCCGGATCGACGTCGGCTGGCTCGACGCCGACTCGGCGCAGCCGACGCGGCGATTGGCGACCATCGGGGTCTGGATATTCGCGCTGGCGATGGCGTATCCGTACATCCCGGGCTCCGGCACCGAGGCGTTCAAGGGCCTGTCGGTGCTGCTCGGGCTGATGGTTTCCATCGGCGCCTCGGGCATCGTCGGCCAGGCGGCGAGCGGGCTGATCCTGATGTACACGAAGACGTTCCGGCCCGGCGAGTACGTGCGGCTCGGCGAGCACGAGGGCACGATCGTCGAAATGGGGATGTTCACGACGCGCATCCGCACCGGCCTCGGCGAGGAGCTCACGGTGCCCAATTCGTTCGCGCTCGGCGTCGTGTCCAGGAACTACTCACGCACGGTCAAGGGCGCCGGATTCGTGCTCGACACGACGGTGACCATCGGCTACGACGCGCCGTGGCGGCAGGTCAACGCGCTGCTGGTCGAGGCGGCGCTGCGCACGCCGGGTGTGCTGTCCGTGCCGGTTCCGCGCGTGTTCCAGACGGCGCTCTCCGACTTCTACGTCGAGTACCGGCTCGTCTGCCAGGCGGTGCCGAGCGAGCCTCGCCCGCGCGCCGAAGTGCTGTCCGCGCTGCACGCCAACGTGCAGGACGTGTTCAACGAGTACGGCGTGCAGATCATGTCGCCGCACTACCTCGGCGATCCGGCCGCGCCGAAGGTCGTGCCCAGGGCGAGATGGCACGACGCTCCCGCCCAGCCGCCCGCGTAGCCGCGCGGCCTGCGGCATCCAGGCGCGACGTGACGAGGATATTCCCAATCTGCGCCGGACCCGGCGCGAATTCCAGCGAGACATCATGGAAAACCTGAAGACAAGCAGCGACACCCTGTTCATCCTGCTGGGTGCGATCATGGTGCTCGCGATGCACGCCGGCTTCGCGTTCCTGGAGCTCGGCACCGTGCGCAAGAAGAACCAGGTCAATGCGCTGGTGAAGATCATCGTCGACTTCGCCGTCTCCACGATCGCCTACTTCTTCGTGGGCTATTCGATCGCCTACGGCGTCAACTTCTTCGCCGGCGCCGAGACGCTCGCGCAGAAGAGCGGCTTCGAGCTCGTCAAATTCTTCTTCCTGCTCACGTTTGCGGCGGCGATCCCCGCGATCGTCTCCGGCGGCATCGCCGAGCGCGCGCGCTTCAACCCTCAACTCGCGGCGACGTTCCTGCTTGTGGGCTTCGTCTACCCGTTCTTCGAAGGCATCGCCTGGAACCAGCACTACGGCGTGCAGGCGTGGCTCAAGGGCGCGTTCGGCGCGGAGTTCCACGACTTCGCCGGGAGTGTCGTCGTGCACGCGGTCGGCGGCTGGGTCGGCCTCGTTGCCGTGCTGATGCTGGGCGCGCGCCGCGGCCGCTATTCGAAGGAGGGCGGCATATCGGCCCATCCGCCGTCGTCGATCCCGTTCCTCGCCCTCGGCGCGTGGATTCTTTCGGTCGGCTGGTTCGGGTTCAATGTGATGAGCGCGCAGACACTCGACAAGATCTCGGGGCTCGTTGCCGTCAACTCGCTGCTCGCGATGGCCGGAGGCACGATCGCCGCCTTCGTTGCCGGCAGGAACGATCCGGGTTTCGTGCACAACGGGCCGCTTGCAGGTCTCGTCGCCATCTGCGCGGGCTCGGACGTCATGCATCCGCTGGGCGCGCTCGCGACCGGCGCGGTGGCCGGCGGGCTGTTCGTGTTCCTGTTCACGCAGACGCAGAACCGGTGGCGGATCGACGACGTGCTCGGCGTCTGGCCGCTGCACGGGATGTGCGGCGCGTGGGGCGGGATCGCCGCGGGCATCTTCGGGAGCAAGGCGCTCGGTGGACTGGGGGGTGTCGCATTCGCGTCGCAGCTCGCAGGCACGCTGCTCGGCATCGGCGTGGCCGTTGCCGGAGCGACGATCGTCTACGGCGTACTGAAGGCGGCCGTGGGTCTGCGCCTCGATCCGGAGGAGGAGTGGAGCGGCGCCGATCTCACGATCCACAAGGTCAGCGCGACAGCGGAACGCGAAACCTCGTGGTGATCAGGTGCGGGCGCGCTGGACGCGCCGCACCGCGTTGACGCGCTTCAATCCGCGCATGATATGCGCGAGGTGGCGGCGATCGCGCACCTGCACGCTGAAGAACATGGCGATGAGGCCGACGCCGTCGGGCCGTTCCATCGAAACGTTGTCGATGTTGCCTTGCGCATCTGCGATCGCCGTGGCGAGATCGGCGAGGAGCCCGCGCCGGTCGGCGACGAGCAGCCGGATGCCCGCGTCGAACACGCCCTCGACGTCCGGCGCCCATTCGACGTCGACGAACTGCTCCGTGTCGCCGCGCTGCTTTTTCAGCGTGACGCAATCGCGGGTGTGGACCGCGAGGCCATGGCCCCTGCGGAACTGGCCGATGACGTTGTCGCCGGGTACCGGCCGGCAGCATTTCGCGTACTGGATCGCCACGCCTTCGACGCCGCGCAGCGTCAGCGCCGACGGCTTCCCATGCGCCATGGCGGGGCCGGCCTCGGTCTTGCCCGCGGGGCGCGTCAGCGCCTGGGCCACGACGAAGGACAGCCGCTTGCCGAGCCCGATGTCCGCGAGGATGTCGAGCTGGCTCTTGGCGCCGAATTCCTTCTGCAGCGACTCCCACCGGTCCCACGATATGGACTCCGGCGCGACCTTGAGGGTCGCCAGCGCCTGATCGAGGAGCTGCTCTCCCAGCGCGGCGGACTCCTTCTGCTGCAGTCCCTTGAGGAAATGGCGTATGCGCGAGCGCGCCTTGCCGGTGCCGACGAAGGAAAGCCACGACGGGTTGGGGCGGGCCGTCGGCGCCGTGAGGACCTCGACATGGTCGCCGTTCTTGAGTTCCGTGCGCAGCGGCATGAGCTCGTAGTTGATTCGCGCCGCGACGCAGTGGTGGCCGACGTCGGTGTGCACGGCGTACGCGAAATCGACCGCCGTCGCGCCGCGCGGCAACGCCATGATCTTGCCCTTCGGCGTGAACACGTAGATCTCGTCGGGGAAGAGGTCGCCCTTGACGTTCTCGAGAAACTCCTTCGAGTCGCCGGACTCCGACTGGATGTCGAGCAGGCTCTGCAACCAGCGATGCGTTTCGCGCTGGGCCTGGGCGAGGTCGAGCTCGTCCGCCGACTTGTACAGCCAGTGGGCGGCGACACCCGTCTCGGCGATGCGGTGCATGTCGTGCGTGCGAATCTGGGCCTCGAGCGGCGTGCCGAACGGGCCGAACAGCGTCGTGTGCAGCGACTGGTAGCCGTTGGCCTTCGGGATGGCGATGTAGTCCTTGAACTTGCCCGGGATCGGCTTGTAGAGGCCATGCAGCGCCCCCAATGCCGCGTAGCAGGTGGTCCGGTCCGGCACCAGCACCCGCACGCCATAGATGTCGAACACCTGCGAAAACGTGTAGCGCTTCTCGCCCATCTTCTTGTAGACGGAATAGATCGTCTTCTCGCGCCCCGAGACGACCGCGGTGATCCCGGCCTTGGCGAAGCCGTCGCGGATCACGTCGAGCAGCCGGTTCATCACCTCGCGCCGGTTGCCGCGCGCCGCCTTGATCGCGCTGGCGAGAATCCGGAAGCGCATCGGATAGAGGTGCTTGAACGCGAGGTCCTGCAGCTCGACATAGAGCGAATTTAGGCCGAGCCGGTTCGCGATCGGCGCGTAGATGTCCAGTGTCTCGTGCGCGATCCTGCGCCGGTGCGGCGGAGCCATGGCGTCGAGCGTGCGCATGTTGTGCAACCGGTCCGCGAGCTTGATCAGGATGACGCGGACGTCCTGCGCCATCGCGAGCAGCATCTTGCGGAAGCTCTCCGCTTGCGCGTCCTCGCGCGAATTGAACTCGATCTGGTCGAGCTTGGAGAGCCCGTCGACCATGTCGGCCACCAGCTTGCCGAACGACGTCTCGATCTCCAACTTGGTGATGGCCGTGTCTTCCATCACGTCGTGGAGGAGCGCGGCGGCGAGCCCCTGGGCGTCGAGGCGCCATTGCGAGAGGATACTGGCCACCGCCAGCGGGTGGGTGATGTACGGCTCGCCCGACTTGCGGAACTGCCCGCGATGGGCCGAGTCGGAAAACTGGAATGCGCGCTCGACGAGCGCGACGTCAGGCGGCGGCAGGTAATTGCCGAGGTGTCGGGTGAACTCCGCTATTTCCGACATGCCTCATTGCCGCCTGTTGCACTGCGTCAGCTTTGGGCTTTCAGCAGCATTTCGATGCCGACCTTGCCCGCGGCGATCTCGCGCAGGGCGACAACGGTCGGCTTGTCGCGATCGGTGTCGACGAGCGGCGAGCTGCCTGCGGAAATCTGCCGGGCGCGGTTGGTCGCGGCGAGTGTCAGCTCGAAGCGGTTGGGAATCTTCTCGAGGCAGTCGTCGATCGTGATGCGGGCCATGGGCTCTCCGGGGTCTATGGGGTCAGTGTTCAAGCAGGCGCTGCAGCAGTTGCGAATGGCGCACCATCTGCCGCGCAGCAGTCAATCGAGCTGCGCGGACGATCGCGCACAGATCATCAACGGCTCGCGCAAACTCCTGATTCATAATAACATAATCGAACTCGCCGCAGTGGCGCATTTCCTCGCGGGCAGCGTCGAGGCGTTGCCCGATGACCTCCGGCGAGTCCTGGCCGCGTTTTTCGAGCCGCTCGCGCAAGAGGGCGAGCGACGGCGGCAGGATGAAGATGTGGACTGCCGCCGGAATGAGCCGGCGGACCTGCACCGCGCCCTGCCAGTCGATTTCGAGCAGCACGTCCAGGCCACGCGCCACCTGGTCGCCGAGCCACGTCGCGGAGGTCGCGTACCAGTTGCCGTGGACGAAGGCGTGCTCGAGGAACTCGCCGTTCGCCTTCAATTCGAGAAACCGGGGTTCGTCGACGAAGTGGTAATGGACGCCGTCGCGCTCGCCCTGGCGCGGCGCGCGCGTCGTGTAGGACACGGAAAGGCGTATCCCGGGCTCGCGCTCGAGCAGCGCGGCGACGAGGCTCGTCTTGCCTCCGCCGGACGGCGCCGCCAGCACGAACAGGCAACCGGACGCCGGCGGCGCCTTGGTCGGGCCAACAATGCTCATTCCAGATTTTGCACCTGTTCGCGCATCTGCTCGACCAGCACCTTGATCTCGAGCGACGCCTGCGAGAGTTCCGCGTCCACCGACTTCGATCCCAGAGTGTTCGCCTCGCGATGCAGCTCCTGCATCAGGAAATCGAGACGCTTGCCGGCGCTGCCGCCTGCCGCCAGCACGCGGCGCACTTCGGTGATGTGAGTGGCGAGCCGCGACAGCTCCTCGGCAACGTCGACCTTGGTGGCAAAGAGGGCCAGCTCCTGCTTCAGCCGATCCTGATCGGCGTCGAGCCCGGCTTCCCTGAGGCGCGCGCCGAGCTTCTCGGCATAGGCGGCGTGAATGGCCGGAATTCGCGGCGCGATTCGGGCAATCTGCATGTCGATGGCGTCGCAACGCTCCACCAGCGTCACGACGAGCTTCGCGCCTTCGCGGGTGCGCGACGCGGAAAAATCGGCGAGCGCCTCCTCGACGAGCTTTCCGGCGTGCGCGGCGAGCTCGGCGGGTGGGACGCCGGGCTCGGCCAGCACGCCGGGCCAACGCAGGATTTCGCCGACGGACAGCGGCGCCGCACCCGGGACGCCTTGGGTCACGCCGGCGGCAGCCTTCGCGAGTTCCGCGACTCGTGCGAGGTCCACGGCGAGGCCGGCGGCACCGGCCGCCGGACGGGAAAGCGTAATGCGGCACTCGACCTTGCCGCGCTTCAGCTCGGCGAGGATCCGCGCGCGCAGCGTGGTCTCGAGGCCACGCAGTTCATCGGGGAGGCGAAGCTGGAGGTCGAGGAACCGATGGTTGACGGAACGAAGTTCGACGGCCAGCGCCACACCGGGCAAATCCGCGGCAACTGCCGCGAACCCCGTCATGCTGCGGATCATCGATCAAATCTGCCGGAATCAGGCAACTTTTCCGGCTTTACTTTGGGCGCTTTCATCCGGAGAATGTATGCGTTATCCGGCGCAGGCGCAAGCGCGCGCGCGCTGGCTGGCATGCGAATTGCAAGCGATCTGCGCGGATAGCCTCCCCACCTCTCTCTCCATGGCCGTCACCAATCAGGCACTCTCCGGCGGGTACCAGCTGCTGAACTACCGGATCGACCGGCAGATCAGCCGGGGCGGATTCTCGATCGTCTACCGCGCGTTCGACGAAACCGGAGTGCCGGTCGCGATCAAGGAGTATCTGCCGTCGTCGCTGGTGCTGCGCACCGACGGCGACATAGTGCGGGCGACCTCCGCCGAGAACATGGCATCCTTCCGCTACGGGATGAAGTGCTTCTTCGAGGAGGGTCGCGCGCTGGCGAAGATCAATCACCCGAATGTGGTGCGCGTGCTCAACTTCTTTCGCGCCAACGAGACGGTGTACATGGTCATGCGCTACGAGCGCGGCCGGACGCTCCAGCAGCAGATCCAGATGCGACAGGACCAGATGTCCGAGCGCCTCGTCCGGCATGTGTTCATGCACCTGCTGAATGGCTTGCGCGAGGTGCACACGCACAAGCTCCTCCACCTGGACATCAAGCCCGCGAACATCTACCTGCGCACCGACGGCAGCCCCGTGCTGCTCGACTTCGGCGCGGCGCGGCAGACGCTGACGACGCAGCGGCCGAAGCTTGCGCCAATGTACACGCCCGGATTCGCTGCCCCCGAGCAGTATCGCGACCCGGACCGCCTCGGCCCCTGGACCGATGTCTACGGCACCGGCGCCAGCATGTTTGCCTGCCTCGCGGCATTTGCGCCACAGGCCGCGGACGCGCGTCTGCACGAAGACCACCTCGTTTCGGCGAAGAGGATATGGGCCGGTCAGTATTCCGACAACGTGCTGGAAGTCATCGACTGGTGTCTTCGCCTCGATCCGCTCGAGCGTCCGCAGTCGGTGTTCGCTCTGCAGAAGGCCATCCGCGACATTCCGCCCAAGAAACCCAAGCTGACCGTTTTCGGGAACCTGAAGCGGAGACTGTTCACCGAAATCGGGGCATAGCGGCATGCAGTTCACGATTTTCCAGGAGTCGCGCAAGGGCTCGCGCTCCAGCAACCAGGACCGGATCGCGTACACGTACAGCCGCGAAACGCTGCTGCTCGTGGTTGCCGACGGCATGGGTGGCCACGCAGGCGGCGATATCGCCGCGCAGATCGCGGTTCGGATGTTCGTGGAGCGCTTCCACCGGGAGGCGACGCCCGCGCTCAGGAGCCCGCTCGCGTTCCTCCACGAGACGATGGTCAACGCGCACGCCGCGCTGGGCTCGTACTCGACGCAGTACTCGATGCTCGAGACGCCCCGCACGACGTGCGTCGCCTGCATCGTACAGGGCGGCCATGCCTACTGGGTGCATGTCGGCGATTCGCGGCTCTGCCACTTCCGGCAGGGGACGCTGGTCAGCCAGACCCGGGACCATTCGAAGGTGCAGTATCTGGTGGATCAGGGACTCCTGAGTTCGGCAGAGGCCGGCGAGCATCCCGACCGCAACAAGGTCTACAGCTGCCTCGGCGGCATGGTGGACCCGGTCATCGACCTGTCGACGCGGTCGCTGCTGCGCGATGGCGATATCCTCGTGCTGTGCACGGACGGGTTGTGGGGCTCGATTCCCACCGACGAGATCGCGACCTGGCTCACGTCGACGCCCATCCTGAAAGCGGCGCCCGAAATGATGCGGGAAGCCGAGCGCCGCGGCGGTCCGGACGGCGACAACCTCTCCGCGATCATCGTGCGCTGGGGTCCGGAGACGCGCGTCGACGAACCGGCGCCGACCATCACCGAAACGCTAGGTCTCGGCGAGTTCGCCACGCAGATCGACCGGACGCTTTCGCTGGCCGACCGCAAGGGTGCGGAGGCTGCCCTCTCCGACGACGAGATCGAGCGCGCGATCGACGACATCCAGACGACGATCCGCCGGTACCGGCGCTGACTTCGGCGTATCATTCCGCCCGGATCCGGCCGCTTTGCATCGTGTGTGGCGCGCGGATCCGTATGCCGTGCTTTGGCCGACCGATACCCGAATGCGTCAAATCATCATCGACACCGAGACCACGGGTCTCGACCCCAAGCAGGGTCACCGGATCATCGAATTCGCGGCGCTGGAGGTCGTCAATCGCAGGGTGACGGGTCGCAGCGTGCATTTTCGGGTCGACCCGGAACGGGAGATCGACGCCGGCGCGACCGAGGTCCACGGCATGACGTGGGACGATCTCAGGGACAAGCCGAAGTTCCGCGAGGTCGCGCCGGACATCATCGAGTTCGTCCGCGGCGCAGAGTGGATCATTCACAACGCGCCGTTCGACATCGGCTTTCTCGATGCCGAACTGCGGCTGGCGGCGCTGCCGGCATGCACGGAGATCTACGCAGGCCTGATCGACACGCTCGCGGTCGCGCGTGAATTGTTTCCGGGCAAGCGCAACAGCCTGGATGCCCTGTGCGAACGCTTCGGGGTCGACCATGCGCACCGGGCCGTGCACGGCGCGCTGCTCGACGCGCAGCTGCTGGCCGAGGTGTATCTCACGATGACGCGCGGCCAGGAAACGCTGACGATCGACATGGCCCCGCCGCGAGCCGCGGCGACCGGCGACGCCGGCGGGGCGGCGGCGGATCTCGCCGGACCTCGGCTGGCGGTGATGACGATCGCGGCGACGGCCGCGGAGCTCGCGGCCCACCGCGAGTATCTGAAGGTGCTCGACGCAGAATCGCGGGGCCGCTGCCTTTGGCTCGCCATCGATGCCAAGGCCAATGCCGGGGATGCCCCGCAAGTCGACGCGAGTTGCAGTCCCTGATGCCGGTCGATTACCTCCAGAAGATCCTGACCGCGAAGGTCTACGACGTCGCGATCGAGTCGCCGCTCGATCTCGCGCCCGCGCTGTCGCGCCGGCTCGGCAACCGCATCCTGCTGAAGCGGGAGGACCAGCAGCCCGTGTTCTCCTTCAAGCTGCGGGGGGCGTACAACAAGATGGCGCACCTGTCGCCGGTCGAACGCGCGCGCGGCGTCATCGCCGCCTCCGCCGGCAACCATGCGCAGGGCGTGGCGCTGGCCGCGCAGAAACTCGGCTGCGCGGCGACGATCGTGATGCCGGTGACCACGCCGCACATCAAGATCGCCGCGGTCGAGGCGCGCGGCGGAAAGGTCGTGCTGCGCGGCGATTCGTACAGCGATGCGTATGCGCACGCGCTCGCGCTGCAGAAGCGCTCGCGCGCCGTGTTCGTCCACCCTTACGACGATCCGGATGTCATCGCCGGGCAGGGCACGATCGGCATGGAGATTCTGCGCCAGTGCCAGGGGCCCGTCGACGCGATCTTCGTTGCCATCGGCGGTGGCGGCCTCATCGGCGGGATCGCCGCGTACGTGAAACGGGTGCGTCCCGAGATCAGGATCATCGGCGTCCAGCCCGAGGACTCGGACGCGATGGCCCGCTCGCTCGCCGCGGGTCGCCGGGTCAGGCTCGCCCACGTGGGCCTGTTCGCCGACGGGGTCGCGGTGAAGCAGGTCGGCAAGGAGACGTTCCGGCTCGTGAAGGAGTACGTGGACGAGATCGTGCTCGTCGACACCGACGCCATCTGCGCAGCCCTGAAGGACGTGTTCGAGGACACCCGCTCGATCCTCGAGCCTGCCGGCGCGCTCGCCATCGCCGGCGCGAAATTGTGGATCGCGCGGCACAGGACCAGAAACCGCACGTATGTCGCGATCGCCTGCGGCGCCAACATGAACTTCGACCGGCTGCGCTTCGTCGCGGAACGCGCCGAACTGGGCGAGCAGCGCGAAGCGATTCTCGCGGTGACCATTCCGGAGCGGCCGGGCAGCTTTCGCGAGTTCTGCGGGCTCCTGGGCAAGCGATCGGTCACCGAGTTCAACTATCGCTACGCCGACGCCCGCATCGCGCACCTCTTCGTGGGGATCGAGGTGGCAAATCGGCACGAGACGGAGCACCTGCTCGCGGAACTCCGGCGGCATCGGATCGAGGCGTACGACCTGTCCGACAACGAGATGGCGAAGCTGCACGTGCGGCACCTGGTCGGCGGACACGCGCCCGCAGCGAAGAACGAAATCCTCTACCGGTTCGAGTTTCCCGAACGGCCCGGCGCGCTGATGGCATTTCTCAACAGCATGAGCCGCGGCTGGAATATCAGCCTTTTCCACTACCGCAACCAGGGCGCCGACTATGGCCGGGTGCTGGTCGGGATGCAGGTGCCGCCCGAGGACAAAGGTCAGTTCCGCGCCTTTCTGGTCCGCCTCGGCTACGATTGCGTCGAGGAAACCGACAATCCCGCGTACAGGATGTTTCTGGGTCGCTAGCCGCGATTGCGCCGGGAACGCCCGGAAGCGCCCGCCGAGTTGACCCTGCGCGTCGCCAGCCCGGTTGCCGCGCCTTTGCCCGGAAACGGACCGGTGCCGCCGCGTCGCCGCGAAAGGGCAGTGAATGCCCCTGCGCGTCAGGCGGTTGCCGCGAAAAGTTGCTGCATCGCCACTAAAACCCCGGATTCGGCTGCGAATGCCGATTCAGGCAAACTTTATGCTCTGGTCAACGGTCTGGCCCCATGGCAAACTGGTCGCTCGGCCATTGTGGCCCACAATTTGCTGAGGTAGCACACGAGACTCGCGGAGAGGAGAAGCATGGTGCCGGAGCAGAACCCGTTGACGGGCGTCAAGGTGATGGTGATCGACGACTCGAACACCATTCGCCGCAGCGCGGAGATATTCCTGCTGCAGGCGGGATGCACGGTGATCCTGGCCGAGGATGGCTTCGACGCGCTGGCCAAGATCACCGATCACCAGCCCAACCTCATATTCGTCGACATCATGATGCCGCGGCTGGACGGCTACCAGACTTGCGCGCTAATCAAGAAGAACGCCAGGTTCCAGGGAATGCCGGTAATCATGCTTTCGTCGAAGGATGGGCTCTTCGATCGGGCCCGCGGACGCATGGTCGGCTCCGACCAGTACCTGACCAAGCCGTTCACCAAGGAAAGCCTGCTCAAGGCCGTCGCGACGCACGTGCACCGACCGAAAAGCGCGACGCCGGCCGTCGCGAGCTGACGTCGAACGCCGACGCCACCGGTATCCGAGCTGCCGACATGACAATCAAGAAAATCCTCATCGTGGACGACTCGCCGACCGAACGGCATGTGCTGAACGACCTGCTTACGAAGGCCGGCTACGAGGTCGTTTCCTGCGACAGCGGCGACGATGCCATCGTGAAGGCGAAGCTGACGATGCCGGATCTCATTCTCATGGATGTCGTGATGCCGGGTCTCAACGGGTTCCAGGCGACGCGCGCGATCAGCCGCGACGCCGATACCAAGCACATTCCGATCGTGCTCTGCACGTCGAAGAACCAGGAAACCGACAAGATCTGGGGGATGCGGCAGGGCGCGCGCGACTATGTCGTGAAGCCGGTCGACAAGAACGAGCTTCTGGCCAAGATCTCCGCATTGAGCTGAAATCCAGGCCACCTTTCCCGACGCCATGGCACGCCCCGCCCGAATCGATCTTCGCCTGTTCCAGCAGGAACTCGCGACCCGTCTCGCGAGCAAGACGACCGCGCAGGTGGAATCGTCGCGACTCGGCTTGAGCTGCGCGGGCGAGCGCTGGCTCATTCGGCTCGCCGATGCCGCCGAAGTGGTCGCGCTGCCGCCGGTGGCTGGTGTGCCGCTGACCAAGCCATGGTTTCTCGGACTGGCCAGTATCCGCGGCAATCTGTACAGCGTTGTGGATCTTGCCACGTTCCTCGGGCGCGAAGCGGTCATTGCCCACGGGGGCGGGGGGCAGAGCCGGCTGATCCTGTTCGGACCACGTGCGGGCGACATGAACGTGGGCGTGGTCGTCCAGAGTGTGCTCGGCCTGCGCAACGTTGCCGAACTCGAGCCGGTGCCTTCGCTGCCGGATTCGCCTGCGTGGTACGGCCAGCGATGGGCCGACGACCAGGGTGGCGCCTGGCAGGAATTCGATCTTGCCCGGCTCGCCGCCGATCCCGAATTCCTGCGCGTCGGACTGTAGGCGCGATAACGTGATGATCGTTCGGACGGTGGGGTGAAGACGTGCCATCTGGAGGCAACATGGCTCTTGCATTGAATCTGCCGAAACCGCTGGGCGGCGCTCGCGCAAGCGCCGCGCCGGTGAACCTGGAACTGCCCGCGACGCAGTCCCCGGCCGGGGGCACAGCCCAGGGTTACGACCCGCTGGCCACGGTGTCGTTGATGGATCAGGTGCGCTCGGCGCTCGGTGAGACGAAGATGCCGCGGAAAGTGCCGCTGATCGGCCACCTTCCGATCGCCCGGCAGTTCCATATCCTGGGTGTCCTGCTGGTGGCATGCCTGGTGTTCGCGGCGCTCATCATGTCGCTCGACGTCAGGACGGCGGCGCAGGCTGCCGCCGGGACCGCGACGGCGACCGAGATGCAGATGCTGTCGCAGCGGCTTGCCAGCGGCTCCACGCTGGCCTTGCAGGGCCGTCCGGTCGCGTTCGACGCGGTGAGGGACACCCGCGAACGATTCAAGACCGACCTGGACGCCCTGCAGCGCGGGGGCACGATCAAGGGTGTCACGCTCGACGTGGTACAGGACCAGGAGTTGCACCTGCTCCTGACCGGCGTCAAGGCGCGATGGGATCGTGTCGACAGGAGCGTCGAGCAACTCCTTGAGAACCAGCAGCGGTTGATCGATCTCGCGAAGGGTGCCGCGACGGTCAACCAGGGCAGCAAGCAACTCGTCGAACTGGCCCAGCGCGCCGGGCAGGGTGGCGCAAGCCCGCGGGACATCGAGTACGCCAATCAGCTTGCTCTGCTGTCGCAGCGGATCGCCAAGAACGCGGCGGCGCTGGTGTCGTCTCCGGAGAGCGACCCCGAGCTCGCGGCGCTGCTGGCCAGGGACGCCGCCACCTTCCGCGAAGCGCAGGGAGCAATCGCGCGGGGCGGCGACGCGCCGCGCACGGCGGGTGCGCGCGGCGATGAGACGCGCGCCGTCGCAACCGAATTGGCGAAACGGGCGAGCGCCTTCGACGCCGGCATCGCCGCCGTTCTGCAGCATACGGGCCGGCTCGTTTCCGCCAAGCAGGCGGTGCGCGCCATCGGCAACGAGGCCGAGGGTCTGCTCACGGAGACGACCAAGATCACCGAAATCTACAAGAACAGCGGCGGGTCCCGGATGCCGATGTGGGCTGCGATCATCTTCTCGCTGCTCGCCCTCGGCACGCTGCTGCTGCTGGGCAAGGTGTTCCTCGACGATGCGCGCGTGCGTGCCTTCGAGAGCGAGCAGGAGAACAAGCGGAACCAGGAGGCGATCCTCCGGCTGCTCAACGAGATGGGCAACCTCGCCGACGGCGACCTCACGGTGCAGGCCTCGGTGACGGAGGATGTCACCGGCGCCATAGCGGACTCGATCAATTTCACGATCGAGGAATTGCGCACTCTGGTCAAGGGGATCAATTCCGCCACGGATCAGGTGACGAAGGCGACGCAGGAGGCGCAGGCGATATCCAATCGGCTCTACGAGGCGTCACAGCGCCAGAACCGAGAGATCCAGCAGGCCTCCGGATCGGTGCTCCAGATGGCGCAATCGATCGGCGAGGTGTCGCAGTCCGCCGGACAGTCGGCAAAGGTCGCGCAGCAGTCGCTGGCCGCCGCGGAGAAGGGCGCGCAGTCGGTGCAGAACCAGATCGCCGGCATGCACGAGATCCGCGCGCAGATCCAGGACACGTCGAAGCGAATCAAGCGCCTCGGCGAATCCTCGCTCGAGATCGGCGACATCGTCGAGCTGATCGCGGACATCACCGAGCAGACGAACATCCTCGCACTGAATGCCGCCATCCAGGCGGCGTCGGCGGGCGAGGCCGGTCGCGGGTTCACGGTGGTGGCCGAGGAAGTCCAGCGCCTCGCCGAGCGCTCCGGCGAGGCGACGAAGCAGATCGACGCCATCGTCAAGACGATTCAGGCGGACACGCAGGATGCGGTGGCCGCCATGGAGAAATCGACCGTCGGTGTCGTCGAGGGCACCAAGCTCTCCGATACCGCGGGCGGCGCGCTCGACGAGATCCGCCGCGTGTCGCGCGAGCTGGCGGAGCTGATCGGCGCCATTTCGGCGCAGACGCAGATGCAGTCGGCGTCGGTTACCGAAGTGACGCACGGCATGCAGGGAATTCTCCAGATCACCGAGGAGACGACGGAGGGTACGAAGCAGACCAACGTTTCGATCGGGCAGCTGACGAAGCTCGCCTCCGAGCTGCGCAGTTCGGTGGCGGGATTCAAGGTTTGACCCGGCGAACCACTCCTTGAAGAGCCGATGATGCGCGCGAAAACCGCTGTCGTGACCGATGCCCTCCCCGATTTCGATGTGGGCCCGCTGTCGTGGGTGCAGGGCGAAATCGGTCAGGCGCTCGCGCGCGGACTGGATCTCATCGCGACGTTCCGGTCGGCACCGTCCGATCCGACGGTGCTGAGTCAGGCGCGCAACCACGTCCACCAGGCCGCCGGCGCGATCCAGATGGTCGGGCTCGACGCCGTAGCCGTCTACACCGACGAGATCGAGCGGCAGCTGCAGCGCCTGGAGGCGCTGGATCCGAACGATCTCGATCCGGCGTGCGCATGCATCGATCGCGCGTGCCGCAAGCTCGTCATCTTCCTCGACGAATTGGTCGGCGGCACGCCGCCGGTGCCGCTCAAGCTGTTCCCCGAATACGAAGCGATGCAGCGCTCGCGCGGCGTCAGGGCGGCCGCGGCCACCGATCTCTTCTTCCCGGACATGCGACTGCGCGTCCCTCTGCCCGCCGCCCCGCCGCCCGTTGCGCAGGACCAGCTCGCATCGCATCTCCTCCGGCAGCGCCGGGTCTACCAGAACGGCCTCCTCGCGTTCCTGCGCGGTGACAGCGCCGCCGCGCGCCACATGCGTGACGCGGCTGTCGGGATGGAGCGTGCCAGCACGCAGGAATCCGCACGGGTTTTCTGGTGGACCGTCGGCGCGTTCTTCGACGCTATCGTCGAGGGCGGGCTGGAACCGGGCTTTGGCGCAAAGCAGCTCGCCGCGCGGCTCGACCTCCAGATTCGCCGCGTCGTCGAAGGCTCGGGGAAGGTCGCCGCCCGGTTGCGGCGCGAGGTGCTCTATTACGTCGCCATGAGCGCCCCGGTTGCCGAAAGCGTGCGGGCGGTCCGGGCCGGCTTCGGTCTCGACGGGCTGATACCGTCGGCCGCTGCGCTGAACGCGGACCTCGTCAGGCTCCAGCCCATCCTGCGCGAAGTGCGCGAGCAGCTGGGCGCGGCCAAGAACATCTGGATGAAGGTCACGCTCGGCCGCGGCGAGAGCCTGCCGAAGCTCAGGGACGTGATGCAATCGGCGCATGCAAGCGTCGTAGAGATCGGCAACGAAGCCCTGATGCGGTTGATCGCGTCGCTGCTCGCGCGGCTCGACAAGATGCCGCCGTCGGGGGACGTGTCGGACGGGCTGGCGATGGAGTACGCCACTGGCATCCTGCTGGCCGAGAGTGCCGTCGAGAACTACGGGAGCCTCGCGGGCGATTTCCCGAAGCAGGTCGGGGCGATGCTGTCCCGGCTCGACGCGGCGCAGGCCTCGCGTCCGATCCCGCCGGGCACCGGTCCGCTGATCGACGAGATCTTCCGCCGCGCCCAGGAGCGAATCCTGCTCGCGCAGGTCGCGCGGGAAATTCAGGCCAACCTGCGGCGCATGGAGCAGGTGCTCGACGCCTTCTTCCGCGACCACGGGAAACGCGCCGAGCTCGCGACGCTGGGCAAGGACAGCCTGCAGATCCGTGGTGCGCTGAGGATGCTGGACCAGGACGACGCCGAGCGCCTGCTCGGCCTTTGCCAGGAACAGATCGACAGCTACGCGAACCAGGAGACGCCGGTAGGCGACGAAGACCTGGAACTGCTCGCCGAGTCGCTCTCGGGACTTGGCTTCTTCGTCGAGGCGTTCGAGCAACAGCGGCCGAACCGGCAACGACTGATCGCGCCGCTGTTGGCCAAGCGCCTCGGCGAGGCGCCGCAGGCGCAGGGTGACCGCGGCGCGGAGACGGTGGAGGACGCGGTCGAGGACTTGCGCGGTGTCCTGCCGACGCTCGTCGCGGAAGTCCGCCGCGCGCCGGCAGACGCCGCCGCGCGTGCCGAGCTCACCGCGAAGCTGAACGACCTCGTCGACGATGCCACGCTCATCGACGATGCCGAGCTCGTCGCGCAGGCGGAGGCCGCGTTGGTGGAGCTCACCAGCGGCGGCACCATGGCGCTCGAGGCCGCCGTCACCGCGATTGCCGGGAGCGGCGCAACCGGCGCCACGCCGGCTCCGGCTATCTCGGCGGAGACGCAGCGGCTGCTTGCCGTCGACGCCAAGGGACTGGACGCCGAGCTTCTCGAAATCTATCTCATCGAGGCCGCCGAGGTTCTCGACACCGTCGCCGCAAATCGCGGCGAACTCGAGCGCAACCACGGCGATCGCGAGGCGTTGCGCTCCGCTCGACGGCAGTTTCACACGCTGAAGGGCAGCGGCCGGATGGTCGGCCTCACCGAGCTCGGCGAGCTCGCCTGGGAGGTTGAGAGGGTCCATAACCGGCTGCTCGAGGACGACCTCGCGGTCACGCCCGCGGCGCTCGCGATGATCGAGGTCGCCGAAATGAATTTCCGGCACTGGATCGGAGCACTCAGGGACACGGGGAGCATTGCCGCCGATCCCGCGGAATTGCATGCTGCGATCAGCCGGGTCGAGGCCGGGCTTCCGGCGGACGCGGGCGCGGTGGCGCCGGTGCCCGTCGCGGCCGTCGTGCCGGAATCCCTGCCCGACATCGCGGCCGTTCCTGCGGCGCCCATCGTGGCCGTCGCACCGGAATCGGAGCGGGTGCAAAAGCTCGACGGCGAAATGGTCGATGCTGCCGCGCCGCCGGCTTCCTGGGTCACCGCTGCGGATGACGGCGAGGACGCCGGCGCGGAGATCATCGAGTTTGCGCCGGTCGGCGCGATGCCCTCCGGCGAAGTTGCCGGCGACGAATTTCAGGAGTCGCCCGATGTCCTTGTCGGCGACGTCAGGATACCGGCCGATCTGTATGCCGTTCTCGTCGACGAGGCGCAGAATCGTCTGGCCACGCTCACACAGGAGCTATCGCTGCTGCAACTCGATCCGAACGCGTTGCCGTCCGCGCTGATGGTCCGGGCGAGTCATACGCTGTGCGGGATTCATCGCACGGGTGGCCTGCCGCTGATCGCGTTGACGGCCGGAGCACTCGAACAGACGCTGCTCGCGCTGCAGCAGATGCCGGTGCCCATGCCGGGGGACGCGCTGCCCGCGCTTGCCGATGCCGTGGGCGGAATCGGGGGATTTCTCGGGCGCGTCAAGGCGCGCCAGGCCTTCGATGCCAAGGACGTGGCGATCGCGGCCGAGATCCAGCAGGAACTCGAAGCGCTGCGCCGCGTGGCGAGCCTCGCCCCTGCCGCCCCGCAGGTCGAGGTACTGGCGGAGTGCGAACAGGCCGCCGCAGGACCCGAATCGACCGGCGTGCCGGATGCACCGCCCGAGTTGACGCCGATTCTGGCGGAGGCGTCGGCGCCGCCTGCTTCCGACATTCCGCCGCCACCGGCCGAGACGGTGGCCGAAACGCCGGAACCCGCGACGACGCAGGAGCACCTGCCGGAGTTGCCGCCGGTGGCGCGGGTGACGCCGCAACCGGCACCTCCGGTCGCAGCGACCGAACCCCCGCGCCGCGAGGTGCCGCAGGACCCGCTGGCCGAAGTCCGCGACGACGTCGATCCACAGGTGCTGCCTATTTTTCTCGAGGAAGCGGCGGAGCTCTATCCGCAGGCCGGCGAGCAGGTGCGCGCGTGGCGCCGTGCCCCCGACGATGCCGGGAGCGTCCGGCAACTGCGCCGGACCCTGCATACGTTCAAGGGCAGCGCGCGCATGGCCGGGGCGATGCGCCTGGGCGAGCTCGCGCACCTGATGGAATCGCGCCTGGTCATCGACGACGCGCCGGTGTCCGGCTCGACGGAGCTGTTCGAGACGCTGGACGGCGATCTCGACCGCATCGCCTACGTTCTCGACGCGTTGCGCGAGGGCCGAACCAACGTTGCGCTGACCTGGGCGACGGAACGGGACGAGGCGTTTGCCGCCGCCGAGCCGGGCGCTTCCGTCGGGGCCGGGTTGCCGGGAGCCGCTCCCGCATCGCCGCCCGCGGAACCGGCGGTCGTCGTATCGCTTCCGACGCCGGGCGCCGCCGCGCCGCGCGCGGTCCCGGACTCCGCCCAAGTGGAGTCGGGCACGCGCGCAATGCTGCGCGTGCGCGCCGACATCATCGACCGGCTGGTCAACGAGGCAGGCGAAGTGGCCATCACGCGGGCGCGCATCGAGAGCGAGCTGCGCGCCCTGAAAGCGAACCTGCTCGAACTCACCGGCAGTGTCATGCGCCTGCGTACGCAGGTGCGGGAAATCGAGATCCAGGCCGAGTCGCAGATCCAGTCGCGGCTGATGCAGATGGGGGAGGGCCAGGAAGGATTCGATCCGCTCGAATTCGATCAGTACACCCGCTTCCAGGAGCTCGCGCGCTCGCTCTCCGAAGGCGTCAACGACGTGTCGACGGTCCAGCAGTCGCTGCTGAAGAATCTGGAGGTCGCGGACGCTGCGCTCATCGTGCAGGGCCGGCTTGCGCGCGGTGTGCAGCAACAGCTGTTCTCGATCCGCACCGTGCCCTTCGGCAGCCTGTCGGAGCGCCTGTACCGGATCATGCGCGGTACGGCGCGGGAGCTCGGCAAGCGGGCGAACCTCGAAATTCGCGGCGGGCAGACCGAGCTCGACCGCGCGGTGCTGGAGAAGCTAGTCGGTCCGCTCGAACATCTGTTGCGCAATGCGCTCGACCACGGCATCGAGCCGCGTGGGCGCCGGGCCAAGGCCGGCAAGTCCGAGACCGGGGAAATCACGCTGACCGTACGGCAGGTCGCCAATGAAGTCGCCATCGAGCTGACCGACGACGGCGCCGGCCTCGACCTCGACCAGCTTCGCGCCAAGGCGGTCGCAAAGGGAAGGATCGCCGCCGACGCACATCCTACCGACGGCCAGCTCATCGCCTGCATCTTCGAACCCGGCTTTTCGACCGCATCGCGCGTGACGCAGGTCTCGGGCCGCGGCATCGGCATGGACGTCGTGCGCTCGGAGATCATCGCGCTGGGCGGCCGCGTCGAAGTCTCGACCCGGGTGGGCCACGGCACGACGTTCCTGCTCTACCTTCCCTTGACGCTGGCCGTCGCGCAGGCGGTGATGGTGCGTGCGGGCGGGCGCTTGTGGGCGCTGCCGGCGCCCATGGTCGAGCAGGTGCTGCACGTGAAGGCCGATGTGCTCGTCAACATGTACGTCCAGCGGCGCGTCGAATCCCAGGGTTTGAACTACCCGTTCCACTACCTGCCGCGACTCCTGGGCGACCAGCACCAGATTCCGGAGTCCACGCGCAGTAATCCGGTGCTGCTGTTGCGCAGCGGGCAGAGCGTGGCGGCCGTGCACGTCGACGAAATGATCGGCAACCAGGAAGTCGTCGTGAAGAACATCGGGCCGCAGCTCGCCCGCGTGTCCGGGATCGCCGGCGCCACGGTGCTGGGCAACGGTGAGGTGGTCCTGATCATCAACCCCGTCCAGCTTGCGCAACGTGCCGACGTGCCGGAGTTCGATCCCGGCGCCGAGCGCGTCGCGCCCGAGGTGCCGAAGATGGCGGTCCAGCAGGCCGGGCGGCCGCTGGTGATGATCGTGGACGACTCGCTTACCGTGCGCCGGATCACGAGCCGGCTGCTCGCGCGCGAAGGGTTCGACGTGCTCACGGCCCGGGACGGCATCGACGCGCTCGAACTCCTGCAGACGGAGACCCCGGACGTCATACTGCTCGACATCGAAATGCCGCGCATGGACGGGTTTGAGTTCACCCGGAACATCAAGGGCGATCCAAAGAGTGCGCGCATCCCGATCGTGATGATCACGTCGCGCACGGCGGAGAAGCACCGCAATCATGCCAAGGAACTGGGCGTGGACCTCTACCTCGGGAAGCCGTTCCAGGAAGAGGAACTGCTCCGGAACTTGCGCGAGATGCTGGCGCTGACGCCCTAGAGCCTCCCGGCCGGCCCGTGGCCGTTTGTTGCCCCACGTCAAGGTGGGCCCGGTGCCGGATCGGTCAGAATGCCTAGAGCCGGGAACGCCTCGGGAGGGCGCGACATCCGGCCGCGCCGGCGCACGGCGCGTCGTTTGTCGCGCGCGTGACTTGGCTTGTGCCTTCCCGGATCGGTCCGCCATCGCCGCCATTCTCGAGGAGCACCAGCATGCTAGTACGCGACCGCATGAGCACGCATCCCGTCACCATCCCCAGCGACGCCGACTACAAGACGGCCCTGATGCTGATGCAGGAGCACTCGCTCCACCACGTGCCGGTGCTCGATGCCGCCAGGAAGCTCGTCGGCATCGTCGCCGAACGCGACCTCCTGCTTGCGGCCGCGCGCCATCTGCAAGCGGCGATCGAGGTCGCGGACGTCATGCACAGGAGCGTCACCACGGCGCGCCCGGAAATGCCGATCGCCGAGGCTGCGACGCTCATGGTGGACCATCGAATCGGTGGCTTGCCGGTCGTCGACGGGGACGAGCGGGTCATCGGCGTGATCACCGAGACGGATATCTTCCGGGCGTTCGTCGAACGCGAGCGCAAAACGGGCGCCGGCCCTGCCGGCGCGTAAACCCTGGCCGGACCCCGGGGCGCAGGGAAACTCCCCGGGGCCGGATCGATTCGCGCATGCGCTCAGCGTAGGCACGCTCGACCGGGGAAAAGGATGATCGCCATGACGTTCGAGAGACTTTGTGTCGACCTGGATGGCGCAGTGGCCACCATCGTGCTCAACCGGCCCGACAAGGCCAATGCCATCGACCATGCGATGTGGCACGAGATCCGCGCGGCGATGCGCTGGCTGGACGAAACGGCCGCAGCGCGCGTGGGAATCATCCGCGGCGCGGGAAAACAGTTCACCGCGGGAATCGATCTTGCCTTGCTCGGCGCAATTCGGGCGGAAATCGCCGACGCCTGCGACGGGCGTGCGCGCGAGAATCTGCGCCGGCTGATTCTCGATCTGCAGGACACGCTGACGTCGATCGAGCGCTGTCGCAAACCTGTCATTGCCGCGATTCACGGTGCCTGCATCGGCGGCGGCGTCGATCTCGTCACCGCCTGCGACATTCGCCTGTGCACCGCAGACGCGGTGTTCTCGATCAGGGAAATCGAGGTCGGCATGACCGCCGATCTCGGCACGCTGCAGCGGTTGCCCCGGCTCGTTGGCGATGGCATGGCGCGCGAGCTTGCGTACACCGGACGCGACTTCGACGGTCGGGAAGCGCACGAAATCCGGCTGGTCAACCGGTGCTACGACACCGGTGAGGCGCTGGTGGCCGCGGCGCGCGAGCTTGCCTCGACGATTGCCGCCAGGTCCCCGCTGTCGGTGCGCGGCGCGAAGGAAATGATCACCTATGCGCGGGACCATTCGGTCGGGGACGGGCTCAACCACGTCGCCACGTGGAACGCCGCGATGCTCCTGTCGGCCGACCTTCCGGAAGCGCTGCTTGCCATGCGCGAGAAGCGGCCGCCGCGATTTGCCGACTGAGCGCGCCGGCCGATCCGGCGACGCCGGTATAATTCGCGGGAACAACCATCGGGGGAGGTCAGGAGCATGGCGAACTACGCCACCAGCAACATCCGTACCGTCGCGCTCGTCGGCCAGGGCGGATCGGGCAAGACGACGCTCGCCGAGGCGCTGCTGCTCGCCTCCGGCGGCATCAAGGAAGCGGGCACCGTCGAGCGTGGCACGACCGTCGGCGATTTCGACCCTCTGGAAAAATCGTGGCAGCACTCGCTGCGCGCATCCGTCCTGCACCTCGACACGCAGGACACGCGGGTCCACCTGATCGACACGCCGGGGTTTCCCGATTTCATAGGACAGGCCATCGGCGCCCTCGACGCGGTGGAGACGGTGGCGGTGGTCGTCAGCGCACAGTCCGGCATCGAAATGATCGCATCGCGGATGATGGATTGGGCAGCCAAGCGCCGCCTGTGCCGTCTCGTCGTCGTCAACAAGATCGATGCGGAGAACGTCGACCTGCCGAACCTGCTGGCGTCGATCCAGTCGCTGTTCGGCAAGGAGTGCCTGCCGATCAATCTGCCGGCCGGTGGCGGCAAGCGCGTCGTCGACTGCTTCTTCAACCCCGACGGCGAGTCCGATTTCTCGTCGGTCGGGCAGGCGCACAGCGCGCTGGTCGACCAGGTAGTCGAGGTCGACGAGGCATTGATGGCGCTCTACCTGGAGCAAGGCGAGATCTCTCCCGAGGAGCTGCACGCCCCCTTCGAGAAGGCGCTGCGCGAAGGCCATCTCGTGCCGGTGTGCTTCGTTTCGGCGAAGACCGGAGCCGGTGTTGCCGAGCTGCTCGACGTGCTCGTCAAGCTCGCGCCGAATCCGGCCGAGGGCAACCCGCCGCTGTTCTACAAGGGCGAAGGGGAGGCCGCCACGGAGTTCCGCTCGGAGCCCGATCCGAAGAAACACGTCCTCGCCCACGTGTTCAAGGTCGTGATGGATCCGTTCGTGGGCAAGCTCGGCATCTTTCGCGTCCATCAGGGCACGGTCACCAAGGACACGCAGCTCTTCGTCGGCGACGGCCGGAAGCCGTTCAAGGTCGGGCACCTGTTCATGCTGCAGGGGGGCAAAAACGTCGAGATCGAGCGAGCGGTGCCCGGCGACATCGCGGCGGTGGCCAAGGTCGACGACATCGAGTTCGACTGTGTGCTGCACGACTCGCACGACGAGGACCACATCCACATGCGTCCGCTGGAGTTCCCGACGCCGATGCAGGGCGTGGCGATCACGCCGAAGAAACGCGGCGACGAGCAGAGGATTTCCGAAGTGCTGCACCGGATGATCGCCGAGGATCCGACGCTCGTCGTCGAGCATGACGCGACGACGAACGAAACGGTGCTCCGCGCGCTGGGCGACCTTCACCTGCGCTCGGTGCTGGAGCGCATGGCGAGCCAGTTCAAGCTGGAGGTCGACACGCGGCCGCCGCGCATTCCCTATCGCGAGACGATCACCGCGCAGGCGGAGGGTTTCCATCGTCACAAGAAGCAGACCGGGGGCGCCGGGCAGTTCGGTGAGGTCTCGCTGCGTATCGAGCCGCGCGAGCGCGGCGCGGGCTTCGAGTTTCTCGACCATACCAAGGGCGGCGTGATCCCGCACCAGTTCATGCCGGCGGTGCAGAAGGGCGTCGAGCAGGTGCTTGGCACCGGCGCGATCGCCGGGTTTCCGCTGCAGGACGTGCGCGTCGTCGTCTACGACGGCAAGCACCACCCGGTGGATTCCAAGGAAGTCGCGTTCGTCGCCGCCGGCAAGAAGGCGTTCCTCGACGCGATCGACAAGGCCCGGCCCATCGTCCTCGAGCCGATCGTCACGGTCGAGGTGATTTGCCCCGAGACGAACACCGGCGACATCGCCGGCGACCTCTCGTCCCGGCGCGGCCAGGTCACCGGAACGCGCGGCCTTCAACCGGGCGTGCTCGCGATCAGCGGGCTTGCCCCGCTCGCGGAGCTCGAAGGTTATTCCGCCCGGTTGAAGTCCGTGACCGGCGGCCACGGCTCGTGGTCGATGCAGCTGTCGCACTACGAGCAGGCGCCGCCCCAGCTGCAACAGCAGCTCGTCGTCGAACACAGGAAGTCGCGCAAGCAGGAAGAGGAATAGGGCACGGTGCCGCGTTGCCGTCGGCGACCGCGGCGCTACTGCCGTTCGGCGCCGTCGGCGGGCTTGGCTTGACGCCGGCCGGCCCGGCCTTCCTGCGGCTCAAGCCAGGCGTGCCTTTGCGAAGAGCGCGAGCGCGGCCCGGCGCGCCGCGGCGTGATCGACGATCGGGGCCGGATAATCCCGGCCGATCACCACGCCCTTTGCCTGCTGGATCGCAGGCGAGGCGAGCCATGGCGCGTGAATCTCCTTCGCCTCGAGCGGCGAGAGTTCCGGCACGTAGCGCCGGATGAACTTTCCCGCAGGATCGAAGCGCTCCGACTGCGTCACTGGATTGAAGATGCGGAAGTACGGTTGCGCGTCGCAGCCCGTAGAGGCGGCCCATTGCCAGCCGCCGTTGTTCGACGCGAGGTCAAAGTCGAGCAGATGGTCGGCGAAATATCGTTCGCCCCGCCGCCAGTCCACGAGCAGGTCCTTGACGAGGAACGAGGCCGCGATCATCCGCAGCCGGTTGTGCATGTAGCCCGACGCGTTGATCTGCCGCATCGCGGCGTCGACGATGGGATAGCCCGTGCGTCCTTCGCGCCAAGCCGCGAACAGCACGGGGTCGTCGGGAAAAGGCAGTGCATCGTAATGCGGCTTGAACGCGTGCGCCACGACATGCGGATGGTGCCAGAGAATCTGCGCGTAGAACTCGCGCCAGATCAGCTCCGACAGCCAGGTCGCGGCGCCGCTCCCGTCCGGCTCCAGCGAGCGCAGGTGCGCGTACGCGACGAGCTCGCGGATCGACACCGTGCCGAAGCGCAGGTGCACGGAGAGGTGGGAGGGCCCCGGTGCCGCCGGGAAGTCGCGGGCCTCCTTGTAGCGATCGATGCGCTGGCGAAAGTCGGCGAACAGCGCTGCACCGGCGCTCATCCCGGCCCCGATGCCAAGCGCCTTCAGGTTGGTCCGCCCGAAACCCATGGCCTCGAGCGACGGCATCGGACCCGCGATCCCAGGCGGAGGGGGGGCGAGCGCATCCGCGCAAGGGTCGATCGCGTGCGTGCGCAGGTCGGATGGCGTCAGGCGGCCGAGCCAGGCGTTCTTGTACGGCGTGAACACGCTGAACGGCCGACCGGCCTGCGAAAGCACTTCGTCGCGCTCGAAGATCACCCGGTCCTTCGTGGTGCGGAATGCGATGCCGCGGGCGGCGAGCGCCTGCGCGACCGCGGCATCGCGTTCGCAGGCGGCGGGCTCGTAGTCGTGGTTCGCGTGGACAGCGCTCACCCTCAGCGCGGCGGCGAGGTCGGGCACCGCGTCCCGGGCGAACGCGTGGCGGACGATCAGCCCTCCGCCGCGCGCGCGCAGCGCCGTGTCGAGCTCGCGCACGCTGTCCCGGATGAACTCCACGCGACGGTCGGACGGCGACGGCAGTGCGTCGAGGATCTCGCGATCGAAGATGAAGGCGCAGAAGACCGCGCGCGCTTCCCGCAGCGCGCGGGACAGCGCCGCGTGATCGAAATCGCGCAAGTCGCGGCGGAACCAGACCAGCGCGCGGTCATGCGTGCGCTCGGTCACGTGCGCGGTGCGTGCGTGCCGGGGAAGCGCAGGTCCGTCGCGCGCACCTCGTGGCGCCACAGGAGCGTACCCGCGCCGTCGTAGCTTTCCAGGGACAATCGTCGGGCGTCGCCCGGGCCGGTGATCCGGATCAGCCCGAACTGGCGTCGGGCGACCTGCGTTCCCGGCACGACGTCGGGGTTGTCGCGATCCGTCCTGTCGAATCGCTCGAACGGGCGCGAGGTGAGCGGGCTCGAAGTGAATTCGAGCAGCGGATAGGCGCCAGGCCGCTCGATCTTCAGCAATTCGGAAAAGTGGCGGTCACCGGAGACGAAGACAACTCCCTCGATCCGCTGCGCAATCAGCCATTCGGCAAAGGCGTCGCGCTCGGCCGCGAAACGGTGCCAGCCCTCGAAGCGGCTGGTGCGTTTCCAGAACTGGCTGCCGCCCGCGACGATCTTGAGGCTGTCCCGCGGCGCCGCAGCCAGCGCCTGTTTCAGCCAGTCGAGCTGGCGTGCGCCGAACATCGTCCGGGCGGGACCGTCCGGGGTGCGGTTCGGCGAGCGGTAGTAGCGATCGTCGAGCAGGAAGAACATCAGATCGCCGTGGCGTGCGACGCCGAACGTGCCGGGCACCTCGGGCAGGCCGAAGTCCGGATTGGGCCAATAGCGCTGGAAGAGTCTAAGCGTCTGGTCCTTCAGCGGGAACGACGCGTCGGCGTTGTTCGGACCGTAGTCGTGGTCGTCCCAGATCGCGAGGTGCGTCGTCGCGGTGAGCAGCGCCTGCAACGGGGGGAACGCGCGCTGGCGCCGGTAGCGCGCGGCGATCGCCGCCGTATCGACGAGGTCGGCCGGCTGCAGATAGACGTTGTCGCCGAGCCACAGCATCAGATCCGGCCCTTTCGCGGCGATCGCTCCGAAGATCCCGAAGCCGCCCCCGTAGTCCTGCTTCGAGGGCTTCGCCGCGGGATCGGTGGCGAAGAAGCAGGACCCGATGACGATGACCAGTTCCGCAGCGTCGCCGGGACTTGTCCAGGTGGGTTGCGTGCGCGCCACGCCGTTCCGACGCTCCCGTCCCGCCTGCACCCGATAGGGTGTGGTTCCTCCCGGTGCCAGGTCGGTGAGTCGCGCCACGACGACATGGTCGTCGGCCTTGGCCGCGCGCAGCCGCAGCGCGCGGTCGACGGTTTCGCCGGCGGCTCGCCAGCGCACGGTCACCATCGTCGCGGTGTCGGTCTGGATCCAGAGCGTCGCAGCGGCGGGTTCCGCATGACCGTGCATGACGACGAGCTTCGCCGCCGCGGGCAGCGCCGTCATCCATGCGGCGAGGAGGATGCCGGCGCGAGCGAGCCAGCGACTGGGCGCAGGCAAGCGGTACGGTGCTGCAGGGAGATGCATGGGATGCCGGCGATCCGGGACGGTGGTAGGGGGCTGCCCAATTGTGCCCAGAGGGAGCCGCGTTTACAATTGTTCTTATGGGTGACGCCACGGGTGGTCCGACCGCCAATTTCACGCACCATTTTCTGATCGCCATGCCAGCGATGGCGGACCCGCATTTTTCGCATACGCTGACCTACGTCTGCGAGCACAACGAGGATGGCGCGCTCGGCATCGTCGTCAACAAGCCGACCGACATGACGCTCTCCTCGCTCTTCGAGCAGATCAACGTCCCGCTCGCCGACGCCGAGCTGCGGCGCACCCCCGTGCATTTCGGCGGACCGGTCCAGGTCGATCGCGGCTTCGTGCTGCACCGGCCGCTCGGCAACTGGCAGTCGACACTCGCGATCGACGACGAGGTCGGCCTCACGACATCGAAGGACGTGCTCGAGGCGGTCGCCCGCGGCGAGGGTCCCAGGGACGTGATCGTGTCGCTGGGCTATGCCGGCTGGTCGGCGGGCCAGCTGGAGCAGGAGATCGCGCAAAACGCGTGGCTCACCGTCGCCGCCGATCCCGGCGTCCTGTTCGAGACACCGGTCGAGGCGCGGCTTCCGGCCGCCATGCGCCTGCTCGGCATCGATTTCTCGCGCCTGTCCGACGACGTCGGGCACGCATGAGCGCGACGGGCCGCCCCGAGCGCGAATACCGGAGCGCGAAGCGCGAAGGTACTCCAGTAAGGGCGACGGGCCGCCCCGAGCGCGAATACCGGAGTGCGCAGCACGAAGGTTCACCAGCGTGCGTGAGGCCCGCAGCGGCGAGCGGCGAGGCCACGGTGCTCGCGTTCGACTTCGGGACGCGCCGGATCGGCGTGGCCGTGGGCAACGCGCTGCTTCGCGTCGCGCGTCCGTTGACGACCATCGCCGACGAGGCGAATGCGGCGCGTTTTGCCGCCGTCGCCGCGCTGATCGGCGAGTGGCAGCCGGGGTTGCTGGTGGTCGGCCGCCCGTTGCACGCGGACGGCGCGGAGCACGCGATGACCGCGCGTGCCGAGCGCTTCGCGCGCCAGCTCGAAGGCCGTTTCGGACTGCGGGTCGCGCGCGTGGATGAACGGTTCACTTCCGTCGGCGCCGAGGACGCGCTCGCTGCTGCCGGAGTTCGCGCGGGCGCCCGGAAGGCGGCGCGCGACGAGGTCGCCGCGCAGCTGATCCTGCAATCCTGGTTCGACGCGCCGACCGCGGACGACCCCCGTGGCCCTGCCTGACGCGGAACGGGCGCTCGTCGCGCTCGCGGAGCGCATGCGCGGCGCCGTTGCATTCGAGGCGCGTTTCGTCGGCATCTATTCGGGAGGCGCCTGGATCGCGGAGCGTCTCGCGCAGATGATCGAAGGCGACCATCCGGTCGGCTTCATCGACGTTTCGTTCTATCGCGACGATTTCAGCCGCAAGGGCCTGAAGCCCGAGGTCAAGCGCAGCGTGCTGCCGTTCGAGGTCGAGGGCGCGACGATCGTGCTGATCGACGACGTCCTCTACACCGGCCGCAGCGTCCGGGCGGCGATCAACGAGCTGTTCGACTACGGGCGCCCGGCGCGCGTCGAGCTCGCCGTGCTCGTCGATCGCGGCGGCCGCGAGCTGCCGATCGAAGCGACCTACGCCGGGGCGCGTCTCGCGGTCGCGCGCGACCTCTCCGTCGTGCTGTCGCGCGGCGCCGACGGCACGCTCGCTCTCGCCGCCGAGGCCGCCGGTGCGTAACCCGCAGCTCGATGCCACAGGCGGCCTCACGCACCTGCTGACGCTGGAGGGCCTGCCCGCCGAATTCATCGTGCGCATCCTCGACACCGCGGTGCCGTTCGTGTCGATCGCCGAACGGGACGTGAAGAAGGTGCCGCTCCTGCGCGGTCGGTCCGTGTTCAACCTCTTCTTCGAGAGCTCGACGCGCACGCGGACGACGTTCGAGATCGCCGCGAAGCGGCTGTCCGCCGACGTGATCAACCTCAACATCGGCGCGTCGTCGACGAGCAAGGGCGAGACGCTGCTCGACACGGTCGACAACCTGGTGGCGATGAACGCCGACATGTTCGTCGTCCGCCATGCGCAGTCCGGCGCACCGCATCTGATCGCCGCGCACCTGAACCGCACCGGCCGCGCGCACGTGCACGTGGTGAATGCGGGCGACGGCCGCCACGCGCACCCGACGCAGGGTCTGCTCGACCTGTTCACGATCCGGCACTACAAGCAGGACTTCCGCCGGCTGACCGTGGCCATCGTGGGCGACGTGCTGCATTCGCGTGTCGCCCGCTCGCTGATTCACGGCCTGACGACGCTGGGCACACCCGAGGTGCGCGCGATCGGCCCCAAGACCCTGCTCCCGACCGCCGTGCAGGCGCTGGGCGTACGCGTCTACCACGACATGCGCGCGGGCCTCGCGGGCTGCGACGTCGTGGTGATGCTGCGCCTGCAGAGCGAGCGGATGCGCGGTGCGCTCCTGCCTTCCCCGGGCGAGTACTTCAAGCACTACGGGCTGACGACGGAGAAACTCGCGCTGGCCAAGCCCGACGCGATCGTGATGCACCCCGGGCCGATGAATCGCGGCATCGAGATCGACTCGGCCGTCGCCGACGGCGACCGGAGCGTGATCCTGCCGCAGGTGACATTCGGCATCGCCGTTCGCATGGCGGTGATGAGCATCCTGGCGGGCGGCTGAGCTGGAGTGGCGCTGACGTGAAGATCGAGATCAGCGGCGGACGGGTGATCGACCCCAAGAACGGCGTCGATCGCGTTGCCACGCTCTACGTCGCTGCCGGGAAGGTCGCGGCGATAGGCGAAGCGCCGGCGGGCTGGACCGCGAATCGCAAGGTCGAGGCGAAGGGTCTCGTCGTCTGCCCCGGGATCGTCGACCTGTCGGCGCGCCTGCGCGAGCCCGGCTTCGAGTACAAGGCGACGCTGGAGTCGGAGATGGAGGCCGCGGTTGCGGGCGGGGTCACCACGCTCGCCTGTCCCCCGGACACCGATCCGCCGCTCGACGAGCCCGGGCTGGTGGAAATGCTCAAGCACCGCGCGCGCTCGCTCAATCAGGCGCACGTGTTTCCCGTCGGCGCGCTCACCGTGGGCCTCAGGGGCGAAGAGATCACCGAAATGGGCGAGCTTGCCGAGGCAGGGTGCGTCGCCTTCTCGCAGGCCGAAGCGCCGCTGACCGATACCGGCGTGCTGCTCCGCGCCATGCAATACGCGGCGACGTTCGGTCACCGCGTGTGGCTGCGCCCGCAGGATGCGCATCTCGCGCGGGGCGGCGTCGCGCACGACGGTGAAGCCGCCACGCGCCTCGGCTTGCCGGCAATACCGGCGTCCGCGGAGACGATCGCGCTGGCGACGGTCTTCGCGCTGGTCCGCGCCACCGGCGTGCGCGTCCACCTGTGCCGGCTGTCGACAGCCGAGGGCGTCGCGATGGTCCGGTCCGCGAAGAAGGAAGGGCTCCCGATCACCGCCGACGTCGCCGTTCATCACCTGCACCTGTGCGACGTCGACATCGGCTGGTTCGACGCGCAATGCCGGCTGATACCGCCGCTGCGCGGGACGAGTGACCGCGCGGCGCTGCGCGAGGGCCTCGCCGACGGCACGCTCGACCTCGTGTGCTCGGATCACACGCCGGTCGACGACGACGGCAAGCAGCTGCCCTTCGGCGAAGCGGAGCCCGGGGCGACCGGGCTGGAACTCCTGCTGCCGCTTGCGCTCAAATGGGCCGCCGAGGACAGAGTTCCGCTTTCCCGGGCGCTTGCCTGCATCACCGCGGTGCCGGCGGCGATCCTGGGAATCGACGCCGGACATCTCGGCGTCGGAGCGCAGGCCGATGTCTGCGTCTTCGATCCCGGTGAGCACTGGCGGGTCGAGCCGGCGGCGCTAAGGAGCCAGGGCAAGAACACGCCCTTCCTCGGCCTCGAAGTGCCGGGAAGGGTCCGCATGACCCTTGTCGGCGGGCGCGTCGTGTTCGAAAGTTGAGCAGCGCCGGGAATGCCGCGCAGGCGGCGCCTGTTTACGCGAAGCTGAACCGAGTATGCGCCGCTGCGACGCCTGAATGAGGAGAATTGCATGAAGCTCGATCTCGAGCAGGACGTGAAGGGTTTGCTGCCGGAGAAGGATTTCGACCGTCGCGACTTCATCTGGACGGCGTTGGGTGCAAGCGCGGCGCTGGCGCTTACGTCGCCCGCATCGGCGCAGCAGATCGCCACCGATGCCGACGGCCTCGACGTTGCCGACGTGATGATCCCGGTCAAGGATGGCCAGATCCGCGGCTATCGCGCGATGCCCGCGACCGGCGGGCCCTTTCCGGTGGTCCTCGTGGCGGCGGAAGTATTCGGGCTCAACCCGTACATCAAGGATGTCTGCCGGAGGCTGGCCAAGTCGGGGTACTACGCGATCGTTCCCGACCTGTACGCGCGCAAGGCCGACCTCACCACGATCACCGTCATGGCCGAGATCATGCCGATCGTGAACACGAAATACGACACCGAGCTCGTCGCCGACTACGACGCGACAGTCGCTTTCGCGCAGGCAAGCGGCAAGGCGGACACCGCGCGCATGGCGATCACCGGCTTCTGTCGCGGCGGGCGCACGACGCTGGTGTACGCATCGGCCAATCCCAGGCTCAAGGCCGCTGCTGCCTGGTACGGTCCGGTGGGGGGTGCCACGAACGAGTACGTGCCGAGGACCGCGATGGACCGAGTTGCCGAGATCAAGGTCCCCGTGCTCGGCCTTTACGGCGCCAAGGATGCCGGAATCCCGGTGGAACCGGTCGAGAAGTTTTTCGCTGCCCTCAAGTCGGCAGGCATACCGGCCGAGCTCGTCGTCTACGTCGACGCCGGGCACGGATTCCATGCCGATTTCCGTCCGGACAATTACCGCAAGGTGGACGCCGAGGACGCCTGGAAGCGGATGCTGGCGTGGTTCAAGAAGCACGGCGTCGCGTAGGCGGCCGCGCGGAAACGCGAAGGACGGGGTCGGGTCCCGGGACCGCCGGCGGTCGAAAAAGGCAACCGCTGCGGGTGATGTGGTCCGGGTCTTGCGACCCGGATCACATTTTCCTGCTCGCTACCTGACCGGCTTTTCCTTCGGCAAGCGACCCAGCAGGTAGAACTCGTCGTTCGGCTTGAGGCTGATGAAGTTCGCCATCCGGTTCGACAGGCAGAAGAACGCCGAGATGTTGCCGATGTCCCAGATGTCTTCGTCGTCGAAACCGTGCGCGCGCAGCGCCGCGTAGTCCTCGTCGCCGATCTCGCTGCTCGTCTCTGCCACCTTGAGTGCGAAGGCGAGCATCGCCCGCTGGCGCGGCGTGATGTCGGCCTTCCGGTAGTTGACGCCGACCTGGTCGGCGACGAGCGGGTTCTTCGCATAGACGCGCAGGATGGCGCCGTGGGCGACGAAGCAATAGAGGCACTCGTTGGCGCCGGCCACCGCGACGACGATCATCTCGCGCTCGGCCTTGGTGAGTCCCGAGTCGCGCAGCATCAGCGCGTCGTGATAGGCGAAAAACGCGCGGAACTCGAGCGGTCGGCGGGCTAGTGCCAAGAAGACGTTCGGCACGAAGCCTGCCTTCTGCTGCACCTCGAGAATGCGCGCGCGGACATCCTCCGGCAGGTCGGCGAGACCCGGCACGGGAAAGCGCGAGACCGGCGTGTTTTCCATAGCGCGACCTAAGGCGCCGGCGGAACAAACCCGGAGGGCATTTCGGCACCGCTGCCGAAGAAGTGCTGTTCCATCTGCTCGGCCAGCCACTTGCGGGCCCGGGCGTCGGCCAGCGAAAGACGGTTCTCGTTGACGAGCATCGTCTGGTGCCTCAGCCACGCCTGCCAGGCTTCCTTGGAGACATTCTCGAATATACGCTTGCCGAGTTCGCCCGGGTAAGGCGGAAAATCCATGCCGTCGGCCTCGCGGCCCAGTTTGACGCAATGCACCGTGCGTGCCATGGCCTGCTCCTAGAGTTTCTTTCGGTAGACCTGCGACTTGCGCTGGTAATTGTAGAGCTCCTGCTTCTGCTGCGGGAGATCGGCGATCGCCGCCGTGTGGAATCCGCGCTCGATGAACCACTGCGATGCGCGAGTGGTCAGGACGAAGAGCGCCGCCAGTTTCAGCTTTCGCGCGCGCGCCTCGATCTCGGACATCAGCATTTCGCCGTAGCCCTCGCGGCGGAAATCGGGGTGGACCGCGAGCGCCGCGAGCTCACCGACTCGCTCGTCCGGAAACGCGTACAGGCCGGCGCAGCCGATGATCGCGTTGTCGTGCTCGGCGACGACGAAGCGCTCGATCTCGGTCTCCAGCCGCTCGCGCGAGCGGCGCACGAGAATTCCCTGCTCCTCGAGCGGCTCGATGATCTGCAAAATACCGCCGACGTCGTCGATCGTGGCGCTGCGCAGGTGCGCGAGCGGCGCGGAGGCGATCATCGTGCCCACGCCGTCGCGCGTGAACAGCTCCAGCAGCAGCGCGCCGTCGAAGTGGCGGCTGATGAGGTGGGCGCGTTTCACGCCGTTGTCGCAGGCACGGATCGCGCACGGCAGGTAGTGCTGGACGTCCCCCGGCAGCTTGCCGCGGGAGGTCGCGAGCAGCGCTTCGGCGTCCTTCGTCGACAGCGCCGTGAGGAGCCGGCGCCGGCCATTGCGCACGCCTTCGGTCTCCATGAGAAAGACCAGCTTGTGCGCGGACAGCCGGACCGCGACCTGTGTTGCGACCTCCTCCAGCGCCAGGTTGAAGATCTCGCCGGTGGGCGAATAACCGAGTGGCGAGATCAGCACGATGTCGCTGTCGTCCAGGCGCTGGTGGATGGCGTCGGTGTCGATGCGGCGGACTTCGCCGGTCAGCTGCATGTCGGTGCCATCGAGCACGCCCAATGGCTTCGCCGTGATGAAATTGCCGGAGGAAACGCGAATGCGCGCCCCCGCCATTGGCGAGTTGGCGATCCCGAGCGAGAGGAGCGCCTCGATGCGCGAGCGCACCTGGCCGTTGGCCTCGAGCACGCAGTCCATGGTCTCGGTGTCGGTGACACGCAGGCCGAGCGCGTATCGGCTCTCGATGTCCTGCTGCGCGAGAATGGCCTCGATCTGCGGCCGCGAGCCATGGACGACGACGAGGTGGACGCCGAGGCTGTGCAGCAGGTTGAGGTCGTGAATGATGCCGAGAAAGGTGTCGTCGGCGACGACTTCGCCGCCGAAGGCGATGACGAAGGTCTTGCCGCGGAACGCGTGGATGTACGGCGCCGCCAAGCGGATCCACTGGACGAAGGCCCGCGTGGTCGCGGAGTGCGCGGGCGGTGCGGCGTTCGGATTGGGCGGCATCGGAGCGGTCTACGGAATGGCGCGAGGCGTCGCAGGGTGCGCGGATTATAGCGCCGTCACCCCTTATAATCGCCCACGCGGTTCCCGATGACTTCCTCTCTCCTCGCCAACCTCAATCCCGAGCAGCTCGCCGCCGTCACGCTGCCGCACGCCTCGGCGCTGATCCTCGCCGGCGCCGGCAGCGGCAAGACGCGCGTGCTGACGACGCGCATCGCCTGGCTGCTGGCGACGGGCCAGGCGTCGCCGCTGTCGATTCTCGCCGTCACGTTCACCAACAAGGCAGCGAAGGAGATGCTCCTGCGCCTCTCCTCGATGACGCCCGTCAACACGCGCGGGATGTGGATCGGCACGTTTCACGGCCTGTGCAACCGGATGCTGCGCGCCCATTATCGCGACGCGAATCTGCCGCAGCTCTTCCAGATCATGGACACGCAGGATCAGCTCGCGCTGATCAAGCGCCTGTACAAGGCGCATGGCATCGACGACGAGCGTTTCCCGGCCCGGCAGCTGCAGCACTTCATCGCCGGCGCCAAGGAAGAAGGCCTGCGTCCGAACCAGGTCGAGGCCGGCGACGATATGGCGCGGCGCCAGGTCGAGCACTACGCGCTCTACGACGCGATGTGCCAGCGCGAGGGCGTGGTCGACTTCGCCGAGCTCCTGTTGCGCAGCTACGAGCTCCTCGCGCAGCACGACGGCCTGCGCGAGCACTACCGGCGCCGTTTCTCGCACCTGCTGGTCGACGAGTTCCAGGATACCAACGTCCTGCAGTACAAGTGGCTGAAGCTCCTCGCCGGCGAGCACACGGCGGTGTTCGCGGTGGGCGACGACGATCAGTCGATCTACGCGTTTCGCGGCGCGAACGTCGCCAACATGCAGCATTTCGAGCGCGACTTCGCGCGGCCCGACATGCCCGTGCGGATCGTCAAGCTCGAGCAGAACTACCGGTCGCACGGCAACATCCTCGACGCCGCGAACGCGCTCATCAAGCACAACCAGACGCGCCTCGGCAAGAACCTGTGGACGAGCGACGACAAGGGCGAGCCGGTGCGCGCGCTCGCGGCGCCCTCGGACATCGACGAGGCGGCGTTCATCGTCGACGTCGCGAAGAGTCTCGCCACCGACGGTTTGGCGCTGTCCGAAGTCGCGGTGCTCTATCGTTCGAACGCGCAGTCGCGGGTGCTGGAGCACGCTCTCTTCAATGCGGCCGTCCCCTACCGCGTCTACGGCGGCATGCGCTTCTTCGAGCGGGCGGAGGTCAAGCACGCGCTGGCCTACCTGCGCCTCATCGCGATGCCGATCGACGACGGCGCGTTCCTGCGCATCGTGAACTTTCCGCCGCGCGGCATCGGCGCACGCACGCTGGAAACACTTGCCGACGCGGCGCGCGCGCAGGGCACGAGCCTCTGGGAGGCGGCCGCCGCCGGCGGCAAGACTGGTGGCAAGGCGCACGCGAGTCTCGCAGCGTTCACGCGACTGATCGAGGGCATGCGCGCGGCCACCGCCGGCCTGCCGCTGCCGGAGGCGGTCGAGCACGTCAACGCCGCATCCGGCCTGCTGGCGCACTACGGGAAGGAGAAGGATGGGCAGGACCGGCTCGACAATCTCGACGAGCTCGTCAACGCCGCCGGCAGTTTCGTGCGCGAGGCGGATCTCGCGGTGGACGCGCCGATGCTCGCTCCCGGAACGGAGGGCGACGGCGGGGCGGCCGCGGCCGGCGCCACAGATCCGCTGACGGCGTTCCTCGCACACGCCGCGCTCGAGGCCGGGGAAACGCAGGCAGCCGAGGGCCGCCCTGCGCTGCAGCTGATGACGGTGCATGCGGCGAAGGGACTCGAGTTTCACACGGTGTTCGTCACGGGGCTCGAGGAAGGGCTGTTTCCGCACGAGAACAGCCGCAACGAGTACGACGGCCTCGAGGAGGAGCGGCGCCTCATGTACGTCGCGGTCACGCGCGCGAAGCGACGGCTCTACGTGACGCATGCGCAGAGCCGGATGCTGCACGGGCAGGTTCGCTACAACGTCGCTTCCCGTTTTCTCGACGAGCTGCCGCGCGATCTCGTCGCCTGGCTGTCCCCGCACAGGCAGCGCAGCGATGCCTCGATCCGCGTCGACCCGGGGGAATGGGGCGAGCGCGTGGCCGCGATCACGCCTGCGCACGGCCATGCCGCGACGGTGCCGGCCCGGCGCGAAACAGGCCCCGGCTGGCGCGTCGGGCAAAGCGTGCGCCACGCGAAATTCGGCATCGGCATCATAGTCGACGCGGAAGGACGCGGCGGCGATGCGCGCGTGCAGGTCAATTTTCGCGACGTCGGAGTCAAGTGGCTGGCGCTCGAGTACGCGAAACTGGAAGCAGCCTAGCCCGCGGAGGGAGCCTCCGCCTCGCCTGCCTCGCCGGCATGGAAGATGTCGCGGTAGGCGACGTAATCCGAGATCGTCTGTGCCGCCACGAACAGGAAGACATAGGGCACGACGACCAGCGCAATCACGTACGGCGCGGCGAACGGCGGCACCAGGAGCGCGATCAGCGCAATGGCGATTCCCGGCAGCACCGCGCCGCAGGCGAAGAGCAGCAGACCGTACACCGCGACGGGCCGCCAGTTGGCGAGCGCGGCGCGAAGGCTGGTCGTCACTGCCTGCCACGGCCCGCAGTTCTGGAACACCACCAGCGCCGGCGCGAACCACATCGCGAGGAGCGTGGGGAGCGCGCAGAGAATGGCGAAGAGCATCGCGGCCTCGACGTGCGTGTTGGCCGCCAGCGCCTCGTCGGGTTTCTCGCTCGACGTGAGGGCGTCGAGCAGCACCCCGCCGTCGACCAGGGCCGTCGCCAGCACGGCGAGCGTCGTTCCGACGATCAGCATGACGCCGATCGGCAGCAACGCCCAGAGATTGGCGCCAAAACCACGAAAGAGATGGCGGATCTCGGGCTGCCCGCCGCGCTCCTGGGTCCATGCCGCGGCCAGGAACCCGACGGTGAACACCGGACGTAGCAACATCATCGCGAGCGGTCCGGCGAGCGGGATGACGCTCACCAGCAATTGAATGAAGTAATAGCAGAGCAGCAGCATGAGCCAGGGGATCCGGGCCGCGGCCAGCATTGCGGCAGCGTCCTTGAGCCACGCGGCGCCGCGGGGTCCCGAGTAACGCACGAAGTCGATCGCAGGCGGCGGAGAACTCATGATCCTGGTCCGGGGTGGCTGTCGGTTGGGGCCGGCAAGCCGGCGCAGTCGTGGATCCGATCGCGCAGAATGCGTTCGAAGTGCCCGGGATCATGCGCGTGCACGAGCTCGCCCGGGCGGGGCAGGTACAGGTCGTAGAGCCGGGAGAGCCAGAAACGCAGCGCGGCCGCGCGCAGCAGCGCCGGCCACTGCGCCCGCTCGTCCGGCGTGAGCGGCCGCACGGCGTCGTAGGCGCCGATGAGCGCGGCGACGAGGTCGGGAACGAGCGCGCCAGAATCCGGTTTGGCGATGCACCAGTCGTTGACGGTGATCGCGAGGTCGTAGGCGAGGAAGTCCGTCGCCGCAAAGCCGAAATCGACGATGCCGGAGACGCGCTCGCCCACGAAGAGAACGTTGTCGCAGAAGAGATCGCCGTGGATGGCCCCGCGCGGCATGCGGACCTTGGCGAAGCCCGTCAGAAACCTGAGCTCGGCCGCCAGCAATTCATTCTGCTGCGCGTCGACGAACGGACGCACGGCGCGCGCGGCCTGCCGCCACCAGGACGGCCCGCGCCGGTTGGTGAGCCGCGCGCGATACGTGGCCGACGCGACGTGCAGGCGACCGAGAGCCGCGCCCACTGCGGCGCAGTGCGCCGCGTTTGGCGCTACGACCGGCGTGCCATCCAAGCGCGTGACGAGACTGGCCGGCTTGCCGTTGAGCGTTCCGAACAGCGAGCCGGTCCGGTCGGGAACCGGCGCCGGGCACTCGACGCCGCCCCGCGCGAGGTGCGCCATCAGGTTGAGATAGAACGGCAGCTCCTCCGCCGGCAGACGCTCGTAGAGTGTCAGAACGAAGCGGCCCTTCGCGGTCGTGACGAAGTAGTTCGTGTTTTCGATGCCCGTTGCGATCGGCGTCTGCAGGACGAGCCCTCCGACCGCATAGCGGGTCAGCCAGGCTTCCAGTTCTTCAGCGGTAACGGGCGTATAGACCGACATCGGGCATCGCGGCGCGCATCGAGCGCGCCGGCTCAGGCGGACATCCGGGAAAGGGTAATCAGTGCCCGCCCGGCCGCCCGAAGGGCACTGACTGCCCCCCGGGGGGCAGCGAACAGAGTGAGCGTGGGGGTCGTTCATCCGCCCGCCCGGCCGCCCGAAGGGCACTGACTGCCCCCCCGGGGGGCAGCGAACACAGTAAGCGTGGGGGTCGTTCAACTGCCCGCCCGGCCGCCCGAAGGGCACTGACTGCCCCCGCGGGGGGCAGCGAACAGAGTGAGCCTGGGGGTCGTTCATCTCAGGTCAGAATTCGAGGAGCAGCCACAAGGGAACCCTCAGACCGGAGTCGAGGCTGTCGCGACGGACGAACATGGCGCCGCCGTTGTCCGGGACCAGGAAATAGGACTTGCCGTGACGGGGCGTCACCTTGATCCAGACCAGTCTGCCGTTGACCCGCGCTTCCTCGACGGTCTCGCCTTCCTTGCGCGTGATCGTCACCTGCGGCCCGAGTTCGGGGTCTCCTGCAAGTTCGGTCGGGGGCGGAATCTCGGGCAGCGGCTCGAGTTGCGGCGGAGGAGGCGCGGAGCTTTGGGCGAAAGCGGCACCGGCAGACGCGAAGAACGCGACGGCGAAAAGGTGATGCAACGATGAGCGAGGGCGGTTCATGCGCAGCCGGTGTCCCTCGATTTTAGCAGAGCGGGGCGCGCCCGTGCCGAGTCCGGCTGCACGCCGCGGGGCCGCGGCCGCGCGCATCCTGGCGTGACGGCCGCGGCCCGCTTTCGGCTACAGATTGAGCATCTTCTGGCGTTCCTCGCGGGTGGGCTGGAAGCCGCGCGATTCGTAGAAGTCGAAGATCGCCTCGACGATCGCCTCGGGCTCCTCGATGATCTGCATCAGCGCCAGGTCCTCCTTCCCCGTCATCCCCTCGCCCACCAGCTTGTCGTGCATCCAGTCGAGGAGACCGCGCCAGAAGTCGCCGCCGACCAGGATGATGGGAATGCGGCGGCTCTTGCCGGTCTGCACGAGCGTCAGGCATTCGGACAGCTCGTCGAGCGTGCCGAACCCGCCCGGCAGCACGACGTAGGCCGAGGCGAAGCGCACGAACATCATCTTGCGCGCGAAGAAGTAGCGAAAGTCGAATCCGACATCCTGGAACTCGTTGCCGCTTTTCTCGTGCGGCAGCAGGATGTTGAGGCCGATCGCCGGCGACTTGCCCGCGAATGCGCCGCGATTGGCGGCCTCCATCAGTCCGGGCCCGCCGCCGGAGATCACGGCGAAGCCCGCATCGGACAGCAGGCGGGCGATGCGCTCGGCCTTGGCGTAATACGGATGGTCCGGCTTCATGCGCGCGCTGCCGAACATCGAAACCGCGGGGCGCGCGCCGCGCAGCCGCTCGGTGGCCGCAGCGAACTCTGCCATAATTCCCAGCACCCGCCAGGCCTCCTGCCCGTTGGTGGTGTACGTCGCCTGCGGATCGATGAGTTCCGGGATCTTGGTGGTCTGATACATGCCTACGCTCGTTCTGGTGGATGGGTCGTCGTACCTGTATCGCGCGTTTCACGCGCTGCCCGATCTGCGCACGTCCCGTGGCGAGCCCACCGGGGCCCTGCGCGGCGTGCTGTCGATGCTGCGCAGGATAGCCGAAGACGAGAAGCCCGACTACTTCGCTGTCGTCTTCGACGCGCCGGGAAAGACCTTCCGCGACGACTGGTACCCACTGTACAAGGCGCAGCGTCCGCCGATGCCGGAGGACCTGGTCCGGCAGATCGAGCCGCTCCACGAGCTGGTCCGCGCGCACGGCTGGCCGCTGCTGATGGTCGAGGGCGTCGAGGCCGATGACGTGATAGGCACCCTCGCGACGCAGGCGGCCGCGGCAGGAATCGACTGCGTGATCTCGACCTCGGACAAGGATCTCGCGCAGCTCGTCCGGCCCGGTATCAAGCTCGTCAACACGATGAGCAATGAGACGCTGGACGAGGCGGGTGTCGTCGCCAAGTTCGGTGTTCGCGCCGATCAGGTGCTTGATCTGCTCGCGCTCACCGGGGATGCCGTCGACAACGTGCCGGGTGTGGCGAAAGTCGGCCCGAAGACGGCCGCGCGTTGGCTCGCGCAGTTCGGCACGCTCGACGCCGTGATCGGCCACGCGAGCGAGATTCCGGGTGTGGTCGGCGACAACCTGCGCGCGACGCTCGACTGGCTGCCCCAGGGCAAGCGGCTGCTCACGGTCAAGACGGACTGCGAGTTGCCGTTGTCGCCCGCGGATCTCAGGTTCGGTCCGGCGGATGCCGAACGGTTGCAGCCGTTGTACGAGCGCTACGAGTTCAAGAGCTGGCTGCACGAGGGCAAGGGTCGCGAGCCCCGTGGCGATGTCGCCGCGGCGATCGCCGATCGCGCCGCGCGCCAGAGCACCAGGACGTACTCCGATGCGGGTGCGCGCGATGGGCAACCCGCTGGCGATCCGCCGCCCGCGGTTCCCCGCCGCTACGAGACCGTGCTGGACGAGGCGGCGTTGCGGCGCTGGCTGGATGAGATGGAGCGCGCCGAGCTGGTGTGCTTCGACACGGAGACGACCGGGCTCGATCCACTGCGTGCCAGGATCGTCGGGCTCTCTTTCGCGATCGAGCCCGGGCACGCGTGCTACATCCCCCTCGCGCACCGCTATCCCGGTGTCGTCGATCAGCTTCCTCTGGAGACCACGCTCGAGCGCCTTGCGCGCTGGTTCGCGGATCCCGTGCGCAAGAAGCTGGGCCAGAACGTCAAGTACGACCAGCACGTTCTCGCGAATCACGGCTTGCGCCTCGACGGCGTTGCGCACGACACGCTGCTGCAGTCCTACGTACTCGAGGCGCACCGGCCGCACGACATGGACAATCTCGCCTGGCGGCACCTGAACGTCAGGACGATCGCCTACGCGGAGGTCGCCGGAAAGGGCGCAAAGCAGATCGGCTTCGACCAGGTGAGCATCGCGGACGCGACCGCCTACTCGGCGGAGGACGCCGACGTCACGCTGCAGCTGCACCGCTGTCTGCATCCGCGCGTTGCAGCCGACCCCAAGCTTGACCGCGTCTACACAGCGATCGAGATGCCCGTGCGCCAGATCCTGTTCGAAATGGAGCGCGAAGGCGTGATGCTCGACACGGCGCTCCTCGCGGCACAGAGTGGGGAGCTAGGGGCCAAGGTGATGGCGCTGGAAGACGAGGCCTACCGGCTCGCCGGGCAGCCGTTCAATCTCGCGTCACCGAAGCAGCTCGGCGCAATCCTGTTCGACAAGATGAAGCTGCCCACCGTGCGCAAGACGGCGACCGGACAGGCGTCGACCGACGAGGACGTGCTGACCGAGCTCGCGGCCGACTATCCGTTGCCGAAGGTCCTGCTCGAGCATCGCGCGCTGTCGAAGCTGAAGTCGACCTACACGGACAAGCTGCCGCAGATGGTGAACCCGCACACCGGTCGCGTGCACACGACGTTCAGCCAGGCAACGGCGGTCACCGGCCGGCTCGCGTCGTCGGACCCGAACCTGCAGAACATCCCTGTGCGCACGGCCGAAGGCCGGCGCATCCGCGAGGCGTTCATCGCGCCACCGGGACACGTGATCGTCTCCGCCGACTATTCGCAGATCGAGCTGCGCATCATGGCGCATCTTTCGGGCGACCCCGCGCTGGTCAAGGCATTCCACGAAGGCGCGGACATCCACAGGGCGACGGCGGCCGACATCTTCAGCGTGCCGGTCGCCGACGTCACGACCGACCAGCGACGCTACATCAAGGCGGTCAACTTCGGCCTGATCTACGGCATGGGCGCGTTCGGACTGGCGCAGCAGCTCGGCATCGAGCGCGGCGCGGCGCAGCAGTTCATCGACCAGTACTTCCAGAGATATCCGGGCGTGCGCGCCTACATGGAGCAGACGCGCGAATTCGCGCGCGAGCACGGCTACGTCGAAACGGTGTTCGGGCGCAGGCTGTGGCTGCCCGACATCAAGGCGGCGGGCGGGCCGCGCCGCGCCGGCGCCGAGCGCGCCGCGATCAACGCGCCGATGCAGGGCACGGCGGCGGATCTGGTCAAGCTTGCCATGATCGCGGTGCGCGACTGGATCCGGAACACGGGGCTTGCAACGAAGCTCGTGCTGCAGGTTCACGACGAACTGGTGCTCGAGGTTCCGGACGCCGAATTGGCAGGCGTGAAGCGCGAGCTTCCGCTGCACATGACGGGCGTCGCCGGACTTTCCGTGCCGCTCGTCGTCGACGTCGGCGCCGGACCGAACTGGGAACAGGCGCATTGAAATCGTGAGAAGGGGACCAGACACCGGCATCGAAGTCTGTCCCCGATGTTCACGGTTTCACTCCACCGTGCCGAAAATTTCCTTGTAGCTCGCGTAGACGCTGGCGGCGAACACCGGCGCAAGCACCAGCCAGCCCAGGAAGAGCGGAATCGACGCGACGATCGCGAACACGAGTCCCAGCAGGCTGTAGACCAGCATCGGCAACATGTTGCGCAGGCAGGCGTCGAAACTTGCCTTCGCGGCGGCGAGGGGCTCGTCGTTGCGCAGCGCGACCAGCGCGGGGGCGAACCAGAAGGCCATCATCAGCGGGATCGCGAGCAGCAGCCCGAGCAGCACCGCGAACACCGCGCCGATGCCCAACGCCGCCAGCGCGGCCACTCCCGCCTGCAGCGGGTCGCCCGTCAGGAGCGCTCCGATGCCGGTCATGCCGACCGCGGCGAACAGGAGAATGCCGACAACCACCACGATCGCGAGCGTACCGATGAGGTAGAGCAGGCCGACGATCATCAACGGCCCCAGTCGGTCGGAAAAACCGCCGAAGAGGTGTTCGATACGCAGTTCGCCGCCACGGTCCTGGGCCCGGCAGCCCGACAGCACGCCGCCGGCGAACACCGGCGCCAGCAGTGTCGTCGCCAGCGAGCCCAGCACCGGGACGAACGAGAGCATCACCATGATGATCACGTACAGAACCGTGATGGCGATCCAGATGCCAGGCGACGCCGTGAAGAGGCGCCAGCCTTCCCGCCACCATGTGGCGCCGTTGCCGGACGCTACGGCGCCGGCGCGTTGCGACGGCGGGGTGGCGGAGGCCCGGGATTCGAAGCCCGTGGACTTGTCTGAATCGGGGCGAGGGGGTGTTGGATCAGCCATGGCGCGGCGCGGCGGGGAGGTCGTCGGTCTGCCTAAGGTAGCACGACGGGGTCGTCGCGACCCGGGACCCTGACTCGCCCAACCCAGGCACGTCCAGGCGGCGGCCCGCGGGCATCGACGGGCCGGTTCCGTGCGGACGGGGCTTGCATTCAGGGGACTCACCCCCGATTATTAGCACTCGCCGCCGCTGAGTGCTAACAATGCGGTGACGCTCGACACAGCCGTCGGCCCGAGGGCTGCACGGTGCCTGTTA
>CAVPUM010000025.1:0-101708 GCA_963708855.1 uncultured beta proteobacterium | reverse complement strand
TCGTCGGCTGCTTCCTCGACGCGATCCCGGCCATCATCATCGTCGGCACGATCCTCGAGCCACTCGCCCGCTCGGTCCACATGGATCCGGTCCATTTCGCGATGGTCGGGATCATCTCGCTGGCCTTCGGGCTCGTCACCCCGCCCTACGGGCTGTGCCTGATGATCTCGTGCGCGATCGCCAAGGTGCGGATGGTGTACGTGCTGAAAGACGTCATGATCATGCTGATGCCAATGCTGGGCGTGCTGTCCCTGACGATCGTCTGGCCGGACCTCATCCTGTTTCTTCCGAACCTCATCTCGCCTGAGTTCCTGAAGTAGCGGCCGTCACGGACCCGCGTTTCCTTCGCCCGATCGCAGGCCACTGGCATGAGGCAATCGCCCGGCACGCGCCGACGTCAGCGCCGCTCGAATGCCAGCCTTACACCCAGGCCGACCAGGATCGCGCCCGACGACCGAAAGACCCAGGTGAGCACGCCGGGCCGGGAGCGCAGCCACGACGAAAGCTTCCCGGCGAAGATGCCCACCGGTGCCTTGACGAGAAACGTCAGGCCCGCAAACGCGAGTCCGAGGACAAAGACGGTGAGCGTCGGATACTGCGCTGACGGGGAGACGAATTGCGGCAGGAAGGCGAAGTAGAAGATCGCGATCTTGGGATTGGACAGATTGGAAACCGCGCCGTCGACAAAAAGCCTGCCCAGAGTACGTGCCGCCTGCGACGCGATCGGCAAACTACTCTGCTTCGTGCGCAACAGACCAATTCCAAGATAGATCAGGTAAGCCGCGCCCACGAGCTTCAGCGCGATGAACAACCACTCCGATGTCCGCAGGATTGCGCCCAGTCCGAGCGTGGCCAGAACGGTGTGGCCGACGAGGCCAACGCTAACGCCGCCGGCGGTGACCACGCCAGCCGCGGTTCCCTGCGCAACGGAACGCGACATGACCAGGATCATGTCCTGGCCGGGTGTTGCGATGAGCACCAGTGATGCAACGACGAACACGAGCCACGAGGCATCAATCATGGTCGGATCCCGAGTCGGGATTGCGTCACGGCTCACCGGTCCGCTCGACCGGCAGGTCGGCGCTGCGCCGAAGGAGCGCCCGCTGCAGCCAGTCAGCCACACGCCACTGCTTGACCGTGCGCCTCATCTAGCGAATCAGCAGGTCGAGCTGGCGCACATCGAGACCCGCCTCCCGATAATACTTTCGGGTCAGCTCGAGGAGGGTGAATCCGTCCTCGTAGGCAGCAACGCCGCCGTTGGCCGGCTTGTCCAGATAAATGAGACCCCCTTCAACGACGAACATGATCAACGCCGGTTCTGGCGAGTCCTGCGTGATAACCAGCGTGTGAGCCTCTCCGGCGGGTTCATAGATGAAGGTCCCGGGCTTTGCGACCCAGTCGTGCTCGAGGTAGCGCCAGTGCCCACGCATCGTGTAACCACGCACCGTCCCAACGTGGTAGTGGGTGCCCAGTGCGGCGCCGGGGAGTCCTTTCAGAACAACGCTGAATCCACCCGACGTGACATTGAAGTGGCAGGGCTGAAACCAGACACCCTCGGCATACGGCACCCAGCGCCGGTCGTCTGCTGTGTCGATGGAAGTAACGAAGTGCTCCCGGCTTCTTCGACTTGGCTCGAGGCCATCGGTGAAACTGTTGAAAGCGGTGATCGGCACAGGCCCCCCCTTTGTGAGTCGACGCCCGAGGCGTCCGTTTCCGTTCCAGACCGTGGGCCATACTACCGGTGATCGTTCGATGCGAAAAGCGGATCGACTGCTTCCAGGAGCGGCCAACGCTGGAGTTCGCCGATCCGCCGAGACCGAACGGCTGCGTTCAGCGGTCGCCGAACGAGGTCAGCCGGAACGCACGATCAGTCGTCAAGCCTGCACCCATAGCGCACCTCCTGCAGAGGTTGACCTCCCAGTTCGAACGTCTTGGGTGGCGCGGGATCGGCGGCGATACCTCGCGTCGTCTGGTGTTGCGTGCCCGACCTTCATTGACGCCAGGCGAATGAAGCTGACCGGCGGGCAGTGCCGATGCTGGCACTTGTCATTCGATTTCCCGGTCGGCACGCAAGCGGGTCGCCGACGGCAAGGCAAGGCCAAGCGCCTTGGCCGTCTTCATGTTGATCACGAATTCGAACGTCGTCGGTCGCTCGATCGGAATGTCGGCGGGCTTTCCTCCTCTGAGGATCTTGTCGACGAAGACTGCGGCGCGACGATAGAGTGCAAGAAAGTTCGCGCCGTAGCCGAAGAGCCCGCCCGCGTCGGCATACTCGATGAAGCTGATCGACGGAAGGCGCTGCTTGACCGCCAGCTCCGCGATCGTCTTGAAGCTGGCGATGAGGACCACGTCCTCGATCACCGCGAGCGCTTCGACAGTTTCCTTCGCCATCGCCGCGAAGGCACCGTCCAGGTCCGCGGGGCCCCGCGCATCGAAACGTAGCAACGCCACGTTCACTTCCTTGGCTGCGATTTCCATAGCCTGGAGGGACAGTCCCGTTCCGGCGTTGTCCGGATTCACGAGGATGGCCACCCGGCGCACACGCGGGATCGCATCCTTCAGCAACTCGAGCCGTTTCGCCGCGAGCTCGGGGACGAAGAATGTGTCGCCGGTGATGTTGCCGCCAGGGCGCGCGAGGCTCGCCACGATGCCCGATCCAAGGGCGTCAGCGACGTTGGTCATGACCACGGGTATCGGATTCGTCGCGGTAGCCTGCTTCGCGGCGAGAGCGCCTGGTACCGAGTGCGTCACGATGACATCGACTTTGAGCCGGACGAGCTCGGCAGCGAGCTCGGGAAGACGGTCGTACTTGCCCTCGGCAAAGCGAAACTCGATGACGATGTTCCTGCCTTCGACGTAACCCAGGTCGCGCAATCCCGCCCGGAATGCATCGACACGTGGGGCCCAAGCGGCCGGTGTGGACACCCCCAGAAAGCCGATCCGAGGCACGGTCGGTGCCGGCTGCTGGGCAATCCCCGGGAGCGGAGCGGCCAACAGCGCGCTCGCGTTGATCAGGAACTGCCTGCGTCGAGCTTGATTCATCTCCCCTCCCGCGGAAGTGTGCGGAATAGCCGGCACGCCGGCCCACGCCGCTTCATCCTTCTCTATCGAGCACCGCCCGGCGTGGCGAATTCGACCTCCTCCGCCGTGGCCGTGCCATTCGTGCGGCCAGGGTAGCTCAACCAGGTCATCGCGATGTTGAGCTCCTGGACGACGTTTGCAGCCTCGATCCTTGCGCCGTTGTCGAGCTCCATGGTGCCGGTAGTGTGCGCATCCTTGATCAGGGTCAGGTCGTAGCCGCGGTCCAGTGCGCCATATGCCGTGGCACGAATGCACCAGTTGGTCGCGGCTCCAGCCAGCGCGATGTGGGTCGCGCCGAGCTTGGCGAGTTGCTCTTCGAGCACTGTCTGCTCGAACGACGAATTGAACCGCTTGTGGATCAGCGGCTCGTCCTCCGCAGGCGCCAGTTCCGGCACCCACTGCCACTCCGGGCTCCCGTACACCAGGTCCTGGTCCGAGTGCTGCACCCACATCACGGGCACGCCCTGGACCCGGGCCCGCTCGACAGCGCGTGACACGTTCGTGATGATCCGGGGCGCATCCCACGCCTCGCTCATCACGCCGACCTGCACGTCGACCACGAGCAGAACTCGCTTGTTGCCCTCGCGTACCGTTGCCATTGCGATTGCCTCCGGATGGATTACGAATGTCCTGCGGTCACATGACCAGGGGGTGGCGATGTGCCTCGAACCTGCGGTCCGACGGGATAGCATAACCGGCCCCACCCGCGCTGCCTGTTGCCCGCTGGAGATCTATCTTGAACGAACGCCTGGTCAGGCGTCCGGACAATCACGCCCGCGAAACGAAAGTGGAATCGCGAATGCTTCATAAGTCCAGAACACGCAAAGCGCTGCGAGCCCCAACCAAACGACAACGATAACGGATGCCGCAACACGACTCAGGAGTTTGCCACTCGCCATGGCTTCATGCGAGCGCGCGCGACACTCGACCATGACGGATGGCGGGATCATTTTTATGGCTAGCGCGATGCCAATCGGGATCAGGACCAGGTCATCCAGGTAACCAAGAATCGGAATGAAGTCCGGGATCAGGTCGATGGGGCTCAATGCATAGGCGACTATTCCGGCCACAAGCAACTTCGCGTACCACGGGGTTTCCGGGTGGCGCGCGGCGAGATAGAGGGCGAATGACTCCGACTCCAGTTCTCGAATACGGCGCTTGATTTCCCCAAGTGGCAGCATCGCGAAGCCGGCAGACACCCAACGCCAGTGGTCACCGGCCCGCGAAAGCGGGCGACGCCCGCTGCAGCGGGTCCGGTGCATCGACGGGTTGGTCGAATTCAACACTCATCGTGGGTACCCGTGTCGCGAGCAATGGGTCGGCCAGGGCGTGACACCCCAAGATGGCCGGCCGGACACGTCCTTTCGCTCGAAGGGTCACGGCGCATCGTGCTTGCCTGGCTGAGTGCGACCGCGGGTTGCCGCCGATGGCTCACATGCCGACGGATTGGCAAGGAACATCCAACCCACCGCCACGGCGGCCGGTATGGCGACGTACCAATAGGTGCTGCCCGTGAACGAGCTACCAACGACCCCGACAAGGGCACCGACACCAATGCACGCAAGCAACCAAGCCACGCGCTTGCAAGTGCCGATTGACGCGGAATGTGTTTCTTCGGACGATCGCATGGTTGGCTACGCGTGAACTCCAACCCGGCCAAGGACCCAAACCATCGCCAGGTATGGCGCGGCGGTGGCCAGGCACGACGACGCAGGGCTGGCCCAGAAACCCCAGCCGGCACGAAGCAACAACGGTAGTGCAACAAGAAGTACCAGCGACGGCAGGACCAGCCAGAAAACGCTTTGTGCCAGCGCAGAGACACGCTCGGGTTCCCCCGAATCACATGAGCGGACGCCGCTGGCATGGCCCTGCGAACCGGTGTGGTTCAATATCCGTCCTCCGCGGCCATGCCCGGTCGAGGTTCCCTCGACGGAACGCCTAGGCCTCACCTCCTCCCCCTTGCTGACTGGCCAATATGGCAAGAGTGGCGGCATCGGGATTGCCGGAAAAGTACTTGTCCAAGGCCCGAGCAAAGACTGATTCGGCAGTGGTGGCCCGAGCGAACAGCGTCAGGCAAGAAAGGAACTTCTGCGCGTCCAGCTGACCGAGAACGCTGCTGGCGCTGAGCTCCGCATGTGCATTCATTGCCGCCACACACTCGCGTAGCCTCGCGCCGAGAACCGGATGTTCAAGGTACGCCTTGGCCTCTGCCAAGGACTTGATGGCGTAGCGGACCGACATTGGACTGGATCCCAGACCTTGCACCTGGGGCAGGATGTACCAGATCCAGTGCGATCGCTTCTTTCCTGCGCGCAACTCGGAAAGGGCTTCCTCGTAGGTCGCGTTCTGGGCTTCGACGAAGCGAGCCAAATCGTATGGGTCGTGCGGATGATTGGACATGCGACTTTTCCGTGGTGTGGGGCTTGCGAAGGGCAGTGAGTGAGCGCGCATCCGCGGGCAGCGCCGGCCTGACTCACGCTTCGACAGCGTGCACCTCCCATTCGTCCTGCAGTCCCTTCAGTGCGCGTCGGCCACCTTTGCGCTGATATGCCGTTACAACGGCAATTGGCGCCAACCCCATAAAGATCAGATCTGCATGGCCATCGAGGGAAACGGGGCTGAACATGATGTGGCCAACGATCACTTCGCCTTACTTGGCGACCAAGGAGACGACCGGGCGCGCTTGCCGGCGCAAAGCGTCGACGAGATTGGCTTCGGCTGCAGTCTCGAAGGCTGCGCGATTCACGGCCCTGACGGCGCTCGCATCCTGAGATTCCTCTGCTCGCACGATCATAGACCCTTCCCTGGTCACCTGACGTTTGAGCTCAGCGGCTGCCGAAGCGAATCCGACGGAACGAGGGGTCAGGCGTCGCTGCTGGCGCCATCTCGGGCCCGTATCTCATTCCAGCGGGAAGCGCTCTTGCCAGAAGGCGGTGAGGCGAGGATCTTCGTCCACGCGGCGAACCACGGGTGTCATGCGTGGGGCGACCTCGTAGAAGCGATCTCGCCAAGGACCGAAGCGGGAGACCACAGCGACGTAGAGGTCGAGCACGGTGAGTTCATCGCCGAGAAGGTACTGCGATGGCTTCAGTTGACGATCCATGTTGCTCCAGCAGAAAGCGATCCGCTCGTGGACGGCATCGACGACGGACGCTCGGGCGCTTTCCGGCGCCCCGATGCGCCTGACGTCCGGCTTGATCCAATGCAGGGCGTAGATGGCGGACGAGACATAGACCATCCATCGCAGAAATTGGCACCGCCGAGAATCGCTCGGCGTTGGCGCGAGCCCCGCCTCAGCGTGCAGATCGGCAAGGTAGATCAGCATCGCGGCGCTCTCCGTCATCACCTCGCCGTCCGACAGGACCAGAGTTGGAATCTGCCGCATCGGATTCACGGGTGCAACGCGATTCCGGGCGGTTTCTTCGGCCCAGGTGGCACCTTCCACGAGCGCGTAGGGAATGCCGAGCAGCGTCAGTGCGGCTTCGACCGCGATCGATCCTGACGCCTGTGCGCCGTACAGCGTGAGACCGGGTTGTCCGGCTTTCATGATGCTTCGCGGGCGGCAAGGCTTCGTTTGCGACGTGCAAGTTGAGCGGGCCGCGGCCGCCGTCCCCCCGAAGACGAAGCCTCTTGCCTGCGGGTCCGCTCGAACGCCGGGTTGGGCGTCATGCTGACCATTTAGACAGATGGCCCGACACCGCGACTCGTATGCCAAAGCGCGAGCACCTCAACCCGATCGCCGCGGATGCGATAGTAGAGGTGATAACGGATCCTGGCGAGATGCAGGCGCCGTACGCCTTGCACCCGTGTGCGTAGCACCAGCGCGCCGACACTGGGCTCCGCGCTCAAAAGCAAGAGAGCCTCCGCGAGATCTTCGTCGAATGCTTCGGGTACCTGATCGCGATTTTCGTCCCACCATCGAGCGGCCCGATCAATTTGGGCTTGCGCACGCTTGGTGACGCGGACGTTCACGGACTACCTAGCCGTGGCGACGTGCGAGCTTCGCGAGCACCTCTTCGGCGGAAACCGTTTCACCACGATCGGCCTCCGCAATGGAACGAAGTAGTTCTGCCTCTTGCTCAGGCGTGAGATCAAAGCCAGCTTGGTCGTCCTTGGCGAGGACCGTCACCGAGGTTCCCTCCTCGAGGGAAACACCATCAAGAATGACCTTTCCGCCAACAACTATTCCGGTTGCCATCTTCATAGTGGAAAGGATACTCCCATTCGAGCGACGCTGCGATTTGACGCCCAACGTTGGAAGTGAGGGGTCGAGCGCCGCGGGCGCGAGGTCCGCTTGACTGACGGGTTCGGCGTCATCGTCGCGACCACGCTGGAGGATTCTCGCGGTGTAGCACGAGCTTGTATAGAGCGAGCTGCGCCTCGTGTATGGCCATTGATGCACGCCTGAGGTCAGCGACGTCGACTTTCTCCACGCCCACTTTCAGAGTACCGCGGGCCGTTCCCTTCGCCATTTCGATGTGCCCGAAATCAGGATTCAACGCCATACCGTAGTGCATGAAGTCGTTTCGCAGTTTCTGCGCCTGACGTAGCTGACGAATAACAGCCTCGTACCCCTTGAGATCAGGAAACTCGTTAGCGAGTTGTTCGCATAGCGCTCCGAGGATATCCAGGCGCTGCGGGAAGCTCGAATGTGTGACGCGGATGAACGCCTTTGGATCATTCAACTCGTTAAATCCCGCAAGCTTTCCAATGCAGAGGTTGAGAAACGATTCGAGGATCGCCCACAGTGCAGCAACTCGACCAAGTTCCAACAGGTAGCCGTCCGGCAACGGCCACCTGTCAAAGTTGAGCTTCAGCACTTCGTCGTTCTTCATGACGCCGAACGTCTACGCTGAGCGGCCCGCCGCCACCACTGCTCGAAAGCGAGAAGGTACTTGCCGGCGGGTCCGCTCGAGCGCGGGGTTGGGCTGCGCGCGGCGGTGTTTGCTCGGCGACATTGCTCGATCGATTTGTTCTCCACCTATGGAGTGAACTCGATCAACATCCGCATCGTCTCAACCTTCAATCCGTCTTCCCGCATCGCCGTCACGCCCTCGTCGGACCGCAGCAACTCCTGGAACTTCGCCATATCGGGTATCTCTACGATGAGGCCCGTTGCGTCGGGGTTCTTGGGATCGCGGAAGTTTCGGCACTTGATTCCAAGTTTTCCGAACATCTCATGTCGGCTTCCCGGTCCTTTCTTCCAGGCTTTCGCCCAGACTGCGCCATCCTGAACTTCGTGGAAAATGATTGCCGTTGTCATTGTTGATTCCTTTCGTCTTGCGCTGCTGATTGGTTGGCTTAAAGCGGCTGCGTTGTCACGCCCAACCTGCAAGGTAACCGGCGCGCCGCACGGACGCTCGCCAAGGAAAAGGCATGGATCGGCACGTCCGGTTGACCGCCCGGTTGGCGCGCTGGTCATTTCTTCCAGTAATCAAACTCGGCCTCGTAGCGATTTCCACCAAGATCCGCCGCCTTCTCCTGAATGTAACTCTGTGCGTCGGCAATGGCTTGGTTGTAAATGCTCGGACCGATCTCTCGCACACAGAATTCGAGGAAGAGCGACGCCTTAAGATCGCCGATCTCCGCGTCCAGGTTCTGCGCGACGAATCGCTTGATCGAGCCGAGCAGGTATTTCTCCGTGTCCTTCTGCAATTTGATCGACATTGTCTCGCCCGGGTGGTGCGAAGGCCGGCTAACGTTTGAGCTGAGCCGCCCGCGCCGGCATGGCCGTGCGAAGCGCAAGATCATTCACGGCGTTTCGCCCGGCCATGCCGTTGGGGGTCCGCCCGAACGACGGGCTGAACCGCGGTTTGGCTTCGAGTACGTTCGTTGGTTGCGTGTCCGCCATTCTTACAGCTCGTACTTGTTCCCGGCGGTTGCTCTGATCGGATGCGTATCGTAGATCAGTTCGAGGTACGTAACCTTGTCGGTGCCGGGATCGAACGTAAAGAGGTCCATGACCTTGAACGTGATGAGCGTTCCGTCGCGGACCGTCCAGTCGTACTGGAAGTAGGCAGTGGCGCGATTCTTCGCGGTAGAGCTGAGGAAGATGTCGATCGCGGTGATGACGTTCCTTGCAGAAGCTTCAGCCAATCGGTCGAAGAATGGAGCAGCCGGCATTTCGCCGAGGAACGGGGACAGCACTTTGCCGCCGGGTGCAAATAAGCGCTTGATCGTGGCGTAGTCGCTTTGGCCAAGGGCGGTCATGTACGTTTGCAGGATGCTGATGTACGGGTGCATCGAAGGGTGCTCCAGTGGCCTGACGAAGCATTTTGGCCCGCAGTGGCAGCGGGGCCGGCTGTGCGACCTAACGTATCAGGTAGCCGCGCCGACGGAACATTCGCCGAAGGCGCACCGACGGCCGGCGTCCGGCTGACCGCCGGGTTAGGGCGCAGTGTTCCGCCTTTGTCGCCCAACGAGCGTGCGCAGTGCCGCACAGGTAGCTTCGCCGGCCGTGGACGCGCGCATCTTGGCTTCAAATTCGCGCACAAACGACGACGATGCAAGGTCGGTTCCAATTATGGTAAGCCCCATCAGCAACTCATTGATGAGGTACCAATCTGCGTCGGTCATGCATGGGTCGCCTTTGTCCTTCGACGCGCGCGCCCATCCATCGATGTCGCCGTCGAATTCTTGATATGTCCTCAGCTTTTCGAGCGTGATCATCGGGACCGGGCCTGACGTATCGCTTGAGGGGCTGGTGAGCGAAGCGAACGAATCCACCAGCGGCACTGGTGGGCAGTCCCCTCGAAGCGCGGGTTAGGCGTCGATCTTTGATGTGGACTCACGTGCTCGCCTTCTTGCGCCTGGTCGCTGCCTTTGCCGAGTCCTGTTTCGCGCGAAACTCGGTGACCCGAGCAATGAGATCATAAGGGATCGGTCTGGTGAAGGGAAAGCGCAGATTCCCCTTCTCGCCTGCGTACGGCGCAATTGCCCTCTGGATTTGAGCGTCGCCGGAGACGGGCGGATAGAGACCGATGTGACCCTTGAACGCGGCGAAGTACACAAGAATGCCGTTCTGCTTAAGCGCCGGCATCCGGTAGCTGATTACTTCCTGCGCCTGCGGCGCAGCCCCACGGACGACCTCGCGTACCCGCCGAAGAATGGCTTGGACCTCAGGCGAGAAGCCTGCGATGTACTCGTCTACGCTCTTCGGGGTATCGCGACTTGATTTCATTGCCGCTCCGTCCAAAAGATCGTGGGGCTTGCGACGCCTCATGGCGCGTTCACTTCTTTCGAAGTTCGACGACGTTCGGACCACCGAAATCAGCCCCGATGTCTTTGACCTTCCGCAGCGCACCGGGTGAAACGTTCCAGCGCTGCCCTTGCTCGGTGATGACAGTAACCGTCTTCTTGTTGTATCGGGTAAGCATACCCAGAAGGGGTTCTCTTCCTTCCGGTTGGAACGAGACCCGATCGCCAACCGAAAACTCAAGCATTCGGGAATGCGCCCTTGCCTGATGCAGGAAACGCAGTCTTTCGACGACGCGATTGTTGAGATCGATCAGCTGCGCTTCGGTGAGGCCATCAATATCGATCTTCGACGCCACCATTCCTCCTCATTCGCTGGACAATCTCCGGCATACACGACGTCGGATCCGATGAGGCCCAACGCATAGTGTGACTCGAATGTGCCCCGTGGAAACCAGGCGATTCGGCCGGAATTGTCGCCTGGATTCGGTCAAATATGGGGCACTGTTGGAAAGTCTCGGAGAATCACAGCTATGGTTTGCGATTCGGGGGACGAAAGGCCTGGTTCAATGGAGGCGGTTCCACCCCTTTTCGGCTGCTAGAACGGGTCCGGGACAGGAACCGGATCAAATACGACAGCGTCCGTACCACGCAGTCCTTCCGCGTTTGGATTGAACGTATTGTCAACTCCCCCGTCAGCGCTATCCGCCCGGGGTCGAGGCCCACCCCACGCGCCTCGACAGTATGAGTGATTGATCGCTTGTTGCAGACGAACGCCGGCAACCGGAACCGCGGGAGTCAGCGCGCCGCCGCGAGGAGTTGCCCGATCATCGCTGACGCCTGTGCACCGTAGCCTCCGCCGAACAGATTGAGGTGGTTCAGCACGTGGTAGAGGTTGTAGAGCGTGCGCCGCACCGGATAGCCCGCGTCGATCGGCCATGCGTCGCGATACGCCGCGTAAAAGGAGGCCGGAAAGCCGCCGAAGAGCTCGGTCATCGCGAGCTCGGCTTCCCGGTCGCCGAAGTAGACAGCGGGATCGAAGATCACCGGTCCGCCCGAGGCGAGCCGCGCGGCATTGCCGGACCAGAGATCGCCGTGCAGCAGTGACGCCGCAGGCGCACGGCCCGCAAGCAGGAGCGGAATCGCCGCCAGCAGTTCCCCGCCGGCACGCTGCAGCGGGCCGCCGTGGCCATTGCGCGCGGCGAGCGCGAGTTGCGGCGCAATCCGCCGGTCGCGGAAGAACGCGGCCCAATCCCTGGTCCGCGCATTGTCCTGCGGCGTCGTGCCGATCGTGTTGTCGCGATGCCAGCCGTACGCTTCCGCGGTCGTCCGGTGAAGCTGCGCCAACGCCGTGCCGAGGGCTGCATCGCGGCCGCCGCCACCGAAGTCCAGCCATTCCAGCACGAGGAAGGCGCAGCGACCCGCGCCACTGCAGGCCAAGGGCGTCGGCACGCGTATCGCACGGGGGCGCGCGAGCTCGCGCAACCCCTCGGCTTCCGCCTCCAGCATGGCCATTCGCGAAATCGCGTGGGTCTTGACGAAGTACCGCTCGCGGCCGACTTCCAGCCGCCAGGTTCCGTTGAGCGAGCTGCCACCGAGGTCGGCCCAGCGCGCGGCGTTCGCCGCGCCGCCGATCAGCGCTACGGCGGCAGACTGCCACTCCCCGTCCACTGCTCAGAGCCCGCCCGGCCGCCCGAACGGCTCTGACTGCCCCCACGGGGGGCAGCGAACACCGGGCCGAAGGCCGCAGGACAGCCGAAGGCTGGTCCCGCGCATCGGGATGCGGCGAAGCCGCACACAGTGAGCGTGGGGGCCGTTCATCTCAGTGCCGCAGCGCGTCGATGCCGCGCGCGATGCCGTCGAGCGTCAGCGGAAACATCCGCGGGCCGACCGCCTGCATCACGATCTGCGTCGAGCGCGTGTACTCCCACGCGCGCGGCGGCTCAGGGTTCCACCAGATGACGCGGCGGAAGTGTTCGGCGATGCGCTTCAGCCAGACCACCCCCGGCTCCTCGTTCATGTACTCGACCGAGCCGCCCGCCTGCACGAGCTCGTACGGGCTCATCGCGGCGTCGCCGACGAAGATCACCTTCCAGTCCGGCCCGTACTTGTGCAGAAGATCCCAGGTTGCCATGCGTTCGTGATTCCGGCGCGCATTTTCGCGCCAGACGTGGTCGTAGACGCAATTGTGGAAATAGAAGTATTCGAGGTGCCGGAACTCCGTCTTCGTCGCCGAGAAGAGCTCCTCGCAGACGCGTACGTGCGGGTCCATCGAGCCGCCCACGTCGAGGAACAGCAGCACCTTCACCCGGTTGCGGCGCTCGGGCACGAGGTGGAGGTCGAGGTAGCCGGCGTTCTTCGCGGTGCCCTCGATCGTGCCCTCCATGTCGAGCTCCTCGGGCACGCCTTCGCGCGCGAACCGGCGCAGGCGCCGCAGCGCCACCTTGATGTTGCGCGTGTTGAGTTCGACGTCGCCGTCGAGGTTGCGAAAGCTGCGCTCGTCCCAGACCTTGACCGCGCTGCGGTTGCCGCCGCCTTCCTGGCCGATCCGGATGCCCTCGGGGTTGTAGCCGTAGGCGCCGAACGGGCTGGTGCCGCCCGTGCCGATCCATTTGGCGCCGCCCGCGTGGCGCGCTTTCTGCTCGGCGAGCCGCTGCTTCAACGTCTCCATCAGCTTGTCCCAGCCGCCCAGCGCCTCGATCTTCGCCTTGTCCTCGGGCGAGAGCAGCCGCTCGAACTCCTTGCGCAGCCACTCCTCGGGGATTGCGGCGCGGATGTCGAAGATCGCGTTCACGCCCTTGAAATAGGTCGCGAACGCGAGGTCGTAGCGGTCGAACTGGGCCTCGTCCTTGATCAGCGAGGTGCGCGCCAGGTGGTAGAAGTCGTCGATCGACAGCGACACCACGCGCGCCTCGAGCGCCTCGAGCAGCGTCAGGAACTCGCGCGTGGACACCGGCAGGCGCGCGGACTTGAGGTGCAGGAAGAAACCGATCAGCATGTATTCATCCGCGCCTCCAGCCGCCCCTTCACCGTGGGCCACTCGGCGTCGATGATGGAATAGGTCGCCGTATTGCGCAGGCTGCCGTCCGGCAGGATCCGGTGATTGCGCAGGATGCCGTCGAGCTTCGCTCCCAGCCGCTCGATCGCGGCGCGGGACTGAAGGTTCTTCTCGTGCGTGCGCAGGTCCACCGCGATGCAGCGCAGCGTCTCGAATGCGTGCTTCAGCATCAGGTATTTCGCCTCGGTATTGATTGCCGTGCGCTGGAACGACTTCCCGATCCAGGTCGTCCCGATCTCCAGCCGGCGATGCGGCGCTTCGATGTTCATGTACCGTGTGCTGCCGACGACCTTTCCGCTCGCCCGGTCGACCGTGACGAACGGCATCGAGGCGCCGCGCTCCATCTCCGCCAGCGCCTGGTCCACATAGGCGCGCATGCCTTCGGGTCGCGGAATCGATGTCACCTTCGATTCCCACATGCTGCCGTCGGCAGCGGCGATGCCGAGTGCCGCCGCGAGCGCGTCGGCGTGCGCGCCAGTCATGGGGTCGAGTCGGACATGGCGCCCTTCGAGGGTCACCGGTTCGACGAATGTCACGCTACCGTCCGCTGCGCGCCATGAACGCGACGCGCTCGAACAGATGCACGTCCTGCTCGTTCTTGAGCAGCGCGCCGTGCAGCGGCGGGATCAGCATCTTCCGGTCGCTGCTTTTCAGCGCCTCGGGCGGGATGTCCTCGGCAAGCAGCAGCTTCAGCCAGTCGAGCAATTCCGACGTCGACGGTTTCTTCTTCAAGCCCGGCACTTCGCGCAGGTTGAAGAACACTTCCAGCGCCTCGGTCAGCAGCGCCTTCTTGAGGCCCGGGAAGTGGACATCGACGATCCGCGTCATCGTCTCGCGGTCGGGAAAGCGGATGTAGTGAAAGAAGCAGCGGCGCAGGAAGGCGTCGGGGAGCTCCTTCTCGTTGTTCGAGGTGATGACGACGAGCGGCCGATTCGTCGCCCGTACGGTCTGCTGCGTCTCGTAGACGTAGAACTCCATCCGGTCGAGCTCGCGCAGCAGGTCGTTCGGGAACTCGATGTCGGCCTTGTCCACTTCGTCGATCAGCACGACCGCCGGCGCCGGCGCTTCGAACGCCTCCCACAGCACGCCGCGCTTGATGTAATGCGCAATGTCGCCGACATGCGCGTCGCCCAGCTGCGAATCGCGCAGCCGCGACACGGCGTCGTACTCGTAGAGGCCCTGCTGCGCCTTCGTCGTCGACTTGATGTGCCATTGGAGGAGCGGCCGGCCGAGCGCGCGCGCGACCTCCTCGGCCAGCATGGTCTTGCCGGTGCCGGGCTCGCCCTTGATCAGCAGCGGCCGTTCCAGCGCGATCGCCGCGTTCACCGCCAGCATGAGGTCGGGCGTGGCGATATAGGTATCGGTGCCTTCGAAGCGCATGAGATCCATCCAGGGCAAAAGATCGATGTTAGCCGAAAATCGCCGCGTCGAATGCGCGGCCCGGGGCAACACCGATGTCAGGCCAGGGCGCCCGACAGCCACTGCAGGAACCAGAGCGCCAGCATCCCGACCCCCAGCGTCTTCGGCGTGCTGTGGGTGTGGAAGGCGGTCACGGCGGCGGCGATCGCCGCCAGCACCTTTGGATTCACCCACGCAGTCGCGCCGGCAGTCGGGACACCGACGATCATCGGCAGAACCAGGGCCGAGAGCATCGCGGCCGGCACGAACTTGAGCGACCGGGCAAGCCACGCCGGCATCGAGCGCCGCCCGAAGGCCGCGATGAACGACAGCCGCGACAGGTAATTGAGAGCGCCGACGGCAAGGATGACGAGCCAGACGCTCAGTGCGCCTTCCATCGCTCCCTCGCCAGATCGGTGAGCGTTCCGGCAACGATGCCGATCACGCCGGCGACGATCAGATTGAGCTTCATCGGCAGCGCCGCGAGAGCGAGCACGAAGACGCCGGCAGCAACCGCGGCAACGATCACCGGCACCTCGCGCAGCACCGGTGCGACGAGCGCGACGAAGCACAGCGGCACCGCAAATTCGAGCGACCACGCAGCCGGGATCACGTTCCCGGCGAGGAAGCCGATGGCATTGGTGAGCTGCCACATGATCCACAACGCGCTGCCGCCACCGAGAAAATGCAGCGCGCCGCCGCGCGGATCGTGCGTGGCGGAAAAGCGGCGGACCGACGCCGCGAAGGCCTGGTCCGTCAACAGGAACGCCAGGCCGTTCTGCCAGCGCGCGGGGAGGGGCTTGAGGTACGGGGCCATCGCGGCGCTGTACATCAGGAAGCGCAGCCCCGCGACGAAGCAGGTGAGAACGATGACCGCGACCGGCGCACCGTCCGCGAGCAGCTGCACGGCGAGGATCTGCGCCGCGCCGGAGAAGATGATCGCGCTCATGCCGAGCGCCCCGAGAAAACCGATACCGGCCGCGGCCGCGCCCACACCGCAGACGAGACCGAAGGGGATCAGCCCGATGCATGCGGGCAGCATCTCCGCGAAACCCTCGCGAAAATCCCTGGAGGCGACTAGTGAGCGGGGGAAGCGCATGCGAACCGGAGAGGCGGCGGCGAGCCTCGGTTGAACACCCATTGTAAGCCTGCGTGCGCCGCGCCGATTCTCGTCCGGCAATGATCGCGCCGCGCGCGAATTCCTCACCGGTGCCGTACCCGGTATGATGCTCCCCGGTGGCCGCCGGGGGCATGCCCCTGCGGCGGCCCGACGGCTTTTCCGGAGTAGACCGATGGACCCGCTCGTCAATCACTGCAAGTGCGCGCTCGCCGGGCGCTGTGCCGGCGAGCGGCGAATGCCTTCATGAGCCCTTCCGCGCCTCCTGTCACCTCCCCCTTCCGCTGCGTCCTCGACGTCCGCGCGAGCCTCGGCGAGTGCCCCGTCTGGTCGGTGGCCGAGCAGGTCCTGTACTGGGTGGACATCAACGCCCCGGCGCTCAACCGCTTCGATCCGGCCACCGGCCGCAACACGGCAATGGCGATGCCGGAATCGATCGGCTGTTTCGCGCTGCGTCGTGCCGGCGGCTTCGTCGTCGCGCTGCGCAGCGGCTTCTGGCTCGCGCGGGAGGACGGGACGCTCGCGCGGAAGGTCGCCCACGCGCCCTACGATCCTTCGCACCATCGCTTCAACGACGGCCGCTGCGATCCGCAGGGCCGCTTCCTCGCCGGCAGCATGAACGAGTCGCGTGACGCGGCGACGGGGGCGCTGTATCGCCTCGATCCCGATTTCACGCTGACGCGACTCCTGGCGGGGATGACGATCAGCAACGGCCTCGCGTTCAGTCCGGATGGCCGCACGATGTATCACACGGACACCAACACGCAGATCGTCAACGGCTACGAGTACGACGCCGCCTCCGGAACACCCTCCCATCCGCGGGTGCTGACGCGCTTCACGGCGGAAGGTGATCGACCCGACGGCGCGGCCGTCGACCGCGACGGCTGCTATTGGACCGCACTCTATCGTGGGGGCAAGGTGAAGCGGATTGCGCCCGACGGGCGCGTGCTGGCCGAGTACCCGTTGCCGGCGATGTGTCCCACCATGTGCGCACTGGGTGGCCGCGACTTTAAGACCCTTTACGTCACGAGCGCGCGGCAGATGCGGGAGGCCGACGAGCTGGCGCGGCTGCCGCTCTCCGGCGGCCTTTTCGGGATGACGGTGGACGTGCCGGGACTGCCCGAACCCCTTTTCGCCGGATGAACGTCACGCTCCCGTCCACCGGCCGCAGCCCATGACCATCGACTCCACGGGGTTCGTTCGCCTCGATGCGCTGCAGAGCCTCGACACGTCCGCGTCGGGCGCGTCGCTCGCGACGTCGACGGGCGACATTCTGGAAGTGACCTGTTACGGGCCGGGCGTGTTCCGGCTGCGCGCTGGGCCGAGCACGAAGCCCGACTACGGCCTCGTCGTCGGGAAACCCAAGGCGTGCGCCGTCGAGCCGGGCGCGGACGGCGCCTGGAAATTCACCGCGGGCGACACCACGCTCGAGCTCACGGCCGCGCCGCTGCGCTTCCGGCTTCTGCATCGCGGCGCGCCGGTTGCCGGGTCGATCACCGACGAGCATTTTCGCGACTCGACGCGACTGCCGTCGTTCGGCCGCCTGCGCCAGGGCGGGCAGTGGACCGCGGCCCTGGCGCTCACGTCAGGCGAACCCGTGTACGGCCTTGGCGAAAAGTTCGGGCCGCTCAACAAACGCGGACAGCTGATCCACTCGCGGGTCGTGGACGCGCAGGGCGTCAACACCGGCCTGTCCTACAAGAACGCGCCGTTCGCGTGGAGCCCCGGCGCCGGCAAGGGCGCGTGGGCCGTGTTCGTCCACACGCCGGCGAGCGTCACGCATGGCGTCGGACACCCGGATTGGTCTCACCGCTCGTATGTGCTTCAGGTCGATGACGAGGCGCTCGACCTCTTCCTATTCGCGGCCGACACGCCCGCGGCCATCCTCGATCTGTACACGCAGCTCACGGGTCGCCCGGCGCCGGTTCCGCTGTGGAGCCTCGGCTTGTGGGTTTCGCGCTCCTACTACAAGACGCCCGAGGAAGCCGCGACGGTGGCCGCGAAACTTCGCGCGCACAAGATTCCCTGCGATGTGCTCACGCTTGACGGCCGCGCCGCCTGGCAGGCCGAGACGCGCTTCGACTTCGAGTGGGATCCCGACCGTTTTCCCGATCCCCGTGCCGCGCTCGATGCGATCAAGGCGCACCACCTCAGGATCTGCGTCTGGGAATACCCCTGCGTGTCCGTTCACTCGCCCTTGTTCGCCGACCTCGCGTCGCGCGGCTACCTGCTGACCAACGCCGACGGAGACCCGTACGTCTTCGCCTGGGACACGACGCCGGGCGCAAGCCCCTTCGGCAAAGTGCCGACACCCCTGCCCGAAAGCGGCCTCGTCGATTTCACGCACCCCGGCGCCTACGTGTGGTGGCGCGACGCGCACGCCAAGTTGTTCACCGACGGCGTCGACGTGATCAAGTCCGATTTCGGCGAACAGGTGCCCGACGACGCCGTCGCCTTCAACGGCGATTCCGGCCGCCGGCTCCACAACGTCTACCCGCTGCTGTACAACCAATGCGTCTTCGAGGCGACGGCAAAATTCCAGCGCGAGCGCGATAGCGCGCCGATGGTCTGGGGCCGTGCGGGCTGGACCGGCAGCCAGCGTTATCCGATCCAGTGGGGCGGCGACCCGCAAAGCGATTGGGAGGGTCTCGCCGCATCGATCCGCGGCGGGCTTTCCTGGGGCATGAGCGGCGTGCCCTACCACAGCTCCGACATCGGCGGCTTCTACGGCTCCCAGCAGCCGACGGCGGAGCTCTACCTGCGCTGGCTGCAGGCGACGGTGTTCAGTTCGCACATCCGCGTCCACGGCATCGGCGAGCGCGAGCCCTGGGCCTTCGGCGCCGAAGCGGAAGCCATCGCGCGCAGTTGGCTCGCCTTCCGCTACCGCCTGATCCCGTATCTGCAGCGGGTGATCGACGAGACCGTCGCGACCGGAATGCCGGTGATGCGGGCGATGGCGCTCGCGTTTCCGGGCAACGCGCTCACCCGCGGCTACGAGACACAGTTCATGTGCGGTGACACGCTGCTCGTCGCGCCGGTGATCCAGCCCGGCGGCGAGGTCGAGATCGCGCTGCCTCCCGGCGCCTGGTACGACCTCATTTCGCGGCAACGCTTCCCCGGTCAGCGCGTGCTGCGCTACAAGGCCGGACTGGACCAGTTCCCCGTGTTCGGGCGCGAAGGCTACGCGTTGCCGATGGGCTTCGCGGTCCAGCATACCGGCGAGATCGACACCGCAGCGCCGCTGGAACAACTCTGGGTGTTCGGACGGCCGACGCGGCCGCTCCACGGTCTGCTGCAGGCCAACATCGTTGCCACGACCGACGGCACGTTCGCGATCGGAGCAGCGGCCGATGTGAAGGTCGAGCTGTTCGGCGACGCGGCCGGGATTGTCGTCGCCAAGCTGGGGTAATGGACGGAAGCCCCACCATCGCAATCACGGCCGGCGAGCCCGCCGGCATCGGTCCCGAGCTCGTCGCGCTCCTCGCGGCGCGCCATCGCGAGCGAGCGTTTCCCGCCCGCCTTGTCGTCATCGGTGACCGCGAAGTGCTGATGGCGCGCGCGCGGCGGATAGGCCTTTCGCCGCGGTACGCCGATTACGATGGCGCTTCGTTCGCACCCGTCGGCGGCGCCATCGAAATCTGGCACCAACCCATCGCGGCGCCGGTGACACCCGGTCGTCCCGACCCTTCCAACGCGTACAGTGTTCTCGCCATGCTGCAGCACGCTTCCGACGCCTGCGCCACCGGCGCGTTTGCCGCGCTGGTCACGGCCCCCGCGCAGAAGAGCGTGCTCCTGGACGCAGGCATCCCGTTCGCCGGGCATACCGAATTCTTCGCGCAGCGCACCCACACGCCGCGCGTCGTCATGATGCTTGTCGGCGGCGCCGCCGAGGCGCTGTTGCGCGTCGCGCTGGTCACCACGCACCTCGCGCTGAAGGACGTCCCGGCGGCCATCACCCGGGAAGCGGTCGAGGCGACACTCGCCATCGTCGGCGCCGAGCTGCGCGCGAAGTTCGCCTTCGCCTCGCCGCGGATCGCGGTATGCGGACTGAACCCGCACGCCGGCGAGGGCGGGCACCTGGGACGGGAGGAAATCGAGGTCATCGCTCCAGCCATCGCCGCCTCGCGCGCCGCCGGGGTCGACGTGACCGGCCCCGTGCCGGCGGACACGGTGTTCGTGCCGAATTTCGCGCGACGCTACGACGCGATCGTCGCCATGTACCACGACCAGGGTTTGCCGGCACTCAAGGCCGCGAGCTTCGGCCAGGGCATCAACGTGACGCTCGGGCTGCCGTTCATTCGCACCTCGGTCGATCACGGCACGGCGCTCGACCTCGCCGCCGACCCGGCCAAGGCGCGCGACGCGGATCCCGGCAGCCTGTTCGCCGCGGTGAATCTCGCAATCGAGCTGGCCGGGCGCGCCACCGGCGTGGAATCCTCGCGCGTCGCGCGGGCGCGCTGAGCCTGCCCCGGCCTGCGTCGGCCAGGCGTCCATGCACGGTCACCGGCCCCGCAAGCGCTATGGCTCCGGCATGACGCGCTGATGCGCATCAGCCTTCACCGAAGCGCCAGGAGAAAATGGAACGACATCAGCCACGGCGCCGCTTTGGCCAGAATTTCCTGGCCGATCTGCACTATGTCGCGCGAATCGTCGATGCGATCGCGCCGCAGCCCGGCGACAATCTGGTGGAAATCGGACCCGGGCTCGGTGCGCTGACGCGGCCGCTCGTCGAGCGTGCCGGACACCTGGCGGCGATCGAGATCGACCGCGACCTCGCGCAACGGCTTGCGTCCGAGTTCCCGCCGGAGCGTCTCGTGCTGCATGTCGCCGACGCGCTCGAATTCGACTTCGTGCCGCTCGGACCGGCGCTGCGCATCGTCGGCAACCTCCCGTACAACATCAGCTCGCCGTTGCTGTTTCATCTCGCGGGCTTCGAGACGCAGCTTCGCGACATCCACGTGATGCTGCAGAGGGAAGTGGTCGCACGGATGATCGCGCTGCCCGCGACCGCGGACTACGGCCGGCTCTCCGTGATGCTGCAGGCGATCTTCCGCGTGACCCGCCTCTTCACGGTGCCCCCGGGTGCGTTCCGACCCGTGCCCAACGTCGATTCGGCGGTCGCGCGACTCGTGCCGCTCGGCGCGGCGAAACCGCGGATCGACGACCCGGCCCTGTTCGGCCAGGTCGTCGCCGCAGCGTTCGGTCAGCGGCGCAAGACGCTGCGCAATGCACTCGCGGCGCTGTGCGATGCTCCTGCGCTCGCAGCCGCCGGCGTCGACCCGGCCGCGCGCGGCGAGACGCTTGCCGTCGCCGATTTCGTGCGCCTCGCGAATGCGCTTGCGGGGTGTCAGGAACGATAGGACCGTTCGCGTGCGGGCGCCTGAATTGCCGATTCCCAGCCGAGATCCGGCCGCAGCGCCGGCCGCGTGACCCGTACCGTCTTCTGCCGCGAAGCTTCCCCCCGCAACAGTACCACCGCGCGTTGCGGAACCCCGAACGCGGAGGCCAGGAAGCGCAGCAGTTGCACGTTGGCCTTGCCCTCCACCGGCGGCGCGGCGAGCCGGATCCTCACGCGCGCCGCGCCACCTTCGCCGTGGATGCCTGCGACTTCGGTGCGCTTTGCACCCGGCTGCACGTGCAGCATCAGCACGACGCCGTCCCCGTCCTCGCAGCGCCACGCGGGGGAACTGGGCCGCCCGGGCTACGCGCAGGCTTCCGCGGCGACTGCACGGCTTCGGGGAACCATTTGCGGGCGAGGCAGCTTCAACGGAACAGCGTCAAGACAACGCCCTCGAGCCATCGCACCGGGAGCATCAGCAGCAGCTGGACCGCGACGATCAGGATCAGCGGCGACAGATCGAGCGTGCCGCCGAGCGGCGGGACCCGGCGCCGGATCGGAGCCAGGAACCGGAACGTCAGCGCATTGAGGACGCCGGCAAACGGGCCGTCGGGCGCGGTCCACGACAGAATGGCCTGCGCGAAAACCACAATGATCAGAAGCCAAAGTGCAGCCTTGACCAGCTCGACACAGGCGAGCAGGGCGAGCGTCATGACCGTGGCGCCTTCGAAAGCACCGCGCCCCATCAGCAGCTCCAGCGTGAGCAGCCAGGCAAACTCGGCTACCCACGCGAGCAGCAGTGTGGAACCGTCGAGCCCCTTGTAGCCCGGAACCACACGGCGAACGGGCTTGACTGCCCAGTCGGTGAGGGCCACGACGGCCTGCCCGAGCGGATTGCGAAACGGCGCGCGCAGCCACTGCATCGTGAAGCGCAGCAGGAACGCGTAGGTGACGATCCCGAACGCGGTGTCGATCAGAAACCGGAGCGCCTGACCGAGCATCGGCTAGGCCTCCCGGCCAAAGGCGTCGCCGAGCTCGCCGGCGCGCAGGGCGGCCGCCTTCACGGCAGCCATGATGCTCGCCTTCACGGCATCGGTTTCCATCGATGACAACGCGCGCTCGGTCGTGCCGCCCTTCGACGTCACCTGCGCCCGCAGCACCGCGGGCTCCACCGGGCTTGCTTCAGCCAGCGCGATGGCCCCGGCGAAGGTGGCATACGCGAGCTTGCGTGCGTCAGCCGGAGCAAACCCCAGCTCCTGTGCGGCCGCCTCGAGCGCCTCGAGAAAGTAGAACACGTACGCCGGCCCGCTGCCCGAAACGCCCGTGACCGCGTCGAGCATCGCCTCGCTCCCGACCCAGACCTGTTCGCCCGCGGCGGCGAGGACCGAAGAAACCAGTGCACGGCCGTCCGCGTCCACGGTCGTCGCTGCGAATGCGCCCGAGATGCCCTTGCCCACGAGTGCCGGTGTGTTCGGCATCGCCCGGACGAGCCGGGCATACCCGCGCAGCCAGCGCGCAAGGTCGGCGAGGCGGATTCCGGCGGCGATCGAAAGCACGACCGGGGGGGCAATCCCGGCAAGGTGCGGCGCCAGGGCTTCCGCTGCCTGCCGCATCTGCTGCGGCTTCACCGCGAGGACGACGAGCGCCGCGCCGGCGACGGCCTCGCGCGTGCTTTCGGCGAAAAGGGCGAGGCCGGGAAAGCGCGCGGCGATCCTTGCCCGCGCCTCCGCCCCCGGCTCGACCACCCGAAATTCGTCGACGGCGGCTCCGCGCGCGAGCATCCCGCCGATGAGCGCAGTCGCCATGTTGCCCCCGCCGATGAATGAAATTGCCATGTCTGTGGGCTCCCCCCGGCGCCCTTCCGTCAAGTCACCGCGTGATTCATTGCCGGACAACCGCTACTCCGCGCGTCCCGAAGATCGCGGTTCCCACCCGCACCAGCGTCGCGCCCTCGGCGATGGCGTCCTCGAGGTCCGCCGACATCCCCATCGACAGCGTGTCCACCGGCAGGCCTTCGGCCCGGCATTCGGCGAAGCAATCGCGCAGGACCCGGAACTGCGCCCGACGCAGCCCCGCATCGGCCGTTGGCTCGGGAATGCCCATGATTCCGCGGAGCTCGAGCCGGGGCAACGCGGCGACGACCCGCGCGAGGCCGACGACCTCCCCCGGCGCCATTCCGCTCTTCGACGCCTCGCCGCTCGCATTTACCTGAATGCAGACGGAAAGCGGCGCCATGCCGGCGGGTCGCGCGGCGGAGAGCCGCACCGCGATCTTTTCCCGGTCGACAGTCTGCACCCATGCAAAACGCGTTGCGGCGATTCCGGCCTTGTTGCCCTGCAGCGGTCCGATCAGATGCCACTCGATGCCAGCGAGATCGGAGAGGCTGGCCATCTTGGCGGCGGCCTCCTGCACGTAGTTCTCGCCAAACTCTCGCTGTCCGAGTGCATGGACGGCGCGTATGGCCTCGGCCGGGAACGCCTTGCTGACGGCGACGAGCCTCACGCCCGCCGGATCACGTCCGCACGCGCGCGCCGCGCGCGCAATCCGCGCCCGGACGTCTTGCCACGCCTTCTCGTAGTGGAACATAATCGAATGACGCCGGCATGCGGACGCCGCTCTTGGCATGCGGATTGCTTGCCCTCAGCGCTCCAGCTGTGCCAGCCGGCGCACCCGGGGATCGCGGACCGCACCAAGGATTATAGATGGACATCACCGAACTTCTGGCCTTCGCCGTCAAGAACAAGGCTTCCGACCTCCATCTGTCGTCCGGACTGCCGCCGATGATCCGCGTTCACGGCGACGTCCGGCGGATCAACCTGCCGCCGATGGAGCACGAGGACGTCCACGCGATGGTGTACGACATCATGAGCGACGCCCAGCGGAAGACCTACGAGGAAATCCTCGAATGCGACTTCAGCTTCGCGGTGCCCAACCTCGCCCGTTTCCGCGTCAACGCCTTCGTCCAGTCGCGCGGCGCCGCGGCCGCGTTCCGGACCATTCCCGCCAAGGTGCTCTCACTCGAGGAGCTCCATGCGCCGAAGGTCTTCGCCGAGATGGTGAACCGGCCCCGCGGGTTGATCCTCGTCACCGGACCGACCGGCTCGGGCAAGTCGACCACGCTCGCGGCGATGGTGGACCAGGTCAACGCGAACATGTACGGGCACATCCTGACGATCGAGGACCCGATCGAGTTCATGCACGAGTCCAAGAAGTGCCTGATCAACCAGCGTGAGCTGGGGCCGCACACGCTGTCGTTTCCCAACGCGCTGCGCAGCGCGCTGCGGGAGGACCCCGACTACGTCCTGGTCGGCGAAATGCGCGACCTCGAGACCATCCGCCTCGCCCTCACCGCCGCCGAGACGGGCCACCTCGTCTTCGCGACGCTGCACACGAGCTCCGCCGCCAAGACGATCGACCGGATCATCGACGTGTTCCCCGCGGCGGAAAAGGAGATGGTCCGCGCGATGCTGTCGGAATCGCTGGTCTCGGTGATTTCGCAGTCGCTGCTCAAGACCAAGGACGGCCAGGGCCGCGTCGCGGCGCACGAGATCATGATCGGCACGGCCGCGATCCGCAACCTTATCCGGGAAGGCAAGGTCGCGCAGATGTACTCGGCGATCCAGACGGGCCAGAATGTCGGGATGCAGACGCTCGACCAGTGCCTCGTCGAAATGGTGCGCAGGAACCAGGTGAACGTCGCCGAGGCCAAGAACCGCGCCGTCAACAAGGATCTGTTCATGGCGTGAGCAGGCGCGGTTCCGGTACGGCACCGCGCGGCCCCCCGCGCAACAAGGAGAGCGCACGATGGAACGCGAACGCGCCACGACCTTCATTCACGAGCTTCTCGATCTCGTGGTCAAGCAGAATGGGTCCGACCTCTTCATCACCGCGGGCTTTCCTCCCGCGATCAAGGTTGATGGCCGCATCCAGCCGGTGTCGAAATCGGGACTGACGCCACAGCACACGATGGAACTCGTGCGCAGCGTCATGAATGACAAGCAGGCGGCCGAGTTCGAGTCGACGAAGGAGTGCAATTTCGCCATTGCGCCGCCGGGCGTCGGCCGCTTCCGGGTCAACGCCTTCGTGCAGCAGGGCCGCATCGGCATGGTGCTGCGGACGATCACGACCGACATCCCGAAGTTCGAGGATCTCGGGCTGCCGCCGGTCCTCAAGGACGTCATCATGTCGAAGCGCGGCATCATGATGTTCGTCGGCGCCACCGGCTGCGGCAAATCGACGTCGATGGCATCGCTGCTCGGCTATCGCAACGAGAACAGCCATGGCCACATCATCACGATCGAGGACCCGATCGAGTTTGTCCACGAGCACAAGAACTGCATCATCACGCAGCGTGAGGTCGGCGTGGATACCGATGACTGGGACATCGCGCTCAGGAACTCCCTGCGCCAGGCGCCGGATGTGATCCTGATCGGCGAAGTTCGCGCGCGCGAGACGATGGACTACGCAATCTCGTTCGCGGAGACGGGGCACCTGTGCCTCGCCACGCTGCACGCCAACAGCACGAACCAGGCGCTCGACCGGATCATCAACTTCTTCCCCGAGGAGCGCCGCGCGCAGCTCCTGATGGACCTGTCACTCAACATCCGCGCTTTCGTCGCGCAACGGCTGATCCCGCGACGCGACGGCCGCGGCCGCGTGCCGGCCGTCGAGGTGATGCTGAACTCGCCGCTCATTTCCGACCTGATCTTCAAGGGCGACGTGTCGGGGATCAAGGAAATCATGAAGAAGTCGACCGAACTCGGCATGCAGACGTTCGACCAGTCGCTGTTCGGTCTGTACGAGGCCGGCCACATCAGCTACGAGGATGCGCTGCGCAACGCGGACTCGCTCAACGACCTGCGGCTTCAAATCAAGCTGCAGGGCAAGGAAGCGAAGGGACGCAACGTCTTCTCGGGTATCGGCAATCTCGACATCGTGCCCGACGCCACGCCCGGGCGGATGTAGCAGCCGCCGATGCACGAGCCTGCGTGCCCGCCCGCGGCGGGAACGACGTTGAGCGAGCGCACCCATTTCGGTTTCGAGCAGGTCCCGGTCGAGGACAAAGGGCTGCGCGTGCGCGGCGTGTTCGACTCGGTCGCCGGCAAGTACGACCTGATGAACGACCTCATGTCGGCCGGCCTGCACCGGCTGTGGAAGCGTTTTGCCGTCAACGCGACCCGCGTGCGCGCCGGGATGCGCGTGCTCGATCTCGCCGGGGGTACCGGCGATCTCGCGCTCCTGTTCGCCTCGCGCGTCGGCCCGTCCGGCGAGGTCGTGCTGACCGACATCAACGGCGCGATGCTCGAAGCCGGCCGCAACCGGCTGCTCGACGCAGGCCGCCTGATGCCCGTGGTACAGTGCGATGCCGAGAAGCTGCCGTTCCCGGATGCGCATTTCGACTGCGTGAGCATCGCGTTCGGGCTGCGCAACGTGACGCGCAAGGAAAGCGCTCTCGCGGAGATGCGCCGCGTGTTGAAGCCGGGTGGCGTGGCGGCAGTGCTGGAGTTCTCGCGGGTCTGGCCGCCGCTGGCGCCGGCGTACGACTGGTACAGTTTCAACGTTTTGCCCCGGGTGGGCCGCCTGGTGGCGGGGGACGATGCCAGCTACCGCTACCTTGCCGAGTCGATCCGGATGCACCCGGACCAGGCCACGCTCAAGGGCATGATGGAACAAGCCGGGTTCGATCGGGTCGAAGTCCATAATCTGACGGCCGGCGTGGTCGCCGTCCATTTGGGTTATCGCTACTGAACGCGATTTGCCTGTCACATGGGGAACTGGAGAACGGAATGAAACGTACGGGAATCCTTGCCATCGCCCTCCTCGCAGCGGCGACACTGGTAATCGACGACGCGACCGCCGCCAGATTCAGCGGCGGCAAGAGCTTCGGCGCGCAGCGGCCCAGCGTGGCTCCGCGCGCAGCGGCGCCGGCCGCAACACCGCCGGCGGCGGCTTCGCAACCGGTCATGCCAGCCACGCCGGGCGCAACGCTTCCGGCCAGGCCGGCGGCCGCCGCAGCGCCGGCCGCGTCGGGCGCCTCCCGCTGGCTGGGGCCGATCGCCGGCCTCGCCGCCGGCCTGGGGCTCGCCGCGCTGCTGTCGCACTTCGGGCTCCCCGAGGGACTGGGCACCTTCCTGCTGATCGCCCTCATGGTGATCGGTGGCGTGTTCCTGCTGCGCATGCTGTTCGCGCGCCGCGGGCAAACACCGCCGCTGGCCTACGCGGGGACCCGTGGCCCCGGTGCTGCGCCCTCCTCTTTCGAAAGATCCGCAGCTCCCGAATCGGGCGGCACGCCGCGGATCGAGCCGGTGCTGGGGCCCGCTGCCGCCGCGCCCGTGGCCGGAAAGGCGTTGCCCCCGGGGTTCGACGCCGATGGATTCGCCAGGCATGCAAAGCTGCAATTCGTCCGGCTGCAGGCCGCCTACGACACGGGTGACCGCGAGGCGCTCCACGACCTGCTGACGCCCGAAATGCTCGCCGAAGTGATGCGCGATCAGGATAGCGGTGCCGCGCGCGCAGCCACCGAAGTCGTCACCCTCGCCGCCGAAGTGCTCGAAGTGGCGACGGAAGGCGATCGGCACTGGGCGAGCGTCCGTTTCACCGGCACGATGCGCGAGGGGACCGGTGCCGCGCCGACGCCCTTCGACGAAGTCTGGAACCTGTCGAAGCCCGTCGACGGCAAGTCGGGCTGGCTGCTCGCCGGTATTCAGCAAACCTCGTAGCGGCGTGGCGCGCTTCGACCCCGCCGGCCTGCCCGCAGCGCTGGCCAACCGCGTCCTCGGGCGCGAGGCATGGGCTCGGGCCTGTCTCGCCGTGCACTCCGGACGGGTCTTCACCGTCGCGGTCGGGCCGCTTGTGACGGCGATGCGCGTCGACGAGGCGGGCACGATCGCTTCCGCACCGCACCAAGATGGCCCGCCGGACCTCAGGCTGACCATTTCGCCGCTCGCGGTGCCGTCGCTCCTGGCCGAACCGACGCGCTGGGACGAATTCGTTGTCGTCGACGGCGATCCCGCGCTCGCGGCCACGCTGAAGGGGCTTGCCGAAACGCTGCCGTGGTTCGTCGAACGGGCGCTCGCCGGTGCCCTGGGCCCGATTGTCGGCCAACGCATCGCCGACGCCGGACGGCGCCTGCTGGCACTTCCCGGGTACGCCGGCGTGCGGATCGGTGCGAGTATCGCGAGCTATGCTCGCGACGAAACCCACTTTGCCACGAAAAGCGCAGAGGCACGTTCGGTCGGCGACGAGATCCTGGCCACCGCAGCCCGGGTCGATGCCCTTTCGCTGCGCGTCGACGCGGTGGCCTCGCGCATTGCGGCCGCACCCGCGAGCGGCTCCGGCAAGCGCGCGACCACCTAACGTACGGGCGGTGCGGCGTATCCCAGCACGGCGAAGAAGTGACAGGCAGTTCCGGCGAGCACGAACAGATGCCAGATGAAGTGCCCGTAGCGCAGCCGTGAGTCCACGGTGAAGAACGCCACGCCCGCCATGTACGCCAGCCCTCCGGCGCCCAGCAGCAGCAGACCCGGCAGTGGCACGCGCTGCTGCAGGGGCTCGATCGCGATCACGCACAGCCATCCCATCACCAGGTAGAGGGAAAGCGATGCGACCGGGTGCTCGATCCGATCGAAGGCCTTCAGCGTCACACCGACGACGGCCAGTCCCCAGACCAGCCCGAACAGCGTCCAGCCCATGGGCCCGCTCAGGGGGCCCAGCGTAAATGGGGTGTACGTGCCGGCGATCAGCAGGAAGATCGCGCCGTGGTCCAGCTTCCTGAACAACGCCTTGGCCGCGGCCTGCGACGCGGCGTGGTAGAGCGTCGAGGCGCAGTAAAGCAGCACCGTCGTCGCCGCGAACACGCTCGCGCCGACGACGTTGGCGGAGGTGCCCGTCTGGAGCGTCGCCGAGATGAGAACGGGCGCCGAAACGACGGCCATGACGAAACCCACCCCGTGGCTCACGCTGTTGGCGATCTCTTCTCCCTGCGACTGCCGGCGTTCCGTCATCTGGGGGGCTCCAACCGGATCGTAGCAACGTTTGTGCCCGATCGAGCGTTGACCGCGGCTCGTTGCCGCAGGCCGAGCAGACGTTTACCTTACAATCGGCGTGATGCGTCTGACGCGCCTTGCGAAAATCGTCTTCATTGCCCTCAAGTACGGGCTCGACGAGTTCCTGACCGGCCACGAGCGCTTTCGCGCGGTTCGCCCGGCGGCGCGCGTGCTCACGTTCTGGCGCGACACGTCCGCGCCGCGCGCGCAGCGGCTGCGGCTCGCGCTGGAGGACCTGGGTCCGATCTTCGTCAAGTTCGGCCAGATGCTCTCCACGCGGCGCGATCTCCTGCCCGCCGACATCGCCGACGAGCTCGCGAAGCTGCAGGATCGCGTGCCGCCGTTTCCGACGGAGCAGGTGATCGCCGCGCTCACCCGGCTGTATGGCAAGCCCGTGGACGCGGTCTTCCGGTCGTTCGACCGGACGCCGATCGCGAGCGCATCGGTCGCGCAGGTGCATTTCGCCGAACTGCCCGACGGCACGCCGGTCGCGGTCAAGGTGCTGCGGCCGAACATCGCGCAGGTGATCGAGAAGGACATGTCATTGCTGCAGGCGGGCGCGATGCTGCTCGAGAAGCTGTGGTCCGACGGCAAGCGGCTGCGCCCGCGCGCCGTCGTCGCCGAGTTCGAGCGGACGTTACGCGACGAGCTCGACCTGTCGCGGGAGGCGGCAAACTGCTCGCAATTGCGGCGCAACTTCGAGCATTCGCCGCTGCTGCTCGTCCCGGCGGTGCATTGGGACTACTGCGGCACCGACGTCATGGTGATGGAGCGGATGACCGGCATCCCGATCGCGCAGGTCGACCGGCTGCGCGAAGCGGGTATCGACATTCCGCGGCTTGCCCGCGCCGGAGTCGAGCTCTTCTTCACGCAGGTTTTCCGTGACGCCTACTTCCATGCCGACATGCACCCGGGCAACATCTTCGTCGCAACGGAAGCACCGCACCACGGCAAGTACATCGCCGTCGATTTCGGGATCATGGGCACGCTGTCCGAGCGCGACCAGGGCTACCTTGCGCAGAACTTCCTCGCCTTCTTCCGCCGCGACTACCACCGCGTCGCAACCGCGCACCTCGAATCCGGCTGGGTTCCGTCGGACACGCGCGTCGACGAGCTGGAGGCCGAGATCCGCGTCGTGCTGGAGCCCGCTTTCGACCGCCCGCTCTCCGAGATCTCGCTCGGCCGCGTCCTGTTGCAGCTGTTCCGTGCATCGCGCCGTTTCAACGTCGAGATCCAGCCGCAGCTCGTCTTGCTGCAGAAGACGCTGCTCAACGTGGAAGGCCTGGGCCGCCAGCTCGATCCCAACCTCGACCTCTGGGTGACCGCGCTGCCCTATCTGGAACGCTGGATGAACGATCGCATCGGCCTGCCGGCGCTGAAGCGGCGACTGCTCGCCGAGGCACCGTACATCGTCGCGGCTTTGCCCGAGCTGCCGCGGCTGCTTCACCAGCGCCTCATGGCACCGGCGTCGGCAGGGGACGACGCCGTCAAGGGGCTCGCGGCGGCGCAGCGCACGCGCAACGGGCTCCTCGCCGTCGTTGCCGCGCTGCTGGCGCTGGTGGCCGGCCTCCTGATCTGGCAAATCCGGTCCGGATAGAACGATGACGCTGCTCGAAATACAGGACGTGACGCGTCGCTTCGGGGACTTCACGGCGGTCGACGGCGTCAGTCTCGCCATCGAAGCCGGGGAATTCTTCACGCTGCTGGGTCCCTCCGGCTGCGGCAAGACGACTCTGCTGCGAATGATCGCCGGCTTCGACCTCCCCGACGCCGGCCGCATTCTCCTCGACGGCGTCGATCTGGCCGATCGCCCGCCCGAAGACCGCCCCGTGCGTACGGTATTCCAGAGCTACGCGCTGTTTCCGCACATGACCGTGGAGGGCAACGTCGCGTTTCCGCTGAAGATGGCGAAGACGCCATCGAGCCAGATCGCGGCGAAGGTGACCGAAGCGCTGGAGGACGTGCGCCTGACGGGCTTCGGCAAACGCTATCCGCACGAGCTCTCCGGCGGGCAGAAGCAGCGCGTTGCGATCGCCCGGGCGCTGGTGACGCATCCGACGGTGCTGCTGCTGGACGAGCCGCTCGCGGCACTGGACGCCAAGCTTCGCGAGGACATGCAGATCGAGCTCATCAACCTGCAGAAGGAGGTCGGCATCACGTTCGTCTACGTGACGCACGACCAGACCGAGGCGCTTGCGCTGTCGCACCGGATCGCCGTGATGAACGCGGGCCGGGTCGAGCAGCTCGACGAGCCATCCCGGATCTACGGCTTTCCGCGAACACGGTTCGTCGCCGACTTCATCGGCCACTGCAACCTGCTGTCCGGGCCCATCGCGGCCAATGGCGAGGGCATCGTCACCGTCGACGTCGCCGGTCTGGGCCCGGTGCGCGTCGCCGCGAGCTCGACGCTGGAGGCCGGCCGTCCGGGAACCATCGCGCTGCGCCCCGAAAAGGCGCGCATCGAAGCGAGTGCTCCCGTGGGCACGCCGGACAACCATTACCGCGGCACGGTGTCCGATCTCCTCTACATGGGTGACGTGACCGTGTACATCGTCGACACGCCGGGCGGACAGAAGATCGAGGCGCTGCTCGCGAATTCGGCGAGCGGCCGCGCCAAGTTCTTCGAAGTGGGCGACCCGGTCGAGGTGAGCTGGCCGGTGGCCGCCGGGCATTTCATCGCCGAATGAGTGCGCCGGGCGAAGCCAGGGTGCGTACCGCGCGAGCGACGGTGGCCGCACGCGCCACCGGACGGCTGGGCAAGTGGCTGGTCAGCGGGCCGCCGCTGCTCTACCTGCTCGTGTTCTTTGCGGTGCCGACGCTCATCATGGCGCTCGCGTCCTTCCGCACGCCCGGTGAATTCGGCGGCCTCGCGCCGCTGGTCGACGAGGAGGGCGCGCTCGACCTCAATGTCGACAGCTACGCACGTTTCCTCGCGGAGCCCGTCTACGCCGAGGTCTTCCTCAAGTCCGTCTGGTATGCGCTGCTGACGACGCTCGCGTGCCTCGCGCTCGCCTACCCGCTGGCGGCGCTGATCGCCCGCAGTGCGAAGCAGCACCGCAACCTGCTGCTGCTCCTCGTGATCCTGCCGTTCTGGAGCAACTTCCTGATCCGGATCTATGCCTGGATGATCATCCTCGGGCCCCAGGCGGCGCTGGCGCGCAGCGTAAACGGCATCCTCGCCGCCTTCGGAATGGAGCCGGTTTCGCTGCTGTTCAGTTCCTTCGCCGTGCTGGCCTGTCTCGTGTACGTGCACCTCCCGTTCATGGTGCTGCCCCTGTACGCGAACCTGGAGAAGCACGACCAGGCGCTGCTCGACGCCGCGCAGGACCTGGGGGCTTCCGCATGGCAGCGGTTCTGGCGGATCACGTTTCCGCTGTCGCTGCCGGGCGTGTACGCGGGCGCGGCGCTGGTGTTCATCCCGGCGCTCGGCATGTTCGCGATTCCCGACATTCTCGGCGGCCCCGAAGACAGCCTGATCGGCAATGTCATCAAGCAGCAGTTCCTGGAAGCGCGCGACTGGCCCTTTGGCAGCGTGCTTTCCATCGTGCTGACGCTTGCGGCGCTGCTGCTGGCGGGACTGGCGGCCTGGGTGGGTCGCGGCAATCTCGGCACGCCCTCGAGTGCAGGGGAGCGTCGTGCGTAGGCGACCGCTCGGCCTGTGGATCGCGGCGGCGGTGGGGTACGCCTTCCTGTACATCCCGCTCGTCATCGTCGTCGTCTACTCGTTCAACAATTCGCGCCTCAATGCCGAATGGGTCGGGTTCACGCTCGACTGGTACTACAAGCTCGCCCATAACGACGAGATGCTCGCCGCGGCGGGAAATTCGCTCCTGATCGCGCTGGTCGCAAGCCTCGTGGCGACGGTGCTGGGCACGATGGCCGGGGTGGCGATGTACCGGTACAAGCTGCGCCTGCTCCCGGTGCTGGTGCTGACGCCGATCGCGATCCCCGAGATCCTGATGGGCGTGGCGCTGCTGATCTTTTTCGTGCTGCTCAACTTCACGCTGGGCCTCGTCTCGGTGGCGCTGGCGCACATCGCGTTCTGCGTCGGCTTCGTCGCCATCGTCGTGCGCTCCCGGCTCGCCGGGATGGACGAGAGCCTGACCGAGGCCGCCCGGGACTGCGGCGCCACGCCGCTGGAGGCGTTCCGGTACGTGACGCTGCCGCTGATCATGCCCGGGGTCATCGCCGGCGCGCTGATGGCGTTCACGTTGTCGATCGACGACTTCGTGATCACCTTCTTCACGGCCGGCGCCGGCACCGTGACCCTCCCGCTGCAGATCTACTCCATGATCAAGATCGCGGTCACTCCGGAGGTCAACGCCGTGTCGACCCTGTTGATGCTGCTGACGCTCGCGCTTATCATCACCGCTTCGCGGCTCGCACCGAGCCTGCTGGGCACCCAAGAGGAGAAACCATGAAACGGCTCGTACTGCTGCTCGCTGCGCTGATGCTCGCCTTGCCGGCCGGCGCTGCCAAGGACGATTTCCACCTGTACAACTGGAACAATTACCTCGCGCCGGAGACCGTCAAGCGCTTCGAGGAGTTCTGCAAGTGCACCGTCGTCCAGACCTACTATTCCGACAACGAGGAACTGCTGGCGAAGCTCGCCGCGGGGGCCAAGGGTTACGACATGTACGTGCCCACCTCGAACGCCGTGCAGGCATTGATCAAGGGCGGTCGGTTGAAGCCCGTCGACAAGAGCCAGCTCTCCAATCTGAAGAACATCGACCCCGTCTTTCTCAACACGCCGTTCGATCGCGACAACAAGTACTCGATCCCGTACGCGATGTCCACGACGATCATCGGATACAACGACGAGAAGATCCGCGAGCTGGGCCTGCCCACGGACACCTGGGCCCTCATCTTCGACCCGAAGCACCTGGAGAAGATCAAGGGCCGCGTCACCGTCCTCGACAGCGCCAACGAGCTCTTCGCAGCCGCGCTCAAGTACCTGGGTTACTCGGCCAACGACGTCGATCCGAAGCACTGGGACGAGGCGGTCGCGGTGATCAAGAAGGCCAAGCCCTACTGGGCCGCGTTCAACGCGTCGTCCTACATCAAGGAGTTGACCGTCGGCAACATCTGGGTGGTGCACGGCTACTCGAACGACATCTTCCAGGCCAACCTGGACGCGCAGGCCGCCGGCCGCAAGTTCCGGGTCCTGCAGGGAATGCCGAAGGAGGGCGCGGTGCTCGCCCTCGACAACATGGTGATCGACAAGAGCGCCCCCCGGGCGGACCTCGCGCTGAAGTTCATGAACTTCATGCTCGAAGGAAAGAATTCGGCCGAGCTCACGAATCTGATCGGCTCCGGGAATCCGAACACGGATGCCGTCAAGTACATCAAGCCCGAGCTCCTGAAGAACCCGGCGATCTTCCCGGACAAGGCGGTCCAGGCGAAGCTCGAGCAGCTCCAGGACCTGACCGGCGCGCAGCGCCGTCTGCGCAACAAGCTTTGGACAGGGATCAAGGCCGGTCGCTGAGCGGCGAATCCGCGCCGGCATCGCGCGGTCCTCCCTGACGCGCCGTCCCGTCGTGGTGCCGGCCGCGCCGTCGCGCTCGTTGCTCCCGGTTTTCCTTGCGGGACTCTACGGCCTCGCCATCTTCTACGCGAGCCTGCAGCCGTTCGAGCCATGGCTCGAACGGCCATCGGGGTCCGCGTTCTTTCTGCTCGCCCCCTGGCCGCCGCGTTGGGTGCGCTACGACATCATCAGCAACCTCGTCGCGTACCTTCCGTTCGGCTTCTTTGTCGCACTCGCGCAGCCCCGGCGATTGCCAGTGACAACCCTGTCCGTCACGGTAGCCGTCGGTACCCTGCTGTCGCTCGCGCTGGAAACGCTGCAGATGTTTCTTCCGACACGCGACGCAAGCCTCGCCGACCTGCTGTGCAATGTAACGGGAACGGCGTTGGGCAGCGCGCTCGCGCTGGTCCTGTCGCGCTCGCCACGCGCGAAGGCGACGATGTCGGCGGCGCGTCACCGTTGGTTCCTGCCGAGCACCGTGGGAGATGTGGGGATCGCGCTGCTCGTCATCTGGCTCGCCGTGCAGGTGAATCCGGGCATTCCGCTGTTCGCCACGATGTACGACTCTGCGTCGCGACCGGGCGCCCCCGGCATGGCGCCGGACCTCGCGGCTACCGTGGTCGAAGGCGCGCACACCGCTTTCCAGCTGCTGGGCGTCGGCCTGTTTCTGGCGCTGCTGCTGCGCGAGCGGCGCTACGTCGCCGGCGCGGCGTTGTTGCTGGTCGGCGCGGCGGCGCTGGTCAAGGGAATCGCCGCCGCCGCCCTGCTCCGGCCCGCGGCGTGGGAGAACTGGCTCTCCCCCCCGGTTTCACTGGGCGTCGCGGCGGGTTCGCTCCTGCTCTCGCTGGCGATCTGGCTGCCGCGCCCTGCGCAGGTCACGCTCGCGGCGGTCGCGCTGCTCTCATCGCTGTTCGCGACCCTGCTGTTGCCGGACCTGTTGTTTGCGCGCGCGCCGGTCGGGCTCTTCAACGGATCCTACGGCCACCTGCTGAACTTCAACGGTCTCACCCATACGGTGCTCCTGCTCTGGCCGGCCGTCGCGTGTGCGTTCCTGTTCGCCCTGGCCGGGAAGCCACGGTGGGGTGAACCGCGCTGAATGCAATGACCCACAACTTCACCGGTGAACGCTTGGCATTGGGCGCCCCCCTCCGAGAGGGAGCCGTTCGCGCCCGGGGCGGCTCGGCGCGCTCGTGCGTGCGCTAGGCGGAGGGCGCGGCCAAGGCGCGCTCCGCGGCCGCGATGACCGTGGACAGCGGGAGCTGCTGCAGGCAATCCGAGAAGCTCGCCACGTGCCGGTCGCAGCCTTCCGCCATGCAGGGAACGCAAGCACCCGAACCCTGGACCAGCTGGACGTTGCCCATCGCCTGCGTGCCGAAGCGTCGCCAAGGTGACGGCGCGCCTGCAAACCGTTGCGGCCAGGGCCCCCACTTCACGGGATTGGACGGGCCGTACAGCGCCACCGTGGGCACACCTTGCGCCGCAGCCATGTGCGTCGTCACCGTGTCAGGCCCGACGAAAAGGCGCGCCCCGGCAATGACGCACGCCGTCTGCGCCAAGGTGAGCTGCCCCGCCAGATTGACCGTTCCAGCGGGCATGCGCGCCGCGACCGACGTCACGAATTGCATTTCGCCCGGCTCGACGCCGCCCGTGAGGATCGTGTCGAACCCGCGGTCGCCCAGCCAATGCGCAAGGCCGACCCAGCCGTCGACGTGCCACATCTTGTAGTTGAACTTCGGGTGCACGTGCAGCACCGCGTAGGAAGTGTCGCGCGCGCCCAGCAGCGCCGTCGCGTGCGCCGCGTCCCGCGCAGTCCAGCCGATGCCGATGTCGTGGTGCCGGGCGATGCCCAGGACTTCGGCAAAGGCCAGATTCATCGCAGCGGTATGGGTGTCGAGGTCGTCGAAAGCGATCGCCTTGGACAGGACCCTGCGCTTCCATGGCGCGCCGCTCCCCGACCCGACCATGCCCGCCCGCCAGCGCCCGGCCACGACCGCGTACGCCGTCGGCCGGTCGCCGGCGAGACACGAAAGGGCGATGTCGTAGCGCCGCAGCAACCTGGCGGCAAGCGCAAGGTGCGCGAACAAGCCCGGCCGCTCGGCGATGGTGATGACATGCCGCACGTCCGGATTCGCCTCCAGCACGCCCTGCGTGCCGGCGAAGACCAGCACATCGATCCCTGCCTGCGGCCACGCCATCTTGAGCGAACGGATCAAGGGCGAAACGAGCAGGACATCGCCCCTTCGGCGAGTGACGACCACCAGCACGCTGGCGGGTGCCCGCACCGCCGGCGCACGCGCGCCGAGGTCGCCCGAGCTCACGCCGCGTCCGCCCGCGATTGCACTCCGTCGACGGAATAGCCCGCGAAGAGGAGTCCGCTCATATACGCAAAGAGGAACCCCTCGCTGTGATCCATCAGCGTCGAAGTCAGCGCGCTCGCCACGGCGAAGGTCAGCACCAGGGCCCGCGCGGCCGCCGGCTCGAAACGGCCGGGCAGGCGCGCCGCCACCCGCCATTGCGTCACGAACAGGCCGCTCAGGACCACCAATCCCGCGATCCCGAATTGCGCGATCATCATCAGGATCTCGTTGTGCGGATTGTGCGCCGCGCCGGCCGCGGTGCCCCCCGCGCGATCCGCGTAGGCCTTGCCGAAGCCGCCGGTGCCGACGCCGATTGCGGGATTGCTCTCGATGATCCGCAGCGTGTTGCGCAACAGCTCGAGGCGCAGCCCGACCGAGGATGTCGGAGCGGGGGGAACGCCGGCGCGCCATTGCTGGAACTCCTCGTCGGCGAGCGTGATTCGCTTGTGCAGCATGCTCTCCGGCGACGCAAACACGACCATCGCCAGGACGCCGAGCGCGACGCTGGCGAGCGCGAGCCCCCGGAAGCGGAGCCGGCGGCATAGCGAATAGACGAAGAGCACGAGCAGCACGACGATGCCGGTGCGTCCCGGCACCATCAGCAGCACGTTGGCCACCATGGCAGCACAGAGTGCGGCGAGAAGGATCGCGCCCCGGCGCGTCGCCGCGCCAAGCGCCGCCTGCGCGAGCAGAAAGGCCGCGAACGCCATGAAAACGTTGTGCGTGATGTGCGCCTTGAACGCGACGGGGTCGAGCGGCGCGCCTTTGAGCCATCCGTTGCCGGAGAGCACGCCGAGCCAGATCAGATACGACAGCAGGAGCGTCACGAGCATGGATGCGAGGAAGGCGGCGATGCCGCGCTCGCGCCAGACCGGTTCGCGCAGAAAGAATATCAGCGCAGGGACCAGCAGCAACCGCGAGGCCTTCGCCAGCTCCTCGAGCACCTCCTTGGCCGTGCCGATCGAGTAAAGGGAGCCCAGGAGGAACAGGAAGTACAGCGCGAGCGCCAGCAAGGCGACCGGATTGCCGCGAATCGACGCGAGCTTGTCCCGGTACCGGCCGCCAGCTACCCAGGCGAGCAGGATGAGTCCAAGCAGGACGTTGTCCAGCACGACCGACACGGGAATGGAAAATCCCAGCAGGACCGCCGCCCATTTGACGGCGTTCTCGGCACGCTCGCGTGCCGTGCGCAGCCCCGGGGCCACCGCGGATGGGCCAAAGCCCGCGGCACGTTCCACGAGACGGCGGTCGGGCATCAGGCAGTGGGTTGGGAGGAGTCGAGGCGTCCCTGTTGGGCCGCTCGGAGTTGCGATTATATCGGAGGCCCCGACGGCGAGCCCATTAAACGGGGATTTCCCGCCGTCCGCGCCCCGTCGCGACACTGGCATAATGAAAGGCGACGTCCACCTCGTCGCGGGAGTTGTCCCGTCGTTCCAGGCGGGTAAGTCGTGGTGACGCTCCGAAGCGACGCTAGAATCCTCGACCGATGCAAGATCTTCCGCTCGCCGTGCTCGTCGCCACGGTATCGTCGTACTGGATCGGGGTCGGCGTGATGATCGCCCGCGTTCGCCGTGCCACCCGCAAGGTCGTCGGGCTCGTCCCCGAGCAGCGTCTGGAACGCCTCATGTGGCTCGTCTGGGTACCGCTCGTCACCGCCTGGATCTTCCTGCCCTGGGCAACGCTCACGCGCTCCGGCGCGGTCCCGGCGCTTCCCGCATTCGCGTTGGGCGAGCCCGCGTTCGCCGCATTGCGCTGGGTCGCGGCTGTTGCCGCCGTGGCCGCGCTCGCCGGCACGATCCGATGCTGGCTGCGGATGGGCAGCGACTGGCGGATGGACGTCGGCGTCGAACGCAAGACGGATCTCATCACCGACGGACTGTTTGCGCGCGTCCGGCACCCCATCTACGCGTTTTCCATCCTTTTGATGCTCTGTTCGGTGGCGATCGTGCCGACAGGACCGATGACGCTGATTGCGGGCGTGCACATCGTCCTCATGAACCTCAAGGCGCGCAACGAGGAACGGCATCTTTCCGCTGTGCACGGCGATGCCTACGCGCGATACCTGCGCAGGACGGGCCGTTTCCTTCCCCGCCGCCCGGCGCGTTGAACGCGCCGCGGTCGCGAATGGGCATGCGCATCCTCCCCGCGGGTTCGGTCCCGGCATGGTTGTGCGCGATCGCGATCGGCGCCGTGGCGGCGCTGCCCGCTGGCGCGGGGACGGCCGCAACCGCAACGCCGGCGGAGGCCGCCCGCCATGATCCAGCCTTGGTGGAGCGGCTGTTCGCCCTGGACCCTGACCGGGTCAGCGGGGATGACGTCGCGGAGGTCCTGGCGCGAGTCCCGGCGCCGAGGATCGTCCTGTTCCAGGGCAGCTTCGCCCCCGCCTCCATGGCGCCGTTCGCGGAGTTCCTGATCGCGATGGGCTACCCGCCCGAGCGGGTCCGGCACCCGCGCGATGGCAGCTATTCGTCGAGCAGTTTCGCGGACAGCCGACAGGTCGCTGGCACGCTGGCCTGGTATTACGAGGCCGAAGGCGTGCGTCCGCTGGTGATCGGGCACAGCCAGGGCGGGATGATGGCCATCCGCGTGCTGCATGATCTCGCCGGCGCATTCGGGGACGCGATCCCGGTGTGGAATCCGGTGACCGACGCCGCGGAGGCGCGGACGGTGTTCGTTGATCCGTTGAGTGGCGCTTCACGCCCGGTCGTCGGCTTCCAGCTTCCCTACGTTGCGGCGATTGCCACGGGGAAGCTCGCGCGCGTATTGCTCGGTCAATGGGAGATGCTCGGCAGGCTTCGCGAGATCCCGGACAGCGTCGAGGAATTCACGGGGTTCGCCATCGAATGGGACCTCATCGCGGGGCTGTTCCCCCGCTCCGACCCTTATCGGGCAACCCAATCCGCAGCCGTTCGCAACGTGATACTTCCGGCGTCGTACACGCACATCGGACTGCCGCAGACCCGCCATCTCGCCGACGACCCGATCACCCGGACGTGGATCGAGACGTACACGCCCGACGGCAACGCGGCGATCCCGGACGATCCTGCGGTCGATGCCACCAACCTCGTCCACGCCGCCGACATCTGGCACAGCGTGAAGCGGCACTGGACGATCGAAGCAAGGCGGCTCCTCGGAGCACAGCGCCGGAGCGCCGAATGAAGGGGCGCCTCAACCTGTTCCAGGCGTCGATGCTTCGCTGGCGGGATCTTCATCCGTACACCGCGATTCACGTGGGCCGCATTGACCGTCCGCTCGACGTTTCGCGGCTGGAGGCGATCATCGCGCGCCAGCTCGGCGCCCTCGGACTTACCGGGTTCACGCTCGACGTCGCGCGCCGCCGCTTCGAATACACGGGAGGTCCGGCGGAGGTCGTGCTCGCCGTCCACGCGGGGGGCCCCCAGCCGGGTGCCGTGCTCGCGCGGACGATCGAGCACGAGCTCAATGTGCCCTTTGCACGCGACGGGGGGCTGAACCCGTTCCGGTTCTTCTGCATCGACAACGGGCCCCGGTTCCACCTCGGCCTCGCCTACGACCATGTGATCGCCGGCGGCGACTCGATCGTGATCCTCCTCGAGGGCATCGTCTCCCGATACCTCGGCGACAGGCCCGAAGCGCCGCCTCCCCGTCGCCTCGACCGCTACCCGGCCACCTATGGACGGCTGCTGCTCAGGCAAGCCGCGCCGGCGCTGAAGGGCGTGCGCTCCCTGCGGAGCATCGCGGCCAGCTGCAGGCGCACCGTGCGACCCCGCGGCCTCCAGGGCGGGAGCCCCGCCAACGGTTTCGTCTATCGCCGCCTCGATCCGCCGGAGCTCGCGGCGCTCCTCGTCGCGGCGCGCGCCTGGGGTGTCACCCTGAACGACCTGTTGCTCGCAACCTTGCTGCGGGCGCTGGAACCGTTCGCCGGCAAACGCGCGCCCGAAGAGCGCCGGCACGAGCTCGCCGTCGCGTCGATCGTCAATCTTCGGCGCGATTTCGGTTACGACCCCAACGTCACCTTCGGCCAGTTCCTGAGCTCGTTCCGCGTTTCGCATCCGCTGCCCCCCGGCATGGCTCTGGAGCAGCTCGCGCGCGACATTCACACCGAAACCGCGCGCATCAGGCACGCCAAGCTCTATTTGCAGAGTCTGCCGGGGGTCGCCGCGAGCAGCGTGCTGTGGCCCTTCCTGTCCCGCGAGCAGCGAGCGGGCTTCTACGCCAAGAACTATCCGACGTGGGGCGCGGTCACACTGGTCAACGTCGATTCGCTCTGGGAGAATGCCGGCGGAAGAATGCCGGCCCCCGAATACCTGCGCGCTGTCTCCACCGGCCCGCTCGCGCCGGTGGTCGTCGCGGCGACCATCGCCGCCGGCGTTCTGCACGCGGGCATTTCGTACCAGTGCGCCGTGTTGGCCGCAGCGGACATCGACAGTGTCGCCGACGGCATGGTGGGCCGTTTGACCCGTCTCGACTCATGACCTTCCGCCATCATCTTCGCCCAATCGCGCTGGCGGTGGCCCTCACCCTCGTGGTGTTCGCCGGCGGCGGCTGCGCGACGCGGCCGGTGGCGGTCCCCGACGCCGGTGTCGTGTCCAGACCCGCGGCGCAAGCCGTTCTGCGCTCGGTGGCGATCGATCGTGCGCTGGAGGACCGGATCCTTGCCCTCGATCCGGAACAGGTCACCGCGGAGGACGTGCGCGACACGCTTGCGCGGGGACCGGCGCCGCGCATCGTTCTGCTCCATGGCGGCATCTACCCTGTCCACCTGATGATGGAGTCCGCAGGCCGGTTCCTGACCGGCATGGGCTACCCCGAGAACCGCATACGGCACCCGGGCGACGGGCGCTGGTCGCACAGTCCCTACGAGGACAGCGCGCAGATCGCCGGATTCATCGCGTGGCATTACGAGCGCGACGGCATGCGGCCCATGATGATCGGACACAGCCAGGGCGGGGTACAGGCCCTCAAGGTGCTCTACGAACTGGCAGGGCGCTACGATCACCCGATCCCGGTCTGGAATCCGCTGGCGGATGCTTCGGAGGATCGGACATCCATCGTCGATCCGCTGACCGGGGCCGAACGGCCGGTCGTCGGCCTGACCGTCTCCTACGTGTCCGTCGTTGGCGCCGGGGGCGCGGCGCTGCTCTTGCCCAACCAGTGGAGCATGGTCGGGCGGATGAACACGATCCCGGACGCGGTGGACGAGTTCACCGGCTTCGCCATCGGGCTCGATTTCCTTGCCTGGACTCTGCCCGGCGATACGGAGGCGGTCAATTTCCGCCGCGAAGGCAACACGCTCGTGCGCGGCGTGATGCTCCCGGCGTGGTACAGCCACGTCTTCGTGCCCGACACGGATGCCCTCGCCGCCCACGCCGCGACGCGCAACTGGATCGACGCCTACCGAGCCGCCGACGCGGGCGTCGCGGTTCCCCCGGAGAATGCCGGCAACGGCGTGCTGTGGGCGGCGGACGTCTGGCATGGCGTCAAGAAGCACTGGGCGATCGAGGTGCAGCGTCTCATCCGTGCGAGGCGCGCTGTGGCGGACGGGTTAAAATAGCGGTTTTGCCTGCCCCGACGGCGCCCACGCCGGGTCCCATGACCCAAGAACGCAGCAGCAATCCGCTCATGCCCGGTGTATTGGCCGGAAAGGTCGCTCTCGTCACCGGCGCCGCGCGCGGCATCGGGCGCGCCGTCGCGCTGAAGCTTGCCCGCGAGGGTTGCGACATCGCGGCCAACTACTACAACAGCGCCGAGGAGGCCGAAAGCCTCTGTGCAGGGATTCGCGCGCTGGGGCGCCGCGCGGTCGCCATTCAGGGCAGCGTCGGCATCCCGGATTCCGTCGACGAGATCTTCGCCGAGTTCGGCAAGCATTTCGACCGGCTCGACATTCTGGTGAGCAATGCCGCGTCGGGCGTCCTGAAACCGACGGTAGAAATGACGCTGAAGCACTGGCGGTGGTGCCTGGAGACCAACGCGCTCGCGCTCAATCTCCTCACCCAGCGCGGTCTGCCGCTGATGCCCGCCGGCGCGCGCATCGTTGCCATGTCGAGCCTGGGCGCGCAGCGGGCGATGCCCGGTTATGGCTTCATCGGCGCGTCGAAGGCCGCGCTGGAATCCCTCGTGCGCGCGCTGGCGCAGGAGCTCGGGCCGCGCGGCATCCGCGTCAATACGGTCAGCGCCGGCGTCGTCGACACCGACGCACTCGCCTACTTCCCCAACCGGAACGAGCTGCTTGCGAACTTCGCCGAGCGCACGCCGGCCGGGCCGGTATTGAGCCCGGAGGACGTGGCAGACGCTGTCTACCTGCTCTGCCTCCCCGAGGCCGGGATGATCAACGGCCATACGCTGGTGGTCGACGGCGGCTTCGCCATTTCGGGATGATGCCGAGCGTGCGCCCCGACCCGGCAATATCGGGCAAGTCCGCCATCGTCACCGGAGGCAGTCGCGGCATCGGGCGCGCGATCGCCCTGCTGCTGGCCGCGGAGGGCGCGGACGTGACCTTCTTCTATCGCGGCAATGCGGCGGCCGCCGATGCGGTCGTGGCCGATGGCCGCGCCACCGGGCACGCGATCGCCGCCCTGCAAGTCGACATCCGCGACTCCAGGGCCTGCGCGGCGGCGGTGGAGAGCATCGCCGAGCGCTGTGGCCGGATCGACATCCTCGTCAACAACGCGGGCACCATCCGCGACAACCCTCTCGCCGCGTTCGACGACGACGACGTCGCGGTCGTGCTCGACACCAACGTCACCGGCGTTTTCAACGTGACCCGCGCAGTCGTTCCGTACATGGTTTCGCAACGCGCGGGCCGGATCGTCAACATCAGTTCGGTCGCCGGCGAAAAGGGCGGCCGGGGCCAGACCAATTACGCGGCGAGCAAAGGCGCGATCAATGCGTTCACCCGCGCGCTCGCGGTCGAGCTCGCGCCGCGCAGGATCAACGTGAACTGTGTGGCGCCCGGAGTGATCGACACCGACATGTCGAAGGACGTGCGCGAGATGGCCGGCGACGAGGTGAAGGCGCGCATCCTGCTCAAGCGCTACGGCCGGCCGGAGGAAGTCGCCTATGCGGTGTGGTTTCTCGTTTCGGCGTACGCGGACTACGTCACGGGCCAGGTGTTCGCCGTCGACGGCGGATTCAAAATGGAATGAAGGGAATCACGACAATGACGCAAGCGCAAATATCCAAGGAAGACATACTCGCGGTAATGCCGACGGTTGCGGCGACCATCGCCGACGCGCTGGGATGCGACCTCGAGGACGTCAAGCCCGACGCGTCGCTGATCGACGACCTCGACGCGGAGTCGATCGATTTCCTCGACATGGTCTTCCGCCTCGAGCGCGCGTTCAAGGTCAAGATACCGCGGGGCAAGATCGTCGAGAACGCCCGGGGCACGTTGACCGAGGCCGAATTCGAGCAGAACGGCCTCGTCACCGACGTCGGCCTCGCGCAGCTGCGCACCTACCTGTCGGAGGTTCCGCCCGATCGTTTCCGGACGCCGACCAAGGTCAAGGACATCCCTCGGCTGTTCACGACCGAAACGTTCTGCAAGCTCGTCGTCGCGGCCCAGCGCGAGACCAAAGCGGCCGGATGATGCCGTGGTTGCCGCCTCGACGGGCCCTCGCGACTGCGCATGGGTGATCACTTCGCGGCGTTCTCGTTCGTCGACCGCATCGTCGAATACGACGCGGGACGGCGCGCGCGCGGGCGCTACGCGGTGCCGGCGGACATCGGCGCGTTTCCCGCTTGCCTCGTCGCCGAAGCCGTCGGGCAGCTCGCGGCGTGGGTCGCCATGGCGCACGTGGGCTTTCGCGGCCGGCCCGTCGCCGCACTCGCCAACGAGACGCGGTTCCGATCCGAAGTGGCGCCGGGGAGCACGCTCGATCTCGCCGTCGACATCGAGAACTGCGACGAGCACGCGGTCGCCTACGCCGGGCGCGCCCGCGTCGACGGGGCGGACGTGATCGAGCTCGTCGACTGCCTCGGCCCGATGCTGCCCGTCGAGGAGTTCGATTCGCCGGCCGACCTCGCGGCGCGCTTCGAGCTGATCCACGGCACCGGCGCGCCAGCGGGGCGTTTCCGCGGCGTTGCCGCGCCGCGCGTCGTGCGCACCGCCGGCGTCCCCGGCGTCTCGGCCAGCGCGACGCTTTACGTGCCCGCTTCGGCTCCGTTCTTCGGCGACCATTTCCCACGCCGGCCCGTCTTCCCGGCGACGCTCCTGCTCGACGCGCAGATCGGTCTTGCGATGGGCGTCGCGACCGAGGCGACATACTGGCCCGCGGGCACCAGGCCCGCGCCCTCGCGGTTGACGCACGTGAAGATGCGCTCGTTCATGCCGCCGGGTACGGCGGTGGACATCGACGCGCAACTCGCCCCGTCCGGTTCCGAAGGCGCGACGATCCGCCTCGCAGCGCGGATGGACGGCAGGACGGCCGCCACGGCGCGGCTCGAAGTCAGCGCGAAGCCGGCGCAATCATGAACGGAAGACGCCGCGTCGCCATCACCGGCATCGGCCTCGTCACGCCGGTGGGCAACGAGGTCGAGACCACCTGGGATGCGCTCCTCGCCGGCCGGAGCGGTGGCGCGCCAATCAGTCTGTTCGACGCGAGCGGCTTCCCGGTCCGCATCGCCGCCGAAGTGAAGCATTTCCGCGATGACGACCACGTCGAGCGCAGGCTGCGGAAATTCACGAACCGCTCGCACCGTTTCGCGCTCGCCGCGGCGGAGCAGGCGTTTCGCGACGCGGGCGTGCGTCCGACGCCGGAGACCGCCGCGCGCTGGGGCTGTGCGGTCGGCGCGGGAATGATGACGTCGGATTTCGGCGATCTCGCCGCGACCTACGCGCACAGCGCGACGGACGGCGAACTGCACGCCGGGCGGCTGTTGACCGACCCGGCGGCGAACGATCCGATGGTGTTCTGCCGCAGCCAGGCGACCGCGGGAATTTCGCTCCTCGCCCGCCGCTACGGCATCCTTGGCTACGCGACGTCCGTGCACACGGCCTGCGCGTCCGGCGGACAGGCGCTCGGCACGGCGCTGAAGCTGATCCGCCGCGGGGCCGTCGACAGCGTTCTCGCCGGCGGCTTCGATTCGATGATCAGCCCCATCGGCATTTCCGGCTTCTGCCTGCTCTCGGCGCTTTCGGCCGACAACGCGACGCCGCAGCGCGCGAGCCGCCCGTTCGACGCCACGCGCAACGGCTTCCTGCTGGGCGAGGGCGCCGGCTTCCTGGTGCTCGAGGAGTGGAAGGCCGCGCGCCGCCGGGGCGCGCGGATCTACGCGGAGCTCGCCGGCGACGGCAACTCGCTGTCCTCCTACCGGATCACCGATTCGCCGCCGGACGGGGACGGCCCGATACAGGCGATGCGCGCCGCGATCGCCGATGCGGGTGCGCTGCCTGCCGACGTCGACTACCTCAACGCGCACGGGACGTCGACGGGAATGAACGACCGCAGCGAGACTGCGGCGACGCGCGCCGTCTTCGGCGCCGACGTCATGCGTGTCAGCGTGAGCTCGACCAAGAGCACGATGGGGCACCTGATCGCGGCCGCCGGCGCCGTCGAGGTGGCGGTATGCGCGCTGGCGATCCAGCGCGGTGAAATGCCGATCAACGCGAACCTGGTGGAGCGCGATCCCGACTGCGACCTCAACTTCGTCACCGGCGCGCCGCGGCGGCAGCGCATTCGCGTGGCGATGTCCAACTCGTTCGGGTTCGGCGGTTCGAACAGCTGCGTGGTCGTCCGCCATCCCGAAGCTGTCGACGGCGTTGCCGGCGACTGACCCGCGAGGACCCGGCGAATGACGAACCCGTCGCGAGTAGTGGTGACCGGAAGCGGCGCCGTGTGCGGGGCCGGCATGTCGCCGGACGAGATTCTCGGCGCAGTTCTCGCGGGACGCTCGGCGATCGCGCCGGTCACGCAATGGGACACGGCGGGCTGGCCCTGCCGCATCGCCGCGGAGATCGCCGATTTCAATCCGCGCGCGCTGGTCGACGATCGCAAGCTGCACAAGCTGATCCGGCGCACCGATCTCGTCGGTCTTTACGCTGCGGGACGCGCGATCGACGGTGCCGGCATTATCGTCCACCGCGACGCGATGGACGACGACGCTGCCGCGCGCTACAGCGACCGCACCGGCGTCTATGTCGGCTCGGGCGGGGGCAACTACGAGAACCAGTACGACTACTTCCCGCTGTTCGCCGCGGCGAGCGGCGAGCTGCCGGCGTTCGGCCGCGAGCTCGCGAACACGGTCAACCCCATGTGGCTGCTGCGCACGCTGCCCAACAACGTGCTCGGCCACATCGGCATCCGGCATGGCCTCAAGGGCCCGAACGCATGCATCACCAACCACAGCGTCGGCGGCACGCTCGCGGTCATCGAAGCCTTCCAGGCGTTGCGCACGGGCGAGGCGGACCGCGCCGTCGCCGTCGGGCACGAAACGCCTATCGAGCCGCAGATGGTGCTCTACTACCACCGCCTCGGGCTGCTCGCCTCCGAAATGCTGCGCCCGTTCGACGCGCGGCACGACGGCAGCCTGTTCGGCGAAGGTGCCGGCGCGTTGCTGCTGGAGACCGAGGCCTCGGCAGCGCAGCGCAACGCGCCTGTGCTGGGCGATATCCTCGGCGGCGGTTACGCCTGCGAAGCGCAGGGGCTGATCACCATCCGTGACGACGGCGACGGCCTTGCTCGTGCGGCGTGCCAGGCGCTCGCCGACGCCGCGCTTGCGCCCGCGGACATCGGGATGGTCGTCGCGCACGGAAACGGCACGCCGCAGTCCGACATTTCGGAGGCCGCGGTGATCCGCCGTGTCTTCGGCGCCACGCCCCCGCCGGTGACCGCTTTCAAGTGGGCGATCGGACATACGATCGCAGCGGCCGGGATTCTGGAAACGGTGCTCGCGCTCGCGGCGCTCGCGCGCGGCACGGTGCCCGGCGTTGCGAACTTCACGCGTCTGGATCCGGCCTGCGCCGGATTGCCCGTGTCGGCCGCCGAGCAGACACCGCGAAGCAAGGTCGCGCTGATCTTCTGTCGCGGCTTCGCGGGCACCAACGCCGCTCTTGTCGTCCGCGCAGCGTAACGGTTGCCGGGCGCCCATCTCGATGGGGGACGCCCTCGCGCCGGCCGGCCGCTGCGGCATCGACACGGTCGAAATCGCGAGAATCGAGCGCCTGCTCGACGCGACGCCGGCCGAGGACCTCGCCAAGCTCTTCGCCGCGCAGGAGCTCGAAGACAGCGGCGACGGACCCGGTCGAGCGGCGAGCCTCGCGGCCCGCTTCGCCGCCAAGGAGGCGTGCGTCAAGCTGTTCCCGCGCGAGGCGGCGCTGGGACAGATCGAACCGGCCGACTTCTCGATCGCGCGCGACAACTACGGCGCGCCACGGCTCGTTTGCGGGCCGCGCGCCGCGGAGCTCCTCGCGCGGCACCGCATCGCGTCGATCGCCGTGTCGCTGACCCACGATCGCGTGAGCGCTTCGGCGATGGCGCAAGCCGAGCGCGCGCGCGCGGACGTGCCGGCGGCCGGCCGGTTTCTCTTTCGCTTCCTGCCGCTGCGCCGTTCGGTCATCCTCGCGAATCTCCGGCGCGTCTACGGCGAGACCCTTTCCGGGGCCGAGATCGCAACGCTGGCACAGGCGCACTACGGCCATCTGTGGCGGCTGCTCGGCGAGTTCCTGCGCTTCAGGTGGCTGTCGGCAGCGCAGAAGGCGGCGCTGGTGCGCATAGAGAACACCGACGCGTTCGGCTCCGCATTGCAACACGGGAAAGGCGTTCTCGTGCTCACCGGCCATTTCGGCAACTGGGAAGTGGCGACCATCGCCGGCCTCGCCCACTATCCGGACTTCCGCGGCCGGTTCCATTTCGTCCGCCGCGCGATCAAGCCGGGCTGGCTCGATGCGCTCGTCACGCGGCGCTTCAACCAGGCGGGCTTCGGGGTCATCGGCAAGCGGGGCTCGCTCGACCGGATCCTCGACCTTCTGGCCGCGGGCGACGTGATCGTCTTCCCGTTCGATCAGCACGCGAACCCTCCCGACGGCATCGAGGTCGACTTCTTCGGGCATCCGGCCTGGACCTTCAAGAGCCTGGCGATCATCGCTCTCGCTACCGGTGCCCCCGTCCTTCCCGCAACGAGCTGGCGGGAGGACGACGGCCGGCACGTGCTGCGCTTCGGCGCGCCGATCGCGCCGATCGAAGCGGAGGACGCCAACGATGCGATCCGCCGCACGACGCGCGCCTACAACGTCGCGCTCGAGCAACTGATCCTCGCCCGGCCCGAGCAATGGTGGTGGGTGCACCGGCGATGGAAGACCGTCACGCCGCGGGTGGCGAAGCGCCGCGGCTGATGGGGCCGGGCTCCGCCCGGCTATCCCTTCACGAAGTGGAGCGGGAGGGATTGTGCCGACACCATGCCTCCTCCGGCCCAGCTGCTCACTCCTCGCGGAACTGCCGCGAGTGCAGCCGCGCGTAAAGGCCCTTCCGCGCGAGGAGATCCGCGTGCGTGCCCTGCTCGGCGATCCGGCCATCGTCGAGCACGACGATCCGGTCGCAGAATTCGATCGTCGACAGCCGGTGCGCAATGACGATCGTCGTGCGCCCGCGCATCAGCTGCTCGAGCGCCGCCTGGATCAGCCGCTCGGACTCGGTGTCGAGCGCCGAAGTCGCCTCGTCGAGTATCAGTATCGGCGCGTCCTTCAGGATCGCGCGCGCGATCGCGATGCGCTGGCGCTGGCCGCCCGACAGCCGGATGCCGCGCTCGCCGACGACGGTGTCGAAGCCGTCGGGCTGGGTCCGGATGAACTCGAGTGCGTTCGCCGCCACGGCCGCGCGCTCGATCGCCTCCATCGAAGCGCCGGTCATGGTGCCGTAGGCAATGTTGGCCGCGATCGTGTCGTTGAACAGCACGATCTCCTGGCTCACCAGAGCGATCTGGCGACGCAGATCGACCAGCCTTATCGACGCCAGATCCTGGCCGTCGAGCAGCACGCGACCTTCGCTCGGAAGGTAGAAGCGCGGGATCAGGTTGACGAGGGTCGTCTTGCCTCCGCCGGAGGGTCCGACCAGCGCGACGGACTCGCCGGGAACGATGTCAAGGTCGACGTCCGAGAGCGCCGGCCGGCCATCCTCCGCGTACCGCTTCGTAACCCCGTCGAAGCGGATTCCGCCGCGCGCACGTCCGAGCGCGACGGTGCCGGTATCCGGCTCCGGTGTCTCGTCGATCAACGCGAAGATGCTCTCGGCCGCAGTGATCCCGCGCTGGATCACGGCATTCACGTTGGAAAGCGTCTTCAGCTGATTGAGGAGGTGCAGCAACGCGGCCATGTAGGCGATGAAATCACCCGCGCCATACTCGCCGCCCGCGCTCTCGCGGATGGCGACCCACAGGATCACCCCGACCGCGACGGAGACGATGATCTGGTTGATCGGGGTTCCGAGCGCGGAGGCGGCGGCCTGCTTCGCCATCGCGAGCCGCAGGCGGTCCGCCGCGTGGTGCAGCCGCCCGCTCTCGTACTGCTCGCCGCCGAACACCTTGACGATGCGGTGCGCGCCGATGGCCTCTTCCAGCGCATGCGTGAGCGCGCCGGTGCGTTCCTGGACGAGCACGCTCACGCGCTTCAGGCGCCGGCTGATCTTCTTCAGCGCGTAGCCGATCAGCGGAAACGCGGCGAACGCGATCAGCGTGAGCTGCCAGTTGATGTACAGCAGGTATGCCAGCATGAACGCAATCGTCAGCGTGTTGCGGATGGCCACGGTGATCGCGTCCGATGCGGTCGCCGCGATCTGCTGCGCGTCGAACGTGATCTTGGAGAGCAGGAAGCCGGCCGAGGTCGCGTCGTAGTAGGGCGTCGGCAGACGCAGCAGGTGATCGGACGCCTCGCAGCGCAGGTCGAACACCACCCGCGAGCCGATCCACGCGAGCCCGTAGTCGCTCACGTAGGAGCCGACGCCGCGCAGGAGGAACACGCCGACGAGGGCGAACGGCAGCCACCACGTCGATTCGGCGTTGACCGCGCCGATGTTGTTGAGCAGCGGCTGAACGATGCGCAGCATCATCACGTCGGTGGATGCGACGATCAGCATGCCGGCGACCGCGAGTGCGAACACCCCCCGGTAGGGACGGACGTAGCGGAGTATCCGGCGAAAGTGATTCAAGGGAGAGCGAAACGGTACCGTCCCCGGGAAGGGACGGGCAGATTATATCGGAGCGACGGCGGCGCACGCCGGGCGCCGATCCGTCGTCCGCTATAATCTTCTCCCCGTCTTCGGCACGGCCACCGCGACGCCGCGCCTCGCCGCCCAACGTTCCGACCCGCCATGAGCCACTACCAACGCCACGTCTTCTTCTGCTGCAACCAGCGCGAGACGCCCGAGGCGTGTTGCGCGAACCACGGCGCCGCGGACCTGCGGGCCTACGCCAAGGAGCGAATCAAGGTGCTCGGATTGAACGGCAAGGGCAAGGTGCGGATCAACCAGTCCGGTTGTCTCGATCGCTGCGACGAGGGCCCGGTGCTCGTCGTCTACCCCGATGCGGTCTGGTATACGTACGTGGATCGCGCCGACATCGACGAGATCATCGACCGCCATGTCGTGAAGGGCGAGATCGTCGAAAGGCTCCGCATTTGACGCCGAAGTCCACCGAGCGCTGCACGATCGAAGGCCCCGCGGGCGCGCTGGAAGTCGCGCTGAACGTCCCCGCGCACACGCCTCGCGGCATCGCCCTGGTCGCGCATCCGCATCCACTGCAAGGCGGCACCCTCGACAACAAGGTGGCGCAGACGCTGGCGAAAACGTTCGTCGCGCTCGGCTACGTCGCCGTGCGTTTCAATTTCCGCGGCGTCGGCCGCTCCGAAGGCGCCTTCGACGACGGCGTCGGCGAGACCGCCGACGCGCTAGCGACGCTCTCTCACGCGCGGAGGCGCTTCGACCATCGACCGGAAGCGCTGCCGGTCGTGCTGGCCGGTTTCTCGTTCGGAACCTACGTGCAGACGGAGCTCGCGCGGTCGGTCGCCGCCGAGCGGTTGGTGCTGGTGGGCCCGGCCGTGCGGCGCTTCGCCTCAGCGCCCCTGCCCGCGGATACGATCGTCATCCACGGCGAGGAGGACGACGTCGTGCCGTTGGCCGACGTGTTCGCCTGGGCGAGGCCGCAGGAGCTGCCCGTCGTCGTGTTCCCGGGTTGCGGCCATTTCTTCCACGGCCGGCTGCCGCGCCTGCAACGCGCGATCGCCGGCATGTGGCACGGGCATTCGGTGGTTCCCGGTGCCTGACGCGGAGCAGCGGCGGCCCGAGGCGCACTCGCAGCCCGCGGCAGACGGGGAGATCGTCCTGCGCGTCGCGGAGCTGCGGAAGTTCTATGGCGCGAACGAAGTTGTCCGCGGTCTTTCGTTCGCGATCCGCCGCGGCGAGTGCTTCGGGCTGCTCGGCCCCAACGGCGCCGGCAAGACGACGACGCTGCGCTGCTGCCTCGGGCTCATCGACCCCGACGGCGGCACGATAGAAATGGTCGGCGAGCGCGTGCCGCAGGCGGCGCGGAAGGCGCGGAGGCGTGTCGGCGTCGTGCCCCAGCAGGACAACCTCGACCCCGATTTCACCGTCACCGAGAACCTGCAGGTCTACGGCCGCTATTTCGGGCTCGATCCTGCGACGCTCGCGGCGCGCATCCCCGCGCTGCTCGAATTCGCGGGTCTCGAGAAACGCGGAGCGACGAACCTGCGCACGCTGTCGGGGGGCATGAAGCGCCGCCTGACGCTCGCGCGCGCGCTCGTCAACGACCCTGAGCTGCTAATCCTCGACGAGCCGACGACCGGTCTCGATCCGCAGGCGCGGCACCTGATCTGGGACGGTCTCCGGCAGCTGTTGTCGCAAGGCAAGACGATCCTGCTGACGACGCACTTCATGGACGAAGCCGAGCGCCTCGCCACGCGTCTCGCGGTGATCGACCACGGCACGCTGATCGCGTCCGACACTCCGCGCGCGCTGATCGCCGCGCACGTCGAGCCCGAGGTGATCGAGGTCTACGGCGACGACGCGAGGGCGTGGGCCGATGCGCACGGCCGCGGCCTTTCGGCGCGCCTCGAGATGACCGGCGAGACCGCATTCTGCTATGCGCACGATGCGCGGCCGCTGCTCACCGCGCTGGGCGAAGCGCAGGGTGTGCGCTATCTGCACCGGCCGGCAAACCTCGAAGACCTTTTCATCAAGCTCACCGGCCGCGAGCTGCGCGACTGAAGATCCGCCGTGAATTGCGAATGACGCCGAGCGCAGTCGCGCGGCCTCGTCCCCGCAAACCGGTAGGGGAGACCCCGGCAACATGACGCCTTCCACTCTGCTGCGACCGCCCGAGCTCTCGCTCTCCTGGACCGCCGTCTGGCGCCGCAATCAGCTCGTCTGGCGCAAGCTCGCGCTCGCGAGTCTGCTCGGCAACGTCGCGGATCCGCTGCTGTACATGGTGGCGCTAGGCTTCGGGATCGGCGCGTTCGTGCCGGAAGTCGGCGGCATGAAATACATCGCCTTCCTCGGCACCGGGATGGTGTGTCAGACCGCGATGTTCACGGCGAGCTTCGAGGCGATGTATTCGGCCTTCTCGCGGATGCACGTGCAGCGGACCTGGGACGCGATCATCAACGCGCCGGTTTCCCTCGACGACGTGGTGTTTGCCGAGTGGATCTGGGCCGCATCGAAGGCGGTGATGTCAACCGCCGCGATTCTGGCGGTGATCGTCGGGCTGGGCTTCGGACACTCCTGGCTCGCGCTATGGATCATCCCGCTGGGATTCCTCGTCGGCCTCACGTTCGGCGCGTTCGGGCTGGTGATGACCGCCTTCGCGCCGGGCTACGACTTCTTCACGTATTTCTTCACGCTGGTGCTGACCCCGGGACTGCTGCTCTCGGGCGTCTTCTTTCCGGTCGCGCAGATGCCGGTCGCGCTGCAGGCGGTCGCGAATGTGCTGCCGCTCACGCACGCCGTCCATCTCGCCCGCCCGCTGCTGATGGACAGCGTACCGCCCGACGTCCTGCTGCATCTCGCCGTGCTCGCAGGATACGCCGGGGCGGCCTTCTACGTCGCGCTGGTGCTGACCCGCCGGCGGCTGCTGCGGTGAACGAGCGCTTCTTCGCACCCTGCCCGCGCGGGCTGGAGACGGCGCTCGCGGCGGAGCTGACCGCGCTGGGCGGCGCTTTCGTCGCGCCGGCCGAGGGTGGCGTCGCGTTCGCCGGGCCGATCGAGCTCGCGTACCACGCGAACCTCGAGTCGCGCCTTGCCAGCCGGGTCCTCTGGCAAGTGGCGCACGGCGGCTACCGGGACGCGGACGAGCTTTATGCGCTGGCCAAGGGAATCCCCTGGGGCCGGCATTTCGCGGTCGCGCGAACGCTGCGCGTCGATGTGGCCGCGACGCGCTCACCGCTCAGGAGCATCGAGTTCGCGACGCTGAAAGTGAAGGACGCCGTCTGTGACCGTTTCCGCGCGGATTCGGGCCGGCGCCCCTCGGTCGCCAAGGAGCGGCCGGACGTGCGAGTCCATGCCTACCTGACCGAGCGCGAAGCGACGCTCTATCTCGACACCTCGGGCGATGCGCTGTTCAAGCGCGGCTGGCGGCGGGACGCCGATGGCGCCCCGCTGCGCGAGAATCTCGCGGCGGGCGTGCTCGCGCTCTGCGGATGGGCTCCCGGCATGCCGTTGCTCGACCCGATGTGCGGTTCCGGCACGATTCCGATCGAGGCGGCGCTTCGAGCTGCCGACAGCGCGCCGGGGCTCCAGCGCACGTTCGGCTTTCAGAAGCTCGCCTGGTACGACGGCCCGACGTGGCAGCGGATCAGACAGCGCGCACGCGACCGGATGGGCGCTGCGCCGGCAACGCCCCTGATCTACGCGAGCGACAGTGACCCGCGCGCGGTGGCGCAGTGCCGCCGCAACGCGACGGCCGCCGGAGTCCTCGCCTGGATCGAGATCGGTGAAGGCGACGTGCTGACGCGATCGGCGCCGGGGCACTCCGGCCTCCTGCTCGCCAACCCTCCCTACGGCGTCAGACTGGACGACGAGGCCAGCCTCGCGGCCTTTTACCCGAAGTTGGGCGATGCGTTGAAGCAGCGCTTCGCCGGTTGGACCGCATGCCTGCTGACCGGCGATGCGCGTCTGCCCAAGCTCATCGGCCTCAAGCCCTCGAAGCGAACGCCGCTATTCAACGGCGCCATCGAGTGCCGTCTGTTCCGCTTCGAGATCGTGGCCGGACGGCCGCAGCGCCCGGTGCGCGCGACCCCGGCGGACGCTCGATGATAAGATAGGTGTTCCCTCCATCCGCCGTCACGTCCTCACCCGCCGCCATGCCGATGCTCCCCGCGCGCCACTACGAATCCGACCACACCCGTTTCATCCGGGAGATGAAGGACAGGCAGCCGCAGCTCGAGGGCGAACAGCAGAAGAGCCGGGCGATCTGGTGGGACAAGCGTCCGGCCGATCTCGCCGAGCGCAGGCAGATGGACGAGGGTCGGATCGCCCAGGCAGCGTACGTCTACCAGGGGCAGCCCCAGGACCCTTTGTAGCGCCCCGCGGCGCGTGGCGGCTATCGCTCGTCGGTCTTTATCTCGATGTAGGCGCGATCTCGCGTCTGCCGCACCCATTCCTGGAACGCCTCGTCCGATTTGCGCTGCCGCAACGCCTGCCGGGCCTGCTCGCGCCGCTTCTCCTTCGTGACGTCCTGCGTACGCCGCTCCTGCACCTGGATCAGGTGCCAGCCGAACGGCGTGCGCACCGCGGCGGAAACCTCGCCGGGCTTCAGGCGATTCATCGCCTGCTCGAAGTCGGCCACCGTGTCGCCGGGCGAGACCCAGCCCAGGTCGCCGCCCTTCGCCGCGCTGGCGTCCTCGGAATTCGCCCTGGCCTGATCCTCGAACTTCGCGCCCGACTCGATCCGCTCCCTGATCCGATCGATCTTGATCTTCGCTTCGTCGCTCGACGTGGTCTCGTTCACCTTGACCAGGATGTGACGCAGGCGCGTCTGCTCGATGACCGTCGGGGCATCGCCGCTGCGCGTCTCGAGCACCTTGACGACATGGAAGCCGCTGGCCGAGCGGAGCAAACCGGAAACCTCGCCCGGCTTCATCCTGCCTACCGTTTCCGCGAAGACCGTCGGCAGGCGCGCCGGGGCACGCCAGCCGAGGCTGCCGCCCTGCAGGGCATCCGGGGCGTCCGAAAAGCTCGCGGCAACCTGCGCGAAATCGGTGCCTGTCCGCAGTTGCTGCAGCGCGTCTTCCGCACGGCGCCGCCTCAGGTCGATCTGCTCCGACGAGGCCTGTTCCGGCACGAGCACGAGGATGTGCGCAAGCCGGTACTCGACCTGGCCGCCCGCTTGCGCCTCGAGAGTGGCGAGCAGATGGTCGACTTCGGCATCGCTGACGGTGACGCGGCCCTCGACCTCGCGGTCCCGCAGGCGCTGAATGAGGATCTCGTTCCGGATATCGGAGCGATACTTCGCGTAAGGTATGCCTTCGCGCTCCACTGCCTTGCGGAACTCCTCGGCAGTGAGCTTGTTGTCCTCGGCAATGCGCAACAGTGTGCGCTCCACCTGCGTGTCGTCGACGCGAATCCCCGTTTCCTTCGCGTACTGCAGAAGCGCGCGCTCGGTGATCAGCCGCTCGAGCACCTGCTTCTCGAGGACATCGATCGCGGGCGGCGTGACGCTCTGTGTCCTCATCTGGCCCAGCACGACCCGCTTCTGCTCGTTGACGTCGAATTGCGTGAGCGCCTCGTCGTTGACAATGGCGATCACCCGGTCGAGCGGAACGATGCCGGCGAGCGATACGCCGCCACGGCCGGGCACCGGCACCTGGGCCATGGCCGTCACGGCACCAATGCCGCAGAAGGCAGCCGTCAGCATGGCACTCCATGCGGGAAACGGCCACAGAGGACTGGGGATGCGCATGGCTGACCTCAAAATTCCTGGAAGGCGTCGTCACGAAAACGCGGCGACACGGTTGGATCGTTGGTCTGCTGATAGCCGGGGACGCTGCGGCGCAGGAGTTCAAGCGGGTTGGTGCCGAATCGCGCCAGCCCGTTCAGCTCGATCTGCAGATAGACCGAATTGGTCGTCGTCTGCGAAGTCGTCGTCAGGCGCTGGGCGACGAGCCGCAATGCCCAGCAGTCCGCATTGTACTCGACGCCAGCCACCGCTTCCAGCGTCTTGCTGTCGACCAGCGAGTAGTTCCACCGCCCGAGCAGCGTCCAGTTCGGATTCACCGGGAGCTGCCACGAAAGGTCGAACTGCTTGAGTTGCGACTGCTTGCCGATCGGGTCGAAATACTGGCGGTTATAGGTGTAACTCGCGTTGAACACGCGGCCCGGCGCAGGCGTGAACCGGACGCCCGCGTTCAGGCGCTCGGTCTGCGAGGAGTCCAGGTTGTATTGCCACAGCCCGATAAGCGCCCACGCATCGGACAGGCGGCCCTCGATGCCGAGCAGCGCGTCCGACGTGGCGGCGGAGCGCGCCGACTCGTTCAGCACGACCTTCTGATCGTCGAAGTAGAAGCGCTGGCCGACGGCCACCCGCAGCCGCTCGGCGCCGGTCTCGGTCTCGAGAAGCCGCGACGTCATCGCGAGCGTGAGCTGGTTGGCGTCGCCGATCCGGTCGTTGCCGAGATAGCGGTTGACGCTGAACAGCTGGACAAAATTGAAATCGTCGACCGCGGTGTCGAAGATCGGAGCCTTGCTCTGGTCGCGGTAGGGAACATAGACATAGAACGCGCGCGGCTCGAGCGTATGGACGAAGCGCCGCCCCGCGATGTCCCAGTCGCGCTCGAAAACGAGGCCGCCGTCGACGGACGATATCGGAATGGCGTAGCCGAAGGCCGCGGAAACATCCGGCCTCTTCTCGTTGAGGTCGTACTGACGCAGATGAACGCCGGTGCGCGCGACGACCGACCACGCCGCGCCCTGCCGTTCCCACGCCACGGTCGGCCACGCATAGGCGCGATGGCCCGTGGTGAGCGTCGGCTGCCGGAAGTACGCATATTCGCCGATGCCGGCGAACGTGAGCCCGTTCCAGTCAAGCTCCTGCAGTGTCACCAGCGCCTGCGGCACGCGATCGTAGGGATCCGGCTGCGGCGCCGCGGGATCCTGCAGCGTCTGGAAACCCTGCGCCCGGGCGAGAAACTGCCATGGTCCGTTGGCGTAGGCAAACCCGCCTTCGCGTGGCAGCGTCGTCTGCGACGTGAGTCCGACGCGGTCCGAGAGATCGGCGAAGTAGGTGTCGTCGGACACCTTGTTCAGGTTCCAGTAACCGACGAGGCCGGGCAGGAAATCCAGATTCTGCGTGTGCCTGGTGGACAGGGCGTACCGGTTCGTGCCCGTCACGCGGTCGTCGTGCAGATACTCCGCGGCCATTTCGCCCTGGCCCTTGGCGAAGAGATAGCGCCCCTGCCCGCCGATCTGCAGACCGCGCTTGGTCATGAGGCGGGGCGTGATCGTCGCGTCGTAGTTGGGCGCGAGATTGAGGTAGTACGGCTGCGCGTACTCGAACCCGCGAATCTCCGTCAAGCCCGTGGTGGGCGTGAGAAAGCCCGATTTGCGCGCATTCGACAGCGGGACCTCGAACCAGGGCGAATAGATCACCGGCGCCCCAAAGAAATAGACCGTCGCGTCGCGTCCGGTGCCGACCATCCGCGTCTTGTCGATTTCGAGCTCGCCCGTCCGGATGTACCAGTCCTCCCGCGGCGCGACGCACGTCGTGTAGCGGGCATCGGTGGCCTCGTAACGGTCGGGGCCGGCAAAGCGGATTTCCGCGGCGCTGCCGCGCGAACCGTTCTCGCCAAGAAAAAACCGCGGCGAAGTGAAGAATCCCGTTTCCGCGCCGCGCTTGAAACGGACCTCGGGTCCGGTGATCCAGTCGATGCCGTGACGGATCAGAACCTCACCCTTGCCCCAGATCTCGTCGCTGACGAAATCGTAGCGCAGCCAATCCGCGAGCACCGTGTCGCGACGGGTGCGCAACTCGACCTTGCCGGCGGCTTCGACGAAGCGATCGGCGGCGCCCTCGATGCGATCGGCGCGCAGAAAGATCGCGCCGTCGGGGAGCGTCGCCGCGGGCACGGAGAGCGGCCGGGGCGATCCGCCGGGGGACGACGGCGCAGGCGGATCGACCGGTCGCGGCGGGACAAGCCGCGGGGCCGGTATGAGCCCCGGCTCGGGCAACGCGTCGTCGCTCACCGGCGCCGCGTTCGCCGCCTGCCCGGCTGCCGCATGCGGCGCGAGCAGCGCCGCAAGGGCGAACGCGATGGGGGCGAGGTGAGGGATCATCCGCTGAATGTCGTGCCGGTGTTTGTTGACCCGATGGTAAGATCGCACATTCTAGTGCACCCGAATGAACGACCCCCACGCTCACTGCGTTCGCTGCCCCCCGCGGGGGTGCGCAGTGCCCTTCGGGCGGCCGGGCGGGCACTGAAAATCACGCCCGACAGGCTCCTGGTTCGCGGCGAATCCGCCCGATGACGGCCGCCACGGACACCGCCGACGTCCGCCGCGACGAACTGTCCGTCTGGACCGCGGCCGCGCTCGGCACCGGCGCGTTCGCGCTCGCGCCCGCTTCCTCCGACGCGAGCTTCCGCCGCTATTTTCGGATCACGCCCGAGGCGCCGTGGCGGGGGCATGCAACGCTGATCGTCATGGACGCGCCACCTCCGATGGAGGACTGCCGCCCCTTCGTCCGCGTGGCGGGATTGCTCGCGGGCGCCGGCTTGCACGCACCCGAAGTACTGGCGGGTGATCCCGGGCACGGCTTCCTTCTGCTCACCGATCTCGGCTCCAGAACCTACCTCGCGGAACTCGATGCGAAGTCCGCACCGGCACTCTACGCCGACGCCACCGTCGCACTGATCCGCTGGCAGAAGGCCACGCGCGACGACGCGCTGCCGCCGTACGACGAGGCTCTCCTCGCGCGCGAGCTCGCGCTGTTTCGCGACTGGTATGTCGGCCGACACCTCGGTGTCGCGCTCGCGCCGGCGCAGGAGCAGACGCTCGCGAGCGCCTTCCGGCTCATCCTCGACAACAACCTCGCGCAGCCACGCGTGTTCGTCCACCGCGACTACCATTCGCGCAACCTGATGCTCGCCGAGCCCAACCCGGGCGTTCTCGATTTCCAGGACGCGGTGATCGGCCCGATCACCTACGACCTCGTCTCGCTGCTGCGCGATGCCTACATCGCATGGGACGAGGAACAGCAGATCGACTGGTCGGTGCGCTACTGGGAGAGAGCGCGCGCGGCGGGGCTGCCGGTCGGCGCCGATTTCGCCGACTTCTGGCGTGACTTCGAGTGGATGGGCGTGCAGCGGCAGCTGAAGGTGCTCGGCATCTTCGCGCGCCTTTGTCACCGCGACGGCAAGGCGGTCTACCTCGACGACATGCCGCGCGTGATGGGCTATTTGCGCGCCGCCTGCGCGCGATACCGCGCGCTCGGCCCGTTGGCGACGCTCATCGGCGAGATCGAGGGCGGCGCGCGCGCCGGGGCCGCGTGACACGCCCGTCCGCCCCGTCCATCGGCGCCATGATCCTCGCCGCGGGCCGCGGCGAGCGGATGCGTCCGCTGTCGGACACGACGCCCAAGCCCTTGCTCGAAGTGGGCGGCAAGCCGCTCGTCGTCTGGCAGATCGAGGCGCTGGCCCGGGCCGGATGCCGCGACATCGTCATCAACGCCGCGCATCTCGCGGGGCGACTCGTCGCGGCACTCGGCAACGGCGCCGCGTTCGGCGTGATGTTGCACTGGTCGCTCGAACCGGAACCGCTGGAGGCCGCCGGCGGCATCGCCACTGCGCTGCCGCTGCTGCCGTCCGGACCCGCGTTGATCGTCTCGGGCGACGTTTTCACGACGTTCGACTACGCGTCGCTCCTCCCGGCGGCCGCCGCCATGGCGAGCCAGCCGGACCCCGCGCGCGTCCATCTCGTGCTGGTACCGAACCCGCCCGACCACCCGGGCGGCGATTTCGCGCTGGTCGACGGCAGGCTCGCGCTCGAGGCGACCCCGCGGCAGACATACGCCAATATCGGCCTCTACGATACCCGCCTGTTCCGCGAACTTCCACGCGGCGCGAAGCTCAAACTGCTGCCCTACCTCCAACGGTGGATTGCCGAAGGAAGGGTCTCCGGCGAGACTTTCGATGGTTTTTGGGCAAATGTCGGTACGCCGGACGACCTCGCGCGGCTGGATGCCGCGTTGCGACTGGAACAGCCCCCCTTGAATCGATGAACGGCACCGACAACGCCAACCCGCTGCTCGAGTTTTCCGGGCCGATCCCGTTCGACGCAATCCGGGTCGAGCACGTGACGCCCGCCATCGACCTGCTCATCGATGCGGCCCGCGCCGCCATCGAGGACGTCGCCGCCGATTCCCGGCCCGCAACGTGGGAGACGGTGACGGAGCCGCTGGCGGGCCCGCTCGATCGGCTCGACCGCGCGTGGAGCGTCGTCCGGCACCTCAATGCGGTCGCGAGCTCGCCCGAATTGCGCGCCGTCTACCACGGCAACCTGCCGAGGATCACCGCATTCCACACCGACCTGGCGCAGGATCTCCGGCTCTTTCGCCGTTACCGGGAGCTCGCGGCGTCGCCGTCGTTCGCCGGGCTCGACGCGGCCAGACGAAGAGCCGTGGAAAACGAACTGCGCGACTTCCGTCTGGGCGGCGCCGAGTTGCCCGCGCCGGAAAAGGCGCGCCTCAAGGCGGTGGACGAGGAACTGGCGGAACTCTCGGCACGATTCGACGACAACGTGCTCGACGCGACCAACGATTGGGCGCTCTACGTCGCCGACCCAGACGAACTGGCCGGCGTGCCCGATGCCGTGCTCGCCGCAGCGCGCGCCGCGGCCGAAGCCGATGGCAATGCCGGCTGGAAGCTCACGCTGCACATGCCGTGCTATCTGCCGGTGCTGAGCTACGCCGACAACCGCGCGCTGCGCGCCACGCTGCATCGCGCCTACGCGACGCGCGCCTCGGACCTGGGCGCGTCGCCAGCATGGGACAACGCTCCGGTGATCCGGCGCCTGCTCGAGTTGCGCCACGAGGCGGCCCTGCTGCTCGGTTACCCACATTTTGCCGGGGTCTCGCTGGCGACCAAGATGGCGAAGAGCGTCGACGACGTGCTCGGATTCCTGCGCGATCTCGTGCGCCGCGCGAGGCCGTTCGCCCTGCGCGATTACGCCGAACTCCAGGCGTTCGCCCGGACCGAGCTCGGACTCGCCGATCTCGCGCCCTGGGACCTGGCCTATGCCTCGGAGAAGCTCAAGGCCAAGCGTTTTGCGTTCTCGGAACAGGAAGTTCGCCGCTACTTTCCGGAGCACAAGGTGCTCGCCGGGCTCTTCCACGTGGCGCAGACGCTCTATGGCATTACGATCCGCGAAAGCCGGGCGCCGACATGGCATGGCGACGTGCGCTTCTTCGAAGTCAGCGACGCCTCGGGCAGGCTGCTCGGCCAGTTCTACCTCGACAACCATGCGCGGCCCGGCAAGCAGGGCGGCGCGTGGCAGGACGACGCCGTCAATCGCCGCCGCGCGGGCGGGCACGTCCAGCATCCGGTCGCGTTCCTCACCTGCAACCTGTCGCCAGCGACCGACGGCCGCCCAGCGACGTTCACCCACGACGAAGTGATCACCCTCTTCCACGAATTCGGGCACGGCCTGCACCAGCTGCTGACGCGCGTGGAGGTGCCGGGGGTCTCGGGCATCCAGGGCGTCGAATGGGATGCCGTCGAACTGCCCAGCCAGTTCATGGAGAATTTCTGCTGGGAGTGGGACGTGCTCGCACCGATGACAGCGCACGTCGACAGCGGCGCGCCGATGCCGCGCGCAATGTTCGACCGGATGCTCGCGGCGAAGAATTTTCAGAGCGGCCTGGCAACGGTCCGCTATCTCGAGTTCGGCCTGTTCGACATGCTGCTGCACTCGGCCCGCGACCCTCGCGGCGGCGAGCCGCCGCAGGCCGTGCTCGATGCGGTGCGGCGCGAAGTCGCGGTGGCGCCACGGGCCTCCTACGACCGCTTCATGGATTCGTTCGCGCACATCTTTGCCGGCGGCTATGCAGCTGGATACTACAGCTATCAATGGGCCGAGGTCCTCTCCGCGGACGCATATTCCGCATTCGAGGAGGCCGGCGTGCTGTCGCCCGTCGCCGGAGGCAGATTCCGCGACGAGGTGCTCGCGCGCGGCGGGAGCCGGGATGCGATGGAGTCGTTCGTGGCATTTCGGGGAAGGGCGCCCCAACTTGACGCGCTTCTGCGGCATAATGGCATGGCTATGCCCCCGTGAGGGGTTTCGAAGGAGAAGCCATGGCACGCAAATGCAGACGAATTGCGCTCCTCTTCGGCGTCGCCGCCGCCGTGATCGCGGCCGGCGCCGCAGCGCAGGCTCAGCAGGTGTTCCGCTACGTCGACAAGGACGGCAAGGTGGTCTACTCGGACCGGTCGCCGCCATCGGATTCGAAGGACGTCCAGGCGAAGCGTGTGTCTCCCAATTTCATCGAGAACAATGACGTTCCGGTCGCGCTGACGCAGGCGACGGAGCGTTTTCCGGTGACCCTATACACGTTTGCCTGTGGCGCGGTCTGCCAGAATGCGGAGGGCCTGCTCAATCGGCGCGGCATTCCGTTCACGACCGTCAACGTCGAGGACGTCAAGGGGGCCGAACAGCTGCAGAAGCTGACGGGCGCGCAACAGGCCCCCGTCCTGCAGCTCGGCGACAAGCTGATCGCCAAGGGCTTCAACGAAGCACGCTGGTCGGCGATGCTCGACGAAGCCGGGTACCCGAAAACCCCGCCGCGCCGTGTCGCGGCGAAAGCGTCGACCGAAGCCGCGCCGGCGACCCCGCCCGGCGCCACACCGTCCGGGATGGCGACGGAGGCCGTCGCGGTTCCTGGCGGCGGGTACCCGAAGCAGTAGCGACGCGCGCGCCGCCGCCAGCCGGCACCGGTGGCGCCCGCAATTCGCCGTGCAGGGACGGTGCCAGGGCCGATGCGCGGCTTTCGTTCGTCCACCGCGCAACGGAGCAATCCGCCTTGAAGCTCGCCACCTGGAACGTCAACTCGCTCAACGTGCGCCTGCCGCGCCTGCTGGAGTGGCTCGCGGCCGCGCAGCCGGACGTCGTGTGCCTGCAGGAAACCAAGACGGAGGACAGCAAGTTTCCGTGTGCCGATTTCGCCGCGGCCGGTTACGCGCCGCACTTTGCCGGGCAGCGCACGTACAACGGCGTCGCGCTGATCGTGCGCGAAGGCATCGGCCCCGTTCACGACATCGTGACGGCGCTGCCCGACTTCCCCGACGAACAGAAGCGCGTGCTCGCAGGGAGCGTCGCGGGCGTGCGGATCGTCGATTTCTACGTGCCCAACGGCCAGGCTGTCGACTCGGAGAAGTACCGCTACAAGCTCGACTGGTGCCGGGCCGCCACCGCTTTTCTCGCCGGCGAACTGGCGCGTCATCCGGCGCTCGCCGTGGCGGGCGACTTCAACATCGCGCCCGAAGACCGGGATGTCCACGATCCCGATCTGTGGCGGGGCCAGGTGCTGTGCACCGACCCCGAGCGCGCAGTGTTTCGCGACTGGGTCGGGCTGGGCCTCGCCGACAGCTTCCGCCTGTTCGAGCAGCCCGAGAAGACCTTCAGCTGGTGGGACTACCGGCAGCTCGCGTTTCCGAAGAATCGCGGCCTTCGCATCGACCACATCCTGCTGTCGCCGGCACTCGCGGCCCGATGCACGGGCTGCCACATCGACCGCAACGCACGCAAGGGCGAGCGACCGTCGGACCATGCGCCGGTGATCGTCGAGCTCCGGCCCTGATACGCAGCGCCGGCGGCGGATTGCGGGCGAGCGTCATTCGCCCGCGCTGCCACCCTTCCTCAGCTCCGGCTCCAGTCCGAGCTCCTGGATCTTGCGCGTCAGCGTATTGCGGCCCCAGCCCAGCCGCTGCGCCGCCTCGATGCGATGTCCACCGGTATGCACAAGCGAGCGCAGGATCAGCGTGCGCTTGAATTCACGCAGCAGGCGATCGCCCACACCCTGCTCGCCGCGCGCGAGTGCAGCCGTCAGTTCACGATCGAGCGCGGTTCGCCAGTCGCTGCCGCCGGCGTCCGCGCCACCTCCGCCGGCCGGCACCTCGCGCAGTTCGGCCGGCAGGTCGGCGACGTCAATCCGCTGGCCGGGCGCCATCACGGTGATCCAATGGCAGATGTTCTCGAGCTGCCGCACGTTGCCGGGGAATGCGAACGCGGCGAGCAGCCTCAGTGCGGCGGCGGACAGCACCTTCGGCTCGACGGCCAGCTCGCGCGCGCTCTTCAGCAGGAAGTGGCGGGCGAGCGGCGCGATGTCGTCCTGCCGCTCGCGCAGCGGAGGCAGGCGCAGGCGCACGACATCGAGGCGATGGAGGAGGTCCTCGCGAAAAAGCCCCTGCCGCACGCGCTCTTCCAGATTCTGGTGCGTCGCCGCGATCACGCGGACATTCGACTTCTGCGGGGCATGGCCGCCGACGCGGTAATACTCGCCGTCGGCGAGCACGCGCAGCAGGCGCACCTGCAGATCGGGCGGCATGTCGCCGATTTCGTCCAGGAACAACGTGCCGCCTTCGGCCTGTTCGTAGCGGCCGCGGCGAGCGCTCTGCGCTCCGGTGAATGCGCCGCGCTCGTGGCCGAACAGCTCGGACTCCAGCAGGTCCTTCGGTATGGCCGCGGTATTGATGGCGATGAACGGCGCCGCGGCGCGAGGACTGTGCCGGTGCAGCGCGCGAGCGACGAGCTCCTTCCCGGTGCCCGACTCTCCCGTGATGAGCACCGTCGCGTTCGACTGGGACAGCCGGCCAATCGCGCGAAAGACTTCCTGCATCGCCGGGGCCTGGCCCAGCATTTCGGGAGTGGTGCCCGGCGCGGGCTCGACCGGCGGCTGTGCCGGCGCTTCAGCCATCGCGCGGCGGATGAGGGCGACCGCATGGTCGACGTCGAAGGGCTTCGGCAGGTACTCGAAAGCCCCGCCCTGAAATGCCGCCACCGCGCTGTCGAGATCCGAGTACGCGGTCATGATGATCACGGGGAGCCGCGGGAAACGCTCCTTCACCTTGTCGAGGAGCTGGAGCCCCGACTCGCCCGGCATTCTGATGTCGGAGACGAGCACGCAGGGATCGTCGGTGCCGAACGCCTGGAGCACTTCGTGAGCCGAAACGAACGTCTTGTACGGTATGCCTTCCCGCTCGAGCGCCTTTTCGAACACCCAGCGAATCGAGCGATCGTCGTCGACGATCCAGACCGGTTTCATCGTGACCTTCCCCACGGATTGACGCCGACAGGAGCACGCGCGTCGTTGGTCATCGCGGCGGGTCCGGCCGGCGGGGTTCGAGCGGCAGGAGAATCGTGAACACCGTGCGCCCGGGCACGCTCTCGCATTCGATCGCGCCGCCGTGCTGCGCGATGAACGCCTGCGCCAGCGTCAAACCGAGCCCGCTGCCACCCTCGCGCCCCGAGACCAGCGGATAGAAGATGCGGTCGCGAATCGCTTCGGGAACACCCGGCCCGTTGTCCTCGATCGAGAGCGCCAGCGCGACCCGGTGTCGCTTCTTCGCCAGCGTCACGTAGCGCGCGACGCGCGTGGTCAGGCGGATCTGCGGGTCGGCGGCGGTCGACTCGAGGGCCTGCGCCGCATTGCGGACGACGTTGAGCGTCGCCTGCGTGAGCTGCTCCGCGTCCGCGTCGAGGTCCGGCAGGCTGATGTCGAAATCGCAGACGATACCCACGCGCGGAAATTCCGCCTGCACCAGGCTGCGCACGCGGGAAACGATCTCGTGAATGTTCGTGCGCCGGAACGACGGCAGACGATGCGGCGTCAGCAGACGGTTGACGAGCGCCTGCAGGCGGTCGGCCTCGCCGATCACGACCTGTGTGTACTCGATCAGCTGTGGCCGATCGAGCTCGCGCTCGAGCAACTGCGCCGCGCCGCGGATCCCGCCCAGCGGATTCTTGATCTCGTGCGCGAGGTTCCGGATCAGCTCGCGGTTCGCCTGCCGCTGCTCGTTCAACCGCTCCTCGCGGGCGATCTTCAGCTGCTGATCGATGTGCCTGAACTCGAGCAGCAGCGCGGCTGCGCGCGTGTCGACCGGCGACACCGTGCACGTGAGGTGGAGCTTCGCCTTGCCGGCGATGGCGAGCTCCAGCTCCTGCTCGGTGTAGGTCGCGCCACCGCGCACGGCCTTGTCGATCGCCGCGCACAGTCCTTGCGCGTCGGCAAAGATCTGTTCCGGTCGATGGCCCACGAGATGCTTCTTCGCGAGCTCGAACAGATTTTCCGCGGCGGGATTGGCGTAGGTCACGCGACGCGCGTTGTCGAGCATGAGCACCGCAGTCGCCAGAAGTTCGAGGCCGGCATACGCGCTCGCTGCGTCCTCGCCGGCGAGATGAACAGAAGGAATCGGGATCACGGTCATGGGCGGCGGCGATGCGGCGGGAGCGGCGGCGCGTACGCCGCAACCGCTACGCAGCAATTTTCGCGCCCGACCGTCGCCCGCGAGCCGAGCGCTGCCGTCACTTGACCGCGGCCAGCTCCTTCCTGAGGGCCTCGATGTTCTTCTCGTGCACGGCGACGGACTGGCGCAGTCGCGCGATGCGGGCACGATATTTCTCGGCGTCCGCGCGCTCTTCCGGCAGCGGCACCGGTGCCCCGTCGGCATAGGCGATGCGCGTCTCGGCGAGCAACTTTTCCTCGGTGGCAAGCTCGTCGGTGAGCACCTTGCGCCGGACGCCATCGCGACCCTTCTGCGTTTCCGGGTCGACGCGCGGGTAGCCCGCGGGGGTCGGGGCCTTGGGCGTCGCGCGCTCTGCGCCGCCACCCGGCACGTTGAAATAGGAAAACGCCCCGGACTCGGTTGCGCAGCGGTACGTGTCGCCGGCGAGCCACAGCGGCTTGTTGACGCAGCCGGACTCCCGCGCCTTTTCGGCGAGCGTGGCCGCCACGGCACTGGCCGCGCAACAGACGCAAAGGCAGGTGCAAAGCAGCGCGCGGGGCGCGACTTTCGCTGCGGCGTCCCGACGTGGCTCTCGATTCGGCATGCGCCGCAGTGTATTGAATTATCGCGGGCGAGGCAAAGAAGGGGCGGGCCTCGCGGCCGGCCCCTTCTGCAGCCATCGTCTGCAACAGCAAGCGCGTGACGGCGCGACTACAGACTGAAGTACATGTCGTATTCGACCGGGTGCGTCGTCATCCGGAAGCGCGTGACCTCTTCCATCTTGAGCGCGATGTAGGCATCGATCATGTCGTCGGTGAACACGCCGCCTTTGGTCAGGAACGCGCGGTCGCGATCGAGGTGATTGAGCGCCTCGTCGAGCGACGCGCAGGGATGCGGCACCTTCGCGGCCTCTTCCGGCTCGAGGTCGTAGAGGTTCTTGTCCATGGGATCGCCGGGGTGAATCTTGTTTTGCACGCCGTCGAGACCCGCCATCAGCATCGCGGCGAACGCAAGATAGGGGTTCGCCGTCGGATCGGGGAAGCGGACCTCGATGCGCCGTCCCTTGGGATTCGGAACGTAGGGAATCCGGATCGCCGCCGAGCGGTTGCGCGCCGAATACGCGAGGTTGATCGGCGCCTCGAAGCCCGGCACCAGCCGCTTGTAGGAGTTCGTGCCAGGATTGGTGATCGCGTTCAGCGCCTTCGCGTGCTTGATGACGCCGCCGATGTAATACAGCGCGAAGTCGGAGAGGCCCGCGTAGCCGTCACCGGCGAACAGATTCTTGCCGTCCTTCCAGACCGACTGGTGGCAGTGCATGCCCGAGCCGTTGTCGCCGACGATGGGCTTCGGCATGAAAGTGGCGGTCTTGCCGTACGCATGCGCCGTGTTGTGCACCGCGTACTTGAGGATCTGCAGCCAGTCGGCGCGCTTCACGAGCGTCTCGAACTTCGTGCCGATCTCGCACTGCCCGGCATTTGCCACTTCGTGGTGGTGAACCTCGACCTCGACGCCCATCTGCTCCAGCGCGAGGCACATCGCCGAGCGGATGTCCTGCAGCGAATCCACCGGCGGCACGGGGAAATAGCCGCCCTTGACCGTCGGCCGATGACCCATGTTGCCGCCCTCGAACTTCTCGGCCGTCGACCACGAGGCCTCGGACGAGAACACTTTGCAGTAGCTTCCGGACATGTCGACCGACCACTCGACGGCGTCGAAAACGAAGAACTCGGGCTCCGGACCGAAGTACGCCGTATCGCCAAGTCCGGTGGACTTGAGGTACGCATCGGCGCGCTTCGCGAGCGACCTCGGATCCCGCTCGTAACCCTTGCCGTCCGATGGCTCCACGACGTCGCAGGTGATGTTGAGCGTCGTCTCGTCCAGGAACGGATCGATGTACGCCGCATTGGCGTCCGGCATCAGCAGCATGTCCGACGCCTGAATCCCTTTCCAGCCGGCAATCGACGAGCCGTCGAAGGCATGACCGCCTTCGAACTTGTCCATACCGAACTGTTTGGTCGGCACCGAAACGTGCTGTTCCTTGCCGCGGGTGTCGGTAAAGCGAAGGTCAACGAACTTGACGTCCTTTTCTTTGAGCATCTTGAGAACGTCGGCGGGCGTGGTCATGCGAGTCTCCTTGTCGGGGCGCGGCTTGATCTACGGTGCATTGCAAAAGGAACGCGCTGGGATTAGCGAGAACTATGCCATATCGCTGGCGGCCTGAAAGCCCCTGCATTGCAAGAAATCGGGCGATCCGACGCGTCGCCGAGACACACATGGCACCATATCGGGGCATCCGGACCCAGATCATTACTATTTTGGTGCAAATGTTCGTCATTCAACTGAATTTTCATGGTGCGACGCATCAAAGGCTCCGTTTCCAGGATCGAACCGTCGCGCATTCGACCGCCATGATGCCACGAACACAGATAACCTATTGTTAAATAGTATCTAATAACTTTTCAATGCACGCCAAGCGATGCACCGAGCTGGTGCGCAGGCAAGAACAGCCTATCCAAGCACCCCCAATCATGGATAGAACATATAGAGCCGGTAACCGGCCTGCGATGTCGCGCTCGCGTCGATGAAAACCTTGATCGCGATCTCCTCGTTCGGGGCAATGCCCCCCTGCAGGTCCGCCGTCCCACCGGCATACTCGGCGGGGGCCAGTGCGCGGCGCACGACAATGCGGTCTTGCGCATCGGTCAGCGTCAGCTCGAGGTGCGGATAGGCCAGCGGCCAGCCCGCCCGATTGCGCAAGGTCGCCGTCAGGATCAACAGCCCCCTGTGCGCGGGGTCGGCCTGCAGATCGGATGCTTCGATCGAAAGGTGGGACATCGCCGCATCTCGCAGCGGCCTGACCGCGCATCCGGCCACCCCGCAAAGCCGGACGAACGCGGGACGGGCAACCGGCCAGAATGTAGTGATGGCATCCCGGAAATGAAATGCCGCCTGCGCTGCGACCAGCAGCACGAGGAGAGCGATGGTGACCACATACGCGCCGGTGCGCGCCCAGCCACGTCTGGGGTTTGCCGCGGGTGCAAAGCGGTCTTCCCGCGCCGCCAGGGCGTCGACCTGGCGCGCCGCGGCCATGTCCGCCGTTTCCGCAGCGCCCTCCGGCGCCTGCGCGTCGCGCAACGTCGAAGCGGGTGGGCCCTGCACTGCCTCGTCGACCGGTGCCGCGCCCTCGTCGGACCGGGTGGACGGGGACAGCGTAACCTGACGCGCGATGCCGTCGAACACCGTCTTGCACTGTCCGCAGCGGACCTGCCCCGAGTGCATCGCCAGCTGCTCGGATGAGACGCGAAACACGGTCGCGCAACCGGGACAGCGCGTATATTTTTCGTCGGGCATCGGAGGTGGCGCGAAGCGGGTTGTGAATCGCGGGCGCGTGACTTTACGCCGCCGTCAGCCGACGGCATTCTCGTCCCGGCGCGCTCCTGCCAAGACGACCCAGCCATCGTCGCTGTCGCAGACGCCGATATTAAACCACCGCCGGTACGACGTGATGACCGTGGCGGCTTGCGCATCCAGGATTCCCGACAGGACGATGCGACCGCCGGGACGAACCCGATGCGCGAGCGCAGGCGCCAGCAGCACCAGCGGATTGGCAAGGATGTTGGCGACCACGACATCGAACGGCATCCGTTCCCCCTGGAGCCGATCGACCGTCAGGAACGCCGGCTTGACGCCATTGCGCAGGGCGTTGGCGCGACTCGCCATGAGCGCCTGCGGGTCGACGTCGGTGCCGACGACTCGCGAGGCGCCCAACAAACAGGCGGCGATGGCGAGGATTCCCGAGCCGCAGCCGTAATCGAGGACCGTTTCTCCGGCACGCAACTCACGCGCGAGCCACTTGAGACACAGGCGGGTCGTCGGATGCGAACCCGTACCGAACGCGAGCCCCGGGTCGAGGACGAGATTGATCGCCGCGGGGTCGACGGGATCGCACCACGACGGAACGATCCAGAGCGCCTCGGTGATCTGAAGCGGCGTGAACTGCGCCTGTGTCGCGCGCACCCAGTCCTGCTCGGGTACGCCATAGGTCTCGTGCGGAGGCAACACCTTGCCGCACGCCGCCAGTCCGGCCAGCGCTGCCGCGAGACCGGTAGCGGCCGAAAACAGCACCGTCAACCGGCTCAGCGGCCACGCGGTCGTCAGCGCCATGCCCGGCTCCCCATACAGCGGCGCCTCGGCCGGCGTTTCGGCGCGCGCGTCGGCGATGTCGACCGAGAGCGCGCCGCAGTCCATCAGCGCGTCCGCCCAGGCTTCGGCGGCGCCGGCGTCGATGTCGAAGCGCAGGGCGATGTAACTCACGGGGGAAGCAGGGTCGGTTGGCGCTGTTGGCGGAGCGCGTGCAGGAACGGGGTTGAATACGCCACTTGGCAGGCCGGCCACCCGGCGACGAGCAAACAGCGGGCGACGTCCGGCCCGGCTCCCTGCTAGCCCACCTGCTTGCGTTTGGCTAGCTTCTCTTCGAGGTAATGGATCGAAGCCCCACCGCGCAGGAACTTCTCGTCGAGCAGAAGCTCCTGGTGCAGCGGGATGTTGGTCTTGATCCCCTCGACCACCATTTCGGACAGGGCAATTCGCATCCGTGCGATCGCCTGCTCGCGCGTGTCGCCGAAGGCGATGACCTTGCCGACCATCGAATCGTAGTACGGCGGAACGAAGTAGTTGTGATAGACGTGCGAATCGACGCGAATGCCGGGCCCGCCCGGGGCGTGGTACGACGTGATGCGCCCCGGCGACGGGACGAACGTGTAGGGGTCCTCGGCGTTGATCCGGCACTCGATCGCGTGGCCCCGCCGGACGATGTCGCGCTGGCGGAAGCGCAGCTTCTGGCCCGCCGCCACCCGGATCTGCTCGGCCACGAGATCGATCCCGGTTGTGAGCTCGGTGACCGGATGCTCGACCTGAATGCGCGTGTTCATCTCGATGAAGAAGAACTCGTCGTCCTGGAAAAGGAATTCGAACGTACCGGCTCCGCGATACCCGATCTTGCGGCAGGCATCGGCGCAGCGCTCTCCGATCCGGGTCAACGCGCGCGCCGAGATACCCGGGGCCGGGGCCTCCTCGATGATCTTCTGATGGCGGCGCTGCATCGAGCAGTCGCGCTCGAACAGGTACACGGCGTTCTTGTGCTCGTCGGCCAGCACCTGGATCTCGATATGCCGCGGGTTGCCGAGGAACTTCTCCATGTAGACCACCGGGTTGCCGAAGGCGGCCTGTGCCTCCGCGCGGGTCAGCGACACGGCGGACACCAGTGCCGCTTCCGTGTGCACGACGCGCATTCCGCGACCGCCGCCGCCGCCCGAGGCCTTGATGATCACCGGGTAGCCTACCGACCGCGCAATCTTCACGACTTCTTTCGGATCCTCCGGAAGCGCACCCTCGAAACCCGGGACGCAGGGCACGCCGGCCTTGATCATGGCCGCCTTGGCGCTGATCTTGTCGCCCATCAGCCGGATCGTGTCGGCCCGCGGCCCGATGAAGACGAAGCCCGAGCGTTCGACCTTTTCGGCGAAGTCCGCGTTCTCGGACAGAAATCCGTAGCCCGGATGAATCGCCTGGGCGTCGGTGACTTCCGCCGCCGCGATGATCGCCGGCACGTTGAGGTAGCTCGCGGCGGATGCGGCCGGGCCGATGCACACGGACTCATCGGCAAGCCGCACGTACTTCGCCTCGCGGTCGGCTTCGGAGTGGACCATGACCGTCCGGATTCCAAGCTCGCGGCAAGCGCGCTGGATGCGCAGGGCAATCTCGCCGCGATTGGCAATGAGGATCTTTCCGAACAGCTGGTTCGGATTCTTGGCCACGATGGGCGAGGACGGGGGACGCAGCGGCGGCAAGTCAGGCGATCACGACGAGCGGCTGGCCGAACTCCACGGGTTGCCCGTTTTCGGCGAGCACCTGCTTGACGACGCCACTCTTGTCGGATTCGATCTCGTTCATCAGCTTCATCGCCTCGATGATGCACAGGGTGTCGCCGACCTCCACCGAGTCGCCGACTTCGACGAAGGGTTTCGCGCCCGGCGAAGCCGCCCGATAGAAGGTTCCAACCATCGGGCTCTTGACCTGGTGGCCCTCCGGTTCGGCCTCTTCGCTGCGCACGGGCGTCGCCGCCAACGAACCCGCCGCCGGCGCAGTCGCAGCGGGCAACGTCACCGGCACGACCGCCGAGGGCGCGCCGGCGGCTACGGCTCGGGTGATGCGCACGCGTTCCTCGCCTTCCTGGATCTCGAGTTCCGCAATGCCGGAACTTTCCACCAGTTCGATCAAACTCTTGAGCTTGCGCAGGTCCACGGCGTCACGCGGCCGGGCGGGTATCCGCGCAGATCTCGGGTTCGCGCAAGCCCGGCGGATTCAGGTTCGGGCCATGCAGGACCAGGATCGGCCCGGGGCGGGGGCCCTTTGCGCGTTGGGCGCGGGGCACCGCGTTACGTGGACGGAGTGCCATCGTTGGGACTCTACGGTGTCAAATCGAGCCATGAGTTTGGCCCACATAGGGTCAAATTGTCCAGCGATGACGCAAGATCGACGCAATGAGATCGCTCCACGCCGACCGCCGCCGACCCGGATCCCCAACCAGCGCAGTGGAGAATTGTCCATGGGTTTTATCGGCGGATCAATGCCTTGCCTGCAGCGTAGTTTAATGTCTTTTAGAGTATTTTAAATGCTTTTAAGCATTTTATCAAAGAAGTTGCCCAATTATAGTTCGCAGTTGTGCTTCTTTGATCGGTCCCAGTTGGGTATGGCTGATCCGTCCGGAGCGGTCGACGATGATGGTGAATGGAAGGGCGCCGAGGCGATTTCCGAGCGAGCGCGACAGTTCGATCGCGCCGTAGCCCCCGATCAGCGCCGGGTAATTGAGCCCCAGTTCCGCCGCGAAGGCCTCCACCTTTGCCACGTCGTCAATGGCGATGCCCACGAATTGCAGACCTCGTTGGCCGAATTCCTTCTGCGCCTTCACGAACTCCGGCATCTCTTCCCGGCACGGCACGCACCAGGTCGCCCAGAAATTGACGACCAGCAGTTTCCCTTTCCATTGGCCAAGCGACTGCTCGCGCCCCTTCGTGTCCGGCAAGGCAACGCCGAAGAGCACTCCCGCATCCTTGCCGCGTAGGTCGGCGACGTTCCCCTGGTCGGCAAACCCGCCGAAGTAGAGGCCACCCGCCAGGGCGACCAAGCCGGCCAGCGCCAAGGCTGACCCGTAAAGTATCCGTCGTGTTGGGAAACGGGTTGTCATGGAAACTGAGTAAACACTTACACTTGCCGCGCGCCCAGGGCAACCGCGCGGGAACGATCCGGGGCCCGGTCACGCCGGGTCACCACGCGGGCGGGTACCCGGGTGGGCTCTAGTTGAACCAGGATTTCTTCGCCGGGGTTGCCGCCACCGGGGCGCCCGGCCGGCCGCCCGGCGCAGGCAGCGTTACCGTAACGCTCTGGACCTGCGGCGGGTAACAGACGCCCGCGTCCGCGCACCCCTGCGACTCGGCCTTGACCGTGACCTTGAGGCCCGCCTCGACGCCGTCCAGCGGCAGCTGGACCGCGAATCGGCCGCGGTAAGTTTCGACCGTCCCGAAAAACGGGTCGTCCTTGAGTGCGCCCGGCGGGAGCGTCGGGGCGGATGCGAGCACCGCCGGCGCGACGGAGAATTTCATCTTCTCCCGGTAAAGGTAATATCCGCTCGCGATCACAAATCGGACCTCGATGGTCTTTTCGTCGGTCGCCTGGACGCTCAATTCGAACGCGCGCTCCGGTTCGAGCAGCTTCGGTTCCGCCGCAGCCCCGCCGAAACAGAGCGCCAACGCCACCGCGGCGATGGTCAGGGCGCTAGCAGCCGGGGGCATGGTCGGAATCAGCTCGCCGCGGTTTCATCGGCGAGCCACCGGAGATAGGGGGCGAGTCCATCGGTAACGGGGACAGCGATGATCTCGGGAAGTTCGTAGGGGTGCCGCGAGCGAATCGCGACCTCGACCTCGGCGTAGCGCCCGGCGCGCGTCTTCACGGCAACCGGGATCTCCTGTGCAGTTTCGATTTGGCCGCGCCAGTGATAGAGTGATTCCACCGGCGCTCCGACACTCACGCAGGCAGCCAGACGTGCCTCCAGGAGCGATCGGGCGAGGGCGAGTGCAGATGCCCTGTCAGGCATCTGCGTGAGCACGATGATTGCCGCGCCGGTCAAGGAGCCCCCATGCGTGTCACATTCCTGCTGATTGTACTGGGTTTTCCCCTCGTCGACCTGTACGCGACCGTTCGCTTCGCGCGGTGGACCGGCGTGCCCACGTACGCGTGGCTCGGATTGGCCGCCATTGCCGGCCTCTATCTGCTGCGCAATGAGCGGACCGCCTTCCGCGCCAGCACGGTCGCCGCCATGCACGGCGAGCAGCCGCTGCTTCGCGGTCTGCTCGACAGCGGTCGCAAGGTGCTGGCCGGCGTTCTGTTCCTGCTCCCCGGGATCCTGAGCGATGTCATGGCGCTGGCGTTGCTCGCCTTGCGGCTGAACCTCGGCCGCGATTACGCGCCGCACGCCGCGACGGCAGGACCTCCCGGCGGCCGCCCCAAAGCGATCGACGGCGAATTCCGTCGCCTCGATTAGGCGCGTCATTTCATCCGGTCGAGCACCGTCGGCTCGTCCTTGTCGGCGCGCCGGTAGGCCCAGCGCATCATCACGGCCCCGGCCACGATCATCGGCAACGAAAGCCACTGGCCCATCGTGAGGCCGAGCGCAAGATATCCGAGAAAGCTGTCGGGCTCGCGCGCGTATTCGGCGGCGAAGCGGGCGAAGCCGTAACCGACGAGGAACAGCCCCGAGGCGGCACCCAGTGGGCGCCGCCGGCGCGTATAGACCCACAGCAGCGCGAAGAGGGCGAGCCCCTCGAGCCCGAACTGGTAGAGCTGCGACGGATGCCGCGGCGCGGTACCCGCCGGAGGAAACACCATCCCCCAGGGCAGGTCGGTGACGCGCCCCCAGAGCTCGCCGTTGATGAAGTTGCCGAGCCTGCCGGCGGCAAGGCCCAGTGGCACGAGCGGCGCGACGAAATCGGTGACGTCGAGCCAGCGCTTATTGCGCGATCGCGCGAAGAACCACAACGCCACGAGCACCCCGAGGAAGCCGCCGTGGAAACTCATCCCGCCCTGCCAGACGGAGAGGATTTCGAGCGGGTGCGCGAGATAGTAGATCGGCTTGTAGAAAAGCACGTACCCGAGCCGTCCGCCGAGGATCACGCCGAACACGCCGTAGAGCAGCATGTCGTCGACGTCGCGCGGGTGCCAGCCGGTGAGCAGGTTCTGCCGTGCACGATGCTTGCCCAGCACGACGAAGAGCACGAATCCGACCAGGTACATCAGCCCGTACCACCGTACGGCAATGGGCCCGGCGTGAAATGCGATCGGATCGAACTCGGGATGGACGAGCATTCCGGAGCGGCGACGCGTGGCGCCACCTGCTAAAATTGCAACGTCCGATTATACGCAGCCCCGCACGGCTCCCCTGCGGCGGCCTGCGTGCCGAACGCCAACATCAGCCCCCGGAGTTCCCCATGTCGCACAACCGCCGCTCCAGGCTCATCACGCAGGGTGTCGCCCGCTCGCCCAACCGCGCGATGCTGCGCGCCGTCGGATTCAACGACGGGGATTTCGACAAGCCGATCGTGGGGGTCGCCAACGGCCACAGCACGATGAATCCGTGCAACGCCGGAATCCAGCCGCTGGTGGACCGCGCGATGGCCGCGCTCACGGCGGCCGGGGCCATGCCGCAGGTGTTCGGCATACCGACCGTCACCGACGGCATCGGCATGGGCACCGAGGGCATGAAGTACTCGCTGGTCTCGCGCGAAGTCATCGCCGACGCGATCGAGACCTCGGTCAACGGCCAGTGCATGGATGGCGTGCTGGTCGCCGGCGGCTGCGACAAGAACATGCCGGCCGGCGTGATGGCGATGGCCCGGATGAACGTCCCCGGCATCTTTGTCTATGCGGGCACGATCAAGCCCGGCCACTGGAAAGGGCAGACCCTCACCATCGTCTCGCCGTTCGAGGCCGTCGGCGCGTTCACGGCCGGCAAGATGGCGCAGGAGGATTACGACGGGATCGAGAGGAACGCCTGCCCGAGCGTGGGCGCCTGCGGCGGCATGTACACCGCCAACACCATGTCGTCGTCGTTCGAGGCGCTGGGGATCAGCCTGCTCGGCAGCTCGCAGATGGCTTCCCCGGATGCCGAGAAGGCCGACTCGGCGGCCGAGTCGGCGCGGGTGCTGGTCGAGGCGATCAAGCGGGACCTGAAGCCGCGCGACATCATCACCCGGAAGTCGATCGAGAACGCGATCGCGCTGGTGATGGCGACGGGCGGCTCGACCAACGCGGTGCTCCACTATCTGGCGATTGCCTCGGCGGCTGAAGTGCCGTGGACGATCGACGACTTCGAGCGCATCCGCAAGCGCGTGCCGGTGCTGTGCAACCTCAAGCCGTCGGGCGAATACGTGGCCGTCGATTTCCACCGCGCGGGCGGCGTGCCGCAGGTACTGAAGATGCTGCTCGCGCACGGCCTTCTGCACGGCGATTGCGTCACCATCACCGGCCGAACGCTGGCCGAAGAGCTCGCGCACATCCCCGGCGAACCGCGCGCCGACCAGGACGTCATCCGGCCGTGGTCGAATCCGATGTACGCACAGGGACATCTCGCGATCCTGCGCGGCAACCTCGCGACCGAGGGTTGCGTGGCGAAGATCACCGGCCTCAAGCGCCTGTCGATCACCGGGCCGGCGCGGGTGTTCGACGCCGAGCCGCAGGTGATGGACGCGATCATGGCCGGGAAGATCAAGGCCGGCGATGTCGTCGTGATCCGCTACGAAGGCCCGAAGGGCGGGCCCGGGATGCAGGAGATGCTCGCCCCGACGTCCGCGCTCATCGGGCAGGGGCTCGGCGAATCCGTCGGCCTCATCACCGACGGCCGCTTTTCGGGTGGCACCTGGGGCATGGTCGTGGGGCACGTCGCCCCGGAGGCCTACGTCGGCGGCACGATTGCGCTGGTCGAGGAGGGCGACTCGATCACGATCGACGCGAACCGGCTGCTGATCCAGCTCAACGTCGACGATGCAGTACTTGCGCGGCGCCGCGAAGCATGGCGTCCCCCGGCCCCGCGCCACACCAGAGGCCTGCTGGCGAAGTACCGGCGCCTAGTTTCGACCGCGAGCATCGGCGCCATCACCGACGGGGATGTGTAGCGGCGCGGATCGCATGGGTTCCCGCGCCGCTCCCCCGCGACAGGACGAGCCGCGCGGCGTGCGGAATGACCGGCCCCCGTGCCCTGTTTGCGGTTTTTTGTCACAAGAGCGCCCCATGCCGAGCATCCCGCGCACGGTTGTCGTCGGTTTTTGCCTTGCCGTCGCGGCGGCCCTGATGGGCTGCGCCGGCTATGAGAGCGCGGGCTCCGGGCCCGCCGCGGAGGCGCCGGCCTATCGCGTCGGCGACCGCTGGACCTACCGCGTGCAGGATGGCTTCCGCTCCCCGGAGCGCTGGGAAGAAACGCATTCGATCACCGCGCTCGGCGCGGACGGGATCGACGTGCGGATAACGCAGAAGGGTCCGTCCCGGGACGTCGCCCGTGCCGAGCTGTGGTCGGCGCCCGGCCAGGTGAAGATCGGCGCCGTGTTCGACAACGAAACGCGGCGCTTCGTCACGCCACTCGAGCGCTTCCGGTTTCCGCTCGCCGCCGGCGAGACCTGGAGCCGTTTTGTCGACAATTACAACGAGACCACAAAGACCACTGGGCAGATCAACCGCTATGTCCGGGTCCGCGGCTGGGAGAAGGTGACGACTCCGGCCGGCACGTTCGACGCGATCGCCATGCATGTGGTGATGCGGCTCGACGACGAGGAGTTCTGGCGCTATGCGACGGACTGCAATTACACCGTCTGGTACGCGCCGGCGGTGCGCGGTGTGGTGCGCGAGGAGAAGCGGGCGCAATACCTGGAGAGGGGCGGCGGCTTGGACTTCATCGGGCGGATCCCCACGCAAAACGCCGTGGTGGAGCTCCTGTCTTTCACGCCCGGCTCCTGAAGCGCCTCCAAACGGGGCTGCGCGGCCCGACCGCCCTGTCGCAGCCGCCGCCGGTCAGAGCCCGAGCCGCTGCCAGATGGTCGTCGTGGGCGCCGCCTGATTGAGCGTGTAGAAGTGCAGGCCCGGCGCGCCGCGCGTGAGCAGGCTGTCGGCGAGCTCCGTGACCACGTCCAGTCCGAACGCGCGGATCGACGCGACGTCGTCGCCATAGCCTTCGAGCTGCTTCCGCATCCAGCGCGGGATCTCGGCGCCGCACGCGTCGGAAAAGCGCGCGAGCTTGGAAAAGCTGGAAATCGGCATGATGCCGGGAACGATCGGCACCGTGACGCCTGCACCCCGGCAGGCGTCGACGAAGTGCCAGTAGGCGTCGGGACTGTAGAAGTACTGCGTGATGGCGGCATCAGCGCCCGCGTCGACCTTGCGCTTGAACGCGACGAGATCGTCCTGCGGGCTGCGAGCCTGCGGATGGCATTCGGGGTAGGCGGCGACGTCGATGTGGAACCAGTCGCCGGTCTGCTCGCGGATGAACGCGACGAGCTCGCTCGCGAAGCGGAAGTCGCCCGCGTCGAGCGATCCGGAAGGCAGGTCGCCCCGCAGCGCGACGACGTGCCGGATGCCGTGCGCCTTGTACTGCGCGAGAACGTCGGCGATCGACGCGCGCGAGCCGCCCACGCACGAGATGTGCGGCGCCGCCTCCATGCCCTCGGCGCGGAACTCGAGAACCGTCGCCAGCGTGCCCTCGCGCGTCGAGCCGCCGGCGCCAAAGGTGACCGAGCAGAACGCCGGCTTCAGCTGCGCAAGCTGCCGTCGCGTCGCGCGCAGCTTCTCGATCCCCTCGGGTGTGCGGGGGGGAAAGAACTCGAGGCTAAACAGGCGTTGCGGCGACGTGGTCATCGTTCAGGGATGCGGTTCGCGCGCGGGTGCGGCTTCGCTCAGTCCCGCTTCTGCGGCAGCAGTGCCGAGAGGAGCCACGAAATCAGGCTGTAGACGATCGCGCCGAACACACCCGACCAGAACCCGTTGACGTGGAAGCCTTCGACGAACGAGCCGACCGCCCAGAACAGGAGTCCGTTGATCACGAAGATGAAGAGGCCCAGCGTCAGCACGGTCGCGGGCAGCGTCAGGACAATCAGCAGCGGCCGGATCAAGGCGTTGATGAGTCCGAGCGCCAACGCGGCGATCAGCGCGGCGGTGAACGAGTCCACCTTCACCCAGGGAAACACATACGGGAGCGCCAGCAGCGCCAGCGCGTTCACGAGCCAGATCAGAAGGAGGCGCATGCGTCGGTTCTCCAGGAAATGAGTCAGTGCGCCGCGCCGCTGCAGTACGGCTTGAGCGCTGCGTAAAGCGTGGCATTGACCGGCGCTGGCACCTGCGCCGCATTGGCCATGCGGGCGACCGCGCCGCAGAGCCACGGCGCCTCCAAGCGGTTGCCCGCCGCGAGATCGTTGAGCATCGAGGATCTCATTTCCGCCGGCAGCCCGTCGGCGAACTTCATCTGCTGCAGGACGAAATCGTCCGTCAGCGCGATCCCCGTGGCCCGGCCGACGGCCCACACCTCGCGTATCGCGCGCTCGAGTGTCGCACGAAGGTCGGGGTCGGCGCGCAGGATCCCCATCGGCTGCCGGGCGACGCTCGTCAATGCCGAGAAGGCCGCGAGAAACGCGAATTTTTCCCACAGCGCCCGGCGTATGTCGGCCGTAAGCTCCGCCTCGATGCCGGCGCTCCTGCAAACTGCGAGCAGCGACTCGGCCGCAGGCTGCTGCGCAGGGAGCACAGGGCCGAAGCGCAACCGTGCCATGGTTCCGGTATGTACGATGACGCCTGGGTCCCGGAGCGCTGCTGCAATGTACGCGGCGCCACCCATCACGCGCTCGCCGCCCACGATCGCGCCAATCCGCTCGATGCTCTCGACGCCGTTCTGGAAGGGGACGATGACGCCGCCCTTCGAAACCAGCGGTCGCACCGCCACCGCGGCGCTTTCGGTATCCCAGAGCTTGACGGCGAACAGGACGACGTCAGCCGGCGGGAGCGTCGCCGGATCGTGGGTCACTGCGGGTTTGGGCAGGCGTACATCGCCCAACGCGCTTTTCACGGCGAGCCCGCGCTCGCGCATCGCCGCGAGATGCCGGCCGCGCGCGACGAACGCGACGTCATGTCCCGCCTGCGCGAGCCTGGCTCCAAAGTATCCGCCAACCCCGCCGGCACCCATCACCGCGATGCGCATTGCGCGCTCCCGTCGCCGCTGTCTGTCAATAGCGATACGTATCCGGCTTGTACGGCCCTTCCGCAGCCACGCCGATGTAACCCGCCTGCTTGTCCGTCAGCGGTGTCAGCATCGCGCCCAGCTTCGACAGCTGCAGCCGCGCCACCTTTTCGTCCAGGTGCTTCGGCAGCACATAGACGCCGACCGGGTACCGGCCGGCGCCGCTCTGTGCGTCGCCCCACAGCTCGATCTGCGCCATCACCTGATTGGCGAACGACGAGCTCATCACATACGACGGGTGACCCGTCCCGCAGCCGAGGTTCACGAGCCGCCCCTCGGCCAGCAGGATGATGCGCTTGCCGTCCGGGAAGATGACGTGATCGACCTGCGGTTTGATGTTGTCCCACGCGTACCGCTTCAGCGCGGCGACGTCGATCTCGTTGTCGAAGTGGCCGATGTTGCACACGATCGCGTTGTTCTTCATCCGCTGCATGTGCTCGTGCGTGATCACGTCGATGTTGCCCGTCGCCGTGACGAAGATGTCGGCCTTGTCGCAGGCATAGTCCATCGTCACCACGCGGTAGCCCTCCATTGCCGCCTGCAGCGCGCAGATCGGATCGATCTCGGTGATCCACACCTGCGCCGAGAGCGCGCGCAGCGCCTGCGCGCTCCCCTTGCCCACGTCGCCGTAGCCGGCCACGAGCGCGACCTTGCCGGCGACCATCACGTCGGTCGCGCGCTTGATGCCGTCGACCAGCGACTCGCGACAGCCGTAGAGATTGTCGAATTTCGACTTGGTCACCGAGTCGTTGACGTTGATCGCCGGGAAACCGAGGCGGCTTTCCGCGTGCATCTGATAGAGACGCTTGACGCCGGTGGTCGTCTCCTCGGTCACGCCCTTGATGGCCGCTTTGAGCGGCGAGTAGAACTTCGGATTCTGCGCGAGCCTCGCCTTGATTGCGGCGAACAGCGCGGTTTCCTCTTCGCTCGTCGGGTGCGCGATGCACGTCGGATCGGTCTCGGCTTTCGCCCCGAGGTGCACGAGCAGCGTCGCGTCGCCGCCGTCGTCGAGGATCATGTTTGGCGCGCCGCCTTTGCCGCCGGCGGCAGCCCACTCGAAGATCCGGTGCGTGTAGTCCCAGTACTCGGTGAGCGACTCGCCCTTGTACGCGAACACCGGTGTGCCGCGGGCGGCGATCGCGGCCGCGGCATGGTCCTGCGTCGAGTAGATGTTGCACGACGCCCAGCGCACCTCGGCACCCAGCGCCTGCAACGTCTCGATCAGCACGGCCGTCTGGATCGTCATGTGCAGGCTGCCGGCGATACGCGCGCCGGAGAGCGGCTGCTGCGGAGCGAATTCCTCGCGGATGGCCATCAGGCCGGGCATCTCCGTCTCTGCGATCGCGATCTCCTTGCGACCCCAGTCGGCGAGCGCCAGGTCCGCGACCTTGAAGTCGGCGAAGCTCTTGATTTCGGTTGCAGCGTTCATCGGTCACTCCATCGTTGGGGACCACGCGGCAGGGGGAGGCGGAAAGCGCACTCGTCACCCCGTGCGCGTGCACGGTTCAACGAGCGCGGTTGCAGAGGGTGAATACCCCGAGCCTGGCAGGATGCCGGCGCTGGCCGCGCCTTCCTGTTGCAACGCTCCTCGGGGAGAGGGCTGAATTCTAACCCGGGAGGTCGCCGGCCGTCGACTCCTCGCGCAACAGGGCGTTGACGAGGGCGGATTCGCGCTTGTAGAAGCCCTCGGTATGGAAAGTCTCCGGCATTTTGTAGAGTTCATAGTCGAGGTGATGGCACAGTTCGTGGATCAGTGTGCGCAGGAAGGTCTTGAACGCCACAACGTCCTTGCGCGCCGCGGTGCGCATCCAGACCGTGATGCGCGCCGGCTTCCCGGCGTCGTCGGGCTCGTAGAGGCCATGCAGTTCGCCGCCGTCGTCAGCCGGGCGCCGCGCGAGGACCCGGGCCCGAATCGGGGGAACGCGGAACCCCCCCGCCAACGCATCGAGAAGATCCTGGCATGCTGCCTGCACGCTGGCACGATCCTCCCGGGACAGACTGGCGCGAATCCGCGCGACCCGCATCCCGGCGGCCACTGCCGGCGGCAGATCGAGGGTTCCGATAGCGTCGCTTTGCCGATAGATCCGCTGGCGCTCGGCGGAAAGCCTGGCGTAGTAGGCGAAGGGCATGGCCGGTCCGTGTCGAAGGGGCCTGATTCGGTCACTGCCGGAACCGCGTCATGCGCAAGGGCGCCGGCGGTCCGCGTCACGACGGGCTGGAAATACGTGGTGCGCTACCCCATATTATGGTTCGAACCGTCGATCTGCGGAGGACTGCCATGAACGTGGTCGAGCAACGCGCCATCCTCACCCTCTGCCTGATGGCGGCTTTCGCCGACGGCGGCAATTCCGAGCGCGAGCGCACGGAGATCAGGCGGATCGCCCAAACGCTGGGCGCGGACATCGGGCTTGACGCATCCTCGATCTACCAGGAAGTGCTCCTGCGCAAACCGGACCTGGCGACGGTCGCCGCGACAATCACGCAGTCGGACCAGCGGCAACTTGCGTACGAAATGGCCGTGTGCGTCTGCGACGCCGACGGCGCCACGTCGCCCGCCGAGCGCGAGTTCCTGGGGCGGCTCGCCAAGGCGCTCGGTCTCGACGCGGGCGCGGCGCAGGCATTCACGGAACGGGCCGACGCCCTGACCAGCGCGCCGCTCGAAGGCTCGGCGCTCGACGGTGCCATCGTGGCGGCCTTGCCGGCCAACGCGGCCGAGCTCGACAAGATGATCCTCAATTACGCGATCCTCAACGGGGCGCTGGAACTCCTGCCGCAGTCGCTGGCATCGATGGCCATCATCCCGCTGCAGATGAAGATGGTGTACCGGGTCGGCAAGGCGCATGGCTTCGAGCTCGACCGCGGGCACGTCAAGGACCTGCTCGCGACGATGGGAGTCGGGCTCACGTCGCAGTACGTCGAGCAGATCGGCCGCCGTCTGCTGGGCGGCCTCCTCGGAAAGATCGGTGGCGGGCTTCTGGGCGGCATGGGCAGCGCGACGACCGGCGCCGCCTTCTCCTTTGCGTCCACCTACGCGCTGGGCCATGTCGCGAAACGTTACTACGCCGGTGGCCGGACGATCGACGCCGCGGGCCTGCAACAGGCATTCACGTCGATGCTGGGCGAGGCGAAGCAATTGCAGGGCAAGTACACGAGCCAGATCGCCGAGCAGGCGCGCACGCTGGACGTGAACAAGCTGCTGTCGGCGGTGCGCGCGCCCTAGGTTTCCGTCGGCGGCGTCCGAATCGTCAGCGGGGTCGCCTCCAGCCAAAGGCTTTCCCCGTTCTTCGGCTTGTGGTGCAGCATCGCGCTCGGTGGCAGGCCCATGACCGCGCGGGTCAGCACGTCCATGGCCCAGCCATGGGTGACCGCGAGGACGCGCTCGCCGGGTCTCTGCCGCGCGATGTCCCGCACGCCGTCGAGCACGCGGGTCGCGCACTCGTCCATCGACTCGCCCTGCTCGAACCGGGTGTCGGGATTTCGCTTGACGATGTGCTCCAGCAGCGACGGATTGAGCTCCGCCAGCTCGGCTTTGGGGATGCCCTGGATGGCGCCGAAATTCCGCTCCTTGAGGCCGTCATGGCACACCGGCGGCGGCAGTTGCAGCAGCACGGCGATGATTTCCGCGGTTTCGCGGGCCCTGTTCAACGGGCTCGTGTAGACGCAGGCGAAACCTGAATCCGCGAACGTCCGCGCCAGCTCGCGCGCCTGCATACGCCCGCGTTCGTTGATCGGCACATCGAGCCAGCCCTGCAGAACGCCCGTGGTGTTCCAATCGGTCTCGCCGTGCCGAACGACGCAAATCAGGGTCGGACCGCTCATGCGCACTTTCTCCGGGCCAACTCGGTCGGGACGAAGCTCCATTCTCGCCGTTGGCCGAGCCGCGTCAACCCGTGCTAGGCTCGCGCGGTGCATTCTTCGCGGGGTCGGATTCCGTTTCCCATCGACAGGCCCTTCGCGCAGGTCGCGCGAAACGGCAAGACCCACGCGCGCGTTGCGGCGGCGCTGCAGCTCGCTTTGGCGCAACTCGATGACGGCGCGCGGCGTCCGCACGCGGCGTGGTGACCGCATCCGATTCCCCGGCCGGATCTCGGGTCAGGGCGGTCGACGGCCTGCGCGGCGCGGCGATCATCCTGGTCTTCCTGGTCCATTTCGCCGGCGCATACGCCGGCATGTTCCGCGGGATCAACTTCGATCTCGTTGCCGATGCGCGTCGGCTCGGATGGGGCGACCTGCTGTTCTACTGGGCGTTCTATTCGCACTATGGCGTGCAGCTGTTTTTCGTGGTCAGCGGGTTCGTCATCAGCCGGTCGTGGGCCGATGCGTCGAGCCTCGCCGGCTATCCGGGATTCCTGCTGCGGCGAGTCGCCAGAATCTATCCGGGCGTTGTGGTCTCGCTGGTGCTCGCGATACTGCTCGGAGCCTGGCTCTCGGGCGCGCTGCAGGTCGACGCGCGGACGTTCGCGGCCAATCTGCTGTTCCTGAACGGGGTGTTTTCGCTGGGCGTCGCCGCGTACAACGGGGTCACCTGGTCGCTGTTCTTCGAGTTCGTCTTCTATATCTTCGTGCCGATGTTCATCGTTGCCGGCGTCTGGCTGGGCGAACGGCGACTGTGGGCAATGGCCTTGTTTCTTCTGGCGCTCGCCGGTCTTGCCGGCGCCGGCTACCCCGAGTGGTTTCTCCTGCTTCCGTTCATGTTCGGGTCCGCGGTCGGCTTGCTGCGGGCGGACGAGCTTGGTCGGGCCGCCTCGCGCCTGCCGGACGGAATCCTCGTGGCGGCGTACGTCGTGACGACGACAGTGGGGACGGCCCTCGTGCCGCTTCCGCGATGGACGGCAACCGGATTCCTGTGGACCTACCAGAATTGGCTGTTCGTCCTTTGCTTCAGTGTCGTCGCGACGATGATCCTGGTGCGGGCCGGTTACGGAAATGGCTTTCTGAGGAAGTTCTGCATGGCCCGGCCGATGCAGGCCTTGGGCAAGGTGTCGTTCTCGTTCTTTCTCCTGCATCTCCTCGTGATCATCGCGTTGCTCTCGACGGCGAAGGGCAGGCTCGACGGTTCGATCGGTGACGCGCTGCTGTACGGCGCGCTGGCCTTCTTCGTGTCGTATCTCGCGGCCTGCGCGTTGTACCGCCTCGTGGAGGCGCCCTATTTTCGACTGAGGCGCCCGGCTCCGGCGGCCGCAGCGGAATAGGAGGTTCGCAACCGCCCGGCGGCGGGGCGAGCGTGCCGCGACACCCCGGCCCAATGCGAAGGGCCGCATCGCGGCCCTTCGTGGTATGCGGCGCGCCTGGCGCCGTGAAGAAGGATCTCAGGCCTTCTTGATTTTCTCGAGCATCTTGAAAACGCCCTTCGTCGATCCGACGAAAAGTCGCTTGTAGGCCTTGCCGAGGCAGCGACGCTCGAGGGTATTGCGGCGGGTTCGGGTTCGTTCGGCCATGGGAATCTCCTTATGCCAATGTGAATTCGCGCGCCCGTGCGTCGGTCTCCCGGCCCACGGAGGAATGTCTCGTATTCTACCCTGCTTCCGCAACGTTCGGAGGAAGATCCGATGCCGCGACCGCCGCCGCCCGATCTGGATGAGCGTCCCGGGCATCGTTCGCCTCGGCGTGAATTTCTCCGCGCCCGCGGGCCCCGCGGGACTCGGGGCATGGTCGGAGGCTTCAGCGCTGCCCGGCGCGCAGCTCGCCGAAGATGCCCGCGGTTTCCTTCGTCAGCGCGCGCCAGTACGGTGGCGCGCCCGCGACCTTCCCGCCCAGGGCCGCCGCCGCCCGCCACGGCCAGCGCGGGTCGCGCAGAAAGGCGCGGGCGAGCGCGACCATGTCCGCGTCGCCCGCCGCGATGATCGCATCGGCGTGCTCCGGCTCGGTGATGAGACCCACGGCCATGGTCACGATTCCGGTCGCGCGCCGGATCTCCCGCGCAAAAGGCACGTGGATGCCAGGAGCAGGGGCTGGTATTCGTTGTGCCGGCGAGACACCGCCGCTCGACACGTCCAGCCAGTCGCAGCCGCGCGCCTTGAGCCGTCGCGCAAGTTCGACGGCATCGTCCGGAGCCCAGCCCGCTTCGACCCAATCGGTCGCCGACACGCGCACGCCCAGCGGCCGAGCGGCCGGCCAGGCAGCGCGCACCGCGTCGAACACTTCCAGTGGAAAGCGGACGCGATTGTCGAATCCGCCGCCGTAGGCATCGTCGCGGCGGTTCGCGAGCGGCGACAGGAACTGGTGCAGCAGATAGCCGTGCGCCATGTGCAGCTCGATGGCGTCGATCCCGCAACGCTCGGCGCGCCTAGCCGACGCCACGAAGGCTGCGCGGACCGCGGCGAGTCCTGCGGCGTCGAGCGCGGAAGGGGCGCTCTCGCCTTCCGCGTGCGGCACGGCCGAAGGCGCCACCGGAGTCCAGCCACCCTCCGCCGGAGGAACCAGCATGCCGCCCTCCCACGGTCGCGCCGACGAGCCCTTGCGGCCGGCGTGCGCGAGCTGGATCGCGACCGGCATCGGCGGCGCCTGCCGGCGCGCGCGGGCGAGCGTCGCGGCGAGCGCGCTTTCGGTCGCGTCGTCGTAGAGCCCGAGGCAGCCCGGCGTGATCCGCCCTTCGGCGCTCACCGCGGTCGCTTCGATCGTGAACATGCCCGCGCCGGACAGGAGCATCTGCCCCCAGTGGATCAGGTGCCAGTCGGTTGCGCGGCCCCTCTCGGCCGAGTACTGGCACATCGGCGAAACGACGATGCGATTGGGCAGCGCGACGCCGCGCAGCGCTATGGGATCGAACAGATGCACGGACGTTCTCCCGGCGGCGGGCGGATCGGGCAGCGCGTGCCCCCGGCGACAGGGCCGATCAGATTCCGGCGGCCGCCTTCAACGCTTCGACCCTGTCGGTCGATTCCCAGGTGAACTCGGGCTCGTCGCGGCCGAAATGACCGTACGCCGCGGTCTTCGAATAGATCGGACGCAGGAGGTCGAGCATCCGGATGATGCCCTTCGGCCGCAGGTCGAAGTGGGCATTGACGAGGCCGGCGATCTTTTCGTCGGAAATCCGGCCGGTGCCCTCGGTGTAGACGGTGACGTTGATCGGATGCGCGACTCCGATCGCATAAGACAGCTGAACCTGGCACTGCGTCGCGATGCCGGCCGCGACGATGTTCTTCGCGACATAGCGCGCGGCGTATGCCGCCGAGCGGTCCACCTTCGACGGATCCTTGCCCGAGAACGCGCCGCCGCCGTGCGGGGCCGCGCCGCCGTAGGTGTCGACGATGATCTTCCTTCCGGTCAGGCCCGCGTCGCCGTGCGGGCCGCCGATTTCGAACCGGCCCGTGGGATTCACGAGATACTTGGTGCCTTTGATCATGTCCGCCGGCAGCGCCGGTTTGATGATCTCGTCGATCACGGCCTCCGCCAGCGCCGCCTGCCTTTCATTCATGCTCGGATGGTGTTGCGTCGAGAGCACGACCGTGTCGATCGCGACCGGCTTGCCGTCGACATAGCGCACCGTCACCTGGGATTTGGCGTCCGGGCGCAGCCATGGCAGCCGGCCGTCCTTCCGGACCTCGCTCTGCCGCTGCACGAGCCGATGCGCGTAATAGATCGGAAACGGCATCAGCGAGGGCGTCTCGTCGCAGGCGTAGCCGAACATCATGCCCTGGTCGCCGGCGCCCTGGTTCATGTACTCGTCGGAAGCATGGTCGACGCCGCGCGCGATGTCGGGAGACTGCCGTCCGTAGCACACCATCACCGCGCAGCCGTCGGCATCGAAGCGCAGTTCCGGGTCGTTGTAGCCGATCCGCCGGACCATGGCGCGCGCGATTTGCGCATAGTCGTGCTTGACGGCCGTGGTGATTTCACCGGTAAGGACGACAAGGCCGGTCGACACCAGCGTTTCCGCGGCCACGCGCGCGGTCGGATCTTGCTCTAGAATCGCATCCAGCACCGCATCGGAAATCTGGTCGGCGACCTTGTCCGGATGACCCTCCGACACCGATTCCGACGTGAACAGAAAATCGCTCATTGCCGCTCCTTGCCATCGTCAACGCGCGCGAAGACGCGCTGCGCACAAAAGCTTGGATTCTAGCAGAGTCCGTTGCCTGCTCCGCTGCCGCGACGACCGTTGCGCCCCAGGCGCTGCGCGCAGCGGCGCACACCGAGAAACCGATGACCGTCCGCATTGACGCGCCGACATCCGCCACCATCGCCCGCGCCGTCGACCACCTGCGCGCCGGCAGGCTTGTCGGGTTCCCGACAGAAACGGTTTACGGCCTCGGCGCCGACGCGGGCAATCCGGACGCGGTGCGCAGGATCTTTGCGGCCAAAGGCCGTCCCGCCGACCATCCGGTGATCGTGCATCTGTACGACACAACACAGCTCGCGCGCTGGGCGCGCGAGCTGCCGGAGGGCGCGCGGGAGCTCGCGGCGGCCTTCTGGCCCGGACCGATGACGCTGATCCTGCCGCGCGCGCAGGGCGTCCCGGACACCGTCACCGGCGGCCAGGACAGCGTCGGCCTGCGCGTACCGTCGCATCCGGTGGCCCGCGCGTTGCTCTGCGCTTTCGGCGGCGGCATCGCCGCGCCTTCGGCCAATCGTTTCGGCCGCATCTCGCCGACGACCGCCCTGCACGTGGCCGACGATCTGGGCGATGCGGTGGCGCAGGTACTCGACGGCGGCGCGTGCGCCGTCGGGATCGAGTCCACGATCGTTGCCTTCGTGGGCGCCGTTCCCGTGCTGCTCCGGCCGGGCGGGATCGTCGCGCGCGATCTGTCCCGCGTGCTGGGGCGGACACTGGGCGCGGCGGGAGACGCCGCCCCGCGCGCATCGGGAAGCCTCGCCTCCCATTACGCGCCCAGGACCCCGGCCGACCTCGTTACCGCCAACGCGCTGCGCGCGGAGATTCTCCAGCTCGGCGCACGCGACGAATCCGTCGCGGTGCTCGCGCGCACGGTCGCGCGGCCCGCGGACTTCGCCGGAGTCTGGCTGCGGGCTCCGTCGGACGCGGCGGCGTTTGCGCACGATATGTACGCGAATCTGCGCACGCTCGACGCCGCGAACGCCGATGTCATCCTGATCGAACGGGTGCCGGACGACGATGTCTGGCTCGCGGTGAGCGACCGCCTGGAACGGGCGACGCGGGGCGTGGATGACGATCGTGATTAGTCCGTCGCCGGCGATGGCGGCGCGAGAGGCGACCCGTTTGCCCGGCAAGCCTGCCGGGCTGCTGCGATGACGCGCCGCGGTGCCCGCGAAAAGACCTGCGCCATGCCTGCCTCGCGTCCTCCCGTCATCGTCGTTGCGCCCGATTCCTTCAAGGGCTCGCTCGATGCATCGGCGATCTGCGCGGCCGTCGCACGCGGTCTGCGCCGCGTCTGGCCCGACGCCGAGATTCGCGCCTGCCCGATGGCCGACGGCGGCGAGGGAACGCTCGCCGCGGTGTTGTCGCGGGGCGGCGAGCGGCGAGTGCGCAGCGTCAGCGGCGCCGGCGGGGGACTACGTGCCGCCGCGTACGGGATCGTCACCGCGCCCGAAGGCGCCACCGCGATCATCGAGGCCGCCGAGATCGTGGGCATCACCGACCCCGACGGGATGGCGGTCGCGGTCACGGCGCGCTCGACCGGCGGCGTTGGCGAGATCATCACCGCGTTGCTCGACACCGGCGTGCGGCACTTCATGATCGGGCTCGGCGGAAGCAGCACCAATGATGGGGGCGCGGGCATGCTCGCCGCGCTCGGGTTGCGGCTCGCTGCGGGCAACGGCGACGCCGTCGTGCCAACACCGGCCGGATTGGCGAAACTCGCCGCGGTCGACGCCGACCGACTCGACCCGAGGCTCGGCGAGTGTGCGATCACGATCATGTCGGACGTCAACAACCCGCTTTGCGGCGAGCGCGGCGCGACGGCGATCTTCGGGCCACAGAAGGGCGTTCGCGCCGACGAGGTCGCCGCCATTGATGCAACCCTCGCGCGATTCGCCGCGCTGGCCGAGCGCGCCGTGGGCAGGAGCGCGGCAGGCCGGCCGGGGGCGGGCGCGGCCGGGGGACTCGGCTTCGCGCTGCAGCTCGTCGGAGGCTCGTTCCGCTCCGGCGCCGAGGTGGTCGCCGACCTCATCGGCCTCGACGCAGCTCTCGCGGGCGCGGATTGGGCGTTCACCGGCGAAGGCCGCACCGACGCGCAGACGTTGCTGCGCAAGGCGCCGTTCGTCGTCGCCGAGCGAGCGCGTGCGGCAGGCGTGCCGATCACGCTGCTGTCGGGCGCGATCGATTCGGCCGCGTTGCCGGAGCTCGGGCGCGTCTTCGACGGTTGCTTCGCGCTGCCCGCCGGGCCGATGACGCTCGCCGACTGCATCGCGCATGCCGACGTGCTGCTCGCCGACCGTGCCGCACAGATTGCGCAAGTGTGGGCAGCAGCGACCAGTCTGGCGCCCAGCAGGAAGAATTCCCGCTCAGTTCCCTAGGTGCGTGAACGTGATACCAATGAGATGAGTCGTCGCAGCTGGGCGAGAATCGAATCACCCGCGGCGCAATCAGGTGGCCGAACAGCCTTCTCGTTCGGCCAACCATGGCACTCGCCAGGAGGCTCCGATCGGTATCCAAATCTTCAGTCCCGGGACGGCGGAATTGATTTCGGTCAATATTCGCGGAGGTCGTGCGCGGAGAATGTGCGGCAAGACGCGAGCTCGCGAACCAATGGCGCCAGGAAGGGAGCAGGGCGGCGTGTCGGCGGTTCGCTCTTTCGGAGCGCAGCGCGTGGTCCACGGGAGCGGCCGATGACCGAGGGGAACGGGGACGAGTTGCTGACGACGCTGCGCGACTTGCGCGCGCGGGCAATGTTGGGAGGTGGAGCCAGGCGCATAGACCAGCAGCACGCGCGCGGCAAGCTGACGGCCCGTGAACGGCTTGCGCTGCTCGTCGACGAGGGATCGTTCCAGGAGTTCGGCGCGCTCGCGACGCACAACGTCGTCGAATTCGGCCTGGACCAGCAGCGTTTTCCGGGCGACGGCATCGTCACCGGCTTTGGCAAGATCAACGGCCGGCGCGTCGCGGTGTTCGCGCAAGACTTCACCGTTCTCGGCGGCTCGTTCTCGGAAGTGCAGTCGCAGAAGATCTGCTGCATCCAGGATCTTGCCCTTGAGAGCGGCATTCCGCTCGTCGGGCTGAACGATTCGGGCGGCGCGCGCATTCAGGAGGGTGTGCGCAGCCTCGCAGCCTACGGCGAGGTCTTCATGCGCAACGTGATGGCATCCGGCGTCATTCCCCAGATATCGGTCATCCTCGGGCCCTGTGCGGGTGGCGCGGTCTATTCGCCGGCGCTGACCGACTTCGTGATCATGGCGGCCGGCAGTTACATGTTCCTGACGGGGCCCGACGTCATCAAATCGGTTACCGGTGAAGACGTGACGGCGCAAACGCTCGGTGGAGCGGAGGTGCACACGGGCCGCAGCGGAGTGGCCCACCTGGACACCGCGGACGAGGGTAGCGCCATCGAAATGGCCAAGCGACTCCTCGGCTATCTGCCGCAGAACAACAACGAGGATCCTCCGCAGATCCAGCCTTACGACCCGCGGGACCGCATGGACGAGTCGCTCAACACGCTCATCCCGCGACGGGAAGACGAACCGTACGATATGCGCGATGTAATCGGGCCCGTGTTCGACCGCGAGAGCTTTCTGGAAATCCACCCGAACTTCGCGCCCAATGCCGTCGTCGGATTCGCGCGCCTGGATGGCTACTCCGTAGGCGTCGTGGCGAATCAGCCCGCCTACATGTCCGGCGCGCTCAATATCGACGCGAGCGACAAGATCGCCCGCTTCATCCGCACCTGCGACGCCTACAACATTCCGCTGGTCACCCTCGTCGACACGCCGGGATTTCTGCCCGGCATCGATCAGGAGTACGGGGGAGTTATCCGGCACGGCGCCAAGATCATCTACGCGTATTGCGAATCGACGATACCGAAGATCTCCGTCGTGACGCGCAAGGCGATGGGCGGCGCCTATGTGGCGATGGGCTCGAAACAGATGCGCAATGACCTTGCGTTTGCCTGGCCCACCGCGCAGATCGCAGTGATGGGCGCCGAGCCCGCCGTGCGCGTGCTCTATCGGGACGAGGTGAAATCTGCAGCGGACCCGGCGGCGAAGGAGCGCGAGCTGCTTGCGTACTTTCGAGAAAAATTCTTCAACCCCTACCGCGCCGCCGACGTCGGTCAGATCGACGAAGTAATCGAGCCGCGCGAGACCCGGCCGCGTCTGATCCGCGCGCTCGAAATCCTGCGCACCAAGGTGCAACAGAACCCGCCCAAGAAGCATGGGCTCTTTCCGTCATAGCGCTGGCGTCCAAGCGGACCTATGGAAAATCTGGGTTGGGGACTGCAGATGACCGCCGTCGGGATGGGTCTGGTGTTCGGGCTCCTGGCGACGCTGTGGGGCCTGCTCGTCCTGGTGCTGCGATTCGAGGCGGCCCCCGTGGCGCTGTCGGCAAGTGCGTCGATCCTTGAGGCCGAGCGCATCGCGTCCATCGCCGACGACGCGATCGGTGCACAGGTTCCCGTCACGCCGACGGTGCATGGGATGGACGCCGACGTCGTCGCCGCGATTGTGGTCGCGGTGCTGGCGCACAAGGGCGTGCGCCGCCAGCAGGCGGCGCCGGTCATGCGAAGTTACTGGCCCGGCAGCCTGCTGTACGCCTCCCGCTGGCTGGCCTCCGGCCGCGCACGCCAAAACCGAAGCTGGCAACGGCGAGGCAAGTGATGAGACGCTACCGGCTGGAGATCCGCGGCAAGGACTTCGTCATCGATGTCGAGGATTTGGCCGCCGACCGCTTCGTCGTCATGGTCGGCAACCAGTCCTACGAGGTCACGCTCGCTGGTGACGAGGATCTGCCCGGGGCGACGATCACGCCCGGAATCGCGCCGACCCACGAGGGAAGCGCGCGTCAGGCGTCGCCTTCGGCGCGGATTGCCGCCCGCGCCGAGGGGTCTGCCGCCGCAACAGAAGGCACTTCCGGTGCCGCCCAACGCAGGCCCGTCTCGGGCGGCGCCGGCACTCTGAATGCGCCGATGCCCGGCGTGATCGTCGAACTCAGCGTCGGGCCCGGCGACACCGTGGAACGCGGGCAGACCATCGCCATCCTGGATGCGATGAAGATGCAGAACAACATCAAGTCGCCACGCGCGGGCACCATCGCCGAGGTGTACGTTGCCGTCGGGCAGGCCGTCGGGCATGGCGACCCGATCGTCCGCTTTCGGGAGGCGTGAGGCATGGCCGGCGGGGAAACGCTGCAACTGCTGCTGCAGGGCATTGCGCACGTATCGCCGCAGTCGGTCATCATGCTCGCGATCGCCAGCGTTCTGCTCTACCTCGGCATCGCCCGGAACTACGAACCGTTGCTGCTGGTGCCGATCGGCGCAGGTTGCCTGCTGGCGAACCTGCCGCTGTCACCGCTCATCGCCGAGGACGGAATGCTGCGCCTGCTCTACCACGCCGGCGTTGCCAACGAGGTGTTCCCGCTGCTCATCTTCATCGGCATCGGCGCACTCACCGACTTCGGGCCCTTGCTCGAAAACCCGCGGATGGTGCTCCTGGGCGCGGCGGGCCAGTTCGGGATCTTCCTCACGCTGATCCTGGCACTTCTGCTCGGGTTCAGCCGCGAGGAAGCGGCCTCGATCGGCATCATCGGCGCGATTGACGGCCCGACGTCGATCTACGTCAGCGGGATCCTCGCCCCGCATCTGCTCGGCCCGATCACGGTCGCGGCCTACAGCTACATGGCGTTGGTGCCGATCATCCTCCCGCCCATCATGCGCGCATTGACGACGCAAAAGGAGCGGGCAATCCGCATGCCCTACAGCCAGCGCGCGATCAGCCGGCGCACGCGCATTCTCTTCCCGATCTTCGTCACCGTGCTCGTCGGCACGCTGGTGCCGTTCGCAACGCCGCTGATCGGAATGCTGATGCTCGGCAACCTGATGAAGGAGTCGGGCGCGGTCGAGCGGCTCACCAAGGCGTCGGCCGCCGAGATCGCCAATGTCGTCACCCTCTTTCTCGGGCTCGCGATCGGTTCCACGATGGTCGGCGTCGAGTTCTTGAAGCCCAGCACGCTTGCCATAATGGTCCTCGGCATCATTGCGTTCACGTTCGACGCGGCGGCGGGATTGATCTTCGGCAAGGTTCTCAACGTGGCAAGCGGCGGGCGCTTCAACCCGCTGATCGGCGCCGCCGGCATCAGCGCGTTTCCGATGGCGGCGCGCGTCGTGCACAAGGTCGCGCAGGACGAGGACTTCGAGAACTTCCTGCTGATGCACGCGATGGGTGCCAACGCCGCCGGCCAGGTGGCGAGCGTCGTCGCTGGCGGAGTCGTGCTGGCACTCATGGGGGCCGGATAGAGGGACCGCCGCTTGACGGATCGGCGTGATGGCCTTCCGCCGGGGGTCCGGTCGACCGGTGGTGGCGCTACCGCGTGACCCTAGGGTGATGAGAGGAGGGGACGTCGATGCACGATCGGCCATTCCGGATCCTGGGACTGCAGCAGGTCGCCATCGGCGGGCTCGACAAGCAGCGTTTGCGCGCGCTCTGGGTCGACACGCTGGGGATCGAGGCGACCGGCACGTACCGCAGCACGGGCGAGAACGTCGACGAGGACATCCTCGCGGTCGGCCGCGGTCCCTTCCGGGTCGAGGTGGATCTGATGCAGCCGCTCGACGCCGCGAAGAAACCCGCCGTCCACGAGCCGGCGCTGAACCACATCGGCCTGTGGGTGGACGATCTCGCGGCCGCGGTCGCCTGGCTGCGCGCGCAGGGCATGCGCTTCACCCCTGGTGGGATCAGGAAGGGCGCCGCCGGTCACGACGTGTGCTTCATCCACCCCAAGGGCAACGAGGCGACCCCCCTTGGCGGCGAGGGCGTGCTTATCGAACTGGTGCAGGCGCCGCCCGAGGTAATCGCGGCATTCCCTTAGCCTGATGCTGCGCCCGGCGAATCGCCGGCGGAGCTTCGGCCCGGCATCGGCCGCGGCCTTCGCGCCGGTTTAGCGCGGGCTACCTGAATTCGAGGATCGGCTGGTCGACCGCCAGGCTGTCGCCCTCGGCCGCGCGCACTTCCTTGATCACGCCATCGGCTTCCGCGCGCAGCACGTTTTCCATCTTCATCGCTTCGATCACCGCGAGCTTCTCGCCGGCCTTCACTTCCTGGCCGGCCTTCACCACGAGTTCGGTGAGGAGCCCGGGCATCGGCGACAGCAGGAAGCGTGAGAGATCCGGCTTGGGCTTGTCCGGCATCAACGACAGCAGGTGCGCCGCACGCGCCGTAAGCACCGTGATCTCGGCCTGCGTGCCCCAATGGGTGACCCGGTAGCGCCAGCCGACGCGCTGGATCTGCAGGCAGACGTCCCGGCCGTTCCACCGCCCACGGAAGATCAACTCGCCGAGCTTCCAGTCCGAGCGCAGCTCATGGGTTTCGCCTTCGCAGGCGATGGAGCACCCGCCCTCGATCGGAGTGAGGCGCAGGGCGAACCGCTGCGCGCCCATCATCACGACCCAGTCGTGCCCCACGTTCCGCCTGTGGCCGCGCAGCTGCCCCGAGATATGCACCACGCGCGCGATGTAGCGGCGGCGGGCGAGGGCGGCGACGGCGGCCAGCAGCAGCGGATCTTCGTGGACGGCGGTCGAGGCATGGAAGCCCCTGGGAAACGCTTCGGCGATGAAGCCGGTGTTGAAGTCGCCGGAGACGAAGCGCGGATGCTGCATCAGCGCCGCCTGGAACGCGATGTTCGACGCGACGCCGCGGATGACGAACGCGTTGAGCGCCTCGCGCATCCGCGCGATCGCCACGTCGCGCGACGCGCCGTGGCAGATCAGCTTCGCGATCATCGAATCGTAGTACATCGACACTTCGCCGCCCTCGTACATGCCCGTGTCGACGCGAACCTGTCCGGGAATCTCGGGCGGCGGCATGAACTTGACGACGCGGCCGGAGGACGGCAGGAAGTTGCGGAACGGATCCTCGGCGTTGATCCGGCATTCGATCGCCCAGCCGTTGCGGCGCACGTCCTTCTGCGCAAAGGGCAGCCGCTCGCCGGCCGCGACGCGGATCATCAGCTCGACCAGATCGAGGCCCGTGATCGCCTCGGTGACCGGGTGCTCGACCTGCAACCGGGTATTCATCTCGAGAAAGTAGAATGACTTGTGCCTGTCGACCACGAACTCGACCGTGCCGGCCGACTGGTACTGCACGGCGCGAGCGAGCTGCACCGCCTGCTCGCCCATGGCGATCCGCGTCGCGTCGTCGAGGAACGGCGACGGCGCCTCCTCGATGACCTTCTGGTGACGGCGCTGGATCGAGCATTCGCGCTCGTTGAGGTACACGACGTTGCCGTGGGCATCGCCCAGGACCTGGATCTCGATGTGCCGTGGATCCTCGACGAACTTCTCGATGAACACCCGGTCGTCGCCAAAGGCGCTCTTCGCCTCGTTCCTGCAGGAGGCGAAGCCCTCGCGGCACTGGGGGTCGTCGTACGCGACGCGCAGGCCCTTCCCGCCGCCGCCAGCGGAGGCCTTGATCATCACCGGATAGCCGATGACCTTGGCGATCGCCACGGCCTCCTCGGCCGTGCCGATCGCGCTGTTGTGGCCGGGGATCGTCCGGACCTTGGCCGCCAGCGCGAGCTTTTTCGAGGCGATCTTGTCGCCCATCGCCTCCATCGCATGGGCCTTCGGGCCGATGAAGACGATGCCTTCGTTCTCGAGCGCAGTACAGAAGGCCGGGTTCTCCGACAGGAACCCGTATCCCGGGTGCACGGCCTCGGCGCCGGTGTCCTTGCACGCCTTGACGATGCGCTCGATCACGAGATAGCTCTGCGCGGACGGGGGCGGACCGATCGGCACCGCCTCGTCGGCCATCTCGACGTGGCGCGAGTCCCTGTCGGCATCCGAGTAGACGGCCACCGTCCGGATGCCCATGGCCCGCGCGGTCCTGATCACACGGCAGGCGATTTCACCGCGATTGGCGATGAGGATTTTCTTGAACATGTGGGGGTCCTGTGACCGGTGCGCGTTGCCGGGGCGCGGATCAGAGCGGGATGTTGCTGTGCTTGCGCCACGGGTTCTCGACCTTCTTGTCGTGCAGCATCGCGAGCGAGCGGCAGATCCGCTTGCGCGTCTCGTGCGGCATGATGACGTCGTCGATGTAGCCGCGACTGCCGGCGATGAACGGGTTGGCGAACTTCTTCCGGTATTCCTCGGTGCGCTCCGCGATCTTCCGCGGATCGCCGATGTCCTTGCGGAAGATGATCTCGACCGCGCCCTTGGGGCCCATCACCGCGATCTCGGCGCTTGGCCAGGCGAAGTTGACGTCCCCGCGCAGGTGCTTGGACGACATGACGTCGTAGGCCCCGCCGTACGCCTTGCGCGTGATCACGGTGACCTTGGGCACCGTGCACTCGGCGTAGGCGAAGAGCAGCTTGGCGCCATGCTTGATGATGCCGCCGTATTCCTGCGCCGTGCCGGGCATGAAGCCGGGCACGTCGACGAAGGTGACGAGCGGTATGTTGAATGCGTCGCAGAAGCGCACGAAGCGCGCCGCCTTGACCGACGACTTGATGTCGAGGCACCCGGCCAGCACCAGCGGCTGGTTGGCGACGATGCCCACCGTCGAGCCGTCCATGCGCGCCAGTCCTGTCACGATGTTCCTCGCAAAGTCGGGGGCGAGCTCGAAGAACCCGCCTTCGTCGACCACCTTGTAGATCAGTTCCTTGACGTCGTACGGCTTGTTCGGGTTGTCGGGAATCAGCGTGTCGAGCGAGTGATCGAGCCGGTCGGCAGGGTCGTCCGTGGGGACGACCGGCGGCTTGTCGCGGTTGGAGCCGGGCAGGTAGCTGAACAGGGCGCGCACCATCAGCATGGCCTCGACGTCGTTCTCGAACGCGAGATCGGCCACGCCGGACTTCGAGGCGTGGGTCACCGCGCCGCCGAGATCCTCGGCGCTCACTTCCTCGTGGGTGACGGTCTTCACGACCTCGGGGCCGGTCACGAACATGTAGGAACTGTCCTTCACCATGAAGATGAAGTCGGTCATCGCCGGCGAGTACACGGCACCCCCCGCGCACGGCCCCATGATCACCGATATCTGCGGGACCACGCCCGAAGCCATCACGTTGCGCTGGAACACCTCGGCATAACCGCCGAGCGACGCCACGCCCTCCTGGATCCGCGCGCCGCCGGAATCGTTGAGCCCGATCACCGGCGCGCCGACTTTCATCGCGTGGTCCATGATCTTGCAGATCTTCTCGGCGTGCGCCTCCGACAGCGCGCCGCCGAAGACCGTGAAGTCCTGGCTGTAGACGAAGACCAGCCGGCCGTTGATCGTGCCATAGCCGATGACCACGCCGTCGCCGGGAATCTTCTGGTCCGCCATGCCGAAGTCGTGGCAGCGGTGCTCGACGAACATGTCCCATTCCTCGAAGCTTGCCGGGTCGAGCAGGAGCTCGAGGCGTTCGCGCGCCGTCAGCTTGCCCTTGGCGTGCTGCGCGTCGATGCGCTGCTGGCCGCCACCCAGCCGCGCGGCAGCGCGCTGGTTTTCGAGCTCGCGAATGATCTCGTGCATGCGTAGACTCCCCGATGAAAGTGTTGTGCGCTTGGAGGCGGACCCGGCCGGCGGCGAATCCGCTTCAGTCGCTCCGCGCGCGGGCAAGCAGGCGCTCGGCCGCCATCGCCGGCGTGAGTTGGCCCGCGGCGACCGCGTCGAGCGTCGCCGGCAGCAGCGCGCAAACGCCCTGGTGCGCGCGGAAGTCGGCGCGCAGCCGCGCGTCGATCAATGCCCACATCCAGTCGAGCGCCTGCCCGCGGCGACGGGCGGCGAACTCGCCGGTCGATTGCATCGTGTCGCGGTAGCGCAGGACCTCGCCCCAGAATGTCGCGCTGCCGTCGCCCTTGATCCCCGACAGCGCGAGCACCGGCGGCTGCCAGTTCGGCGAGGAGGGGCGCACGATCGCGAGCGCGTTCAGAATCGTGTGCTGCGCGGTCCGGGCGAGCTGCGGATCGAGGTCGGCCTTGTTGATCACGATCAGGTCGGCGAGCTCGACGATCCCTTTCTTGATCGCCTGCAGGTCGTCGCCCGCGTTCGGCAGCTGCAGCAGCACCATCATGTCGGTCATCCGGACCACCGCGGTTTCCGATTGGCCGACGCCGACCGTCTCGACGATGATGACGTCGAACCCGGCCGCTTCGCACACCAGCAGCGCCTCGCGCGTGCGCGCCGCCACGCCGCCAAGCGAACCGCCCGTGGGGGACGGCCGGACGAATGCCTGCGGCGCGCGCGCCAGTTCCTCCATCCGCGTCTTGTCGGCGAGAATCGAACCACCCGTGACGGTGCTCGACGGGTCGACCGCGAGCACCGCAACCCGGTGCCCCTGCTTGATCAGATACAGGCCGAGGGCTTCGATGAACGTCGACTTGCCCACGCCCGGTGCACCGCTGATGCCGACGCGTATCGAGTGGCCCGTGTGCGGCAGCAGCGCCTCCAGCACGGCCTGGCCGCGCGACTGGTGATCGCGGCGCGTCGATTCGATCAGCGTGATGGCCTTGGCGAGCGCACGGCGCTCGCCGCTCCGTATGCCCGCCACCAGCATTCGATCGGCGGCGCCGAGCGCGCACGCCGCACCGGGACCGTCGCCGATTTTCGAGGCCGCGCGGTTCATCGGCACGCGCCGGCGCGCGCCGTCTGCGGCACGCCGCCGCGGCACGCCGCGCGGCGCATCATGCCGCCCGCTTCGCCCGCGTCGCGCGGATCGCGGCGAGCACTTCTTTCGCCGCCGCGCTGATCACGGTGCCGGGGCCGAACACCGCGGCCACGCCCGCGGTGGCCAGAAAACCGTAGTCCTGCGCCGGAATGACGC
>CAVPUM010000024.1:0-17609 GCA_963708855.1 uncultured beta proteobacterium | reverse complement strand
CTCTCGTCCGGCCGCGCCTCCCGGGAGCGAGCAGGCCTTCATCCTCGTAGAAGCGGATCGCGCGGGTCGTCAGCGCGAATTCCTGCGCCAGAGCGGAGATGGAGTAGGTCGACGGTACGCGGTCGGCGGTGGCCTGCTTGACGCGGCGCACCGGGGCGTTCAGGGCGGACATCGGGGGACGGCCGGAGCGGAATGGCGAATGTGGCGACGGAGGATCACGATAGCACACAGGCTTGACATGCCTGCACATTTACCTGACGATGCTGCATTGCACAAATCGTGCCCGCACGATGTGGACCACCACCCGCCCGAAAGCGCCCTTGCCGCCTGCGCCTGCCGCCGTTTCCTTCGCCGGGCCCGACCTTCCGCCGGACCACCGCAGCGAACGCGGCGTACCTCCCGGCGGGTTCGCGTACAGCGCGCGGGGGCACCCGTGAACGCGGCGTTGCCATCCGTGCTCGATTATCCGCACGCCACGCCGCCGGCCCCGGGCGAAGTCGTCGCGGTGGCCCCGCGCGTGCTCTGGCTGCGGATGCCGCTGCCGTTCGCGCTGGACCACATCAACCTGTGGCTCCTCGCGGACCCCGACGACGGTTTCACGCTCGTCGACTGCGGCATCGGCGATGCGGTGACGCGCGCGCTGTGGGAACGTCACAGCGCGACCACGCTCGCCGCCCGGCCCATACGACGGATCATCGCGACGCACTGCCACCCTGATCACGTCGGCAATGCGGCGTGGCTCGCGGCACGGTTCGGCGCGCCGGTAGCGATGACCCACGCCGAATTCCTGACCGCGCACGCGATACGTGACGAGCACAGCGGGTACTCGCTCGCGGCAACGGCCGATCTGTTCCGCCGGCACGGGATGCCTGCCGACCAGCTTGCGCAACTTCTCGAGCGGGGCAACGGCTACCGGCGACTCGTTCCCGAGCTCCCCGCGGGCTTCGACCGGTTGCTCGACGGCGATCTCCGGAGCGCCGGCGCGACGACCTGGCGCGTCGTCGAGGGTCATGGGCATTCGCCCGAGCACGCGTCGCTGTACTCCGCCGAGCGCGGCGTGCTGATCGCCGGCGACATGCTTCTGCCCAGGATCAGCACCAACGTGAGCGTCGGCGCGGTCGAGCGCGACGGCGACCCGCTGACGCGCTTCCTCGCTTCGCTCGCGGCCTTCGAGGCGCTGCCGGCGGACACGCTCGTGCTTCCCTCGCACGGGCTGCCGTTTCGCGGCATCCCGGCGCGCGTCGCGCAGCTCCGCGCGCACCACGAAGCGCGGCTCGACGAACTCGACGACGCCGTGCGCGCGTCCGCCGCTCCGCGCAGCGCGGCCGACCTGGTTCCCGTGCTCTTCCGGCGCGAACTCGACCTGCAGCAGCGCTACTTTGCGATGGGCGAGGCCATCGCCCACCTCAATTTCCTCTGGCACGCGGGCCGTCTCCGCCGCCGGGTTGCCCCGGATGGCGCGATACAATTCGCCGCATAGAGTTCCTGCCCCTCAGTTCGCGAAAGCCAACGCCATGTCGACCAAGAACCGATCCACCCCGGCGCAGGAAGGCGCCTCCGCACTTTCGTACGATCCCGTGGCACTCGCCGAGTCGCTGCGTTCCGCCGCGGAAAAGAGCGCGAGCGTCATGGGCGAATTCGCCGCCCGCCAGGCCAAGTCCGGCCATTCGCTGATGGCCGACGAACTGGGCGTCGGCAAGGCGTTCATGGAGGTCACCGCCAAAATGCTGGCGAATCCCTACCGGCTCGCCGAGACGCAGATGAACCTGTGGTGGAATTACATGAGCCTGTGGCAGGCCTCGACGATGAAGCTGCTGGGCGGCGCCCCCGAACCCATCGCGACGCCGGGCAAGGGCGACAAGCGGTTCAAGCACGAGGACTGGGAGCAGCATTTCCTGTTCGATTACATCAAGCAGAGCTACCTGATCGCCGCGGACTGGTTGCACGACGCCGTCGGCAGCGTCGAGGGCCTGGACGAAGCGACAAAGCGGAAGGTCAACTTCTTCACGCGCCAGTACATCGACGCGCTCGCGCCGTCCAACTTCGCGTTGACCAACCCGGAAGTGTTCCGCGAGACGATCGCCACCGGAGGGCAGAACCTCGTCAAGGGGCTCAACAACCTGCTCGACGACATCGAGCGCGGCAACGGCCAGCTCAAGATCTCGATGACGGACCCGAAGGCCTTCGAGCTCGGGGTCAACATCGCGACCACGCCGGGGAAGGTGGTCTTCCAGAACGAGCTCCTGCAGCTCATCCAGTACGAGCCGACGACCGCGAAGGTGGCGAAGCGGCCGCTGTTCGTCGTCCCGCCGTGGATCAACAAGTATTACATCCTCGATCTGCGCGAAAAGAACTCGCTCGTGAAGTGGACGGTCGACCAGGGCATCACCGTCTTCGTCGTCTCGTGGGTCAATCCCGACGCGAGGCTCGCGCACAAGGACTTCGCGGACTACATGACCGAGGGGATGCTCCCGGCGCTGGACGCTGTGGAGAAGGCGACCGGCGAGAAGGAGGTCAACGCGCTGAGCTACTGCCTCGGCGGGACGCTGCTTGCCGCAACGCTTGCCTACATGGCCGCGAAGAACGACCGGCGCATCGTGAGCGCGGCGTTCATGACCTCGCTCGTCGACTTCACGCGCGCCGGCGAGCTCGAGGTGTTCATCGACGAGGAGCAGGTCGCCTCGCTCGAGCGCAAGATGAACGAGCGCGGCTTCCTCGAGGGCAGCGAGATGGCGAACACGTTCAACATGCTGCGCTCCAACGACCTCATCTGGTCGTTCGTCATCAACAATTACCTGCTGGGCCGCGACCCGTTCCCGTTCGACCTCCTGCACTGGAACAGCGATGCGACGCGGATGCCCGCCACGATGCACAGCTTCTACCTGCGCAACATGTACATGAATAACCTGTTGCGCGTGCCCGGCGGCATCACGCTCGACGGCGTGCCGATCGACCTCGGGCAGATCACCATCCCCACCTACTTCGTCTCGGCGATCGAAGACCACATCGCGCCCTGGAAGACCACGTATTCCGGCCCGCTGCTCGTCTCCGGCAAGGCGCGGTTCGTGCTGTCCGGCTCGGGCCACATTGCCGGCATGATCAACCCGCCGTCCGCGATGAAGTACTGCTACTGGACCAACGACAAGCTGCCAGCCTCGCCCGACGCGTGGCTGGCCGGCGCGAAACAGCACGAGGGCTCGTGGTGGAGCCACTGGCGCGCGTGGCTGGCCCCGCATCTCGGCGCACAGGTCCCGGCGCGGATCCCGGGCAAGGGCAAGCTCAAGGTGATCGAGGCGGCGCCCGGCACGTACGCGCGCATCCGCGCCGACGGATCGTGAACGCTTTCGGCATAATGCAAGATCCGATGGCTCAGGGAGCAGCGAAATGAGACTTTACCCGTTTCGGGGTCGCTCTATCGTCGTCGCAGCGATCGCGCTCGGCTCAGCGTTCGGGGCCGTCGCGCAGACACCCTGCGTGGATTGCGGGCAGGTCCAGTCGATCCGCTACGTCGAGGAAGAGGGCAAGGGCTCAGGCGTGGGCGCCGTCGCCGGAGGCGTTCTCGGCGGCGTTCTCGGCCACCAGATCGGCAGCGGGACCGGCCAGACCGTCGCGACGATCGCCGGCGCCGCGGGCGGCGCCTATGTCGGGAACACCGTCGAGAAGAAGAGGAATACGAAGGGCTACTGGCAGGTCACGCTGAAGATGGATGGCGGAACAGCGCGGACCTTCCGGTACACCAACCAGCCGAGCGTTCGCGTGGGCGAGCGCGTGAAACTCGTCGACGGCGGCAAGCGCCTCGCGCTGATCGCACAGTAGGATCGGAAACGACGTCCACGGTCAGTGCGCAACACCGGGGCCACCGTGCGCAACGTCGTCCGGGACCTCTCCCTTGTGTCACTTGGCCGCGCCGGTCCCTGCTGGCGTGGTTTCGGGTGCGGGCCTTTCGGCGGACCGCGCGCCCTTCGCATTTGCAGGTGCTGAAGGGGCCGGTTGTCCGCCTTCCGGCGGAGCGGGCCTCGCCGCGGCCGGCGGCGCGGCAGGGGCCGCGAGGCCGGGCGCTGCCGGGGGTGCGGCACGACCGGGCGACGGCATGCCGGGTGCCGGGCGTGGTGCGCCTGGCGTGGAAAGGCCGACGCCCGACGGGACCGGTGCCAATGCCGGCGCCGGAACCGGAAGGTCCCGAGTCCGGGCGGGTTCGCGCTGCGGCGGGCGAGCGGTGTCATTGGTCTGCGCCGGAACCGGGACCGCGCTTGGCTCACGTGGCGTTGACGTCGTCGGATCGGCCGGGCCAGGCGGTCGCGGCGCCTGCGACGGTTGGGCCCGTCCCGGCTCGCGGGGCGTCGGCGCGGCGGAAGGGACATTGCCGCTCGAGCCCGAGGCCGCAGACGGTGGGGAGTACCCTCGCCACATTGGCACACCCGGCTGCTGCACGCGGCCCGCCGGTACCGCTTTGGGACCGGTAGCGGCATCGCCGACCACTGGACGAGAGGTTGCACCCCCGCCCGGCGCCGTGGTGGGAGCCGAACCTGGCCGTGCCGCGGGCACCGACGCGGACGGCGTGCCGGCAACCGACGGCGCCCCAGGCGCGGCGCGCTGAGCTGGCGTCACCGGGGTCGCCCGGGACACCGGATTCGGAACTGCCTGGTCCGGACGCGGCGCGCGCGCATGCGTCGACGCGCCCGGGGGCGGGCTCAGGGTCCCGCGTCCTGTGGACTGGCCCGTCCGCGGTGCCTGCGCCACGGGCGGCGCGCTGGCGATCACCGGCGCAGACGTCGCCAGCGACGCCGGCACGTCGACGCGATCCTTCGCCACCGGCTTGCGGCCCACCAGGGCCGGCCCGGCGACCGCCGAAACCGCGCCGGGCACGGCGATGTTTGCGTAGCGCGAAGACGGCGCGGTCGGACGCACGGCCACGTTCACCGCGTAGGGCCGGTTGTAATGCGCCCAGCAATTGTACGAGCAGCGGCGCCAGTTCGGGTGATAGGCATCACCCCAGCCCAGCGGCACCCAGCCATAGACCGGACCGCCTCGACGCACCGAGAGGCCCCAGCCCGGCCCGCCGACCCAGGCGACCAGCGCCGGCGCCCAGAGGGGCCGCGCAACGTATCCGCCGGGACACCAGCCCCAGCGACCGCCGACCCTCGCCCAACGTCCGTAGTGGAAAGGCGCGTAGCCCCACGGGGCGTTGTCGACCCACGTCGGACCCCATCCACCGACGCTGGTCCAGTAGCCGTCGCTGTAGGGCGCCCAGTCGGGCGCCACGCTGGCGGGGAACCATACCGGGCCGTATTCGGGATACGACTGCCACGATCCGTGCTCGTCGAGTTCCGCGTATCCGACCATTTCCCGCGACACGTACGCGGTGGATCGGCCGCGTTCGTAGCGCCGGTCGCGATCCGCGCTCCACGTGTCGAAGCCGTCGACGCCGATGCTGTTGCGGATGTCCGCGTTCACCGGATCGGCGCCGACCACCGATACGGTCTGGCCGGGAAGCGACTGCTGCGCGCCGTAGGCGAGCGCGACCTCCGCCTCGCCCTCGCGCACCGTGAGCGTGGTCGCCTCCCGGTCCGGCACCACGTCGATCCGGTAGAGCCCCGGGCGCGTCAGCGCGACCTGCGTGTTCGGCGTGTCGACGCGCGTCGCGTCGCCGGGATCGAGCGAACGGACGCGAACGATCAGGCGCCCCTGCGAAATGAAAAGTGCGAGCTGGCGATCGTCGAGCCGCGACACGTGCAAGCTGGTATCGCCCGCGAGCCGGAACTGCCCGCCGCCGTAATCGACCTCCGCCCGGCCGTCGCCCGACACCCAGAGGTTGTCGCCGGACGTGATCGGGTAGTTGATGCCGATCGCTTCCCACTCGGTCGGGCGATCCTGCGGCGACAGGAACAGCTGGCCGGCGAAATCGGCGATGCGGCCAACACGGCCCGGAAGATCGTCGTCCTGCGCACGCGCGGCGAACGGCAAAGCGGCAAGCATCAGCGCGGCAAGCCAGGCCAATCGGCCCGGCGCACGCCACGGGATTCGCGTCGCGACCAAGGTACCGGAACGCCGTGCCCAAGGGCAAAACCGCATGGTCAGACCTCCTTCGACGCTGCCATGAACGCGCGGTGACGGCGCTCCGTTGACCCTCGGCGGGGATCGCGCCGCCGGCGTTGCGTCGGCCGACTCGGGGCACACGTTTTGGACTAGAATGCGAGACGCTCGTTCGCTTCTCTGCAACATCGGCATTCCCCTCCCGGAGACCCAGATCATGCGGCATATCCAACGCACCGTCGTTTCGACCGCCATCGCGCTCGCGCTCGCCGGATCCGGCGCGGCTTCCGCGCAATTCACCAACGTGTATTTCTTCGGCGACAGCCTGACCGACATGGGCTCCTACAAGCCGGTGCTGCCGCCAGGAACCGGGATTGTTCACGACCAACCCGGGTCCGGTCTGGGCGCAGCCGTTCGCGCAGCACTTCGGCTTCTCCGCGAGCCCCGCCAATCAGGGCGGCAACGATTACGCCTACGGCGGCGCGCGCGTCGCGCTGTCGCCAGGGTACCCACCCGTGGCTCCGACCGCCGCCGCCGTGCCGATCGCGACACAAATTCAGCAACTGATGGCCAAAGGACCCGCTCGACCGGAATGCCATCTATTCCTACTGGGGCGGGGCGAACGACTTCTTCACGCAGTACGCCGATCTCACCGCGGGCAAGATCACTTCCGCCCAGGCGCAGGCCAGCCTTGCGCTCGTGGGCACCCAGATGGTGCAGCAAGTCGGGATGTTGCGCGCCGCCGGAGCGCAATACATCCTCTTCTGGAATTACCCGGCCGCCAGCAAGACGCCGGATTACGCGGGGGATCCGGCAGCAGGCCAGATCGACGCGCTCATCAATTCGGTCTTTACTGCGGTGTACGGCGGGCTCGACGCCGCTGGCATCCCGACGATACGGGTCAATTCGCAGGCGCTGGTGAACGAGATCGTTGCCAATCCCGCCACCTACGGCTTCGCGAACGTGACCAGTGCCGCCTGCGGCGCGACCCCGTCGCTGGTGTGCACGTCCGCCAACTTCGTCACGCCGAATGCAGCGTCGACCTACTTCTTCGCCGACGGCGTCCATGCAACCACGGCGGGCCAATTGATCTTTGCGCAAGCCGCGGCGTCGATGATCGACGGCCCGCAGCAAATGGCCGCGCTCGCCGAGGCCCCGCTCGCGGTCGAGCAGGCGAGCTATCGCGCGCTCGACGGCCGGATGTGGTCGAGCCTCAACGCACCGCGCAGTCAGGGAAAGCTCGACGCCTGGGCGGCCTACGACTACGGGCACAGCGACCTGCAGGCCGGTGCCAGCAACGGCAGCGCGCGCACGAACACGCTGGCCGTCGGCGGCGACATGAAGGTCTCCGACCGGATGCTGGTCGGCATCATGGCCACGTTTGCCGAGAGCAAGGGCGACTTCGGCGGCGCGGGCGGCGGCTACACGATGACGGCACCGGTCGGCACGATCTACGGCGGCTATGGCGTCGGCCCGTGGTACGTCGGTGCGACCGTGGGCGCCGGCAGCCTCGACTATTCGGACATCGACCGCGCCATTCCTTGGGCACAGGGATTCGCACCGAGAACGCCGAGGCGCGCGGCGCCGAGTACACCGGCCGGCTGCTCGGCGGCTACTGGTTCGCGACGAAGGACCTGCTGCACGGCCCGTACGCGCGCATGACCTGGACGAAGGCCGTCGTCCACGACTTCTCCGAGACCTCCAGGGACAGCACGGCGCTCTACTACGACGAGCAGAAGCGCTACCAGCTGCTGTGGAGCGCGGGCTGGCAGGTCGCGGGCAACCTGGGCAGCATTCGTCCTTATGCGCGGGTGACCTGGGAGTACGACGCGCGGGATCAGGATCGCAGCGTCGGCGCATCCTCGGTCACGCTGGGCGGCAACTACAGCGTTCCGGTGGCCAAGCCCGACAACAGTTACGCGCTGTTCAACCTCGGGGCCAGCACCGAATTCGGAGGCGTCACCGGGTTCCTCACGGGCTCCGGAACGGCCGGTCGCGGCGATGGCAACTACTGGGCCGTGACCGTCGGGCTTCGGATGCCGCTGTAGGCACCGGGTCGGCCGCTCAGCGCGATTGCCGCGGCTTGCGCGGCGCGTGCGCGAACAGCGCATCGTAGGCGGGCCGCGGAAGCATTCGCATCAAGCGCCCGGCGATCGCCATCGGCCAGGGCAGCACGTAGAAACACCGGCGCCGGTCGATGGCGCGGACGATGCGCCGCGCCGCCTCCGCTCGCGTCGAGCAGGAACGGCATCGGATAGGGATTCTGCGCGGTCATCGGCGTCGCGATATAGCCCGGGCACACCGTGAGGACCGCGACGCCGGTGCCGCGCTGCTCGACGCGCAGGCTCTCCAGATACGAGATCGCCGCGGCCTTGGACGCCGAATAGGCGCCGGATCCCGGCAGTCCGCGAAACCCGGCGATGCTGGCAACCCCGACGAGCGCACCCTGACCCGCGCCGTTCATCGCGGCGAGAAACGGCGCGAACGTGTGGACCAGTCCGACGACGTTGGTGTCGAACACCGCGCGGAACGCCGCCAGGTCTTCGGCTTGTCCGGTCAGCACGCCCCGCGAGATTCCGGCATTGGCGATGACGACGTCGGGCGTTCCGAACCGTGCGATGAAATCGGCGGCGGCGCCTGCCAGCGCCCCGGCGTCACGGACATCGCCCGCATACGCCGCGGCGCGTCCGGCCGGCATTGCCGCGACCAGCGCATCGAGCGCGGCTTGTCGTCGCGCAAACAGTCCGACCGTTGCGCCGCGTGCCGCGTACTCGCGCGCGAGCGCTTCGCCAATGCCGCTGCTCGCGCCGGTGATGAAGACGTTGTGGGGGCGTGGCACGCGATTTTCGTTCCGGGGGACCGGCCCCGCGCCGCCCTACGCTGCGCTGCCGCCCGGGTCCGGCGCAGAACGAACGCGGGCTTCGCCCTCCCGCGGGCTCATCCCTTCGGCCGCTCGGCGCGCGCCTTTGCGACCAGCGCATCGATCGCTGCCGGCATCGCGGAATGCGAACTGATGCGGCTGGTCTGGAACTTGCCGTCGACGATGACCAGCGGCACCGATTGGACCTGGTAGGCCTGCGCAGCCAGCCTCGCCCGATTGACTTTGCCGCCGATGCCAAACGAGGTGTACATCTCCTCGACCTTCTTCCGGTCGAGGCCCTGGCTCGCCGCCCAGTCGAAAAACGTCTTGTCCTGCCAGAGACTCAGACCCTTGCCATGCAGGGCGCTGAACACGTCCGGCGAAAGCCGCGCTTCCTCACCGAGCGCCTCGAGGGTGTAATAGATCTTCGCGAGCGGTATCCAGCGGTCCTGGAACATCACCGGGATGCGGCGGAACTGCACGTCGGCGGGCATCGTCTTCAGCCAACCCTGCAGGAACGGCTCCAGTTCGCCGCAGTGCGGGCAGCCATAGGAGAAGAACTCGATCACCTCGATCTTCTTGCCGGTTTCGACCGGCTGGGGATTCTTGAGCCGGATGTACTGGTTGCCTTCCTGCAGCGCGGCCGTCTGCGCGGCGGCGCACAGCGGCAGGGCCGCGACGAACACCGCCAGCAGCGGCAGCAGCCGGCCGATCATCTTCTGCAGCAGTCGCATGTTCGAATTCTCCATCGACGATTAACGTTCCTTGGGCTGCGCGCGACCACACGAGTTCCCGCCATGACCCTCATTCCCTGCTCCTGCCCGGCGATGCGCCTCGACGCATCGATCAGAACTTGATCACGGCGACGTCGAAGCCGCGCTTGGCGAGCTCGCCCTTCATCCGCGTGAGCTCGTCCGTATTGTCGTAGGGGCCGAGGCGAACGCGGTAGCGCAAGCCTTTGTCAGGCAGGCTCGCCGACTGGATCGAAGCTTCCCATCCGGCGAATGCGAGCCGCGCCTTCAGGTTTTCGGCATCGGCTTCCTGCGCGAAGGAACCGGCCTGCAGCCAGTATCGCTCGGCGGCCTTCGCGGTCTTGTCGGCCGCCGGCGGAGCCTGGCGATCGTCGGCTTTCGCCAAAGTCTTGTCGGGCGAGACGGCGCGTTCGGCGGTCGCCTTGTCCGCCGTGCCGCGGTCGGCGCTCTTCGGCTGGACCTTCGGTTCCTCCACACCCGGCAGGATCTTGTAGAAATCGAAGCGCGGCTTCTCCACCGCGCCCGCATCGGTCCGTGTGGACCTGGCCGGATCCTTCGCGGCTTCGCGCTGAGGCTCCCGCGCAGGCCCGGCGGACTGATACGGGTTGCCCGCCTTCATCAGGTAGAACGCGACACCGGCAGCAAGCGCCAGCCCCAGCGCGAGGCCGACGAACATGCCGAGCAGCGTTCCACCGAAGCCGGACCTGCGCGACGGGCCGGTGCGGCGCTTCGCGGTCGCGGCGTGGGGTGCGCGATGGTCGATACGGGAAGTCATGTCGCGGTTGCGTCGGCGGAGGCGGTCACATCTGATCCGGTGCGCCGATACCCAGCACGGCGAGTCCGTTCTTCACGACCCGGCCCGTCGCCGCTGCGAGCGCGAGGCGTGCGCGCTGCGTTCTCCGGTCATCAACCAGGAAACGCTCGGCATTGTAGTAGCTGTGGAACTCGGCAGCCAGCTCCTTGAGGTAGGTGGTCACGAGATGCGGCGCGAGCTCGCGCGCCGCCAGCGCGAGCTCGGCCGGGAAAGCCGCCAGGCGGCGCAACAGCGCATCCTCGAAAGGGCTCACAAGCGGCGCGAGATCGGCGTCGTGCAACGCGGCGGAAACCTCTTCGGGCGCGATGCCCGCCTGCCGCATCAGCGATGCGACGCGCGCATGCGCGTACTGGACGTAATAGACGGGGTTGTCCAGCGTCTGCGACCGGGCGAGGTCGATGTCGAACGTGAACTCGCTCTCGGCCTTGCGCGACACCAGAAAGAACCGGACCGCGTCGCGGCCGACTTCGTCGATCAGCTCGCGCAGCGTCACGTAGCTGCCGGCGCGCTTGCTGATCTTCATCTCCTCGCCACCCTTCATCACGGTGACCATCTTGTGCAGCACGTAATCCGGGTAGCCCGGCGGAATCCCGAGACCCGTGGCCTGCAGCCCGGCGCGCACGCGCGTGATCGTGCTGTGGTGGTCGGATCCCTGCACGTTGATCGCCGTCGTGAAGCCGCGCTCCCACTTCGTGACATGGTACGCGACGTCGGGGACGAAATACGTGTACCCGCCGTCCGATTTCCGCATCACCCGGTCCTTGTCGTCGCCGTAGTCGGTGGTCTTCAGCCACAGCGCACCCTCCGCGTCGTACGTCCTGCCGGACGCGACCAGCCGGTCGATGGTCGTGTCCACGCGGCCGTCGGAGTAGAGCGAGCTCTCGAGATAGTGGGTGTCGAACCGCACGCCGAAAGCCATGAGGTCGCTGTCCTGCTCCTTCCGCAGTTCGGCCACGGCGAATCGGCGGATCGACTCGACGTCGCCGAGCTCATGGCCGACCTCGTCGAGGTATCGCTGCGCGAGCTCGCGGATGTACTCGCCGCGATACCCGTCCTCGGGGAGCGTTGCGTGTTCCCCCAGCAGCTCCTGCGCGCGGACACGCACCGACACCGCGAGATTCTGGATCTGCTGACCCGCGTCGTTGTAGTAGAACTCGCGCGTCACGGCCGCGCCCTGCCATTCGAGCAGGCGCGCGAGCGCGTCGCCCAGCGCTGCCTGGCGCCCATGGCCGACATGCAGCGGCCCGGTCGGGTTCGCCGAGACGAACTCGACCATCACGCGTTCGCCCCGGCGGGCATCGGCGCATCCGTACCGATCGCCTTCGGCCAGAATCCGCGCGACCACGACCTGGCGTGCGGCCGGGGTCACGAAAATGTTGATGAAGCCCGCGCCGGCAACGTCGATCTTCTGGACCAGATCGGACTTCGGGAGCGCCGCGACCAGCGCCTGCGCGAGCTCGCGCGGATTCCTTTTCAGCGCCTTCGCGTGCTGGAGAGCGATGTTGGACGCGAAGTCGCCGTGCTCCGGCTGTTTCGGACGATCGAGCTCGACGGGTGTGCCGACGCGCTCCGGCGCGACCGCCAAGAGGCCCTCGGCGAGCCAGGATTCGAGTTGTGAGCGAAGGTCGGTCATGGGGGCCGCCAAGGTGGGCGACCATCGGCAATCGGATAAGGGAACCGCGAATCGAACGGCGGAAGACGCGCCGCTCGTATACACGGAGTCAATGCGCCGCCGATCAGGCGGCGCAGTGGGGATTATAGCCGCAGGACCATCGCCCTCCACGCCTCGGGACTCACGAGAACCCGAGCGGATCGACGTCGAGCGCCCAACGCACGCGCCGGCCGGGCAACGCCTGCACGGCGTCGCGCCACTGCGGCAGGAACCGCTGCATCGCGCCGCGCTCGACCGCCTGCGCAAGCACCTGTCCACGCTCTAGGCCGGCGCGGCGCGGCAGGCCGGACGGCACCGGCGGGAACACTTCCACCGCCGCCGACGCGTCGTGCGCCGCCGTACGGCCGGCCTCACTCGCCGCGGCGAGGAATGCATCGACCGCATCGCGGCGTGGCGCCTCGGCGACGAGCAGCGCGAGATGCGCGAACGGGGGAAGCGACGCGGCGCGGCGCTCGGCCAGCAGCGCTTCGGCGAAACTGCCGTAATCGTGGGCGGCCAGCGCGCGCGCCAGCGGATGGGTCGGAAAATCCGTCTGCACGATCACTTCGCCAGGCAGGTCCGCCCGCCCGGCGCGCCCCGACACCTGAAACAACAGCGCGGCAAGGCGCTCCGTCGCACGGAAATCGCCGCTGTAGAGCGCGTTGTCGGCGCCCAGGATGCCCACCAGCGTGAGGCGCGGAAAATCGTGGCCCTTGGCGAGCATCTGGGTGCCGACGAGGATGTCGACGTCGCCCTCGTGCACCCGGTCGCGAATGGCGGCGAAAGCTCCCTTGCGCCGGGTGCTGTCGCGATCGATCCGCGCGATTCGCGCAACGGGAAAACGAGCGGCAAGCGCCCGCTCCAGCCGCTGCGTACCGTGGCCAAGGGGCAGGAGGTCGACGTTGCCGCACTCGGGACAGGTCCGCGCCAGGCGCTCGACGTGGCCGCAGTGGTGGCAACGCAGATCCATGGTCTCACGATGCACGACGAGCCTGGCGCTGCAACGCGGACAACCGGCCTGCCAGCCGCATGCCGAGCAGAGAAGCGACAGCGCAAACCCGCGCCGATTGATGAAGACGAGGGACTGCTCGCCGCGCTCGAGCCTCGCCCCGAGCGCCGCCAGCAGCGGCGCGCCGATCCCCTCGAGCGCGGCCGGATCCCGGCTGGGCACGAACGCGAACGAAGGCAAGCGCGCGGTGACGACTGCGCGCAGCGGAAGCTTGAGCCAGCGATACCGCGCCCGCTGCGCGTGGACCAGCGACTCGAGCGAGGGTGTTGCGCTGCCGAGCACCACGGGGACGCCCCGCTGCCGCGCGCGCCAGACTGCGACGTCGCGGCCGTGATAGCGGACGCCGTCCTGCTGCTTGAAAGAGGGATCGTGCTCTTCGTCGACGACGATGAGCCCGAGGCGCGGGAGCGGCGCGAAAACGGCGAGCCGCGTGCCCAGGACCAGATCGACTTCGCCCGCCGCCGCTCGGCACCAGTTGCGCAGGCGTTCGCGGGCCGGGAGCCGGCTGTGCAGCGTCACCGTCCTCCCGATCGGCAATGCAGCAACGATCCGCTGCAGGAACTGCGGCGTCAGGTTGATTTCCGGCACGAGGATCAGCGCCTGGCCGCCCGCCGCGATGCATTCGGCAGCCGCGGCGAGGTACACCTCGGTCTTGCCGCTTCCGGTGATCCCCTGCAGCAGGAACGCCGCGAACGTTCCTGCCGCTTCGACGACGGCGGCGACGGCGCGCGCTTGATCGGGGTTGAGCGGCGCATCGGACGCGCGTCGAGAGCTACCGGTCGCGATCGCATCGGGTTCCGGCACGACGGGCTCGACCCAGCCGGCCGCTTCCCAGCGCCGCACCGCGTTCTTGAGATGCGGCGCAAGCGCCGCGAACGCGGATGCGACCAGGATCGAACCCGGCGCGACCTTCCATTTGTCGTACAGCGCGCGACCGCGCGGCGCTCGCGCGAGCGAGGCCGCCAGGGCGATTCTTCCGGGCTCGGTCAAGCGCAGCGCGGTCGCGGCCCGGCGCGATGCCGTCGTTCGTGGCGGAAGCGCCGCGAGCGGCGGCAGCATTTGCGCCAGCACGAGCCCCAGCGGCTCCTGATAATACCGGGCCACGAATTCGGCCAGGCCGAGCAAATCCTCGGGCAATGCCGGGAGGTCGTCCCGCACCTCCGCCAGCGGCTGCAGCTTTTCTCGCGCGATCTCGGATGCCGCAACGACATCGACGACTACACCCGCCAGCGCGCGGCCCGCGAGCCGGACGCGGACGAGCGCGCCGCGACCGACGACCAGTCCATCGGGAATCCAGTAGTCGAATGCGGCGAACGCCGCGACCGGGAGGGCAATGCGGGCGACGGCCACGGGATCAGCCCGCCGCGAATGCGCGCCAGCCGCGGCAAAACGTCGCGGCGGTACGAATCGCAGAGTTCGAAATGCTCAACACGCGCCGCAGCAACTGCCGGCAAGTCCTTGGTTTATAACGACGGCAAAAAATGGCGCACAAGGCCTGTGGATAATCTTGTGCGTAAGTGACCGCCTGCATTTCCCGGCACAACGAGAGCCGGGCCAGGGGCTTTGCGGGCCCAGTCGGGAACGAATTTTTTTCCGTTTAGTTTTCAATCGGTTGGAAACGACATGCGGCTCTCGCCCAGAGGGAGCGCGCAACGCAGCGAAGTGGGCGATCCCGTGTGCATAAGTAAGTCGCGTGGAACCGGGGTTTCGGTCTTTGTCAAGCCCCCGCAGATCCAGCGGCGGCGCGGCTCGCCGCCTTTTCCCCGAGGGAGGCCGCGCATCGATCAAGCACCGGCGCGGCCTGCACGCGATTCGCGGTGAACCGTCTCTATCAGCGCCGCGACGTTTTCGGGCGGCGTCGCCGGCACGATTCCATGCCCGAGATTGAATATGTGGCCGGGCGCGGGCCCTGCGGCCCGAACGACGACGGCCGCCTCCCGCGCGACGACGGACGCGTCGGTCAGGAGCACCAGCGGATCGAGATTGCCTTGCAGCGCGACGCTGGCGCCGACCCTGCGGCGGGCATCGGCGAGATCGACGGTCCAGTCGAGCCCGACGCAATCGGCGCCGCACGACGCGATCGCGTCGAGCCATTGCCCGCCGCCTTTCGTGAACACGATCGTGGGGATGCGACGCCCGTCCGGCGCGGGGCGCAGCGCGGCGAGCACCGAACGCATGGAAGCGAGCGAGAACGAACGGTAGGCCCCGGCAGTGAGCAATCCACCCCAGGTATCGAAGAGCATCACCGCGTCGGCGCCCGCCACGATCTGCTCGTTGAGGTAGGCCGCCACCGCGCGTGCGTTCGTCGCGACGAGACGCTGCAGCAAGTCCGGCCGGCCATGGGCCATGCGGCGCACGGACGCGAAATCGGGACTTCCCGCGCCTTCGATCATGTAGCACGCAAGGGTGAACGGGCTGCCGGCAAAACCGATCAGCGGCACGCGGCCCGAGAGCGCGCGCTTGATTTCGCGGACCGCGTCGAACACGTAGCGAAGGCGGGCCATGTCCGGCACCTCGAGCCGCGCGATCGAGCTCTCGTCAGCGGCTGTGCGTTCGAAGCGGGGTCCTTCGCCATCGGCGAAATAGAGACCGAGGCCCATGGCGTCGGGAACGGTCAGGATGTCGGAGAACAGGATCGCCGCGTCGAGCGGAAAGCGTGCGAGCGGCTGCAGCGTGACTTCGGTGGCGAGCGATGGCGTCTTCGCGAGCGCGAGAAAGCTCCCCGCTTTCGCGCGCGTCGCGTTGTACTCGGGCAGGTAGCGCCCGGCCTGGCGCATCAGCCATACGGGCGTGTACGGCGTGGGTTCGCGCCGCAGCGCGCGCAGGAAGACGTCGTTTTCGGGAGTAGGCATCGCGGGAGCGTAGCGCGCAGCACACTCGCCCGGCAAGGCCGGCGGCGCGTTCGGCGACACGGCGCTGCGAATCAGCGGGGCAGTTCGGTGCTGCCCATCAGGAACAGGTCGACCGCACTCGCGCACTGCCGTCCTTCGCGGATCGCCCAGACCACGAGCGACTGGCCGCGGCGCATGTCGCCCGCGGCAAAGACCTTGGGCACGGACGTCTGATAGTCGTCGGTGCCGGCCCGCACGTTGCTGCGCGCGTCGCATTCGACGCCCAGCTGCGTGAGCAGGCCGTCGTGCACGGGACCGAGGAAGCCCATTGCCAGCAGCACGAGATCCGCCTTCATCTCGAACTCGGTGCCGGGCATCTCGACCATCTTCAGCTGTCCCGTGGCGTCCCTCTGCCACTCGACGCGGGCCGCGACGAGCTTCTCGACCCGACCGTTGCGTCCCTCGAACCGCTTGGTGGCCACCGCCCAGTCTCGCGCGCAGCCCTCCTGATGCGACGACGACGTGCGCAGCTTGACCGGCCAATACGGCCAGATCAGCGGCTTGTCCTCGTGCTCGGGCGGCTGCGGAAGAAGCTCGAATTGCGTGACGGACTTCGCGCGCTGGCGATTCGACGTGCCGACGCAGTCCGACCCCGTGTCGCCGCCCCCGATCACGACCACGTGCTTCCCCGTCGCCAGGATCTGATCGGCCACCCGGTCACCGGCGACCACCCGGTTCTGCTGCGGCAGGAACTCCATCGCATAGTGGATGCCGGCGAGATCGCGGCCAGGCACGGGAAGGCCGCGCGGCTCTCCGGCCCCGCCCGTCAGAACCACCGCGGCGTACTCTGCGAGGAGGGTTTCGGCCGCGACGTCCTTGCCGACCTCCACTCCCGGCCGGAATTCGACGCCCTCGATGGACATCTGCGCCATGCGCCGGTCGACCAGGTGCCGTTCCAGCTTGAAGTCGGGAATCCCGTAGCGGAGCAGGCCTCCGATGCGATCGGCCTTCTCGTAGAGCACGACGTCGTGCCCGGCCCGCGCCAGCTGCTGCGCACAGGCGAGACCGGCCGGGCCGGAACCGACCACCGCGACGCGCTTGCCGGTCTTCGTTGCCGGCGGCAAAGGCACCACCCAGCCCTCGTCCCAGCCACGGTCGATGATGAAGTGTTCGATCGACTTGATGCCTACGGCATCGTCATTGATGTTGAGCGTGCACGCAGCCTCGCACGGCGCCGGACAGATACGCCCCGTGAATTCCGGAAAATTGTTCGTCGAGTGCAGCACGTCGAGCGCGGCGCGCCACTGTTTCCGGTAGACGAGATCGTTCCAGTCAGGGATGACGTTGTTTACCGGACAGCCGCTCTGGCAGAACGGGATCCCGCAGTCCATGCAGCGCGCCCCCTGCTTTGACGCTGCGTCGTCGGTAAGCGCCAGCACGAACTCGCGATAGTTCTGCACGCGCTCCTGCGGCGCCAGCGCGACCTCCTCGATGCGCGCGAGCTCCATGAAACCGGTGATCTTGCCCATGTCAGTGCCCGCCCGGCCGCCCGAAGGGCACTGCGCGCCCCCGCGGGGGGCAGCGAACGAAGTGAGCGTGGGGGCTGTTCATCAGGCCGCTGCCTTTGTCCGCACGGCCGCGGCCGGTTTCGCGGCCATC
>CAVPUM010000023.1:0-72375 GCA_963708855.1 uncultured beta proteobacterium | reverse complement strand
CGATGTGCGGCGCCGCCAGCTTCAGGTAGTGGAACATCGACCACAGCGTCAGGATCGCCGCGACCCAGAGCGCGAACTTGCCGAGCAGCGGCGTCGACACGCCGGGAATCACGTCCTCCCACAGCAGCAGCGCGATGATCGCGGTCATCTGCGCGACCGTCTTCACCTTGCCGATGAACGCGACGGCGACGCTCTTCGTCTGGCCGAGCTGCGCCATCCATTCGCGCAGCGCGGAGATCGCGATCTCGCGTCCGATGATGACGATCGCGAGATAGGCCTCCGCGCGACCGATCCAGACGAGGACGATCAGCGCCGCGGCGACCATCAGCTTGTCGGCGACCGGGTCGAGGAACGCGCCGAACGCGCTGACCTCGCCCCAGCGCCGCGCGAGGTAGCCGTCGAGCCAGTCGGTGATCGCCGCGACCGAGAACACCGTCATCGCCGTCCAGTTCTTGGCGACGGGACCGAGCCACGCGTCCGGCAGGTAATAGACCGCGACGAACACCGGGATCAGCACGATCCGGAGCCACGTGAGCAGGATGGGAATGTTCGAGAACATCGGTTCGCCACCGCCCGGTCCGATCGGGGTGACGGGCGCGCGTCAATTCTACCGCGTCGCCGCCCGCGACGTGGCGCGGCCCGTCAGCGCCCCACCATCGCCAGCACGTCGGCCTTCAGGAAGCGCTCGACGACCAGCATGAAGCCGATCGACGGCACGAGCAGCAGCAGCGCGGTGATCGACGCGATCTGGTAGTTGCCGCCCATGCTCGCGTTGAACATCAGCAACGGCAGCGTCGTGACGTCCGGCACGCCGACGAAGTAGGTGCCGGTGAACTCGTCGAGCGACTCGAGGAAGACGAAGATCGCGCTCGCCATCAGCCCGGGCGCGGCGAGCGGCAGCGTGATCGTGCGGAAGCACGTCCACGGGCGACGCGCCGAGATTGCGCGCGGCCTCGTCGAGCGACGCGTCGACCGCCGCGAACGCCGCCGAGGCGATCCACACGGCGAGCACCAGCCCGTGCGCCGCGTGGACGAGCACGACGCCGATGACCGTGCCGTTGAGTCCGACCTCGTAGAAGACGCGGGCGATGTTGACGTAGATCGGCAGGTTCGGCACGGCCTGCGGCAGCAGGAACAGCAGCAGGATCGCGCCGCGCCACGGCAGCTTCAGCCGCGCCAGCGCGTAGCCCGCGGGAATCGCGACGGCGAGGCTGACGACGACGGTCAGCACCGCGATCCACACGCTGGTGCCGAGCGACGCGAGCGCGTTGCCGCGCGGATTGAACACGCGCTCCCAGAACGCGAAGCCGAACTCGGAGGGCAGCTTGCTCGGGAAGTACCACTTCTCGGCGAACGCCCACAGCAGCAGGTTGGCGAGCGGCCCGAAGATCGCGAACGCGAAGAGCGCCAGCAGCGACGGCGGTCACGAGCGCGCGCGGCCAGCGCAGCGGCGCGCCGAGGCTCGGCCGCGCCGGCCGCTCACGAGGCCGCCCCCGCGCTCTTCACCGCGTGCCGCAGATAGAACGCCGCGCCGCCGGCCGCGACCAGCAGCGACAGCAGGCACAGCGCGTTGGCCACCGCGTAGTCGGCGTGGGTGTTGATCCGGTACGCGACGTCGACGGTGATCATCGTCGGCGAATTCGGGTTGATCATCAGCGGCACCGACAGCACCGACAGCATCGTGACGAACGACAGCACGACGCCGACCAGCACCGTGCCGCGCACCTGCGGCAGCACGATGTCCCAGAGCACGCGCCAGCGCGGCGCGCCGAGATTGCGCGCGGCCTCGATGTGCTGGCGGTCGAGCGAGGCCATCGCGCCGGCGACGAGCAGCGTCACGAACGGCGCCTGCTTCCAGACGAAGGCGATGACGATGCCGCGCCAGTCGAGCAGGCTCTGCGCGGCGAGCGGCTCGAGGAGCCCGGTGCCGATCAGCACGTGGTTCAGCATTCCGTTCTTGGCGAGGAAGGTGCGCATCACCTGCCCGGCGACGACGAACGGGATGAACAGCGGCCAGCGATAGAGCCAGCGCAGGATGGCCACCGCGCGCGGATTCTCGCCCAGCGTCAGGTAGCCGGCGATGGCGATGGCGACGAGCGCGATCAGCGCCGACGACAGCAGCACGATCGCCAGCGTGAAGACGAGGTCGGTCGTGTAGAGCTCGAACGACTTGTCGAAGTGCTCGAGCGTGAAGCTGCCGTCCTTCGCCCGGAACGCGGGCGCGAACGAGATGCCGAGCGGGACGATGAAGAAGGCGACGACGATCGCGAGCGCCGGCGCGATCAGCGCCAGTCCCGCGAGGCGTCCGCGGCGGCGGACGCCGTCCGACGACGACCGCGAGTCGGTGTGCCTGCGACGTGTCGCGCGGGACCGTGACCCGGGTCGGCCGGCCCTGCCTCGGCTGCGTCTACTTCAGCACGACGCGCTCGTAGCCTTCGACGATGTCGGTGAAGTACTCGGACAGCGGGAACGGCCGGCCGTACTTCGCGAGGTCGGTCGGCGAGATGTCGGTGAAGAGCTTGTTCCACGCCGCCGGCGTGAGCTTGGCCTGGACGTGCTGCGGGTCGATGCCCGGATACCAGTTGAACTGCTTGACGATGCCGTCGGCCTGCACCTCGGGGCTCTCGGCCAGGTCGATGAACTTCTTCGCGAGCGCCGCGTTGGCGGCCTTCGCCGGGATCACGTAGTACATCGGCTGGCCGGGCAGGCCGGGCTGCGGCAGCGACGAGCTTGATCTTCGGGCTCATCTTGCCGTCGGCCTGCCACGTGTAGAACATGTCGACCCAGACCGGGCCCATCGCGATCTCGCCGCGGTTCAGCATGTCGAGCGTGCCGGCGTTGCCCGGCGTCATCACGACGTTCTGGTTGAAGTCCTTGAGGCTCGCGAGCGACTTCTCGATCGTCGCCTTGTCGCCGGCCGCGTACGGGCCCTTCTCCAGCTTGTCGCCGAGGCCCGAATTGGCGGAGACCCAGCCCATCACGAAGCCGACGCCGGACATGCCGCCCTTGACGCCGTTGTAGCCGAACTGCTTCGGGTTCTTCTTCACCCACTCGGCGAGCTCGCGCGTAGGACTTCGGCGGCGCCTTCACGAGATCGGGGTTGTACGCGAACGCGATCTGGCTGTGGAACATCGGCAGCACGTAGCCGTCGACGTTGGCGCCGAGCGCGTTCTTCGCGGTGTCGCGCGAGACGAGCTTGCCGGCCGCGACGTCGTTGCGATACGCGAGGAGCAGGTTCTCCTTGACCATCGTCCCGGCGCCGCGCTGGTGGACCACCGCGACGTCGGTGTCCCACGCGGCGATGCCGGCCTTCTGCTGCGCGGAGAGCTTCTCGTAGATCTTCTGCGAGCCGGAGTCGCCCGGGCCGGTGCCGACCGCGCGCACCTTGACGCCGGGATTCATCGCCTCGAACTTCGGGCCGAGGTAATTGGTGACGTAGTCGACCATGTTCTGGTCGCCGGCGGTGACCACGTTGAGCGTGATCTGCGCCGAGACCGGCGCCGACGCGGCGAACGCGGCGGCGAAGCCACGCGGCAAGCATGAGACGAAAGCGCATGGAAACCTCCTAGTTGCTCGTTGTGGAATCGCGGGGAAACAACATCAGCGCCGCGCGCGGGATGGCGATGCATGCGGCCGTGCCTTCATCCATCCGCTCGGGCGCGTGCACCCACACTTCGGTGCTGCCCGTCCGGACGCGATAACGATAGCCCTGCCCGACGTAGAACGCCTGCGCGACGACGCCCGGCAGCAACAGCGTGTCGGCGGAAGCGGATGCCGCGGCGGGGACGAGCCTCGCCGCGTCGCCGCGGAAGTGCGCGCGCACCGCGCGCCCGGCGCCGTTGCCGTCCGCCGCGACGAGCGTGCCGTCGGCGCGCTCGACGAGGTCGAGGCCGTTGTCCGCCCCCATGAAGCCGGCGACGAACGCCGACGACGGCCGGTGGAAGACCTCCTCGGGCGCGCCGCACTGGATGATGCGGCCGGCGTCGATGACGGCGATGCGGTCGGCCAGCGTCAGCGCCTCCTCGCGGTCGTGCGTCACGTACACCGCCGTGATGCCGATCCGCTGCTGCAGCGCGCGCAGCTCGTGCCGCAGCTCGAGCCGGACCTTGTAGTCGAGGTTGGACATCGGCTCGTCGAGCAGCAGCAGCGACGGGCTCACGGCGAGCGCGCGGCCGAGCGCCACGCGCTGGCGCTGGCCGCCCGAGAGCTGCGTCACCGGCCGCGGGCCGAAGCCCTCGAGCTGCAGCAGCGTCAGCATCTCGTCGACGCGCGCGGCGATCGCGTCCTTCTTCCAGCCGCGCATCCTGAGGCCGTAGCCGATGTTCGCGGCAACCGTCATGTGCGGCCACAGCGCGTAGGACTGGAACATCATCGCGGTCCCGCGCCGTTCGGGCGGCAATCCGGCGATGTCGCGGCCGTCGACGCGGATCGCGCCGGATTCGGGCAGCACGAAACCGGCGATCGCCCGCAGCAGCGTCGTCTTGCCGCAGCCGGAGCTGCCGAGCAGCGCGATCATCTCGCCGCGCGCGACCTCGAGGCTCACGTGGTCGAGCACGCGTATCGCCCCATAGGAAACGGTCAGCGCCTCGATCGAGAGGAAAGGAGTCATCGCTTGGGTCACCGGCCGCCGCCCCGACAGGTTATCGGCGCAGTATGACTCGATTGTGAACCCATCGCCATCGGGGCGCGGCGCCGGGCGGCAACGGCGAACGCCCGGTGCGCCATGTTGCGGTGCATCAGACCCGTGCGCCGCCCGCCCGGGAGTAGACTGCCACGGTTGACTTGCGTCAAGACGCCACCGCCCCAACCGGGCAGCATCGCCACATCGGATCGTGCACATGAAAGAGGCCGCACGATCAATCCGCCAATCGCCAAGCGAACCGCAGTCTTGCCTCCGACCGACAACGAACTCCGGCAGGCCATCGGCGCCATCGTGCCGGCGCATCGGCTCATCGCCGATCCGCTACGCCTGCTGGCGTACGGCACCGACGCCAGCTTCTATCGGCTCGTCCCCAGGCTCGTGGTCGTCGTCGAGCGCGAGGACGAGATCGTCAGCCTGCTGGCACGGTGCCGAAGCCTGGAAGTTCCGGTCACGTTCCGCGCGGCAGGCACGAGCCTTTCGGGCCAGGCGGTGACGGATTCGGTGCTCGTGCTCCTGGGCGACGGCTGGACGCGCTGCGAAATCGGCCCGGGTGCCGGCACGATCCGTCTGCAGCCGGGCGTCATCGGCGGTGTCGCCAACCGGAGGCTCGCGCCTTTCGCGCGCAAGATCGGCCCCGATCCGGCATCGATCGATGCCGCGATGATCGGCGGCATCGCCGCCAACAACGCCAGTGGAATGTGCTGCGGCACGGCGCAGAACAGCTACCGCACGCTCGCCGCGATGCGCGTCGTGCTCGTCGATGGCGCCGTCCTCGACACCTCCGATCCCGCGGGCGTCACTGCATTCCGGACCTCGCACGCAGACCTGCTGTCGGCCCTCGGGGCACTCGCGCACGAGACGAAGTCCAACACCGTCCTCGCCGATCGCATCCGGCACAAGTTCCGGATCAAGAACACCACCGGATACAGCCTCAATGCGCTCGTCGACTACGACGATCCGGTCGACATCCTGATTCACCTGATGATCGGCTCCGAGGGCACGCTGGGCTTCATCTCCGACATCACTTATCGCACCGTGCCCGACCAGCCGTGCAAGGCCAGCGCACTGCTCGTCTTCGCCGATCTCGAATCGGCGTGCATGGCGGTGACCCTGCTCAGCACCGCAGCCGTTGCCGCGGTCGAACTGATGGATCGGGCCGCGCTGCGCTCGGTCGAGCAGAAACCCGGCATGCCGGCCGACATCGGCGATCTGGGTCCCGACGGCGCGGCGCTGCTGATCGAAACGTGCGCCGAAACGGCGACGGAGCTCCAACGGCAGATCGCGTCGATCGCGGGCCTTCTCGGCGCGATTGCGACCTTCGGGCCGCTGCGCTTCTCGACCGATCCCGGCGAATGCCAGCAGTACTGGAACATCCGCAAGGGCACGTTTCCCTCCGTCGGCGCCATGCGGGACGCCGGCACCACCGTGGTGATCGAGGACGTCGCGTTTCCGGTGGCGCGGCTCGCGGAGGCCACCCTCGACCTGCAGGCGCTGCTGCGCACGCACGGCTATGCGAGCGCCATCATTTTCGGCCACGCGCTCGCCGGCAACCTGCACTTCGTCTTCACCCAGGACTTCAATTCGGCGGCGGAAGTGGGCCGCTATGGGCGCTTCATGGAGGCCGTCTGCGATCTCGTCGTGCACAAATACGACGGCTCGCTCAAGGCGGAGCACGGCACGGGGCGCAACATGGCCCCGTTCGTCGAGCTCGAGTGGGGGCGCGACGCGTACGCGCTGATGCACCGGATCAAGGTGCTGCTCGATCCGCAGAACCTGCTCAACCCGGGAGTTGTCCTCAACGCCGATCGCGAGGTGCATCTCAAGAATCTGAAGCCGCTGCCCGCCGCCGATCCCCTCGTCGACAAATGCATCGAATGCGGGTTCTGCGAACCGAAGTGTCCCTCGCGCGCGCTGACCTTGTCGCCGCGGCAGCGCATCGCCGGCTGGCGCGAGATCGCGCGCCTGGAGCGGCTCCCGGGCGACGGTAAGACCCCGGTCGCCGCGCTGCGTGCGCTCTACGACTATCACGGCATCGACACCTGCGCCGGATGCGGTCTCTGCGCGACAGCGTGCCCGGTTGCCATCGAGACCGGGACGCTGATCAAGGCGTTGCGCGGGCGGCGCGCAGGCGCGAACGCGGTTCGCGCGGCCGCTGGCGTCGCCACCCATTTCGGCGCCGTGACGGAGGGCGTTCGCGCCGGACTCTGGTGCGCGGATGCGATCCACGGATTGATCGGCACCGGCGCGATGCGGTCAATCACCGGCGCGGCGCGGCGCATCACCGGTGGCGCGGCGCCGTTGTGGCGGCCCGCGATGCCCCGTGCGGCGAGGTTCGCGATGCCCGGACCGGCGCGGACGACCGGCGCGCGCGCACCGGCCCGGATCGTCTATTTCCCGAGTTGCGCGACGCGCGCCATGGGGCCGGCCCGCGGGGCTCCGGAGCAGGAAACAGTACCGATGGTGACCGATCGCCTGTTGCGCAGGGCCGGCTTCGACGTCGTCTACCCGGACGCGCCGGACGGCCTGTGCTGCGGACAGTCCTTCGAGAGCAAGGGACTCGCGGTGGCGGCGGATCGCAAATCCGACGAGCTGGAGGCCGCGCTGATGAAAGCGAGTGACGGCGGGCGCATCCCGATCGTGTTCGACACCAGCCCCTGCGCCTATCGGATGAAACGCCGGCTCGAGGGGCGCCTTGCCGTCATGGACATCGTCGAATTCGCGCACGATGTGCTGCTGGACCGGCTCAGCGTCACACGGCAACCGCGCTCGATCGCCGTCCATCCGGTGTGCAGCCTGCGCAAGATGGGGCTCGACGCCAAGCTCGAGACGCTTGCGCGGGCCTGCGCCGAAACGGTGACAGTGCCCGACGCCGTGCTCTGCTGCGGCTGGGCGGGCGACAAGGGCTTCACCACGCCCGAACTCAACGCGCACGCGCTGCGCTTCCTGAAGGACGGCTTGCCGGCGGCGTGCACGGACGGCTACTCGTCCAGCCGGACGTGCGAGATCGGTCTTTCCGACCACTCCGGCATTCCCTACCGGTCGATTGTCTACCTGCTCGACGCGTGCACGGCCGGCTGCGCCGCGTCCGCCGTCAGTGCAGCGCAGTGAAGACCTTCTGCGCGAGCGCGCGGCTCACGCCGGGCACCCGCGTCAGATCGTCGACGCTCGCCGCCTGCACGCCCTTGAGCCCGCCGAAATGCGCCAGCAGCGCCTGCCGCTTCTTGGCGCCGATCCCGGCGATCTCCTCCAGCGACGAGGTCGTTCGCGCCTTGCCGCGGCGCGCGCGGTGGCCCTGGATCGCGAACCGGTGCGCCTCGTCGCGGATCTGCTGCAGCAGGTGGAGCCCCGGGTGATCGGAGCGAAGGTTCAGGACCCGGTCACCGTCCGGAAACACGATGTCCTCCTCGCCCGCCTTGCGCTCGGGTCCCTTGGCGACGCCGATCAGCCGCGTGCCGTGCAGCCCCTGCTCCGCCAGCACCTCGACGGCGAGGGCGACCTGCCCCTTGCCGCCGTCGACAACGAGGAGGTCGGGCGCCGGGAACTCGCCGGCGACGATCCGCGCACAGCGCCGCGTGAGCGCTTCGCGCATCGCCGCGTAATCGTCGCCGCCTGACGGCGGCGCCACGTTGAAGCGGCGATACTCGGCGGTCTGCAGCGCCAGGCGGTCGAAGATGACGCACGACGCGACGGCACGCTCGCCCATCGTGTGCGAGACGTCGAAGCATTCGATCCGCTGCGCTTCGGCGGGCAGTCCGAGCGCCTTCTGCAGCGCGGCGAGCCGGTCCTCCTGCGTGGCTTTCTGCGCAAGCTTCTGGCGAATCGCGAATTGCGCATTCTGCAGCGCCATCGCGAGCCAGATCCGACGCTCGCCGCCGGGATTGCCGACGATCTGCACGCGCTGCCCGGCCTGCGCCGACAGCACTTCGGCGAGCGCGGTCTCTTCGTCGGCGCCCGCGGCGATGATCGTCGGCGGCACCGGCCGCCCGACATAGTGCTGCGCGAGGAATGCGGGCACGACGTCGGCGAGCGCATCGACGTCGGCGTGGCGGGGAAAGTAGCTCCGGTCGCCGACATGCCGGCCGCCGCGGACCATGACGACGTTGACCGCGACCTGCCCCGCGGCCGCGGCCGCGGCGACGACATCGATGTCCCCGGCCGTCGCGCTTTCGACGAACTGCCTCGACTGCAATCCCATGAGCCGCGTGATCTTGTCGCGAATCCTGGCGGCACGCTCGAACTCCAATGCCGCACTCGCTTCGTCCATCTGCGCCTTCAGCTGGGCCAGCACCTCGGTCGTCTTGCCCTGCAGGAACAGCACCGCGCCCTGCACGTCGTCGGCGTAGTCGGCCGCGGCGACGAGTCCGACGCAGGGCGCGCTGCAGCGCCGGATCTGGTGGAGCATGCACGGGCGCGAGCGGTTGGCGAACACGGAGTTCTCGCAGGTGCGCAACTGGAACACCTTCTGCAGCAGCGCCATCCCCTCGCGCACCGCGCCGGCACTCGGGAACGGGCCGAAGTACCGGTTCTGGCGATCGAGCTTGCCGCGATGGAAGGAGAGCTGCGGAAACGCCTCGCCGGTCAGGCAGACGTACGGGTAGCTCTTGTCGTCGCGGAACAGGATGTTGTAGCGCGGCTCGTCCGCCTTGATCAGATTATTCTCGAGCAGCAGCGCCTCGCCTTCGGAACGCGTGACCGTCGTTTCGACGCGCGCGACCTGGGAGAGCATCAGCGCAATGCGCGTTTCGTGCGCGCCCTTCTGGAAGTAGCTCGCCACGCGCTTCCTGAGGTCGCGCGCCTTGCCGACGTAGAGCGTCGCGCCCGCCGCGTCGAACATCCGGTAGACACCGGGGCGGTGCGAGAGCGAGGCGACGAGCTCGCGCGCGTCGAAGGGGGATGGAGGGCCGACCAAGTTTTCTCCGGACGCCGGCGCCATGTCACGCGCGCGGCCGCGAAAGCGCGGCCTGTCCCCGGTCGCCGCGGCGCAGGTGCGCGGCGATGGCGTCGAAGACCGCGCGGAACATCGCTGCGGTCAGCCGACCCGTGTTCGTGTTGTAGCGGCTGCAGTGGTAGCTGTCGAAAAGCGCGCCGCCGCGGGCGAGCGGGTGGCACGCGCCGTGACCGAACGCGTGCGCGGAGAGCCTCAACCCGAGCGCCCGCAGCGTCGCATCGTGCGCGATGCGCCCCAGCGCCAGGATCGCGCCGCCCCCCGGCAGCGCCGCAAGATCGGCGGCGAGGTAGCCGTTGCAGGCCCGGATCTCCGCCGGCACGGGCTTGTTGTCCGGCGGCAGGCACTTCACCGCGTTGGTGATCCGGCAATCGATCAGCGCGAGGCCGTCGTCGCGGGCGGCGCCGACGGGCTGCGATGCGAAGCCGTACGCGTGCAAGGTCGCGTACAGCAGGATCCCGGCGTGATCGCCGGTGAATGGCCGGCCGCTGGCATTGGCGCCATGGCGCCCGGGCGCGAGTCCGACGATGACGAGGGCGGCGTCGCGCTCCCCGAACGGCGGCACCGGGCGACAGAAGTAACCGGGATTGGCCAGACGCACGTGATCGAGGAAGGCGACCAGCCGCCCGCAGCGGCGACAGCCGGCATCGTACGCGGAAGCCGCCGCGGGTTCTGGCAGAATGTCGGCTCTCTTCACAGTGGCCATCGGATGGGCGCGAATCCTAGCATGCCCGTCGGCCGCCGCCCGCGCCGCGCGCACCCGTCAACGATCCGCCGCACCGAAGCCCTGCCACTGATGCTTCCCGTCGAGCCGAACCTCGAAGTCCGCACCTGCCTGCCGGTACGTAAGAACGGCAATGGCCGCAAGCCGCCGCTGCTGTTCGTCCACGGCGGCTATTGCGATTCGTGGTGCTGGGCGCCCCATTTTCTGCCGTGGTTCGCGGCGCGGGGCTTTGCCGCGCACGCGCTGTCGCTGCGCGGTCACGGCGCATCGGGAGGACGCGACACGATGTTCGTGACGGGCCTCGACGATTTCGCCGCCGATGTCGAGCACGTGGCCGCAGGGCTTCCGGTGCCGCCGGTGCTGATCGGCCATTCGATGGGCGCAGCAGTCATCGAGCGCCTGCTGGCCACACGCCCGGTCCGCGCGGCCGCCTTGCTGTCGCCGGTGCCGCCGGCCGGTCTGCTGCCGATGGCGGCACGTCTCGCCGCCGAGCAGCCCGAGTCCCTGATCCGTCTGTCGCAGTTCGACCCGGCACGGCTGACGGCCCACGTCCTCGAGGTGTTGCGGCCTTTCTACTTCAGCGCCGACGTCGCCCCGGAAATCCTGGCCGAGGCCACTGCGCATCTTTGCGCGGAATCACCGCGCGTGTTGCTCGACCTTTCCTTGCGGCTCCACTGGCAGCTGCCGGAGCGCCACGGCGTTCCGGTGTTCGTGCTCGGCGTCGAGGGCGACCGGATCGCGACCGAGGACGACGTGCGCGCGACGGCGCGCCATCACGCTGTGGAAGCGACGCTCGTGCCCGGCCTCGCCCACATGCTGATGCTGGAGCGGCAATGGGAGAAGCCGGCGCGCGAGCTGGCGCGCTGGCTCGCCACGCTGGAAAAGTAACAGCGAACGGGGCCGGATCCGACTTTTCCTGCGTGCTGGCGGGGAGCGGACCACCGGCGCAGAGCCGGGTTCGATCCTGCCCCGCGTCTTCGCTTACGCGGCAGGAACAAGCAGGGGGACGGACGCCTCCGCGCGTTCCCGGCTTTGCTCCTGGGGCGAGGTCGCCAGGAACTGCTCGAACTCGGCGACCGGGAGCGGCCGGCTGACCCAATAGCCCTGAAAGCAGTGGCAGTCCCGAGCCGCGAGGAAATCGAGTTGCGCCTGCGTTCCCACGCCCTCGGCGATCACGGTGAGCCCGAGGCCGCGCGCGAGTCCGATGATGGCCTCGGTGATCGCCGCGTCGCCCGGATCGGTCTCGAGGTCGGCAATGAAGGAGATGTCGATCTTCAGCGTGTCGATCGGGAAGTGCTTGAGGTGCGTGAGCGACGAGTAGCCGGTGCCGAAATCGTCGATCGCGACGGTGAAGCCCTCGCTGCGCAGCGCGTGCAGCGTCTTGCGGATCGCGTCGAGGTCGTGCAGCAGGCTCGTCTCCGTCACTTCGAGCTCGATCCACGATGGCTCGCAGCCGGCGCCGCGCACGATGTCCGAGATCCGCTGCGCGATGTCGTCGCGATAGAACTGGCGCCCCGAGAGATTGATCGACACCGTCAGCATCGATCCCGCCCGGTGCCACGCTGCGCACTGTTCGGCCGCGGTCCGCAGCACCCATTCTCCCAGCGCGTGGATCAGGCCCGATTCCTCGGCGAGCGCAATGAAGACCTTGGGCGAGACGTTGCCGTGCTCCGCGTCGTTCCAGCGCAGGAGGGCCTCGGCGCCGACGACGACGTTGTCGGCGACGCGCACGATCGGCTGGTAGTGCAGCCGCAGCACGCCGTCCTTCAGCGCGTTGCGCAGAGCGCTTTCGAGCGTGTGCTGGCGCAGCCGCTGCTGCGCCAGGTCGGCGTCCAGAAACTGGTAGGTGTTGCGTCCGAGTTCCTTCGAGTGATACATCGCGACGTCCGCGTGCTTGAGCAGCTCCTCGGGGTCGTCCGAATCGTCGGGATACACGCTGATGCCGATCGACGACGTCACGTAGATGTCGTGCTCCTCGATCCGGAACGGATGCGCGACGGCGTCGAGCAGTTTCTGCGCGATGCGTGCGAGCGTCGCGGGATCGTCGAAGTCCTCGACGACGACCATGAACTCGTCGCCGCCCAGCCGCGCCAGCAGGTCGGTGTCGCGCAGCGTCGAGCCGAGCGCTCCGCTGACGCACTTGAGCAGCTCGTCGCCAATCCGGTGTCCGAGCGTGTCGTTGACGTTCTTGAACCGGTCGAGATCGATGAACAGAACGCCGACGCGACGGCCGCTGCGCTTCGCCTGCGCGATCGCCTGCGCCAGGCGCTCGTGCAGCAGCAGCCGGTTGGGCAATCCGGTGAGCGCGTCGCGCGTTGCCATGTGCTGCAGGCGCTCCTCGGCCTCTATGCGCAGCGAAACGTCCTGCACGAACGACAGGATCGAGACGATGTTCCCGCGATCGTCGACGAGGCACGAGTGGTACCACTCGCACCAGATCGTCTTCCCGCCTTTGCGCGTGTTGCGCGTCAAGCCCGTGGTCCGCGGCTCTTCGCCGTTCACCAACCGCGCGAGGAGCTCCGCCACGGCGCCGCGGTCGGCATCGTGCAGCAGGGGATTGCCGTCGATCGGCATCCCCAGCACTTCGTCGGCGCGCCAGCCGAAGAGGTCCTCGGCCTGCGGCGACCAGCGGACGAGCCGGTAATTGCGGTCCCACTCGAGCACCGCCAGCGGCGTATTGTTGATGTGCGACGACAGCATCCAGTTGGCACGCGAGAGCGCGTCTTCGTTGCGCTTCTGGTCGTGCACGTCCGTGTGCACTGCATAGATGCCGATGACCACCCCTTCGGCATCGCGGTTCGGCGCGTAGTGAACGGACTCCCAGCGCTCGTCACCGACAGGCTGCGCCATGAGCTGCTCGACCGAGACGGTCTCGCCCAGCAGCACGCGTTCGAGCAGCGGCCGCATCTGCGCGAAACGCTCCCCGCCGACCACGTCGGCCACTGCGCGTCCGTTGAGCTCGTCGCGCTTGAGGCCGAGCCAATCCTCGTTGTGCCGATTCAGGAACCGGTAGCGGTACTCGCGGTCGATGTAGGCCACCCGTGCGGGCACGTTGTCCATGATGAGGCGCAGCTCGGATTCCGACGCGCGCAGCGCTTCCTGCGCCTGCTTCAGGCCGTGGATGTCGTTCATCAGGACGAACGCACCCGGCACTTCGCCGGAAGGCGCCGAATCGGGAACGACGCGGATCGTCATCCAGCGGGAGATGCCGAGGGCGCCCGGGATCAGCCGGTCGAATTCGGCCGACTCGCCGTCGAGTGCCCGTGCGATCTTCGCCTGCGCGCCTTCGTAGACGCGCGGACCAATGACGTCGCGCAGACGCAGCGTCGCCACCTCTTCCGCCGCGAGTCCGAAGTACTGCAGCAGCGCCCGGTTGACGTACTGGCAGCGCTCGGTGCGATCGATGTACGCGACCGGCGCCGGCACGCCGTCCATAACCGCCCGCAGCTGGCTCTCGCGCGCCGCCAGCGTGTCCTGCGCGCTCTTGAGGTCGGTGATGTCGTGGAGTACGACGTAGACGCCCTGGATCGCGCCGTCGATCCGGTGATCCGGCACCATCCGGCCGCGGATCCACCGCGATCGTCCCGTCGCGTCGAGGAGCGCCCGCTCGTAGATGACGGTCTCGCCCGCAAACGCCCGGTCCTGGTACGGCGTGAGCCCCGCGGTTGCCTCGAGGCCGATCACCTCCGCGGTCGTCTTGCCGATGACCGACTCGCGGTCAAGACCGTTCAACTGCAGGAAGGCATCGTTGACGAACGTGTAGCGGCGGCCGGTGTCGAGGTAGACGACCGGGTCCGGAATGTTGTCTGTGAACAGCCGGAGCTGCTCCTCGCGCGCCGCGAGCGCCTGCTCCGTCCGCTTGAGGTCGTCGATGTCGTATTCGGTGCAGTAGAGTCCGCGCAGCCTGCCATCGGCGCCGAAGTCCGGAGCGATCCGGCCGTGCACCCAGCGTTGAGCGCCGCCGGGCGCGCTGTCGACTCGCTCGTATTCGACGTGCTCGCCACCGTTCGCGCGTTCGAGGACCGGGCGCAGAAACGACGCGACTTCCGGCGCCAGCACCTCGAACGGCGTTCGGCCGTAGATCCGGTCCTGTGGCAGGCGGACCCAGTTCGCGAACGCCTGATTGACGAAGGTGTACGTGGACAGGCGGTCGAGGTACGCGATCGGACCGGGAATGTTGTCGGCGAACAGCCGCAGCTGCACTTCCTGCGCCCGCAACGCATCGCGAATCGCGATATCGTCGTCGATGTCCGTCATCACCGCGAAGATGCCGTCGACCCGCCCGGCCACCGCGCGGTCGGGGAACAGTGTGACGCGAACCCAGCGCAGCTCGCCCGTCGCCTTGCGCTCGCGACGCTCGAACGAGACCCTCGCCCCGCCGAAGGCACGGTCGATGTGCTCGTCCATGTCGGCGAAGGTGCCGCCCGCGATCAGTTCCTGGACGCGGCGCCCGAGCAGGTCGTCGGGCGCCACGCCGACCCAGTCGCCGAAGGGCTTGTTCGCGAACCGCAGCTTCAGGTTCCGGTCGAAATGGATGATCGGCGAGCCGACGCTGTCCGTGACGAGACGCAGCCGGTGCTCGCGTCCGCCCGCCTCGAGCTCCAGCCGTTTCAGCTGATCGACGTTGGCGTAGCAGACGAGGAATCCGCGGACGTCGCCGTCTGCGCCGCGGTCCGGGTAATAGTCGACGTGGATCCAGATCGCGGGCCGCCCCGCCACCGTCAGCTGCCGCTCGAACCCGGTGCGCTCGCCGGCAAGTGCCGCGTCGACGTACGCTTCGTACAGCGGGAACGCCTCCCGCCCGTCGACGTCCTGGACCTCCTGGCCGATCACATCGACGAAGACCTTGCCGGTCCACTCGAGGAAAGCCTTGTTGACGAAGCGGTAGCGCCGGGCGCCGTCCACATAGGCCAGCGGCAGGCCGATCGCGTTCAGCTTCCGCTGGGACAGCGAAGCCAGGTTGGACGGCCCCGGCCGGAGGCCGGCCTTGCGCTCGATCGTGCCGAACCTCGTGCCGAACCCGAATTGGGAAATGGACTGGGTCAGCGCCATGGGGTGCCGATTCCCGGGGGATTGCGCCCGTCCATGGGAGCGTGGGGGTGGCTCATCTGCGATTTCCTCTTATTCGGGACGGGATAAGCAAGGAACAGGCCTGACCCGATGGTCCGGGGATGCCCGGTTCGAAGGGGCCCGCCGGCGACACCTGTGCTCCCACCCCGACCGCCAGCCCCCGCTGGCGCCCGGGCCCGAACCCGCCGGCTTCGCGGGTATCGCGTTTGCCATCCTCCGTCAGTGCAACCCGACGGCGGCCGGACACCGCCACCACACATCGTCATAAAGCAACGGCGGCGGTCACCCGGCCCGAAGGCCCCTGCGCATCGGCTAAAATCCGGTTGTGGACGACAATCGAGGGACGGGTTCTGCCATGCCTGCGCTACGAGACCGATCGCCGCGATCCTTCGTGCGGCGTCTCGGCGTGGCGCTCGGCCTCGCCACGGCCCTTCCGGTCGCCGGCGCCGAGACCGTCTTTTGCGAGGGCGACGACTTTCGCAACCGTTCGTTTGTCTCCGGCCAGGCGATCTCGAATTTCGCCAACGTCGGTTTCAACGACCAAGCCTCGTCCGCCGTCATTCGCAGTGGCTCGTGGCAGCCTTGCGCGGACGCCTGTTTTCGCGGGCGATGCGTGACCCTCGGACCGGGCGACTGCCCGACGCTGCCCTGGTCCCTCAACAACAAGATCTCGTCGGGCCGGCGGATCCACGACCCGTACTCCTGTAAGCACAGCCCGAACTGGCAGCGCTAGCGTGGCCGTCGTCGACGACATCGCCGGGCTGCGCAGGATCCTGACGCAGTCCCGCGTCATCGCCGTGGTCGGGTTGTCGGCGAGCTGGTATCGCCCCAGCTACTTCGCGGCGAAATACATGCAGGAGCACGGGTACGCGGTCGTTCCGGTCAATCCGAATTGCGCCGAAGTGCTCGGCGCCACGTGCTACCCAACGCTCGCCTCGACTCCCGGACGCGTCGACATCGTCGACTGTTTCCGCAAGGCGGAGGAGATGCCCATGCTGGCGCGCGAGGCGGTGGCCAAGGGCGCGAAGGTGCTTTGGATGCAGCTCGGCATTCGCAGCGACGAGGCGGCCGGGATCGCGAACGACGCCGGGCTCGACGTCGTGATGGACCGCTGCGTCAAGATCGAGCACGCGCGCATCATGGGCGGACTCAACTGGGCGGGCGTGAACACCGGTATCGTCTCGGCCAGGCGGCCATGATGTGCCCCCACGCTTGCGGCGGGGACCGCTGCGCTCATGCCTGACCACAAGTTCGGCTTCGACACGCTCTGCCTGCATGCCGGTCAGATCCCGGACGCGGCGACGGGTGCGCGCGCGCTGCCGATCTACCAGACGACATCCTTCGTGTTCGACAGCGCCGACCACGCGGCCAGCCTGTTCAACCTGCAGACCTTCGGCAACGTCTACTCGCGGATCTCGAATCCGACGGTCGCAGCGCTGGAGGAGCGCGTCGCGGCGCTGGAAGGCGGGCGCGCCGCTCTGGCCGCGGCGACCGGCATGGCGGCGCAGATGCTCGCGCTGCTTACGCTCTGCCGCAACGGCGACCACATCGTTGCCGGGCGCACGCTCTATGGCGGAACGTATTCGCAGCTCGCGACCACGTTCGCACAGTTCGGCATCGACGTCTCGTTCGTCGACGCCGACGATCCCGAGGCCTTTCGCCACGCGCTCACCCCGCGGACGAAGGCGCTGTACGCCGAGACGATCGGCAACCCGCAACTGAACGTCTGCGACATCGCGGCGCTCGCCGACGTCGCCCACGGCGTCGGCGTTCCACTGGTGATCGACAGCACGCTCGCGTCGCCCTTTCTCTGCCGTCCGATCGAGCACGGCGCCGACATCGTCATCCACTCGGTGACCAAGTACCTGGGCGGCCACGGCACGACGATGGGGGGCATCGTCGTCGAGTCGGGCAAGTTCCCGTGGGACAACGGCAACTTCCCGCAGATGACGGAGCCCTCGCGCGGCTACCACGGCGTCCGTTTCTTCGAGACCTTCGGCGATTTCGGCTTCACGATGAAGGCGCGGATGGAGACGATGCGCACGCTCGGCCCCACGCTGGCCCCACTGTCGGCCTTTCTGCTGCTGCAGGGCATCGAGACGCTGCACCTGCGGATGCCGCGGCACTGCGACTCGGCGCTGGCCGTGGCGCGTCACCTTTCCACACACCCTGCGGTCGACTGGGTGAACTACCCGCTGCTGCCGGGAAACCGGTACGAGCCGTTGGCGCGGCGATACCTCCCGCAAGGGGCCGGCGGCATCCTCACCTTCGGCGTGCGCGGCGGTGCTTCGGCCGGTGAGCGCCTGATCGAGGCGGTCGAATTCCTCTCTCACCTCGCCAACATCGGCGACGCGAAGACGCTCGTCATCCACCCGGCGTCGACGACGCACCGGCAGTTGTCGGAGGACGAGCAGCGCGCCGCGGGCGTGACGCCCGCGATGATCCGGCTCTCGGTGGGGCTCGAAACGCTGGACGATATACTGTGGGACCTGGACCAGGCGTTGGAGAAATCGCAGCGATGATGCGTTATGCCGAAGTGCCGTGGCCGTGGGCCGGACTCACGCTCGCGCTGGTCCTGCTGGCGCAGGAAGGCCTGCTCAAGTTCGTCGGCGACTCGCCTTCCCTGCTGCTCACGTCGTGGCGCATCCTGGTGATGACGATCGGCGTGACGTCGCTGGCGCTCATCATCCTGCCCCCAAGACGGCCGGCCTACCTGCTGGGCGCGTTCACCTGCGCGGGCCTGATGGCGTGGGCGCTGTGGCTCCAGTACGGACTCGGACTCGATCCCTGCCCGCTGTGCTCGCTGCAGCGTCTGGCCGTCATCGCCATCGGCGTGGTCTTCCTGATCGCGGGTCTGCAAAACCCGGCGCGCCTCGGCGCCGGCATCTACGCCGGACTGACGGTGATCATCGGACTCTTCGGCGCGGCGACGGCGGTCCGCCACGTGTGGATCCAGTCGCTGCCGAAGGGCGAGGTGCCCGAGTGCGGAATGGGCCTCAACTACATGCTGGAGACGTTGCCGCTCACCGACGTGCTGACCCGGGTCTTCAAGGGCAGTGGCGAATGCGCCGAAGCGGGCTGGCATCTCCTCGGCCTCGCGATCCCGGCCTGGACGCTTGTGTTCTTCATCGCGATGATGGCAGCGGCGATCGTGCTGGTCCGGCGCGACTGAACTGCCCCCACGCGCACCTTTCGCGATCCCGCCTCGGCAACCACGAGGCGCACCCGCCTTACTTGAGGCCGTACCCCATCGAATGCGGCAGCCATAGCACGATCGACGGGAACAGCACCATCGTCAGCAACAGCAGCGCCAGCATCAGCGAGGAAAAGCCAGCCTTCGCGGATCATGTCCCGGATGGGAATGCCGGTGAGCGCGTTGGTCACGAACAGCAGCATGCCGAAGGGCGGGGTCACCAGGCCGATCATCATGTTCACCACGACGACCACGCCGAAGTGGACGAGGTCGATGCCCAGCAGCTTCGCCGCCGGCAGCAGCATCGGCACGAACACCAGCAGCATCACCGAGACGTCGAGAAAGCAGCCGAGCACCAGGAAGACGGCGTTGACCAGCAGCAGGAACTCGAGCTGGGTGAGGTCCTTGGAGTCGACCCACAGCGCCAATGCCTGCGGCACGCCTTCCGAGGTGAACGCGTAGTTCAGCATGAAGGCGCCGGCGATGATCAGCGTGATCACCGCGCTCGAGCGCGTCGAATCCAGCAGCACGGCGTACAGCGTCCGCCAGGACGAGCGCCCGGTACACCACCCCCGCCAGCAGCAGCGCGTGCAGGGCCGCCACCGCCGCCGCCTCGGTCGGCGTGAACGCGCCGGTGTAGATGCCGGTGAGCAGCACGATCGGCAGCGACAGCGGCAGCGCGCCGCGCCAGAAGATCTGCGGATACTCGCGCAGCGGCACCCGCTCGTCGCGCGGCATCTTGCGCTTGCGTGGCGATGATCTGCACCGCGATCATCAGCACCACGGCCATCAGCAGTCCCGGCACGACGCCGCCGAGGAACAGCGCGCCGACCGACGCGCCCGACACCATGCCGTAGATGACCATCGGGATCGACGGCGGGATGATCGGTCCGATCGTGGCGCTGGCCACGACCACCGCGCCGGCGAAGCCCGGCGAGTACTCGGGCTTCTTCAGCATCTGCTTGATGGTCACGAGCCCGGGGCCCGCCGCATCGGCGATCGCGCTGCCGCTCATCCCGGAGAACACGACGCTGACCAGGATGTCGACCTGCGCCAGCCCGCCGCGCAGGCGGCCGACCAGGATGCGGCAGAAGTCGAAGATGCGCTCGCTGATCGTGCCCGCGTTCATCACGTTGGCCGCCAGGATGAACAGCGGAACCGCCAGCAGCACGTAGCTGTTGTAGAGGCCGTTCAACACCTGCTCGGCCGCGAGCCCCATGTCCTGTCCCTTGACCGCGAGATAGGCGATGCCCGCGGCCAGCATCGAGAAGCCGATCGACGCGCGCAGCAGCATGCCGGCGACCAGCACCGCCAGCATCACCCACAGGGGAAGAGTCAATCGAGCTCCCCGGACCGGTGACGCAGCAGCGCGACGACGTGCATGGCGCTGCGCACGACCAGCGCGATCAGCAGCAGGACGAAGGGGATGAACACCCAACTGAACGGCAGGCCGAGCACAGGGGTGCCTTCACGCGCCATGAAGCGCACGTAGTCCCAGCTTCCGGGCAACGCGTACGCCGCCAGGACGCCGATCAGCACGCTGCCGAGGAGCAGCATGCCGCGCCGCGTGCTCTTGCCCATCGCGTTGTAGACGAGGTCGAACACCACGTGCTCTTTCGCCGGCACCATGAAGGCTGCCGCCCACAGGATCACCCAGACGTACAGGATCACCGCCAGCTCGTCGGTCCAGGGCAGCGGCTGGTTGAAGCCGAAGCGGGCGGTGATCTGGACGATGAAGGTGAGAAACAGGGCGGCGAACAGCACCGCACCGACGGCGTCCGCCCCCCGCTTCAGCCAGGACCGCATCTACTTCGTCGCGTTGATGCGCTCGAGCAGGCCCTTGGGCCAGACCTTGGCGTACTCGGAGTTGAGGTAGGCCGCCTGCACGGTCTTGCGGAAGGCGTCGACGTCGGGCGTGGCGACCTGCAGACCCTGCTGCTTGAAGAAGTCGACCAGCTGGCCCTCCTCCTTGATCCGGTTCTCGTTGTTGTACTGCGCCGCGGCCTGCGCCGCCGCCTTGACCTTCTGCTTCTGTGCCGGCGTCAGCGCGTTCCAGGTCTTGTTGGCGATCGACAGGAAGATGCCGTCGACGAGGTGGCTGGTCAGCACCAGCTGCTTGGTGACTTCGTAGAACTTCGCCGCGCGCACGGAGGGCAGCGGGTTGTCCTGGCCGTCGATGGTGCCGGTCTTCAGGCCCAGGTAGACCTCGCCGAACGCCAGCGGCGTGGCGGTCGCGCCCAGCGCTTCGCCGAGGAACAGCCATTCCTTCGAGCCCGGCATGCGCAGCTTCACGCCCTTGAGGTCCGCCGGCGTCTTCACGTTGCGCGCCTCGCGCAGGTTGACCTGCCGCGTGCCGAGGTAGATGGTCGACAGCACCGTGACGTCCATCTTCTCGGAGACGGGCTTGAACATCTCGTCGCCGATCGGGCCGTTGAACACCTTCTGCATGTGGTCCGGATCGCGAATGACATAACCGGCCGTGAAGATCGAGAACTCCGGGACGAGCTTGGCGATGTCGAACGCCGAGATCGTCGCGAGCTCCAGGTTGCCGCGCGCCATCGCCGCCGGCTCGGTGCCCTGCTTGAACAGCGTCGCATTCAGGTTGATCTGGACGTCGAATTCGCCCGGCGCGCTCTTGTCGAGCGACTCCTTGAACACCGTCCACATCTTGGCGTGCCAGTCGTCGGGCACCGCCGGCGTGGAGATGCGCAGGGGCACCTTGGTCTGCGCTTGCGCGACGGGCGGCAGCCCGCCGACGAGGATCAGCGCGGCAGCTGCGGCAAAGAGGCCGCGGCGCACGAGAGAGATCGTCATGATCGTTTCCTTGTGGTTGTCAGTCGGTTCGAGGGGTGACGCAGCAGCCTGCGTCGGCAAAGGCCCGGGGTCGGTCGCGTGGCGCCGCTCATAATTGCGCAGCGGCCGCGCCGGCCACGAGGACACGCATGTTCTGGGTCAGGGCCTGCGCCGTGAACGCGCGCACCACGTCGTCGAGGTGCGCCGCGTCGACGTAGGCCACCGTGATGTGATTGCTCTGGTGGCCGGCCATCAGGTCGTTGCGCCCGACGCCGTCGAGCACGCAGTTCAGCAGCGGCCACTCGTAGCTGGTCGCGCGGCGGCGGCGCTCGAACTCCGCGGCGGGCAGCTCGACGGCACGCCCGGTGCCGATGTGCAGCACCACGCGCACGCCCTCGTAGTGCGCCCGCGCCCAGACGAAGCGGCCGGCCTTGCCCTGCCCGGCAATCGTCGACCCGCCTCTGGGGAAATACATCGGCGACTGCCGGTAGCCGGTGGCGCCGGCGATGCCGCCCTTGAGATGCTCGAACGGCACCGCGCCCGAGATCTCGAAGTCCCAGTAGAACGTGCCCTCGTATTCGCTGCCCCAGCGGATGTCGTGGAGCGTCGTTTCGGCCGGCAGGCCGAGGCTGTCGAGCAGGCGCCAGAGCATCGTCTGCGGGATGGCGGTGCCCATGTCGACCTCGTTGATGCAGGGGATCGCCTTCCCGGGCCGGATGATGTGGCCGTCGTGGTCGGGAATCGGAAAGCGCTCGGCGGAGCCGATGGCGCCCTCGGCGAAATCGGAGGCGGCACAGCAGCGCGCGAGCCCCTGCTGGTACTGCACGCCCACGGCGGAGAGGCCGAAGCGCTCGACGAAGCGCCCCATCGCGATCAGCATCGCGCACTGCTCCAGCACCTGCTCGCGCGTGAGCTCGGTCGCCGGGTCGGCGCCGAACCGGAACCGCATTCCCCGGGCCTCGTACCAGGCGAGGCATTCCTCCCGCAGCGCCGGCGGCACCAGCGCCATCTCGGCCAGCAGGTCGGACTGCGACAGCCCTTCCAGCGGCATGCCGATGTCGGCGAGCGCCTTCTGCGGGAAGACGCCGTTGATCATGCCCATGCAGAAGGTGTCGAACAGCCCGATGATCTCCTTGTGCTGCAGGCTGTACCGCCCGACCTCGGCGCCCAGGCGCCCCGCCGGCGTCGCCATGACGGCGTGGCTGCGATCGATTTCGTGCAGGTAGCTCGTGTCGTGCACGATTCTGCCGGTCCTGAGCCAGGTCCCGAGGCTGCGATGGAAGAACTCGTCGTCGAACGCCACCGACCACAGCCGCGAGTATTCCTTGCCGAGGCTCGTCAGCGTGCCGGCCATGCACAGCATGCCGACGAGGCCGGGCCACGTTCCCTCGAAATTGGCCAGCAGCAGAATCGGCCCGCGATGCTGCGCGAGGCTCGGCGCCAGGTGGTGCGAATACTGCCAGGCGGTCAGCAGCACGATGACCGGCGCCTCCGGATCGATGCCGGCGAACACGTCGCTGCCCTCGCGCTGGTTGCTGATGAACCCGTGACCGCGGTCGGTCTTGATCGGATGCGCCCGCTTGGCGCGATAGCCGAAGCGGGTGATCAGCGCCTCCTGCAGCCGCGCCTCGAACTGCTGCTGCACGGGCCAGCACTTGACGTTGGCCGACTCGCGCAGATCGGCGTTGGTGACGAGCAGCACCTCGTTCTTCGCCGCGCGCAGCGGTGGGCGTACGTCGGGGAGCGTCAAGGTCAGCATGTGTTGCCCTTTCTCGAGATTCGTCAATGCCAGCGCGCCATCGTACTCCGGCAGCGCTGCTGATCGTCATGGAGTTGCAGGAAGACGCGGTACTTGGCGTCGTGGAAAGGCCGGGTCTGCGGCCGCGTCGCGATCCGTCCCCCGGACCGCACCATCGCGGCGGCGGCGGCCGGCAGGTCGGCGAAGGCGCCGCAGGCGACCGCGGCGAGCAGCGCGGCGCCGAGCGTCACCGCGTCCTCGTCGGCGACGAGGTGAAGGTCGGTGCCGAGCGCGTCGGCGTGTTCCTGCAGCAGCAGCGGGTTCCTGGTGCCACCGCCGCAGATGACGATGCGCTCGATCCGGTGGCCCGCCGTGTTCATGGTCTCGACGATGTGCCGGGTGCCGTACGCCAGCGCCTGGAGGGTCGCGAGGTAGAGCCGCGCCAGCGCGTCGGGGCCGCCTTCCAGCGTCAGCCCGGTCACGGTGCCGCGTGCCCGCGGATCGGCGCGCGGAGAGCGATTGCCATGGTGATCGGGCAGCACGTGCAGGTCACGCGTCGGCAGCGGATCGCGCACCGCGAGGTCGGCGACCCAATCGTTCAGCACCGCGTAGACACTGCGATTCTCGCGCGTCGCCGTCTCCTGCGCCAGCGGCCAGGCGTCGCTCTGGTGCAGCGTCCAGTCCAGCAGCGCGCCCGCGGCGCTCTGGCCGCCTTCGTTGAGCCAGCTGCCCGGCAGCATCGCGCCGAAGTACGGTCCCCACACGCCGGGCACCATGATCGGCTCGGCGCTCACGACCATGTGGCAGTTCGACGTGCCGCCGATCAGCGCCAGGCTTCCTTCCGGCGCGCGTTCCGATGAGCGCGAGGCCTCCGGCGTGCGCGTCGATGATGCCGGTGGCCACGATCACGCTCCCCGGCAGTCCGAGATCGCCGGCCGCCGCCGCAGTCAGCATGCCCGGCGACGAGCCCAGAGGCAGGACCCGCTGCGGCAGCCGGGCACCGAGATCGGCCAGGCCGACGGCACGCAGCATCGCCTCGGGAAAGCGGCCCTCGTGCGCCAGGTAGTTCCACTTGCAGGTCAGCGTGCAAACGCTGGCCGTGTCGGCACCGCAACAGCGCCAGACCAGGTAGTCGGCCAGGTCGAAGAACCGCGCCGCCGTCCGATAGCGGTCCGGGCAATGCCGTTGCAGCCACAGGACCTTGGGCAGCTCCATCTCGATGCTGACTTCGCCGCCGACGTAGGCGAGCGCCGGGTCGCCGGTCGCGTTGATCGCCGCCGTCTCGTCGGCCGCGCGGTGGTCCATCCACATGATGATGTCGCGCTCCGGATCGCCGTCCTCGGCGACCGAGATGGGCCCGCCGTCCACGCCAACAGCGACCAGCGAGCAGGTGGCGTCGAAGCCGAGGGCCGCGATGGCATCGACCGGCACGCCGGCCAGCGCCACCGCTTCGCGCACCGCCGCACAGGTCTCGCGCCAGATGTCGGCCGACGACTGCTCGGCGAAATCGGTCCGCGGATGAAACTGCCGGATGGTTCGCACGGCGAAGGCGAGGCGTCGACCCGTGTCGTCGTAGAGGCCGGCACGCACGCTCGCCGATCCCACGTCGACGCCGATGTAGACCTTGCCGCCGATCATCTGCTCTCCCGGGCAGGATTTGCCGCGCTTGCGGACGCAAGATTTCTAGACTAACATGTCAGTGTGTCATCGTCAACGCCAGTCCCGCCGCGCGCGGGACCCAATGCAGCCGCCGGCGGGGGCGCGGCGATGCGCCCGCGCGAGCGCAGATTCGGCCTGGCCTGTGCGCTGGTCACGCCCTTCGCCGCGAACGGCGCGGTCGACCTCCGGCGATTCGTCGTGCATGCGCAACGCTGCCTCGCCGAGGGCTGCTCGGCGATCACGCTGGGCGGGACGACCGGCGAGGGAGCGTCGATCGGGTTCGGCGAACGCGCGGCGATGCTCGATGCGCTTCGCGCGGCCGGCATCGATCTTCCGCGGCACGTGCTGGCCGGGATCGCGGCGTCGGCGATCGAGGATGCGGCCGCGCAGGCCAATCAGCTCTTCGACGCGGGCGGTCGCGGGGTGCTGCTCGCCCCGCCGTTCTATTTCAAGGGACCCGGCGACGAGGGCCTGTTCCGGTGGTTCGCGGCCGTGCTCGAGCGTTGCCGCTCGCCGCGCGAGGTGATCCTCTACCACATTCCATCGATGACGGACGTCCCCCTTTCCTCGTCCCTCATCGGACGAATCGATCGCGCCTTTCCGGGAATCGTCACCGGCGTCAAGGACTCGAGCGGCGATTGGGCGACGACCGAGCGCCTCCTCGCCGACCACCCGCATCTGCACATTTTGGTCGGCGACGAGCGACAGCTCGCGCGCGCCATCCGCCACGGCGGCAGCGGCGCGATCAACGGCTTCTCGAATTTCTGCGCGCGGCGGCTGTTGCCGATGGTCGACGACGGCGCCGACGTGCCCGGAATCGCCGAGCTGGTCGAACTGGTGTTGCGCTATCCGGTCACCCCGGCCGTCAAAGCACTGGTCGCGCATCGCTACGGCGACGACGGGTTCCTCGCCACGGCGCCGCCGCTGGAGCCGGTCGATGCCGGGGCCCGAGCGGAGCTTGGCGCGGCTCTCGATCGCCTGCTCGCCGGTTGATGAACGACCCCCACGCTCACTGCGTTCGCTGCCCCCCGGGGGGGCAGTCAGCGCCCTTCGGGCGGCCGGCGGGCGCTGATGAACGGCCCCCACGCTCACTGCGTTCGCTGCCCCCGGCGGGCGCTGAGGCGCGGCGGACCTCGGCGGCAGGCAACGTGAAGCTCCGCGAGCAGGCGTACCAGCGCTTCACGCGGGGCCTGCTCAAACGCGAGATCCGGTCGGGGCAGTTCGTCTCGCAGCGCGAGCTTGCGCTCATCACCGGGATGAAGCTCGGGGCGATCCGCGAGCTGATCCCGCGACTGGAGGCCGACGGCCTCATTCGCACGGTGCCCCAGCGCGGCATGCAGGTGGCCCAGGTCGACGTGAGCCTCATCCGCAACGCCTTCCAGTTCCGCCTGATGCTGGAGCGCGAGGCGGCGGCGCTGTTCGCCGAGAATGCGACGACGGCCGAGTTCGACCGCCTGCAGCAGGCGCACGAGGCCGTTCTGGCGGCGGCCGCGACCGCCGTCACTGCGGCGCTGATCGAGCGGGCGCAGGCGACCGACGACGAAATGCATGCCGCGATCGTCGATTCGCTCCGCAACGAGATCGTCAGCAACGCCTACCGCGTCAACTCGATCAAGATCCGCCTGATCCGGCAGGAGCAGACGCGGCTCGATGCCACGCTGGTCGTGCCGGTGATGCAGGAGCACCTGAAGGTCATCGCGGCGCTGCGCACGCGCGACCCCGCCCGCGCGGCGGCGGCGATCGGCGATCACATCACGGCCGCGCGCAATCGCGCGCTCGGACTGCCCGCGCCAGGCGCGCGCGAACCTGCGGCGCGCAGCGACGACGTCACGATCATCCACCGCGCATCCGTGCGCGGCAACCGAGGAGGAGCACGATGAAACTGAAACACGCATTGACCGGGTTCGCGCTCGCTGCGACGCTCGCCGTCACGGCCGCCCAGGCGCAGCAGGTGACTATCCGCTGGGGCGACGTTGTCGGAGGAACGCATCCCTCCGTGCAGATGATCGACCGCATCGCGGCCGAGGCCAAGGACAAGTCCGGCGGCCGCATCGTGATCCAGTCGTTCCCCGGCGGCCAGCTGGGAAGTTCGCGCGACATGATCGACGCGGTGGCCAACGGCGCGCAGCAGGTGGTGACCGAAGGGGCCGCCAACTTCGGCGCGTGGGTGCCCTCGATCTCGGTCGTCGAGGCGCCGTACATCTGGCGCGACGCCGCGCATCTCGACAAGGCGATGAACGGTCCGATCGGCGTCGAGTTCAACGACACGCTGGTGAAGGCGCGTGGCATGCGCATCCTCGGCACCACGTACTACGGCACGCGTCACATCACGACGACCGGCAAGGAAGTGAAGAGTCCGGCCGACATGGTCGGCTTCAAGCTGCGCGTGCCGGAGAACGACGTGTTCAAGGCCATGGCCGAGGCCTGGGGCGCGAAGCCCACGCCGATGAACTTCGGCGAACTCTACCTCGCGCTGAAGCAGAACGTCGTCGACGGCCAGGAGAACCCGCTGCCGACGATCAAGTCGGGCAAGTTCGACGAGGTGCAGAAGTACCTCGTGCTGTCCGCCCACATCATCACGCCGCGGCTCGTGGTGATCAACGAAGCCTTCTGGCAGGGCCTGTCGGCGGGCGACCGCAAGATCATCGCCGACGCCGTGAAGAACGGCATCGCCTGGCAGAACGCCGAGCTCATCAAGCAGGAGAACTCCCTCGTCGACACCTTCAAGGCCGCCGGCATGACGGTGATCACGCCCGATCCCAACGCCTTCCGCGCGCCGGTGCTCGCCAAGGTGCCGAAGATGTTCGAGTCGAAGTGGGGTGTCGGCACCTACGACCGGATCCAGGCGATCCGCTGATCGGCACGGTCAATTCACTGGGTGGCCCGGCGCCGGCACGGTCCCGGGCTCCCTGAGGGAAGTCTGATGCCGCTGCGCCGTTTCGCCGAGCGGGCGATCGACCTGCTCGCCATCGCCACCTTCTCGGGGATGTTCGCCTGCGTGCTGGCGCAGGTCGTCTTTCGCTACTTCCTCGGCGACCCTCTCACCTGGAGCGACGAGCTCGCGCGCTACCTCTTCGTCTGGTGCGCGTTCCTCGGCTGGGTGATCGCCGCCCGGCGGAGGAGCCACCTCGCGATCACGACGGTGCAAACCCGGCTGTCGACCCGCGCCCGCGCGGCGCTGGCCGGGTTCGCGGCGCTGGCGGCGCTGGCCTTCGCCATCGTCCTGGGCTACTACGGCGTGCGGATCACGCTGCGCAACGCCGACGTGGAGACGCCGTCGCTCTTCTTCACCATCGGCGTCGTCTACGCGATCGTCCCGGCGGCGGCAACCGCCGTGGCGCTGCATGCGATCGGCGATCTCGTCGCCGCCGCGCGGATCTTCCGCCGGCCACCCGAGGCGGCCGCATGATCACGCTGATGCTGGCGGTGCTCGCGGCCTGGTTCATCGCGCTGTTCGCGGGACCGGCGATCTACGCGGCGATGGGACTGGCCGGATTCGCGTTCCTGCTGCTGGCCGGCGTGCCGGGCATCGTCATCCCGCAAAAGGTCGCGATGGCGGCCAACTCGTTTCCGCTGCTGGCCGCGCCGCTGTTCATCCTGATGGGCAACCTGATGAACTCCGCGGGCATCACCTATCGGATCTTCGACTTCGCCAAGGCGGTGGTCGGCTGGATGCGCGGCGGACTCGCACAGGCGAACATCATCGCCTCGCTGATCTTCGCCGGGATGAGCGGGTCCGCCGTCGCCGACGCGGCCGGGCTGGGTGCCGTCGAGATCGAGGCGATGAAGAAGGAGGGCTACGATGCCGCGACCGCGGGTGCGGTCACCGCCGCATCGGCGACGATCGGGCCGATCATCCCGCCGTCGCTGCCGATGATCGTCTACGGCGTCGCGGCCGAGACTTCGATCGGCTCGCTGTTCATCGCCGGCATCATCCCGGGGCTGCTGATGACGGTGGCGCTGATGGTGATGGTCCGGCACCTGGCCATTCGCGACAACCTTCCCCGGCATCCGTTCGAGGGACTGCGTGCGTTGTGGATCGCCTTCCGGCGGGCGTTCTGGGCGCTGATGGCACCGGTCGTGCTGTTCGGCGGGACTGCTGTCCGGCGTCTTCACGCCGACCGAGGCGGCGGCGGTGGCGGTCACCTACGCGCTGGTCCTCGGCCTCGTCGTCTACCGCGAGTTCCGCCTCGCCGACCTGCCGCGGCTGATCCTCGACACCGTCGAGACCACCGGCGTCGTGATGGCGCTGGTGATGACCGCGTCGCTGTTGGGCTACTGCATTTCGGTGTCGCGGCTGCCGCAGGTGTTCGGGTCGACGCTGACGGCGCTGACGACGAACCCGCTCCTGTATCTGCTGATCTGCAACGTGCTGCTGCTGGTCGTCGGCTGCTTCATGGAGGCACTGGCGGCGATGCTGGTGCTGATCCCGATCCTCCTGCCGCCGGCGCTGGCGCTGGGCATCGACCCGGTGCAGTTCGGACTCGTGTTCGTGCTCAACCTGATGATCGGCACGATCACGCCGCCGGTGGGGGTCGTGCTCTACGTCACCGCCAAGGTCGCGGGCGTCACCTTCGAGGCCATCGTCAAATCCACGCTGCCGTTCCTGGTGCCGCTGCTCGCGGTGCTCGCGATGATCACGCTGTGGCCGCCCGTCACCACTTGGCTGCCGGGGGTGCTGCTGGGGCGCTGAGCATCGTTGTACGCGACAATTTCCGGCACGTTGCCGCTGCGGTCGGGGTAATCCGCCTTGCACCTTTGCCGAAGGCCCGGAGCCCATGGTACGGTTGACCATCCGGTCCTGCGAACCCTCCACGACAATGCCTACCGCCATGCTGCCCAACCTTCCGGGTTGTCACCCGAGCGGCACTTTCACGCGGCGACCCCCGGGAAGTCGGGCGAAATTGCCGTGCGCAGCGCTCTTCTCGCCAAGGAGCATGGGCGACGCGGAACCGACGGCCAAAGTGAATCCGCGCCCCACCCTTGCAGACCTCCTGCATCCGGCGGCAGGCCGGGACGAAGGGGACCCTGCTCTTCTCGCGCCGTCGCGCGAGCCATTGAGCTACCGTGCCCTGCGGCGGCAAACGGCGGCCATCGTCGCCGCGCTGCGGCATGCCGACGTCGGTCGCCGGGACCGGGTTGCCGTGGTGCTGTCGAACGGCCCCGAGATGGCGGCGGCCACGATCGCGGTCGCGTCGGGCGCCGTGTGCGCGCCGCTCAATCCCGGCTACGGCGAGGAGGAGTTCCGCTTCTACCTGACGGACCTGCGAGCCGGCGGCGTTACTGCTGGCGGCCGAAGATCGCGGACCCGCGCGCGCGGTCGCCACGGCGCTCGGCGTGCGCTGCCTCGACGCGCGATGGGAGAGCGGCTGGCCGGCGGGACGCTTCGCGATCGATGATGGCGACGCGGCGGCATGTGCCGATGACGCGCCCGCCGCATCCGGACGACGTTGCGCTATTGCTGCATACGTCGGGAACGACCTCCCGCCCCAAGCTCGTCCCGCTGTCCCACGCGAATCTGTGCAGCTCGGCCCGCAACATCGCCCGGACACTGGAGCTTGCTCCGCGCGATCGGTGCCTGAACCTGATGCCGCTGTTCCACATCCACGGCTTCGTCGCCGCGCTGCTCGCATCATTGGCCGCCGGCGGCAGCGTTGCCTGTTGCCCCGGCTATCGCGATGGTTTTTTCCTGACGTGGCTCGATGACTTGCAGCCGACCTGGTACACGGCAGCGCCCACCGTGCATCAGGCGATCCTCGCCGAGTTGGAGCGCCGCCCGCCCGGCGCGGCCGCGCATCGTCTGCGCTTCGCGCGTTCCTCGTCGGCCCCGCTGCCCTCGTCGGTGCTGCGTGCGCTCGAGGCGGCGCTGCAGGCGCCAGTGATCGAAGCGTATGGAATGACGGAGGCCGCGCACCAGATCGCCAGCAACCCGCTGCCGCCGGGCGAGCGCCGGGGCGGATCGGTGGGCATGGCGGCCGGCCCGTCCGTCGCGATCATGGATGACGAGCGTCGCCTGCTTCCCGCGGGCGCGAGCGGCGAGATCGTCATCCGCGGCGACAACGTCACCGCCGGTTACGCCAGCCCCCGCGAGGCCAATGCCGGCGCCTTCGCCTCGGGCTGGTTCCGCACCGGCGACCTGGGATTCATCGACACTGCGGGCTACATCTACATCACCGGCCGGCTGAAGGAGATCATCAACCGCGGCGGGGAGAAGGTGTCGCCCCTCGAGGTGGACCAGGCCTTGCTCGAGCATGGGGCGGTCCGTCTCGCGGTGACTTTCGGCGTGCGTCACGCCACGCTGGGCGAAGACGTCGCGGCCGCGGTGGTCCTGCAGGATGGCGCGACGGCGACCGCGGACGAGATCCGCGCGTTCCTGTTCGGACGCCTCGCCGAATTCAAGATCCCCAGCCGCATCGTCGTCGTCGACGCGATTCCCGACCGGCGCCACGGGGAAGATCCAGCGCATGGGCCTCGCCGACCGGTTGGCCGGGCAGCTGCAACCGGCCCACGTGACGCCACGGGATGCGACGGAGCTGGAGGTGGCTTCGGTGTTTCGCGAAGTCCTCGGCGTCGCGGCGGTTGGCGCCCTGGACAATTTCTTTGCGCTGGGCGGCGATTCGCTCCGCGGATTTCAGCTGTTGACACGGATTCGCGCGCGCATGCACGTCGATGTGTCCATCCTCGACCTGTTCCGGGAACCGACGGTCGCGCAACTCGCCGCCGTCATTGCCCGCACCCGGCAGGAAACCGAACGGGTCGAGCTCGAGCGAATCATCGGTGAAGTGGAACGCGTCTCGGACGAAGAGGCGGGTCGCCTCGTTCGCGGCGACGCAGGCGACCAGTGAGACCATGACGCGCGCCCACGCATCGACGCGAATGCCGGAATTCCGAATCGCAGGCAGGCGCACCGCCGGCGCGATCTCGGCATGCCCATGAGCGAAGGCACCGCATCCCCGCAAGGAGATCCCGAACTGTCGCTCGAAGAGCGTCTGGCGCGCCTCGGCCCGAACCAGCGTGCGCTGCTCGAAGCGCAACTGCGCCGGGAGCCGATCACCGGGCACCGGCTCGTGGCCCGCACGCTCGAGGGCCTGGGCGTCACCCACGTCTACGGCGTTCCGGGGGAGCCGGTCTACGACACGTTCGCGGCCTGCGCCGAAGCGGGTCTGCGCCCGATCGGCACCCGCCATCAGCAACTCGGCGGCGCTGATGGCGGCAGCGCACAACTACTTCGCCGGACGACAGAAGGCGGCCACCATCGTGAGCGCCGGAGTGCCCGCGGCCAACGCGCTCGGCGCGGTCGTGGCCGCGCGCGACAACTGCTGGCCACTCGTCGTTCTGGCCGGCGCCGCCCCGGTCGCGGCCACCGGCTACTTCATGGCGCTCGACGCCGTCGAGCTCTATCGGCCGGTCACGAAATGGGCGACGCGCGTGACCGAGACCCATGCGATCCCCGGGTCCATTGCCCGGGCGTTCGAAGTGGCGATGCACGAACGGCCGGGCCCGGTGCTCGTGCAACTGCCCGGCGAACTACCTCACCGGACTCACGCTGGAGCCGCGAACGCGTATCGTTGTCGCCTGCCCCTCTGCCGGGACCCGAGCCCGATCCTGCGGCGATGGCCGAGGCGGCGGCCATGCTGCAACGCGCGAGACGCCCGTTGCTGATCGTGGGCAAGGGCTTGCGGTGGTCATCGCCCTTCGCCGAGCTGCGCGAGCTGGTCGACGCGCTGGCGCTCCCATTCATCACCTCGCCGATCGGACGCGGCGCGATGCCCGACGACCACCCGCTGTGCATGAACGCGATTCCCTGGGTTGCGCAATCGGGTGCGGATCTGGTTCTGGTGCTGGGCGCGCGACTGGACTGGACCTTTCGCTATGGCAGGCATCTCGCGCCGGGCGCCAGCATCATCCGGGTCGACGTGCATGCCGCCGAATTCGACGGCGAGCCCAGGACGACACTGGGCGTTCACGCCGACGTCGGCGCGTTCCTGCGCAGGCTGCTTGCGGAATCGGCCGGCGCTCGCCGGGACAAAGCGCGGGCACGCCGCGATCGCGCATGGCTGGCCGAGCTCCGGGAGGCGCGCCAGCGCACGGACGCCCGGCGCGAAGGCGAGGCCGGTGACGGCACGGTGCGGATATCGCCCGTGGCGCCTCGCGCGCGAATTGCGCGATGCATTGCCGAAGGATGCGATCACCGTCTTCGACGGCAACCTCGTCATGGCGGCATGCCAGCGGATGATTCCCGCGCACTTTCCGGCGAGCCGGCTCACACCCGGAAGCAGCGGCGGCCTGGGCGTGGGCATCCCGTATGCCGTGGCGGCCAAGATCGAACATCCGGAGCGACCCGTCGTCGCCATCTGCGGCGACTTCGCTTTCGGCCTCGGCGCGATGGAACTCGAAACGGCGGTTCGCCACCATGTGCCGATCGTCGTCGTCGTCGCCAACAACGATGGCAACAGCGGCTCGCTGCGGCAGCGGATGCACCTGGGCGACGGCGGCGCCGAATCCGTCATGATGTTCCTGCCCGGCCTGCGTTACGACAGGATCATGGAGATGTTCGGAGGCCGCGCGGAACACGTGGATCGGCCCGAGGACATCGGACCCGCGCTGACTCGCGCGATCGCCGACGGACGGGCCGCGTGCATCAACGTGGCCGTCGATCCCGACGCGCCCTTCCCGGCCGATTGATGGATGGGTGTGAGGGCTTTCGGCGAGGCTATTTCCCGGCCGGTGGGCCTGTTATCCTCTGCGGGACACAGAACTTTCCGCACCCGACCGGCGGACGGCACTGCAGTCGGGCCGGATCACCCTGCCCGGAACGCGATGGCACGGGGAAGCCGGGACCAGGCCTCGCGCATCGAACGCGATCCTGAATTGTGCAAGACGACTGTCGATTAACGGCGCGGAAATTGAACGACGCGATCAAACGCCTTCACCAGGCCGGACAGCCGGCGCCGCTGTCGTTTGCGCAGCAGCGGCTGTGGCTGCTCGACCGGCTGATGCCGACGGGCGTCGGCGTACAACGTCGAGCAGGTGCTGCGGCTGTCGGGCGAGCTCGATGCCGACGGCGCTGCGCGGCGCGCTGAACGAGCTGGTGCGCCGGCACGAGGTGCTGCGCACGCGCTTCGGGATGCAGGACGGGCAGCCGGTGCAGGTGATCGCGCCGGAGCTGCACGATGGCGCTGGCGATCGAGGACCTGCAGGAGTGCGCGCCGGACGAGCGCGCGCGACCGAGGCGCGGCGGCGCGCCCAGGCGGAGGCCGCGGCGCCCTTCGATCTCGCGCGCGGGCCGCTCATCCGCGCGCGGCTGTTGCGTTTGGCGCCCTCCGAGCACTGGTTGCTGCTCACCCTGCATCACATCGTCACCGACGGCTGGTCGTCGGGCGTGCTGACGCGCGAGCTCACGGCGCTGTACGGCGCCTTTCGCCGGGGCGAGCCGTCGCCGCTGCCGGCGTTGCCGGTGCAGTACGCCGACTATCGCGCTGTGGCAGCGGGAGTGGCTGCAGGGAGCGGTGCTCGAACAGCAGCTGGCGTATTGGCGGCAGGCGCTGGCCGATTTGCCGATCCTGGACCTGCCCACGGATCGGCCGCGCCCGGCGCAGGCGAGCTATCGGGGCGGATGCGTCCAGTTCGAAGTCCCGGAGCCGCTGACGCGGTCGCTCAAGGAGCTCAGCCGGCGCGAGGGGGCGACGCTGTTCATGACGCTGCTCGCCGCCTACCAGATCCTGCTCTTTCGCTACAGCGGGCAGGAGGACATCGCGGTCGGCGTGCCGATCGCCGGGCGCACCCGGCCGCAACTCGAGGGGTTGATCGGATTCTTCGTGAACACGCTCGTGCTGCGCGGCGACCTGTCGGGCGAGCCCGAGCTTCACGACAGTACCTGCGCGCGGGTGCGGGACCGGGCGCTCGACGCCTATGCGCACCAGGACCTGCCGTTCGAGAAGCTGGTGGAGGAACTGGCGCCGAAGCGCGATCTGTCGCGCAATCCGTTGTTCCAGGCGTCGCTCGCGTTCTGCAGAACACGCCCGCGCGGACATTGGCAGTTGCCCGGCCTCGACGTGCAGCGGCTCGACGGGATCCGACACCGGCAGCGCGAAGTTCGATCTGGCCTTGAGCCTGACCGAGCGCGGCGGCAAGCTGGCGGGCAGCCTCGAGTACGCGACCGACCTGTTCGACGCGCGCCACGATCGAGCGCATGGCCGGCCACTTCGTGCGGCTGCTCGAGGGCATCGTGGCCGATCCGGAGTGCCGCATCGACGAGCTGCCGCTGCTCACGGCGGCGGAGCGCCATCGCCTGCTGGTGGAATGGAACGATACCGCGGCCGACTATCCGCAGGACCGCTGCATCCACGAGCTGTTCGAGCAGCAGGCGGCCCGCCATCCCGACGCGGTGGCCGTGGTGTTCGAGGACGCAGCAACTCACCTACGGCGAGCTCGACGCGCGCGCCAATCGGCTGGCGCACCACCTGCGCATCGCTCGGAGTGGGGCCGGACGTGCTCGTCGGTCTCTGCGTCGAGCGCTCCCTCGACATGGTCGTCGGGCTCCTCGGGATCCTCAAGGCAGGCGGCGCGTACGTTCCGCTCGACCCTCGCTATCCGGAAGAGCGGCTGCGTTTCATACTGAACGACACGGGCCTCCCGGTTCTGTTGACGCAACGATCCCTGACCGGGAAGTTTTCCGCGGAACGCTGTGCGGTGGTCCTCCTCGATGCGCCGCTTCCGGAGGCAGGCCCCGGCGTGCCGGCGCGCCTCGCTTCGCCCGATCATCTTGCCTACGTCATCTACACCTCCGGCTCGACCGGAGTGCCCAAGGGCGTCGCCATCGAGCACCACAGCACGGTGTCGTTCCTGCACTGGGTTCGCGCGGCGTTTGCCGACGATGAGCTTTCCGGCGTGCTCTGCTCGACGTCGATTTGCTTCGATCTTTCGGTTTTCGAGTTGTTCGGCGCCTTGTGCTGGGGCGGAAAGGTCATCCTCGTCGAGACCGCCCTCGACCTCGGAGCGTGCCCGCGCCGGCACGAAGTGACGCTTGTCAATTCCGTGCCGTCCGTCATGCAGACGCTGCTCGAGGCACAGGGCCTGCCGGAGTCGGTCACCACCGTCAATCTCGCCGGCGAGCCGCTGCGCGCAGGCGCTGGTGGATGCGCTGTACGCATATCCTCATGTCCGTCGGGTGAACGATCTCTATGGTCCTACCGAGACGACAACCTACTCGACGTGGGCCGTGCGTGCGCCGCGCCAGCCGGAGACGATTGGCATTCCGATTGCCAACACGCAGGTCTACCTGCTGGATGCCTGCCTGAATCCGGTGCCGATCGGGGTGACCGGAGAACTTTGCATCGGCGGGGAGGGCGTAGCGCGCGGCTATCGTCCATCGGCCGGAACTCACGGCCGAGCGTTTCGTCCCCGATCCTTTCCGCCGCACGCCAGGTGCGATGCTGTACCGGACCGGCGACCTTGCCCGTCACCGGCCCGATGGCAACATCGAGTTGCTCGGACGTGCGGACGGCCAGGTCAAGCTGCGCGGATTCCGGATCGAGCTCGGCGAGATCGAGGCTGTTCTGACACGGAACGCGCAGGTGCGGGCGGCCGCTGTCGTCGTGCGCGAAGACCTGCCCGGCGACAAGCGATTGGTGGCCTACGTCGCGGTGCCGGACGGCGTTCTTGCGGCCACCGATCTGCGCGCCGCGCTCGCAGCGCGGCTCCCGAACTACATGCTGCCCGACGCCTTCGTGGTGCTGCCGGCACTGCCGCTGACGCCCAACGGGAAGCTGGACCGGCAGATCGTTGCCGGCGCCCGAATACGAAGTCTCCCGCCAGGTGTTCGAGCCCCCGGCACGCCGATAGAGACCGCCATCGCCAGCATCTGGGCCGACGTGCTGCAGCGGCCGCGGGTGGGGCGCGACGAAGGCTTCTTCGACCTCGGCGGGCACTCTCTGCTCGCCGCGCAAGCGATCGGAATGATCAATCAGGCGCTGGGGATCGATCTCACCTTGCGGCAGCTGTTCGAAACGCCCACGGTGCGTGGACTGGCGCTGGCGGCACTGGACGGAATGATGGCGAACGCCGACGACGACACGGTGCCCCAACAGGGCGGGGCATTCCTGTGACCGGACTGCCGCCGCAGTCGTCGCTCACCCCGCAGCGCGCAGGACCGCCGCACGATGAAAACGGTGACTGACGCCTCGTCGTTGGAGGCGATGCATCCGTACATGGAAGTGTCGCCGCCCGATTCGGGACACGTGCATGTGTGGGCCGCATCGCTGCTGGGCGGGGGCGACGATGCGCCTGCGCCCGCCGGCGCGCTCGCCGCCGACGAACGCGCGCGCGCCGACCGGTTGCGCACGCCGCAACTGCATCGACGGTTCGCCGTGGCCCGCAATTTCCTGCGGCGCCTGCTCGCGGCGTACACCTCGGCCGACCCCTCGGCGCTCCGCATCGGCTACGGCAGCCACGGCAAACCGTACCTCGTGGACGCGCCGGGACTTTGCTTCAACGTCGCGCACGCGGACGATGCGGCCGTCTATGCCATCGCATCGGGGCGCGAAGTCGGGATCGACATCGAGGCGACGAAGCGCGACGTCGACATCGTCGGAGTGGCTCGGCAGGCTTTTTCATCTCTTGAATGCGCCGTGCTGTCCGCGCTCGCTGAGGACGCGCGACGAGAGGCCTTCTTCCGCATCTGGACGCGCAAGGAGGCGTACGTCAAGGCGCGCGGCGAGGGCCTCTCCTACCCGACGCGGTCGTTTTCGGTGTCGCACCTCGACGGCGACGACGCGCTCATCCGCGACGAATGCGATGTGCGGGCGCGGGATCGCTGGCGCTTGATGAGCCTCGATGCACCGCCCGGATTTGCCGCCGCGGTCGCCGCCGAAGGTCGGGACTGGACGGTGCTGCGCTTCGACGCCGCGCAGTTGCGGCGTTAGCTCCGCAGCAGCACCGTCGCCAGCGCGGCGATGCCCTCGCCCCTGCCCGCAAATCCGAGGCGCTCGGTCGTGGTCGCCTTCACGCTGATCGCGCCGATGTCGCAGGCGAGGTCACCCGCGAGATTCGCGCGCATCGCGGGCACATGCGGGGCGAGCTTCGGCGCCTCGGCTATCACGGTGACGTCGAGGTTGCCGATGCGCCATCCCCGCGCGGAAGCAAGCGCTGCCACATGACGCAGCAGCACCCGGCTGTCGGCGCCTTTCCAGCGCGCATCGGCATCGGGAAAGTGCACGCCGATGTCGCCCAGCGCGAGGGCGCCCAGAATGGCGTCGCAGACCGAATGCAGCAGGACGTCGGCATCCGAATGACCCTCGAGGCCGCGCTCATGCGGAATGGCCACGCCGCCCAGCACCAGCGGGCGGCCGGCGACGAGAGCGTGGACGTCGAATCCATTGCCGATCCGCATGTTCGTCATCTTTCTTCCTGCAGGGCAAGGATGGCTGCCGCGAGGGCCAGGTCGGTCGCGAAGGTGATCTTGATGTTGAGCGCACTGCCGGTGATGAGCCACGGCGGCGCGCACGCGCCGGTGGCCGCCAGCGCCTCCACGGCCGCTGCTTCGTCGGTGGCGCGGGACGCCCCCGGCAGTGCCAGCGCGGCGCGCAGGATGCCACAGCGGAACATCTGCGGAGTCTGCGCCTGCCAAAGGCCGGCGCGATCCTCGGTCCGCAGCACGCGCGCAGGCGTCGCCCGGTCTTCGCGTTTGAGCGTATCGGCCACCGGAACCGCCAGCAAGCCGCCTACCCCATCGTCGGCCAGCTCGGCGGCGAGCCGTTGCAGCGCATCGATAGGAACGCAGGGGCGCGCCGCATCGTGGACGAGTATCCAATCGTCGGCGCCGCAGCGCCCGGCGAGTCCGGCCAGTGCATTCGCTACGGTCTCGGCACGGGTGGCGCCGCCGCAATGGAGGGGTTCCACTCCATGCAACGTCCTGCCCATCCTGCGAAAGTACGCATCGTCGGGCGCCAGCGCGACGACGATGGCATCGAGCGCGAGCGCACTGCGAATCCGCTCGATCGTGCGTTCCAGCAGCGGCTTGCCGGCGAGATCGGCATACTGCTTCGGCAGGTCACCACCGAAGCGACTGCCGCCGCCGGCAGCGGGAATAAGCGCAATGCGGCGCGCGGTCATTGATCAGCCACTCACGCGAGCAGCAACGCGAAGCGCTCTTCGTCGAGCGGACGAAAGCCCAGCCGTTCGTAGAAACGCCAGGCGCCCGCATTGGCGCGGTGGCAGGCCGTGTCGATCCGCGCGATGCCGCGCGCGCGCAATGCGTCGCCCAACGCCGCGAGCATCGCGCTGCCGACCCCCCGCCCCTGCCAGCCGCGGCCGACGGTGACGTCGTCGAGCTTGGCGACGAGCGTGCCGCGCGACGTCGATATCGCGTAGCAGACCACGCAGGCGCCGATCGCTACGGGTGTCGCGTCGACATCGCCCGTTGCGAGCCAGACGAAGCCGATCTCGGGTCGGGCGACGAACAGATCGAGAGCCCGCGCCAGGGCATCGCTCCCGCCATCGCCGTAGGCGCCACTCGATGCCAGGTAGTGTCCGTCCTCGCGCAGGAACTCGCTCAGCAGCGCGAAGGCGCCGGGCACGGTTGCGGTGGTCATCGGCGCGCAGGTCACGACCGCCGCCGTCGTCTTGGCGTCGTTCACGACCGGGGCTGCGCCATCAGCGGTTGCAGCACCGCGCGAATCCGCGGCGGGATCGGCGCCGGACGCTGCGTCGCGCGGTCCACCCAGACATGAACGAAGCGTCCGGTTGCCGCCGGTTCGTCGTCGCCCTGGCGAAAAATGCCGATCTCGTAGGTCACCGACGTCGCTCCGAGCCTGGCGATGCGCAGTCCCGCATCGATGGCCTCGGGAAACGACAGCGGCTTCCGGAACCGGCAACTGGTCTCGACGACGTAGCCGACGACTGGATCGTTGCCGATGTCGAGTCCGCCGACGCGGACCAGGTGCTCGTTCACGACGGTGTCGAAGTACGAGTAGTACGTCACGTTGTTGACGTGACCGTAGCTGTCGTTGTCCATCCACCGCGTCGGGATCGCGAGGAAGTGGTGGTAACCCGAGCGCGGGGCGTCAGAGGTTGCGGGCATCGGAATCGCGCGACAGAAGTGGCAGAAGCTACGATGGCGCTCGCTCGCCACCCAGCATCCGCGCGTCGAGCAGCTCGATCCAGTGGCGCACCGGCCGCCTCGCGCCGTCGGCAAGATGCGCGAGACAGCCGATGTTCGCGGTCGCGATGACGTCGGGCCGCCCCGCCTCCAGCGCTTTGAGCTTCGCGGCCTTGAGCTCGCGCGAAAGCGCCGGTTGCAGCAGCGAGTACGTGCCCGCCGAGCCGCAGCAGAGGTGGGCATCGGCCACCGGCGTCAGCTCGAGACCGAGCGCCAGCAGGATCTCCTCGACGCGCCCCTTGAGCTTCATGCCGTGCTGCAGCGAGCACGGCGACTGGAACGCGACCTTCTGCGCGCCGAGGTCCATCGCGATTGCGGGCGCGATGCGCGGCCATTCGGCCCCGATCAACTCGATCGGGTCGCGGGTGAGCGCCGAGATGCGCCTTGCCCTTTCCGCGTACGCGCGATCGCCGCGCAGCAGGTGCCCGTAATCCTTGACCATGACGCCGCAGCCGCTGGCGGTGACGACGATCGTCTCGACATCGCGGTCGACGTGCGGCCACCAGACATCGACGTTGCGCTTGACGATGGCCATCGCCCGCGCCTCACCGCTCAGGTGATGGGGCAACGCGCCGCAACAGCCCGCGGCCGAAACGCGCAGCAGCGAGATTCCGATCCGGTCGAGCACGCGCGCCATCGCGGCGTCGATGCCGGGCGCCAACGCTCCCTGCACGCAGGAATCGAGCGCCAGCATCTTGCGCCGGTGTCGCGCGGCAGGCCACACCCCCGCCGGTCGCGCGTCGAGGATCTTGGCGCCCAGGGCCGCGGGCAGCACGGGTTTCAGCATGCGGCCGATGGCCAGTCCCGCAGCGAAGAGCGGGCGAGCGAGAAGACCTTCGCGGATCAGCCAGCGCTGGGCGCGACTGCCGAGCGGACGCGGCGCGCGCTGATCGACCACGTGCCGGCCGATGTCGACCAACCGCCCGTATTGGACACCGGAGGGACAGGTGGTCTCGCAGCTGCGGCAGGTAAGGCACCGGTCGAGATGCAATCGCGTCTTCGCGCTCGTCGCGTTGCCTTCGAGCATCTCCTTGATGAGATAGATGCGGCCGCGCGGACTGTCCTGCTCGTCGCCCAGGAGCAGATAGGTCGGGCAGGTTGCAGTGCAGAACCCGCAGTGCACGCACGAGCGCAGGATCGCGTCGGCCTCGCGGCCCGCGGGCGTGTCACGGATGAAATCGGCAAGGGCGGTTTGCACTGGGCGAGCCTCCTCGGGGGCAGCGAGCGTAGCGCGGGGGTCGTTCATCAGAAATCGGAGTAGAGGCGGCCGCGATTCAGGATGCCGGCGGGATCGAACGTTGCCTTCAGGCGGCGATGCAGCGCGTGCAGCGTGTCCGGCAACGGATGGAACGCGCCAGCGGACTTGTCCGCGGCGCGAAACAGCGTCGCATGACCGCCCTGGTCACGGGCCCAGGCGCGAACCTGCGCGGGTTCCGTCTGCTCGCCGGCAATCAGCCAGCGCAACGCGCCGCTCCATTCGATCATCTGCTCGCCGCCGAGATCCCGGTAGGGTGCCGTCGCCTTGACGGACAGTCGCCAGAGCGGCGCGCCACCCGCGCGCGTCGCGGCGAAGTACGCGTGGGTCTGCTCGCGAATGCCTTCCCAGAAGGCACTGCCGGCAGGGAGCTCGGCTCCGCCGATCTGCCGCGCCGCGGCGTCGACCGCCGGCGCGGCGCCGGACAGCCGCACCGCGAGCCGGCCCGCGTGATGGCAGGTCGCCGACACCGGCAGCGGCTTGCTGCTCCAAGCGTTGGCCAACCGTATCGCATCGCCGACGGAACACTCGAGCACGCGGGTCGTCTCGGTCTTGGGCAGCGGCACGCACTTGAGCGAGACTTCGGTCAATACACCCAAGGTGCCGAGCGCGCCGGTCATGACGCGCGACAGATCGAAGCCCGCGACATTCTTCATGACGCGCCCACCGAACGCGAGGTCCTCGCCGCGACCATCGAACAGCCGCACGCCGAGGACGATGTCACGCATCGCCCCGGCATAGGGACGGCGCGGTCCCGACAGCCCCGCCGCCACCGCGCCGCCCAGCGTCGCGCGCGCGCCGAAGTGCGGCGGCTCGCAGGGGAGCATCTGACCGGAAGCGCGCAATGCTTGTTCGATGTCCGCCAGCGGTGTCCCGGCGCGCGCGGTGATCACGAGCTCGGTCGGGTCGTAATCGAGGACACCCGCCCAGGACGTCGTGTCGAGGACGGCGCCGACGGCGGCTTGTCCGTAGAAATCCTTGGTGCCGCCCCCGCGTATCACGAGGGGAGATTGCACGGCCGCCGCCGCGCGTATCCGCGCCTGGAGATCGGCCAGTACAGCATCCGTCATGCGTCCGCGCCGCCCTTGGTCACCAGCTTGTCGCGGTAGATGATCCGCGGCTCCTCGGCCTCGATGATCTCGGTCTCCTTCAGCGCGGCTTCCTCCCATTGTCGCAGCAGCGGATGCGCGAGTAGCGCCTGCAGGTAGCCTCCGGCGTCTCCGTCGGGGACCACGCCATAGGTGCGGAACCGGTAGGCTACCGGCGCGTAGAACGCATCCGCGAGCGAGAATCCGCCGCAAAGCAGGAGCCCTCCCTGACCGAAACGGCGTCGTCCCTCGGTCCAGATCGCGATGACCCGCGCGATGTCGCGCTCGAGCGCGTCTGACCAGGGCCGCACGTCGACGCGCTCGCGTATGCACATCGTCATGTCGTTGCGCAGGGTCGTGAATCCCGAGTGCATCTCGGCGCACACGGAGCGCGCCCAGGCCCGGGCGACGGGGTCGTCCGGCCACATGCCCGGATGCCGTTCGGCGAGGTATTCGGCGATGGCCAGCGAATCCCAGACGACCGTCGCGCCGTCGTGCAGGCAGGGCACGCGCGCCGTCGGCGAGAACGCGAGGTTTGCGGGGTTGGGCGAGCCCGTGCCGGACAGCGACACCATCACTTCCGAGAAAGGAGCGCGCGCGAGCTTCGCGGCGAGCCAGCCGCGCAGCGACCAGGACGAGTAGTTCCTGTTTGCGATATAGAGCGTGTACATCGTTCGTGATGATTCAGAGCGGCACGGTCTTGCCGGGATTCATGATGTTGCGCGGGTCGAGAGCGCGCTTGATCGTGCGCATCAGGTCGACCGCCTCGCCATGCTCCGCGACGAGCGCCTCGAGTTTGTGCACGCCGATGCCGTGCTCGCCGGTGCAGGTGCCGCCCATCGCGATCGCCCGCAGGCTGATGCGCTTGGCGAGATCTTCGGCGGCCGCGCGCTCGCGCGGATCGGTCAGGGTCGAACAGCACGCAAAGGTGGAAGTTGCCATCGCCGACATGGCCGACGATCGGTGCGACGAGGCCGGTCGCGTCCGCGTCGGCCTTGGTCTCGAGCACGCAGTCGGCGAGCCGCGAGATCGGCACGCAGGCGTCGGTGGCGAACACGTCCTTGCCGGGGAACATCGCCTTGGCGGCGTAGTAGGCGGCGTGCCGCGCCTTCCACAGACGGGTCCGGTCCTCGGCCTTCGTCGCCCACTCGAATGCGCTGCCGCCGAACTCCCCGGTGATCGTACGCATCTGTGCCGCCTGCTCCGCCACGGCCGCCTCGCTGCCATGGAACTCGAAGAACAGCGTCGGCTTCACCGCGAAACCCTCGAGCTTCGAGTAGCGGATGCAGGCGTCCATCTGCACGTCGTCGAGCAGCTCGATCCGGGCGACGGGAATTCCGTGCTGCATCGCCAGGATGACGGTCTGCACCGCACCTTCCAGCGTGGCAAACTGGCAGACGCCCGCAGAAATCGCCTCCGGCACACCGTAGAGCCGCAGCTGGATCTCGGTGATGATGCCGAGCGTACCCTCCGCGCCGACGTAGAGCCGCGTGAGATCGTACCCGGCGCTGGACTTGCGCGCCCGGCCACCGGTCCGGACGATCCGGCCGTCGGGGGTCACGATCGTCAGCCCCAGCACGTTCTCGCGCATCGTTCCGTAGCGAACCGCGTTGGTGCCCGATGCGCGCGTAGCGGCCATCCCGCCGATCGTCGCGTTTGCACCCGGGTCGATCGGGAAGAACAGACCCGTGCCCTTCAGCTCCACGTTCAGCTGCTCGCGCAGCACGCCGGCCTGCACGCGGCAGTCGAGATCCTCGGCGTTGATCTCGAGCACGCGATTCATCTGCGACAAATCGACAGCACACGCCGCCGTAGAGCGCCGCGACGTGACCCTCGAGCGAGGTGCCGACGCCGAACGCGATGACCGGGCACGCGCGCCGCGTGGCACAGGCGCACGATCGCCGCGACCTCGTCGTTGGTGTGCGGAAAGACGACGACGTCGGGCAGACCCGCGTCGGCCAGACCCTCGCCGTGGCTGTGCCCGTCGCGCACCGCGCGCGAGGTGAGCGCCCGGTCGCCAAAGTCGGCGGTAAGCCGGGTCACGAGATCGGCGACTTCGCGCGCATCCGGCCGCGAGGTGAACGTGCGGGCCGGGATGGCATTTTCGCGCTCGCGGTGCTGCGCCGATGGTCCGCCGAGAGTCGCGTCCGACCCCATTTTCCCTCCTAGAACCGCGGCAATTCCGGATGCGGAAGCTGGCCGTGGTGCACGTGCATCTTGCCGAATTCGGCGCAGCGCGCCAGCGTCGGGACGCCCTTGCCCGGATTGAGCAGCCCTTTGGCGTCGAACGCCGCCTTGACCGCGAGGAAGCATTCGAGCTCGGCCGGCCGGAACTGCACGCACATCTGCGGCAGCTTCTCGATGCCGACGCCGTGCTCGCCGGTGATCGTGCCGCCCACCTCGATGCACAGCTCGAGGATCGCGGCGCCGAACGCTTCGGCGCGCTTGCTCTCGTCTTCGACGTTGGCGTCGTACAGGATGAGCGGATGCAGGTTGCCGTCGCCGGCGTGGAACACGTTGGCGCAGCGCAGCTTGTACTGCTCCGACAGCGCCTCGATCCGCAGCAGCACCTGGGCGAGCGCCCTCCGCGGAATCGTGCCGTCCATGCAGTAGTAGTCCGGCGTGATCCGGCCGATCGCCGGGAAACGCCGCCTTCCGGCCGGACCAGAGCAGCAGGCGCTCGCGCTCGTCCTTCGACACGCGGATCCCGGTCGCGCCGGCCGCGCCGAGCACGCGGGTGATCTCCGCCATGTCCGCGGCCACTTCCTCCGGCGTGCCGTCGGTCTCGACCAGCAGCACCGCCGCGGCGTCGAGCGGGTAGCCGGCGTGCACGAACTCCTCGACCGCGCGCGTGGCGCTCCGGTCCATCATCTCGAGTCCCGCCGGCACGATGCCGGCGCCGATGACCGCGGCCACCGCCGCGCCGGCCGCGCCGACATCGGCGAAGGCCGCGAGCGCGACCTGCGCCGCCTGCGGCTTGGGCGTGAGCTTGACCGTGATCTCGGTGGTGACCGCGAGCAGGCCCTCGGAGCCGTGGACGAGCGCGAGCAGGTCGTAGCCCGGCGCTGTCCAGCGCATCGCCGCCGAACTCGACGATCTCGCCGGTGATGAGCGCGCCGCGCACGCGGCGGACGTTGTGCACGGTCAGCCCGTACTTGAGGCAGTGCACGCCCCCGGCGTTCTCGCCGACGTTGCCGCCGATGGTGCACGCGATCTGCGACGACGGGTCCGGCGCGTAATAAAGACCGTACGGCGCGGCGGCGTCGGAGATCGCGAGGTTGCGCACGCCCGGCTGCACGACCGCGGTCTGGGTCAGCGGGTCGATCGCCACGATGTTGCGAAACTTCGCCATCGCGACCAGCACGCCCCGCTTGTCCGGCAGCGCGCCGCCGGACAGGCTCGTCCCGGCGCCGCGGGCGACGACGGGCACGCCGGCCGCATGGCAGCGCCGCAGAACCTCGACCAGCTGCGCTTCGTCGTCGGGAATCGCGACCGCCGCGGGCAGCTCGCGGTACATCGTGAGGCCGTCGCATTCGTACGGCCTCGTCTCCTCGGTCGTCGTGAGCAGCGCCGACGCCGGCAGGACGGAGGCGAGTGCGGCGTGGACGGCGGGATCGAGCATGGGTTGGGTGGCGTTCGGCAGCCGCGGAGCCGGCGCGGCACCGATTATTCCATATCGGCCGCCCGACCGTGCGCGGCGAGCCCCGGCAGCCTGCGAAATAGCCGCATCTCGAGCCACGGCTATACAGAGTGCCACAGGTTCCTTAGAATCCGCGCTCCGGGCGCCTTTGGCGAGAAGCCGAGCGCCGCCCCAACCGAAACCGGAGACCCCCATGCGGATATCCCGCCTCCTTTGCACGCTCACCCTGGCCTGCGCCGCCGCGCTGGCGCTGCCCGCCGCACCCGCCGCCGCGCAGACCACGCTGAAGATGAACATCTCGATCAGCCAGAACTCGCACTACGGCGTCGCCGTCGACGCGTTCGCGCGCGAGGTCGAGGCGCGCACCGGCGGCCGCTACAAGGTGCAGAACTTCTATTCCGGCGCGCTCGGCGCGGAGCGCGAATCGATCGAGGCGCTGCAGGTCGGCACGCTCGACCTCACGATGACCTCCACCGGTCCGGTGCCGAATTTCGTGCCCGAGGTCTCGATCCTCGACATCCCGTTCCTGATGCGCGACTACGCGCACGCGCGCTCGGTGCTCGACGGCCCGATCGGCCAGGACATGCTCGGCAAGTTCCCGGCGAAGGGCATCCAGGCGCTCGCCTGGGGCGAGAACGGCTTCCGGCACATGACCAACAGCAAGCGGCAGGTGAATGCCCCGGACGACCTCAAGGGCCTCAAGATGCGGACCATGGAGAACCCGGTCCACATCCAGGCCTACAAGCAGTTCGGCATCATTCCGACGCCGATGGCGTTCACCGAAGTGTTCACCGCGCTGCAGCAGGGCACCGTGGACGGCCAGGAGAACCCGCTGTCGGTGATCTCGGCGGCCAAGTTCGAGCAGGTGCAGAAGTACATGACGCTCACCGGCCACGTCTATTCGCCGGCGCTGATCCTGATGAGCAAGGCGCAGTGGGACAAGCTCTCGGCCGCGGACAAGGCCGCTTTCATGGCGGCGGCGAAGGAGGCGGTCAAGGCCAACCGGGCGCGGATCGACGAGGACGAGCGCCGGGCCGTGGCGGATCTGCGGTCGAAGGGAATGACCATCGTCGAGAACGTCGACAAGGCCAAGTTCCAGGCGACGCTGGCCCCGACCTTCGTCGAGTTCGGCAAGAAGTTCGGCCAGGACAACATCGACAAGATCAAGAACTACAAGTAAAGCGGCGCCCGGCCGCGGCCGGGCTTACTGTCGGAGCAGCCCCTTGCGAAACGCGTTTCTCGCGATCGAGCGCCGCACGACCGCGTTCTCGCTCGCGTTCGCGTGCGCGATGCTGGTCGCCGCCGCCTGCCTCGGCGCCTACCAGATCCTCGCGCGCTTCGTCTTCCAGCAGCCGGCCGAATGGTCGGAGGTGCTGATCCGCTTCACGCTGATCTGGATGGTGTTCATGGGCGTGCCCTCCGCCTTCCGGCAGGGCGCGATGGTCTGCGTGGACCTCGCCTATCGCAAGGGCGGGCCGCGGATGCGGCGCGCGCTCGACTGGGTCATCGCCATCGCCGCGCTGGTCCTGGTCGCCGTGATCATCCGCTACGGCTTCGACTACGCGTACCGCGCGCGCTTCCAGACGATCAGCGGGCTCGAGTCGCTCTCGATGACCTGGGCGTATCTCGCGCTGCCGATCGGCGGGATCTTCTGCGTCCTGGGCATCGTCGGCTGCCTGGTCGACCCGCGCCGGCACGAGCTCGAAACCGCGCAGTAGCCGGTCCACGGTCCGCGCTGCCCGTTCTGCGGAAACTCCGATGCCGTCGACAATGTTCCTGACGATGGTGCTGTGCTTCGCGCTCAGCATCTCGGTGGCCGTGTCGATCGGTCTCGCGAGCCTCGTCGGCGCCTGGCAGGCGAACCTCAACCTGCTCGCGATCGTCAAGGAGATGTTCGGCGCCATCAACAAGTTTCCGCTGGCGGCGATCCCGTTCTTCATCCTCGCCGGCAACCTGATGGAATCCGGCGGCATCTCGCAGCGGCTGGTCGAGTTCGCCAAGTCGATCGTCGGCGGCCTCCAGGGCGGCCTCGCCGCGACCTGCGTGCTGACCTGCATGATCTTCGCCGCGGTGTCGGGCTCCAGCGTCGCGACGACGTTCGCGATCGGCGCGATCCTGATCCCGGCGCTGATCAAGCACGGCTATCCGACGAATTTCGCCGCGGCGCTGCAGGCGACCTCCGCCGAGCTCGGCGTCATCATCCCGCCGTCGATCCCGATGATCCTCTACGGCGTGGCGGCCGAGGTCTCGATCGGCGAGCTCTTCATTTCGGGCTTCGGGCCGGGCCTGCTGATCGGCGGCGCGCTGATGGTGTTCGTCGTCGTCTACGCCCGGATCAAGGGCTACGGCAAGGGCGACCGCGAGGGCAAGATGCCGGTCCTCGCCGCGACGCGGCACGCCGCGCTCGCGCTGCTGATGCCGGTGGTCATCCTCGGCGGCATCTATGGCGGCATATTCACGCCCACCGAGGCGTCGGTGGTCGCCGTGTTCTACGCGCTGATCGTCGGCGTCGGCGTGTACCGCGAGACGAAGATCGCCGACCTGCCGCGCGTGCTGCGCAAGAGCGTGATTTCGTCGGCGGTGATCATGTTCATCATCGCCAACGCCGGGCCTTTTCAGCTACCTCATCACGCGCGCCGGCGTGCCGGATGCGATCGGCGCCTTCCTGGTCGAATGGCTGCAATCGCCCATGCTGTTCCTGCTGGGGGTCAACGCCGCGCTGTTCGTCATCGGCATGTTCATCGAGACCTCGGCGTCGATCATCGTGCTGGCGCCGATCCTGGCACCCGTCGCGCTGCATTTCGGGATCGATCCGGTGCACTTCGGCATCGTGATGGTGGTGAATCTCGCGCTCGGCATGATCACGCCGCCGTTCGGCGTCAACCTGTTCGCCGCCTGCACCGTCGCCCGCATCTCGGTCGACCGTATCGTCACGCGGCTGGTGCCCTTCATCCTGGTCGTGCTCGCCTGTCTGATGGTGATCACCTACGTGCCCGTGATTTCGATCGGCCTGCGCGACCTCGTCTACGCGAAGTGACCGGCCCGGCGTCTCGTCACGAAGGAGCAGCGCAGCGATGAGCGCAACGCGTCCCCTGGCCGGACTCAAGGTGCTGGAGCTCGGCGCGCTGATCGCCGGCCCGTTCTGCGCCAAGATCCTCGCCGAGTTCGGCGCCGAGGTGATCAAGATCGAGCCGCCCGGCCAGGGCGATCCCCTGCGCAAATGGCGCTACGTCAGGGACGGCACCTCGGTGTGGTGGCACGTGCAGTCGCGCGGCAAGAAGTCCGTCGCGCTCGACCTCCGAAAGCCCGAAGGCCAGGCGATCGCCGGCAAGCTCGCGCTCGCCGCCGACATCGTCGTCGAGAATTTCCGGCCCGGCACGATGGAGGACTGGGGTCTGGGCTACGAAACGCTCGCGGCGGCGAACCCCGGGCTCGTCATGGTGCGCATATCGGGGTACGGCCAGACCGGGCCGTACCGCAATCGGCCGGGCTTCGGCGTGATCGGCGAAGCGATGGGCGGACTGCGCCACGTCACCGGCACGCCCGACCGGCCGCCGTCGCGCACCGGCATCTCGATCGGCGACACGCTGTCCGCGCTGTACGGCGTCATCGGCGCCATGATGGCGCTCGAGTCCCGGCGCAGGACCGGCCGCGGGCAGGTCGTGGACGTGGCCCTCTACGAATCGGTGTTCTCGGTGATGGAATCGCTGCTGCCCGAGTTCGACGCCTTCGGCGCCATCCGCGAGCGCACCGGCTCGATCCTGCCCGGCATCGCGCCCTCCTCCGCGTATCGGTGCAGCGACGGCAGCTTCGTCCTGATCGGCGCCAACGCCGACTCGATCTTCAAGCGCCTGTGCAGGGCGATGGGTCGCGAGGATCTCGCGGACGACCCGACGCTCGCGCACAACGACGGCCGCGCCGCGAGGCAGGCGTGGCTCGACGGCGAGATCGAGGCTTGGACAACGCGGCACGCACCGGCCGAGGTCCTCGCCGCGCTGGAAACGGCGGAGGTGCCGGCGTCGAAGATCTACTCCATCGCCGACATCGCCGCCGACCCGCATTACGCGGCGCGGGAGATGATCCGGCAGATCCGGCTCTCCGACGGCGCGACGCTGAAGGTGCCCGGCGTCGTGCCCAAGCTATCGGTCACGCCCGGCGACTTCGACGGCGGCGGACCCGCGCTGGGCGAGCACACCGACGAGGTGCTGCGGGACCTGGGCTACGACGCGGCCGCGATCGCCGATTTCCGGCGACGCGGCGTGATCTGACATCGGCGCCGGTCCCGCGATCCGATACCACGCCGTGCAATTCCGAGCATCGATGGATCGAGGAGGCGAGGCTCGCTCAAACGAGGCAACTCGAACCTCATCTGACGCCATCGGTCGGGCTGTCGTGACTCATCGCCGCTCCACTGCCGAATACGTGATCAGGTCCGTCGACAGGCTGGAGTCGATTCGTACCTGCCGTTCGGGCCTCTCAGAAGCATACGTCAAGCAGGAGCCGTCGTCATTGACGCAAGTGACGGTATGGCAAATGCGCAGCATTGCGAGTGATGTGAGGCGTACCATCGGGCTTCGTCTTGCGTTTCAGTACCGCATTCCAATCATGCCGACAACCCGACGATGGCAGGCCCTTGCCGCCGTCATTGTACTCACCGCAGGAATCACCGGCTGCGATTTTCTCGGATCGCGTCCATTTCAACCCGATGCAAAGTGGCACGAACGGGCGCTGGTCGATGGGCACTTGGCACATTGGCTCGCCGTGGCGCCGTCGGAAACTGGGTTTTTGCTTGCGAGCGTCACAAGGGCGTGGCAGCCGCGTGAACAAAAGGCGACTGACCTGGTTGCGCAATCGCGGCTGATCTACGTGTTGCTGAGTGGCTATGAGGTGACCGGCGACTCGCGCTACCTGGATGCTGCGCGCCATGGCGCCGATTTCCTGCTTCGGTACTTTCCAGATCCTGTCCACGGCGGACTCTTCCGCATCGTCGACGCCGAGGGGCGCGTAGTGAAAAATTCGAAGCATACCTACGGACATGCGTTTGCAATATTTGCGCTTGCCCACGCCTATCGCGTCACCAAGGACGAGCGCTATGGTAGCGCCGCCCTTGCGACGTGGCGCGCAGTGCGGGCGAATCTGCGTGATCCAGTGGGTGGTTTCCTGTCCGAGGCGCCGCGCGATTTCTCTGGCGACAGGGCGTCCGGATTTCGGACGCAGAATCCCCTCATGCACCTGTTCGAGGCGCTCTTGGCACTTTACGACGCGACGGGCGACCCCGAAGCGCTGGCCGGTGCGCGCGGCATCGGGGACTTTGTTGTCTACCGGCTACTACGCGGATTGGCAGACGGTGGCGCGTACATCCCGGAGTGGTACGATGCCAATTGGGTGCCGTTGCCGGAGCACGAGAGCGGAAACATCGATCTCGGGCACCAATTCGAGTGGGCCTATCTGTTGAATTCCTCTGAGGAACGCGGTCTGCCTGCGCTGTACACGGGGGTTGCGCAGCGATTGCTCGACTACGCCATCAAGACCGGATACGACGAGCAGGCCGGGGGATGCTTCAACGTAGCTTATGCCGACGGAAAAGTCGTTCGCGAAAAGGGCTATTGGCAGCAAAGCGAATGCCTGCGCACCTTAATGCGCTATGCGGCGCTCTACGGGAAATCGGAAATGAGGCGCCGTTACGTGCAAACACTGACGTTTGTACAGGACGAACTAATCGACGCGAAGAATGGCGGCTGGTTCATTACGACGAAGAGCGCCTGTGCGCGACAGTCGTGCCCGGACGAGCAGCCCGATGCCTACCACATGACGGCGATGCATCGCGAAGCACTGGCCCTTGCGGCACGTGCGAAAGCAAACCGCTGAGAATGACCCCGAGGCGCCGAAAAGCTTGGTCGCGCCATAATCTGTCTATGGCAATCGACCTCGCGGCGATGCAAAATGCGCTCGCCGGTCTAACTGACTTCGAGCTGCACACGCTCATCGTCGCTGCCAACGGGGTACCGGGAATCGCGCCCGCAATGGAGAGGAAGGCGCTACGTCCGAAGTTGGCCGATTGCCGACGCACGTCTGGCGGCGGAGAATAGCCCGTCCGGTGACCGTATAGGTCGTGCGTGTCGCGATTGCGAGCGCCGCTCTGGCGTTGATCCAACGCATTCAACTTCGTCGAAACTCGACAATGTCGTCCTGGAGATCGCGATGCTCTCACGCATGAGCCTTTGCCTTTGCATGGTGATAGCACCAATGTCCGCTCATGCGGACTGGCAATACGCGAAATGAGGCATGTCCCCGGAGCACGTTATTGCCGCGTCGAAGGGCGTTGCCGTGCGCGCCGAGAATCCCGCCGTTGCACGGAACCGCGAGCGGGGATTGCTCACTGCCCCCTACGCGACGAACAGCATCCTGTTCGTTGTTCATTTCTGGTTCACCGCGGGCGAGCCGAAGTTGGCCCGGGTCGGTCTTGGCACGCAGTACGCCGCAGACTGTCCGAATGTGCGTTCCCTCTTGTCCGGCATCTACGGCGCGCCGCAGGTCTCCGATCTCGGGCCGCCCTCATCCTTGCGATGGCGCAGCGAGCGACCGGCAATTTCATCGCGCTTTCGCAGTACGCGACCGCGTTGCGTCCTCGATTACTACCCGATACCCGTTCCCGGGCCGCCCGGCCTTTAGGCCAGCTTCCCGGAAGGGAGTGATCAGCTCGCGCAGCAACAGATGGGCACGCAACACTACACGCAGCGCCCGCCGTCCACTTCCAGGCACGCGCCGGTGATGAACGCCGCCTCGTCGGACGCGAAGAACACCGCGGCGGTCGCGATGTCGGAGGGCTGCGACAGGCGTCCCAGCGGTATCGATGGCGACGAACTTCGCGCGCATCTCCGGCGTGTCGCGGCCCATGAAATCGGCGAGCATGCCGGTCTCGCCGGCCACCGGGTTGATGACGTTGACGCGGATGTTGTCGGGCGCGAGCTCGGCCGCCATCGAGCGCGACGTGACGATCGCCGCGCCCTTGCTGCCGTTGTACCAGGTGAGCCCCGGCCGCGGCCGCACGCCGGCCGTCGAAGCGATAGTGATGAACACGCCGCTCCGCTTCTGGCGGAAGTGCGGCACGGCATGCCGCGCGGTGAGGAAGAGGCTTTTCACGTTGACGCGGTAGATCCGGTCGAACTCCTCCTCGTTCACCTCGAGCATCGGCTGGTTCCGGTGCGTGGTGCCGGCGTTGTTGACGACGATGTCGAGGTCGCCGAACGCGTCCAGCGTGAAGCGGACGAGCGCGGCCACGTCGCTGTCGCTGCCCACGTCGCCGGCGCAGAAGAGCGCGTGTCCGCCGGCCGCGCCGATTTCCTGCGCGACGCGCTCGCCGCCCGCGCTGTCGATGTCGTTGACAACCACTCTCGCGCCCTCGCCCGCGAAGCGCTTCGCGATGCCCTCGCCAAAGCCCGAACCTGCACCGGTAACGATGGCAACCTTGTCTTGGAGTCTCATCGCCTGTCCATGGATGGCTGCAGCAGAGTTCGGGTCCTGGCCGCAGGCTTACCGTCCGCGGCGGCAGGTCGAGCGAGCCGGCTCGCCGCGGCGGTCGCATCAACCATGCTGCAGCACGACCGTCTTCAGCACCGTGAACCCGTAGAGCGCCTCGAAACCCTTTTCGCGGCCGTATCCGGAATGCTTGACGCCGCCGAACGGCAGCTCGACGCCGCCGCCGGCGCCGTAGTTGTTGACGAACACCTGGCCGCTCCTGATCGCGCGCGCCATCCGCAACTGCCGCGCGCCGTTCTCCGTCCACACGCCCGCGACAAGTCCGAAGTCCGTGGCGTTGGCGATCCGGACGGCGTCGGCCTCGTCCGCGAACGGCATCGCCGCGAGCACCGGGCCGAACACCTCCTCGCATCCGAGGCGGGAGTGACGACGGCACATCGCGCAACAGCTGCGGCTCCACGTAGTACCCGCCGGCCGGCGCGTCGGCCACGATCGTTCCCTTGCCGACCGTCGCCCTGCCGTCGCGCTTCGCGTCCGCGAGAAAGCCGCGCACGCGCTCCAGCTGGTTCGCGCGAATCAGCGGCCCGCAATCCAGATCGGCCTGCGCCGGACCGACCTTCAGCGCGTCGAAGCGCGCACCGAGCTTCGCCAGCACCTCTTCGTAGCGCGATTGCTCGACGAGCAGCCGGCTCCCGGCGGAGCAGGTCTGGCCTGCGTTCTGGACGATGGCATTGACGATGACCGGCAGCGCCGCGTCGAGGTCCGCGTCGGCGAAGACGATCTGCGGTCCCTTGCCGCCCAATTCCAGCGTGACGGGGCAGTGGCGCTTCGCCGCTTCACCGGCGACCCAGGCGCCCGTCGGAGGCGATCCGGTGAACGACAGGTGCTCGACGCCGCGATGCATGGCGAGCGCGGCGCCGGCCTCGCGCCCCAGTCCCGTGACGATGTTGAGCGCGCCTCCGGGCAGGCCGATGCCCGCCGCCAGCTCGGCGACCCGCAGCACCGACAGGCAGGCGTCCTCGGCCGGCTTCACGACGCAGGCGTTGCCGGCGGCGAGCGCTCCACCGACGGAGCGGCCGAAGATCTGCAGCGGGTAATTCCAGGGGATGATGTGGCCGGTGACGCCGTGCGGCTCGCGCCACGTCAGCACCGTGAATCCGGAAGGATAGGGAATCGTGTCGCCGGACAGCTTGTCCGACGCGCCGCCGTAGAACTCGAAATAGCGGGCGCAGGCGGCGACGTCGGCGCGCGCCTGCTTCATCGGCTTCCCGCAGTCGCGCGCCTCGATCAGCGCGAGCTCGTCGGCATGGTCGAGAATTTCGCGCGCGAGCCGCGCCAGCAGACGGCCCTTCTCGGCCGGCGCGAGCCGTCCCCACGCGCCGTCGCGCGCGCGCTCGGCCGCCTGCACCGCCTGATCGATGTCGGGCGCCGTACCCGCCGCAATGGCCGCGAACGGCTTGCCGTCCGACGGGTCGATCATCGGCAGGGTCGCGCCGGTAGCCGCGGCGACCGGGCGATTGTCGATGAAGTGAGAGGGTGACGTCACGTTCCTCCGTCGGGTCGTGTTCTTCGACGAAGCATAACGCAACCGCGGCGGGTGTATCGAACTGTGTCGTTTCCGGCGATGCTCGCTCCGGCCGCCGCGCGTCGCGGCGGCGTCAACCGGGCCGGCCGGCGCCGCGTTGATGGCGGCGTGGCGCCCACGGCAAAAGCAGGGTCCGACGGGAATCTGGCAAAGCGTCGGCTGCCTGCCGGAGGCGCAAGAACCGGTCGCCTATGACCCTTCTTTTCCCGAACAAGCCAGAGGAGTTCGCCATGTTCCGTCGCAAGATCGCCGCCGTTGTCGCCGCCGCCGCCGTTGCCGCGAGCATGGGCATCGCCGCAGGCACCGCATCCGCCGGAAATGTCGCCTGGAGCGTTTCCATCGGCGTCCCGGGCTTCGCCGTCAGCGCGGGCGGTCCCGCCTATGGGGGTGGCTACCCGGGCTACTGGCACAGGAATTACGGCCCCGCCTACGCACCTGTCGCGCGTCCGCTACTATCGCCCGTACTACCCGGCCCCGGTCGTCTATCCGGCCGCAATCCCTTTTTCCGCTCCTGCCACCTACCCCGCTCCGGTCGTCTATTCCGGTCCGGTCGCCTACACCGCCCCGCTCGTCTACCCGGCCCCGGTGTACCGGCCGCGACGCGTCGTGGTCGCGGCGCCCGCGTGGCGTCCGCCCCGCCATGCCGCCCCCTACGGAGCCTACTGACCGTACCGGATCCGGTAGATCGCCCCGGCGTGGTCGTCCGAAACGAGGAGCGAGCCGTCCGGCGCGACCTGCACGTCCGCCGGACGCCCCCAGGCGCTCTCCCGTTGCAGCCAGCCTTCGGCGAAGGGTTCGTAGCGCACCGCCTTGTTGCCGTCGAGCGTGACCATCGTGACGCGGTAGCCGATCTTGCGGCTGCGGTTCCATGAGCCGTGCTCGGCAATGAAGATCCGGTTGCGATAGGCCGCCGGGAACTGCGTTCCCGTGTAGAAGCGCATGCCGAGCGCCGCGACGTGCGGCCCGAGGTTCTGCGCGGGCGGCCGGAACGCGCTGCACGGGCGCCTGGTCCCGAACTCGGGGTCGGACAGCGTGCCCCCGTGGCAATACGGAAAGCCGAAGTGCAGCCCGGCGGCCGGTGCATGATTCAGCGTGTCGGGCGGCGAGTCGTCGCCCAGCCAGTCGCGCCCGTTGCTCGTGAACCACAGCTCCCCGGTCCGCGGGTCCCAGTCGAAACCCACCGAGTTGCGCAGCCCGCGCGCGTAGACTTCGAGGCCGCTGCCGTCGCGATTCATCCGCATGATGTTCGCGTAGCGATCGGGATCCGGTTCGCAGATGTTGCAAGGCGCGCCCACCGGCACGTAGAGCTTGCCGTCCGGCCCGAAGGCGATGAACTTGCGTCCGTGGTGCCCGTCGGTCGGGAAACGATCGCTGACGACGACCGGCGGCGGCGGGTCGGCGAGGCGACGCTCGATGTCGTCAAAACGCAGGATGCGCGAGACGGCCGACACGTACAGCGCACCGTCGCGGAACGCGACGCCTGCCGGTTCGCGCAACCCGGACGCGATCACATTGGTCACCGCCTCGCCCTTGGTGCCCGGCGGCGGCAGCGTCAGCGCGTAGACCTTGCCCGCGGACGCGCTGCCGACGAACAGCGTCCCGGCGGCACCGAGGGTCATCGCGCGGGCATTCGGGACGCGCGCGACGACCTCGGCGGTGAATCCGGGGGGAAGCCTGAGCGTCGCGACCGGCAGATCGCTCTGCGCCTGCACGAGCGCGCAGGCAAGAAAGGTCACCAGCGCCCCACCCACACTTTTCGAAAGCCACCGCGGACGCGCCATCGACCTGCACGCGCTTCCCCGAAACTGTCCCCCGCTCATGTCGCCTCCTCGTCGCGCATTTCGGTTTGCTCGGCTATCGTCGCACAGTTGCCGGCCACGCGGATCGACGCACGCAGCCGGGCCCATTTGACACCGCCGGTGCCTCTGCCTATTCTGCCCTTTTCCCCGTCGCGTCCCGCGTCGGGGACGGGGGAAACGCCGCCATGAGTGCTCCCGCCACGCTGCCTTACGACGACGAAATGCGAAAGGCCGGCGTGAGCGCCGCACTTCCCGTGCCGCCGATCGAGGTCGCCTTTCCCGACCTCGCCCGCTGGGCCGCCGGCAACGCGGGGATTCCGTATGTCTGGACACTTGCCGGACCCGCAACGGGCCCGCACGTCCTCGTGCAGGCGCTGACGCACGGCAACGAAGTCTGCGGCGCCATCGCGCTCGACTGGCTGCTGTCCACGGATTTCCGGCCGACGCGCGGCGCGCTGTCGGTGTGCTTTGCCAATGTCGAGGCCTATGAAGGCTTCGACCGGGCGGATCCGTTCGCGTCGCGCTGCGTCGACGAAGATTTCAACCGGCTCTGGACCGCGGAGGTCCTGGACGGCACGCGGAAGACCGCCGATCTCGCCCGTGCACGCGCGCTGCGCCCGCTCTACGAGCGCGTCGACTACCTGCTCGATCTGCACTCGATGACCGACCGCTGCCCCCCGCTCGCCATGGCTGGACGGCAGCGCAAGGGCGTGGAGCTCGCGCAGGCGCTGGGCTCGCCGGAGCACATCATCGTCGACGGCGGACACGCGGCCGGCACGCGGCTGCGCGACTACGCGTTCTTCGACGATGCGGAGGACCCGCGCAGCGCACTGCTGATCGAGTGCGGCCAGCACTGGGAAGCCGGCGCGCCGGACGTGGCCAGACAGGTGACGCTGCGCTTTCTGCGGCACTTCGGCATGTGCGCGCCGGCATTCCTCGATGCCTGGCTCGAGCCAGTGCCGATGCCGGCACAGAAGGTGATCGAGGTCACCGCGGTGGTGACCATCGCCACCGACGAATTCGCTTTCGCGGTTCCGGTCGGCGGGCTTGCCGTGGTGCCGAAAGCAAACACGCTGCTTGCGCGCGACGGTGGCGCGACGATCACCACGCCGTACGACGACTGCGTGCTGATCATGCCGACGCGCCGCCCGAAGAAGGGCGAGACCGCGGTGCGTCTGGGACGTTTCGTGACCTGAGCGGCGGCGCGCGATCGGCGGCTCGTCGCGGGCAGGAGTCCTCGTTTCCTCCGCTCGACGACGAGCGTCAACGCGCGGCGCTGCCGACTGCCGTTTCCGCCGCGCGCACGAGATCGGAGCCGGCTAGGGTCGCCCACTTGTCGTAGACGCCCCGCGCCGCGGCCGCGAACGCCGCGCGGCCGGTGGCGGTCAGGCGCGTCACTGTCACGCCACGCTTGCGCAATTCTACGAGCGCCGCCTCGTTCTCGACCCGGGCGAGCGCGGGCAGCCCGCGCGCCGCCTCCAGCGCGGCATCACGCGCGACCGCGCGCTGCGCCGCGGTCCAACCGTTCCACGCCGCCTTGTTCGCCGCGAACACCGCGAACTCCGCGACGGCGCCCCAGAGCATCACCTGCCTGACGCCGAGGGTGTCGAGCCGCGCGGCGGCGATCGCCGCCAGCGACCCCTCCTGCGCGTCAAGCATCCCGGTCCGCAGCGCGGCCTGCGCGTCGACGAGGGTCATCGCGTGCGGCTCGGCCCCGAGTCCCGCGAAAAGATCGGTGAGCAATGGCGTCGATGCCAGCCGGACCTTCATGCCGGCCATGTCGTCCGGCGAGCGCGGCACCTTGCCGGTCGTCGCCAGCTCGCGATGACCCAGCACGGCGAATGCGAGCGGCACGACGCCGGCGCGCTCCATCGCCGCGGCAAGCCTTTCGGTGACGGCTTCGCTCGCCAGCGCGGCGAGGTCCTTGTCTTCCGGAGCCAGCCAGGGCAGTCCGATCACATTCAGCTCGACGACCTGCCCCGACCAGTAAAGGGTCGAGCCAACGGCGAGATCCGCGGCGCCGTCGCGCAACGCGACGAACTCGCGCGCCGGATCGCGCGACGCGAGGGCCGCGCCGGGAGAGAACTGCACCGGCACCGTGCCGCCCGATCGCTCGGCGATGAGCTTCGCCCACCGCTCCCCCGCCTTGCCCAGCGCGAAGGCGGGGCCGACCGCCGCCGACAGCTTCCACGGCGCCGGCTTGTCCTGCGGCTCCTGGGCCGGTGCGCCCGCCGCGGCGAGCAGCAGCACCGCGAGCAGCAGGGCGCGCGACACGAGCGGCGCGTCAGGCAATGGCGATGGGCCCGCCGGCCGACCCCGTTCCACCCTTGATCGGCATGGGCGAAAACACGTAGACGAACTGGTACTTCCGGTCCTTGATGAGCTCGTCGAAGACCAGGTTCTCGTGGTTGAAGATGCCGTTCTTGGCAATCAGCTCGCCATGCACGGGGAAAGCGAGATTCTTGTCGGGATTGGGCACGACCTCGGTGCCCCAGGTGTCGGCGCCGACGAGCGCGGGCAGCTTGGAGACGATCCATCCGGCGACCTCGACGCCGATCCCGGGCTCGCCGGCGTTGAAGCGATCGTTGTTCTTCATCCACAGCGCGCCCCAGCCGGTGTTGAAGAAGATCGCGTCGCCCTGTTTGATGTCGGTTTCCTTGAGCCCCTGTCTTTCCATCGCGGCGCGCACGTCGGCGAGCTGATCTCCTGGCCCGCGTCCCACATCTGGCCCTTCAGGCCGGCGACGTCGATCAGATGCGCTCGCGTGAAGAAAGGCTTGCACTTCTCGATGCCGAGCTTCTTCAGGCCGTAGGCGTCGCCCATCTCCTGCAGCGTCACGCCGTTGTAGAAGCGCGTCTCGTTCTTGTCGCCATCCTTGCCCTGCTGGATGCCGATGTGGCCGAGGCCGTCGAACTGCGTGCCGACCTGGCCGATCTCGGTGGCGATGAACTCGTCGTGATAGACGAGCTTGTTCTGGCCGAACGGCCCGCCGGTGGGAGAGCCGGGAATGCGCACCGCGAACGCGCGCGCGCCGAACAGCGGCATTCCCGCTTCATACACGCGCCCGATGCGGTAGATCCTGCCCTCCTTGATCCATTTCACCGCATCGAGCACCTTCTCCGGCGTGATCAGGTTGGACGCGCCCGCCTCGTCGGCCGCGCCCCAGCGCGACGGCCACCACTTCTCGCCTCCGGGCGCTGCCTGCGCCTGGGCTTCGGAGATCAGCGGCGCGGAAGCGTACTTGCCGTGCAACGCGCCCGCGACCGCGCCCATCGCACCGGCGACCGCGGCGGTCTTCATGAAGCTGCGGCGCTCGGGGCTTGCCGCCTCGTCCTGCGCGGCATCACGATCGTCGCCGGTTCTTGCGGGCGGGGTGCGTTCGTCCATGGCGGTCTCCTGGTCGGGCCTCGCGCTCGAGGCGCTGTTTGCGGCGCATACTATGCCGGCCTTGCCACTCCCGCAACTGCCTGCCGCGCAACCGTCCCGATGTCGCTATTCGACGCCGATCGCTCGCACGAGAAGGTCCCGGTCACGGTCCTCACGGGCTTTCTCGGCAGCGGCAAGACCACGCTGCTCAATCATCTGCTCCGGCAGCCCGAGCTGGCCGACACGGCGGTGATCATCAATGAATTCGGCGCGATCGGCGTCGATCATCTGCTGGTCGACTCGGTAGAGGGCGAGGTGCAGGTGCTGCCGTCAGGCTGCATCTGCTGCTCGGTGCGCTCGGACCTGGAAAGCGCGCTGCGCGGGCTGCTCGCCAGGCGCGACACGGGCGAGTTGCCGCCGTTTCGCCGCGTGGTGATCGAAACGACCGGGCTCGCCGATCCCGCGCCGATCATGCAGATGCTGCTCGCCAGTCCGCTGGTGGCGCACTTCTGCTCGCTGGCGCGCGTGGTCACCACCGTCGATGCGCTGTTCGGCCGGTCGCAATTGCACGAGCGCCGGGAAGCGCGCAAGCAGGCGGCCCTCGCGGATACGCTGTTGATCACCAAGCGCGATCTGGCCGGCGACGGCACGCCGGCACTCGAAGCGGCGCTGGGCGCGCTCAATGCGCGCGCGGTGTTGCGCTACGCGGATCACGGCCGCGTCGATGCGTCCGTCGTACTGCCGCCACCCGACGCATCGCTCGCGCGCGATATGCGGGAGTGGCTTGCGCACGAGTCGTCGCGCACGCACACGCACGCCGCAGGCCCGCCGATGCATGCCGCGCACGCCGACGTCGAGTCCGTAGCGCTGGAAGCCGAGTCGCCGCTCGACTGGCTTGCCGTGCAGGATTGGCTCGCCGAGGTCCGCGCGGAACACGGACCGATGCTGTTGCGCGTGAAGGGTGTGCTCCACCTCGCCGACGAGGAGGCGCCGGTGGTCGTCCAGGGCGTGCACCACGTGTTTCACCCGCCCGTGCGGCTTGCCGCCTGGCCCGATGCCGATCGGCGCTCTCGGCTCGTGTTCATCACGACGGGGTTCGACCCGAAGGTGATCGCGGACAGCTTCGACGCGCGCTTCAACGCGCCGGTTCGCGCATCGAGCAGCGATTCGACAGCGAGGTTGTGCCGATGAGCACACCTGCAGGCGACGGCATTCGCGTCCATCGGAATCCGCGGGCGGCACCCCCTTCGGAACCCTACGGAAGCGTGCGTGCGCGAATCCTGAATCAGGCGGGCTTCGTTGCCGCCGAGGACGAGATCGGCCGCTGGCCCGGTCACGCGGCGACACCGCTTCATCGCTTGCCGGGCCTGGCGGCGCGACTGGGGTTGGCGGCACTCTACTACAAGGACGAGTGTGACCGCTTCGGCCTCAAGAGCTTCAAGGCGCTGGGAGGCGCCTACGCCGTGTTCCGGTTGCTCAAGAAGGCGGTCGAGGCGCGCAACGGCGGCGAGCCCGTCGACTCGCGACAACTGATCGACGGCCGCTGGCGTCACATCGCGCAAACCGTAACCGTCACCTGTGCGACCGACGGCAATCACGGACGCTCGGTGGCCTGGGGGGCACGGCTCTTCGGCTGCCGCTGCGTCATCTTCGTGCACGCGTCCGTGAGCGAGGGGCGGTGCGCCGCGATCGCGCAATTCGGGGCGGAGGTTGTCCGTGTGCCGGGCAACTACGACGACTCGGTGCGTCATGCCGCGGACGAGGCGAGGAGGAACGGCTGGACCGTGGTGTCGGACACGACCTACGAGGGTTACCGCGAGATTCCGGTCGACGTGATGCACGGCTACGGCGTGATGGCACGCGAGGTCGTCCGGGTGGCGGACGAGCCGCCGACGCACGTGTTCGTGCAGGCCGGTGTGGGCGCGCTGGCGGCGTCGGTCTGCGCGGCCTTCTGGCTCGCCTGGGAAGCGCGCCGCCCCCGGCTCGTGATCGTCGAGCCGACCCGGGCCGGCTGCCACTTCCAGAGCGGCCTGGCCGGCCGACCTGTCGCGGTGACCGGGGATCTCGACACCGTGATGGCCGGTCTCGCCTGCGGCGAAGTATCGCCGCTCGCCTGGGAGATCGTCGACGCCGGTGCCAGCGCGTACGCCGTGGTCGATGACCGCTTCGCACTCGACGCGATGCGCACGCTGGCCTCGCCGGCGCCGGGCGACCCCGCCATCGTGGCGGGCGAAACCGGGGCTGGCGGACTGGCTGCATTGCTGGCGGCCAAGGGGCGCGCGGAGATCTGGCAGACTCTGGGCCTCGACGGCCGGTCGCGCGTGCTGCTGATCGGCAGCGAAGGCGATACCGATCCGGAGATCTATCGGCAAATCGTCGCGCCTGCCGAAGGCAAGTTGACGACGTGATCGGAGAAGGCCGAAAGCATGGACGAGCAATGACCGCTCCCGAGCTGCGCATCGACGGTGCACGCCTGCTGGCGCGCCTCGACCAATTGGCGCAAATCGGCGCCATCGAAGGCGGTGGCTGTTGCCGGCTCGCGTTGACCGACGAGGACAAGGCCGGGCGCGATCTCGTCGTGAGCTGGATGCGCGAGCTCGGGCTGCAAGTGATCGTCGATGGCATCGGCAATGTGTTCGGCCTGCGCGCCGGCCGGGAGTCGCTGCCGCCCGTGATGACCGGCTCGCATGTCGACACCGTGCGCACGGGCGGGCGATACGACGGCAATCTGGGCGTCCTCGCGGGGCTCGAGGTCGTCGCGACCCTCGATGCCGCAGGCCTCGTCACGCGGCGGCCGCTGGTCGTCGCGCTCTTCACCAACGAGGAGGGTGCCCGCTTCGCGCCCGACATGCTGGGCTCGCTGGTGTATGCGGGCGGCCTTTCGCTGGCTGAAGGGCTGGCCGCGGTCGCGATCGACGGCAAGGTGCTGGGTGACGAATTGCAGCGCATCGGGTATGCGGGCGCCGCGCCGCTGCCCGCCTATCGTCCGCACGCGTACGTCGAGCTGCACATCGAGCAGGGGCCGGTGCTCGATGCCGAAGGCGTCACCATCGGCGCCGTCGAGGACCTGCAGGGCATCTCGTGGCAGGAGATCGTCATCACCGGCCAGTCCAATCACGCCGGCACCACGCCGATGCGCCTGCGGCACGACGCGGGATACTGCGCCGCCGCGATCACCACCTTTCTGCGCGGGCTCGCGCGCGACATGGGCGGCGCCCAGGTCTGCACGGTGGGCCGGATCGAGCTCGTGCCCAACCTGATCAACGTGATCGCGGCCCGCGCGACGCTCACCGCGGATCTGCGCAACACCGACGAAGCGCTGCTGCGGCAGGCCGAGGAACGGCTCGCCGCCTTCCTGGCGACGCTGGGCCGCGATGAAGGGGTCGCCATCCGCACCAGGCGACTGGCCCGCTTCGAGCCGGTGTCCTTCGATCCCGCCGTGATCCGTTGCATCGAAACCGTGGCCGCGCGGCTTGGACTGAGCCATCGTCGCATGACTTCGGGCGCCGGGCACGACGCGCAGATGCTGGCGCGCATCTGTCCCGCGGCGATGATCTTCGTGCCGAGCGTGAAGGGGATCAGCCACAACGCCGCCGAACACACCGCGCCGGCCGACCTCGAGGCCGGTGCCAACGTCCTGCTGCACACGCTGCTCGAACTCGCTGCCGAGGAGGCACCCTGAATGGCACGCATCGTCACTGTCGGCGCCGCCCAGCTCGGCGGAATAGCCCGCACGGAAAGCCGCGCGAGCGCAGTCGCGCGAATGATCGCGCTGCTGCGCCAGGCCGCCTCCCATGGTTGCGACCTGGTGGTTTTCCCGGAATGCGCGCTCACGGCCTTCTTCCCGCACTGGTACTACGACCGGCAGGACGACATCGACGCGTATTTCGAGCGTGCGATGCCCAACGCCGCGACGCAGCCGCTGTTCGACTGCGCGCGCGAGCTCGGCATCGGCTTCTACCTCGGCTTCGCCGAACTGGCGATCGAAGGCGGCGCACCGCACCGCTACAACACGTCGATCCTCGTCGACAAACCCGGCCGGATCCTCGGCAAGTACCGAAAGATTCATCTGCCCGGCCACGCCGAGCACGAGCCGTCGCGTCCGTTCCAGAATCTGGAGAAGCGCTATTTCGAGGTCGGCAATCTCGGCTTCCCGGTGTTCCGTGCGTTCGGAGGCATCGTCGGCATGGCGATCTGCAACGACCGCCGCTGGCCCGAAACCTACCGCGTGATGGGGCTGCAGGGGGTCGAGATGGTGCTGCTGGGTTACAACACGCCCGTGCACAACCCGCCCTCGCCCGAGCACGACAATCTCGCGCATTTCCACAACGAGCTCGTCATGCAGGCAGGCGCCTACCAAAACGGCTGCTGGGTCGTGGGCGTGGCCAAGGCCGGCGACGAAGACGGCGTGCGCCAGATCGGCAACTCGATCATCGTGGCACCGTCCGGCGAAATCGTGGCGGCCTGCTCGACCGAAGGCGACGAGCTCGCAATCGCGCGCTGCGACCTCGATCTCACGTTGTCGTACAAGAACACGACTTTCAACTTCGCCAAACACCGGCAGCCGCAGGCGTACGGGTTGATCGTCGAGCGCACGGGAGCCATTCCGCCGCCATAGGCAGTCGGTCGCAGCGGCCCGCTGCGCCGGCTACCGGGAACTCGATCCTACTTTTCCCCCTTGCCGTGCATCACCATGATCGTTTGCTGCATCAGCGCGCACAGGGTTTCCCTGCCGTCCTTGACCGCGAATACTTCTGCCTTGGTGACGATCAGCGTACGGCCGGAGCGGACGACCTGGCCACGAGCGATCAGCGTTTCGCCGTCAGCCGGCGCAACCAGGTTCATCTTGTATTCCACGGTCAACACCGAGGCAGCAGGAGAAACCATGGTCATCGCCGCGTAGCCGGCAGCCGAGTCGGCAATCATGCCGACCACGCCGCCATGCACGAAGCCGTGCTGCTGCTCAATTCCTTGCCAGTGCGGGAGGTGGATTTCGGTGCGGCCGTGCTCGACGACGGGCAACGTGGCCTGGATCAGGTGCATCGCGGTCTGCCGGTCGAAACTCGCGCGGACACGTTCGGCGAAGCGGGCATCGGAAATGTGGCTCATGGATTGACTTCACACTTTCGTTTGATCGGCCGGTCAGCGCCGCTGACCGATCCGGCCGGCCGCATCAATGCCTTCGAGCAACGCAGCGAGATCGCCGCCCTTGACCCCGACGAGCTGGACCCCGCGGGGCGCCTCGAACAGGACGGGATCGAGCGGTCCGATCCGCACATCGCGGAAATTCATCAGCGTCCGGCCGCGGCGGCCATGGCTCTCGCCCTCGCCAGCGAGGCGCGCGATGACACCCTGGTCGGTCGCCCAGACGTGGCCCGTGAAGCTGCTCCCCGAGCCGGCCTTGCGCTCGACGCGAACCCGCATGGTGTCCAGCCCGTTCACCCGCTCGCGTCCTTCACGAATCTGCCGCATGTCGCCGCCGCCGTTCAGCACGTCGAGCGGCAGGTCGAGCACGGAGAGGTCGGTCTCGATCGCGAAGCGGGGCTCGGCCATCACCATCCAGCAGAGATTGCGATCGAGCCGCGCGATGACGGTCAGCAGACGACCATACCGTTTGCCTTCGTGGCGCAGCGCCGAGCGGGTGCGCCACAGGCGGCCGGGCGTGGCGCGCTCACCGTCACCGCTCAGGCTCGTCGCGGTGTACTCCACCCGCAACTGGAGAACGTTGCTGCTCGCGGCCGCAAGGGCGGCCCAGGAGGAGCCGAGCATGGCGGCCGAAGCGAGCAGGACCTGGCGCCGCGAAAACATCATGGGATGGCTATTCGAAAGATGAGTACATTCAACCACGGGTGCCCGATTGTGGTGGGGTCGGTTGCGCCGGTCAACCGCCAGCCTGCGCGTTCGACCACCCGATCGCCCCCTTTGGCCTGGTCGCCAACCCGTGATAGCCTGATCGGCGACTGGCAAGCCGCTCCGGCGACCGAATCGTGACCGCTTACGCAAACCCGACCGAGGAGCAGGTTGCGCAGTCGCGGGCCCTGTTCTTCGAGGGCATCGGGCACTTCGAGAAGGGCCGGCTCGAGCCGGCGCGCAGCTGCTTCGAACAGTGCCAGGCACTCACTCCGGGCCGGCCTTCGGTGCTTGGCAATCTTGGCGTCACCCTCTTTCACCTCCGGCAGTGGGAAGCGGCGATTCCCGTCCTGGGTCGAGCAACGACTGCGGATCCTTCCCTGGCCGAGGCCTGGGCTTGCCTGGGTCTTGCCAATGAAGCCCGAGGACAATGGCCGGCTGCGGCGGCGGCATTGGAAAAGGCACTTGCGCTTTCACCGCAGCAAGTGCGTCTCTGGTCGAGCCTGGGCCAGGTCTCGCTGCGACTTGGCAACGCGGAAAGGGCTCTGCAGGCCTTCGATCGGGCTTTGCAGGAAGATCCGGATTGCGCGCCCGCGTGGAGTGAACGCGGCAGCCTGATGCGCGAACTGCACCGGTTCGAGGAAGCCGCCCGTTGCTTCGAAAAGGCCCTCGCGCTTGGCGGCGATCCGGAATTGAACGCCTATTACCTGGCCTCGGTGCGCGATGGAGACGCGCCGACAACTCCACCCCGACGCTATGTCGAAGGGCTATTCGACGACTATGCCGCCGATTTCCAATCCCACGTCGTGGAAAAACTGGGTTATCGCGGATTCGAGGTGCTGTTGAAACCCCTCATCGACACCGGAAAGCGATATGAACATGTACTCGACCTCGGCTGTGGCACCGGGTTGTGCGGGCTGCTCATCGCACCGCAAGCCGATACTATCGACGGCGTCGACATTTCCAGCGCCATGCTCGAACAGGCGCGCAAGCTCGGCGTATATCGCGAACTCATCCATGCCGACCTCGGTGAATTTCTCGCCGCGACCGCATTGCGGCCGGATCTGATACTGGCAGCCGATGTGTTCATCTATGTTGGCGACCTGGCTGCCGTCTTTCGATCGGTGCGACGGATTCTCGAACCGGGTGGATGTCTGGCGTTTACCGTTGAACTGGCCAGGGAAGGTCAGGACATCCAGTTGCTACCCAGCCTGCGCTACGCCCATTCCGAATCCTACATCCGCCGTCTGGCCGATGAAGCCCGGTTTAGCCGCGCACGTGTTTCGGAGGCGCCGATACGACACGACCAAACCACACCGATCATGGGCCTGTACGTTTATCTGGAATGATGGCGACAGACAATAAGGGACGCCGGAGCGTGTATCGTCGGTAATGCTGCGGGCCGCCGCGTTTGTATTTCCTGCCGCCTGCCGAAGGAGAGCCGGCATGTATCCACGCAATCTGCACGTCGCTGCCCGGACCCGTGCGAGCACAGGGTTCGCCACGGTGGCACTCCTGATCGTCGGACTCGCCGGGTGTGCCTCTGTGCTGACGCCGAGGCCGCACGGTCCCCCGGCCGATGCCGCGCCGTACGTGGGCGTGTTCACCGGGGAGCTCGTGGACGGGAAGCCGTTGTATCGCTTCCCGACCATCGAGGTCGTGGGCTCACGGAGCGGCATCGGGCCCGGCACCTGAGCCGGACGAGAATGCTACGCCGAAGGCGTCGTGCCACGCCGGCTTGCCATCCAGCTGAGTAACGACAACAGCGCCAGGCCAACGCCGATCAGCAGCATCCCGTAGACCTCGGTGACATGGAACTCCTCACCCAGCAGCAGGCGCGAAGAAAGGAGCGCGATGACCGGCGTGCCGAGCACGGACAGGCTTGCCTCCCAGGCAGGTGCGCGGTCGAGGATGTAGAGCCATAACCACCAGCACAGAGCGGTGCTGACGATCGATATGAAAGCCAGGATCCCGATGTAGGGGACAGACCAGACGGTCGCGCGGTCGGGCACGACGACCGCGAGCACCATCAACGGCACGGCACCCATCAGCAGTTGCCAGGCCGTCAGCGAGATCAGGTCCACTTCGCATCGAGACCGAAGGTGCTTGATCAGGATGGTGCCAATGGCCCAGGAGACTGCAGCCATCAGTCCCAGGAACTTGCTGAGCAGGCTGGTGTGCATGGTCCAGGGTTCGATGATGAGCGTCAGTCCCGCCAAAGCGCAGATCGCCGCGAGCCACTGCGGGCCGCGGATGCGCTCACCCAGAAACGGCCACGCCAGAAGCAGCGTCCAGACTGGCATCGTGTAGTTCAGGACCGCTGTCTTGCCGGCACCGCCCTCGACCAATGCCCAAGTCTGGAATATCAGGAATGCGGCGACATTGACGAGCGCTATCACCAGCGTCTTCGCCGGGGCGACCAGGCGAACCGGCCGACCGAGGAGCTTGAGAGCCAGGAACAGCGCCAGTGCGCCGCCAACGCAACGTTGCGCTGCAAAAGCCAAGGGGGAAGCGTAAGCCAGTCCCTGCTTGGCCAGAACCCATGTGAAGCCCCAGGCCAGTGAAAGCACGACCAACGCTACCGCCAGCCGCCAACGGCCTTCTTGTCTTAAAGGCATGCAGCAGGTACGGCCAGATGCAACGGGACGGTGCTGAGAGGTCGGGGAGATTGCACGCGGAGCATCCCGGCTGCCGTGGGGCGCGTCGCGGACAAGGAGTCCGACTAGGCGAGCAAGAACGAGAAGTCGTCACCACCGCCCAGTTCGCGCGGCGATTCGCCGTGCCGGAAGATGCGGCATTGCGCGTCGCCGAGCAGGCGGATCGAGCCGTCCTCGACGAGGAACGCCGTGCCTTCGCGCAATCCGGCCACCCGGATGCGCGGATGGAGCACGCCGAACTCGGCAATGCGCTCCTCGCGCGTCTCGCCCTTGAAGCCCGGCGGGTTGCCGTGCAGGTAGTGCGGATTGATCTGGAACGGGATCAGCGCCAGCGCGTCGAATCCGCCCGGATCGCAGATCGGCATGTCGTTCGACGTCATGATCGTCGGGCACGCGACATTGGCCCCCGCGCTCCACCCGACATACGGCACGCCGGCGAGCACGCGATTGCGAATCACCGGCATCAGTTCGCGCTCGCGCAATTCGCGCAACAGCCTCCAGGTGTTTCCCCCGCCCACGACGATCGCCTGCGCACTGCGCACGGCGGCGTGCGGATCCGTCGTCGCATGGATGCCGGTCACGCCGATGCCGCGCGCGCCGAAAACCGGCTTGATCTGCTCGACGAACTGATCGTAGGTCTTGGTCACCCCGGCGAACGGAATGAACAGGATCTCGCGCACCTCGCCGGCGAAAAAGTCCCGCAAGTAGCCCGACGCATGTTCGAGGTACCCCATGCCCTCGCGTTTCGCATTGCTGAGCAGCAGCAGTCGCACGATGCCTCTCTATCCGGTTAAGCCCAGGATCACGACGACGACCGCCGCCGCCAACCGGGTGTTCGACGTCCGTGGATCCTCAAAGCGACCCCCCCGCTCTCCTGCCTACAGCACGAACAAGCTCGTGTACACCAACACCAGGACAATGTAGGCGGCCAGTGGCACAACGCTTCGCTTCACCAGGGAGAACGGGGTGATCTTCGCAATCCCTGCGACGCCGATGACCACCGCCGCGATGGGCGACATGGCGCGCGCGATCGACGAGCAAAGTTGCATGGACAGCACCAACGCAACGGTTGAGACCCCCATCTTCGCAGCAATCGTGGGCGCGAGGCTCCCAAGGGACAGGAACGACGCATTGCCCGAGCCCGTCAGGATTGACGCCGTGACGATCAGCGCCGAGGAGATGATCAGAACCGCCACTGCGCCGAGCTCGATGCTTTGCATCCCAGCGAGCATGGCGTCGATGGTCTTCGTCGAGAGCAAACCTTGCGCAAAGAACTCGGCCGACACGATGAGCGCCACGACACCGAGCATGCGCGCCATTCCGTTCACGAAGATGGTGTAGCCTTCGGCAACCTCCCTGAACTTGGTGATCTTTCGTGCGAACTCCACGGCCATGCCGATGCAAACAGACATCAGGATTGCCACAAACAGGGGCATGTCGTAGGAGGAACCGGTGTACTTCGAGAAGATCAGCAGCAAGGCCAAGGGCATCAACGTCAACACCGCGTAGTACTTGGGCGCCTTGATGGGCGCCTTGGGTGCCTTGTCCCCGGTGGTCGCTTCCTCAGCCGCTTCATCGGCGACGTCCAAATCCTTCTCTTTGGCGTCGAGGTACTTGAACCAGAAAATCGCCACAACGCTCGTCACCAGCAATCCGATGCCCACCACGACCGCCTGATATTGAATCACATAATCCAGCACGGCCACCTTCGCCTGTTCCGCGGCAAAGATGGCGTTTGCCTGCGTGGGACCAAACTCCGACACGCCCGTCATCACGACGAAGCCCGCGCTGGACCGGACGCTGAGGCCTAGCTTGCGCACGACGGGGAAGGCCATCGCCATGAGGAGAATGCCGAGGCCTGCCGCGCTGGTGATGAACATCTGCAGGAAGTTGCCGATGATGAACACGCCAGCGCCGACAACGTACGGAGATCTAAGCCGCTTCAGGGGGTTCAGCGCGAGGTCGATCAACACGTCAATGGCGCCGATGTGGGTCATGTAAGCGGAAAACCCGCCCGCCGACATGATCAACAGGCCAAGCCCCGCCAGTCGATTCTGAAAGATCGCATTGAGCTTTTCGAAGTAGAACAATCCAAGGTTGTCCGGCTTGAGCTCGACCATGCCGGGCACGCCGGTGAAATGCGCGTAGGCGAACAGGGCCGCGCCGCACAAGGCCAGGACGATAGGGGCGTTGAAGTCTTTCTTGATGCTCCAGCCCAGAAAAACCAGAACCAGAAGTGTGAACGCGATAGCCATGGCAAGCGCTTTCTAAAGTTTTCCAAGGAGGTTGTGAAGAAAGCGTTCAAACGGCTCGGCGCAGGAAATTTGCATCGCCTCGGATGGCGTGTGTTCGTCCTTGAGGTTGAGGCCCACAGAAATCTTCTTCATGGCGTTCTTCCTGTCGAGCAAGGAAACCTCCAACCCGGCATGGACGGACTCCAGGATGGCCTCCTTGTGGAAAGTCTCCTGGTACGTTTGCGCCGCGAGTTCGAGCAGCTTGGAGTCAAAATCAGGCTGCCAGCCGTTGTAGCCGCGCTGCGCGCCAACGGTAAGGCCGGCAAGCTCGAAGCAGCCCAGGAACTGCAGGCCGATATCAGTGAGCGAGGAGTCCGATGACGAGCGTTGCATGGACAGGATGGAGGCCTTGCCGCCTTGGAGGGTCACCGACCCGATGTTCGTGGAGGTCTCTACCGCGCCATTGTGTTGATTTAGCTTGTACAGTCCGTTGGGGCAGGCGTGCAGCGCCCTGACAAAGGCGTCGGCGAACGCAGCCTCCGGGACCTTGGCCGGCGCGGGAGCCTCGCGCAGCTCGATCTTCAGCGCCTTCTCGGATACTTCATACTCGATCTTGATAGCGCTTGCGAGGGACGAGAACGCCTCTTTGAACGCCGCGACATCCGCATACGCGGCCAGGACCACGGCCCGCGCCTCAATGAGGATGACGTTGCGCTTCCCGGGCGCGTCGATGGAGGCGAGCTTGATCGGCACTTTTTTGGAGAGGGTGTACAGGATGCGCCCCAGGAGCTTCGCCGCGTTGGCTCTGTTCTTGTTGATATCGAGGCCCGAGTGCCCGCTGACGAGGTCGTAGACTCTGACCGTGAAGGCCTGGTAGCCCTTGGGCGCCGGCACTTCGCTGTAGTCCGCGACGAGTTCCCATTCGTTGCTGCCGGCGCTGCCGACGGTGATTCTGTCCATCGATGAACTGTCCAGGTTCACCAACACGTTGGCCTTCAGCGGCAATTCGAGATGGGAGGCGCCGTACAAGCCAACTTCCTCGGCCACCGTGAAGACGCATTCCAACTCGGGATGGGTCAACGCTTTGTCGTCCAGGATGCACAGCATGCACGCGATGCCGAAGCCATCGTCACCGCCAAGCGTCGTCTTGTTGGCCTTCAGCCAATCACCGTCGATGACGAGCTCGATGCCTTGGGTCTCAAAGTCAAAGTTGCTGTCGCTTGACTTCGCCCAGACCATGTCCATGTGCGCTTGAAGCATCAGGATGTTGCTGGAGACGCTCCCTTGTGCGGCCTTCCTGACCAGAAGGTTGCCGACCTTGTCCCGTTCGCACTTCAGACCGCGCTCTTTGGCGAAATTGACCAAAAACGCGCGAATACCGTCCTCTTTGTGCGAGCCACGGGGGATTTGCGAAATAGCTGCGAACCAGTGCCAGAAGGCCTTGGGCTTCAGATCCAATACGGATGCGCTCATGGCAACTCCATACCAATCCTTGACAACG
>CAVPUM010000022.1:0-360445 GCA_963708855.1 uncultured beta proteobacterium | reverse complement strand
ACGGTGTCGACATCACCGTCAATGGCACCGCGGGCGGCATCATCGCCGTCGGTCGCGGCGCCGGCAGTGTCGGCATCCTCAATCTGCAGAATGGCGCGCAGGTCACCTTCGATACGCCGGTGGTCAATGCGCAGCTCTTCCTGGGCGGCACGGGACTGGCGCTTGGTGGCGACGGCACGCTCAACATGTCGGGAGGATCGAGCATCTCCTTCATCGGTACGGGCGTCGGCGCCGCGGGTCTGATCGGGCACAGCGGCACCGGCCTGATGACGATGGACGGGGGAAGCACGCTCTACATGCCCACCGACGGCACGATCACCATTGGCGCGAGGTCGACCGGGATCGGCCAGCTCGACGTGGCGGGCAGCTCGATCATCGAGACCGGCAGCCTGATCATAGGCAACGCCAGCGCAGCGCGCGGCACCTTCAACCTCAGCGACGGCACGCTTACGGTCGCCGACACTATTTTCGTGGGCCGTGGCGACAACACCTTCGATCCGGGCCTGGCCGGAGTATTCACCCAGACCGGCGGGACTGCCTCGGCCACGTTCATCCGCATCGGCGGTGATTACACCAACAACGAAACGCATCTCGGCAGGGGTCGCTACGAGCTCGTCGACGGCACCGTCACCAGCCAGTTCACGGAAGTCGGCAGCCTAGGCCCAGGGCGCGGTGGTGCAAATCGGCGGCACCTTCAACGCCGGCGTGCTCTCCCTCGGCGGCGCCGGGCTGTTCACCAATCCCGCCGTCGGCGGGCGGCTTCGACTTCTACAGCTCCGGCACCTACGACCTCCAGGGCGGGCGGCTCAACACCGCGGAGACGACCGTCAGCGTGTTCGGACTCGGCACGTTCAATCAAAGCGGAACGTCGGAACATTGTCATCACCGGCAATCTCGTCGTCGGATCGCAACCCGCCACTATCGAGATCAACTCGGGCCAACCGCGTGCGGCACCTACAGCCTGACCGGCGGCACGCTCGAAGTCGGCGGCAACACGGTCGTCGGCGGGGGCAACACCGGTTTCGCGGGCGAGCCGGGCGCGAAAGGCACGTTCACGCAATCCGGCGGCACGCATGCCGTCACCGGCAATCTCGTCATCGCGCAGGGCAGCGGCATCGGCGCCAGTGCCGGAGCGAACGGCGCCTACAACCTTGATGGCGGCTCGCTCGTCGTCGGTATCGCCACCACGGTCGGCGGCGACGGAGGTCCCGGTCTTGGCGGCACCGGAACGTTCAACCACACGGCCGGGACGCACAACACTCCGTTTCTCGGCATCGGCGGCGCCAATGCCACGGGAACCTACGACCTGAGCGGAACCGGGGTGGTCACCAGCGGAATCACCTATGTCGGCGCGGGTTTTGGCGCAAACGGCACGCTCACCCAGTCGGGCGGCACGCAGAATACGAGCTTCCTGAATGTCGGATTGCTCGGCGGCGCCACCGGCACGTTCAACATGTCGGATGGGCAGGCGACCATATCCGACTCCATGAACGTCGGGGGCTTTGCGGGAAGCTCCGGCACCGTGCATCAATCCGGCGGCAACGTCAACGTCGCGTTCGTCCTGACGGTAAACGGCAGCGGCAGCTACAACCTGTCCGACGGGTCGCTCACGGCCTTCAGGATGGTTATCGGCGACAACGATGCCGGCGCCACGGTCACTCAAACCGGCGGCGCCGTGTCGATCGGCAACAGCCTGGTGCTGGGGAATGCCGCGGGCGCAACGGGACATCTGGCGATGGATGCCAGCGCCGGCAACGGCACATCGTCGGTGGTGTTGACGGGCGCCGGCGCCACGGTCGTGATCGGCCAAAGCGGCACGGCCACGATGACGATGGAAGGCGGCAGCACGCTGGCCGTCCCCATCGACGGCAGCGTGATCGTCGGGGCGACGGCAGACGCGACCGCGACGCTGGACATGCGAGGCGGCGCGTCCATCCAGGCGGGCGCTCTGTTCGGCATCGGCCATGACGGAACGAACTCGACGGGGGCCAAGGCCACCGTCTACCTGCACGACAACGCCAGCATCACCGCGACGTCCCTCTTCATCGGCGCGAACGGCTGCCTCGGCGGCAATGGCGGGGTGATCCACGCCAACGTCACCATGGACGGGGCCACCGGAATACTCGGCTGCAATCCGCCGCTGTTTGCCCCCACTCTGGGCCTCGTCGGCATCCAGGGCATCCTGAATCCCGGCGACTCGCCGGGGCGCCTCGTGATCGACGGCGGTTTCAACTTCATCTCCGGCACCATCATCCTCGAGGTCTTCGAGGATGCGCCGGGCCATTTCGTGTACGACGAGATCGTGTTCGCGGGGTATAACCCGGCGGACGTGGATCTCCAGAATCTGAACGTCGTGTTCTCGTTCCTCGGCGCGACCGATCCGGAAGCTTTCGACGCGAGCAACCAGTGGATACTCGACACGTTCTTCAAGGTCAATCCCGAAGCGGACGGCACGGGCGCGGATGCCCCGATTTCGTCGGTCCTCGTGGGTCCGCAGACCCTCGACGATCTGTTCAGGGACTCGAATTTCGACGCGCAAGCCGATGCGTACACGATCAATGAATTCGCCTTCGATCCGAACGAAGGCGTGACCGAGATCGCCGCGGTTCCCGACGGCACTGTTCCGGAGCCGGGCACGTTGATGCTGATGCTGCTGGGAACGCTGCTGCTCGCGCTCTCGGCGCGCCGGCGTTCCCGCCGGGTGCCGGTCCGTCGCTGAGCAGCGCTGCGCAGGAGCCCGCGATCGCCCGCCGCGACGGCGCGACGATCGTCGCATCGCCGCCACCGCTCCGCCCTCAGGGTCCCTGCTCGAGCCAGGCCCTGCGTCTCGGCGATCGCCTCCTCGTAGCTTTGCGCGCGGCCGCCGGCCTCGGCGGCGGCGAACGCCGCCTCGCCCAGCGCGTCGCGTGCCTTCGCCACCAGCGGAACCAGGAATGCATCGTCCGCGGCTTCGCGGCGGATCCCGGTCTGTTCGAGCTCGACCTGCGCCGCGCCGTAGATCCGCGCGGCGCGCTCCCATTGCGCGACGAGCGCCGCCAAGCCCGCCGCGACGTCGAGTGCGGCGCGACCCGCCGACTTCGACCTGATCTTCTCCGCGATGGTCAGGGCTTCGAGCAGAATCGCGCGCGCCCGCTCGCCGGCCCCGCGGCCGATCGCCACCATCGCGATGTTGAGCAGGTTGACGGCGATATTGGTGCCGACCCCCTGCTTGCGATTGAGCGCGAGCGCTTCCTCGTAGAGCGGCTCCGCCGCATCCAGGTCGCCCTCGGTGCGATTGAGCTCGGCCAGCACGGTAAGCGCCTGCTCGAGGCGGCGGACCTCGCCCAGCTCCCGCGCCAGCGCCAGCGACTCCTCGAGGTAACGCCGTGCGTCGGCGCGATTCTCGCGCGCGAGCGAAACCGCACCGAGGAACGTGAGCGCCGCGACGATCCGATTCCGGTCCCCGATCTCGCGCGCGATCGACAGCCCCTCGTCCTCGCAGGCCTGCGCCTCCGCGTAGCGTCCCGTGAAATAGCCGAGGTACGCGGCGGCGTCGAGTGCCTGGCACCGTAGCAGATTGCGCTCGCTCGCATCGGGACGCGCCAGCGCCTCCGACATCACGCGCAGCCCCAGCACGCCGAGACCGCGCGTGATCCAGTAGACGCGCACGGCGCGCAGCAGCCGCAGCCCGAGCTCGCCGCCGCGCTTGGCGCGGTCGCACCAGAGTGCGCGACGAGGATGTTCTCGCGCTCGATGTCGAGCCGCTCGAGCCACGCTCCCTGCTCGGGTCCCATCAGATGCGGGGTCGCCTGCTCGGCGAGATCCAGGAAGAACGCGAGGTGACGCGTGCGCGTCTGGCTCTTCTCGCCCGCCTCGCTCCAGGCGCTCCTTCGCATACTGACGGACCGTTTCGAGCAGGCGGTAGCGTCCGCCCTCCGCCTCCAGCTGCGACCAGCGACTTCTCGACGAGATTCGTCAGCAGATCGACGACCTCCCAGACTTCGACGATGGGATCCGCCCCCACCCGTTCCGCCGCTTCGAGCGTCCAGCCGCCCGCGAATACGGCGAGCCGGCGCAGCATCCCCTGCTCGGTTGCCGAGAGCAGATCGTAGCTCCAGTCGATGCAGCGCGCGCAGCGTCTGCTGGCGGGGGAGCGACGTCTTGTCGCCCCCGGTCAGCAGGCGGAACCGATCCGACAGGCGCGCGGCGATCGCTTCCACGGGAAGCGCGCGCACCCGCGCCGCGGCGAGCTCGAGCGCCAGCGGAATGCCGTCGAGCGTGTGGCAGATCTCGGCGATCGCCGGCGCGTTCTTCTCGGTCAACGCGAACGCGGGCTGCGCCGCGACGGCCCGATCGGTGAACAGGCGCACGGACTCGTACTGCGTCAGCGCGGCGACCGTCATCGTGCGGCTCCACTGCGGAACCGCGCAGCGGCGGCACCGAGAACGTCGTCTCGCCCGACACGCGCAGCGACTCGCGGCTCGTTGCCAGCACCTTGACCTGCGGAGCCGCCTGGAGCAGCTGCCTTGGCCAGCTCGGCGCACGCTTGCGCCAGGTGCTCGCAGTTGTCCAGAACGAGCAGCAGGTGCCGGTCCCGTACATGCTTGACCAGCGCTTCCTGCACCGGGCGCCCGGACTCCTCGACGACACCGAGTGCCGACGCGACGGCCTGCGGCACCAGCCGGGGGTCCGCGAGCGGCGCCAGCTCCACGAACCAGACGCCGTCCGGATAGTCGTCCATCGTGTCGGCGGCCACCTGCAGCGACAGCCGCGTCTTGCCGAGGCCGCCCACGCCGAGGAGCGTCAGCAGGCGCGTCGTCCCGAACAGCTTCCTCGACGTCGGCCAGCACGCTCTCGCGGCCGACGAACGACGTGATCTGCTGCGGCAGGTTGTTGGGCGTCGCCTCCAGCGAGCGCAGCGCCGGGAAAGTCCCGCCGCAACTCCGGGTGGACGATCTGGTAGACGTGCTCGGGACGCGCCAGGTCGCGCAGCCGCACCGACCCGAGGTCGCGCAGCGCGACGCCCGCCGGCAGCTGCCTGCCGACGAGATCGCAGACCGCCTGCGAGACAATCACCTGCCCGCCGTGCGCCGCGCCCATGATGCGCGCCGTGCGGTTGACCGCGCTGCCGAAGTAGTCGTTGTCGCGGTGCTCGACCACGCCGGCATGCAGCCCGCAGCGCACCCGCAGCGGCACGCCGCCGGTCGCCTCCGGATCGGCCAGCGCCTGCTGCAGCTCGAGCGTCGCGGTCACCGCGTCGAGGGCATCCGGGAAGGCCGCGTAAAGGCCGTCGCCCGTCATCTTCACGACGATGCCGCCGTGGCCCTCGACCGCGCGCCGCGCGATGGCGTCGTGGCGCGCCAGCGCCGGACGCATGCGCTCCGGCTCCTGATCCCACAGCCGCGTGCTGCCTTCGATGTCGGTGAACAGGATGGTCGTGACGGCGGTCGTGTCGTGCACGCGGGGCCCCAGGCAACCAGTGCAGGATGCGTACTCTACGACAGCGCCGGCGCCTTAACCAGCCGACGCGCGATCACGACGCGCGCGCGCTGTGCGGAGCCCGGCGCCCTTCCACAATTCGCAGCCAGGCCGTAGAATCAGCCCACTTCATCCGGCCGGAACAGACTGATGCTCAAGACGTGGCAGTTCTGGATCCTGACCGTGATTGCGTTGCTCGCCGCGGTCCTCGTGGTCGCGAATGCAATGCTGTTCACGAGCAACCGCACCGCGCAGACGGAAGTAGCGGGCCGGCAGGATTACATCCAGAAGAGCGTTCAATTCGAGGGCCTTTACCGCGAGATCGTCAAGGCCCTGGCGGATCTGTCGATTCGCAATCAGGATCAGGATCTCAGGAACCTGCTCGCGGCGCACGGCGTCACGGTAACGTTGCCGCCGCCCGCCGCGCCGGCGGCCCCGTCTCCCCGCAAGTGATCGCCCGACCCAGGACAGCCGTGGCCACCGAAGAACGACACCCCAGCCTGACGACGCGCGGGCGCAGCGAGCGAAGCCCGTTCATCCCGTTCCTGATTCTCGCCTTGGCCGTGACGGGCTGGGCGCGTTCCAGATGACCCAGTTGTTGCGCGAGCGCGACTCGCTCGACGCGGCGCGCTCCAGCCAGGAACGGCCGATGGAGAACTCGAAGAAGCTGCGCGATCAGCTCGACGGGCTCGCCCGCGAAACGCAGCTGCTGGCCAACAAGGGCAATGCCGGCGCCAAGCTGGTCGTCGACGAGCTGAAGAAGCGCGGGATCACGATCAATCCCGATCCGCCGGCAGCAGCGGACAAGAAATAGCGCGCGCAACCGGACGGCGCCAGCCCGGCCCGGCGCCGGGCTGCCGGGGAACCTCCGGGGCCGCGCCGCAGCCCGTCCGCGTCAGCGCGCGCGATCGCCCTTCTTGGCAAAGCCGCCGCGGAACCCCGAAGGCGACGCTCCCTCTTCCCGCTCGCGGCGGCGGCCCGAGCCCGATCCGGCGCGATCGTCCCAGCGCGGCGCTGGCCGCGCGTGGGCCGGCGCCGCATGGGCGCCGCGGAACGCCGGCTTGGCAAATCCCGTGCGCGGGGCCACGCGCGACTCGCGCCGGCGCGGCTCCAGCCCCGGGATTTCGAGGGCCGGAATCGCGGCGCCCGTGAAGCGCTCGATCTGGCGCACCGCGCCGCGTTCGGCGTGATTCGCGATCGACACGGCGATGCCCGTCGCCCCGGCGCGGCCGGTGCGGCCGATCCGGTGCACGTAGTCCCCGGCCTGCCGCGGCAGGTCGAAGTTGATCACGTGACTGATGCCCGCGACGTCGATGCCGCGCGCGGCGACGTCGGTCGCGACGAGCGTGCGCACGCGGCCGCGGCGCATGTCGGAGAGCGTGCGCGTGCGCTCGTGCTGGTTCATGTCGCCGTGCAGCGCGGCGGCGGCGTGGCCTTCGCCCTTCAGGCGCAGCGCGAGGGATTCGGCGTCGCGCTTGGTGGCGATGAAGACGATGCTCTGCGTCATCGCGACGTCGGCGAGCAGGTGGTCGAGGATCCGATGCTTGTGCGAGTGGTCGTCGGCGAAGTGGACGCGCTGCTCGATGGCCACCGGGGCGGCCTTGTCCGCCTGGACCTCGATGCGCACCGCGTCGCGCATCAGGCGCGCCGACAGCCGCGCGATGGCGCCGTCGAAGGTCGCCGAGAACAGCACCGTCTGGCGCGACTTCGGCGCCAGCAGCGCGATGCGCTCGACGTCGTCGACGAAGCCCATGTCGAGCATCCGGTCGGCCTCGTCCAGCACGAGCACTTCCAGCGCGGACAGGTCGATGCGGCCGCGCTCGAGGTGGTCGATGAGGCGACCCGGCGTGGCGACGATGATGTCGGCGCCGCGCGCGAGCTCCCGGTTCTGGATCGGGTACGGCGCCCCGCCGTAGATGCAGACCGTGTTGACCTTGAGGCTGCGGCCGTAGCGGACGGCCTGCTCGGCGACCTGCTGGGCGAGTTCGCGCGTCGGGGCGAGCACCAGGATGCGGGGCGTGGCGACGCCATTGCGGCCCGCGCCGGCGCGGTTGCCCGATGCGGCGAGCCGCTGCAGCGCCGGCAGCACGAACGCGGCCGTCTTGCCGGTGCCGGTCTGGGCCGAGCCGATGAGGTCGCGGCCGGCGAGAAGGTGCGGGATTGCCTGCGCCTGGATCGGCGTGGGTTCGGTATAGCCGCAGGCGACGAGCGCGGCGAGAAGCTCCGGTGCGAGATTCAGTTCTTCGAATTTCATTTCAATTTCCTTCCATTCGCTCCGACGCGCCGATGACGGCACGCCGGGGCACGGGCAAGAATCGGGCTCCGCCAGCATGGCGGGACCGTGCCCAGAAATCCGGAATGGCGGGAAACAAGCGCGGCGCCGCGCGCCGGCCGAGAGCGGAAACCGCCGTCAGAAAGGACGCTTGGGGCGCGCGCAATGAGCCGCAACCGGGTCGACAGACTGCAAAGCCATCGTCGCTAACCGGATGCTGCCGTTCAGACTCGAACTGCCGGGAGACTGAACCGAGAGATTAGAAGCCGATGATCCGGTTGCCCGGAATTTGCCACGTGCGGCGGGCAACCATCAGAAACCCGCAGATCGCCGCACCGGCGCATCATACCACGGAATGCTGCGGCGCAGCGAGGCGACGGACGAGGTCGTGCGAACCGCGCACCGCAACGGTTCCTCGTCGTCATCGTCGTCCTCCTCGTCGTCATAGCCTTCGTCGTCGTCAGGGTCGATGTTGCCGCCGCTGCCGCCCCCGGCGTCATCCTCGTCGTCGTCATCGTCGCCGGGACCCGGGCCAACCTGTGCGGCGAGCGCGTCCCCTACCGGCTCGATCGACGTCCACCAGCCGTCGCAATCGTGCATCTTTCACCTCCACCGCGAGCCGTTCACCCGCCCGCAAGCGTCACGTTACCGCAGATCGACGCCGGCGCCCAGCAAACGTCGATCCGCATTGACCCCGGTCAAGCGTGAATCTCCGGCAGGGTCCACAATCACCGCATCGGCAGGCGGTGCGCCGCATCGCATCGCCGCCAGCGCAATGAGCAACCACACCGTTTCACAGGTGCTGGAACGTCCCGGTCCGGGGCCTCGCGCCGGACGTGCTTGCGCGCAAGTTCGCCGCGATCGGCGCCGCAACCGTGGTCCCGTTCGCCGTCGTCCTCGCCAACGGCGCGGTCCTGCGCAACGGCAAGGGCGACCCCGCGTTCACCCTCACGTTCAGGACGCCGAAGGCACAACGCCGTGTCCTGCTGTTCGGCTACGTCGGCCTGCTCGAATCCTACTTCGACGGCAGCCTCGACGTCGACGGCGATCTCGCCGCTCGCCTTTCGCGCCGGCATCGACAGCGGCCACGACCGCGATCAGGAATCCGCTGGTCGCGCTGCGCAACCGCTGGCACGAGTGGCGCTGCTCGAACCGCGTCGCTGCGCGCAGGCGAAGGCGAACGCGCGCTTCCACTACGGCCTCGGCCAGGCGTTCTACGAGCCCTGGCTCGACACGCCCGCGCATGATGTACACCTGCGCCTACTGGAGCGAAGGCACGGCCACGCTCGAGGAGGCGCAGCGCAACAAGATGGACCACGTCTGCCGCAAGGTGCGGCTGCAGCCGGGCGAGACCTTCGTCGACGTCGGCTGCGGCTGGGGCGGCCTGCTGTTCCACGCGTGGGAGCACTACGGCGCGCATCGGCACCGGCATCAACACGACGACCGAGCAGGTCGCGGAGCTGCGCGCCGAGATCGCGCGCCGCGGCCTCGACGACACGCTGCGCGTCGTCGAATGCGACTTCCGCGACATGCCCGGCCAGTACGACAAGCTGCTGTCGATCGGCACGCTCGAGCACGCCGGGCCGCGACCAGCTGCCCGAGGTGGTGCGCGCGCACGCCGACGCGCTGAAGCCGGGCGGCCTCGGCGTCATCCACTTCATCGGCCACGTCGGCGCCCGCGACACCGAGTTCTTCATCCGCAAGCTACATCTTTCCGGGCGGCTGGATCCCGAGCCTCGCGCAGGCGCTCGACGCGATGGAGCGCTGCGGGCTCGAGGTGCTCGACGTCGAGAACCTGCGCCGCCACTACGCGCTGACGCTCGACTGCTGGGCCGAGCGCTTCGACCGCAACTGGGAGCGCATCCACGCGCTCGACCCGCGTGCGCTTCGACGAGCGCTTCCGCCGCATCTGGCGCACGTACCTGTGGTCGTGCGCGGAGGTGTTCCGCGCGCAAGGACGTCCAGCTCAACCTGTTCCAGGTGACCGTCAGCAAGGGCAACGTCGGCGCCGACTACCCGATGAGCCGCGCGTTCCTGTACGGCCCGCGAACGTGATCGACCTACGCCGACAAGACGGCACGCCTCGGCGCGGACGCTCGCCGCGGCGCGGCGCGCGGCGGCGCGCGCGTCGGGCTCGCCGAAGCGGACGTCGAACCTCTTCCGCGACCGCGCGCGCGCGACGGCGGCCGCGCGATCGACCTCGCGTCCTTCGACGACGTGATCCGGATCGACGCCGCCGCCGGCACCGTCGAAGCCGAAGGCATGATCACCTACGCCGCGCTCGCCGACGCGACGCTCGCGCACGGCGCGATGCCGGCCGTGGTCCCGCAGCTGAAGTCGATCACGCTCGGCGGCGCCGTCGCCGGCGTCGGCATCGAGGCGTCGTCGTTCCGCCACGGCCTCGTGCACGACACCGTCACCGCGCTCGACGTGCTGACCGGCGACGGACGCATCGTCCACTGCACGCCGGACAACGAGCACCGCGACCTCTTCTTCGGCTTCCCCAATTCGTACGGGACGCTCGGCTACGCGCTGGCGGTCACCGCGAAGCTCGTTGCCGGTCAAGCGCTTCGTGCGCCTGCGAGCACGTCCGCCATTCCGATCCGGCGCGCCTGCTTCGCCGAGATCGCCCGCCACTGCGCCGAGCCGGACGCCTCGATTTCCTCGACGGCGTCGTGTTCGCGCCCGACGAACTGTACCTGACGCTGCGGCCGCTTCGTCGACGACGCGCCGTGCGACGAGCGACTACACGTTCGAGCGCATCTACTACCGGTCGATCCGCGAGCGCGACAGCGACTACCTGACGGCGCGCGACTACCTGTGGCGCTGGGACACCGACTGGTTCTGGTGCTCGAAGAACGTCGGCGCGCAGCACCCGCTGGTGCGCCGGCTGCTCGGCCGCGAGCGGCTCAACTCGATCACCTACCAGAGGATCATGCGCTGGAACAGCCGCGTGGGGCGTCACCCGCGCCTTCGACCGCCTGCGCGGCCTGCACGCCGAGTCGGTGATCCAGGACGTCGACATCCCGCTCGACCGCGCGGCCGAGTTCCTCGCGTTCCTGCACCGCGGAGATCGGCATCCTGCCGGTCTGGATGTGCCCGATCCGGGCGCCCGATCCGGCGCGGCGCTTCCCGCTCTACCCGCTGCGGCCACGCACCGTCTACGTCAACTTCGGCTTCTGGGACGTGGTGCACAGCGACGAGCCGCGGCCCGCGGGCTTCCTCAACCGCCGGATCGAGCGCAAGGTCGCGCGAGCTCGGCGGCATCAAGTCGCTGTACTCGGACTCGTTCTACACCGAGGACGAATTCTGGTCGATCTACGACGGCGACAGCGTACCGGGCGCTCAAGGCCCGCTACGATCCCGCGCGGGCGCTGCCCGATCTCTACGCCAAGTGCGTCCGGGCTGGCGCGACGGTCCGGCACTGAAGGCGCGGCAACGGCAGCGGAAGTTGAGGACCGTCAAGATCCCCGGGACCCGTTGGTGATAGGTTGATGGTGGGTTTGCTCGAAGGCCATGTTTCGAAAGGAGCATGATGACCCGAACCACGACGACACCACCGTCGCTTGCGCCTCGCGGCAGCGATCGGCGCTATCGCGACCGGATCTACGACGACCTGCGCCACGATCCTTATCAGGCGAAGGGCAAGTACAAGGAACCCGCCGTGTGCGGCGGATGCGGCGCGGTCTTCCACCGCGGCCGCTGGGCATGGGCCACGGCGGCCGAGAGCGCAGCCAGGACGGAATGCCCGGCGTGCCACAGGATGCGCGACCGGCAGCCCGCCGGCTTCATCACCCTTGCGGGTTTGCGCACAGCCGAGGAACGCGAGGAGCTCGCGCGTCTCGTGCGGAACGTCGAAAAGCACGAGAATGCCGAGCACCCGCTGCACCGGATCATCGCGATCGAGCAGGACGCGGACGAAATGCGGGTGACGACGACCGACACGCACCTGCCGCAGCGGATCGGCGAGAGTGTCAAGCACGCGCGCAAGGGAACGCTCGGGATCGTCTACGGGCAGGACGAGTACGTCGTCCGGGTGCACTGGCACAGCTAGGCGCGCGGTGACGCGCCGTGGTTCAGGCTTCCCGGCCGGTCCGGCCGGCGATGCGCAATAGCGCGATGACCTCCGCATCGTCGACCTGCCGGAAATCCCGGTAGAACTGGCCCACCGCGTAGAAGACCCTCGGGCACGTCGAGGCAGACGACCTCGTCGGCGCAAGGCCGCACCTTGGCGACGGCCTCGCGCGAGGCCACCGGCACCGCGCAGATCAACCGGCTCGGAGCGCGCGCCCGCAGCGCGTGCAGCGCGGCGATCATCGTCGCGCCGGTCGCGAGCCCGTCGTCGACGACGATCGCCACGCGGCCCGCCGGATCGAGCGGCGGGCGCACGGGCGTGTACTCGGCGCGCCTGCGGCGCATCGTCTGCATCTCGGCCGCGATCGTCGCGTCGAGGTATTCCCGCGTGGCGCCCGCGCTCGCCGCGTACTCGGCGACATAGACTCCATCCGGTCTCGTCGACGGCGCCGATCGCGAACTCGGGATTGCCGGGCGCACCGAGCTTGCGCGTGAGCACCACGTCGAGCTCGCCCTCCAGGGCGTCGGCGACGATCTTGCCCATCGGCACGGCGCCGCGCGGGATGGCGTACACGATCGGCCGCTTGCCCCGCCAGCCATCGAGCGCGCGCGCGAGCTGCCGGCCCGGCGTCGGCGCGGTCGAGGAAGACCATCGGACCGGATCAGAGCGGGGGAATGCGCAGCACCTGCCCCGGGTAGATCTTGTCCGGATGCTTCAGCATCGGCGTGTTCGCCTCAAAGATCTTCATGTACTTGTTCGGATCGCCGTACTGCGCCTTGGAGATCTTCGACAGATTGTCGCCGGACACGACCGTGTAATACGTCGCTTCGGGCTCGCTGCGGTCGACACTCATCATGTTGTTCACCGCCACGACACCCGCGACGTTGCCGCAGCAGAGCACGATCTTCTCCATCGTCGCCTGGTCGGGAGCGATGCCGTAGACCGTGACGGTCGAGCTCGCCCCGTCGAAGCTCACGACCATGCCCGTTGGCCGACAGATTCTGCGAGCCGATGTACGCGACGATGGCATCGCCCGCGGCGTCATTGGCCGCCTTGATCTTCGCCTCGTCCGCCGGAGCGGCCGCCGCTTCCTGCATCGCGGCCTTCGCCTTGCCCATGCCGAACAGTTTCTCGCCGGCGTCCTTCACGAAATCCAGAAGTCCCATGGTGTTGCTCCTTGGTTTGTGCGACGAGCGAATCGCCGCCCGCTCGGCACATGGTTGAAACACAGTCAACCTGGGTTCATTTTACAACCTGCACGTCGAGCCGTCTTGCCCGATGGCCGGCTCCGGCGGCCGCGGGCGCGGCAGCGTGCGCAAGCGACCCGATTCGCCGAGGTTATAATCCCGCGAGGTTCCGGCGGGCTTCGCCGACCGCCAGCGGGAGACGTGATGCCGCACGCCGCCGCCTGATCGACGCCGACCGATTGCAGCGCCAGATCGCATGCGGACTCCAGCCATCACTTCGCCGAACGTATCGTCCATCCGCCCCGGCTCGTGGGCGGCGTGGCGCATTGCGCTGCGGCCCACGTCCCTCTGGATCGCGACCGTCCCGGTGCTCGTCGCGACCTGCCTCGCGTGGTCGCTCGCCGCCGCCTTCGATCCGGCGACCGCGCTGATTGCGCTCGCCGCGTCGGTGCTGATGCAGATCGTGACGAACCTGCAGAACGACGTCGGCTTCACGGAGCGGCGCACCGGAAACGGCGTCCACGTCGGCCTGCCTCGCGCCACCGCCAACGGCTGGCTCACTCCGCGCGCGGTAAAGCAGGCGATCCTCGTCACGATCGTGATCGCCGCCCTGGCCACGCTGCCGGTGATGCTCCGTTTCGGCTGGCCGATCGTGCTCATCGGCGTGATCTCGACGCTCGCCGCCTACAGCTACATGGGCGGACCGCGACCGATCGCCTACACGCCGTTCGGCGAGCTTGCCGTCTTCGTCTTTTTCGGACCCGTCGCCGTCTGCGGGACCTATTTCATCCAGACGGGAGAGATCGGCGCCGCCGCGTGGATCGCCGGCGTGGCGATCGGCGCGCTGGCCACGGCCGTGCTGCTGGTGAACAACTACCGCGATCGCGCCTACGACGTGACCACGGGCCGCCGCACGCTGGCCGTCGTGATCGGCGCCGCGGCGTCGGTGCGGCTCTACGCCGCCCTCGAGCTCGTGCCGTTCGCGCTGGCGACGCTGCTCGCATGGGCGACGCGAAGCGCCTGGCTGGCGCTGCCGCTGCTCGCGCTGCCGTGGGCCCTGCGGCTCGTGCGCGACTTCACCCGCGTGTCCGACGGGCCGACCCAGAATGCGCTGCTCGTGCGCGCCGTGATGCTCGAAGTCGGCTTCGGGATGCTGTTGTGCGCGGGGGCGCTGCTGCAGCGGTTGCCGTGACGCGGCCGCCGCGCCGATTTCCCGTCACGCCAACCCGTCACGCCACGCCCCGGCTATAGGCCAAGCGCGACTTCGGTCCCCTGCGCGATCGCGCGGCGCGCATCGAGCTCCGTGGCGACGTCCGCGCCGCCGATCAGCGTGACCGGCCTGGCCCGCCTTCGGCAACGAGTCGAGCAGCTCGCGGCGCGGCTCCTGCCCGGCGCAGACGACGATCGTGTCGACGTCGAGCAGCTGCGGCTTGCCGCCCACCCGGATGTGCAGTCCCGCATCGTCGATCCGCTCGTACTCGACGCCGGGAATCATCTTCACGCCGCGCTTCTTGAGCAGCGTGCGGCGGATCCAGCCGGTGGTCTTCGCCAGGCCATCGCCGACCTTGCTCGCTTTGCGCTGCAGCAGCCAGACCTCGCGCGACGGCGGACGCTCGTCGGCGGGTCGAATGCCGCCGCGCTCGCGGTACTGCGGGTCGATGCCCCACTCGGCGAAGTATTCGTCGGTCTCGTCGTGACCGCCCTGGTGGGTCAGGAACTCGCCCACGTCGAACCCGATGCCGCCGGCACCGATGATCGCGACCCGCTTTCCCGCCACCCTGCGACCCATGACGATGTCGGTGTAGCTCGCCACCTTCGGATGGTCGATGCCCGGGATGACGGGAATGCGCGGGACGATCCCCGTCGCCAGCACGACATGGTCGAAGCCGGCGAGATCGCCCGCGCCCACGCGACGGTTGAGTTGCAGCGCGACACCGCGTGCGCTCGATGCGGCGGCCGTAATAGCGGAGCGTCTCGGCGAACTCTTCCTTGCCGGGAATCCGGCGCGCCAGATTGAACTGGCCGCCGATCTCGGCGGCGGCATCGAACAGCGCGACCTCGTGGCCGGCCTCCGCGGCCGTGGTCGCGCAGGCGAGGCCGGCCGGGCCGGCGCCGACGACGGCGACGCGTTTCTTCGACGCCGCGGGCTTCAGCACGATCTTGGTCTCGTAGCAGGCGCGCGGGTTGACGAGGCACGACGCGATCTGGCGCGAGAAGATCTGGTCGAGGCAGGCCTGGTTGCAGGCGATGCAGGTGTTGATCTCGTCGGCGCGGCCCGCGGCCGCCTTGTTGACGAACTCGGCATCGGCGAGGAACGGCCGCGCCATCGAGACCATGTCGCCGTCGCCGCGCGCGAGCACCGCTTCGGCCACCGCGGGGTCGTTGATCCGGTTGGTGGCGATGAGCGGAATCCTGACTTCGCTCTTGAGCCGCTTCGTCACCCACGCGAACGCGGCGCGCGGCACCATCGTCGCGATCGTCGGCACGCGCGCCTCGTGCCAGCCGATGCCGGTGTTGATGATCGTGGCGCCCGCCGCCTCGACGGCCTTGGCCAGCGCGACGACCTCCTCCCAGGTGCTGCCGCCCTCGACGAGATCGAGCATCGACAGCCGGAAGACGACGATGAAGTTCGGGCCGACCGCCGCGCGCGTGCGGCGCACGATCTCGACGGGAAAGCGGATGCGGTTCTCGAACGTGCCGCCCCATTCGTCGGTGCGATGATTCGTGCGCGGCGCGACGAACTCGTTGATCAGGTAGCCTTCCGACCCCATGATCTCGACGCCGTCGTAGCCGGCCCGCTGCGCGAGCCGCGCGCAGCGGGCGTAGTCCGCGATCGTCTTCGCCACGCCCCAGCGGGTGAGCGCGCGCGGCTTGAACGGCGTGATGGGCGAGCGGATGGCCGACGGCGCGACCGACAGCGGGTGATACGCATACCGTCCGGCGTGCAGGATCTGCATGGCGATCTTGCCGCCGGCCGCGTGGACCGCGTCGGTGATGATCCGGTGCTTGCCGACCTGCCACGGAAACGACAGCTGCGACGGCGCGCGGCTCGACCCGCCCGGCGAAGTTCGGCGCGATGCCGCCCGTGACGATGAGCCCCACGCCGCCGCGGGCGCGCTCCGCATAGAACTCGGCCATGCGCGCAAAACCGTCGGACGCTTCCTCGAGGCCCGTGTGCATCGAGCCCATCAGCACGCGATTTGCGAGCGTGGTGAAGCCGAGATCGAGCGGGGCGAGCAGGTGCGGATAGGGTCTTGCCATGGGGTTCCTTCGAGGCGCCGACGCTCGCGGCAAGCGCGATGCAGAGGTGCAGCGGCGCGCCGTTCACAGCGTGCGCGCGATGATTTCCTTCATGATCTCGTTCGATCCGGCATAGATCCGCTGCACCCGCGCGTCGGCGTACATCTGCGCGATCGGATAGTCGCGCATGTACCCATAGCCGCCGAAGAGCTGCAGGCACTCGTCGATCACCTGGCACTGCATGTCGGTGAGCCACCACTTGGCCATCGACGCGGTCGCCGTGTCGAGCGTGCCGGCCATGTAGCGCTCGATGCAGGAATCGATGAAGACGCGGCCGACGTGCGCGATCGTCTTCGCCTCGGCGAGCTTGAAGCGCGTGTTCTGCATTTCGAGCAGCGTCTTGCCGAACGCCTTGCGCTCGCGCGCGTACTCGGTCGTGAGCCGCACGGCGCGCTCGATGACCGCCACGCCGGTGAGCGCGACCAGCGTGCGCTCGTAGGGCAGCTGGTCCATCAGCTGCGTGAAGCCGGCGCCCTCGATCCCGCCCAGCAGGGCGTCGGCGGGCACGCGGCACTCGTCGAAGAAGAGCTCCGAGGTGTCCTGCCCCGGCTGCCCGATCTTGTCCAGCGTGCGGCCGCGGCGGAATCCGGCGAGATCGTCGGTCTCGACCATGACGAGCGAAATACCCTTGGCGCCGGCGCCGGCGTCGGTCTTGACGACGAGGCAGATGAGGTTCGCGACCTGCCCGTTGGAGATGAACGTCTTCGAGCCGTCGATGACGTAGTGGTCGCCGCGGTTGACCGCGCGGGTGCGGATGCCCTGCAGGTCCGACCCGGCCGCCGGCTCGGACATCGCGATGGCGCCGATCCGCTCGCCGCTGGCGAGGCCCGGCAGCCAGCGCCGTTTCTGCGCCTCGGTGCCGTACGCCATCACATAGTGCGCGCAGATGTTGTGCACGTGCTTGCCGAAGCTCATCACGCCGGCGTACGCAAGCTCCTCGAACACGATGCAATCGTGCGCGAACGTGCCGCCGCTGCCGCCATACGCCTCCGGGATGTCGCAGAGGAGCAAACCCATCGCGCCGACTTCGCGCCACGACGCCGCGTCCACGCGGTGCGCCTGCTGCCACGCCGGCTCGCGCGGCGCGAGCTCGCCGGTGACGAAGCGGCGGACGGTGCCGCGAAACGATTCCAGCTCGTCGTCGAGCCAGGGCGAGCGATAGGGCGCCATGGTCATCGCACCGCGATCAACGCGTCGCCGGAGAGCTTGACCTCGCCCGCTTCGTTCGCGGTCGCGACCGCGACGCGGATCAGCCGCTCGCCGTCGCGCTCGAGCTTCTCCGTGACCCGGCCGGTGCAGACGATGCGCTCGCCGACGTGGGTGAGCGCGGAAAAGCGCACGCCGAACTCGCGCAGGTCCCGCTGCGGCGCCCAGTTCGTGAGCAGCCGTGCCAGCCACGCCATCGACAGCATGCCGTGGGCGAACACGTCCGGCATCCCCGCCGCGCGGGCGAAATCGATGTCGATGTGCATCGGGTTGTGGTCGCCCGACGCTCCGGCGTAGAGCGCGAGCGTCGTCCGGGTCAGCGGCGGCAGGGACAACGGCGGCAGCGCGTCGCCGACGTTGACCGAATCGTAGGCAAGTGCTCACCGGCTTGCATTCAGGCGCCGCGCACGACGATGGTCGAGCGTAATTCGGCAACGCGCGTTCCCGCCTGATTGGTCACCTCGATCTCCCGGATGATGAACGTAAGCGCGCCGTTCTTCTTGCGGAATACGTTGCCGATGCGGGAGGCAAAGGTCAGGCGGTCGCCCGCGTAGATCGGCGCGAAATAGCGGAAGCTCTGCGCACCGTGCAGCACGCGTGCGAGGTCGATGCCAAGCTCGCGATACCAGGCGAAGGGGTCGGGCACGTCCAGGTAGAGGCACGCGGCGAAAGTCGGCGGCGCCGGAAGCGCCGGGATGCCCGGCCGCACGCGCGGCGGCTTCGTCGCAGTATTCGGGGCGCGTTTCGCCCGTCGCCTTGGCGAACAGGCGCAAACGGCCCGCCTCGACGTCCGCCGAATGCGGCGGAAACGTGTGTCCGATCAGCGTCTCGTCGAGCATGGGCGACGGCTCAGCGCCCCCGCGGGGGGCAGCGAACACCGTGAGCGTGGGGGCCGTTCATCAAGTCGCGCGGTACAGCGTGACGACGCAGGCGCCGCCGAGCCCGAGATTGTGCTGCAGGCCGATCCGGGCGCCCTCGACCTGGCGCCGGTCGGCGGTGCCGCGCAGCTGCTGCGTCAGCTCGAAGCACTGGGCGAGCCCCGTCGCGCCCAGCGGATGCCCCTTCGACAGGAGACCGCCCGAGGGATTGGTGACGTACCTGCCGCCGTAGGTGTTGTCGCCGTCGGCAACGAACTTCTCGGCCCCGCCCTCCGGGCACAACCCCAGCGCCTCGTAGCTGATGAGCTCGTTGTGCGCGAAACAGTCGTGCAGCTCGACCACGTCGACGTCCTCGGGGCCGATGCCGGCGGCAGCGTAGACCTGCCGCGCGGCCGCCTGCGTCATGCCGTAGCCGACGAGCTGCATCATGTCGTGCGCGGCGAAAGTGTCCGGCGTGTCGGTCGTCATCGCCTGCGCCGCGATGGAGACCGTCGTATCGAGGTGGTGCCGGCGCGCGAAGGCCGCCGAGACCAGGACGGCCGCCGCCGCGCCGCAGGTCGGCGGGCAGGCCATCAGCCGGGTCATCACGCCGGGCATCAACGAAGGCGAGGCAAGCACCTCCTCGGCGCTGACTTCCCGCCGGAACAGCGCCAGCGGGTTGTTCGCGCGCATGACGGCTCGCCTTGGCGCGGATGTGCGCGAAGGTCTCGAGCTTCGTGCCGTACTTCTTCATGTGCGACAGGCCGGCGCCGCCGAAGTAGCGGATCGCGAGCGGCACGTCGGGCATCCCGACCAGCGCATCGGTTTCGCGATTGAAGTCGTCGAATGGGGTCGGCCGATCGTTGAAGTGCGTGCCGAGCGCGCCCGGCATCATCTGCTCGAATCCGAGCGCCAGCGCGCAGTCGACGGCGCCGCTTTCGATCGCCTGCCGCGCGAGGAAGAGCGCGGTGGATCCGGTCGAGCAGTTGTTGTTCACGTTGAACACCGGAATGCCGGTCATGCCGACGCGATAGAGGGCTTTCTGGCCGGCGGTGGAATCGCCGTAGACGTAGCCTGCGTACGCCTGCTGCACGTCCGGGTAGGCGACGCCCGCGTCGGCGAGCGCGTCGACCGCGGCGGCGGCGCCCATCGCGTCGTAGGGCTCGCTCGCCCCCGGCTTGGCGAACGGGATCATGCCGACCCCTGCGACGTAGACCTGCTGACTCATCGATGAGCGCTCCGGCGGTATCCGCCCTGTTCCGGGTCCGGCGAAACCCGGGCTGCGACGTCGTGTTCCTCGCATTTTACCGGTTCCCGGCCCACCCTCGACGCGTTAGCGCTAAACTGTTCGGTTCCTGCAGTCGCCATGCTCCCGCCGCTGTCGTGCGCTGCGCGTTTTTCGGAGATGCCGCCATGAACGCCACCCCTGCCCTGCGCCAAGCCGATGTTCCCACCCTCGCCCACTGGATCGGCGGCAAGCGCACGCCGGGCACGTCGGGCCGATGGGGCGACGTCTTCACTCCCGCCACCGGCGCCCTCGGCTGCCGTGTACCGTTCGCGACCGGCGCGGAAGTCGGGCGCGCCGTCGAAGCCGCGAAGTCGGCCTTTCCCGGCTGGGCGGCCACGACGCCGCTGTCCCGCGCGCGCGTCATGTTCCGCTTCAAGGCGCTGCTCGAGCAGCGTGCCGACGAAATCGTCGCCGTCGTTTCCCGCGAGCACGGCAAGGTGCTCTCGGATGCCGCCGGCGAGCTCTCGCGCGGCGTCGAGATCGTCGAGTACGCGTGCGGAGCGCCGCAGCTGCTCAAGAGCGAGTTCACCGATAACGTCGGCACCGGCGTAGACGCCTACACGCTGCGCCAGCCGCTCGGCGTGGTCGCCGGCATCACGCCGTTCAACTTTCCGGCGATGGTGCCGCTGTGGATGTTCCCGATGGCGCTCGTCTGCGGCAACGCGTTCGTGCTGAAGCCCTCGGAGCGCGATCCGTCGACGGCGCTGATCCTCGCCGCCCTGCTCAAGGAGGCCGGCCTGCCCGACGGCGTGTTCAACGTGGTCAACGGCGACAAGGAAGCCGTCGACGCCCTGCTCGCCCATCCGGACGTGCAGGCGGTGAGCTTCGTGGGCTCGACGCCCATCGCGAAGTACATCTACGCGACCGGCACCGCCCACGGCAAGCGCGTGCAGGCGCTGGGCGGCGCGAAGAACCACGCGGTGATCATGCCCGACGCCGATCCCGAGATGGCCGCCGACGCCCTCATGGGCGCCGCGTACGGCTCCGCCGGCGAGCGCTGCATGGCCATCTCGGTGGCGGTGTTCGTCGGCGATGCGATCGCCGACGACGTGCTCGGCCGCGTGCAGAAGAAGATCGCGGCCATGAAGGTGGGCGCCTCCGACGACAGGAGCGCCGAGATGGGACCGCTCGTCACCGCCACCCATCGGGACAAGGTCAAGGGCTACATCGACAGCGGCGCGGCCGAAGGCGCGCAGCTCGTCGTCGACGGCCGCGCGCTGAAGGTGCCGGGATGCGAGGACGGCTACTTCGTCGGCCCGACGCTGTTCGACCGCGTCGCTCCGCACATGCGGATCTACAAGGACGAGATCTTCGGCCCGGTGCTGTCGTCGCTGCGCGTGGGCGGCTACGCCGAGGCGCTCGCGCTGGTCAACGGGCACGAGTTCGGCAACGGCGCCGCGATCTTCACCCGCGACGGCGACACCGCGCGCGATTTCGTCCAGCGCGTGCAGATCGGCATGGTCGGCGTCAACGTGCCGATTCCCGTGCCGGTGGCCTTCCACAGCTTCGGCGGCTGGAAGTCGTCGCTCTTCGGCGATCACCACATCTACGGTCCGGAGAGCATCCGCTTCTACACGCGGCAGAAGGCCGTCACGCAGCGCTGGCCGTCCGGCATTCGCGCCGGCGCCGATTTCATGATGCCGACGACGAAGTAGGACCCGTTCGCGGCACCGCGGCCGGATTCGAATCCGGCCTGCCGTCGAGCACCTGCGCGCGGCGACGAACGGCCTGGAGGAGACTGCCATGACGAACGCCCATTTCAATCGCCGCGACTTTCTCGTGACCGTTGGCGGATCCGCGCTCGCCTACGCGCTCGACGTGCGGGCGCAGACCGGTCCGCGCACGAGCATCACGGTGCGCATCGACCGGGACCTCGCCGTGCTCGATCCGGCCCATCGCACCGGGCCGTGGGAGGGCAACGTCATGCGCGTCGTCTTTCAGCGCCTGATGCGGCAGAAGCCGAATTCCGCCGAGCTCGAGCTCGACGCGGCGGCCGAGGTCAGGCAGATCTCGCCGACCGTCATCGAGTTCCGTCTGAAGCCGGGCCAGATGTTCACCGACGGCTTCGGCGAGATGACCGCCGACGACGTGAAGTTCTCGTTCGAGCGCATCGGCCTGCCGCCGAAGGACGGCGCCAGGGAATCGACCTACAAGGCCGACTGGCTGTACCTGCAGGGGGTCGAAGTGCAGGAGCAAGTACGAAGGCCGCATCGTGCTCACGCAACCGCGCGCCAACCTGTACGACGTCGTGATCGCCGACGGCTCCGGGCTGCATCGTCCCGCGCAAGGCGGTCGAGCAGCGCGGCGCGGACTTCGCGACCAAGCCCGTCGGCTCCGGACCGTACCAGCTGGTCTGCGCTCGAACGGCAGAAAGGCGCCACGCTGCGCCGCAATCCGGCGTACGCCGGCCGCAGGCCGCATTACGAGGAGATCGCGATCCGCTTCATCTCCGATGCGCGCACGACCGATCTGGCGCTGCGCTCGGGCGAGCTCGACTTTGCGGTGCTGGCGCCGGCCGCGGCCGAGCCGCTGCGCTCGGTGGCCGGGCTCACGGTCAACGATCAGCCCAGCATCGCCTACGTCTGGCTCGGCATGAACGTGGAGAAGGCGCCGCTGTCCGATCTGCGCGTCCGGCAGGCGATCCGCCTCGCGCTCGACGTCGACCAGATGCTGGCGGCCGGCTACAACGGCAAGGCCCCGCGGCTCAATACGCTGCTGCCGCCGCAGATCCTCGGCCACTGGCGCGAGGCGCCCGTCTACAAGCGCAACGTGGCCGAGGCCAAGAGCCTGCTGGCGGCCGCGGGGATCTCCAACCTCAAGGTCAAATTGCTGGTCCTGAACCAGGCCCACTATCAGAGCATGGCGCTGGTGGCGCGCGCGCTGCTCGCCGACGTCGGCATCACGGTCGAGGTCGACGCGCAGGAGGGCGGCACCTTCTGGAACTCCGGCAAGGGCGACACCGGCAAGAACATCGATCTCTTCATCACCCGCTTCAACGGCAAGCACGATCCCAACTTCATCATGCAATGGTTCGTCTCCGGCCAGATCGGCGACTGGAACTGGCAGCGCTGGAACAGCCCGGAATTCGACGCCCTGTACGCGCAGTCGGCGGGCGAAGTCGATCCGGCCAGGCGCCGGCAGCTGGTGGTCGACGCGCAGCGGCTGATGGACAGGAGCGCCGCCTTCGTCTGGCTCACCAACGAGGCCAACACGCTCGTGCACCGCAACTGGATCCGGCCCGCCGGCGGTTCCCGGCTGGATCGACTGGCAGTACGACGAATTCGGCGCGGCGACCTGACCTGACGCCGTAACGCGGCGACACGCCACGATGTCCGCGGGAGAAGGCAACGCGAACCGCCGAGGCGCTGCGCTACCTCGCGAGCCGCCTCGTCACGACCGTGCTGATCGTGCTCGGGGCCATGCTGCTGCTGTTCACGCTGTCGGCGGTGGTCCCCGGCGATCCCGCGACCACGCTGCTCGGACCCCAGGCCACGCCCGAGCTGTCGCGGCGCTTCATCGCGGAGATGGGGCTCGATCAGCCGCTTCCCGTCCGCCTCGGGCGCTTTTTCGCGAACGTGCTCACCGGCAACCTCGGCACCGACGTGATATCGGGCCGTTCGGTCGCGGGCCTGATCCGCGAGGTGCTCCCGTATACGCTGATCCTCACGTTTTCGGCGATCGGCCTCGCCGTGGCGATCGGCGTCCCGCTCGGCGTCTTCGCGGCGACGCATCGCGGCTCGGTGGCGGACAACATCCTCGCGTTCGTCTCCGTCGCCTTCATCGCCGTGCCGAGCTTCGTGATCGCGATCTTCCTGCTGCTGATCTTCGCCATCTGGCTCGACTGGCTGCCGGTGCTGGGCGCGAGCCGCACCGGCGCGTTCGGGGACGAGGTCCGGCGGATGATCCTGCCGACGCTGGCCCTCGCGCTGGGCTGGATCGGCTTCATCGCCCGGCTGATTCGCACGTCCATGCTCGAGGTGATGGCCGAGCCCTACATCCGCACGTCGCGCGCCTTCGGGCTTTCGCGGCGGCTCGTCACCTACAAGTACGCGTTGAAGAACGCCTGCATCCCGACCATCACGATCCTCGGCATGGGCATCGGCCGTCTGCTGGGCGGCGCGGTCCTGGTCGAGATCGTCTTCGCGCGACCGGGACTCGGGCGACTCATCTACGACGCGATCTCGGAGCGCAACTACCCTGTCGTGCAGGGCGCGGTGCTGGTCGTCGTCGTCCTGTTCGTCGTCGTGAACCTCATCGTCGACCTGTCCTACTCGGCCATCGACCCGCGAATCCGCCACGACACGTCGCGCCGGGGAGCGACCGGATGACGGCGCTCGCGGGCGCCTGTCGCATCCTGCGCCGTGTCTGTTCCACGCTCACGGGTGCCACGGGATTCGGCATCGTGACGCGTCGTGCTGGTCGCGGCGCTCCTCGCGCCCTGGGTCGCGACGGCCGATCCCGACCGGCTCGACGTGATGAACCGCTTTGCCGCGCCGTCGTTCGCGCACTGGCTGGGGACCGACCACCTCGGGCGCGACCTCTATTCGCGGCTGGTGCACGGCGCCACGGTGGCGATGAGCGTCGCGCTGACGGCGATCGCGATTGCGCTCGGTCTCGGCACGCTGCTCGGCATCGTCGCCGCGCATCTGCCGGCGCGCCTCGAGCGCTTCGTGCTGATCGTGTTCGACGTCATCGCCTCGTTCCCGAGCATGGTGCTGGCGCTCGCCATCGTCGCCGTGTTCGGCCCGTCGACGCTGATCGTGGTGGCGATCGTGGCGATCACGCTGACGCCGCACTTCGGCCGCGTGGCGCGCGCGCAGGTGCTGGCGTTGCAGAGCGCGCCGTTTCTGGAGGCCGAGCGCATCCTTGGCGCCTCGTTTGCCCGCATCGTCGTGCACCACATCCTGCCCAACATCCTCGGTCCGCTGGTGATCCTCGCCTCCATGGACATTCCGGTCGTGATCACCATCGAGGCCGGCCTGTCGTTCCTGGGACTCGGCGTGCGCCCGCCGCTCGCAAGCTGGGGCACGCTGATCCAGGACGGCTACCAGTACCTGTCGGACAGCTGGGTGCCGGTCGTCGTGTCGAGCCTCGCGCTCGCGGTTGCCACGCTCGGCTTCACGCTGTTCGGCGAGGCGCTGCGCGACGCGGTCGATCCGCGCATCCGGCAGGAGTTCTGACGATGAGCGTCGCCGCCGCCCAGGCGCCGCCCTGGGCAGCGGCGCCAGCCGCGCGTGGGGGTCGTCATGCGCTCGCCGCGCCCAAGCGCATCGCCTCGGGGGCAGCGCAGCGGCGCCAGCCGCAAGCGTGGGGGCCGTTCAATGACGCCGCTGGTGTCGATCCGCAAGCTGACGCTCGAAGCGTCGACCGCGCGCGGCACCGCCCGCATCCTGCGCGGCATCGACCTCGACATCGGGCGCCGCCGCATCGTCGGCGTGGTCGGCGAATCGGGGTCGGGCAAGTCGAGCCTCGCGGCCTGCCTCGTCCGCCTGCTGCCGGCCAACCTCTCGCGCATCGACGGCGAGATCGTGTTCGACGGCACCGATCTGCTCGCGCTTCCCGAGGCGGCGATGGACGCCTGGCGCGGCACGCGCATCGCCATGATCTTTCAGGATCCGATGACGGCGCTCAATCCGCTGTTCACGATCGGCACGCATCTCGTCGACGTGCTGCGCCGGCGCCATCCGGGTCTGGCGCGCAAGGCAGCCGAGGCGCGCGCGATCGCCGCGCTGGAGAGCGTCGGCATCGCCGATGCGCCGCTGCGATTTTCGTCCTATCCGCATCAGCTCTCCGGCGGCATGCGCCAGCGCGTGCTGATCGCCATGGCGCTGCTGGTCGAGCCGGACCTGCTGCTCGCCGACGAGCCGACCACGGCGCTGGATGCGACGGTGGAAGCCCAGATCGTCGCGCTGCTGAAGGACCTGCGCGCGCAGCTTCGCCGGGTCGATCGTCTTCATTTCGCACCAGCTCGGGCTCGTCGCCCAGCTCTGCGACGACCTGTGCGTCATGTACGGCGGCACCGTCGTGGAGACCGGCCCCGTGGCCGAGGTGCTGGGAGCGCCGCGCCATCCCTATACCCGCGCCCTGCTCGCCTGCGAGCTCGACGACGATGCCGTCGCGGGCGGCCGCCTTGTCTCGATCCCGGGCGACGTGCCGGATCCGGTCAGCGCGCACGTCGCGTGCGTGTTCGCCCCGCGCTGCCCGCATGCGACGGACGCCTGCCGTTCGTCGGTGCCCGCCCTGCGCGATGCCGGGCCCGGCGCCGGCGCGTGCGTGCGCTGGGATGCGAATTGGCGACCGGAACTTGCGTGAGTGCGGCGGACCGCGCCGCTGGTCGAGTTCGACGGCGTCAGCGTCGTCTTCGACGGACGGGTGCGCGCGCTCGACGACGTCACGCTGGCCATCCGCAAAGGCGAGATCGTCGGCCTCGTCGGCGAATCCGGTTCGGGCAAGAGCACGCTGTGCCGGATCCTGGTCGGGCTCACGCGGCCGTCGTCGGGGACGGTCCGCGTCGGCGGCCAGCCGGTGGCGCGGCAACTGGCGCAGGATCCGCTCGCCTTCCGTCGGCGGGCGCAAATGCTGCTGCAGGATGCCGTGGCATCGCTGTCGCCCCGAATGACCATCGGCCGCGCGCTGGAAGAGCCGATCGCCATCCACGGGCTGCCGCGCGCCGAGGACGCTGGCCGAGCTCGCCGTCGATTCTCCGGCGCCTTGGCCTCGCCGGAGGACGTGCTGGCGAAATTTCCGCATCAGATCTCGGGCGGGCAGGCGCGACGGGTCGGCGTCGCGCGCGCGTTGCTGATGCGGCCGGAGATCGTCGTGGCCGACGAGCCGACGGCCGGGCTCGACGTCTCGGTGCAGGGCGAGCTCCTGAATCTGCTGCTCGACCTGCAACAGGAGTTCGGGCTCACCTATCTGCTGGTCAGCCACAACCTCAACGTGATTCGCCGCGTCACCGGGCGCACCGTGGTGATGTATCTGGGCGAGATCGTCGACGAGGGCGCGACCCGCGATCTCTTCGCGGCGCCCGCCCACCCGTACACGGCAGCGCTGCTGTCGACGAACCCCGCGGTCGACCCGGGCAAGCGGTACCGGCCCATCGTGCTGCAAGGCGAGATTCCGAGCGCCGTGAATCCGCCTTCCGGATGCCGCTTCCATACGCGATGTCCGGTGGCGCAACCGCGATGCGCGACCGAGCCCCCTGCGCTACGCGAAATCGACGCGGGACGGCGCGTGCGCTGCCATTTTCCGTTCTCGCTGGAGCGCAGGCGCCACTGACGCCGCACCACCATTTCTCGCCCTTCTCCACCTCGACACGCTCGCCGTCATCCGCTTCAACGCAGTTGCGCGCGCCACGTATCGCCGATCGCCGATCCGACCGCGCGACGCGCGCAGCCGGCTATCCCCTGCCGGTGTAAGCCTCAGACCTTGCCCGAGCGGAGGTCGTACTCCCGTCCGCCCCAGCGCGTCGGCGTCTGCGAGCGGACATCGCGCGCCGCTTCGGCGAGCAGGTCGGCCGTCAGCCAGGCGCCGGCGATGTGCAGGGGCGCCGTCCACAGCGGCGCGTGCGCGGTCGCGCAGATACGGAGCAGCGCGCCGGCCCAGACCAGCAGGGCGACGACACAGAGCCCCACCATCGACCAGCCGCGCAGCGGATCCTGCACGACCAACGCGGCGCCGAACGCCAGGGCAACGAGCGTCCAGAGGGGAAAGAAGGTGCCGAGCAACCGGATCTGCCAGGACCAGAGCGACAGTCGCCGCGCCTTGCGTTTGGCGGACTCGGTGAAGATCCGTTTCCAGCCGCGCCGGAACTGCGCCCAATCCGCATACATCCGGCAACGGAACAGGCCGTCGGCCATGAACACGCCCAGCCGGCGCTTCCCGGCGATCGACGAGGCGCGCGAGATTGACGTCCTCGAACACCACGTCCTTGACGGCCGCGTGCCCGCCGATGGCTTCGTACGCATCGCGTCTGAACAGCAGGAACTGGCCGTTGGCGAATGCGCGCCGGTCCCGCTCCGCGTTCGCGAGCGTCAGCGGGAAGCGACGCATCAGCTCCAGGGCCGTTGTCGTCTGCACCACGCGCTCGAACCAGGTGTCGTGCGTCAGCGTGCTGAGCAGGCTGAGGAGGTCGAGCCGGCGATCCCGCATCAGCGCGAGCGCCGCCGCGATGCAGCCGGGCGCAAAGAGCGTATCGGCGTCGGCGAAGAGCAGGAACTCGGCATCCGCCGTGGCGCGCGAGCGCGTCACGCCGGCATGCAGCGCGTGGACCTTGCCGACCCAGTCGTCCGGACAGGTGTCGATTTCGACGATCTCGAACCGGTCATCATTGGCGATCTCCGCGCGGGCCAACGCCGCGGTGTCGTCGGTGCAGCGGTCGAGCGCCAGCACGAACCGCAGCTGCGGATAGGTCTCGTCGCGCAGCGAGCGGACGAGCCCGGCGATGACGCGCGACTCGTTGTAGGCGGGAACCACCACGCACACCCTGCCCGTCGGCGCATCGCGCCGCGGCGAGCGTCTGCGCCCAGGCGCAGCGTGGGCACGTTGCGCATCGTCTGCTCGAGGCGGATCCAGATCACTCCCCAGAGCAGCAGCGTGGCCACGGGACCCACGCCCAGCGTCCAGGCGAGCGTCACCCAGAGCCAATGCGGGATCGTCACGGACTCAGCGCCCGCAGCGAGCGTGGGGGCTCACCCTGGCGCCAGCATCCACGCGTGCGCCGGATCGTTGTGGAAATGCCAGACGCGATGCGGCCCGGCCATCACGTTGAGGTAATACGACGTGTAGCCGTGCGGGACGATCACCGGATGGTAGCCGCGCGGCACCATGACGACGTCGCGGTCCTCGACGGTCATCGCCTCGTCGAGCGAGCGGTCGTCGGTGTACACGCGCTGGAAGGCGAAGCCCTGGGGCGGATCGATCCGATGATAATAGGTTTCCTCGAGGAAGCTCTCGGCGGGAATCGCGTCGGTGTCGTGCTTGTGCGGCGGATAGCTCGACGAGTGCCCCGGCGGCGTGATGACCTCGACGACGAGCAGCGCCTCGGCGGAGGCGTCCTGCGGAAGAATGTCGCGCACATAGCGCGTGTTCGAGCCCTGGCCGCGCACCGTACGGCGCATGCCGGCCGGTTCGAGCAACCGCGGCGCGACACCCTTCGTCGCAGGCGCGGTGCACAGGGCTATCTCGGCGTCGGTGTCCGCGGTGATGCGCACGTCGCGTCCGGGCGGCAGATACACCGCATGGGGAGCGACATCCTCGAACGGGCTCGCGCGCTGGCCCAGATCGCGCCACGAGAGCTCACCGCTTTCGACCGACACGCGACCGGCGACGACCACGATGCAAAGCTCGCGCGCGCCCGTGGCGCCGGTGTAGCTTTCGCCGGGCGCCAGCCAGAGGGCCTCGAAGCCGACGTAGCGCCAGCCCGCAGACTCCGGCGTGACGCGGGCAATGGTCCGTCCGGTTCGCGCTGCCTTGACGAGTAGCGGCCCGCTCACTGGAGAGTACCTTCGCGCTTCGCGCTCCGGTATTCGCGCTCGGGGCGGCCCGTCGCGCTCATGCCTTCGCCTGCGCCGCGGCGGCACGCGCCTCGACGTCCGATTTCCCCGCGACGAGTGACGCCAGCAGGCGGTACGCCATGTCCGCGTAGCGATAGGCGGGCGCGACGGCCGGGTCCTGCTCGCCCTCCACGACCAGCCAGCCGCGATAGCCCGCCTCGCGCAGAACCGCGACGACGGCGGCGAAATCGACGCAACCTTCGCCGGGCGTGCTGAACGCGCCATTCAGCACGGACTCGAGGAAGCTCCAGCCGCGATTGCGCGCCATCCGCGCCACCGACGGGCGCACGTCCTTGCAGTGCACGTGGCACACGCGCGCGATGTGCTTCTTCAACTCGGCCGGGGCATCGCCGCCGGCGAACGTCACGTGTCCGGTATCGTGCAGCAGCCCCACCTCGGGACCGGTGACGCGCATCAGCTGGTCGACGTCGTCCGCCGTCTCGACATAGGCGCCCATGTGATGATGGTACGCGAGACGCACGCCGCGGACGAGGACGTGCCGCGCGAATGCCGTCAGGCGCTCGCCATAGGCGGACCACTCGGCGTCGGTGGCGAAGTGCGGCCGCCGCGACAGCGGCTCCGGACGTCCCTGGATCGAATCCGCGACCTCGCCGTACACCATCACCTGCGCGCCGTTCGCGGCGAGCAGATTCGAGATGCGACTCGACCGACGCGATTTCGTCGGCCACGGTCCCGCGCGCCAGTCGTCCCGAATACCAGCCGGACACGCACGCGAGACCATGCTGCGCGAGCACCGCCCGCAGTGCCTCGGGTTGGCGCGGAAACTTGTTGCCGAGCTCGAAGCCCGCGTAGCCGATCGCCTTGCCCTCGGTCAGCGCCGTCGCGAGCGGCGTCTCGCCGCCCAGCGCCGGAAGATCGTCGTTGGTCCACGAAATCGGGTTGATGCCGATGCGCACGTCCATCAGGGCCTCTGCAATCGTTTGCCGCGCTCGAACTCGCTCCGCGCGGCGCGCACCTTGTCCGCTGCGGAGACTTCCGGTACGCCCACCTCCCACCACCAGCCGCCCGCCTCGGTGGTGCGCAAGGGATCGGTGTCGATGACCACGACGTACGTGCGATCGGCGGCGCGGGCGCGGGCGAGCGCTGCCTCGAGCTCGGCGATCGATGTCCACGTGCTCGGCCAGCGCGCCGAGAGCGCGCGCATGCGCCGCGAAGTCGATCGCGGGCATTCCGGGCGAACCCTGCACGCAGTCGTCGAACAGGTTGTTGAAGCCTTCGCCGCCCACCGCCTGCTGCAGCCGATGGATGCAGCCGTAGCCGCGGTTGTCCTGCACGACGATGACGAGCTTCGTGCCGAGCATGACCGAGGTCGCGATCTCCGAGTTCAGCATCAGGTAGCTGCCGTCGCCGACCAGCACGACGATCTCGCGCTCCGGATGCGCCATCTTGACGCCGATGCCGCCGGCGATCTCGTAGCCCATGCACGAGTAGCCGTACTCCATGTGGTAGCCGCCCGGCCGCGCGGCGCGCCAGAGCTTGTGCAGCTCGGCCGGCAGCGTGCCCGCCGCGCAGACGACGATGTCGTGCGCAGCCGACTGCGGGTGCGAGCGCTGGACCGCTCCGATCACCTCGCCGTCGTAGGGCAGCGCCGGCGGCGCGACGGTGCGCACGCCGACGATCGCCGACACCGTCGCGCGCCACGCCTCGGTTTCGCGCGCCGCCTTTTCCTGCCATGCGACGGTGGCGGTCCAGCCGCCCAGGCGCGCGGAAAGGCCGTCGAGCGTCGATGCGGCGTCGCCGTGGACCACGGCCGCGCGCCATTTGAGCGCATCGAAGGCATTGACGTTGATGGCCACGAGGCGGGCTTGCGGGAAGAGCGAGTGCGAGCCGGTCGTGAAGTCCGACAGCCGCGTGCCCACGGCGAGGACGAGATCGGCGTTTCGCGCGAGCTCATTGGCGGCACGTGCGCCCGTCACGCCGATGGCTCCGGCCTGCAGCGGGTGGTCCCAGGGCAGCGCGCTCTTGCCCGCCTGCGTCTCGGTCACGGGCACGCGGTGCGTCTGCGACGAACCGGCGCAACGCGTCGGCGCCGCCTTCGCTGTAGAGGACACCGCCACCGGCAATGAGCACCGGCTGCTTCGCCGCCCGCAGATGACTCGCCGCGGCGTCGAGCTCGACCGCCTCCGGCAACGGCGCGCGAACGCGAACGAGCGCCGATGCAAAGAACTCCGCGGGAAAGTCGTACGCCTCCGCCTGCACGTCCTGCGGCAACGCCAGCGTGACCGGACCGCACTGCGCCGGATCGGTCAGCACCGCGATCGCGCGCGGCAACGCCGTGAGCAGCTGGGAGGGCGCGAGGATGCGGTCGAAGTAGCGCGACACCGGTTTGAAGCAGTCGTTGGCCGAGATTCCGCCGTCGCTGAAATCCTCGACCTGCTGCAGCACGGGGTCGGGATCGCGCGAGACGAACACGTCGCCGGGCAGCAACAGCACCGGCAGCCGGTTGACGTGCGCGGTCGCCGCCGCCGTGATCAGGTTGGTCGCGCCGGGGCCGATGGACGTCGTGCACGCCATCATCCGGCGGCGAAAATGCGCCTTCGCGAAGGCGATCGCCGCGTGCGCCATCGCCTGCTCGTTGTGCGCACGGTAGGTGGGCAGCTCGGCGCGATGCCGGTAGAGCGCCTCGCCCAGGCCCACGACGTTGCCGTGGCCGAAGATCGCCCACACGCCGCCGAACAGCGGCACCTCGCGTCCGTCGCAGATCGTCCGCTGCGCGGCGAGAAAGCGGACCAGCGCCTGCGCCATGGTCAATCGGATCGTGGTCATGCGCTCCCCTCCCGCATCCTGCCGGGAGCGATCGGATCAATCATTCTGTCTTGCAAACAACAGGTTATGTGTCATTTGCGCGGTCGATGCCGACCATCCGAACAAACGATTGGCAATTTCCGCAGGCATCTCTATATTGGCAATTGTGCAACGCAGCAATGCGTTCCCATGAAACCGGAGAATGAACCATGCAAACCCGCCCATCCCCGCTTGCCAACGGCACGCTCTACCGTCGCATCGACGAGATGCCGATGAGCGCCACGGACCGCGAGCGCGCGAAGGCGCGGTTGCAGGCGGCGGAGCACTTCGCCGACGGAATTTACAGCGTCACGGCGGCGGTCGGGGCTTGCGCCGCGTCCGTCGCGCGTCACGTCCGCACCTTCTTCACGGTGTCACCGCAGCACTGAACCGAACGTACGGTCAAGGCATGCTCCCACGTTCCTTCGGGCGCGCCTGGGTCCACGCGTCGATCAACGCCTCGTAATTCTTCCGCACGCCGCCGACGAGTTCGCCATCGTCGAAGGTGCCCGCGAGCCACGCGCGCGCCGGCTCGTGAAAGATCGTCCGCCCGACGGCAAAGCCGCGGCAGCTGCGGCTCTCTGCCGCGTCGGCAAAGCCGCGCGCCAGATCGGCGATCGGCGCGCTCAAGCCGAGCAGCACGACGCCGCGGCAATACGGGTCGCGCTCGTCGATGAGCGCGTCGATCGCCGGCCATTCGGCGGCCTGGGGCGGCGGCAGTTTCCACCATTCGGGAAAGACACCGAGGTTGTAGAGCCGCTTCATCGCGCGCAGCAGCACGTCCGGCCCCGGCGGCAGGCCCTTCGGCGGGACGATCTCGAGCAGGAGCTCATGCCCGCTGACCTGCACCGCGTCGTAGAGCGCCTTCACCTGGGCCTCGTTTTCCAGCCGGTTGTCGACGTCGTCATCCGGATGGAACGGCACCAGGCATTTCACGACCTGCTCGACCGGCCAGCCGATCAACGTCGTGCCGACCGAGCGCCCATGCTCGAACACGACCGGATTGGATCCGGGCCATTCGACCGGTCGCCCTACCCACCAGCCGCGGCCGGTGGCGGCGTTCAGCGCGTCCTGGCCATACCTGTCGTCGCACAGGAGGCCGACGCGACCCGCCAGCCCCCGCGCCGCTTCGGTTGCGGCGACGGCTTCGACGAACAGCCTTTTCAGGGGCGGCCAGCCGGCTTTCCCGGGCACCCGTGGCCCGGACCAGATCGAACAGCTGATCGCGGTGGTCGAACGCGAAAATGAAGAGCTCGGGCCGCGGCGTGCGCGGCGCCGTCTTGCGGTGCAGGCGCTTGAGCTCGTCGTCGCGATCGGGTCGCGGAATGCGCTCGGCGTTGGCGAGGTAGTGATCGAGCTCGACGCGCGTGGGCATCGACGGCGCGCACGCGTGCCGCGACACGACCAGCGCGCCGCAGGCATTGGCGTAGCGGCAGCATTCGTCGTAGTTTTCGCCGCGCACCCAGCCGGACAGGAAGCCGGCCGAGAAGGCATCGCCGGCGCCCAGCACGTTGAGCACCTCGACCTCGACGCCATGGCCGTTGAAGGCGTCGTCCAGCGAGCGGGGAATCGGGCCGTCGATCACGGCGCAACCCATCGGGCCGCGCTTGACGACGAGCGTGGCCGGCGTCACCGTGCGCACCGCAGTCAGGGCCGCGATGATGTCGGTGCTCCCGCCGGCGATGGCGAACTCCTCCATCGTGCCGATCACGAGATCGAACAGCGGCAGGATCGCCTGCAGATGCGCCGTCACGGCGTCGTTGGCGATGAAGCGCGTCTCGCCGTCGCCGCGCTTGGTGAGCCCCCACAGCACCGGCCGATAATCGATGTCGAGCACCGTGCGCACGCCGTTGCGCCGCGCGCGCTCGAGCGCGGTCGTGCTCACGCGATGCACGTGCTCGGTCGAGAAGTGCGTGCCGGTGATCAGCAGTGCCTTCGACTGCGCGAGGAAGTCCTCGGCGACGTCGTCCTCGGTCACCGCCATGTCGGCGCAGTTCTCGCGGTAGAAGATCAGCGGGAAGGTGTCCCGGTCCTTGATCCCGAGCACCACGCAGGCGGTAAGCCGCGCCGGGTCGATGCTGACGTGCGAGACATCGCAGCCTTCGCGCGCGAGCGTCTCGGTGAGGAAGCGGCCCATCGCATCGTCGCCGACGCGCGCCGCCATCGCGGTGGACAGGCCCAGCCGCGCGCAGCCGAACGCGGTGTTGGCCGACGAGCCGCCGAGGTACTTGGAGAAGCTGGCGACGTCCTCGAGGCGGGCGCCGATCTGCTGGGCGTAGAAGTCGACGGCGAACCGGCCGAGGCAGACGACGTCGAAGCGCCGGCCGGCGGCAAAACGGGTGTTGTTCTTCATGGGAGGCAGGAAAGGTCCGCGCGGCCGGCTTCGCACATCCGAGTCGGTGCGGTTCCGGTAACATAGAATACCTCACCGGACGGCGCAACCCTGCGCCCCATTTAAGGCGAACGAACATGATCGACGTCGCACTCTTCGGCGCAGGCCGCATCGGCAAGATCCACGCGGGCAATCTCGCGCGCGAATCCGGCGCGCGGCTCAAGTACGTGATCGACCCCAACACCGAGGCCGCCGCCGCACTGGCGGCGCAGCATGGCGCCAAGACGGCGACGACCGCGCAGGTTTTCGCCGACCCGGCGATCGGCGCGGTGCTGATCTGCTCGTACACGGACACCCACGCCGACCTGATCCTCGCGGCCGCGGCGGCCGGCAAGCAGATCTTCTGCGAAAAGCCGGTCGACCTCGCCATCGCCCGGGCGCGCAGCCTGCGCCGAGGCGGTCGCGCGGGCCGGCATCACCTGCATGATCGGCTTCCAGCGCCGCTTCGATCCCACGTTCGCCGCGCTGAAGAAGCGGCTCGCCGCCGGCGAGATCGGCACGCCCGAGATGCTCGTGGTGACCAGCCGCGACCCCGGCGCCCCGCCGATCCCGTACATCAAGAGCTCGGGCGGCATCTTCAAGGACATGCTGATCCACGACTTCGACGTCTTTCGCTGGATCCTCGGCGACGAAGCGGAGACCGTGCACGCCAACGCGTCCTGCCTCGTCGACCCGGCGATCGCCGAGGCCGGCGACGTCGACTCGACCGCGGTGACGATCCGCACGAAACGCGGGCGCCTCTGCCAGATCAACACCAGCCGCCGCGCCGCGTACGGCTACGATCAGCGCTTCGAGGTGCTGGGCAGCGGCGGCATGCTGCAGGCCGGCAATCACGCGCCGACCGAGGTGGTCGCGAGCACCACGACGGCGGTCCTGCGCGACCTGCCCGAGCATTTCTTCCTCGAGCGCTATCGCGCGGCGTACGCGAACGAAATGGCCCACTTCTTCGCGGTGCTGGCCGGCAAGGAGAAGCTGCGCACGACCATCGACGACGGCCTGAAGGCGCTCGAGCTCGCCGAAGCCGCGACGACGTCCTGGCGCGAGGGCCGGATCGTCAAGATGGCGTAACGGAGTCAGAGCCGCAACGGCGCCCCGTAGCCGGTCAGCTCGAGATACCCGCGCCCGGCCTCGCGCCCGGCGATCGCCGCGCGCACCGCTCCCTCCCAGTAGATCGTGCCGGTGCTCGCGCGCGAATCGAGCTCCTGGTCGTCGACGAGCGGTTCCAGCGTCAGCGCGATGTCGCCGGCGACGATGCTCATCGCCACCGGATAGGCCACGCCCGTGCGCGGCGAACGCCATGACCGTATCGCCTCGAAGCGGATTTCATCCGGGCGAAGACGTGCGCACGCGGCCATCGGCGCGCGCAGCGTGCCGCCGGCCCACAGCGCGCCGCCGGACTTGTCGCGCATCCGGAACGCCATCAGCGCCCCGCCATCGGCGAGATTGATCCCGGCCCAATCCCAGCCCGCGGCGCCCGGCGCCATCACGGTGCTCGACCATTCGTGATCGAGCCACGCCGTGCCGGTGACCGCGGAAACGCCGCCGGCAACCGTCACCGTTCCGGTCACGGCAAGCTGCGGCCGACTGTAGTAATGGCTGGACTGCGCGGCGTCCGGCCCCTTGCGCGAGTAACCGCCATCGCCCTGGAGCAGCAGCGGCTGCGTCGGCGCGAACACCAGATCGAGAGTGAACTCGCGCGCGGCGATCTTCGCGACATAACGGCCGTCGGCCAGCGCCAGCGACCAGTCATCGATGTAGGCGCGCATCGACGCTTGCTCGGTACCCGCAAGACCGAAGCCCGCGCGCGCGGCCCGCTGGTCGTGGCGGAGGCGCCCGTGCCGCGGATCGGCGAGCGCCGCGTGCGCGAACACGAGCTCCCGCGGCGCGAAGGCGCTTGGGCTCGCCTCCGCAATGCCCGGCCGGTTGCGGAAGAACGTGACCTGCACGCCGTAGTCGCGTCCCGCGGGGTCGGCGACCCAGCCCGTGACGTACCACCACTCGGTGCGAAACTCCGGATGGGCACCGTGATCGCGAGGAAACTCGAGCGCGCGCGGAGCGACGCGCGCGTAATCCACGTCGGCGATCGTGCGACCGGCGGCCATCGCGAGAGGGAGCGCCAGGAAGACGCGCCGCTTCATCGCTGCCCCGTTGCGCTCGCGCGAAGGCGGCTCACCAGTCGTCCTTCACAGCGCTCACGACATCCGCGCCCATCGCCTGCCGTCCGCTGACGAGCGCGGTCAGCATCGACAACCCAAGCAGCAGCAGGCCGAATCCCGCAAGCGCCGGCCACGGCAGCGACAGCTCCATTCCCCAGTGAAAGGACTGCCGGTTCACGACATGGATCAGGATCAGGCTGATCACGAAGCCCAGGGCAAGGCCGATGACAAGGCCGATGGCGCTGACCGCGAGGCCCTCGGTCGCGAGCATCCCGCCGATCTGCCGTCGCGTCATGCCGAGGTGGCGCAGCACGCCGAACTCGCGGCGACGCGCGAGCACCAGCGCGCCGAACGACGACGAGAGACCGATGAGACCGATGACCACCGCCGCCAGCTCCAGTGCATAGGTCACCGCGAACGTGCGGTCGAACACGGTGAGCGACGCGTCGCGGATCTCGCCGGGCAACGCGATTTCGAGCCGCTCGCCGCCGGGAACATCGCGCCGGATCGACGCCTCGACCGCGGGCCGGTCCGCGCCCTCGGCCAGCCACAAGGCGCCGGTGGTGGCCGTGCGGTCACCGGTCAACGCGATGTAGCGCGAGCGCTCCATCGCGACCACCCCTTGCTGGCGCCCGTAGTCCCGCCAGACGCCCGCAACGGTAAAGCGCTCGAGATTGGCCGCGAGCGGCAACGCGATGACGCTCCCCGGCGCAAAACCGTAGAGGTCCACCGCCGCCTCACTCACCCACACCGGCGGCGGCGCCGCGGCGGCCACCGCGATCGTGGCGCCGATGATGGGCAGTGCGCGCGCCGGATCCGCGGGATCGACACTGCGCGCCTGCAGCACGATCCGTGGCCGCGCCGGATCGAGCAACAGCTGCTGCTCGCGCAGGAACTCGGCCCGTCGCACGCCGGGCAGCCCCGCGAGCATCGCCTGGACGTCCGGGGTCAGATACGCGGTGTCGCCGCCGCTCGCGGCGCGGAAGTACATGTCGGCCGGCAGAATGCGCTCGAGCCACGCGTCGAGCGAATCGCGAAACGACGCGACCATGATCACCATCGACACGGTGAGACTGACGCTCGCGACAATCGCCGCGAGGCTGACGGCCGCCTGCCCGGGCGCCCCGCGCAGCTGCGCGAGCGCGAGTCGCGGCGCGGGCGCATTCGGCATGTGCAACAGCGACAGCGCCGTCACGGTCAGGCGCGGCATCAGCATCAGCGTGCCAACCAGCAGCAAGGCGATCGCCCCGTAGCCGAACAACGGCAACCCCGCCACCGGTGGCAATCCGGTGGCGATGGCGCCAAGCGCCATCACCGCCAGGCCCGGCGTGACGGGCCGCAGGCGCGCGTAGGCCCGTTCCTCGTCGCCCGCCTTCAGCGCCTGCGCGGGCGATGCGCGCGCGGTCTCGAGCGCCGGCGCGAAGCTGCCCGCCATCGCAACGGCGATGCCGAGGACGAAAAACAGACCCAGCGCGTCCGGCTCGACCGCAAGCGTGGGCACGACGCCGCGGAAATACCCGGAGCCGAGGTCCGCGCCGACCCACCGCACGGCGATCTGGGCCAGCGCGAATCCCAGCGCCAGCCCGAGCGCGCTGCCCGCGACACCGATCACGGCTCCTTCGGCCACGATCAGCACCGTGAGCCGCCGGCGCGTGACGCCCAGCACCCGCAACAGCGCGAACTGCGCGCGTCGGCGCGCGACCGAATGCGCCTGCGTCGAAAACACGAGCAGGCCGCCCGTGAACAGGGCAACCAGAGCCAGCACGTTGAGATTGACGCGATACGATCGCGACAGGCTGGCGCCCGCAGCGATGGCCGTCTCGGGGCGAAGGACGGCGAGTCCCGGCGGCAAGTCCGGCCGCAATCGTTCGGCGAAGGCGGCCACGTCGACGCCCGGCTTGAGGCGCAGATCGATACGGCTGAGCGAACCCAGGCGGTCGAAGACGGCCTGAGCGCCGGCGATGTCCATCACCGCGAAGCGCTGGTTGCCCGCGGCGACAAGCTCGCCTGCCACGCGCAGCGGCACATCCGCCAGCGCGACCTGCACGCGGACGGAGTCTCCCGTCGCCACGCCCAGCCAGCGCGCCGCCGCCGGACTCAGGAAAAGCGCATCGGGGCGCAACGCGTCGAGCCGCTCGGCCGTGCTTGCGATCAGGCCGGGCTGGATGAATCCGGCGCGGAAAATGTCGATGCCGACGACCTTCAGCGGAACGTCGCCGCCGGCGATCTTCGCGTCGACCTCGACCACGGGGCTCGCCACCGCCACCTCCGTCATCCGTGCGAGGTCGGGATAAATCGCCTCGGGGAAGCCGCCGCGCGGGCCGCGCACCTCGAGGTCGGCATCGCCCGACAGCGTCTGGACGCCTTGCGCCAGCTCGTTGACCGCAGCCGCGTTGATGAGCTGCACCGCGTAGCCAAGCGCCACGCCGAGCGCGATCGCGAGCATCGCGAGCGCCGTGCGCATCCGGTTCTGCGCGAGCGCGCCGCGCATCGGCGTCAGCCAGGCAGCCATGGGCATCGGGGTCAGGAACGCAATCCGTCCCGCGTGAGCACCAGGATGCGGTCGGCGGTCTCGGCGGCGGTCCGCGAATGCGTGACGAGAATGCCCGCGGCGCGGTTCGCCTTGACCTGATCGCGCAGCAGACGCAGCACCTGGCCCGCGCTATCGGGGTCGAGGTTGCCGGTGGGCTCGTCGGCCAGCACCAGTCGCGGGCCGTGGACCAGCGCGCGGGCGATCGCGACCCGCTGCAGTTCGCCACCGGAAAGTTCGCGCGGCATGCTCGTGCTGCGATCGGCGAGGCCCACGGCCGCCAGCATGGCGGTCACCTTCGCTTCGGCCCTGGCCGCGGAAACGCCGACCAGCGACAGCGGCAGCTCCACGTTCTGCCCGACCGTCAGATAGGGCAACACGTGGAAGGCCTGGAAGACGAATCCCATCTTCACCCGGCGCACGGCCGTCAGCGCGTCGTCGTCGAGCGTCGCGAGCTCGACGCCGTCGAGGGCGATCGAGCCGGCGTCGGGACGATCCAGCCCGGCGACGAGATTGAGCAGCGTCGACTTGCCGATCCCGGATTCACCCATCACCGCGACGTAGTCGCCGGGGACGAGCTCGAGGTCAATGCCGGCAAGGACCGTGCGTTGCTGCGGGCCGGCGTAGGTCTTGGCGAGCTGGCGGATCGAGAGCACGCCGCGGAGCGTAGCGGCGCGCGGTCACCGTGGCAAGCGTGGAAGCGGGGCTAGCTCACGCGACGCAGCGACGTCTTTTCGCGTGCCGCGCGCGTCCATGACGACTCGCGTACCCAGGACGGCACGTCGTCGGCAGGAAGCGGCCGGCTCACCAGGAACCCCTGCACCGCGTCGCAGCCCAGTGCGCGCAACTCGTTCCAGCGTCGCCTCGTCCTCGACACCGCCGGCGACGACCACGAGCCCCAGCTTGTGCGCGAGCTCGATCGTCGAGCGGACGATGAGCGCGTCGCTGGCGTCCGCCGTCATGCCCATCGTGAACGACTTGTCGACCTTGAGCTCGTCTAGCGGCAGGCGCCGCAGGTAAGCCAGCGTCGAATAACCCGTGCCGTAGTCGTCGAGCGCGAGCTTGCATCCCAGCTCGTGCAGGCGCTCGAGATTCTTGAGCGCATGGCCAGGGTCGCCGACGATCGCATTCTCGGTGACCTCGAGCGTGATCCATTGCGCGGAGCACCCTTCCTTTTCGAAGAGCTGGGACAGGCGCGCCGGCAGATCGACGTCGACCAGGTCGCACGCCGAAATGTTGACCGAGATGTTCATCGGCAGGCCGCGGTTGCGCCACTCCGCGCATTGGGCGACCGCACGGCCCAGCACCCATTGCGTGATGATACGGATGTAGCCGGTCTGCTCGGCGAGGGGGACGAATTCCGACGGGGGAACCAGCCCGCGCGTCGGATGCTGCCAGCGGACGAGGGCCTCGACGAAATGCTCGCCGCATTCACCGAGCGCGACCCGCGGCTGATAGATCAGCGCGAGCTCCTCGTTGTCGACGGCCTTCTTGAGATCGCTCATCAGCGCCAGCCGCTTTTCGCCGTTTTCCTCGTAGCGGTCGTCCCAGGTGACGATCCGCAGCTTGTCCTGCTTGGCCGCGTGCATCGCGACGTCGGCGCGCTGAAGCAGCTTGCCCGGATCGTGACCGTGGTCGGGGCATACAGCCACACCGATGCTCGGATGGACGTCGACAACGTGCCCGTCGAGGGTCATCTTGACCTCGAGCGCCCGCGCGACGGCTTCGGCCACCCGCTGCGCGTCGCTCAACCGGCAACCCAGCATCAGGATGGCGAACTCATCGCCGCCGATGCGGGCGACGGTGTCGTTGGCGCGTCGGATGACGGACCGCAGCCGGGCCGCGACCTCGCGCAGCAGCATGTCTCCGATATGATGTCCGAGCGTTTCGTTGACATGTCCGAAACGATCGAGGTTGAGGACCAGCAAGGCGACGGGCGTGCCGGCACGAGCGCCGGTTGCGATCGCCTGGTCCAGTCGATCCGCGAACAGCAACTTCGTCGGCAGACCCGTCAGCGCGTCGCGGTGCGCCAGTTCGGTCATCTTCGACACGTTGGCCGCGACGCCTTCCTGCATCGCGCGAAATGCCGTCGCCAGAACGCCGACCTCGTCCTTGCGCGCAACGACGTCGATCGGCGCGAAATCGCCAGCGGCCACACGACGTGCGGCGGCGGTCATTTCGCCCAACGGGTGGGCGATTCCCCGCGCCAGCGCACAGCCCGACGAGCGCAGTCACGGCGATCCCGAGCAAGCCGACGAGCGCTAGCCGCTGCTCCGTCGCAAGCAGCGACTCGAGCGCTGCCGGCAGCGACCGCTGCAGCACCGCGACGGCGCCATCGTCGGCGCGCGGCGCCAGGTTGATGACCCGCGTGATCGCATCGTCGCCGAACTCCGCGTTGCCATCGCTGCCGATGGTGGAATACCGGTTGGCGCCGACGTCGCGAGCGAGATCCGACCGTGCCGGCTCCGCCAGCGTGCTGGCGCCGGCCTTCCACGAGCCCGCCGCCGGGCGGCTCAGAAAGGTGACATCGAGCCCGGTCAGATTGCGCATTTCCTGCGCCATGGCGTCGTCGATCCGGATTCCCGCGGCAATCCACACCGCGGGCTGCGGCGGCGACAAGCAGCGGAACGACGACGAGATGGTAGAGCTGCCCGCCGACCGCGACCAGCGCGGAGGCCTGCTGTGTCGCCGACGAACGGTCGAGCAGCTTGGTGTGGCTGAAGGGGCGTCCGATTTCGCCGCCGAGCGTTCCGGCGACAACCCGCCGATCCGGGTCGACCAGCAGCATCATCGCCGATCCGATGCGCTTGCCATGCTTCGCCAACGTCGGTCCCAGCGTGCTGCGGTCGGCCGTTGCGGCGGTCTCCCGCACGGCCGGATCGGCCACCAGCAACCGCACGCCCTCGATCAGTCGCTGCGCATCGAGGTCCAGCACGCGCTCGAAGGCTTTCGAGCCGGACGCGACCTCCGCGCTCGCCGTCCCGCGGACGGACGCTGTGCCCACGAAATGGACCAGCAAGCAGCCCGGCGACCTGCACGACGACGAGCAGCACGACGAACGAGACCAGGATTTGGCTCCGGATTCGTCCGAGCGACAGGTTGACCTTGGGCAAGTTCATGGCAACGGCCGCGGTCAAGCGGATAGCAGTCAGGTGAGGGTGGCTCGCTGCCGCGCAGGGGCAGTCGGACGCAATTTCCGTCGCACCTCGCCGAGCCGGGGCGTGCCCGCTCGAAGCGTCGCACGGCCTCGACGGCGGCCCGATACATTTTGACTTTTGATCAGATAGAACAACGTTTTGCATTGTTTTTGCCTGGTCTGGCCCGGAGGGCCCTGCCAATGTCCCGGCCCCGACGTCCGGGGTGCCGTGGATTGCGGCCTCAACAAAGCAATTTCCCTGCCGCCGGGAAGGCCGGCCCGCGGCGGCCGACTGGCGGCACGCAATCGGTCGCTCTGCGGCGCGATTATCCTCGCGGTCCGCGGCCAATGAACCGGCCGAGAAACCCGCGGCGACGCGCCTTCACTCCGCCGTCGAGAAACGCGGGAACAGGTGCCACCTCGGCCGGCCGGCGATTGTCGAGGATCGCCTGCGGCCGATCGACGACAAGCCGCTGTGCCTCCTCGACGCCAACCCTCCTCGCGGCGGCATCGCGCCCCTCGGCGAGCAGCGGCGCGCGATGCCGCACGCCGTGGGCGTCGGTGGCGAGCAGATGCACGAGCCCCTCGTCCAGCATCTTCTCCCCGAAATACCGCGCATCCCTGCCGAAGCGGCCCGTCAGGCTGCCCGCCGTCACCTGCATCCAGACGCCACTATTCACCAGCGCGACGAACACCGCGTAGTGCGCCTTGATCCAGGTGAGTCGCTCGGGATGCGTCAGCACGGGCACGTAGCCGGCGCCGACGAAATCGAACATCGCTTCGGAAAACCGCGGCGGCGCGACCGTATGCGGCGGCTCCAGCAGGAAATAGCGGCCCCCGGCGAGCGACGGCGCGGTTCCCGCGCGCAGGCGCCCGAGCAATTCCGGCGTCAAATGCGCATCGGCACCCAGCGTGAGGCCGAGCGGAATCCCCTCGTCGACCAGCCGTCGCTGCAACGTCCCGACCCGTGTCTTGATCCCGGCCGTGTCGTTCTCGTAGAGCCCCGGATAGATGTGCGGCGTGCACGCCGTGGTGCGAATGCCGTCGGCGACGGCAATGCGCGCCATCGCGAGCGAGGTCGCCTCGTCGGGGGAGCCGTCGTCGATCCCGGGCAGCAGGTGGCAGTGGAGGTCGATCATTGCGGTTACGCCTGACTCCGCTCATCGTGCCGGATGCCGCTGGCCGGCTCGCCCTCGACACCCGGATGCAGCATTACGCCCGCCAGAACGGCGAACCACATGGCGATGGCCGGCATGTGCAGCGCGAAATCGAACACGCTGTGAAGCATCATCGGCACCATGCCGAGCGCGGCTCCAAGCTGCAGCAGCGTGAAGCTGCGGCCCAGGCGGTCGCGCAGCAGGCCGATGAAGCGCGCCAACCAGGTCGCGAGCAACAGCGACAGCACGATCGGCGCTACGAGCCCCAGCTCCATGAATGCCTGCAGATAGTCATTGTGCGCGTAATCGATGAACCCGCCGACGTCCGCGACCTGGAAGCGCGGGAACACGTGCGCATACGTTGACAACCCGCTGCCGAAAGGCAGGAACTCGATGGCCGCGCGCAGCGTCGCCGCGTAAATGGTCCAGCGGAAATCTGCGCTTGCCTGCAGCTGCCCTGGTTCGAGCCCCCGCAGCAACGGGCCGATGCCGATCGCGAGCGCGACGCCGATCGAAATGAGAACGAGGCCGCTCACGACGTAGCTCGCGACCCGCAGGCGCGACGTCTGCGCACGGGCGGCGCGCGCGCGCACGAGGACCAACGCAGCGCACGCGAGCCCGACCAGGCCGGATGCGATCCCCGCGCGGGAGCGCGTGAACAGCAGGCACACCAGGATGATCACCGCCGACGCGAACAGGAGCGTTCGCTTGGCGATGACTTCCGACGGAGGAGCCTGCACCGGTCGCTTGTGCGTATGGCGCCCGGGACGAATGGCGAAGACGAGCAGGCCGACGATCACCGGCAGCGCCATCGCCAGCAGCGACGCGAGGTGATTGCGATTGACGAACGTGCCGATCGCGACGTACTGGCCCGGCTCCTCGTTGCCGAAATAGAGCATCCCGCCGCCACTTGGCCCGACCTGCAGCAGCCCCAGCACGCCCTCGGCGCCGGCGACGATCGCCAGCAACAGCAGAAGCCGCGCGGCGTGCGCGGGCGACAGCCGCAACACGCCCAGCAGGCACGCGAGCGGCGGCAGCAGCGCAAGCCAGCCGTACTCGGTGGCGACGGGAACCACCGAGATCGCGCGCCACGCGCCTGCGCCGTCGCTGGCCGCGAATCGGTCGAGCACCGCCGCGTACTCGCCGTGCCCGGGCAACGCCCGCCAGAGCGCATCCGGGAGCGGAATCAGCTGCACGAGCGGATAGAGCAGCAACAGGCCGATCGCCGCCGTCAGCGTACGCGGAAGGGCAATGGGCGCCCGGTGCACCGCGACGATCGCGAACAGGAAACCCACCGCCGCGAGCTCGAGCAGCAACAGCGGAACCGGCCGGTTGCCGGCCTTGTACAGCGGCGCCAGCAGCAGGAAGGCGGCGAAGCAACAAAAAAACATGGAGCCCGCAGGCTCCACGTGTCGGACGGTCTTGGTTTCGATGATGGGTCAGTTCGGGCTTTTCGACTTCTTGTTCTTCAGGACCTCGTAAGTGATGACGCCGGCGCCGGTCAGGCCAATGGTTTGAGGCCAATATGCAAAGGGCAGTATGCACTGCGGTATTTCGACGGAATTGGTGTCCATCGTCACGTTGCCGGTTCGCGCCAGGGTGCGGCCGTCGACGGTTGCGCGGCCCGCCAGGCCGATGCGTTCCATCGCGATGATGGTGCCGATAAAGCGACTCGCGGCGCCGATGGCGACCGAATTACCGACCTGCCAATACACGTGGCAGAGCGAATCGCGCCGCCGGGTGCGCGAATCCGCCGACGGATCGCCTTCGTTGGCATCCTGGCCGCTGTTGGCCACGCGCACCCTCGAATTGGCCGCGGCCGTCAGCGTGGTTCCCACCTGAAAAATGAAGACGGCATTCGGATCGCCCTGGGCGTCCAAAACGAGCTCGCCGGTCAACGTGGCTGCGGCGGACGGAAAGCAGTAGACGCCCGGCGTGAGCGTTTGCCCGCCGAGGTCCTGCCCGATCAATCTGACATTGCACTGCTGGCCGGCCAGATCGGCGTAGGCTTTCGCCGCATCCTTCTGCGCCTGGCTCGGCGTGTCGCCAGTCGTTTGAATCGTGCCGTCGATCACCTTGCCCCCGGGGAAACCGACAACCGCGGTTCCCGGGCTTACGCCCAGATCACCGCGCACGACACTACCTCCGGCGTTGACCACCTGGGGTCCCGCAAGAACAGCGAAGGGAGTGGCTGCGCCCAGCGGCGGCGCCTTCGCCGCGGTGCATTCCGCCGCCTCGCGCACGGTATACCGCTGGTTCTCGCCCATGCTCACCCGACATCCGCGCTCGTAGGTGATCGTGACCTTGGCGCCCGCCGTGGTGATCAACCGCGCGCCTGGCGCGAGCTGCTGCCCGTCGACGGCCGCCGCCATTCCGTCGGCCTGGCTGACCAGCACGTTGCCCTGCAACCCGGTCACTCGCGCGATCGGGCGCGGCGACGCCGACTGCTGCGCCTGCGCCTCGCCTGCGCAGAGCATGGCGGCGAGCGCCAGGACGGCGCCATTCATGAGGGCGTACATCGCTCCTTTCGCCTCGGGGGTGATCACTCGAGGATTACGGCCCTGCAACGAAGCAATCATCATTCCGAGCCTAGCAACCCCCTTCCTGTTAGTCAACGATGCGGACCTGCACATCGTCGAACCAGACCTTCCCTTTCAATCTAATTGCCACGGTTCCAGGTGCGTTCGCCCCTTGCTTGGGGTTGGCAAGCTCGAGGCGCAGCATCTGGGCCGGACAATTTGCCGGCACCGCGAATTCCTCGCCAAACGCCCGCCATCGCGTCGAACCTGCAAAGGGCTGGCTGTGCGCAAGTTGCTTCGTCTCGGTTCGCGCCCCGCTCTGGCAATAGAGGCCCCATTGCAATCCCAGCCACGCGTTGAGGTCCGAGCGCGCCCGGCCCTCCAGCCGATATCGCCCGGGACCCAGCAGGAGATACTGGTAGATCGGCGGTCCGGCGTAGCGTTGATTGACGAACGTCACGTGCAGAGCAAGCGTACCGGTGTTGCCGTCGCCCGGTTCAGCCGAAACGACGACGCCGTCCTGCACCGGAATCCTCCAGTCGAACCCCGAATTCGAAAGCGGCAGCTCGAATCCACCGTTGAAGACGTATCCCACACGCTGCCGCTGTTCCAGCGGCAGCCCGTTCAACCAGACGAAGTACGCGCCCGACCACTGGCCGTCCTGCTGCAGTCGCTCGATCAGGCAGTGCCGCTCGTCGACAGTCGCCAGGTCGGCGGCGACGCGCGCCGCATAAACCGCTTGCACCGCGCCTGCACTTGGGGCGCGCGTACAGGCGTAACGGAAAAACACCGGCCACCACGACGGATTTTCGCGGGCCATGGCGTCGAAAAATCTGCGGTGGCGACCGGTGCCGAGCGCCGCGGAAAATACGGGCCAGACGCGGTCGCCGACTGCCGCCTGGGATGAATCGACCGCGCGCCGCAGGGTCGCGAGCGCCTGCGCCTCTTCGCCCGCGCGCAGGAAATATCCCGCCACGAGAAGCAGGGATTGCGGATCCGCGGGGGCGAGGCGCACCGCCGCACGCATCGCAGCATCCGCCTCGTCGCGCCTGCCCTGCCGTTCGAGCTCGATGGCCAGCAGGAGTATTGCCGTCGCATCGGCCGGATTCCGGGCGAGGCGCTGACGCATCGACGTCTCCGCGGCCACTGTGTCCGGCGGCGCGCCGGCGGCCTGTCCGCCCGTCTCGACGGCGCGTTCGGCGAGCGCGCCGATCCCCGAGACCAGCACGCGCCAGGCCAGCAGCAGCGCAACGGGGATGGCCAAAGCCAGCACCGCAGCGCGCGACAAAGCGTTTATCCGGGCCAGCACTGGCGAAGGACGCTCAATTCTTCTGCTGCTGCGACAGCCGGGCGATCACCACGCGCCCGTCGCGTCGCACGAGCTCCATGTCGACGGCGAGGCGCTGCTCGACCTCACGGCCGTCGCGCCAGCCGATCCTGACGGTGATCTCGCCCTTTGCCACCGCTCGGTCGCCGACGCGTTTCCAGTTGATGCGCGTCAGCTGCATCTTGCGCCACTGGGACAGTCGAAAGAGCTCGTCGTATTCACCGCGAATGGCCGCCCGGCCATGCCGAAGGTTGGTGTCGGCGTCATCGTCGAACAGAGCGGCGAACGCGTCGATGCGACCTCGCTCGTAGGTTTCGACGAACGTCGCGAACAGCGTCTCGATCTCCGTACTGGCCGGCGGCGCTGACGGCGCGACGGACGCGGCGATCATCGCTGTCTGTTCGGCGGGTGCCGGCGGCTCCGGCGCAACCGGAGGACCCGCCGCCGCGGCTGGAGGACTCGCGACCGCCACTGGGGGGCTCGCCACGACGTCTGGATGACTCGCCACCGCGACCGGAGCGGTTGTGACCACGCGAGCGCTGGCCACGACCGGCGGGGCCTGCATGATTCCGACACTGGTGCCGGCGGACCGTACCAGCGCCGGCGATGGAGCGGCCTGCGCAGGCTGCCGGCTGTCTCCCACGATCGATGCCGGCTCGGGCGCGCTGCTCTCGGGAGGGAGGGCGCCGAAGCGCGCGGCTGGCGCGGCGGCGAGCAACGTTGGCGCAGCCGGCGCCCGAGTCTCCTGGACTTCCTGGGTCAGCCATCGTTCCCTGCCTTCCCAACCCAACGTGCCGACAGTCAATGCAGCGGCAGCGACAAGAACGCAGAACGCTATCGTCGCCGGGTGCTCGCGCGCATACCCGCCCACTCCCGCCGTCAGCCATTCGGGCAGCAGCATCCGATCCAGCAATCCTGCTCGTCCGGGCCGAGGCCGCGGTCGCAGCACGACGGGCATCTTCGACGCCGCCGCCGCAGCCGCGGCCCGATGCATGGCCCTTGCCATCGCGGCGCGCGCTTGCGCCTCGTGGTCGAACCGCGCGCGCGCGTCCTGGTTGCGCAGGATCCCGTAGGCGCGGTTGGCCTGCGCCGCAAACGCATCCGGCCAGACCGCTCGTGTGTCCTGGCGATCGGGATGGACGAGATGCATCAGCAGCCGGAAGCTCTCCTTGATCGCCTCCGGCGCCGCGCCTGGGGCGAGACCCAGCGTCTGGTAAGGCGTCGCGTCGGGACGGAAGAAGAGGTGTCGCACGTACGATGCCGCGGCTTTCTGCAGCGTTGCGGCGGTTTCCGCGTCGCTCGGCACCGCCGCGACGAAATCGATCCGGCGGCCCAGCGCGAGCTTGAGAACCACCTCGGAATCGAGCAGCGGCGCATCGCGACGCCGTGCTTCGGCGCGGTAACGCATGGGCTCCCGAAAGTACCAGAGGAGCAATTCCGCGGTGCGATCCGCGGAAACGGGATCAGGCATGGCTGCTGCTACAGATCACGCCCGGAAGCCCCGCCGGGTTTGCCGCCGCCATCGCGCGCGGTTCACTGGAGTACCTTCGCGCTGCGCGCTCCGGTATTCGCCCTTGGGGCGGCCCGGCGGGCTCACTGGAGTACCTTCGCGCTGCGCGCTCCGGTTTCGCCCTGCGCCCGCGGGCTCCTGAGTACCTTCGCGCTGCGCGCTCCGATCGCCCTTGGGGCGGCCCGGCGGGCTCATGTGAGCTGCGGCACATCGCTGGTGCTCCGGTAGTAGTAGTACGCGCTCTCGTAGCCGTACATGCCGTCGCGCAGATCGAGCTTGGTCATGATGGCGCCCAGCGGGTGCACGTTCGCCTGGCGCAGGCGCTTCAATGCCGCGCGCGCGTGCGCCTTGCGCGTGCTGCCGGACGCGACGACGAAGAGCAACGCGCCGACCTGGTCGCCGAGCACGATCGAATCCGCGAGACCGAGCACTGGCGGCGAGTCTACGACGATCTGCGCGAACCTGTCGCCGAGCTGCCCCAGCAGCGACGCGAGCTTCGGCCCGGAGAGCAACTCCACCGGATTCGGCGGCATCGGTCCCGCCGGGATCACGAACAGATTGGGAATTTCGGTCGAGCGCACCACGCCGAGGGCGGGCACGTCGCTCGACAGGAAGTTCGACAGTCCGCGCGAGTTGTCGATCGCGAGAGTCTTGTGCACCGCCGGGTGGCGCATGTCGGCGTCGATCAGGAGCACCGGGCGCCCCGTCTGCGCGCTGTTGATCGCCAGCGCGAGCGCCGTCGTCGTCTTGCCGTCCGCCTGCGCGGTGCTGGTCACCATGAATATCCTGGGCGCGCCGTCGCGGGTGGAGAATTGCAGTGCCGTGCGCACGGAGCGATAGGCCTCGGCAAACGACGACCGAACGTCGTCGTGCGCCATCAGTCCCAGCGACCTGCCTTCGGCGACCTTCGGGTGCTGCAGTTTCGGCACCACGCCCAGCACCGGGAGCTGTGTCAGCTGCTCCATGTCCTCGGGCGTGCGTATGGTGTCGTCGAGGTGCTCGAGGAAGAAGGCGAGCGCGATGCCGCCGATGAGCCCAAGCAGCATCGCGATGATCAGGTTCTGGCGCAGGTCGGGTTTGAACGGGGACGACGGAACTTCGGCCCGATCCACCACCGCGATATTGTTCGCTCCCGTCCCGCCGGTCACGCCGACCTCGTTCAGCCGCTGCAGCAGGCTGTTGTAGATCGCGCGATCCGTGTCCACATCGCGTTTCAGGATGTTGTAGCGGATGCTGCGCCCCTGCAGGTCGAGCACGTCCTTCTTCGTCTGCTCGAGCTTGGCGTGGATGCTCTTCTGCTGCCCCAGCAGTCCCTGGTAGGACGTTTCTACCGATTTCTTGACCGCGTCGATCTCGGCCGTGATGCTCTTGTCGACCTCGTCCAGCTGCGCCTGCAACTGCTGCATCTTCGGGTAGCCCGGCTTGTAGATCCGCAGGTTGTCGGCGTACTCCGCCTGCAGCTTCGCCCGCTGTTCCTTCAGCACCTGCACCGTCTTGCTCTCGATGACCTGCGGCGCGGCCTCCGGATTGGTCTTGATCAGCCCGTAGAGCGCTTCGGCTTTGGCCAGATCCTGCTCCGCCTTGTTGGCGGCGGCGCTGTAGTCGGACAGCGTCGACGACAGCACCGTCTGGCGGTCGTCCACGGTGACAATCGCGTTCTCGCGCTGGAAATCGATCAGCGCACGCTCGTTGTTCTCGAGCTTCACCTTGGTCTCGGCTAGCTTCTCCTCGAGAAACGCCTTGGCGTACGACGACTGGTCGTAGCGCTGCTCGATATTGAAATTGATGAAGATCTGCGCGAGCGAGTTCAGGATCTCCGTCGCGAGCCTGGGGTTGGCCGACGCATAGGTCACGCGGACCATCTTCGTGTTCTTGATGGGGACGACGGACAATCCGTTGCGCAGCGAATCCGCGGCGCTGCGGGCGGCCGCCTTGGCGGCTTCCTCCGCGGAAAACGGCACGTCCTGCGGGTTGTCCTTGCGCAACAGCTCCTCCCACCAGGGCCGGGTCGAAGGCGCGGGCACCACGGCGGGCTTCAGCTTCATCTGCGCGACGACGCGTTCCGCAAGGGAGCGGCTTTTCAGCAGTTCGAGCTGCGTCTGGAAATACTCCGAATCCCCGTAATCGTAGTACGTGCCATCCTTGAATGGGATGATCTTCGACGCTTCCGCATCGATCCTGAGCGTGATTTCGGCGCGATAGATCGGGGTTTGCATCAGCGTCCCGATCGCTGTGGCCACGACCACGATCAGGAAGAACGCGACGATCGACCACTTCCGCTTGACGACGACATGCCACAGGTCGCGGAAGTGGACCTCGTCGTCGGCCGCGGCGGGGGCAACCTCGGCCGGAAGCAGCAGCGTCGAGAGGTCGGTGTGGCGGCGGACCTGGAGCGCGGTGGACGCTGGCGTGCGCGGCGAACCCAGAGGATCAGAGCTGCGACCTTCCTCGGGCATCGCGTGGCCTACGGCCGCGTCACGTAGTTGAACGGGTTGAAGATGCCGATGATGTCGCCCAGCAACGAATCCCTGATCGCGACTCGCGCCGGCGAGCGATTGACCACGATCAGGTCGCCGGGTTGCAACAGCGGATCCGGGGCTTCCGCTGCGCGGATCCTGGCGACGTCGAACTTGATCGCGCGCCGCTCGCCTTCTTCCATCCGGAACAGCACGACGTCGCTCAGATCCGAGAGCGACCCCTGGCCGCCCGCGTTGGCCAGCGCCTGCAGCAGCGTCGTCGGGCCCCTCAACGGATAGATTCCGGGCTTGCCCACCGCGCCGTCGATCGTCACGTTCTGCCGCGTGTACTCCTTGACGAACACCGACACCTCGGGATTCTGCAGATAGTTTTTGCTGTAGAGCCCGCCGATCAGCGCTTCGGCCTCGGCGGAAGTGAGACCGGCCACGCGCACGGCGCCGATGAGCGGCAGCCCGATCATGCCCTTCGCGTTGACGCGGGCTTCCCGCCGCAGGTCCTGAATCCCCAGCACCTGCACCTCGAGCAGGTCCTGGGTGCCGATCCGGTATTCCTCTTCGACCGGCTCGATCCGCACCGGACTGGACCGTTCCGAGGGCACCGACTGGATCTCCGTCGCAGCGGAAATCGCGGGCGCCGCGCCAGCCGCCGCGGTTTGCGCAACCGCAGCAGATGTCAGCACCGCGGCGGCGCCTGCGACGACCCCTCCAAGAAGCAAGGGCCGGATGCGCTGCAAGAGGTGGCCGACCAGACAACCGGAGCCGGACGTGGACGTGGCCACGATACCTCCTGAATTGGCAACGTGAATGGCCATGGATGCTAACAGAAACCCGTCCCGCTCACCAAACCCGGCCGACCGCGGTCTCGATCGGATCAGAGTCGCCTCCGAGTGCTGCGGGCAACGGCCAGGTGGCAAAGACCCTCTACCGCCCGCCGAGCATAGAGCACCGGAAGCCATCGTATCGTCTGCTCGGCGTACCTCATGCGCATGTACGCGGCGGACGGGAATGCAAGCTCCTTCAGGAAACGCGCACGTCGCCCCCAGGTCTCGAGCGCAACGAAGTCGCCGGCCATTTGCAGCATTCGCCCGCCGGCTAGGTAACGTGCCGCCGGCTCGATGGGACCCGAGTGGCGCAGCCCTTGCGCGACCTGCGGCGGAATCAGGGTGCCGAAGCAGTCCCGACTTCGCTCCAGGGCCTCCCGGCAGACCGATTTCAAGCGCCTCGACACCGCCAAGGCGACGACTTCCGCCAATTGCGCATCGGACATCCGGGAAACAAGCAGGTGTATGTCATAAAGCCAGATGAGCCGGTCCCCGCCCGGGTAGATCACGTCGCCGACATGGTAGGGGGCGTTCGCGTGACCCGCCCGGTGCATGCAGGCAAAGAGCAGCGCGTGGACCGGCGCCAACGCATGCGCGTTTGGACCGAGCGGCGGCAATTTCACCGCACATGCCTCCAACTCGTCGTAGCTCAGAAGCTGCGCCAGGATCTGCGAATTGCTGATGCGCCAATGGATGTCCAGGGAATGCACTATCGCGAGGCTGTCTTTCCTGCTCCAGGTTGCCTGGTACGCGATCACGTCACCCGACACCCCGTCACTCCTGGCGTAGCCAAGCACGCGCAGAGCCTCCTCGGCTCGCTCCTTCCGCGCTTGCGGGATCAGGAGGTCGGTGTCACTCCGCGGGCGCAAAACGGGATCCGGATAATGGGTGTAGGCCAGGGCACCGCCCTTGAGCACCAGAGGTTTGATGCCAGTTGCGGCGAAGCCATCGAGCACACGGGGTATCTCGGCCCGGCGGGCCAGTTCGACGATGCGGTTCGAGGCCGCTTCGCGACGGCAGGCCTCCCGTATCGCAATGGGCCACGCCTGCTCGCCCGCAGCGGCGTTCAAACGTTCGCCGACCAACGGCAGCACTCCGTGATAGCGCGCCATCGCAATGAACTGCGACACCTCGGTTTGCCGATCCGGTTTCGGGAAGCGCGTCGCCTCGCCGCGCAGGACGGCACCGATCAGACGGTCGAATCCTTCCTCTGCCGGCAACACGATATTCCCTCCGGCCAGAAACCGTGATTTCGAAGCGGACGGCAGAGCCGCTGCCATAGCCGTTTACGGGATTCGGAACGACCCTCCAAGGCGCCGGCCGAGATCTCGATACGCGGCGAAATCTTCGGCGATCGACGGCGGACCATTGACCACCCGGCCGGCGAGCTCGACCCAGGCGTGGGCGCGGACGTGCTCCTCCGGCTTGCCGACGCCGATGCGCAGCTCGGCCGGCAGACCGCGCCGGCGCAGCAGCCACCACACCGCCAGCGATTGCGGGAGGCAGGTGGCGGCGTAGGATCCGTGGCGGGAAGCGATGCCCGCCAGCCGTCCCAGCCGCTGCGCCGCTGCCTGGGAGTCCTCGCCGCCGACGACGTCGCTCGCGGCCGGTCGATCGGCCCCGCCCAGCAGCCGATAGGTGCGCCGCATGCCGAGCAATCTCAGCGCAACGCCGATCACCGGCAGCATGACAACCAGCCGGACGAGCAGCCAGCGCTCATCGCCGGGCAACGCGCGCCATTGGTCAAGCTGCGTGCGCACCGGCCGTCTCCACGTTCACCAGTCCGGCCTCCGCCAGCCGAGCGATCAATGCTTCGAGGTCGTGTTCGAGGCGCTCCGATTCGACATCGTATTCCGCGAGCAGCGCTGCATGGACCGCCTGCAGGCGGCCGTGCTGCCCGACGAGGTGCCAGATCCGGGTGCCGACGGCATCCAGCGAGAAATAGCTCTCGCTCCTGAGATCCAGCAGCACGGATTCGCCGCCGATATCCTGCAGCATCACCTCGGGAGAAACCACGACGTGCGTGTCCAGCGTAATGCCGATCGGTCCGACCTTCGGCCGGGAGAGGTCATGCTGCATGCGTGTCGAAATTCGCTGATTTCCTGACTTCGGTGGGCGCCTCGCGATTCCGGCGCGCAGCCGGGCATTGAGCGCAGCGAAACCCGGGGCTGGCACTCAAATTGCATGACCACTCGGCATTCACGTTCGTTCAACCGGGGCACCGCGCGGCCCGCCGCGCCAGCGACAGCTTGCAGCCAACAGAAAGACGGCAACAAACGCCCACCGACCTGACCCGGTGCGGGCGCCATGTTGCACAAACTACACCGCACGACCCAGGCAGGCAGTACGTGCGATTATCGCGTGAACGAGGGCCGACACGATAGTACTATTACCATTGCCAGTACGGAGCAGCAATCAGCGAATCGGCCGGCAATGCTGCCCGTCTTAGCATCACGCGTGGCATCCCGGCCGATCGCCTCAATTCTGAAGATGGGTACTGATCAGCGATGACAACCCTGCGCAACGACGGCAACGAATCCGGGCCACGCCCCGCGGCGGGTGAATCGGAGCAGCAAGCCCGGCCCATGAAAGCACGGCGGCCCTATCAGTCGCCCCGGCTGACAGCCTTGGGCGATCTCCGGGGCCTGACCTTGGGCGGAACCGTGCAGGTCAGCGACAGCGCGACAGCTTTGCGCCGGTCGGCTTGATCTCGCTGGACCGGGTTGCGTACGGGCGACGGCGGCAGAGCGTCCTCGGGAACACCGACGTAGAGGAATTTTGTGATGGCTGGCCAAAGCAGAAAAACAACGGCAGGCAGGCGCCTTTTTCGGAACGATGTTCCCGCCTCCGCGCGTCCGGCAGGTTGGCCCGATCCGCGTCCGGGACTGGCGAGATCGGCGTTGTCGGTCGTGCTGGGCGCGGCGGTGCTCGCGGGTCCGGGTGCAAGCACGGCCTGGGCCGCGTGCATCGTGGGCAGCACTTTCTCCCAGGAATTGACGCTGAACTGGGGCAGCATCAGCCCCGCGCTCGTGGCGGGCTCCAACTACACCGGGTCGGCGACCATTGCCACTGCCAATGGCAATGTCAACGTCGGCATCACCCTTACGAACACCGGGGTCTGGAATGGCTCCAACCCGCGGCCGTCGTTGCAAGGCGGAAACCTCGCTCTGGGGGGCACCTTCAATCCGAGTACCGAAACAATTGTCATGGGACTGACTTTCCGGAACGCCAATAACGATCTGATGCCGGTCCAGAACATCCGGTTCACCGTCTCCGACATCGATGAGTGGACAGCAGGCGGGGCTGTCAGTTACCGGGATACCGCGACGCTCTCCTCCGGGACGTGGACCACCGTCGGCAGCAACGTGACTGGTGTAAATACGGCTACGGCGACCGCCATTGCAAACGACTCCGGGTCAGGCACGTGCACCGGGCTGAGCGCCAGTGCGACCTGCCAGGCGGCGGCGACCATCGCTCCCGCATCCTCGGTCACCGGTTTCACGATGACCTACAAGAATTTCCTGGCTAGTGCCACCAATCCTTACCAGGAGGTCGCGGTATCCAACGTCGTTTTCTGCGTCGAACCGGCGCTGGTCCCGGTCACCATCGCCAGCGTCGACTCCCTCCAGGACGCGTCCGGTCTGGCCGTGGAGTGGACCACGACGATGGAAATGGCCAACGCCGGTTTCAACGTCTACGGCGCCGTGGGCCATGACTGGCGCCGGCTGAACGACATGCTGATCCCATCGCCGGTGGTCAACTCCGGCGAGCCGCAGCATTACGCGGCGCAGTTCCCGGGTGTCGCCACCGACCGGATCCTGCTGGAGGACGTCGACATCCGAGGCCGCGGCAAGCGGCACGGACCGTTCGAGGTCGGACGCCCGCACGGCCGGGACACGGAGGCCAGGCGGGTCGACATGGCCGGGATCAAGCGCGCAAATGCCGCGCAGAGGCGCGGCGCGAAGACCGGACTGACGCTCAAGGCCGCGCCAGCAGCGCTGTTCGCGGCGCCTGGCACCCAGTCGTCGGCCCGGCTCGCGGTAACCGAGTCCGGTGTCCAGCGCATCACCCACGCGGACCTGGCCGCGGCCAACGTCGATCTCGGGCCCGATCCGTCTCGGATCGGCATGGCCGACGGCGGGCGCGCGGTGCCGCGCCATGTCGACGACGTCAACGGCAACGGCGTGTTCGATGCCGGTGACGCGATCGAGTTCGTCGGCCACGTCCGGCCGACGCTCTACAGCAACGCCAACCAGTACGTGCTGACGAGCAACGGGAGCAATGTCGCGATCGCCGCCGCAACGTCGAGAAAGAATCAGGGCGGCGTCGGCAACGCCTACCGGGCCATCTACCGCGCGTACCCCGACAACGAGTACAGCGCCAGCGCCCCGGTGGGCTCGATTCCCTGGTACGACGACCTGTTGAGCTCGCTGTGGGCGCCGGAGCTCACACGCAGCTTCGATCTCCCCGATCTCAATGCATCGTCTTCGGAGCAGGCGACCCTGACCGTCGACCTCTGGGGTCTCAGCGATTTTCCGGGCGGCGCCGACGACCACCACGTTCTCGCGTTTCTCAACGGCGTGCAGGTGGCCGACAGCCGTTTCGGCGGGCTGGTGCTGAAGCAACTGACGGTCAATGTGCCGACCAGCGCGCTGCAACAGAGCGGGAATGTCCTGAAGCTGTCGCTTGCCCTCGATACGGGCAAGCTATTCGATTTTGTCGGACTGGACGGATTCCGCCTCGATTACCCCGCCTTCACCCGGGCGAAGGACGGAGGGTGGTCGGGCGACGTGCCGGCGAACCGCGGGCTCGAGATCGGCGCGCCCGGCGACTGCAGCGGGCTCCATGTCTGGGCGCAGGACGACCTGCGGACGCAGGATGGCCTCAAAGCCTACCGGGCAACCGGTCTGCCGGCCGTCGCGGATGCCGGACGGTGTCGCATCGTCCTGCCGGCGCGAAGGTCCACCGCCACGCGTTACTGGCTGGCCCAGGACGGCGCCATCCGCAAGCCGGCGGTGGAGGCCGGCGTGCCGCCGGCCCTTGCCCGGGCCGGCAAGGACACCGCGTACCTGATCATCAGCCATCCGCTTTTCGTCGACGCGCTCGGCGATCTGGTCGGGCTGCAGCAGTCCCGTGGTCTGCAGACCCAGGTGGTGACCACCGAGGCCATCTTTGCGGCGCGTTCCGATCATCAGCGCGACGCCGACGCGATCCACGCCTTCATCAAGGCAACCGCCACGCAGAAGAATGGCAAGCTCCGTTACGTACTCCTGGTCGGCGGCGACGGCTACGACTACTTCGACATCCTCGGACGCGAGGCGCTGAGCCTGGTGCCCACGCGCTACGCCAAGGTGGGGGATCTGATCAACTTCGCACCCACCGACGTGAGTTACGGCGATATCGACGGCGACGGATTGCCGGATCGTCCGGTCGGGCGGATCATCGCCCGCACCGTCGGGGAGCTCGACGCGGTGGTCGGCAAGCTGATCGGCTATCAGGGAGGCAAGTCCGCGCTGTTGGTCACCGGGAAATCCGACGGCGCAGCCAGCCTGCCCGCCCAGCATGCGGCGATGAGCAGTTCGCTCCCCGGCGGCGGATGGCAGGTCTCCGATATCGCAGTGGACAATTTCGGCAGCGTGAACGACGCCCGAGCGTCCCTGCAGCGAGCGCTCGGGACCGGCTACCCGCTGATCAGCTATCTCGGTCACAGCGATTACGACTACTGGGATTTCGGTCCCTTGTTCGATCGCACCGACATCGCCTATATGACCTCGGACGCGCCGGCGGTGGTGACGCAGTGGGCGTGCTGGAACAGCTATTTCGTCTCGGTCTACGTCGAGACCCTGGCGCACACGCTGTTGCTGACCGAAGGCAAGGGCGCAGCCTCGGTGATCGGCTCTTCGACGCTGACGGACCTGGCGGCGCACAATGAACTCGGGCGGCGGTTCTTCGCGATCCTTGCCCGTGGGCCGATCGCGCTGGGTGATGCCCTGCTGCTCGCGCAGCGGCAGGTGGGCACGCAGTTTCCCTCGATGCGTGACGACATCCTGGCCATGGGCCTGCTGGGCGATCCCGCCTTGGTAGTGGGCGGGCGATAGCCGCCGCAGAGTCCGGGCGGGACCGGAGTCGGGATTGCCGACACTGCGGCGTGGCGGGGAAGACGGCGACGCCGTAGCGCGCGAACACTGTTACCGCGTTGCCGGGCTGCCGTGGTTTTCGTCGCGGTCGATCGCGGCGTTCGAGCCGTTTTCCGGGGCGGCTGCCCCGCCCGGGCAGGCTGATTCCTATACCGGATTTCCGGACGCCGGGATTTCCGCCACCACCGAGGGCTGGCTTGCCGGCGCGCAGCGCTCGGTTCGGGCGGATTACATCGGCGGCGCGTGCCGGGTCACCGTCGAGGGCGTGGGCGAGTTCCGGGTCGATCCCCGCCGGATCGATTACCCGAAGCCCAGCGTCACCACCTCGCCACCCGTGCTCGTCGAATCCCTGTTGGGACCGCCGCTGTTGCTGGCGCTGGCCGCCGCGGGACGCTTCGCGCTGCACGCCAGTGCGGCCCGGGTCGCGGACCGGGGGCTATGGCTGTTTCTCGGCGATTCCGGGGCCGGCAAGTCGACGCTCGCGGCCTCGATCGGTTCCAATCCGGGCTGTAGGCCGATCGCCGACGATGTGCTGCCGGTCCGCTGGGACGGCGAAACGCTGTGGGCATTGCCATGGTATCCGCAGCTGAAGCTGGGCGACCATGGTCAGTACACCCGCGGCGGGATGCCGGAGCACTTGCCGGTTTTCGCGCTGTGCGCGCTGGCCCCCGGCCATGCTCGCGATCCGGTGACAATCGAGCGTCTGTCGCTCCTGGAAGCGACGACGGTGCTGATTCGCCAGACGGTATCGGCGCGACTCTTCTGGCCGGGCCTGCTGGCCCGCCACCTCCACGACTTCGCGCGCGCGGCCGCGTCGATGCCGCTGTATCGGCTGCACGTGCCGCGCGATCTCGGTCGTCTTGACGAGGTTTACCGGACTCTGCGCCAGGCCGAAGCGGACCGGGTGCCCCAAGGCATGGCATTTTGAGCGGATTCTGCTTGCTGTGGGATCCCTCGGGGACCGGGGACCACGCGCGGCTGCAGACGCACGGCGAGCGCGCCGTGGATGCGCTCGCTCACCCACGCGCCGCCCGGCGGATCGCGGAATCCGGTGACGGCTGGTGGTTGGGATTGTGTCGCGGCGACGGCGAGCCCCAGGTCGGATTCGCCGCCGATGCATCCCGCAGCACCTGCGTCATGCTGTCGGGATGGCTGGAAAACTACGCTGAGCTGCTGCAGGAGCTTTGCGCCGGCGCGGAGGCCAACCCGAAGCCCGACGATGTCGATCTGCTGCTGGCGCTCTGCCAGCGTGACGGACCGGCGGCGCTGGGGCGGGTGCGCGGTCCGCTGGCAGCGATCGTCTGGGAACCTGGATTGGCGCGGCTGACCGCGATCCGGGATCACCTCGGCGAGTCTGCGGTCTGCTTCGCCGGCGGGCCGGGGCTGCTGATGCTGGCGTCGGAAGAAACCGCGTTGCTGCGCCACCCGGCAGTCTCCACGGAACCCGATTCCGGATGGCTCGGCCGGTTTGCCGCGCGGATGCCGCTGCCGCCCGGCCGGACCGCGTTTCGCGACATCGCCGAGCTGTCGCCGGGGGAACAGTGTCAGTGGCATCACCAGTCGCTGCGACGATCACACGCCCCCGCAGTGCTTCCTGCGGCGCTGGACCGCGAGCCCGACCGTCGAGTCTCCGCCGCCCGCTGGCGGGAAGCTTTGGCGGCAGGCATACCGCCGGCGACACGCCGCGGCCGCCAGTTCGGGCTGATGTTGAGCGGGGGCATGGATTCCACGACCGTGGCGGCGTTCGGCGTCCCGGCCATTCGCGCCAGCGGCCGGGACGTGGCCGCATATTGCTGGCGCCTGGACCGCTTTTCGGAAGGTGACGAAAGCCCGGCGATTCGGGACGTGGCGAGCCTCGTGAACGTGAGGGTGAACTGGTTTTCGGGTGACGATCTCTACCCGGTGCTCGACCCGGACAGCTGGCCGGCCTGCCCCAACCTGCCCCAGCTGAATCCGTTCCTGGGCCTCAACCTCGCCGCCTATGAAGCGGCGCGCTCGGCAGGTTGCGACGTGGTCCTGAACGGTCACCTCGGTGATTACCTTTATCCGCACCGCTACCACGGGTTGGCGGATGCACTGCGCGTCGGGAATTGGAATCAGGGCCGCCGCGAATTGCGCGCGCTGATACAGCGTTTCGGGCTGGCGGGCTGCTGGAGCGCGCCTGATATCCGCTGGTTCATCAAGCTGTTTCTGAAGGTGCGGCCGCGCCAGATCGCGCCCCCGTATCTCGCCGCCCCGGCGCTTCGCCATTTCGAGAGGATCGAGCCCTGGCCGCCCGAGACGGAGCAGGCGCCGCATCCGGCCCAGTGGTCGAACCTCTTCGGAACGCTCAGCGCCATGGAGATGAAATACGAGCGCTACTTCGCCTCGCGTGCCGGCATCGAGCGCCGGCACCCGCTGCGTCATCAGCGTATTCTCGAGACCGTGCTGTCGCTGCCCGGCTTTCTGTTTTTCGACCCGAAGCGCGACAAGGCGCTCACGCGCGATGCCATGCAGGGGCTGTTGCCCGGTCACGTCGTGCACGGGGTGCCGGGCGGAAATCTGAGCAAACTGTTCCTGCACGGTCTCTTCGGGGCCGGCTTGCCGGCGACCCGAGCCCTGCTCTCGCGACCGGGCGCTCTTTGGCCGGAAATCGTGGACCGCGACTACGTGAACGCAGCGCTGCAGGCCGGGCCTGCAGCCGGCGCCGAGCAGCAACGTGTTCTGATCGCAGCCGCCGGCATGGAATTGTGGCGGCATGCAATCGAGCGCCGGTGACGACGCGAGGTTCGACAATCGCGGGGGGCGATTCCGCCAGGCGGTACACTGTGTCTGGTCCGGGTTCTACCGTTCGCCCGCCTGACGCAGGGAACTTCATGGCCAAGACGGCTCTCATCACCGGCATCACCGGCCAGGACGGCGCCTACCTTGCCGAGCTCCTGCTCGGCAAGGGCTACACCGTCCACGGCATCAAGCGCCGGACGTCGCTGTTCAACACCGAGCGGATCGATCATCTGTACGAGGACCCGCACGTGCGCAACCGCCGCTTCGTGCTGCACTACGGCGACCTCACCGATTCGTCGAGCCTCGTCCACGTAATGCAACAAGTGCAGCCGGACGAGGTCTACAACCTCGGTGCGCAGAGCCACGTCGCGGTGTCGTTCGAGGAGCCCGAGTACACGGCGAACTCCGACGCGATGGGTACGCTGCGACTGCTGGAGGCGATCCGCATCCTCGGCCTTTCCGGCAAGACCCGTTTCTACCAGGCGTCGACCTCCGAGATGTTCGGCCTCGTCAAGGAGACCCCGCAAAAGGAAACGACACCGTTCCATCCGCGCTCGCCCTATGGCGTGGCCAAGCTCTACGGCTACTGGATCACCGTCAACTATCGCGAGTCCTATGGCATCTACGCGTGCAATGGCATCCTGTTCAACCATGAGTCGCCGGTGCGCGGCGAGACCTTCGTCACCCGCAAGATCACCCGCGCGCTCGCGCGCATCGTCCTCGGCCTCGAGGATTGCCTCTACCTGGGCAACCTCGGCGCGCGGCGCGACTGGGGCCACGCGAAGGACTACGTGCGCGCCATGTGGCTGATGCTGCAGCAGCCCTCGCCCGAGGACTTCGTGATCGCCACGGGCGTGCAGCACAGCGTGCGCGAGTTCGTCACCGCGGCGGCCGCCGAGCTGGGGGTCGGGCTGTCATGGGAAGGCGCCGACGCCGACGAGGTCGGGCGTGTGGCCAGCGTCGTGTCGGGCGGCAACCCGGCGCTCACCCCGGGCCGCATCATCGTGCGCATCGATCGCCGCTATTTCCGCCCGGCCGAGGTGGACACGCTGCTGGGCGATGCGACGAAGGCAAGGACGATGCTCGGCTGGACGCCGGAGGTGGGCTTTCCGGAGCTGGTCGCCGGGATGGTGCGCGCGGACCTGCGCGCCGCCGAGCGCGACGCTCTCGTGCAGCGGCACGGGCACACGGTGCACAAGCGCAACGATGGCTAGCGCAAACGGCTCACCGCTTCGCGACGTAATATGCGATCTTGATGTATTCGGTGATGACGAATGCGCCCGTGCGCTCGTCGCCCCACCAGTTGCCGGGCGACCACCACTGCGCGTCGGACGCGACGAGCGCGTAGCCAAGGCCCGACCCCTTGAAGACGCGGTGCCAGGTCCAGGCGAGGCGGCGCATGTGCGGCGGATCGCTGACCGCAATCACGGTGCGCCAGCCCTGCTTGCGCATCAGCTCGAGGATGTTGGCGGCCTCCTCGTAGCTGTTTTCCGAATAGATCTCGAAGCGCACCGCCGATCTTGGCACGCCACGGGCCACCAGGTACTGCGCACGCCAGGTGAGGTTGGCCGGCGGCGATGCGCTGCCGCGCTCGAGTCCCGTCAGCACGATCTTCGGCGCGTAGCCCTCGCGGTACAGGCCGAGCGCGCGCAGCGCGCGGTCGCCGTCGTTGCCGCCCAGCACGACGATCGCGTCGGCACGCACCGGCGCCATCGCCGGCGCCTCGAGCCAGTAACCCGCGCGCGACACCATCCAGGCGAGCGCCGCGGCCGCGATCACGAAAGCCAGCAGAATTCCGAGGAGCTTGCGTTGGTTGGACGAGACGGACATGGGTGGCGGGGGAGCCCGCGGAGGGCGGCGGGGGATTCCCGCGGGGTTCCGGGGCGATACCGCAGGGCCACTGCCGCCTTCCTGCCGGCCGGCCGCTGCAGCCTTTCATTGTAACCCCTGCATGCATCCAGACGCCCGCATCTACGTCGCCGGCCACCGCGGCCTCGCCGGTTCCGCGCTGCTCCGTGCCCTTGCGGCACGGGGTTATGCGAATATCGTCACCCGCACGCATGCGGACGTCGATCTCGTCGATGGCGGCGCGGTGGCGGCCCTCTTCGCGGCCGAGAAGCCCGACGTCGTGTTCCTCGCCGCGGCCAGAGTCGGCGGCATTCTCGCCAACAGCACGTTTCCCGCCGAGTTCGTGCACGCGAACCTCGTCATCGAGTCCAACGTGATCCACGAGGCCTGGCGCGCGGGCGTGCAGCGGCTGCTGTTCCTCGGCTCGTCGTGCATCTACCCCCGCGACTGTGCGCAACCGATCCGCGAGGACGACCTGCTGACCGGGCCGCTCGAGCCGACCAACCGCCCATACGCGATCGCCAAGATCGCCGGCATCGAGATGTGCTGGGCGTACAACCGCCAGTACGGCACCCGATACCTGTGCGCGATGCCGACCAACCTCTACGGTCCCGGCGACAACTACGATCTCGCGACCAGCCACGTGCTGCCGGCGCTGATCCGCAAGTTCCACGAAGCGAAGCTGCGCGGTGAGAAAGTCGTCACGCTGTGGGGCACCGGCGCACCGCGGCGCGAGTTTCTCTTCAGCGACGACATGGCCGCCGCGTGCGTGCACCTGATGGAGCTGCCGCCCGACCGGCTCGCGACGCTGGTCAACGACCGCGCGCCGCCGCTGGTCAACGTCGGCAGCGGCCTGGACCTCACGATCCGCGAGCTCGCCGAGCGCGTGCGCGCGATCGTCGGGACCGACGCCGCGATCGAGTGGGACGCAGCGAAGCCGGACGGCACGCCGCGCAAGCTGCTCGATGTCAGCCGGCTGCGTTCCCTCGGATGGCGGCCGACAATCGCGCTGGACGAAGGCATCCGGCGCGCGTACGCGGACTTTTTGCAGAACCGAGCAGCACTCGAACCGCAGTGATGCATCACCTGGCGGTGGTCACGGATTCGAGTAGCGAGCGCCATGCCGCCACGGCGAGTGCCTTGTCGTAGCGCTCGTCGAAGACTCGGCGCGCGTTGGTGCCCATGCGTTCCCGGAGCAGCGAGTCGTTGCGCAGTGACGTGACGGCCCCGACGAGCCCCTCGACATCGCCCTGCTTCACGCAAATACCGCACTCCGCCTCCTGCACGACCGATCCGATCTCGCCTTTGGCATCGCCGATGAAGATCGTCGGGCGGCCGACGGCGGCCACACCGTAGAACTTGCTGGGGACGACCAGCCCTTCCAGCTCGGGACGCAGCGTGACGAGATGCACGTCGGCGGCACTCAGGCTCTGCCCCAGCGACGCGCGCGGCTGATACGGCTTGAACAGAACATTGGACAGCCCGCGTTCCTCTGCTGCCATGGCGAGCGCCACTTTCCGCGCACCGCCGCCGACGAACAGGAAGACGATGTCCGTCTGCGCCCGCAACGCGTCCGCCGCGTCGAGCACCGTCCGGAACTCGTGGACCCGGCCCAGGTTGCCCGAGTAGCCGACGACGAATTTTCCATCGAGTCCCCATTCGGCGCGCAGCGGATGCGCACCCCGGTCCAACGGGCGCAACAGCGCGCCGTCCGCCCAGTTCGCGATCACCTCGATCTTTCGCGGATCCACGCCCAGCGCCGCCACGCGCTCGCGCATCAGGCGCCCGAGCACGACGTTCGCCGCCGCATGACGCAGCGAGCCGTCGCGCAACCAGCGCAGCAGCGATCCGCCGGGGCCGCGCGCCGGCGCCATGCCGAGATTCGCGGCCACCTCGGGAAAGAGGTCCTGCAGCCAGTTCACGAGCCGCACTCCGCGCAACCGCGCGACCCAACCCGCGACGACCGAGAGGAGCGGCGGATCGGTCATGGCGACGACCACGTCGCCGGCCTCCGCCAGGCCGATCAGCTCTGCGCTCGCCGTGACGTAGAAGCCCATGTAATCGAGCGCGCGGCCGAGCAGATTTCCCCGCCCGAAGCCGGAGGTCCATACCCGATGAATCTCGACACCGTCGATCACCTCATGCGGCGCGAGCGACGCGTTCGCATCGTCGTAGCGCAGGCGACTGGTGACGACATGCACCTCGGCACCGCCCGCCGCCAACGCCGCCGCGAGGTCCGTCAGCATCTGGCTCGTGGCCGAATGGTCGGGGGCGTAGAAGCGGTTGATGAAGACGATCTTCATCCGCGCATGCGCTCAGATCTCACGGTTGACGAGCTTGAATCTGGCGGCGCTTTGCACCCGCTCCCGACATTCCCCGATATCGCGAACATAGAGGGTGTTGCCGCCGCTGCGATTCCAGCCGTCGGCGGGCAGGGCCGTGATCGAACGTGCCAGCACGTCATAACGCGCCGGGGCAAACCCGAAATCGCGTAGCTGCGCATGAATCGCATCGTCGGCGGCGCCGAAACGCCTGCCGCTGCCGTTGATCTCGATCAGCACGCAACGCAGGGCCTCTGACCGCATCGTCGTCTTTCCACCCGCGAGCACCAGGGTCTCGAATCCCTCGACATCGATCTTGATGAAAGTCGGCGCGACCGGGCCCGCGATCCCGTCCAAAGTCACGACGGCGACCTCCACGGCGGAGCCGATCGGATCCCCGGATGCCAGCGCGTGGTTCATCGAATCGAGGTCGCTCGTGAACCATGCTTTTCCCTCCTCTGCGCCCAGCCCGACGTTGAGCAGGATCACCCGGTCGTCGAGGTCGTTGAGTCGGACGTTTGCTCGGAGCGCCCGAAACGTGGCGGGAATGGGTTCGGCGGCAACCACGCGCGCTCCCGCCCCTCCGGCTGCCAGTACGGTGTAGCTGCCAACGTTGGCGCCAACGTCGAAAAGGCAGTCCGATGCGCGCAGAAAATGGAGCGCGAAGCCCATGTCGTCGGGCTCGTGCAATCCGCAGTACCAGTTGCCGGTGGCCCCGGTCATCCCCGAGGTGACCAACAGGTGCGTGTCATTGACGAACGGAATCGCAATCGCGCCCGTGCCAAGCCGGCACGCCAACTGCCAACGCAGTACCCGCCCTAGTGCTCGTAGGCGGCCACCCCGGTTCAGCGGGTGACGGGTCACGTGCGAAAACAGCGAATGCAAGCTCACGCGAGACTCGCCTCATCGGCCCGGCGGACCATGAAGGCTCCAACCACCAGAACATCCATCCGCGTGCGCAGGAAGCACTCCAGCGCCTCTTCGGGCTTGCAGACGACCGGCTCGTTCTCGTTGAACGACGTGTTGAGCACCATCGGCACGCCCGTGAGTTCGCGGAAGGCCTCGATCAGGCGGTAATACAGCGGATTGCTGTCCCGGTCGCACGGTCTGCAGCCGGCCCGATCCGTCCACGTGGGTCACCGCCGGAATCAGGATGCGCTTCTCCACGCGAATCGGGTACACCTGCATCATGAACGGCACGTCGCCGTCCAACTCGAACCATTCGCGTACCGATTCGCGCAGGATCGACGGCGCGAAAGGTCGAAAGGACTCGCGGCGCTTGATCTTGACGTTGAGGATGTCCTTCATATCGGCGCGCCGCGGGTCGCCGAGGATGGAGCGGTTGCCGAGTGCGCGCGGACCCCATTCCATGCGTCCCTGGAACCAGCCCACGACCTGCCCGTTCGCGATCGCGGCCGCCGTGCGCCGGCAGAGCTCGCCCTCGTCGTCGATGCGCTCGACGGTGCAGCCCGCAGCGGCGATCTCGTCGCGCCGGCTCGCCAGCAGTGCGCCGACCACGCCAACGTCGAACCCGGGTCCCCAGTACGCATGGGTCATCGGGCGGCAGCGCGCGCCGCCCAGCGCGTGCCACACCGACCACGCGGCGCCCAGGGCGCCGCCGGCGTCCCCCGCGGCGGCCTGCACGTAGACCTCGCGGAAGGGCGTCATCAGCGTGATCTTGCCGTTGGCCACCGAATTGTTGCCGCAGCCCCCCGGCAATCGCGACGGCATCGAGCCCGTGCCGCTTGTGCAGGGCGTTGAGCAGATGGAAGAAGGCTTCCTCGTACATCGTCTGCAACGAGCGCGCGAGGTCCTTGTGCCGCTGCTCCAGCGGCTCGTCGCTCGTGCGCGGCGGCCCCAGCAGATCCGCCAGCGCTGGCGCAAAAAGCGGCCCGACGGTGGGCTCGCCGTTGTCCCACTCGTACGCGATCTTCTCGCGGTGGTGCCGGAAGTAGTCGAGGTTCAGACGAAAACCCCCGCCCTCCTCCAGCGCCACGATGTCGCCGCATCGCATCGAGCTTGTCGGCTGGCCATAGGGCGCCAGTCCCATCACCTTGTATTCGTCACCGTAGTGCGGAAAGCCGAGGAACTGCGTCACGCGCCTGATAGAAGATGCCGAGCGAGTGCGGAAAATAACACGCGCTCCTCGACCTCGATGCCCGTGCCGCGGCCCACACCCCACGCCGCGCTGGCGAAGTCGCCGAAGCCGTCGACGGATACGACCACGGCCTCCGGGAACGGCGAGGCATGGAAGGCCGACGCCAGATGCGCCAGGTGATGCTCCACCGCGTGCGCCCGGCCCGTGAATTTTTCGCCCGGGAAAGCGCGTGCCAGGTGCGCCTCGACGCCTTCGCGCTCGCGCTTGTTGCGGATGCGGTCCAGCACCAGGTCGAGCTCAGGGCGCTTGGTCAGCATGTAGGCGAGTTTCCTGCCCAGGTTGGCCTTCGCATCCTGATTGACGGCCACATGCTCGACCTCCGCCAGCGCGATCCCCGCCTCGGCGAGGCAATGGCGGATCGCCTCGCTCGGGAAAGCCCGCCCAATGCTTGATGCGGCGAAAGCGCTCTTCCTCGGCCGCCGCGACGATCTCGCCATCGCGGATCAGGCAGGCGGCGGCGTCGGCGTGGAACGCATTGATGCCGAGAATCGTGGTCATTTCGGATGTCGTCGCGGGCGAGCAACGTTGTGCACAACAGGCCGCACTGCACGCACGTCATGCGAACAACTTGCGCGAGTCAAATTGGACAATGTCGGAGTCACATACACTCCGCGCGAAATTCGATTGTGATCATTATTCGAAAGGCATCTTATCAATGACTTAGGCACGATGGCACGGAACGTGCTGATCAGGCGGTGCCGGGAGCGAAATGTCGCATCGAAGCTGGGGGACGATGCCATAAGAAGAGGAATGCTGTCATGTTCAAGCGGACCACAACACCGTTTTCCACGGCAATCGTTCTCGTCGGAGCACTGGCCCTATCGCATTCGGCGGTGGCCGGTCGCGTGATCCTCAACAACGACGAGTGGACGTTTACCAACGTCGGCTTCGCGGCCGCATCGTCGTCCACGACGACCTTTGCGGCGAATCTCGCGTCGTACATGAACTTCGACGGAGGAGCGTGCAACCTGCTTGTGTACTCCGGTAACTTCGGCTTGACCGGGTCGACGCTCAATGCGGCGCTGACCGGTGCAGGCTGCTCGGTGACTTACAACACGGGCGCGTTCGACCTGACGATCGCTGTCAGCGTTCGATGGCGTGCTGCTCGGCGAAGCGCAATACAGCTACAACGCTGCCACCCTCACCTCGTACGTGAACAGTGGCCACAGCGCATACATCGCCGGCGGCACGGGCATTGGTGATGAGGATACGCAATGGGATACGTTCACCCATGCGTTCGGTCTGGATTTCGGTCCAAGCTACAATGGAATCAGCGGCACGTTGCCCATCGTCAGCGGCGACCCGCTGCTGGCCGGCGTTGCACAACTGTACTTCAACAACGGCAACACGGTAAGCCTGTTCGGTTCCGACCCGAACGCACGAATCATCGCAGTCCAGAACGGCGCGGGGGCCTCGACGCCGGGCCTGATCGGCGTTTACGACACCCCGACGACACCCGCCGCCTCGACCCCAACGCGACTGTCCCCGAGCCCGCCACCCTGGCGCTCCTCGGACTCGGCCTTGCCGGCCTCGGCTTTGCGCGCGACAGGTCCGGCCGATTGCCCGATGAAGGTGCCCTCACGCGTTGCGCTTCCGCCTCATGTCGTGCTTCTTCACCTCGACCATGCGCTGATACATGGCCCTCATCCGGCAAAACATGAGGCCGTCCCGGCCGTCGAGAAACCCTCGACGATAGACGTAGCCGTACAGAAAAGACAGCGTGGGCCGCAAAGGCAGGCGCGCCGCCAGCTGTTTCAGGCTTGCGCGCCTGCGCAGTGCATCACCGGACATCAGCCCGCCCAGTCCACCGGCACGTCCGCGCGGGCCAGCTCGTACTCGGCGTCCTTCGTCGAGTAGCGATTCTGCCGCTCGAACCATTCGTCGATGCCTTTGAGGTTCTCGTCGATCAGGTCGTTCTCGAGATCGAGCATTTCGCCGTCGACCTCCTGCGTCTCGGCGTGGCCGCGATCGACGTAGCGGACACGGTCCTTGCGCACGAACCGCACGACCCAGGTCGGATAGAGGCTGCTGTATCGCAGCCATCGGCCCCACATGTAGAAGCGGCGGCGCACGCGGTACGCACCGACCGTACGCCGGAGCGCTCTCGCGCCTTGTCGCCCAACTCGCGCGCCAGTTCCGGCGGCACGCGCTCGTCCGCATCCAGGATGAGCACCCACGCGTGGCGCGGCTCCGCGTGGTCGAGCGCCCAGTTGCGCTGTCCGCCGAAGCCGTCGAAGGCCCGCTGATAGAAGCGCACGCCATGTTCCCGGCAGATGGCTTCCGTGCGATCGGTGCTGAACGAATCGATCACGATCACGTCGTCGCACCAGGCGAGTGCCGCGAGGCAGGACGGGCAGGTGCATTTCCTCGTTCAGCGTGAAGATCATCACGCTCACGGGCGCGGCGGGCTTCATCGCGTCGTCGCCTCCGCGTCAGCGTGCAACTCACACGTCCAGGTACGCCTTCTCCATCCGCTGCGCGATACTGGCCCAACCAAAGCGCTCGGCGACGAAGCGGCGCCCGCGCTGCGCCGATCTCCGCACGATCGGGATCGTCGATCAGCTCCCGCAACGCCTGGCCGAAGACCGCAGGCTCGCCGGAGACGACCCGCCCGCCGCCCGACTCGCGCACGATCTCCGCGGCGCCGACCTCGGGCGTGACCAGAACCGGGCACCCCAGCGCCATGGCCTCGAGCACCGTATTGCCGAAATTCTCCGAGTAGGACGCAAGCGCAAACACCTTGGCGGCCGCAAATCAGCCGATCCCGGTCCGTCGCGTTCCACGACACGAGGAAGAAACGTGACGCGGCCGAGCAGTCCGTGGCGCTCGACCAGCGCCTCGAGCTCCGGCAAGAGACCTTCCTCGTCGTTGCCGACGATCGCAAGATGGGCTTCCGGAACCGCCGTCATCGCCGGAATCAGCCGGTCGAGTCCCTTCTTCCAGTGGATGCGCCCGAGAAACAGGACCAGCCACGGGTGCGCGAGAACCGCCTCGATATCGCCGCTGGCGCCTTCGCCGTCGCCGGCGCCCGGGCCGCGACAGGCCGTTCGGGATGGTGATCACGCGCGGCATCGTGAACCCGAAGTCGCGAGAGCTCCGTGGCCTCGGTCTCGGACGTGACATGGATCGCCGCGGCGTGTGCAATGTTATTGCGTTCGACGAGCCGGATCCACGCCTGCTTCAGCCATCGGCTCTTTCGCCGGACCAGATCCTTCACCAGCATGCCGCGCGGCGACAGCACATAGGGCACGCCGAACCGCCGCGCCGCGCGCGCCGCCGCCCACGTCGGCCACAGGAAGACCGAATGCAGATGCACGAGATCGAAGCCGCCGACCTCCTGCTTCAGCACTCCGCGCCATCGGCGGCGACCAGTACAGCCGGCGCAGCCGCCGGGACGGAAAGTACCAGACCTTCACACCATCCATGTCCACCGGGCGGCCCAATGGCACCGCGCTGTCGCCGTGGCCATCCACGTTGGTGGTGAACACATGCACGTCGTGGCCGCGCGCCGCCAGCGCCGCGCAGAGTCCGTGGACGGAGTGGATGGGGCCGCCATAGCGAACCGCGGGGAGGTAAGTTGGCACGACGTGGAGGACACGCACTGTCTCGTCATCCCCGCGCGATGACCGAATCGATCGCGGCCATTGTTCCGTTTACGGCGCATTGCACCGAGTATCGCGCAGACACTCGCTCGCGGGCGGCAACGCCCATTGCGTTCAGGCGGCCTGGGTCAGCTGATAGGTCGATCATGCGTTGCGCCAGTGCGTCGATAGCTCCCATCGGGAACGTCGTACCTGTCACGTCATCGCTCACCAGGTCGGGGCCACACCCGACCTGATCACTGACGATCGCAGGGATGCCGCAAGCCATCGCCTCGTTGACGACCAGCCCCCAGGTTTCGCCGGTATCGGAGGGCAGAACGAGACAATCCGCCGCTACGTAGGCGCTCACAATCTCCGTCTGATTCAGGAAGCCGGCAAAGGTCACCGGCAAGCGCTCCCGCTCGAACAGAGCGCGAGCCTCCGTCATCAGGTCGCCGTCGCCGACGACCAGGGCGTGAACCGATGCGCCTGCTGCCACCGCCCGCTGCAGCGCCAGCAAGAAATCGAGCGGATGCTTCTTGGCAATCAGCTTGCCGCAGAACAGGAAGCAGGTGGCTCGATCCGGAATCGACCAGGCCTGTCGCAGTTCGCCTCGGCGCCCGCGCAGCCGGGCGGTGGCGGCGGCAAAGCGCTCGTTGTCGACGAAATACGGACAGGTGTGGATGCGCTCCTCGGGAATTCCGGCCTGCAGGTAGAAATCCCGGTTGGCCTTCCCGATTGCCAGGAACCGATCGAACCCTCGCAGCCAGACTCGATGTGCCGCGCGCTTCCACGCGGGTCGATGCGGCATTGCATTGGATTCGCCGCGCACGATCCTGGGCACACCGAGGCGGACGCATGCCCACCAGGCCTGGACCAGCATCTTCGATTGCCAACCTGTGAGGATGGCGACATCCGGATTCCATCGACGCAGGCGCCCGGCCACCATCGGCGTGTCGCATCCGGCAAACGTTCCAAGCGCGGGCCGCCTGGCCACATTCTGCAGAACCTCGTATTCGTAGCCCCCCAGCAGGGGAATGTCCCATTGGAATCCTACGCCGAATCCGATGCCCTGTTGCAACGCATCGGGAACCATGCCGAAGAAGACTACAAGTTCCAGTTCCGGTCGTGTTGCCAATGCCACGAACCATGGCACGTGATACTGAATGGGATGGGTGGCGAACAGCGCCAGGCGCACCCGCCCGCCGTGACCGCCCCGGATCAAGGTCGGCCCACGCGGCGAGCGAAATTGGCGCTCGGCATCATTCTCGGTCGCGGCGAAGGCGCGGGTTCTCGCAACGCGTTTCGTTGCGCATATTCGCGCTCGGCAAGCACCGGCGTCGCCAGAAAGAAGCCGGCCATCAAGCCCAGCAGCAACAATACGAAGAGATCGCCGAAGAGCTGGGTAGCGACGAAGAAGACCGCAAGGTTCGCGACGAGGAATGCGACCAGACCGTACGCCAGTCGCGCGACGGCAGACGAGCGCTCCGATACGAATACCAGCACATGCCAGCCGTAGCGCACCGCGGCGTACCCAAACCAGAGCACGATCACCAACCCCGGCACTCCCAACTCGGCCGTAATCTTGCCCGAGTCCGCCTTCACCCGCCCCGCCGAAAACCTCGGCCCCGCCGCCGAAGTGCTGCGCGCCCTGGCTGGCAACGCCGAGGCCGCCCCCCAGCCAGCCAAACCCGTCAATAGCCCACTCCACCGGGGCAAGCCCCATTCCGATGAACCGCTCGGATACGTCGTACCCAACGGTCGCACTGCGTTCGGCGTAGCGCTGGTATCGCAGGGCGTCCTGTGCCGACATTCCAATCGCCTGCTCGTCCACAAGCCACACCACCAGGACGTAACTGAACACCCCGCCCAGAATCGCCCCGATGGCCAGCTTGGCGCCTCCCTTGCCAAACAGCGCGAGGAGCGAGATGTAGACGCTGACGAAAATCGCGATCTCGACGAAGATCTTGCGCCGGCCCGTGAGAATGCCGATGGCCAGCAGCGCGACAATGATCCCGATTGCGATGACCACACGTTTCGTCGAAATGCGCCGCATCGAACTCAACAGCAGCAGAACGCACACTGCCGTCGCCGTGTGCCAGGCGGCCATTTCGGACGCACGGAAGAACCCCGAATGGGCAGTCAGGATCGTGTCCTCCTGGATACATCAGAAACCCTTCTCCCACGTCGCCCAGTACCGCCCAATCGATGCCGGCGTACTCCAGCAGCAATGCCGGGCAGCACGATCAATGCCGCGATCAGATACCACGTCAACCACTGCTCGATGCCTTTCTGCCCGCGCTTCAGGGCGAAATGGTATCCGGCAAGCAGGGCCGGCAGCGGTGCAAGGTAGGAAAGCGCACCGATCCCGACGATGATGGGATTGCCGTAGCGCGCCAGCGCATTCGCTGCCTGCGCCGCGATCACCAGCACCAACAGCAGAGAATGGCGTGCGCAGAAAGTGCTTCCAACCCGGGATCTGGCTGGGCACGAAGCGCAGGTGTGATCTGCGCGCGCAGGTAGACCACGGCAAAGACGACGCCCACCAGCAGGGTGAAATAGACCGGCCTGTCCAGTTCCAGCTTGCGCGCCGGATCCTGCAGGAAGGCGACGACGATCATCGCCACCAGGCCCTTGCGCCAGTCGAACACCGCGATGAACGCCGCCGGAAGCACCAGGGCAACCGCCTACCAGCTCAACCACCTCAGTCCCTTTCCTCTGACTCGCCTGGAGCAGTAGCGTGGGCCGCGCGCATGCAGCACCAAGCGCCCAGAGCATTCCCGCCAGCTCCGCCACCAGCGTGACGGGAATCCACCATGGACGACGAAGGTGATGGCGAGTCATTACCGCGCGAAGGGGCCGTCCGACAAAATTCGCGGACGCGATTCTCGGCACGCCGTGAGCGCAGCAAATAGTAATAGGCGCCCACGGAGTGGGCAGGCAAGAGCGTCGTCAGATGCTCGCCATAGGTTCGTGTACCGCCCGACGGCGCTTTCAAGTGGCGGATGGCGGCTTCCGGACAAAAGTGGATCGTGCCGCCTCGAGCCCGCCAGCGGTCGGCAAATTCACGTTCGAAATTGTAGGCGACGCGAACGAAATTTTCGTCGAAGCCGCCGAGTGCAAGGGCCTCCTTCCTCCGCAGCGAGAAATTGCCGCCCATGAACCCCTGGATCTCCCGCCGCTCCGTCGATGCGAACTGTCTCGCCGCCCACGAAGAATCCGGAACATCGTCATCCCACGGCTGCAAGACGCGGCCGGCCACCAGCCCGTTGCCATTGCGATGCGCATTCACGTGCGCGGACACCAGGTCGGCACAGGGCACGATGTCGTCATCGAGAACAGAGCACGATGTCGTTGCCGGCTTCGCGCAATCCTTGATTCATCGCCCCTGGAATCGACGGTTCGGGAAGCGGAAGCCACCGGATCTGCCCACTTGCGTTCCAGCCATGAAGCCTGGCGTCGACCTGCCGCGTATGCTCGCGCGTTTGATCAAGCACCAGGATCTCGGTGGCATTCGGCTCGAGCTGCAGCAAGGCGTCGATAGTGTCTAGCAAGACCTGCTCGCGTCGGAACGTAGGAATCGCGATGGTAATGGGCACTGCGCTTTTCATCTCGGCGATCAGGTCGTTGACGCAGGCAGGCTACGCGCCACAGTGATTGCATGGGCCAACGCCGCGTTGCCGTGTTAGCGCTTGTACGTCTGCGGGCGAACTCGCGTCGATTACTGACGGCTTCATCCCCGCGCTATCCCAACAGCAGTCGCACGGCAGACTTCAGGTGCAAGGGATTCGCACGCAACGCATCCCGGAAGTACTGCCGCGCCCTGGGATCGGCACGACTGCGCAGGCAGGCACCGACGAAGTACAGCGCGGCAGCCCGCTCCGCAGGCTTTGCCTTTCCCTTCTCCGGGACAATTGCGGCCGCCTTGGCGACCATCGCCGCTTCGCCCAGCCCGGCGCGGCGCATCCGGACGCATTCACGAATGATCTTGGCGCAAGCGATCTGAAGGCTCCTTTGCTGGCCGCTGATGGAGCCAAGGGCAATGCTCACTTCGTAGAGCACCTCGGGAATCGCAATGTACTGCCCGTGCTCGACCAGGCGTGTCCACAGGTCAAGGTCCTGCGCGAAGTAGAACTGCTCTCGGTATCCACCCACACGATGGTATAGGTCGCGTCGAAACATCGTGCTGCCGTGACCGGCGGGCCCGCGCCAGCGGATCGGGTCATCCGCCAGCAGGCGGTCCGTTCGGTCGCCCGCGAACGATATCTCGTACAGCAGTTCACCGTTGGGCCCGACGAAGCGCGTGCCACAGGAAACCAGTGCAGCGTCCGCATGCGATGCGATGGTTTCGAGCTCGCGACCAAGTCTGCCAGGCAGCGATAGATCGTCGGCGTCCTGTCGAGCAATGAACGTTCCCCGTGCCTCAGCGCACCCCCGGATCAGTGCTCGCGTCAGGCCCCGATTTTCCTGATGGATGACACGAATCCTGCGATCAGCGCACGCGAATTCCCCCAGGATTGCCGCGGAAGCATCGGTCGAGCCGTCGTCGACGATGACGAACTCGAATTCCACGCCTTCCTGGGAAAGCACGCTCTGCATAGCGTCCTGAAGCGTGGCGGCCCCGTTGTAGACGCTCATCACGACCGAAACCTGTGGCGCGGTCATCGTTTGCGGAACCAGTCCGAGGCGCACGCAAGCCGCCCGACAAGCGGCCATCCGAGCATTCCCGCGGCGAGTCCGTACAGCGTGAAGTCCAGGCCGCGCGCTCGTTTCGCACCCGACGCGTCTTTCGCCAGCTGGAACAATTCACGGGATTCGGAGGAAAGGCCGGCCGCCCCGCATTGCCGGGCAAGCAGAAACAGTTCGCGGGAAAAGTGTTCCATTTCCGGGATGCCCGCGCCCAAACCGGCACGCTTGGCGTTCTCGTATATCAGGTGATGCGCCCGCGCACGCTGCGCCAATCGCGTCGGATCCAGGGCGTCGCCACGGCCGAGCCGGCCTTGCTCGTGGTCGCGCACCTCGGCCACGTATGCCGCGCAGAAGTGCAACGCGACACCAAGGGCAGCGACGCGGCAGTCGTACTCCCAATCCTCTTCGAGACGCAGGTCGCTCCATGGCCCCGCCGCGTCACACACGCTGGCGCGATACAGCGGAGTGGGCGTGTCCCACCAACGCGAGCGCAGGAACGAAGGGAACATGGTCGCCACCCGGACTCCGGAGCCCTTCCATGGCTGCGGCTCCACGCGCCCGTTGGCGTGACGATAGCGCGTATGCCCGTAGGCGACACCGCAATGCGGATTGGCGCGCAGCCCGGCGACTTGCAGCGCAAATTTCTCCGGGAGCAGCAGGTCGTCGCTGTCGAGATACTGGATGAACTCCCCTCTTGCCCGCTGCCGCCCGGCCTCCCGCGCGAGGCCCGGCCCCGCAATGCGCTGGTGCACGACCGTTATCGCGCCCAGGGAACCGACCGCGAGGCTGTCGGCAACGCCCGGCGTGTCGTCCGTCGAGCCGTCGTCGACGATGATGATCTCGATCGGTTGATAGGCTTGCGCCTGCACGCTCGCGACGGCCTCGCGCAGGAGGCCTGCCCGGTTGTGTACCGGAATTATCGTGCTGACCAGGCCGGTGACCGAGTTTCCGACCATCACGCCACCAGATATCTTCTGGACCACAGATTGAGCAGCAGCAAGCGCCAGGCGAGGTTGCTGAAAATGCTGATGGCTCGCGGAAAGCGGTATCCCGTTCGCCGCCCCTCGAAGAGGTCCGTCATCGCACCGCGGAGGCCCAACCGGTCGACCCAACCCTCCCGCGCGAGGATGACCTGGCGTGCATATCGCCGGAACTCGGCGGACTCGTCCATCCACGACGCGGCAATGGACGCGCCGAACTTGGGGCGACGCGTGATCTCCTGCGGCAGGAGCCGATGCAGCTCCGCCATGCGCCGCAGAATGAGCTTGTCGGTGCCCTCCGCCAGCAGATACCGGTCCGGCACCGCATAGGCGAGTTCGGCCACGCGCCGGTCGAGATAAGGTGCGCGCGCCTCGACGCTGACCGACATGCTGGCCTTGTCCACCTTCATCACGTAGTTGTTGGGCAACTGGTTGCGCGATTCGAAGAGACGCACGGCGTCGAACATGCTGCCGCCGCTCTGCGCCAGATAGTTGCGCATGATCGAGGTGAATTCCGGGAACTGGCTGCCGTAGCGGCGCCCGGCGTAGCGGCGATAGAGCCGGAACAGCCGCCAAAGCGCCGGACCGCGCATCTGCTGCGCGGTCGAAAAGACCGGGTAGCCCCCGAATAGCTCGTCCGCTCCCTCCCCGACCAGCACGACCTTGATTCCCTGTTCCCGGCATTTCCTGTAGAGCAGACGCGTGGACACCGTGCCCCAGTCGGCAAACAGATCGTCAAAGTACCATACGACGCCTTCGAGGCCCTCCACTACTTCACGCTGATCGAGCAGAACCTCGCAATGATCTGACCCGATGTGCGCGGCAACTGTGCGGGCGAAGGCGCGCTCATCCACCGCCGAATCCGTAAACCCCATGCTTATGGTCGATATGCGCGTCTCGCGTGCTGCCAGCGCAGCGATAACGCTCGAATCGAGCCCGCCTGATAACAGCAGTCCTACCGGCACGTCGGCGACCAGGTGTTCGCGCACGACCCTCGACAGCGTCTGGTGCAGATCGGCGATGAGGTGCTCGATCGGGCGCTCCTTCGGCGGCCGCGAGCGGGGCACGGTGAAATAGGCGTACGGCTGGCCAACGCGGCCAGCGACGATCTCCAGCGCATGGCCCGGCGGCAGCTTCGATACGCCGGAGAGCATCGTGTCGTCGGTGTCGAACACGTAACCGAATTCCAGGAATTGCCGCAGCGAGCGGGCGTTGACCCTTGACTCGAAGCCGCGCAGCGAAAGGAACGCCTTTAGCTCCGAGGCAAAGGCGAATCCACCGGCCATGCCCTCGCCGGTACAGTACAGCGGCTTCATGCCGAGCGGATCGCGCGCCAGCAGCAGCTTGCGCTCGACCGGGAACCATGCGGCAAGCGCGAACATGCTATCGAAACGTTCCAACGCGGTTGGCCCCCAATGGGCAAGGGCCATCAGCGCCACCTCGGTGTCGCTCCGGGACCGGAACCGATGCCCGACCGCCTCCAGCTGACTCCTCAGTTCTCTGTAGTTGTAAAGCTCTCCATTGAAGATGAGAACGACTGACCCGTCTTCACTTGCCATCGGTTGATGGCCCGCCGCCGTGAGGTCGATAATGCTCAGCCGCCGGTGCGCGAGCGCGACGCCCGCAGCGCGGTCGAAATACTCACCGTAATCGTCCGGCCCGCGGTGCCCAATGGCGCGTGACATGGCGGTGAGTTGAGAGAGGTCACGGTCCTGGCCCGGCGCCAAATACCAGCCGACAATTCCACACATCTACGGCCCCGCCGGATTCATTCGATGCCCGCGATCTTATCGCCAAACACGCGCTCTGCCACATGGTCGAAGAGAACCTGCATGCGGTCGCTGCGGTTCATCAGCCGGGTCCTGAAGTAGCCGGGCTCACGCAGCGCGTATTGCGCCATTGCGGCGGCCATTTCGCGCTGCCGAACGCCCTCTTGTGTCGCCGTCTTCGATTCACTGTGCACGCGAAAGGCCCCAAGATATGCACGTGTCTTGCGATATCTGGTCACCATCCACATCCGGTAGAAGAGATCGTAGTCCATGATGAAGACTTTTTTGCGATCGATGCCACCGACCCGCCGATACACGGCCTCGCGCCAGAAGCAGCACTCCTGTGCGAGCGGTTGCCCTCGCGCCCAGTGATATCGCGACAGGTAGTACGGCCAGATGTGCCGCCCGATCACTTTACCCTCGTTGTCGATGACCAATCTATTGCCATAGACAACACCAGTGGCTGGCCGCCGGAGGAACATGCGCGCCACATGCCGCAAGGCGCCGGGCAGCAAGAGGTCATCAGAATTAAGATAACCATGGATTTCTCCCGTCGCCCGGGCGAATCCCGACCCAATCGCGTCCGCCTGGCCCGCATCCGCCCGACTTTGCCAGTACGCGAGATGCGAACCATAGCGTTCGAGAATATCGAGCGAGTTATCCGAACTGCCGCCGTCCATCACGATGTATTCGAGATTCGGATATTCCTGCAACAGCACGCTGCGGAGTGCTTGCTCGAGAAACCTGCCCTGATTGAACGAAGGCGTGACGATCGATATTCGCGGCCAACGATCCCGCGGGTCGGCGGGTTGGATTCCGGGCTCGAGCCGGCGCGCCCATGGCCAGCCGCCGCTACCAGGCGGGGGCGGCGGTAGCTCCGCCACAGCGGCCTTGGCCCTCTCGGTCACGATGGGACCTGCCGCCTGGGCTGTGTCCATTGCTTCAGGTGCAAAGAATTTCCCGGTACCACGCCAGGAATCTTTGGGCCTGGATGGAGAGCCGAAAGCGTTTGTCGACGTCTTGCACGCAGTTCGTGCCGAGTGCCCTCAATAGCTCCCGATTTTCGAGAAGCAACAGGATGCCACCAGCCAACGCGCCACTATCGCCCGGTGCGGTCAATATGCCCGTTGCCTCCGCGCGCCCGCACGTCCGCACGCTGGCGGCCGAATAGTTGCAGTCGAGCGCCCTGACATGCTCCGGGATTCCGCCTACCGCCGTCGCGATGGCCGGCGTCCCGCAAGCGCGCGCCTCCAGGAGCACATTGCCAAATGATTCGATTCGCGCGACATGCACATAGATATCTGCCGCGCGGTACAGTTTGGCCAGCGCCGAGGCGTCGCTCTGAAAAGGGACGAAGCGAATGACCGTCCTGCCGATTCTCTCCGGCGGCGCTGATTCACCCACTGCCAGCAACAGGAGATTGGACAAATTGCTTTCCCGGCCGACGATGCGCAGCGCCTCGAGCAAGCCGTCGTAATCCTTCCAGACGTTGGTCCGTATGCCGTTGGCCGCGAACATCAGCACACACGCGGAGTCCGCGATGCCAAGGTCCATGCGTGCGGCGGCTTTGTCCCCCGGCGAAAAAACCGTCGTGTCCACGCCGTTTGGAATGACTCTGCGCTCGACGATCGCCGGCACCAGGATGGACTCGTTCACTTTGTCCATGAGCCATTGTGACGGCGTTGTGACATAGAGGCGGCTCATTGCGAAGATCTGCCGTTTGCGCTCCCAATTGTATGCCGTGGCGTCTCTGCGCGTTGCCGGGTACAGGGTGAGGTCCGGGCATCGGCCACAGCCACGTTTCCAGCGGTCGCATTCGAACGAAAACGCACAATGCCCGCTCAGGAGCCAGGCATCCCGGAGATTGAGTATGGTCGGTATGCGTTGCGACAGACGCGGCAACTCCCGCAGGTCGAAATATCCGCCATGCAGATTATGGCAATGAAGAATATCCGGCTTCGACGGTGTGAGTTCGAGCAATCCTGCGGTCCCCGGATACGAAAAGTCCTCGATCCCGAATTGCTCGTCGATCCATCGCCTCGGCTCACCCAGGCGGCGGCACAGCGATGTGACGCGCCCCATGCCGCGAAGGCGCCCGATTTGGTGTGCGTTGCCGGCGGCGAAATTCGTCCACCAGCCGACCCACGCATTGCGATGGCGGTCGTTCGGAATCGCGAGGACATCCGGATCGTCGGTTCGCTTCGATCCCACCGCAAGCCAGCTCTCGTTGCCGAGCGCGCGAAAGGCCCGATGCAAATTTGCGGCCGATCGCTCCGCTCCCCCGGCCAAATCCGATGCCGACACCTGGAGGATGCGCAGCAAGTGGTCGGATGCCGTCACAGTTCCAGCTTGTGTGCCGCCAGCCACTCGATGAGCATCAGGTTGGCCCATACGCCAATCGACGGTCGTTCCAGCGCAGACAATTGCCGCGCTACCCGGCCGCGATATTCCGGTGCGAACATGCCGGCCGCAATGGGGGAGGAAAAGGCGGAAAGCGCTCTCTCGCGGAGCGGCCCCGAAAGCCACTCGCCAAGGGGTAATTCGAAGCCCACTTTCCTCCGGCGAACGATAGCATCGGGCAGCAGGTCGCGGACCGCCGCAACCAGTGCCGGCTTGTTCTCCGCATGGCCGAGCTTCAGAGCAGACGGAAGAGCGAACACGAACTCTGCCAACACGTGATCGAGAAGCACCGGTCGCACTTCCAGCGAATTGCCCATAGCCACGGCATCGACGTCACGCAGCAGGGTGTTCGCCAGGTATCCTCTGACCTCGACGTAGCTCGTCTGCGCAACGACGTCGAGCTCGGGGCGAAGCCATTGCCCATATAGGTCCGTCAACGGAATGCAGTTCGCCAATGGCATGAACTCGCGGGTCGTCATCAGTGCCCGCTCCCGATCGGTACCCAGGGAACGCAGCGTCGCATACCGGTCGACAGGGTTCAGCAGCAGCAACTGCTTGTTCCGCAGCAGTCGCCCCGGCACCGTCCGCAACAGTCGCTTCCTGCCGGTCGACCCAAGGCGTTCGAGGTGCGGATCGCAGCGGGCGGCCCCACTCAACGCCCGGAAGTGGGGATAGCCGGCGAACAGTTCGTCCCCGCCCAAGCCCGAGAGCGCCACCTTGACCGACGCTCCGGCCGCGCGCGACACAAGATACGTGTTGGTACCGTCGAGGCTCGGTTGATCGATGGCGTGAACCAGATTGTCGTACTCGTCGGCCACGGTCCGGCCCGTGACGATCACCTCGTTGTGATCCGTGTCGAAGCAGCGAGCGGCGAGCCGCGCCCAATCGCGCTCGTCCGGCTGCCCTGACTTGGATTCAAAGCCGACCGAGTACGTCCTGATCCGGTGTCCCGACGCGCGACTCATCAGGCCCACGACTGCGGTCGAGTCGATGCCGCCGCTCAAGAATGCCGCGACCGGCACGTCGGACACCAGGTGGTACCGGGTGGCTTCCTCGAGCATGGAGCGAAGAGTCTGCCGGGCCTCGTCGCCGGACAGCGCCTTCACCTCCGGAAATGCGCGGGCCGAGTTTTCCGCGATATCCCAATAGCGCCTCGTGTTTACGGTCAACGGCAAGCTCACGTTCATTACGTGCCCTGGCATGAGTGCGCTCACCCCCGCCAGTATGGTCTGCGGCTGCGGAATCGAGCCCAGGGCGAGGTACTGCCAGACCGCCTGCCGGTCCACGCGCCTTGCAATCAAGCCGCTGGCCAGCAAACCCTTGAGTTCGGATGCGAACACGAACACGCCATCCCGCATCGCGTAATAGAGCGGCTTGATTCCGAAGCGATCCCGGGCAAGGCAGAGCGTCGGCCGAATCGAAACGTCGTCGCCGCGGTCGAGAATGGCAAAGGCAAACATGCCCCGCAGCCGCTCGACGCAGGTCTCTCCCCACTGCACATAGGCTGCGACCAGAACTTCGGTATCGCTTTGCGACCTGAAGCCGTGCCCCAGGGCCTCCAATTCGCGGCGTAGCGGCAGGAAGTTGTAGATCTCTCCGTTGTAGACAATCCAATACCGCCCTCCGCGATAGGACATCGGTTGATGTCCCGCTGCAGAAACGTCGAGAATGCTCAGCCGCCGATGGGCGAGAGCGATCGGATGCCGAGCGTCGACGTAGATCCCGGCGTCATCAGGGCCGCGATGGCTCATCGCGGCGTTCATCGCCCCTACCATCTCCGGGGCCAGCGAGCCAACCACCCCGCTAATTCCCACATTGCAGGAACTTCGCATCGTCACCCCGGTTTATCGCTTTCGTTCCGGCCGACAACACGAACGAACTATCGCATCCCCCCTCACCGGCCGGAGTAACGAATGCAGTTTCCGGCGGAGCCGCGCCCGCGGTGAATCGGCCGCCTTGGTCGCATTGCCTCCGAAATTGTGCGCGAAGGTGAATGCATCGGCCTCGTAATTTCGTACCATCATCGTCGGATGCCGGAGGTGCCCGATTGGCTGCGTCGCACGATTCATGTACGGCCCGAATTCCTTGGTATGCGTCGCGTCCGGACCGTAACCTTGATTGGAGACGAGGTTGACGGCTGGCAGGATGGCGAACCCGTTCTGCGCCCAACAAGCACAATTCCACTGATAGTCCCAGACGTCCGGGGCGCCGCGATGCATGCGCTCGAACATTTCGGTCCAGTACCGCTGCTCGTAGGGATCATCGCACCAGCTTTTCAGCATTCCCGTTTGTTTCAACTGCGGCCATTGCCGCAAGGCCCAGTCGAAATGTCGCCATGCCCTTCGCCAGGTCGCCCATCCCCATGCATGCGTGTACTTGGAAAAATAGTAGCTGTCCCCCTCACCTGATTGCACTGGCTGGAAATTGTTGCCGCTGATGTGCATCACGCGCTCGTCATGGCGGTAGTACGCCAACAGTTCTTCGCAGAAACAGAAAAACGTGGGCTCGGGTATGCAGTCGTCCTCGAGAACGATTATTTCCTCGAATTGGGACAATGCCCAATCAATTGCGGTGTAGACGCGGATCCCGCACCCCAGATTCATTTCCGAGAAATTGGTGAGCAGCGTGCAATCCCAGTCGACTTCGCGCATCACCTCCCTTGCTTGCGCGCAGGTGACGGCCTCAGCCGCCGAACGCGGACCATCCGCCGCAACCAGCAAGGTACCGGGCCGCACACGACGTAATGCATCCAGGACCTGACGCGTATGCGCGGGACGATTGAAGATAATCAGAAGAATCGCGGTTGCCATGGCCCGCCCCTGCTCGGAGCCGCTGGCACATGATCGCGGCCGGGACTTCGGCCCCGGCAAGCCAGGGCACGGCTCAACATCGGAAATGTACGAACGATTGCGGTTTGCCAGTGTTGCCAGCGATCGGAAACAGTATTAGACCATAGTTGTTCACGGCGACCCACCTGCGGTCGGGCAACGTCCGCCTTCCCCGGAACGTATCCACAAGGAGCGGTCAGTACTTGAACACGACGACAGAAACCGGGACCATAGCCAACTACGGGTAAGCATATGGGGCTTGTGCGAATGGGAATCCCCGAGCAGATAGTAGTCGAGCTCGCTACGATCAATGTTTGCACGGCATTCGTCGAGACGGGGACTTTTCAGGGTGACACGACGCGATGGGCGGCCAACCATTTCGCGACCGTGCACACGATCGAGCGAGCGGAGAGCCTGTACGCCTTGCAACGCGACTCGCTCGCTCGACTAAGGGGTGTAACACCACATCTGGGCGACTCGCGGGATGTCCTGCCAGGGTTGGTGTCGGCGCTCGGCCAACAAAGGGCCGTGTATTGGCTGGACGGCCATTGGTCCGGAGGCGACACGGCGGGCGAAGGCGATGAATGCCCGATAATCGATGAACTGGCCTGCCTCGCGGAGCGAACCGAGGACATCATATTGATCGATGATGCCCGTCTCTTTCTGTGCGCGCCGCCATCGCCGCACAATCCATCGCAATGGCCGACTATTGCGGATATTGTCATGCGCATTGCAACTCCAGGCGAACGATTCGTCCAGATCGTGGACGATGTAATCTTCATCATTCCCGACACACCTGCCCTGAAGCAGCATCTCGTCGGATATTGCCAAGCACGCGCCGACTCGTTTTGGCAGGAATTTGCGAGAATCCACCGAGCCCGATCACGCGTGTCGCCTCTGGGGAGTCTGATGTCCAGGATCAGGCGCGTATGGGTCGCTTAGCAACAAGGAACCTGCGCCCGCCGAAGCGCTATCCCTTGCCAAAGCCGACGCGCTTTCGAAATACGCGCCACCATACGAACCTGGAAACGCGACCGGCCTTTGCCAGCATCCTCACGGCGAGTACCGATTGACCGTAGTCTTTGGTGCCAAGCCCAAGCGCACGCATTTCCGCGTGGCGCAACATCAGCTGTTGACCCAGGATCCTCGATTCACGGCAGGTTTCGAACTCGAGGAAGATATGGCGATGGGTACCGGGCCGCCCGATCCGCGCGACTGTTTTGCTGTCCAGGTGCGCAGAGCGTGGTTGAGCCTTGGCCGATGGCGAGAGCGCGCTCGCCGGTGTCGGGCCGTCATTGCGCAGCCCGGCCAGGCGTGATCTTGCGACCAGGAATTGGTCGGCGTTGCCGAAGACGTTGTGCGTCGAGCGGCGAAGGACAAACGAGTCCCAACGACGGCTAAGAATGCGTTGCGCATGAAAGCGCAACGCGCGCAAGGGGTCCAGCCACGACGTACCTGGCCGTCCCAACGGCAAGGTCGGCGGACGCGATGAGAGCACGAACGGCTCCCTGAGCGAGATCCGCTGCCATTGTGCAGGACCCCAGCCAGGGCTCGCAGCCAGTGGCGCCGCAATCGCGAACCAGGGCTCAGGATAAACGACTCGTTGCAACGGCTTGTGACCAAGCCATGCCGCCCACCAACTGTAACTGCTGTTGGCAATCACATGATGACTGCACGCGGACATCAGCATCAATTCCTCGTGATCCTGCAAGCGTACGCGGTCACCGAGGGCGACTCCGCCAAGGCGGGGCAACAGATGCTCTTGCACCCATTGCGGATCGTCGGAAAACAAGACCGGAACCACTGCGCTTCCTGCGGGCCTTACGGTCGCCAACGCCTCATGATAGTAGCTGGCGGGGAGCGCGCCATGGCCCCCTAGATAGTCGCCCCGTCGCACATGAACGGCGATTGTCTCGCCGAGCGAGTCGATAAGCGCCAACGCATTTCGAAGTCTGGCCCGCGGGCCCGCGACCAGCGTGTATTCGCGGCGAAGGCGGTCCGCAGCGCCGACAAAGTACGCCTGGTGCTGCCAGTACCCGGAAAGATAGATGTCGCCATTGCCATGCACCAGGCGGTCATCCGGCGCGTCGCCATCGCGCTCGCGCACGAGACGCAGGCGCGGCAATCCGGGAATTCCGGGCGCCAGGTCGGGATGCCGGCCCGGCGCATCGTCCGAACAAACGATCCGTGCGTCAACGGCAAAGTGAAACAGGCCGAGGGTTCGCTCGCCGCCTTGCCGCAGGAACTCTCCAACGTCGAGAAACAGTTGCGCGCCGATGCGATCCGCATAGGCCCGCCCTGCGGCATACTGAAACAACTGATTCCCGAGCCCCCCCATCAGCCGTACCACCACGATGGGACCGTCTGGCCTTGTCACCCACCCTCTCCGGGGCACGGACGCGTCGGGTCGGACCGCCGCAGATGAAAGCATGCGACGGCGCGGCGCCCCCCTCGCTCGGCGAGGAATTGATTGCCGACGATGTAACGTCGGTCTATCAGCTCCAGGTCGTCGACCATTTCCAGGAACTCGCTTTCGGCGAAGACGCGATGCGCGTTGAATTCCACGTAGGAGCGATTGTCCACAGGGACGGAGACATACAGATTTGCTCCAGGCGCGAGGACCCGCTTGAGTTCCCGCAGCGCCTTGCGCGACCCGTCGGGATCGATCGTGTCACCGTACCGCCCAAGGCCGATGTGCTCGACGACACAAAGCGACGACAACGAAGGAACCGAGCAATCGTGGAGTGGCAGCTTCAGGATCGAGCCCTCCATGAATGCCAGGCTGTCCATGTGTACCGACAACGGTCTGATGTCAACCATCGTCACCGGAACCACCTTCGAAAGCAGCGCTACGTACTTGTGATGGGATCCAACGTCGATGTGTGCAGCCGGGCGGTCGACCAGGATCTTCTCGAACGCCCAGCAATCTTGAAAGTAATAGATCGGTTCAATTGCCGTAGTACCGGTCGCGTCGTATACACACGGATAGAGATTCTCGAGTGACGCGCGCTCCTCGGGTTTGGCCATACGGTTGTACTCATCAAGCGCGTGCCAAAAGCGAGCCCACGCGCGCCAGCGGTAGATGGCTGGCGCAATGACTCTGCTGTTCGCCAGAGCGCGGCGAACGCGTCCTGCCGTCCATGTTGCGTGAGCTGTCTTCATCTTCAACCGCGAGGCGGCCCGGCGACACAGGTCGGGAAATCCCCGTTGCCGCTTGCGGCTCTACCGAAATCCGTGGGGGGCGAATCAACCGTGGGCTCGACTCGCCAGTCCCCGCGCACCAGGGCGCTCCCAAACGACCCTTGGGGGACTTCGCCTGATCCAAAGAAATCGGCATCGGTGACGGTGAACCGAAGCGCATCTTCGACAAGATCGACATACTCACCATGGCGGATCACCGAGAAGGTCAGCGCATAGGATCCAGGCGCCAAGGGAAGACTCGGAATCATGCAAACGAACCGGCCGCGGTTCGGGATCTCCGGGAAAGGTTGACCCGTCAGACGATTATGCAACAAGAACACAGGAACATCGGATGCGGTTCTGATTTGAATGGATACGATCACACCTGCCAGCCGCACACCCTCACCGCAAACATAATCGAGTGCGAACTGGACGTGCTGGCCACACAAGACTACGTCGAGCTCGGCGCCTGCTGCATCGAAAAGATGTATCGACTGTATGCGCAACTCGCCGGAACCCTGTCGATCCGTTCTGGCAGTCAGGATGGTTTGACTTCCGGGCTTACCTGCGATGTAACGGCGGATGCATTCCGTTGGCGACCCACGGAGCGCCATCGTCCCGCGCTCGAACACCATCGCGGTGGTGCAAAGCGCCTGAATCGCGGCCATATTGTGGCTCACGAACAGGACCGTTCGACCCCGGCTAGTGCTTAGCTCATTCATCTTCCCCAGACATTTCTTCTGGAAGCGCGTATCGCCCACCGCAAGGACTTCGTCGACGATCAGGATTTCCGATTCCAAGGCGGCCGCAACCGCAAAGGCGAGCCGAACGTACATTCCGCTCGAATAGCGCTTCACCGGCGTGTCGAGGAAGGCCTCCACCTCCGCAAAGTCGACGATCTCGTCGAGCCTGCGATCGATCTCGATCCTCTTCATGCCGAGGATGGCGCCGTTGAGATAGATGTTCTCGCGGCCGGTCAGTTCGGGATGGAAGCCGGTGCCGACCTCGAGCAGACTGCCGACGCGGCCGCGAATCTTCACGCTGCCGGCGGTCGGCGCGGTGATGCGCGCGAGTATCTTGAGGACGGTGCTCTTGCCGGCACCGTTGTGCCCGATGATCCCGACTACTTCGCCTTGCCGAATATCGAAGCTTACGTCGCGCAGCGCCCAGAGCATTTCCGCCGTCGAATTCCCGCGGTCGAGCTGTCCGATCTTCAGCCAGGGGTCGGGGCGACCGCGCCGGCGCGCCCACCACCGCTGGAGGTCCTCGCGCAGTGTCCCGCCGCCGATTTGACCGAGGCGGTAAGCCTTCGCGAGCCCCTCGGCGCAGATGACGACATCGGACATCTTGCTCTATACCGTGTCCATGAACGTGCGCTCGACTTTGTTGAACAGCACGACGCCGACCAGAAGGATCGCCAATGTCAGTGCGAGACTGTACGCGAGTGCCGTGACGCTGACCGTACCCGCGCCAAGGTAGGCGTAGCGGAAAACCTCCATCACGGGCGCGATCGGATTGAGCAGCATCCAGGTTCGGTAAGGCTCCGGAAGAATCGAAAGCGGGTAGATGACCGGAGTGGCGTACATAAGCAGCTGCACACCGAAACCGACGACTACCGCGAGATCACGGTATTTGGTGGTCACCGCAGACACGATCACGCCCAGTCCCAGCCCCAGCGCTGCCATTATCAGCAACAGCAACGGGGTCGCCAGCACCCAGGCATTGGGCACAACGTTCTCGCCACTGAGGATGAAATAGGCAAGAAAGCAAAGAAAGAACGCGAACTGGACGGCAAACGCCAGGAGCTTCGAAAGCAGGTTGGAAACCGGCAGGACCAGGCGCGGGAAATACACCTTCCCGAATATCTGCGCGTTCGCGGTGAAAGTGCGCGCCGTGTCCGTCAACACGGCTGCCAAGTAGCCCCAGACCACCGTACCCGCCATATAGAAAAGAAATGGCGGCGCCCCATCGGTCGGGATCCCGGCGATCTTGCCGAACACCACCGTGAACATGATCGTAGTGAGCAAAGGCTGGATGAAGTTCCACGCCGGCCCGAGGATGGTCTGCTTGTATTGCGCGACGAAGTCTCGGCGCACGAGCAGGTACACGAGATCGCGGTAGTGCCACAAATCTCCGAGCTTCAGATCGAACAAGCGGCCCGCGGGCACTATGATCTGTGTCCACTTGGGCTCTTTGCTCATGCCGCCCTATCCGTACTCACTTTAACCACGCGAAAAGGCCCACGTTGTCGCGCGCCCAGTGAATCAACTGCCGCGCACCATCCTGAACGCTGATCGTCGGCTGCCAGTCCAAGCACCCGCTGTGCCTTGCCGAGATTGCATACAAATACCGGTTGGTCCCCCGGCCGAGAAGCGCTCCACTGCAGCGATATCCTGATGCCGAGTTCGGCCTCGAGGTAGGCAAGGAGTTCGCGCAGCGACATCGTATTGCCCGGACCGCCGCCGATGTTGAAGACCTGCCCGGCGGCGGCCTCGCGATGCGCGTAGGCCGCCTCGTAGGCGCGGGCCAGGTCGTCGACGTGGAGCACGTCGCGAACCTGCTTGCCGTCGCCGTAGATCGTGATCTGCTTGCCCAGCACGGCGGCGATCGTGAACCAGGCAACCCAGCCCTGGTCCTCGATCCCGAACTGGCGCGTGCCGTAGATGCAGGACTGGCGGAAGGCCACCGTGCGCAGGCCGTAGATGCGTGCGTAATCGGTCGTGTACTGGTCGGCCGCACCCTTGGAGCAGCCATAGGGTGAGTGAAAGTCCAGGGGCTGCCGCTCATCGCACGCCGCCGGGCAAGTCGCGGTACTCGTAACGACCGTTGCGCTCGACAACACCGATGTCCTCCATCCTGCCGTAGACCTTGTTGGTCGAGGCGTCGATGAAGAAGCTCTCCGGGCTCTTGCGCCGCACCGCCTCGAGCACGTTGAAGGTGCCGAGCGCGTTGATCTCGAAATCCTCGCGCGGGTTCGGTGACCGAGGTCGTCACCGCGACCTGGCCGGCGAGGTGCAGCAGCAGGTCGGGGCGGACTTGCCTCGACGATGCGATCGACAGCCGCCGGCTCGCGGACATCGGCGCGTTCGAACCGGATCGCGGCGCGCTCCTGCAGCCAGCGCAGGTTGTCCTCGGTGCCGCGGCGGGAGAGGTTGTCGAGGATGGACACCTGCCAGCCCTGCGCGGCGAAGTGCCGTGCGGCGTTGACGCCAATGAATCCCGCGCCGCCGGTGATCAGTATCTTGTTGCCCGTCATGCCGTGGCGCCCCGGCCGAATACGGCATCGAACCGATCCCAGAACACGTGCTCGACACGCGCTTCGCTGTAATCCCGGCGCACGGTTTCGAGGGCACCGGCGCGCAAAGACCGCCGCAGCGGTGCATTGGTGAAGATACGCATTATCGCATCGGCCATCTCGAACGCCGAGAACCCAACCAGATAGCCGTTGATGCCGTCCTGCACGTAGTCCTCGGTGCCGCCGCAGCGGGTCGCCACCACCGGGCAGCCGCATGCCATGGCCTCGAGCCCGACGATGCCCAGGCCTTCCTGGTGCGAAGGGATGACGAGCAGGTCCAAGCTGCTGTAGAAGTCCCGCAGCGTGCCAGGTTCACGAAATCCGAGAAATGCCACGACCTCCGAGAGGCCGCGGGCATGCAGATACTCGCCAAACTCGGGGGGCGCCTCGTCACCGACGAGGTCGCAGGTGATTGCGAATCCACGGTCGCGACAGACGGCAAGCGCATCGAAGAGCAACGTGATGTTCTTGCGCGGGTCGGCAAAGCGCCCCGCGAAGCCGACCCGGTTTCGGAGGTCCGGGGAGTCGCTCACGGGGTAGAACATTTCGACGTCGATGGGCATGGGCATCGTTGTCGGGCGTATGGCCGGTTCATGCGCGCGCAAGGCCGAAGCCGTGTATTCGCTTAGTGCAAGAATGGCGGCGTCGCGCAGGGCCACCTTTTCCAGCATGCGGCAGCTTGGCGAATCGACCAGCGTGTCCACGAGCCGGCGATACCAGGGGAACCGTCGCGCCCGATCGATCTTGTCCTCCAGATAGGGCGTCGCGACCCAGGCCAGGCAAGGCTTGTTCTGGAACAGGATGGGCAGCGCGGCGAGCGCGCTGCCGGACACCGCGAGATGATAGTCGAACTGGGGAACGATCCGCTTCCAGAGCCGCGAGGGGAAGCACCGAACGCCTTCGAGTTCGGGCAGGCGAGCCCCGATCTCGAAGCTTGGGACGTCGCCAAACGTCATGGCATTGCGCACGACGGGACGCTTCCATGCGAGCTGCCAAAAGGGGACCGACAACGACGGGGCGAGGCGATACGGCATGTAGTACGCCAAGGCCACCTCGTAGCCGCGGCGTTTCAGGAAATCGACCATCTTCCGGGTCATCGTCGCGACGCCGCCATGCCCCGGAACGAGCGTCGATATTAGCGCCCTCCTTCTGCGGTTCCACTGTCGCTGCAGGACAAACCGGGCCCAACCGCGCAGTCCGCGCTCGGGTCGCGGGCCAGGATGCAGCTCGGTCGACCACTCGCGGGCCGGTGTGGTGAATCCCGTCTTGGAACGCTCCAGCACGCCGGCTGGAAACGCCGGGTTGGCGATGCGTCCCAGGTGTCGCTTGAGCGGCGGGCGCCTGGAAACGAGCATCGGCGCCAAGGAACGCAGTAACTCGACGTCGACAAACGGAACGCGTATCTCGAGCGAATGCGCCATGCCCGCCCAGTCCGCGTCACGCAACAGCTGGCACCGCATGTACCACTCGAGCTCCAGTGTGGCGACGATGGGCCGTTCGCCCTTGAGGCCCGCCAGCGTCCCGTCCAGGCGCAGCAGCGGCTGCAGAGCATCCAGGCCGGCGACGGCCCGTTCGGTTCCCATCAGTTCGGGGAGCTCCCAAGGCATGAACAGGCCTCGGCGGAGGAGGTACGCCCCGGCATAGCTTCCGCCGTATTCCAGGAGGCCCGCAAACTTCGGCGACGTGACGCGCGCCAGGACGGGAGCCGCGGCGCGACGAACCGCCCGGCCAAGGGCAGGAGCGGATTGGCCCCAGCCGAACCACTTCTTCATTCGCGGGACATCCCGAAAGCTGGGATAGCCGCCGAGCAGCTCGTCTGCGCCCAATCCGGACAGTGCGACCTTCATGCCCGCCGCGGCGGCGACCTTGGCGACGAAGTAGCTGTTCACGCCATCGATCGAGGGCTGATCCATGGCATCGAGCAATTCGTCGGTGTGCTGCTGGAAGTCCTTGCGCTCGATCCGCCGTGTCTGGTGATTCGTGCCAAGACGGCGCGCAAGCTCTTCTGCGAGCGGGGCTTCGTCGTTGACCGAGCCTTGATATTCGCGAAAGGCGAGCGTCACGGTCTGCAGATTCCTGGCCGCGTCCTCCGATGCAATGGCGACCAATGTGCTCGAATCGATGCCCGACGACAGGAAGACGCCAACCGGAACATCCGCGACCATGTGACGGCGGACGCTGGCACGCAGCGCGCTGCCAATGCATGCCACCAGCTCGTCCTCGTCCAGCTCCCGGGGACTTGCCTCGGCGGCCGCAAACTCGTCGGCGATCCGGAAGAACTGCCGCGGCTTGCCGGCGCCGTGCCGATCGATCCACAGCGAGGTCCCCGCCGGGAGCGCGCGAATGTCCCGGTAAAGCGTGAACGGGTCAGCGACCGACCCCAATAGAAGGAAGCTGGCGTGTCCCGCCGGATCCTCTGCCCTGTCGATCGCGCCCCCCGCGAGCAACGCCTTGACCTGTGACGCGAATCGGAGCGTCCTGCCGTCATCGGCGCAATAGAGCGGCTTGATCCCGAAGGGGTCGCGGCCGAGGAACATGCCCCTGCTTCGCTTCGTCCCAGATGCCGAACGCGAACATCCCGCGCAGCGCATCGACCATCTCGCTCGCCGCGCTCGGCGTACAGGTGCAGCAGGACCTCGGTGTCGCTCTGCGTGCGGAAGACGAAGCCCTTGCCCTCGAGTTCGCGCGCGCAGCTCGCGGTAGTTGTAGATCTCGCCGTTGAAGGTGATGCGATAGCGCCCGTCGGCGCTCGCCATCGGCTGCGCGCCCGCTTCCGACAGGTCGATGATCGCGAGGCGCCGATGCGCGAGCCCGACGCGGCCGGTCGTCCGACAGCCACGTTCCCGCGCCGTCCGGACCACGCCGGACCATGCGCTCGCGAATGCGGAGGAGTTCGTCCCGGTCGACCGGAGGAGCCGCTTCGCGGTAGGCGTAGATGCCGGCGATCCCGCACATGCTACGAAGCGCGGGTCCCGGCCTGCTCGAGCATGGACTCGAAGTAGCCGATGGTCTTCTTCAGCCCCGCGTCGAGCTGCACCTTCGGTTCCCAGCCGAGATGTTTCCGCGCCAGCGCGATGTCCGGCTGGCGCTGCGCGGGATCGTCCGCGGGCAGCGGCTTGCATCTCGATCTTCGAGCGCGAACCGGTGATCGCGATGATCTTCTCCGCGAGCTCGACGGATGCGTGAACTCGTTCGGATTGCCGAGGTTCACCGGGCCCGTGAACTCCGGCGGGCGTCGCCATCAGCGCGACGAAGCGCCTCGATCAGGTCGTCGACGTAGCAGAACGAGCGCGTCTGGCTGCCGTCGCCGTAGATCGTGATGGGCTCGTTCGTCGAGCGCCTGCACGATGAAGTTGGACACCACGCGCCCGTCGGCCGGATGCATCCGCGGGCCGTAGGTGTTGAAGATGCGCGCGACCTTGATCTCGAGGCCGTGCTGGCGGTGGTAGTCGAAGAAGAGCGTCTCGGCGCAGCGCTTGCCCTCGTCGTAGCACGAGCGGATGCCGACCGGGTTGACGTTGCCCCAGTACGACTCCGGCTGCGGGTGCACCTGCGGGTCGCCGTACACCTCGCTGGTCGACGCCTGGAAGATGCGGCAGCGCAGGCGCTTGGCGAGCCCCAGCATGTTGATCGCGCCGTGGACCGAGGTCTTGGTCGTCTGCACCGGGTCGTGCTGGTAGTGGATCGGCGAGGCCGGGCAGGCGAGATTGTAGATCTCGTCGACCTCGATGAACAGCGGAAACGTGACGTCGTGGCGCACGAACTCGAAGCGCGGGTTGTCGTGCAGGTGGTCGATGTTGCGCTTGGTGCCGGTGAAGAGGTTGTCGACGCAGAGCACCTCGTGGCCCTGCTCGAGCAGGCGGTCGCACAGGTGCGAGCCCAGGAAGCCGGCGCCGCCGGTGACGAGGATTCGCTTGCGGGAATCGTAGTTGCGCATTCAGGTCCTGGAAGTGGGCGTCACAGGACCTCGTACGCTTCACCGCGGCCGTCCCCTTGTTCGCTGTCGCCGCCCATCGCCGCACCCCCTTGCCCCGGAATCGCACCAGCGCCCGGTACTGGCTCACGTAGAACGCCGTGTAGGCCGCGAGGCAACCCCACAGCGCCGGCGTATTGTCGTGGAAGAGCACGGCCAGCGCAAAACACAGCGCGCTGTGCAGCCACAGCCGCGGCGCGACGCGCGCGTTGGCGCGCCGCAGGCTCCAGCGCTTCTGCCGGCGCTCGATCGGCATCGCGACCCGGCGGAACACCAGCGAATGCAGGTGCAGCGCGTCGGGTTCCATCAGCGGCACGCGGCGCACGCACCCCGCGCCGGTACATCGCGAACAGCGTGTCGACGATCGGGTAGCCGGCCAGCATGATGACGTACCAGGCCGAGAGGCCGCTGTTGCGCGCGATGAGCTGGATCGAGAGCTCGGCGTACATGAAGCCGATGAAATAGGCACCGGCGTCGCCCAGGAACACCTTGCCGCGCGGGTAGTTCCAGAACAGGAAGCCGACGCAGCGCGCCCATCACGACGAGCGCTTCGTTCAGCGTCACGCGATCGCCCGACCAGCCCGCGGCCAGGGCGATGCCGCCGAACATGATGAGCGCCGTGCCCCCGGCCAGTCCATGGGCGCCGTCGATCAGATTGACGGCATTGCAGGCGCCGGCGACCATGAACCACGTCAACGGCAGCACGAACCAGAGGTATCTGCAGCAGATCGTCGACCAGCGGCAGGTCGAGCCGGGGCACGATGCCGCCCGAATAGGCGCTCGCGAGCATCGCCGAGACGACGGCGGCGGCCATCCGGTAGCGCGGGCGCACGCGGCGGGTGAGATCCTCGGCCAGGCCGAACAGCACCACAGGAACCGCCGCCAGCGCCAACGGCAACGCCACGGGGCCATGTGGCCGCGCCCGAACGCAAGGAACACGGCCAGCGTGGCGGCGCAGGCGATGACGATGACGATGCCGCCCAGGCGCGAGGTCGGAATGACGTGCAGCTTCTGCACGCCGTGGGGTTCGTCGTGGCCGATCGCCCGCGCGCGAATCGCCAGCGGCATCAGGATGCCGGCGCAGGCTGCGGAAACGACGAAAGGCCACCAATCGATCAAGTTCGCGCCATCCGAAGGTCGGGTCGGATCAGGCCGGGCGAGGCATCTCCGGCCTCGCCGGCATGGCTTGCCGCGAATTGAGTCTGAAAATGCCTTCGTCAGGCGCTGTGCAAACCCGGAACAATCCTGTAGCGATCCTGCGCACTCGTCGCGACCGCATGTGTGGCCGCGAACTGCGTCCGATTCGTCCGCGTTCACCGCGAGGCGCCTGGGATCCTCGCCGGCGATGGTCGTCGCGCTGCGGCGATGCAGAACCGCGCAAGTGATGGAATAATCGCAATGGACCGGTGTTGGCCTCGGTCGCGGCAATCCCTGTCAACCGAAGGAGCCTGCCCGTGGAACGACGCAAGGCCAGCGATTTCCCTCCCGAAGTCCTGAAGCTGTTCGATGGTTACGTGCACGGCTGGCTATCCCGCCGCGATTTCCTGGACAAGGCCGGGAAGTACGCGGTCGGCGGCTTCTCGGCCGCGGCGATGCTGGAGAGCCTGCGCCCCAACTACGCGTTCGCGCAGCAGGTCGCGAAGACCGACCCCCGGATCGCGACGGAGTACCTCACTTACCCCGCGCCGGGCTCCGGCACGATGAAGGGCTACCTCGCCCGGCCGGCAGGGTCCGGCAAATGGCCGGGCATCGTGGTGATCCACGAAAACCGCGGCCTCAATCCCTACATCGAGGACGTCGCGCGGCGCCTCGCCGTCGATGGCTTCGTGGCCTTTGCTCCCGACGCGCTCACGCCGCTCGGCGGCTATCCGGGCGACGAGGAGAAGGCGGCGCAGATGTTCGGCACGCTCGATCCCGTGAAGCGCGCCGACGACCTCGTCGCCGCGGTGGGCTTCCTCAAAACGCGCCCCGAGTGCACACGGCAAGATCGGCGCCGTCGGCTTCTGCTTCGGCGGCGACGATCGTCAACATGATGGCCGTGCGGCATCCCGGACCTCGCGGCGGCGGTGCCCTTCTACGGCGGGCAGCCCAGCGCCGCGGACGCGGCCAGGATCAAGGCACCGCTGCTGATCCACTACGCCGAGAAGGACGAGCGCATCAACGCCGGCTGGCCGGCCTTCGAGGCCGCGCTCAAGGCCAACAACGTCAAGTACCAGGCGTTCATGTACCCGGGCACCAACCACGGCTTCCACAACGACACGACGCCGCGCTACGACGAGGCCGCCGCCAAGCTGGCGTGGTCGCGCACGGTCGCGTTCTTCAAGGAAAACCTGAAGTAGCGAGGCCGGCGCGAGACCACCGCCGCGACACCCCGCCCGCGCGGGGGCGTGTGCAGCGTGTATTCTGCTCCTTTCCGGAATTTCAACGGAGAGGACCCAGCGCATGGAAGAGTTCGTCGCCAGGTTGTTTGCGAACCCCGAGATGCTCCGGATGGGACACGCGCAGCGCCGCGACGACCTAACCTGGCCTGGGCTGGCTCTACTACGCTCTGAGCACGTGTTTCGACCGCAGACCGCTGTCGTGATCGGCTCATGGCGCGGCTTCGTGCCGGCGGTCATCGGCAAGGCGCTCGTGGACAACCTGGAGTCGGGCGAGGTCGTCTTCATCGATCCTTCGCTCGTGGACGACTTCTGGGCCGATCCGGAGCGCATCGAAGGGCATTTCACCGGAATCGGCGCGCCGAACGTCCGCCATTCGCGCATGACCACCCAGGAGTTCGTGGCGAGCGCCGCCTACCGGGACCTGGGTGAGGTCGGGATTCTGATGGTCGACGGCCATCACACCGCCGAGCAGGCACGCTTCGACTATCTTGCGTTCCTGCCCAAGCTCGGCCCGGAGCCCATCGTCCTGTTCCACGACAGCGTGCGCCGGTTCCAAAGCCCGATCTACGGGAAGGACCGCCTCTACGAACACACGGTGTGCCTGCTCATGGATCGGCTGCGCGCGACCCCAGGTCTCGAGGTGATGTCGCTGCCCTTCGACGGCGGGTTGACGCTCGTACGCGGCCGCCCCGCGTCGCTGGCGCTGATCGAGGCTCCGTTCGATGTCAGCTGACCGCGATCGACATCCTGCGGATTCCCGAGAGTGTCGCGGCGCCGATCGCGGGCCGAGCTACGTCGGAGCGGCGCACGCGGGCCTGCACCACCGGACGGCACAGGCTCACGCCATGAGATCCACCAGTTGCTGCAGCACGACGGGGCGATTCGCCATCACCGCGAGCTCCCATTCCCGCGCCCGGGCCAGCGCGGATTGCATCGCCCAATGCTCCGCCACGATCCGGTCCAGCGCCGCATGGACATCGACCTCGGCGAAGGATCCGCGCAGTCCGTCGACGAGTGGCACCGCCAGGCCAAACGCCTGGCACCTCGATGCCAGCGCGGGCTGGTCCCAGAAGAACGGGTACGAGACCATCGGCACGCGATGGAAGATGGACTCGTGCGTCGAATTGAGACCGTGGTGGGTGATGAAGGCGTCGGATTCCTGCAGCACTCGCCATTGGTCCACATACGGCTCGACGGACACGTTCGGGTGCACCAGCGCCGCGACCTGCTCGGCGCCGACACTCGCGCGGCCGAGACTGACGATCATGCGCACATCGTCCATCCGGGCGCAGGCCGTCGTAAGGGCCGTCACCGCCCGCAGGCAATCGGCCGCGTAGGCGCCGCCGTTGGCCTTCCAGACGACGGTGCCGAAACTGACGAAAATGTTGAGTTCGCTGTCCCGGCGCGCGGCCTTGCGCGGGAGAGCTGCCGCGGCGCCCGGGTCCGCACCGTTCGGCGTCTGAACGGACCCGAAGAAGGCGAGCGGTGCAAACGGATGGCGCTCGTCCTCCTTCAGGAATTCCGGCGGTTCGCAGTAGAGATTGAGGAGCGGGCTCAGCGTGGATATGTAGCTGAACGGCGACGCATCCGCGATGCCCCAGGAATCGCGCAGCTCCTCGACGGCACGCAGGCATTCCGGCGCGAGACGGACGTGCGGATTTCGCTGCATGATCTCGATGAATCGTTGAGGCGCGACATTGTGCCCCGAGCAGACACTGACTCTGGGGACCCCAAGCCGGGTCGCCACGACGCGAGCGACCATGGCGAACACGTCGTGGACGATGAGGGCCGGTTGCGTCGCCGCGACATCGCGCGCAATCCGTTCGGCGAATTTCGCCGCATGGGACACGTACCGGCACGGGACCGGAATCGTCGTGCTGTCGGCGGCTCCGATCGGGTATCGCCCGAAGAGATCATGGAAAATGCCGCCGGCACGCGCGGTTGCGGTCTCGAAATGGCGATCCGTAAACACGTTTACCGCGATGCCGCGGGCGGACAGGCCCGCGATGACGGGGCGCAACCTCTGGAAATGCCCCTCCCAAGGCATGCAGAAGACGGCGACGGAGCGCCGGTCGCGGGTCGACGTCAAGCGTCATCTCCAGGTAGGCACGAAAGCCGGCTGCCGAGCATCGCCGTCCAGACCCGCCGAGAGCAGTCGCCCGTTGCGGCGGTCACGGCAGCGCCTCCAAACGCTGTTCGTCGAGCCGGGACATGAATTCTTCGAACTTGCCGGTCGGCCCGCGCGGGATCTCGTCGACGCGGACCAACTCGACCTTGAACGGGTAGCCGAGCACGGCCCGAACGGCCTCTGCAGCCTGGCCTTGTTCGTCGGTTGTCAGCGGCCGGTCGGCGATGACGTTCACCAGGATGGTGTCGATCGAGGTCTGGATGAATTGCGCCTGGCGGATAACGGGCACCCTGCGGATCCTGCCGAGTTCCACGGGCCAATAGCGCCGTCCGTCCGGGGTCCGGACGAGATTTCGGACGCGACCGCGCACCTGTCGGATCACAGGCAGCCCGCGACCGCAGGTGCACGGGCCTCCAAGCGCGGCGTAATCGCCGAGATCGTAACGGATCAGCGGCGTTGCGAAGTTGTGCAACGCCGTCACGACTACCCGTCCAACCGCACCTGCCGGGCACGGCTGCCACTGCTCGTCGAGAATCTCGACGAGTACGGATTCGGCCTGAACGTGGAGGCTGCCCCGTTCGCAGCGAAAGGCGATGTTGCCGACCTCGTTGGCCGAATACAAGTCGGTGACCCGAAGGCCGCGCTCCACGAGTCGCTGTTCCAGTTCGGGATCGACGGGCTCGGAGAAGAACCGGAATTCCTCGAGACACGCCGGCCGCGCCGGTGCAGCGTCGAGGCGCGCGAGCAGCGGCTCCGCGACGCTCGGATAGGTCAGAAGGTAGTGCGGATCGAACCGGGTGAGCCAATTCGCGAGCGTGTCGATGTCGTGGCCGACATGGATGGCCGAAGCGGGGCCGGTCCGAAAAAGGCTACCGACAGGCGGCCCCCAATTCGGTAGATCGCGTCCTTCCGGATCGCGGTCGGCAGTGTGACGATAGCGGATCGCGCCCAGCCGTTTCGAGACATCGCGCTCCTGCCACAGGTGTTCCCGCACGGTGAGCGCGCCCCACATCAGGCGCGTGATGGCGGTCGTGCGAACCTCGACGACGATGCCCGTGGATCCGGACGTGAGGGTCGACCCGGTCGGCCCATGGCCTTCGGGGATCTTCGCGGAATGGATGATCCCGCCGTGCGCGCGAAGGTCGGATTTGGCCAGGACCGGGATGCGGCGCCAGATGTCCCAGAACGCGCCGGGTCTCCGATGAATGTCCCGCAGAACGCCGTTGGCCCGGCCTGCGCGCTGATAGAAGAGCGATTCCCGGAAGGCCCATTGCAGCAGGCGCAGCAGCTGCCGGCTCTGGCCGAGCAGCACCTCGTCGGCGGGGAGCCGCTCGGTCTCGCGGAAGCCGTCCAGCACCGTGGACAAACTCGAATTCGGCGAAACGAAACGCGGCCAGGCAATCGCTGCGGGGTCACGCGGCGCGCGCATTGCAGATCGCATCCACCATCGGCCGCTGGACCGGAAACGAGGAATCGCGTTTGCCGAAAACGGGTCGGCAGCGGTCTGATCGATGCTGTAATGGCTTCATTCGATGCATTGGCGCTGCCATAAGGCAAGCCCGATTATTGGGGCGTTCGCAGGTGCGGGTCAACCTTCGTCCGTTCGCAGCAACGCAGCCCTCAGCGCATTCGTGGTTGTCCTTCAAGAGAGGAAAGGAAATGGATAGCCGTTTCAATCACGCGAGACTGAGTGGGGTGGAGTCGGTCGGGCGCCCGGGCTTTCCATTCCATACCGATCAAACCGTTCCAGAGAACGTCGAATGCCTGGTGCGTCGATACACGAGCGCCCAGTTGTTGATATCCCCTTCGAACTTGCCGTCCTTTCTTGCCGTTGGCGCAACATCGCTTGCGAGCGCCCTTTTGAATTGATCGAGGTCCGCGGAAATCCTCACGAAGGCCTCTCCATACGATCTCGACAGCGCGTGCAGAACAAGATAGCCGAGATCAAACGTCGCCTTCGTCCTGACCGCCACTCTCTCGACAACCTCAAACCCTGCCTCGCCTAGCTTCGTGAGCCCCGTCTGATCGAGCTGCGGCCCTTGCGATGCTCTATATTTCGCCAACAACTGATGGAAGGGACGATACCAAGTTGCGCTTGGGTCCCAGTTGGCCATGCAGATCGCCACCCCTCCGCTCGGACCGAGATTCGCCTGGATCAACTCGATGAGGCTCCGCGTTTCGATCCAGTGAATCGCTCGACCGATGAAGAGATAGTCGATGGACTCGGGCGCTTTGAAGGTCGTCGCGTTCACGTCGTGCTGAGAATAGACGACGTTTTGCAGTCGAGGTGCAATCGACAGCATCTCTTCGGAACCATCGAATGCATAGATCCTGCCGACAAGCCCGGAGAAGCCCGTCGCTAGATCCCCGTTTCCGCAGCAGACGTCGACGAGGCGTGAGTCTCGGGTCAAATGCAGCTCGTTGGCAGCGCTCGAAAAGAATGCCTTCAAGTACGGAGCGCGATATTTGTAGTACTTTGCCTGGAGAGCGTGCGCGGCAATTCCATCCAAGCGTGTGTTGTTCATCAGGAGTCTCTTGACGAAACCTGATCAGCGATAAACCTCGGCCGCCCGGAAGCGACGCTCGTCGCACGGGGGCATGAGCGCAAGAGCGTGCAGCAACTCAATCAAGATGGCCCGCATGTCGAAGCGGCGGTTCAATCGATACTGGAATTCGGCAAGGTGACGATGAGCGCACTTCGGAAAACAGAAGGATGAGAAGTCCCAGCCATCGAAACGCGTTCCGGGGCAGGTTATCACGGGATGATTCGGCCGAGCCCGCGTTTCGCGTTCTGGAAATTTCCACTCCTCCGTCCGGCGGGAGTTCCGCGGGGAAAACATGCCGGTCGGGAGCAGCCCGTCGGGCATCTCCATGCCAGTGGTCCGCACCCAGGTGCTCGGGAAAGGCGCCCGATGGGAGGCCTTGTTCGTCATATACTTGCGTTCGATTCCATAGGCACCAGTGCTGCGAACGTCAACAGGCCAAGAAGCAGCAGGTCCGTGGACCTCCTGCTCGCGAAGTCCGAACCCATGCGTTTTGCCATCCTGGGCCTCTACAACTCCGGATCCTCGGCCATCGCCGGGATGCTGCACCGGCTCGGCGCGAATCTCGGGCCGCCCTTCTGGCGCCAACGGCCTGGCCGCGAGAGCACGGTCTACGAAGCCGACGACCTTGGGGCGGCGCTGCGCCGCTGGTGGGACGAACCGGAGTTGATCGAGCGGGCGACGTGTGATGAGCGCATTGGTTGGCTCCGTGCATGGATCGAGCGCCAGGAGTCCATCAGGTCAGCCCCGGCCGGCGCCAAGCACCCGCTGCTGGCCCTCACCGCCCGGGATGTCGTTGCCGCCTGGGGTGCCGACACGCGCTTCATCTGGGCGCGGCGATCGCTTGCTGAGTCGATTGCCGGGCTCACGCGGCGCGGCTGGTTCCCGGGGCGCGAGCCGGCGATGCAGTTGCGGCTCTGGGGGGCCATTGACGCGTTCGTCGGCTCTGGCCATGCCGTGACCGCCATCGACTGGGAAGAGACGCAGCGCGATCCGGCTGCCGCGGCGATGCGCCTCGCCGCCCTCGTGGATCTGGAGCCCGACGACGACCAGGTGGCGGCGGCGGCCAGTCTTGTGCGCGGACCCGCGGCATGACGCTGACCCCCGAGGCCGTCCAGGCGTGGCGTGCGGAGATGTCCGTCCGCATGGCGGAGGCCGCACCGGGGCTCGAGTCTCTCAAAGTGGCGCCACTGCCCGCGGGGATGGGCGTGGTGATCGCAGGGGTGCGCGACGAGATGGTGCACCTGCCGCACTTCCTGCGCCACCACCGTGCCGCCGGCGCGCGCCGCTTCGCCTTCATCGATAACGGCTCGGTGGACGGCACGCTCGCCTACCTTCTTGAGCAGCCGGACTGCGACGTGTACCGGCATGCGGGCGACTACCTGTTGTCAGCTTCGAGCGCTGTGTGGCGCAACCTGTTGCTCGACCGGTATGTCCAGGCAAGCTGGCGCCTCAGCGTCGATGCGGACGAGACCGCCGTCTACCCGGGCTGGCCCGCGCTTGGGCTCGATGCCTTCGCCGCCAACATGCGCGCTGCCGGCCGCCAGGCCGTCAACTCAATCATGCTGGACATGTACGGTCCGGGACCGGTCCTCACTACCCGTGCCGGCGTGGACGGTGACCTGTTGGCGATATGTCCGCTCTTCGACGGCGAGGGCTACACGATTGAGGCGCCGGCAGACTGGCGCGCCGACAACTTCCCGCGGCTGAACATCCGCGGCGGCCCGGAGATGCGCGCCATACGGCCGCGCCCGGAATTCGGCTGGCTGGCCAAGACCGCGCTGGTGCTCGAGCCCGGCATCCTCTACCGGGATCCGCACACGGTGTACCCCTTCGAGCTGAACTTCGACGAGCCGCGCATGGCGCTGCTGCACTTCCGGTTCTTCAGCGCGATTGCTCCGAAACTCGCACGGGTTCGAGATCGCCGTGCGACGCCCGGCGCAGTGGCGGCCTACGACCAGGTAGCGGCGAGGCTGCAGGCGCAGCCTTCGTTTTCGTTTGCCTACGCGGGGTCGGTCGAGTTTCGCTCACCGGAGCAGCTGGTCGAGCGGGGACTCATCAGAAGGACAGCCATTTCAATCACGCGCGCCTGAGTGTGGGGAGGCGGCGGGGCGGTCGACGATTCCACAATCGTCAGCCCGGATGGTCTGAGAAAAATCGCGCGACCTCGCCGAAGTGGCGGACATCGGGTTTGCCTTCCAGCGTTCCGACTTCTTCCAGCAGATTTTGCCGATAATAATCGAGAAGCCCGGCCTCGGTGGCGGCTGGGTCGTTGATCAGCCGGATCCACAGCGCGCGGGGTTGCTCGATGGGCAGACCGTTGAGCCAGGTGTCGGGGAAGCCCTTGAAGCGGCGGTACTTGCCGATGAAGTTTTCGAACGAATGGATGTTGTAGTGCAACAGCCAGCGGGCCGTCTGCGCGCGGAGTTTGCCACCGTCCACTGACGTGAAGCTGTGGACCGTCTGATGGATGATGTCCGGCCGGGTGCGCGCCGCACTCTTCCCGGCGGTGTGGCCAATGAAGCTGTTGAGCGTGATTTCCTGGCCGCTGTAAGGATCCTGCACGGTACGGGCGTTCCGTTTCGAGGCGGTGCGGAAAAGGGTGTTGTCGAGAAACGGGTGGTCCGAGTGAATCCTCGTGGGGATGAGTTCCGCCGGTTGGAACCGGATAGCGGCGACCTCCGGCGGAACGCTTTCGAAAAAGCGGATCAACGAACCCTCGATTCCCAGCGGATCCTGAAGAAACAGTAGCTCGTCGGCATCCAGCGAGATCATCCATTCGTGGCCCGCGAGCCGTGCCTGTTGGAAGGCGACATGGGCGTTGAGCGTCTGGCGGCCGGTGATCAATTCGAACGCCCGTCACGGCAATCGCACCGAGTTGCGGGTGGTCGAGGAAATCCGCCGGATCGACGCTGGACGAGACATGGACGCCCGGAAGGTCGCGAATCGAGGCGAGAGTACCGTCCGTGCTGCCGTCGTCGAAAATATAGATCGCTTCCACCCCGGCGGCGCGGTGATAGGAAAGATTGCGGGCGAGGAGCTTCTCCTCGTTCTTGACCGTCATGCAGAGTGCGGGCGCGACGGAAGGGTCAGGCGCCATTGGCGGGCCGGCAAGCGAGTAAGAGTTTAAAAGTTCTTAATCAGAGGCGCGGCCACCGTGCGCGACATCGCTGGGGTGAGCAAGCAAGCGGTTGACAACGTCGCCCTTCGTTCGAAGGCATTCCGCCACCACCGTTTCATAGCAGCGATCATCCATCGCAAGGCCAGAGAATTGCCGGCCAAGCAACGACGCACACAGGTTGGCGCAGGCCAGCGGAGTCCTCAGATGCTGCGCGTACGTTCGCAGGAAATTCTCCGTCCCGCCGACGATATCGGCCATGATGGCCGGGCTGAACGTGCCCACGTTGGTCAAGACCGGGAGGGGAATCGCGGCGGATAGCCGAGAGAGAAGCCGAGTGCCGACATCGAGCCTGTCGAGTTGCGCCTTGCTGCGGGCGACGCGCTGGCAGGCATCGATGAAGAAATCGAGATGGATGCTGCCCCGCGTAAAGATGGTGATCGAATTGTTGACTTGCTGCACCCACGCCGGTTCGCCGTTTGCGTCGGACTTCACCCACACCTCTTGGCAAAACGCGAAATCCTTGTCGATCTTCACCGCCATGCGGTCGGGCGCGAACACGATCATGTCGGCATCCACCCAGATCGTACGCTGATAGCCTTGGGCAAGGAGATCCCTGGCCACGACGAGCCGGGCAAGGTCGGTGACCGGGCAGATATGCCTGGCCTGCCTTTTCGCGGAACCACGGCGGAACGGAGTCGAACAGGCGGTCGTCGATGAATTGGTAATCGAATGCGTTCGCGGCGGCCCATGACCGAACCGACTCCATGCACGACTCGATCCAAGTCGGCACCCGGGTCGTGCGGTAGGATTGGTAAACGACGGTTCGCATTTCAACGGTACCGGCGACCGATAGAGAGTTCAACCCTACCACTCGGTCCGGTCGCACGGCAAAGTGGATCAACCGGCAGGCAAGACAAAGGCCCCGCGAAACGGGCGGCGCTGTATGCCGCTCACGTCAAACGTTGGAGCTTCGTGGCGCAGCGATTGATGGACATGGATGTGGATGGGACCCTTAAAGCGGAGACGTAATGGACGCCGTTTCTGCGCCGTCCGATGCGCGGCGGACGCGACCATGTACGACAAGCCGAGAAATTGAGCGAAGCAATTTCAACCTGTCATCCGTACAGAGATCACCCAACGCCCTGCGCCACTGTCGAAGAATTTTACAGTGGGGCTGCGTGGCCTTGGGCTCCTTTCCTCAAGGTATTGTTTACAAGAGCTAAAACCTGTCCGGTCCGGATCGTGCTTTCATTTCGCCACTCGCGCGTCCGAGGGCACGCGGGTGGGACTCGCCACGATCTACTTGACGAGGCGGTCACGCCAAAGTTCGAATGGTGGCTGGAAGTCGCCGAGCGCGTTTTTGCAGCATTGGCTCACGACTCCTACCGGACAAACATTGGCGGCTTGGGGCCGTAGCCGCTTTGGACGAAGAACCACGAGAATCTTGCCGGGAGAAGCAATATGGCTAAATCGCGCGCGTGCCGACTCAATTCCAGCAACGGAACCGCCCCATCGCGAGTCCGGCATGCCGATGGCTCCGGCGTGTTCAAGCGCCGCCACTTGGTCGAGGCGATCCAGTTCTCGTTGGCGCTGAGCGCGGCATGTGCAGCTTTCTTGCCGGGCGATGCGGCGGCGGCGGAGATCTGCCCCATTGTTGGTGACGCGGTTGTCGTTGGCTCGGATACCAACAGTGGCCCCTGCACGATTTCAGTCCCCAACACTCTGTCCATCGCTATCGCGGGCGCGCTCACGAACACCAGCACGCTCACCAATGACAACAAGCTTTACAACGCCGGTAGCCTGACGAACGACGGCACGCTGACCAACAACACCTATTACTTTGTCAATGATCCCAGCGGCACCTTGTCGAACAACGGCACGCTGAACAACAACAGCTATGTGGAAACCTCCGGCAGCCTGTCGAACGCCGGCACGCTGAACAACAACGCATACAGCGCTTTGCAAAACTACGGCACCCTGACGAACACCGGCACGGGCATACTGAACAACACCGACACCCTGTGGAACGGCTGGTTTGGTAACCCCGGCATCCTGTCGAACGAAGCCGGCGGCACGCTGAACAACACCGGCTACCTGGACAACCACGACAGCTTGTCAAACGCCGGCACGCTGAACAACAACGACACTTGCGCAACCGGTCTGGCGCGACGCTGGACAACCTTTCCGGCGGCACGCTGAACAACTACGCAAATCTCAACAACGAAGGCAGCCTGACGAATCAATCCGGCGGCACGCTGAACAATATCGGCGGCCTGTACAACTCCGGCAGCCTGTCGAACCAATCCGGCGGCACGCTGAACAACGACAACACGCTGCGCAACTACGCCTTGGGCAGCCTGTCGAACGCCGGCACGCTGAACAACAACAACTATCTGCGCAATGACGACGCAGCCTGACGAACAACCGGCACGGCACGCTGAACAACAACGCCTACGGCGCGCTGAACAACTTCGGCACGCCTGACGAACCAATCCGGCGCCACGCTGAACAACCACTACCTGAGCGTGCTGAACAACCACGGCACCCTGACGAACCAATCCGGCGCGACGCTGCGCAACGTAGTCCGGCGCGGTGCTGACCAATCATTCCACCGCGACGCTGACCAACTCGGGCTCCATCGCCAACCGAGGCGAGATTGTCAATTCGGGATCGTTCACCGTCACCTCCACCGGCACGGTCATCGGAGGCGGCAGCTTCAAGAGCTATGGCACGACGGTGGTGGACGGCACGCTCACGCAGGGCCTGGTCGACATCTACGACGGCACGCTCGCGGGCACCGGCACGATCGCTTCGCCGAACACGATCCTGATCGGCGCGGACGCCACGGTCACCCCCGGCGCCCTGGGCGGTGGCATCGGCACCATGACCATGGACGGCGACGTCGACTTCGCCGGCCTGCTCGGCATCGAGCTCGGGCTGGGCACGGGCACGATACCGGGCACTGATTACGATTTCCTGCACATCACCGGGCTGCTCAATCTCGTCCTGGGCTACAACATTGGGTTCGAGTTGGACTTCCATCTGTTGAACCCGTTCTACAAGTTCGATTTCCTCACGGCCGACCTCGGGATTGATGGGTTCGATCCAATGCAGTTCAGCATCGGGGGCACCGGCAGCTACGCCGGATACACCGTGGCACTGAGCGAGTTGGCGTGCACGGCCCAACCGATCCGTGCGAGCTGCTGGAGCTCACCTTCACCCAGAACGCCGTACCGGAGCCGGGGACGCTGCTGCTCGCGGCGCTGGGGCTGGGCGGAATCGCGGCGGTGCGGCGACGGCGTACCGGGGCGCCGCGCGCCGCGGCTTGATACGCGCGCATCGATCCGGGTGCACGCCGGCGGCGGCAAAACCCGTTAGACTATAAGGCGGCATTTCGATGCCGCCTTAAGTTTTGACTGTCGTCGGGACAACCATGCAGAAACCGCTCACGTGGATCTTGGGTATCGCTGCGATCGTCGTTGCCGCAGCGTCGGTTCTGATCGCCTATCAGAGCGTGCGCAGCCACGGTGTGCCCGAGCTTTCCGCGCCCTACCATGCGGTCGCGCTGGTCAACGGGCCGGTCTATTTCGGGCGCATCGAAGCGCTCGGCACCGATTACACGGTGCTGCGCGACGTGTTCTACATCCAGAGCCGCCAGAATCCCGAAACCAAGGCCGTAGCGAACGTGTTGATCAAGCGCGGCGGCGAGTGGCATGCGCCCGACCGCATGATCATCAACCGGCAGCAGGTGCTGCTGATCGAACCGGTCAAGGACGACTCGCAGGTCGCGAAGCTCATCGCGGAACAGAGCAAGCCGCGCTGAGCGCCGCGCTTCGGCGGCGACCGCGGGCGGTAGCGCAGACCCGACCCAATTCATGTCCACCGGCAAACGCATCTACTTCCTCGCGGGCCTGCCGCGCAGCGGCTCCACGCTGCTCGCCAACATCCTCGCGCAGCACCCGCAGATCTACGTGACTCCCACCTCGGGCGTGGTCGACATGCTGGTGCAGGTGCGCAACGGCTGGGACCGCAACGACGCGTTCCGGGCGATGGAGCGCCAGCTTTCCGAGGAGACCAAGGCCGCCGTCCTGCGCGCGATGCTGCAGGCGTATTTTGCGCACGCAAAGCAGCCGATCTGCATCGACAAGAACCGCTACTGGGCCGAGTTCCTCGAGATGGGCGCGGAGCTGGTCGGCGGCCGCGACCGGGTCAAGGTGCTGGTCACGGTGCGCGACCTGCGCGACGTGGTGGCCTCCTTCGAGCGGCTGTACCGCAAGACCTCGGCGCTCGGACAAGTCTCGCAGGAAGCGAACATGGCGCTCAAGTTCAAGACCGCGCTCGGGCGCGCCGAGGTCTTCATCGACGATGCGCAGCCCGTGGGACGCGCCTACAACGCGATCCGCGACGCGGTGACCCGCGGCTGGAAGGACCGCATGCATTTCATCGACTACGACGACCTCACGCGCCAGCCGGCGGCGGTGCTGGAAGGCGTCTACAAATTTCTCGGCGAGGATCGGCACGAGCACGACTTCGGGCGCATCGAGCAGGTCACGTTCGAAGACGACTTCGTCTACGGCTTCAAGGATCTGCACGTGATACGCCAGAAGGTCGAGCCGCAGCCGCCGCAGTGGCCGAAGATCTACGACGACGCCGTGTTCCAGAGTCCCGCCTGGAAGAACATCGAGAAGGCCGCGCAGTTCTGGAAGCTCTACCTCAAGCAGGGCGGCGCATAGCGGGCTTGGCGCCGTGGAGGAAGCGCAAGCGCCCGGCGCGCGATTCGCAAGAGCCCTGCAGGCGATGCGCGCGGGCCCGTCGCGCAGGCGATCGTCGAACTGTCGAGAAAATTTACATTCGCGTGGGCGCAGCCTGTCGGCGATGGCGGGACTCCGATCGCAGACTGCTCCGGGCGAACACTCTAAGCGTTTGTCCCGAAACCAGATTTCGACTTCCATAGCTGCCCGATGCCCCCGCTCCCTTGCCCTATGGATTGATAATTGCTTGCATCCTGTGAATGATCGCGAGGCGAACTGGATCACGTCGTGCGGAGAGCGCGCGGAACGGGATTCGGGGAACTGACCGGGAACCGCGTGACTCGTCGTTGGGACCCCGTGTCCGCAGCGTTGCGGACACCGGGCGCAGGTGTCTTGCTTTTGTCGCGCAATGGTGCGATCTTCGCCGCTTGTTCCGCGATACGTTTCCGGACACGCCACGGGGTCAGGGGATCCGTTCCACGCAACCGGTCGGCGCAACCCACCGCGCGGATGCTGGCCGGGAACGCGAAATACCGATCAGTCGGCGGATCTGAAGGCGATATCGAAAAGCTCGACCCGTAACGTTCGTTTCGACCGATGAGGGGAACTACCATGTTCAGTCCAGCTCGCACGGCTCTTTATCTCGCCATCGGCGTGTTGTCCTTCGCGGCCAACGAAGCGGCCGCCCAAACCTGCGCGCCTGGGAAGAAGGCCTGCGTCACGAATGGCGGGTTCAAATCCTGCTGGTGCACCGGGAGCGAGATCTGTTCGGTGCAGGCGAGCGACACAGATATCCAGAACCTGCTTGGCGTCCCCGCCGCCGAAACCTTCGCCCGATGCACCGTCACGGGCGCAGTGACTACCATGGATGGAGGCGAGGGGTTTTCCTGTCCTATGAGCGGCACGTTGCCCACGGGCACGCTGACTTGTGACGGCGGAGAAGGCGGCCCGCTTTTCACACTCACAAACCTTTCATTCGCGGGCCCTGGTCCGGGCGGCGCGATCGGCATCGCGTCGACAAGCCTTGGCGACTGCGCGGATCCCGACGTCAACGGGCACATCTTCGGCTTCAGCGGTGTCACCGTCAGCGGCGGATCGACCGTCGGCACGCTCGGCAATTTCAACGGCCTGGTCTGCAGCAATACCTCGGTGGCCGTATCCGGAAGCAATACCAACGTCCACGGCGACGCTGTCGCCGTAACAACGATCAACGTCACCGGCGGTGCCGACGTGACCGGAGCACCGAAACCGGGGCAATCCGCCGCCACCATCCCGAGCACACCCGGACACGTGCTCCCCCTACAGCACGCTCCCCCCGGGCGCTGCCGGCACAGGCGGGACTTACAGCTCCGCCACCGGCATACTCAGACAGTTGGTCGGCGGCACCGTGACGCTTGCCCCGGGAGATTACTGCTTCAACACCGTTACGCTGGGCGCGGGAAGCACTCTCGCCATTTCGGGTCCCACGACGGTCAATATGAACGGCGCGTTCACCCTCAGTGGCGGCAGCAGTGTGTTCAATACGAACGCTGACGCCGCTTTGCGGATCAACTCCAAAGTCGCCAACCCCACCCCGGCAACGGCGGGTGTCACGTTTGCGGGAGGCAGCGGCGCCAACATAAAGGTCTTCGCGCCAGCCGCCAACATCAAGATCTCCACCGGTGCCAGTTATTCCGGTTCCTTCATCGGAAAAACGGTCGCCATCAGCGGGAGTTCCACCGTCAACAATGACACCCCGCCCGTTCTCTACGAAGATCCTTTCGGCGACGAATTATTTACCGATAACTTTTTCTCCGCCTACTCCGATCCGTTCGATTGCAACGCCAGCGGCACCTGCACGGCCGTCGCCGAAGTCAACCCTCCGGCCGGCCTCTATTGCGCGAACGGCGACCCCGTCGTCGATTTCACCGCCGACGCCTTCGTCGGCATTGTCGAAGTCTGCTACGACGTCGAAGAACCCAGCTGCGCGACCGTGGGCTATCAGTTGTGCCAACTGGCCAACGGCCAGTACCAGTGCACGGATGTCACCAGCGCATGCTTCGATTGAACTCCGCAAGCGCAACCAACGAGGGCGGCCTCGCGATCGAGCGACGACCTGCGACGCGTCCTCGGCGCGTAGCGCCGGGATCGCCACCTTTCCGCAACTGCTGACCCCCGGTCGTCGCCCTCGCGCCGTTCGGGGCGTCCGCGCGGGTTGCTGCGCACCCGTCAGACCCCTCGCGCCGCCCACCCCTTGTTCCCGAGGTCGAGATGAAAGCAGACGGCGATGAATTCGCACCGCGACGCAGGATGGCCGGCAGCGTGCGGTCACGCGCGGTCCGTGCCAGCGGCAGGTTCCGGCCCCTATGGGCCATGGCGGCCATCGCGGCCCTGGGCGTCGCGGTGGCGGCGCTTCACGCCGCCTGCGCGCGGCGAGGCGCCGGCAACCGAGCCGCTGGCGGAGGTCAACGGCGTGGCGATCACGGCGAAGGACGTCGAGCGTGCGCTGGGCGCCAGGCTCTCCCAACTCGAAGAGCAGGTCTACACGCTCAAGCGCAACCGAGGTCGATGCCCTCGTCGCGCAGACCCTGCTCGCGCAGGAGGCGGCCCGGCGCGGCGTGTCGGTCGCCGCCCTGATGGACGAGGAAGTGACGTCGAAGGTCGCGCTCGTCACCGAGAAGGAGATCGATGACTACTACCGGGCCAACAAGGCCCGCATGCGCGGCAACGAAGCGAGTGCCCGTGCGCAGATCCGCAACAACCTGCAGCAGCAGAAGCTGTCGGCGCGCCGTGGAGTCTTCCTCGCCTCGCTGCGATCGCAGGCAAAGATCGTCGTGCGCCTCGAGCCTCCGGCCGCAGTGCGGGTCGACATGGCGATCACTGGTGCGCCGGTCCGCGGCACGCCGGACGCGGCGGTGACCGTCGTGGAATTCTCCGACTTCGAATGCCCGTTCTGCAAGCAGGCACACGGGACGGTGACCAAGGTCATGGAAAGGTATGCGGGCAAGGTCAGGCTCGTCTACCGCGACCTTCCGCTCGAGAGGATTCACCCGCAGGCGCGAGGCGCTGCCGAGGCCGCGCGCTGCGCGCAGGACGGCGGCAAGTTCTGGGAGTACCACGACCTGCTGTTCCTCCGGTCGCCGAAGCTCGCGCCGGAAGACCTGAAACGCTACGCGAAAGAGGTCGGGCTCGACGCCCAGAAATTCGACGCCTGCGTCGCGAGCGGCGCGCACAAGGAGTCGGTGCAAAGGGACATGGAAGAAGGCGCGCGGCTCGGCATCACCGGCACGCCCGCCTTCTTCATCAATGGCCGGCTGCTGACCGGCGCGCAGCCGGTCGAAGCCTTCGCGCGCATCATCGACGATGAGCTGACGCGTACGGCCGGCGCCGGCGCAAAGGCCAATTAGGGCCCGTACGCGCCATGTCGGCGTGCCGCGTCGTGCGTGCAGACGGCCCTGCGCGAGGCGCGAAACGCAGGCGGGCGGGTGACTAGCCCTTGGTCAGGTGCTCGAACGACCCGTCCCAGTCCTCGGGCGGGGGCGCGTCGCGCATCGCGCGGCAGCGCTCCGCCATGAGCTTCGACGGACCGTCCGCCGGCCACAGCGCGAGGCACTGGCCGAAGAGCTCCTCGGCCTCGTCCCAGCGCCGGCTCCGGTAAGCGTCCAGCGCGCTCGCGTAGAGCCTCAGCATCTGCGCCTGCTCGGGAGGCAGCGCGGTGCCGGCCACGCCCAGCAGCTCGTAGATCCGCAGCGCCTGCTTGCGCCCCTTGACCTGCACGCGGTCGAGCTCGCGCAGCAGGAAGTCGCCTCCGATGAGCTCGACGGTGCCCTCGCCGATCATCGTCTCGATACCGTAGGTCTTGCCCAGCTGCTCGAGGCGCGACGCGAGGTTCACCTGGTCGCCCAGCACGCTGTAGTTGAACCGGTACTTGGAGCCGTAGTTGCCGACCAGCATCAGGCCGGAATTGATGCCGATGCGCGCCTTGAGCGGCGGCCGGCCGATCTTTTCGAACTCGTCCGCCAGCACATAGCGCGCATCCCGCATCGCCAGCGCCGCCGTGCACGCCAGCTTGGCGTGGTCCTTCTCCTCGACCGGCGCCCCGAAGATCGCCATCAGCTCGTCGCCGACGTAGGCCGTCAGCGTGCCGTGATTGGCGAAGACCTGCTCGGTCATGCTTTCGAAGTACTCGCTGAGGACGCCGATGATCTCGGTCGGTGAATAGCTTCTCCGAGTAGCTGGTGAAGCCGGCCAGATCGCTGAAGAGCACCGTGAGGACGCGCTCCTGTCCGCCGAGCCCCGCCTGCTCGGGATGTTCCAGCATCTGCTCGATCACGTCGGGCGACACGTAATGCTGGAAGGCGTCCTTGATCCGCCGGCGCTCGCGCTCTTCGGTCAGAAAGCGATAGAGGGTCAGCATCGTGTAGGTCGCCGCGAGGGCGAAGACCGGATACACCATGTTGAGCCACACGTAGGCGCGCACGAACAGCTGATAGGCGACGCCGACGAAGAGCCCGAAGAGCGTCACGACGAACAGCAGCCCGCCGAAGGCGGACAGGCGCGGCAGCGCGACCGCGACCAGCAGCGGCAGGACCACGATGGCGATGAGGTCGAAGATCCGGGACCAGCGCGGGCGCGCGATGAAATCCCCGGTCAGGATGTTGTCGATGACCGTGGCGTGGATCTCCGGCCCGGGATACACGGGCGCGAACGGCGTGCTGCGGATGTCGCCGATGCCGATCGCCGTCGCGCCGACCAGCACGATCTTGTCCTTGAACGTGCCGGCCGGCAGCTTGCCGCCGAGGATGTCGCTGATGCTGTAGTGGGGAAAGGTCTTCGGCGGGCCCCGGTAATTGATCAGCATCTGCCCGGCCTCGTCGGTGGGGACGAAGCGATCGCCGATCTGCACGCCTTCGACGCCCTCGGCCCGCACGCGGACCGCGAGCTCCGGCTTGCCGAGGTAATGCCAGTAGGACAGGACCGACAACGGCGGGAACAGGTCGTCCCCGCCCTGGATCACCAGCGGCATCCACCGCACGACGCCGTCGGGATCGCTGGCCACGCTGAAGTAGCCGGAGGACGGCGCGGCGGCGGTGAGCATCGCGAGATTGCCCTGCGGCGCGTAGGCCTTCGCGGAACGGCACCGACGGCGGCGGCCTGGTCCGCGTAGCATGACGAGGGGGTACCTGGAGTCCGCGATGGCCTCGAGCTGCCGCTCGATGCCGGCCGGGTCGAGCTTGTGGCCCGCCTCCGCCTCGCTCATGTAGAAGAAATAGCCCAGCACGACGGGCGTCGTGGAACGCTCGAGCGCGCGCACCAGCGCGCGGTCGTTGTCGGCGTCGATCCGGCTCTCCCGGATGAAGTCGTCGAGCTGCGGATCCTTGATCTTCAGCGCATCGACCTTGCGCGCCAGGTCGTCGACCAGCTCCAGCCGCGCGTTCTGGTCGGGCTCCGCGAACGTGATGTCGAACCCGATGACCTTGGCGCCGTCGCGCGAGAGCGCGTCGACGAGCGCGGCGATCCTCGACCGCGGCCAGGGCCAGCGGCCCTCGACTTCGAGGCTCTTCTCGTCGATCACCGCCAGCACGACGGTCGGGCCGGGCGCGATCGGGCCGCGGGTGCGAAAGCGCAGGTCCAGCCAGTTGAGCTCGATCGCGTCCAGGACGGGGGCGCCGACGACGAACAGGGTCGTCACGACGGCGATCGTGGCCAGCGTCAGCGCCGCGGGATTGAGCAGCAGCACCTTCAGGCGGGACAGCCTGAAGTGCTGCAGGTCGAGCAGCAGCGTCATCAGGAACGTGAGCACCTGGCCCCGCGGATGGTCGAGCGGCACGGTCCGTCACGGCAGCGCCAGCGTGATTCGGGCGAAGAGCATGCGGCTCGGCTGCAGCGTCGGGTTGCGCACGTCCGTGTCGTAGTAATTGAAATGCTTGTCGGTGAGGTTGGTGCCGCCGACCGCGATGAAGCCGTAGCGATTGGGCAGCCGATAGCTCAATGCCGCATCCACGACCCAGAACGTCGAGCTGCCGGTGGTCCCGCCGATGAACTCGACGTCCTGGTTGACGTAGGTCGTGGTCACTCCCGCGCCGAACCCGGAGGGATGGAAGAACTTTGCGCCCAATGGGGCCCGCTGCGTCTTGACCTCAGCGGCACGTCGGTCAAGCCTTCGGACTGGTCTTCTCGTAGAGGTATTGCGCGCTGAACGCCCACCACGGATGCGGGGTCCAGAAGGCGTAGGCGCGCCCCAGATACTCCTTGATGTCCTCGTGTTGACAGCACCGGGTCGGCATCCCTCCGGGTCGACGAATGATGAACGGCGATTTGACGTCCCGCTTCGAAAATTCCGCGCCGGCGAACACGTCGCGCGTGAACTTCTGATCGATCCCGGCCCCGTAGCGCCACGACGAGGTCCCGTTGGGGTCGTCGAAGAACTGGTTGAACCCGGCCACCTGTGTCGGCTCGAGCGTCTGATCCGTCACCAGCGTCCGCTTCAGCGTCTTGAACGCCGCCGCCCGCACCGTCGTGCCCGGCATCGGGTTCCACTCCACGCCGAACTTCGGGTTGACCTCGTTCTTGCCGTCGATCTCGAGACTGTCGCCGTTCAGGAAGTCGGCGCTGACGCCCGCCGTGAAGATCATGTTCGTCAGCTGCCTGAAATAGGCGTAGGCGTAGACGTTGGTGTGCTCGGACGTCGGTGGCTCTGCCTGTCCTGGAACCGGAACGGGCCGGGACCATCCGGTGGCGGAATGACGAGGTCGAAAATCAGGTCGATGTGGCCGTCGATCTTGGACGTAGCCGGCCCCGGTCGTGAGGTTGAAGTGCGGCGAGCGGAACAGGTATTGCAGTTCGCTGCTCAGCGACTTTTCCGGCCTGGTTCGACGTGAGCAGAGTGAAGGGCTCCCCATCTGGTCGTCGGTGATCGTCGCATCCGAGTCCTGGTAGATGACCGATGCGAGCACGATCGAGCCGGGTGAGAACGCGTGCCGGAACCCGGCCCGGACCATGTCGGTTTCCTGCTGTTGCGCTCGCCGGGAAGAAAGTCGTCCTCGATAGAACCGGATGCGCCAGGTCGCCCACGTCGGTCTTCCGATGCCGATATTCGGCTTGCACGCTCGTCTGCGGCGTGAAGTCGTACTGGGCGAAGACGTCGAAGATATCGTCGTTCTGGTCGCCGTTCGTCCCGGAACCCGTCGGTCCTGAAATCCGGAGTAGCCGGCGCTGAACGCCGCCTTGCCGGCGAGTCCGGCGACGACGGCATCGGCGCCCCAGGTGTCGTTCTGGCCGCCCATGCCGGTCACTTGCGACGGTGTAGCCGTCGCCGGTGAACAGCGGGTTGAATTCGCTGAAGGACGCCGTGCCGGGCCCGCCGGAACTGATCAGGAACAGGTTGCTCTCGGCCAGTCGCGGCTGCAGCGGCGTCAGGTTGACCGGCTGCAGCAGCTGCGATTGCAGGAGCTCGCTCACCCGCGCGATCTCGTGGCGCGGCAGCACCGAGTAGGTGTCCGCGAGGAAACGGTGGGCGGAGAAGTTGGTGGGATCGGCGTTGACCGACTTGTAGCCTTCGACCAGCGCGAGCTGCTGGAAGCCGAGATCGGTGTAGATGCGCGCGAGGCTGGCGCTGCGCGATGCGTTGTCGGAGTCGAGCAGCAGCTCCGACCGGTAGACCGCCCGGTTGTCGTTCAGCGCGATCGCCTTTTCCATGTCCTGCAGCGCCTCGACCGGCCGGTTGGTCGTCTGCTTCAGGATCGCATCGTAGAAGAACGGCGTCGGATCCTTCGGGTCGAGCTCCTTCGCCACCTTGTACTCGCGCTCGTCGCGGGGGAAGCGCTTTTCCTCGTAATAGAGCTTGCCGAGGTAGCTGCGCACCATCGCATTGCTCGGGTCGAGGCTCGCGGCGATCTCGATGTCGCGGCCGCCCTCTTCGAGCCTGCCGTCGCGGATCTTCGACAGCCCGAGCCCGAGCCGCGGCAGCGGATCGGCCTGGTCCAGCGCGATCGCCTTGTCGAAGGCTCCGCGCGCTTCCGCGGTCTTCATCTGCACGAGATAGGCGAAGCCCAGCACCGTCTGGGTCCGGGCCAGATTCGGATCGAGGGCGACGGCCTTCTGCGCCGCGGCAAATGTCGCGTCGAGGTCGCCGAAGGCCGAGCTCAATTCGGCGAGCCGGGCAAACGCCAGCGCATTCCTGCGGATCGAGCTCGACCGCCTTCTCGACGCTCGCCCGCGCGCCCGGCAGGTCGAAGCGCGCCTGCTGCGCGTAGGACAGCGCGATCCGCGCCGTGGCCGAGTTCGGGTTGGCCGCGACATTCTTCTGGGCGATCGCGAACGCCCGGTCCTTGTCGTTCTGGACGATGGCGATGACCGCCTGCAGGCTCAACGCATTCGCATCGTTCGGCGCGAGCTGCAGCGCGCGGCCGATGTCGGCGGCCGCGTCGTCGACGCGTCCGACGGCGAGCGCCAGCTGCGCCCGGTAGCCGAAGAACCGCGGCTCGCGGATGTCGGCCGGGGCGTTCTCGAGACTCCTGAAGGCGCCCGCGAGGTCGCCCCTGCCGTAGGACTCCGAGGAGCTGCGGACCATGCCCTGCCAGCCGGCGCCGGCGGGGAATTCGTCGGGGCGGAAATACGCGACCGGCGGGTAATACAGCGCCCACTGGACGGCGTCGCGCGGCCGCACGACCGTGCGCAGGGCCGGGGCCCTGCCCGACTGGGCCACCGCGGACTGGCCGTCGGTGAGCGAGAGGCTCCCCGCCGCATTCTGGGCGAGGACCTCGCCCTCGAACACCGTGATCAGCGTCTGGTCGGTTTCGAGGCTGATGTAAGAACTCCGTGCCGCGCACGCCGGCGACGGTGAACGGCGTGTTCACTTCGAGGCTGCGCGGGCCGCGGGAAAGGATGTTGGTCGCGCCGCGGACCAGGTCGACCACGCCGGTGGTCTGGTCCTTCGGCGCCGCGACGGTGATCGTCGAGTTGGCGTTGAGACGCATGATCGACTGATTGAGCAGCATGACGTCCGCGCGGCTCTTCGCCTGGACCCGGATCGAGTCGCCGGCGCAGAACGTGTCGTTGAGCTTGACCGGCTGCCACTGGGCATCGGCGGCGCGCTTCGACTCGACGGTCCCCTGAACGGAAACCGCCTTGGCCGGCGCCGGATCGCATGCTTTCCCGGGCGCGGCACCCTGGGCATGCGCGCCGCCGACCGCGAGTCCGGCGGCGGCGATGACGGCGAACATGCGCAATTCCGCACGGAATCGCGGCAGGACCACGAAAGATGTAGAAATGGTCATCGGATTCCCCTATTCAGTGACTGCACTCTGCTCTATGCGGGGAACGCGTGTCAAGACGGGCGACGCCCTGCGGGTCAGGTCGACACACAAATGCAACATTCGGACCCATGGCGCCACTGCGCGCCGATCGACGGCGAGAGAGCACCTTTCGATGCCGATCGATGCGTTTCTTGATTTGGCATAAATACGGACGCCAATCCCGGACGTAATCTTCGCTGTCGCCAGGGATGCCATCGTCCGGCATCGCGAACGGAATCGGTATCGTGCCGCAACCATCAGCACCAGACTCGAGAACAGCGGCCGCGCATGCGGCGGCGACGGCAATCTTTCGCCAGGCGGCCGGCGCGGGACGCGAGACGCTGGACGCCACGGAACTGGAGGCTCTGTGCTCGAGCCTCGACCTCCAGTTCGATGCCGGTGCCGCATCGGCCACGGACTCGCCCGGCGTCGAGCTGCGCATCGGTCTCGACAACTCCCGTGAATTCGGCATGGTCATCAGCGCGGGCCTGGGCGGCCTCGACGGCGAATGGGCGAAGGACGACTTCCGGCAGGATCGGGCGACGCGTCCACGCCGCCGCCGAGCTGACCGACGCCGACGACTTTCTGGACCTGTTCCGGCGCACGTTCGCCTACCGCAAGCTCGCGTCGCATCGCCGAGCGCGACGGGCGGCCGCCGCCGGACGCGCTGCTGCGCTCGCTCTTCGCGCGCCTGCTCGAGCTCGCGAGCGTCGGCGCGCCCGGCCATCCGGAGTCGCCGTTCGTGCTGCAGACGCTGACCCTCGATCCCGTGCACGTCGGCGATCGCGCTGACCGTGCGCGCCGCGCAGCTGCGCGTTCGGCGCGCCGGTTGCCCGCCGCCTGCCCCGCCCCGTCCACAAGATCGACCAGCTGCTCCATCCGGCGTCGATCGGCGTCATCGGGGTTTCGGCGACCAGCATGAATTTCGGCCGCATCATCCTGCGCAACCTGATGGGCAGCGGGTATCCGAAGGAGCGCCTGACCATCATTCGCGCCGGCGAGACGGAGATCGACGGCGTCAGATGCGTCGAGAGCCTCAAGGCCCTGCCGCACAAGCTCGATCTCCTGATCGTCGCGGTCGCCGCCGACGCGGTCTACGGCCTCGTCGACGAGATCATCGAGACCGGCGCGGTGGAATCGGTGATGCTGATCCCGGGCAGCCTCGGCGAAACGAGGAAGAGCCGGGAACCCGCGGCGGCATTGGCGGCCAGGATCAACGCCGCCCACGGCAACGAAGGCGGCGGCCCGATCTTTCTCGGCGCCAACTGCCTCGGCGTGGTCTCGCATCCCGGCTCCTACGACTCCTGGTTCATTCCGCTGGAGCGGCTGCCGAAGCCGCAGAAGAAGCCGGAGCGCAATTCGGTCATGCTGAGCCAGAGCGGCGCGTTCATGATCACGCGCCTGAGCCAGAACCCGTGGCTCGACCCGCGCTACATGCTGGCCGTGGGCAACCAGACCGATCTGACCCACGGCGACATGCTCGCGTACTTCGCCGAGCGGCCGGAGATCGAGACCATCGGCATCTACCTCGAAGGCTTCAAGGATCGGGACGGCCTCGACTTCGTCAAGGCGGTGCGCCAGGCGGTGCAGAACGGCAAGGACGTCGTCGTCTACAAGGCGGGCAGGACCGCGCCCGGCATCGGCGGCGCGCTGGGCCACACGGCGTCGATCGCCGGTGATGCCGCGCTGTTCGATTCCGTGGTGCGCCACGCGGGCGCGATCGTCGCCGAGAGCTTCACCGCCTTCGACGATCTCTTCTACATCGCCGGCGCGCTGCACCGGCAAGAAGATCGGCGGCAAGCGCCTGGGCGCGATCAGCGGCGCGGGCTTCGAGGCCGTCGGCATGGCCGACTCGATCGAGGCGGAGAACTTTCGCGATGGCGATGGGCGCGCTCGGCGCCGGATACCGTGCAGCGCGTCGAGGAGATCCTGGTCGCCAAGCGGCTGGACGCGCTGGTCGAGGTCAGCAACCCGATCGACATCAATCCGGGCGCCGACGACGAGGCGCATCTGCGATCGCCGAAGCCTTCCTGCAGGATCCGAACATCGACGCGGTCGTCGTCGCGCTCGACCCGACCGCCCCCGCCGTGCGCGCGCTCGAAGAGAGCAAGATGCGGCCCGGCTTCGACATCAACGATCCGAAGAGCACCGTGCACCTGATGCCGCCGCTGGTCGAGCGCAACGAGAAGCCGATCGTCGGCATCGTGGACGGCGGGCGGCTCTACGACGCGATGTGCGCGCGCCTGATGGACCGTGGTGTCTGCGTGTTCCGCAACAGCGTGCGCGGCACGACGGCGCTGGTGCGCTACGTCGAGGCGCGGCTTTACGCGGACGCCCTGCGCGAGCCGGCAGCGGCGCGCGGCGGATTGACCCGTGCCCGGTCGCGCTCCCTCGTTCACCCCTCATCGTCCCCACCCCAACCGCGAGGTTGCACCATGAGCGAGCCACTCCAAGCCGGACTTACCCTGACCCGCAGGATCGACATCGACCGCGAGCGCACGATCAGCTTCATGGGCGACGAATGCCGCGTCTATTCGACCCCCCGGATGCTCTACGACATCGAAATGGCCTGCCGCGACCTCCTGCTCGCGCACATCGAGTCCGGCAAGGATTCCGTCGGCACCCGGGTCGAGCTCGACCACGTCGGCGCCACGCTGATGGGGATGTGGGTGGAAGTGTCGGTGACGCTGGCGACGGTCAACGGCAATGCCGTCGCATTCGACTTCACCGTGCGCGACGCCGTCGAGGAAGTCGCCCGCGGCAAGCACAACCGCTTCATCGTCGGCATCGAGAAGACCGCGCAGCGGCTGCAGGCGAAACGCGCGAAGGCGATGTAACGCGCGCCGGTTGCGCGACGCTGCGGCCCTACGGCTCGCTGCCCCTCATGTCGTTCCGGTCCTGCCAGTCCACCCAGTCCACCGGGTGCGCCGCGAGATAGCCGCTCACCGCCGCGCCGACCGTCGGGAAAAAGGCGTCGGCCCCCAGCCGCGTGAAGAGGCCGAAGCGCTTCAGCTTGTCCTTGACCGGGCCTTTCATCTCGGCGAAGCACAATTCGATGCCCGCCGCGCGCAACGTTGCATCCAGTTCGACCAGCATGTCGGCGGAGGTCACGTCGACGCTGGTGACCGGTTCCGCGGCGACGACCAGCCGGCGCACCGGCGTGGGTGACGACGCCGCGGCATCGAGCACGCGTTCGTGGAAATACTCGGCGTTGGCGAAGAACAACGGCGCATCCCAGCGAAACAGCACCAGCCCCGGAATCTGGCGCGCCTCGGGATGGCGCGCGATGTCGTGGTAGCCCTTGAGGCCCTCCGCGCGCCCGAGGACGGCCGAATGGGGCCGCCAGCCATCCCACAGGAATTCGATGACGGCAATCACGATCGCGAGGCCGATGCCCGGAATCGCGCCCAGCACGGCCACACCGGCGAGGCAGCCGATGGACAGCCAGAACTCCCAGCGCTGGATGCGGTAGATCCGGACGAGGTCGGCGACCTCGATGAGGCCGATGGCGGACGCAATGACGACGGCGGCCAGCGCGGGCGTGGGCAGGTGCCGGAGCAGGTCGGGGGCGAGCAGGAGCAGCAACGCCACGGCGAGCGCGCCGACGACGCCGGTCACCTGTGTCCTGGCGCCCGCCGCCTCGGCCACCGGCGTGCGTGACGAGCTGCTGCTGATCGGAAAGCCCTGGAAGAAACCGGCGGCCAGGTTGGCGGCCCCGAGCCCGACCATCTCCCGATTGGGATCGACATAGGTGTCGGTCCGCGCAGCATAGCTGCGCGAGAGCACGCTGGTGTCCGCGAAGGACACGAGCGCGACCGCGAATCCGCCGATCAGCACGGGGACGACGTCGTCCTGGGCGATCCACGGAATGACGAATGCGGGCAGTCCCTGCGGGAGCGAACCGAGGACCGCAACGCCGGCGCTTGCCGCGAGGTCGAGGGTGCCCACGACCACCGTCGCGCCGACCACGGCAATCAGGATTCCCGGCAAACGCTTGCTGCCTTTCAGCAGCAAGGATGACCGCGAGCGTCGCGGCGCCGACGGCGAAGGCAGCTCCGTTCATCTTCCCGGCGAGCAACGCGCTGACGATCGCCCAGAGCTGACGCAACGGACCCTCGGCGTCGATCGGGAAGCCGAAGAGCTTCGGCAGCTGGCTGATCAGCACGGTGAGCGCGATGCCGTTCATGTACCCGTAGCGGATCGGCTTGGACAGGAGCTCGGTGACGAAGCCCAGACGCGCGATGCCTGCCCCGATGCACACGGCGCCCGACACGATCGCCATCGCCCCCGCCAGCGCGACGGCACGCTGCGGATCGCCGGCGGCGAGCGGCACGACAACGGCGAGGATGACGGCGGCCAGCGAGGAATCCGGGCCCAGCACCATGATGCGGCTGGGGCCGAACAGCGCGTAGGCAAGCAGCGGAACGATCGTCGCGTAAAGACCATAGATGCCGGGCAGGCCCGACGCGACCGCATACGCGATGCCGACCGGCACCAGCATCGTCGTCAGCACGATCCCCGCGGCGACGTCGTGCGGGAGCCACTTCGCTTCGTAGCGCGACAGGGTGTCGAGTCCCGGCAGCCAACGCCGCCACCCGGACTGCGCGGCGGCTGCCTGCCTGCGCACGATGCGGCGCGGTTCGCCGAGGTCAGCGGCAGCGGGTGTTTCGCTCATTCGAGGGGTGCGGGCGGATCGATTGGGCGCGCGCAGCTCAACGATACAACGGACGGGCGGCGACGCGCCGTTCGATGTCCTGCATCATCCGCTCGTACGCCGGCGCGCCGACGCCGCCGAAGCGGCGCTTGAACTCGGCCTCGGGCATGTACTCCGGCAGGTCGGCGATGTCGGGCATCAGATCGGATTCCTCGATGCCGGCCGCGACCTGCCGCTGCAGCCGTCGCGCGCTGTCGGGCGAGCGCGTCGCGATCTCGCCGAACACGGTGCCGGCGCGGTCGGCCGCGATGTCGCCGAAGCTGAATCCGCTGCCGCGGCGCGAGTCGTCCACCTCGCGGTAGAGCCCGATCGCATCCGACAGGGGCCCGTCGGTGTGCGCGGCGAGCGCGGCCGACACGGTGAAGTGCTGCGGCGTGTCGGTGCGGCCCTTGAGCGTCACCGTGCGCGGCGCCGGGCGCGGCCAGTCCTTCGCGCCGGGGACGATCGCCGCGAGGCCCTTGCCGTTGACGTAGAACGCGACGACGGCGATGACCGCCCGGTTCTCCGCCGGCGCGTCGCCGGCGGCGCCACGCTCCGAGGCAAGGCGCAGCAGCGGGGTCAGCAGGTCCGCGAGCGACAGGCGGCGCGGCGTGGCCGCGTCGCGGGTGAACTTGCGCCAGTCGCTCCTGATAGACCCTGAGGCGCACGCTGTCCTCCGGCGGCAGCATCATCTTGCCCAGTCGCGCGGGCAGATCGTCGCGCCACTCGTAGACCACCCGCAGGCTTCCGTCGGCGATGCTGACGCTGCGCAGCGTGTCGGCGGCGACCTGATACGCCTCGGTGTGATCGAGCGAGCGCAACTCGCGGGCGAGCGCCCAGTCGCCGATCCAGCCGGGCACCGGCAGGCGGCCGATGCGCAACTGGTCGAACGCAGGCAACGCGGCGGTCTCGCGCAGCCGCGCCTGGACGTTGACGATACCGGCCGAACGGGCTTGCCGGCACCTCGACGCTCGCCGCAAGCGTCAGCACGCCGGGCTGCAGCGCGATGCGGGAACTGCCCTTGCCATACCGGTTGGCCAGGTAGTTGACGACGAGATCGAGCTCGTCGCCGCGAATCGAGAGCGTGCGCAGCGTGCCGCTTTTCATCCGTCGCGGATCGTGCCGCTGCAGCAGGCGCATCGCGCGCTCGACATCCTCGGGCTTGAGCTCGGCGGCGCGGCGCACGAGAGGCTGGTCCTCGAAGCACAGGTACGCCGCCGTGCCCAGCGCCAGCGGGATGCCGAGCAGCACCAGCAGAAGGAGCCCGCCGACGAGGCGTCTCATGTCGCCGGGACGGGGCTGCGCTCCGCGCGCTCGGCGATCGCCCGCGCGAGGCCCGTGAAGATCACCGTGTGCGCCGGCCCCAGCGCGTACCAGTAGACGAGCCCCGGCGCGCCCGCCGGATGGAAGTACGCCGTCGCCACGACCCGCGTGCGCCCGTCCGGCTCGGGCCGCAATTCGATCTCGAGCGCCGCCGAGCCCGGGAGCTTCATCTCGGCGATCAGGGTGAGCCGCCGCTCGGGTTCGACCGCGACGACGCGCCAGAAATCGATCGCATCGCCGACCGCGATCTCGTGCGGATCGCGCCGGCCGCGGGAAAGGCCCGTGCCTCCGGTCAGCTCGTCGACGCAGCCGCGCGCCTTCCACAGCGCGTCGAGAAAGTAATAGCCGTTCTCGCCGCCGATCGCCGTCACCTCGCGCCAGACCGCCGCGGCGGGCGCAGCGGTCACCGCCTCGCCGCTCATCTGCTTCGCGTAGAAGGCGAAGTCCGGCCGGTTCTGCCGGTAGACCATCGAGCCTTCCGTCCAGCGCGGATTCGGCGCGCTGGCCTGCTCCGCGGCCAGCGCCGCCTGCGCCGCCTCGCGATAGGTCTTGAGCGGTATCGGCATCAGCGCGCGGATGGCGGCGTCGTCGGCCAGCACGTCGTGCTCGAGACCCGCGATCAGCGCGCGGGCGATGTTGGTCGGCACCGCGGTCACCAGATTCAGCCAGTAGGACGACAGCTGCGGCGTGAGCACCGGCACCGGAAGGATCAGCGGCCGGCGGCCCACCAGCTCGCCGAACTGGACCATCAGCTGCTCGTAGGTCAGCACCTCCGGTCCGCCGACGTCGTAGATCGCGCCCTCGGCCTCGGCGATCTCCGGCAGGCGCGCGAGGTACTCGAGCACGTCGTCGAGCGCGATCGGCTGCGAGCGCGAGCGCACCCAGCGCGGCGTCACCATCGCCGGCAGATGGAAGACGAGGTCGCGGATCACCTCGAAGGCCGCCGAGCCGGGGCCGATGATGACGCCGGCGCGCACCTCGGTGACGGGGACGCTGCCGGCGCGCAGGATGTCTCCGGTCTCGCCGCGCGACGCGAGGTGCGTCGACGCGTCGCCGGCGGGCTGCAGGCCGCCGAGATAGACGATGCGCTTCACGCCGGCGCGCGCGGCGGCATCGCGGAAATGCTCGGCGGCCATCCGATCGAGCCGCGGGAAGTCCGGCCCCGCGGCCATCGAATGCACGAGGTAGTAGGCGACGTCGATACCCTCGAGCGCGGGGGGCAAGGTCGCGGGGACGAGCGCGTCGGCCGCCACCAGTTCGACGGCGTCGGGCCAGCCGCGGGCTTCGAGCGTCGAGCGCCGGCGCGCCGCGGCGCGCACCGTCTTGCCGCGTGCCGCAAGGTAGGGCACGAGGTTGGTGCCGACGTAGCCGCTCGCACCGAACACCAGAATTTTGGTCATGATCGAATCGTCTCGGCAGACCCGTGGCAATGGCGTCGAGATTACCATCACGCGAACGGCACGAACGTCCCGGGCCGCGGTCGCCGCTTCGCGTCGACCGGATCCGGCGTCAGTTCCTTCCGCAGGAACGCCGGCAGACGCAGCCCGTCGCGCACCGCCTGGTCCATCTCCCCTTCCGCCTTGCGAATGGCCGGCAGGCGCGCGATCACTTCGGCGAGCCGCGCCTGCGGGACGACCACCACGCCGTCCTGGTCGGCGACGATGACGTCGCCGCTCGCCACCGGATGGCCGGCGATGGTGACGGGAAAGCCCACGGTGCCGGGACCGCTGCGCGCCGGCGAATTGGGCGTGACGCCGATGCAGTAGCAGGGCAGGCCGACCATCCGTATGCCGGGGAGGTCGCGCACGCAGCCATCGGTGACAAAGCCCACTGCGCCGCAGTTGCGCGCCATGCCGAGGACCAGGTCGCCGGTCACCGCGCATCCGGCGTAATTGCCGGTGGCAGCGACAATGACGTCGCCCGGCTGCACCCACTCGAGCGCGGCCAGCAGCGCAAGATTGTCCGCCGGACCGGCGTCGCAGGTCAGCGCCACTCCGCAGCAGGCGGCCTGGTCGGCGATCGCCGGCTTGATCCGGTAGTCGAGCGCGCCGCTGCCGCCCATCGCGTCGACGATGAACCCCGTCGGTGTGCCGCGCAGCGCGTCGACGAGCACCGCTGCGGGCCGGACGATCGGCTGATGCTGAATGCTTGGCGCTTCGTCGATCATTGTCATATCCTCGGCGTCCTGATCACGCGGCTCGCGAAGGTTTGCCCGCCGGCGGGAAGGAGATCGCAGGTGTCGGAATGATTCGGCTACCCCGGTTGCGATTCAAAGATAGGCGATGAGGCGGCCGCAGCTGATCACGCCGATCCACAGCGCCAGCGAGACGCCGGCGGCGACGCGACTGGCCAGCGGCGGTGGAACCCCGGTGTTCCAGTCGGCGACCGAACGGAAGGACGTCCGGTGAAACCAGGATCGCATTGGCCGCGGCGGCTGACGAGCAGCAGCATCTTCACGCGAAACGCCGTGTTGTCCGCGAATTCGGTGGCATGCGCCGAGAACATCATGAGGCCGGATGGCACGACGAGCAGCAGGCTCCCCAGCGACCAGCGCAACAGGTGCCGCGCCAGCCCGCGAAACCGGCAGGCTGCGCGAGAATCCCAGCAGGCGCAGATCGAACATCGCGACGCTGCCCACCAGCGTCACGAAACCGAGGATGTGCGCGATCTCGACGATCGGGTAGAGCCACAGCGACTGGCGCATGAGCGTCGCCAGCCCGCTGGTTTCGAGGTAGACCAGGAAGGCGGGGCCGACCGGCTCGTGCATCAGCGCAACTCGATCGTCTTGCCGTCGATCGTGATGCGCTCGGCCCGCAGCTCGCCGGGGTCGTCGCGGCTGGGGTAACCCTCGACTCTGGCCTTGGCGCCGGGTTTGAGCATCGCGGCCGGCAGGCCGCGGTTTTCCATCCGCGACGGCGGGGCGAGCACCACCGTCCAGACCTTGCCGGCCGCCTCCAGCCGCACGAAGCCGTGCGGATGCTCGTAGCCGGCGTCCTTGATGACCCCCTCGAGCTGCAGGGGCTTTGCGCTGTCGTAGCTGCTCCAGCCGTGATGCGCCCGCGCGCCGGACGCGACCGACGGCCAGCACCGCCATCACCACCGTTGCCGCAATTCCCGGTATTCGCATGACAACCTCCTTTCGGCGACCCGCGGCGCCCGATGCGCCGGGCGCGGTCGGCACTTTACACCGGGCCGCCTCATGCGCCAGCATTGGACCTTTCCCGCGACTGCGATGCCGCGCCGGATGCCCCGGCCGGCGCTGCGGTCGTCTGCCGGCAGGAGCGTTGCATGCGTATCGTTGCCTTCACCCTCGCCCTGGCCCTGCCCGTCGTCGCCGGCGCCGTTGCACGCCGCCGAGCTCCCGCTCTTCGACGCGCACGTGCATTACAGCCACGACGCGTGGGACAACCTGCCGCCGAAGGACGCGATCGCGATCCTGCGCAAGGCCGGCGTCAAGCGCGCCCTCGTCTCGAGCTCCGGCGACGACGGCACGCAGCGGCTCGTCGCCGAGGCGCCGGATCTCGTGGTGCCGTCGCTGCGCCCGTATCGCACCCGCGGCGACGTCGGCACCTGGGTGCGCGACGAATCGGTCGTCGCGTTTCTCGAGGATCGCCTCGCCCGCCAGCGCTACGCCGCGGTCGGCGAGTTCCACCTGTACGGCGCCGATGCCGACCTGCCGGTGCCGCGGCGCATGGTGGCGCTCGCCCGGCAGCACGGGCTCGTGCTGCACGCCCACTCCGACGCGGACGCGATCGAGCGCCTGTTCCGCCAGTATCCGGAGGCCCGCATCCTGTGGGCGCACTCCGGGTTCGAGCGTCCCGAGTCGGTGCTGCGCGATGCTGGAGAAGCACCGCAACCTCTGGTGCGATCTCGCGTTCCGCAGCGAACAGGGCGCGGGCGGCAAGGTGCCCGCCGAATGGCGCGCCGTGTTCACCGAATTTCCCGACCGGTTCATGGTCGGCACCGACACCTACACGCCGGAGCGCTGGCATTACATCGTCGAGCACGCGAACTGGTCGCGCGCCTGGCTCGCCGACCTGCCGCCGCCGCTCGCCGAGCGCATCGCCTACCGCAACGCCGACGCGCTGTTCGCCGGATGGAACGCCGCGCGCAGCCAATGAGTGCCGCGGCGCAGCTCGCCGGTGCCTCGGCGCGTGCCTGCTGCTGTGCGCCGCGAGGCCGCCGGCGCCTGCGGCGAAGAGCTCACGGGAGCGACGCGCACGATCGAAGGCAAGGGCTACGTCGTGGCCTTCAGGACCGTGCCCGACCCGATCGCCGTGGGCGAGCACTTCGCGCTCGATTTCGCCGTGTGCCCGCGCGCGAAGGGCGAAGCGCCCCGCTCCGTGCGCGTCGACGCCAGCATGCCGGAGCACCGGCACGGGATGAACTATCGGCCCGTGGTCACGGCGCGATCGACCGGCACCTATCGGGCCGACGGCCTGATGTTCCACATGCCGGGCCGCTGGGACCTCGTCTTCGACGTCGTCGGCGGCGGCGGAACCGAACGGCTCACCGGCACGATGCGCATCGAGTGACGCGACGCGGATGCGCAGGCTTGCCCCGGCGCTCGTCGCGCTGCTCGCTTTCGGCGCAACGGCGCAGACGACCGGGGTCCTGCCGTTCTCCGCCGCAGGACACGGCGCGCATCCTGGCGCACGGCCCCTGGCCGCCGCCGCCACGGAAGGATCCGTCGAATCGCGTTTCCGGCAACGCGGCCGCGATCGCGTTCGGCGCCAGCGCTCTTCGGCGATCCCCGGCTGTCGGTCAACGGGGCCATCGCCTGCGCCACCTGTCATCGCGCGGACCGCGGCCTCGCCGACGGATTGCCGCGAGCGCAGGGCCTCGCGCGCGTCGACCGCAACACGCCGACGCGTCGCCGACGCGCACCTGCAGCGCTGGTTCGGCTGGGACGGCGCCGGCGACAGCCTGTGGGCGCAGAGCCTGCGGCCGATCGTCGATCCGCGCGAGATGGGCAGCGACTTCGCGCGCATCGCGGCGACGGTGCGCGGCAACGCCGATCTCGTCGACGGCTATCGCGACGCGTTCGGCGCGCCGCCCGCGGCCGACGACGAGGCCGTCGCGGTCGATGTCGCCAAGGCGCTCGCGGCGTTCCAGGAAACGCTGACCACCGGACGCACGCCGTTCGACGACTTCCGCGATGCGCTCGCCCGCGGCGACCGTGCCGCCGCGGCGCGCTATCCGCTCGCGGCCCAACGCGGGCTCGCGCTCTTCGTCGGCAAGGGCCAGTGCAACGTCTGCCACATCGGCCCCCGCTTCTCCAACGGCGAGTTCCACGACATCGGCATCCCGTATCTTCGCGGGACCCGGGCGCGTGGACGCCGGCCGCCACGACGGCATCCGCCGTCTGCAGGCAAGCCGGTACAACCTGCTCGGCCCGTTCAACGACGACCCGACCCGCGCCACCGCGACCGGCACCCGCCACGTCGCGAGCGAGCACCGCAACTTCGGCGAGTTCAAGGTGCCCTCGCTGCGCAATGTCGCGCGCACCGCGCCGTACATGCACAACGGCAGCCTCGCGACGCTGCGGGACGTCGTCCGCCACTACTCCGAGATCGACGAGGATCGCCTGCACGCCGACGGCGAGCGCATCCTGCGTCCGCTGCGCCTGTCGGCAGCCGAAAGCGACGACCTGGTCGCGTTCCTGGAAAGCCTCGACGACGGCAGGCCGTGAGTGGCGGCGCCGCGCAATCAGGGCTTGCCGGGCGTGAAGCTCGCGAGCTCGTAGGACGCCTGGAGCACCGGCGTCATCACGTGCAGATCGCCGATCTCCATGTACTGCGCGGAGCGCCGCTCGCGCACCGTTCCGCGCACCGCCGGCGAGTACCAATACGTGAAATTGCAGTTGGTCGCGTTGCGGAACGGACTCGAATCATCGAGTGTCATGAGCGTGTCGACGCGGATGGCGTCGAACGCCCCGGCCGGCGTCGGTCACCTTCTCCCAGCCGCGCGTGCGAAAGCTGTAGTTGATCTGCCCCTTGGTCCCGCCCGGGTCGGCGACGACGTCGACCCACTTCGACGATCGCTGGCCCGACGTTATCGGAAAGACCACTCGCTGCAGCGGGGTCGGATAGCGGCGCACTTCGTTCAGGCAAAGCGTTCCGGAGCGAAGCGTGCCCGGACCGGAAAAATCCTCGACGTGGGTGAAATCGGCGCCGTCGGCGGTCTTTCCCGTCACCTTGACCTTGAACGCGCCGCCGCTCACTGCCGTCACTTCGCGCGTTTCCTGGTACGTGATGGTCGACATGCCGATGCCCGACTTCACGTTGTAGACCCAGCGATCGCCGACCTTCATCGTCGGTGCCGGCGCCGACTGGGCATTCGCCGCCGTTGCCGCGGCGCCTGCCAACGCAAATGCGGCCAGCAGGATCGCGCTGTCGTGCGCTTGTCGACTCTCGTCATCCCGGTCCCTCCGAAAGCGATGCCTGTCACCCGGCTGCGTCGGGCCACGGCTGCCGGTATGATTTTCGCATAATCCGCCGCCACGACAAATTCGGCGTGCAATTATCCGAAAGCGGTACAATAATTCGGATCCTCGTCTGCGCCGGACCCATGTTGGAAACTTCCAGCCGCCAATTCGCCGACGTCGTTGTTGCCGCGCCAACCGGGCGCATCGACCATCAGTGCGCCGCGCAGTTCGAGGCCGCGCTGGCTCCGCTGGTGCAGCAGGCCTGCAGCAGCAAAGGCGCGCTGGTGCTGGATTTTGCCGGCGTCGAGTACATCAGCAGCGTCGGCCTGCGGGTCCTGATGATCGCGGCGAAGCAACTGCGCGCGGCCGGCGCGAAGATCGCCGTCACGAACCTGCGGCCCGTCGTCGCGGAAATCCTGGCGATCAGCCGCTTCGATCGCCTGCTCGGCGTCTTTCCATCGGTGCGCAGCGCCATCGAGCTGTTTTCCGCAGCGGGGCTGGCCGCTTTCGACGCGGCGCAGCCGCCGCCGGCGCGATGAAGCGCATCCGCTTCTGGGGCACGCGCGGGTCGCTGCCGGTCGCGCTCACGGCCGCGGCGGTGCGCCAGAAGATCGTCACGGCGTTGCGCGGCGCGTCGGGACGCAGCTTCGCGTCGGAGGCAGACATCGGGCGCTACGTCGACGGCCTCGCGTTCCCGGTGGCCGGAACTTACGGCGGCAACACGTCCTGCGTCGAGATCGAGACCGGCGGTCCCGACTACGTCCTCTGCGATCTCGGCAGCGGCGTGCGCGCCTTCGGGCAGGCCGCGCTCGCGCGCCATGGACCGGCGCTCGCCGCAGACGTATCACATCTTCATGTCCCACGTGCATTGGGACCACATCATGGGGCTGCCGTTCTTCACGCCGGCCTACATCCCCGGCAACCGGATACGCATCTACGGCAGCCATCGCTGGCTCGAGTCGGCACTGCGCCGCCAGCAGGACGAGCCGTCGTTTCCCGTGGACTTCTCGTACCTGCGCGCGAGCATCGAGTTCGTGCTACCTCGAGCCCGGCAAGCCCCATGCGGTCGGCGACATGACGGTCACCACGATGCTGCAGCGGCACGCCGGCGATTCGTACGGCTATCGCTTCGAAGCGAACGGGCGGTCCATCATCTACACGACCGATTCGGAGCACCAGCTCGGCGACGCCGCGGAGACCGAGAGCTTCACCCGTTTCTTCCGCGATGCCGACGTCGTGATATTCGACGCGATGTATTCGCTCGCCGACGCCGTTTCGGTCCGGGCGGACTGGGGGCATTCGAGCAACGTCGTCGCCGTCGAGCTCTGCCAGATGGCCGGCGTGCGGCATCTGTGCCTGTTCCACCACGAGCCGGCATACGACGACCAGGCGATCGAAGCGATGTTGGTCGACACGCGGCGCCTCGAGGAGATCACGCGGACCGGGGACCCGCTGCGTGTCACCGCGGCCTACGACGGCATGGAAATAGAGTTGTGAACGCGACGGCGGCGGCCGGACCGGACCTGCGCCGGTCCGGCCGCATCCGCCTCGTCGGCATCGCCATCCTCGCTCGCGCTGGCCGTCCTGATCGGGCGCGAGGCGGCGTTGACCGCTCGCCTGCGGGCCGCCTGGTTCGACAGCCTTCCAGCGTCCTCGCGCCGCGGATTCCGCAATCGATGCCGGTCACCGTGGTCGAGATCGACCAGAAGAGCCTGGCGAAGATCGGCCAGTGGCCATGGCCGCGCACGGTGACGGCGGAACTGGTGGACGCGATCAGCCGCCATCGGCCCGCCGCCATCGCGCTCGACATCCTCATGCCGGAAGCCGATGCGCTGTCGCCGGAACGCCTGCTCGCCCGCGCCGGGAAGCATCGACGCCGAACTCGCCCGCGCGCTCGCCGGGCTGCCCTCCAACGACGCGGTGCTCGCGCGCGCGCTGGCCGGCTGCGGGCGCCGTGCTCGGTCGTGGCCGGCACGCCCGAGCCGACCGGCATGACGCTGCGCGCTCCGCCGTTCCTCGTGCGCGACATGCGCGGCAGCGCAGCGCCGGCAACGTCCGCGACGCCGGATCTCGTCCGGTATGCGGGCGTGCTGACCAGCATCGACGAGCTGGATCGCGCGGCCTCCGGGCACGGCCTGATATCGGTCGACCCCGAGCGCGGCATCATCCGGCGCATTCCGCTGGCGGCCAGCATCGACGGCACCCTCGTGCCCGACGCTCGCGATCGAAATGCTGCGGATCGCGCTCGGCGCGCCGACGGTGCAGCTGCAGGTCGCCGGCGCCACGGTGAAGGGCATCGCGATCGGCGACTTCACCGTTCCGACCGAGAGCGATGGCGCGGTCCGCGTCTACTACTCGCGCCGCATGGCCCGACCGCTTCGTCTCGGCCATCGACGTCCTCGAAGGCAGCGTCGATCCGGCCCGCCTCGAACGGAAGCTGGTGCTGATCGGCGTCACCGGACTCGGCCTGCTCGAATACCAGAACACGCCGGTGGGCGAACGCATGCCGGGCAGCGAGATCCACGCGCAGCTGCTGGAGAACCTCTATCGACGGGACGCTGCTGCACCGCCCGGCGTGGGCGCCGATGCTCGAGACGGCCTGTTCCTCCTGCTCGGCGGATGGCTCGTGTTCGCGACGCCGCGCTGGAAGCCGCAGAACGCGGCGCTGCTCATGCTGGGTGGCATCGCGCTCTCCGCCGCCCTCGCGTTCGTCGCGTTTCGGACGCAGCGGCTGCTGTTCGACGCGGCGACGCCCGCGGTCAGCCTGATGCTGCTGTTCGGCGTGCTGCTCGTGCTCACGCTGGCGGAAGCCACGCGCCAGAAGCGAGCGCTCGAGCGGCTGGTGCAGATGCAGCGCGAACAGAGCGCCCGCGTCGCGGGCGAGCTCGAAGCCGCGCGGCGGATCCAGACCGCGACGCTGCCGCGCGCCGACCTGCTGCAGGGCGACGGCCGCATCGACATCGCCGCCACCATGGTCCCGGCGCGCGAAACCGGCGGCGACCTCTACGACTTCTTCCGCCTCGACGACCGCCGGCTCTTCTTCCTGGTCGGCGATGTCGCCGGCAAGGGGCTCTCGGCGAGCATCTTCATGGCGGTCAGCAAGGCGCTGTACAAGAGCGCGACGTTGCGCGCGGACGGTACGGACGTCGGCGAGCTCATGTCGGTGGCCAATGCCGAAGTCTCGCGCGACAACCAGGAGATGCTCTTTGTCACGGCGTTCGCCGGGATCCTCGATCTCGAAACCGGCGAGCTCGCCTACTGCAATGCCGGTCACGACAATCCCTACCTGATCGCACCCGGCGGATGCGGCGGTGCGCCGCATCGACGACGGCGACGGACCGCCGCTGTGCGCGATGAGCGACTTCGAATACCAGGGCGGGCGGTACGCCATGCGACCGGGCGAGCTGCTTTGCGTGATCACCGACGGCGTGAGCGAAGCGCAGGATCCCGCGGGCGCCCTGTACGGCGGCGCGCGGGTGGAGGCGATGCTGCCCGGGCTGGGCGGCGGCGCGGCAACCGCGCGGGGCGTGGTCGACGCGCTGCAGGCCGATGTGGGGGCCTTCGCCGCCGGCGCGGAACCCGCGGACGACCTCACGATCCTGGCGCTGCGCTGGCACGGCCCGGGCACGGCCGGCTGAGGCCGGCCGAGTCGACCGCGGCGAAGCAGCGCGGTCAGCGCTCTCCCTGTTCAGCGGACGACGATTTCGACGCGCCGATTGCGGGGTTCCGCCACGCCGTCGGCCGTCGGCACGAGCAGCTCGCGTTTTCCGCGTCCGACGGCCGTGATGTTCTCGGGCGCGATGCCACTGCGGATCAGCCCGGCACGAATGACTTCGGCGCGCTGCTGCGACAGCGGATCGTTGACCTGGTTCGTGCCCACCGTGTCGGTGTGCCCGACGACCAGCACATCGGGCACCGGGCGCTTCGCGATTTCGGCGAACACCGCATTCACGAGCCAGCCTGGACTCCTCCGTCAGCTCGTCCTTGCCTTCGACGAAGTAGAGGACGAACTGGACCGGGCGGCCCGGCTGCGCCGCGAGCGCCGCGCCGAACAGCGCCTGGACTTCCTGCGGATTCGATTTGTACGCCTGCGGCCCCGCCGTGGTGAGCTTCGCCGCGGCATAGGGCTCGCTCAGCACGACCTGCCCGTCGCTCTGCTTCACGGCGACCGCTGCGTCCTTGCCGTCCTTCTCCGGGAGCAGCACGACCGTGCCGGTCTGCGTGGCGCAGGCATTGAGCGAGCACCGCCAGCGCGGCGATGCCAGACCAGCGCCCCATGACCCAACGCCCGTTCATGCCATGTCCTCTGGCGCCGACAGGCGCCTAGTCATTCGCCGCCACGACGAATTCCGTCCCGCGCACGCCGAGGATCGCTCGACGGCGTGCGCACCGTCATGGCCTCCGGCGACTGCTTGGCGATGCGGCCGGAGATCACGGCGAGCGACCCCTTCTGCAACTGCGCATCGAAGCGGCCCTGATTGCTCGTCGGATCGAAGTCGAAACGATCCAGCGACAGGATGCTGTTCGGTCCGGCCGAGAGCAGCGAATTGTCCGCCATCGTGATCCCGACCGAACCCGTCGGCGCCGGTCCGGACAACGTCGGACGATTCGAGCCGCGTGCCGACACTGCCCGGACGCGACTCTCCCTTGCGCTCGACGGTGACCTGGCCGTTCGAAACCTTGATCTGGCCGATCTCGGCCGCGCCGACGGAGGTGACCAGGAATGCCGCGAGCGCCATCGCCGACGCTCGACGCAGACCTGCGGCACAAGATTGTCATGTTGGCTCCCGCTCTATTTCGCAGCTATCCGGGTGATCTTGTTGCCCTGCAGGCCGATGCCGGCCATCAGGCCCTTCTGGCTGAAGATGAACGCATAGATGTCGTCCTTCATCGTCGTGGTCGTCACGGACCTCGCCATGCCCTCGTCCATCACCACCACGCTCGGACCGACGCCTATCTCGAAGCCGTCCGCCTTGTCGAGCTGCTTCAATGCCGCCTCGTTCATGAAGAACATCGCATAGCCATACGTTTGCGCGCCGGCCTGCAGCCCGTAGGAAACGCCGCCCGTGCTGTAGTAGGCCATGGCCTTGCCGCCTCTGAAGAGCGTCCCTTCGCCGTATTGACCCCCGACGACGAATCCGGCCTTCTTGATGCTCGGGAAGACGAGGATGGCGGTCGCCCGTTCGCCTCAGCGCCTTGGCCGTCGACGATTGCGCGGTGAGCCGGTTGAGCGCATTGCGCGAATCGCGGCTCAGGGCAGTGGCTGGCGCCTTGGCCGCCGGTGCCCCGGCGGGGGCCTGCTGGGCTTGCGCGGGCAGGCCGAGACACAGGGCCGCGGCGAGAACGATGGACATCGAGACAGTCTTGGCAATGGGCATTGGTATCCTCGGTTGCAACGATTGAACGATGATGCGCGGTCGCAGCAGTTGCGGTGCGGCGTTGTCGCGCTCGCCAGCCACCGGGCGGGGCGATTCAGCGCCGCGTCACCGCGACCCGAACTCAATGATATACGGAAATGCCACGGGCGCGCCCCTGTGCGCTCACTTCAAGCCGATGGCGCGATCGAGCGCCATCGCCCCTCCACCGCGTCCGATCAGCAGGAGCAGCAACCCCGCCCACGACAGGTGCGTGGCCCACGCATCCGGGTAGACGAAGACCTGGATGACCGCGGTCATGCCGAGCAGCGCGAGCGCCGAAAGGCGCGTGCACAGGCCGAGTGCCAGCAGCAGCGGGAACAGATGCTCGGCGTAGGCCGCGAGATGCGCGGCGATCTCGGGTGCGACAGCGGCACCTTGTACTCGTCGCGGAACAACGCGTAGGCGCCGTCGGTCAGCGTCAGCCAGCCCTCGACCTTGGTGCGGCCGGACTGGAAAAAGATGCCGGCCACGGCGAACCGGGCCGCCAGCGCCAGCAGCGAATCGGAGATCGCGCGCGACAGGAAGTCCGCCAGGCGGTTCCAGGCGCCACGCAATCCGCGTTCGGATCGCGCGGACGAGATCGTTGTCGAGGTGCTCATCGCGCGGGTTCCCCCGGATCGTCATCGTGGACCGTGAGACGCCCGAAGGCGCCGGCGTCGAGCGTCTGTGCCATGAGCGCCGCCAGATCGGCCTGCGGATCGGCGTCCAGAGCGGCCGTCGCGGCGGCGGCGAGCGTGCCGCCCGCGGCGCAGGCATCGAGAAACGCGCAACCGGCCTTCGCCCAGCGGGCGTCCACTCGACGGCGCCGCGCGGACGCGTGATCAGCACGCCCTCGGCGCGCCATTCGAGATCCGGCGCGAGGCTTCCCGCGTCGCCCACGATCGACTTCGGCCGAGCGATTGCGCCCCCAGATCGTCACGATGGGCGCGTCGTCGAACCACGCCCAGCGCGCGGACGCATGCGGATGCAGCACGACCCGGGCGAGCTCCGCGGCGGCGAACTCGGCCACGGCTGCGGCGGCAACGGGGCCTCGTCGCGCGCGATGTGGGCTTCGGTCCAGAAGCGATCGAGCCGCGCGACGCCGGCAAGATAGGGCAGCTCCGCGGCCGGCTCGAATGTCGCGAGGAAGGCGGCGAAGTCGGCACCGTAGTCGAGCAGCGACGGCTGACGGGGGAGATTCGCCCGCGCGTAGATTCGCGGCGGCGGCACGGAACCATTCGTCGCCGACGAGGCGGGACACTGCCGGGTAGTTGGCCTGCAGCGCGTCGATGCAGCCCTTCAGCACGGTGTTGCGATAGACGGCGAACCCGGGCTGCGCGACGAGGCGCGCGATTTCGGGCGGCAGCGTCGAACGCGCCGCCGGCCTGGAATGCCGGGCGCGACCAGCGCGGCGGCGAAGCCGTCCTGAAAGGCGCGCAAACGGCCGGACGGGTTCGCGCCCGCGCTCATCACGCCGCCTGCCGCGCCGGAGCGCGCAGCACCGCTTCGGCCCGCCGTCGCTCCTGCTGCAGCACGTCGAACGCCGGCAGGTTGTCGTCGCGCTCGATCAGCGTCGGCCGCGGCCCGATCCGCGCGATCAGCCGTTCGTAGAGGCTCCAGACGGCCGGGCACACCGGCGCATCGTGCGAGTCGATCAGCAGCGCCTCGCCGAGCGACGGATCCGCCGAGTGGCCGGCGAGATGGACCTCGTCGACGTACCCCGCCGGAAACGAATCGACATAGGCCTCGGCATCGAAACCCAGGTTGCGCGCGCTGACGAAGACGTTGTTGACGTCGAGCAGCAGGCCGCAGCCGCTGCGCCGCGCGATTTCCGTCAGGAACGCGATTTCATCGTGCTCGTGCCCTTCGATGCGCAGGTAGTGCGACGGGTTCTCGATCGCGATGCGCCGGGACAGCGCCTGCTGCACGCGGTCGACGTTGTCGACAAGGCGTGCGAGGGCCTCGTTCGGTGCGCGGAAACGGCAGCAGGTCCGGGCGATAGGCGCCGCGCCAGGTCGACCACGCGAGGTGCTCGGAGACGAGCGCCGGCTCGAAGCGCTCGACCAGCGCGGCCAGACGCTCGAGGTGCAGCGCGTCGGGCGGCGCATCGGCGGCGAGCGACAGCCCCACGCCGTGCAGCGAAAGCGGATGGCGACCGCGGATCGTCTCGAGCCACGCGAGCCGCGGCCCGCCGTCGACCATGTAATTCTCGGGATGAACCTCGAACCACAGGCCGTCCGCAGGGGCGAGGCATGCGCCGCGTCGTAGTGCTGCGGCTTCAACCCCAGCCCCGCGGACAAACCCGTGGTCACGAGCTGCTCCTTGCCGCGTTGCCGGACGTTCAGCCCTTCATCGGTTGCCAGGCTGCCCTTGCCCTTGGGCGTTGCGATCGTGGTGCAGGTACCCTTGGCCACGTTTTTCCACGCGTTGGCCTGATAGTCCATCTTGGACGTGCCGGCGCAGGTGGTGCCCGGGCCCGCGGCGCAGTCGTTCTTGCCGGCGAGCGCGACGCCGTAGCACTTTTCCATTTCGGCCGCGCCCTTCTTGTCCATGCTTCCGGGTTTGCTATCCGCGGCCAGAGCGGCGCCGGAAGCCAGTGCGGACAGGGCGAAGGCGGTGACAGCGAGCGTATTGCGATTCATGTGTGAAACTCCTATGGGTGGTGGATTGGACCGCGGATTCTACGCCTTGAATGTCCTGCGGCCTGCCAGCCAATTCGACGCGCGGTGGCAAATGGTTACAGGCGCAGGCACAATTCGGCGCAGCCGCGAATGGCTGTAACCAAATGCGCCGCTGCGTCGAACTCATGTCGGATGACCGATGACCGAGGCCGAGGACCGCCTCAGGGACCTGCTGGTCCGGGGTCAGGCCGGCGATGCCGCGGCCTATCGTGTCTTTCTGCAGGAGTTGACCGCGCACCTGCGTGCCTTCCTGCGCAGGCGCCTGTCCGGCTTGCCCGACGAAGTGGAGGATCTGGTGCAGGAAGCGCTGCTTGCCGTGCACAATCAGCGGCATACGTACGACGCCGGCCAGCCGCTGACCGCATGGCTGCACGCCATCGCGCGCTACAAGCTCGTGGACCTGCTGCGGCGGCGGGCACGCAGCGACGCGCTCAACGATTCGCTGGACGACGCGATCGAGTTCCTGGCCGCGGCCGACGACGATGCCGCGGACGCGCGCCGTGACGTGGCGAAGCTGCTCGACACCCTTCCCGATCGGCAGCGCTTGCCGATCGTTCACATGAAGCTCACCGGCCTGTCGGTGGCAGAGACCGCGCGCCTGACCGGCATGTCCGAGTCCGCGGTCAAGGTCAACGTGCACCGCGGACTTGAAGGCGCTCGCGGCGAAGATGCGCAACGAAACATGAAGACCGACGACCTCGTGTCGCTGCTGGCGACCGGAACCGACGCGGTGGACACCGGGGCGCCGGCGCGCCGCTACCTCGTCGCGATTGCCGGCGGAGCCTTGGTCGCGACGGTCCTCATGGCCCTGTGGCTCGATGTCCGGCCCACGCTCGCGCGCGACGCGATCCTGCCGATGTTCTGGGTGAAGGAGTTGTTCTGCGTTGCCCTCGTCGCCACCGGGCTGTTCGCGGTCGCGCGCCTCTCGCGGCCCGGTGCCGCGCTCGCGCGGGTGGAAGCCCTGGCCGTTGCGCCGATTCTCGCCATGTGGCTGCTCGCGGTTGTCGTGCTGGCCGCCGCGGAGCCCGAGGACCGGACCGCCCTGATCCGGGGCATCAGCTGGACCGAATGCCCCTACAACATCGCCGTTTTGTCGGTGCCGGTGTTTGCCGCGATCGTCTGGGCGATGCGGGGCTTCGCTCCGACGCATCTGCGGCGGGCCGGCGCGGCCGCGGGTTTCGCAGCAGGGGCGATCGGCGCCCTCGCCTACACGCTGCATTGCCCCGAGCTCGACGCGCCGTTCCTCGCGACCTGGTACGTGGCCGGGCGTGCTGATCCCGACCGTTGTCGGCGCCATCGTCGGCCCGCGGCTGTTGCGCTGGTAGCCCACGGCCGCCATCAACACAAAGCCCCGCGACTGTCGCAGGGCTTTGCAGGATCGCCACGTCGCCGTGGCTTCGTTTCGTTGCGTCACCGCAACGTGTGCCGGTCTCTGGTTACCGGCTTCGGGGTGGGCATGCAGTGAATGTCATCTATAGAGCACCTCCTGCCTCGTCGAAAGGACGCAAACCCGGCGCGATTCCGTCGCTGCAACCCGAGGCAGGCGCAGAGCGTGTCAGGTAGCGCTCCTCGAGTTGGTGCCGCAACCGGTCCGCGAACTCGATTTCGGCATCCGAAGCAAAGCTGATCACCGGATCAGCGTCGGCATCGTGGTTGTACAGTTCAGCCTTGATCATGACGGTCTGCTTCTGCGGGAAGGAATGGGCCCAACGAGCCCTCGCCCGCTGACTTGCATATCGCGTGCCAGCGATGAACTCCGCTGCCAGGAGCGACCGTGACGCCGCACGGCGGGACCGGCAATGCCCGCCGTGCGACGCTTCGTGTAAAGCCTGGCGACAGTGCGACCGAGGTCAGTCTTTGCCGTGCGGCGGCGCGCGCTTCGTCGGTCAGCGTCCCAACAGCGCCTGCAGCGCCGCAGCATCGCGTTGCCGCACCGCCGCCAGCCGTGCGATGCGCGAAGCGATGCGCGCTGCCGGCATCGCGCCGTCGATGCCGGCCTTGCGCTGCTGATCGTCGATCAATTGCGCCGCACGCGCCGACTCGTTGAAGCGCGACGCCGCATGGGGCAGCAGCCAGTAGCGGCCCCCTGTCGCGTCGCCGGCAATCTGCGCCAGCTCGTCCCAGTGCTCGAGCGTGAAGCCGTAGGCCAGCTCGCCGAACGGCGATTGCGAGCTGACCAGTCCGGGCAATGCGGTCGCGATATTGGGTGGGGTCACGCCCGCCAGCGACGCCGCCAACAACTCCCTCGTCCGCTCCTCGTTGCGCCCGCCGGCGAGCGCGTGCGCGTACACCCAGCGATCCTCCTCGCCGTCGGCCGCCTTGAAGCGCGCCAGCAGCCGATCGAAGCGCGCGCGGTCGGCGTGCATGCCCGTGGCCGCCAGCACGTGGGAGCGAATCGACGGTGCCAGCGGCGCACGCCCGGACTCGTCGGCATCGAAACGCCGCAACGCTTCCGCGACGGTCGAGGCGTCGTCGAAGCGCGCCAGATGCTCGATCAGCGCGCCGCGCAGCTTGAGCGTCTGCGGGTCGTCGCCGCGCCGGTCGGCCCAGCCCAGGCGCGCGAGCTCCGGCGCAAACAACCGGCGGCCGGCGGCATGCAACAACGGCTGCGTCGGCGTTCCGGCCAGCGCGTCGTCGAGAAACTCGAAACCGTCGGCGGCGAGATCGAACAGCATGGTGCGCGCCGGACCCGTGACCTGCGGAACCTGCGCCACCAGCGCGAACCAATGTTCCATCGGCAGCTCGCCCGCCTGCGCGAGCGCAAACGTGTCGCTGAACAAGGTGACCTGGTCAGCCGGCGCCAGGCGCGTGAATCGCCGCGTCAGCGCTCCGGCCTGCGCCGCGTCGTACTGCACCCGGTAGAACCCGATCCCCCCGGCATTCGCGATCAGCGGCACGTCACGGCAATCGGGCAGCACGAAGCTCTGCCGCGCACCAGTCAGCAGCACCGTCGACAATTCGCCGCCACGCGCCAGCCGGACTGGAATCTGCCACAGCGGCGACGCCGCTTCGGTACCGGGGCTGGAAAGCGGCGCAGTGCCGTCGCGCATGCGGCGCTGGGAGAGCGTCACGCGGGTCTGCCGTCCCTCGCAGGCACTGGCAACGTGCAGCAGCGGATGGCCGGGCTGATCCGTCCAGCTGGCCGCCACCGTCGCCACGTCGCGCTTCGACGCTTGTGCCAGGTGGTACCAGAGGTCGCCGGCGGTCGCGTTGGAAAGCCTGCGCTCGCGCATGTAGGCCGCGAGGCCGCCGCGAAACGCCCCTTCGCCCAGCCATTGCTCGAGCATGCCCAGCACGGCGCCACCCTTGACGTAGGTGATGCGGTCGAACACGTCGAACACGCTGCTCTCGTTGACAGGCCCGGAGCGGATGGCCCGTGTCGCGCCGCCTGCGTCGCCGTCCATGGTGTGGTCGATCGGCAGCCGGTGTTCGAGGTCCACGTGCCACGCGGGATTGAATCGCGCCGTGGCCTTGGCGGCCAACCAGGTGGCGAACGCTTCGTTGAGCCAGATTTCGTCCCACGATGCCGCCGTCACCAGGTTGCCGAACCACTGGTGTGCAATTTCGTGGGCGATGACGGTGAACACCTGGCGCTGCGTGCGCGGGCTGCTCCGGGCCGGATCGAACAGCAGGGTGTTTTCGCTGTAGGAGATAAGACCCCAGTCCTCCATTGCGCCACGGCGCACCGATGGAACCGCCACCTGGTCGAGCTTGGGCAGCGCGTAGGGCACACCGAAATAGGCTTCGAAAAACGGCACCAGCCGCTGCGTGACGCGCATCGCATAGGTCGCCTGCGCGCGCTTGCCCGGCGCCGTCAGGATGCGCAGCGGCACACCGGCCGCATCTCCCCTCAGTGCGTCGTAGCGGCCGACCGATACCGCGAGGAGATAACTCGGCATCGGCGGCGTCGGCTGGAAACGGTGCAACACGGCATCGCCGTCGGGGCGCGACGCGGCTCGGGGCATGTTCGACGCCACGTCCAGACCGCGCGGCGCGCGCACCGAAACCTCGAATACCGCGCGGAACGCCGGCTCGTCGAAGCTCGGGAACACGCTGCGTGCGTCGATGGACTGGAGCTGTGTCGCCAACATGTGGCCGGACTTGCCGGCCGTCACGTAATCGGCGCGAAACAGGCCCGCGTCGCTGCGGTTGACCCGGCCGCTGTAGTCGATGCGCAGGGTATAGCGCCCCGGCGCAATGGGGGTGGCGTCGGCCGGCTCGAGCGCCCAGCTCTGGCTGAACGGGCCGGGGCCAATCTGCAAGCTCCGCGCACCACCATCGTGCTGCAGCTCGGCAGAAGAGGCGGTCAGGTCGCGGGCGTGCAGCACCACGGCGCGGACCTCGTGGCGCACGTCGATGACGACGTCGACGCCGCCGGTGAAAGCTGTCCCGCGCGGGGTCGACGTCGAGCGACAGCACGTAGCGCAGCGGGACCACGGACTTCGGAGGTTTCCGGGCGTGGCGTCGAATTCGAAGCGCGCCTGTGCCGATGCGCATTGAGCGGAGGCCACGCTCAGGCTGGCCGACAACGCCAGCAGCCTCAGCAAATGGAGGGGCACAGTCAACTCCGGTCGGCGCACGTCGGCAAGCTTGCATGGCGTCGGCGCATCCTGCAAGACGTAGCGGCGGCACCGTCGGTCCTGGGGCCCTCCCCTGCCTTGACGCGCCGCATCGCATCGGTTAATCAGGCAGAGCAACATGACGTTGATCACCTGACTGGAAGTGATGCCTTAGTCACGTAAGGAGCATGGTTATGCGAACCAGCAAGTATCTCCGAGGGCTGCATGCCCTCGCCTTCGTCGTGTTCGGGATGATCGGCAGTGCCGGTGCCACGTCCGCCAACACGGACGTGTCGGACATCTGGTACAACCCCGCCGAAGGAGGCTGGGGAATGCAGCTGGTCAATACGGGAACGTTCGTCTTCGCCACCGTCTATGTCTATGGACTGGACCGCGCTCCGGTATGGTTCACGGGTCAGTTATCCAAGACCGGTGCGGCCACGACCACGTATTCCGGCCCGCTGTACGTGAACACGGGCCCCCCCTTCGGCGGCGCTTTCGACCCCCTCGGCGTGACCCAAAGGGAAGCGGGATCCATGACTTTCGTACTGACGACGGTAACGTCCGGGCAGCTCACCTATTCCGTGGACGGAGTCGTCGTCAACAAGAGCGTGCAGCGGCAGACGCTCACGTTCGACGACTACAGCGGCGACTACATCGTCTCTGTAACGCAGACGGTTACCGGCTGCACCAACTCCTCGGATAACGGAACGTCGTCGGGCGCGGTGGATGTGACGATTACACAGAACGGGCAAGCCATGACATTGGTCGGCACCTATGCCGACACCAGCTCGTGTACCTACACCGGCACCTATTCCCAGGGCGGGCGCATGGGGCAGTTCTCGGGCAACTATGCCTGTACGTGGGGCGAGGTTGGTACAGCGACGATTTTTGAAATGAACAATGTCCCCTACATGTTCACAGCCAAGTTGCAGTCCAGCAGCACGAATTTCGGCTGCAATACGGCAGCGGAACTTGCCGGCGTGATTCCCCGGTAGTGCCGGCGCGCCGCAGCATCGCGGGTCGGCTCGGGCAGCCCGAATCCGCTGTCGGGCGGGCTTGCGGCATCGGGAAGGAGGCACCGCATTGTGCCGATCGATTCGCCTCTTGCTGTCGGCCTTGTTCCTGGCAAGCCAGGCCGCGCCTGCGCAAACGGTGATCGAAGAAAACCAGAGCCTCGCCTCCGACACGCCGGAGGCGTGGGCGATGCGCTACATGGCGGGCACCTCCCTGATGACCTCGTTCGGCGACACCTCGCCGCTCGCGCCGTGGCGCTGGAACGTCGCGTTCGACCTCGGCAGCATCCCCCGCTTGAGCGATGCCCAGCAGCGCGCAGGCTTCGGGGGGACCAAGAGCGAAGATCTGAACAAGTCGCCGGTGATCGGCCGGCTGCGCCTGGCGCTCTCGCTTCCCTTCGACGCGGTCGCGGAGCTGGGCTACACGCCTCCGCTGGAGATTGCGGGTGCGCGGGCGCGCAATGTGTTCGCGCTGGCCATCGGCAGGCGCATGTTCGACAACGACGGGTTCACGATATCGATGCGCTTGCTCGGCCAGGTTGGCAAGGTCCAGGGCGACATCACCTGCCCCGCACGGCTGGCCGGCGTGACGGACCCTCTGCAGAATCCGTATGCGTGCCGGGCGCCCTCGGAGGATACCTTTACGGCAAACTATTACGGCATCGACGCCACCGCGGGCTGGAATGCCGGCGAATGGACGTGGTACGCGGGCGCCGGCGTTGCGCGGACCCGACTTGCGGTGCAGGTCGATGCCCTTGTCGCGGCGACTCGCGACCGCTCGCGCCTCACGTCCGACGGCAGCCTGCCGTGGCTCACGATCGGTGTGCGGCACGATCTGGACCCGCGGTGGAGCCTCGCGGCGGAACTGCTGCACGTGCCTCTGGACGTGCGGCGCCCACCGGACTTCGCGCGGGCGAGCGACCCGCTTACCAGCGTGCGTGTGCAGCTGCGCTATTCTTCCAACTGACCGCCGGGGATGGGTTCACGATGTGCAGCTCTTGGGCACCGGACCGACGCGCTTCAGGGCGATGGTTCCGGAAGCACCGTTGCTGCTTCCTCCGGTGAAGGCGAAGTTGAACGTCGCGTCCGAGCAACTCTGAAAGGCTATCGTTCCACTGCCCACCGGCACCGTAGCGGGGGCAGGTACGGTCGGCGCGTCGAACAATCCCCCGGTGGTTTCGTAGACGGTCACCGCGATCGAACGCGAGCCCGGCGAAAAAGTGGCGGACTGCGCCGTGTACCAGCGTTGCCCGCCTGCCCCGGCGCCGGCGCCGTTCGGCGCATAGGTGTACCAGGCGGAGAACACCAGGCTGGAATTCGGGTTGACGTCGACCGTCAATCCCTGGCCCGACGTCGCGGGGTCGTACCAGTTGCCGGAAAGGGCGAAGTCGGCGTTGGCGGGACGCGCGCTCGAGGTGGAGCAGGTCACGTTCTGCGTCAGCCGCGTTAACGGTATGGTCCCGGTCCGGCCCGTGCCGTCGGTGAAGCTGTACGACAGTTGACCGCTCGAACACGTGTCGAAGGACAAAGTCGCCGTCCCTACCGGTTGCGCCGTGGTGATCGGCAAAGCATTGAAGTTTCCGCCGATGTTCCGGTAGATCGTCAGCGCGGCGTCGGGCTGTCCGGTCGCCACCGCGCCGCTGAGCGTGTACCAGCGCTGGCGTTGCGCCCCACCAACGACGGTGTCGTAGGTGAACCAGCTGACCTGGACGAGTCCCGTTCCGGGCGCCGACAGATCGGGAAACACTTCGACTTCGAACCCCTGTCCGCCGGTCGCCGGCTCGTACCAGGAGCCGGTCAAACCGTGCTGGTTCAGGTCTACGGTTGCTGCCACGGAAACCGAGGCGGATTTTCCCGCGAAATTGGTCGCCACGTTCGGGATCGTCGTGCCGTTGCGATTGATCGCATTTGCGCCGTCGGTCGGCAGTGAGGCGTAGGTCACCTGATCGACGCCCGCGAAGTTGAGCGTGCCACCCTGAATCGCCAGGAATCCGTTCGGCACCTCGTAGTCCGGTGTCACGAGGCCCAATGCGGCAAAGCCCTGCGTCGCAATCAGCACCCGGCGATTGGAAGTGATGCTGCTCGGCAAGTCGGCTGGAAACGTGAAGGTCCGGGTGGTGCCGGCGCTCGTGCTGGTGAGCGTGATGCCCTCCCAGTGGTTCTCGCCATTGGCGCCAAAGCTCTCGTGCATGACCACGAACTGCACCGAGCCGTCGGCGTTCGAGTACAGCTGCTCGATCCTGAACAGGTGGAACGCCGCCAATGCGGCAGGCGCCGCCGCCAGCAGCATCGTTGCGACAACGCAGCGTAGACAGCGGGTCATGTTTCCTCCGCGCGCAATGCCGATCGGAGCACGGCCGGTCGTCGCGCCCCTGCCTCCTGGCCACGGCAAACAGCCTCGATGTGCCGGGTATTCCCGGCGCCGGACGAGCGCGGAATCACGGCCCGGCGGTTGAGCCGGAACCAAGGGGTGCGGCGGTGGCGTCGTGTCTCAGCCGCGCTTCGTGATCGTCCCGACCACCTCCACGCACACAGCAACATCACCGATTCGCTCCGGTGCCGACACGCGTGCCGGCAGCGGGGCGCGCAGGTTCACCTTGAGCGCATAGTCCTCGCCTATCTTGGTGATTCCCACTCCAACGACGCCGGGCAGAGCGGCCAGCAGCGCCTTGCCGGATTCCTTCGCCGCCCGTGCCTGCTCGAGGGTGATGGACATGCTGTCCTATGCGAGCTTGACGTTCAGGGCCTGGAGCACGGCGCCGATCGGATTGGCGTAGGTCAGCCCCTTGCCGTTGGAACCGCCGTGGTCGCCACCCGCAAAGAGCAGCGCGCCGGCCTGCATCTGATCGTCGACAATGAGCGAGCCGCTGTCCCCCGCGTCGCTGAACGCCCTGTTTCCCGCGCCCTCGATCTCGACCTGGTTGTCGAAAGAGATCACGCCGATGTCGTACTCGACCGCCACGCCGTCCAGCTCGAACGCCGTCACTCGCCCATGGCGCACGCCCGTCGTGCGCCCGACCTTGTGGACGACCTCGCCCACCTGCAGATCACCGCTGCGCTGGCCGGCGAGCGTGCCGATCCCCTTCAGCTTGTGCACGTCGGCCCGGATCGCCGAGTTCAGCTTCGCGATCGCGCAATCGACGAAGTTCGTCTGCGCGGGGTTAAAGCGTACGAACCTGGTGAGCTTGGCCACGCGGTCCGCCGTCGGGCTCCCGCCATCCAGCGTGCCGGGCTGGACGATCGCTCCGCCCCTGCGGTATCGGTTCTCGTCCGCCAGGACATGGTTGTTCGACAGGATGTAAAGCGCGGGCGACGACCCCGACCGGACGAAGCATCCCAGCGTTCCGGCCATGATGAACCCGCTGGCGAGGAACCCCACCGACGAACCGATGAGCAACGGGCGCTGCTTCGATCGGTACCATGGCTTGGCGCGGGCGCGGATGCGGCCCACGTAGCGCACGTCCACCTCTCCCCTGGCCCGCGCCGCGATCCGGTCCACCAGCTCGCTCCCCTCGAGCGCCCGGTCCTGCAGCCGGACCGCCAGCCGATAGTCCTTCTTGCCCCGCACCGAGATACCCAGGAAGTAGCTCGGGCATTCGCGCCGCAGCGATGCCGCGCTGGCGACGGCGACACTGGAGGTCTTCCCCGCCGCGGCCCGGACCGCGAACGTCTTGTTCAGGTTAGCCGGGAGCGACCGCTTGAGTTCGCGGACCGAATCGAGCCTCATGGGATTTCCTCCTGAAGACTTTGATTGGGTACAGGCAACCCGTCGAACCCCGGAAACCGCGCGCCGCCAAGGTGACCGATTGGTGATTCAACCGTATCACGCGTGGGGGGAAGTCTCAAGGCAGGCGGGGGGGCGAATTCAACGCGTGATGCAATTCGTGCCCTCCCGCGCGAGAACGGCGCCGCATCAATTTATTGATCTTCCGCAAATCGGCACCGGCTCCGGCGGTGCCAAAATCCGCGCTGTGCAGTCAGACGGCGTGGAGGCAAATGAGCCTTGGCTGGATCATGCTTGGTCTTGTCGGCTGGGCGCTTGGGTTGGTGTTCGTACTCATCCTGATGCGAATGGCCGGCGATCAGGACCGCATTGCGCGTCACGAGCAAAAGCGGCTGGATCCCTTTTCCGACGTGACAATCACGGAGCTCGGGACGCGGTAAGCGCAGCCGAGGCTGCCGAAGGTTAGGCGCAGCCGACGAACGGTCTACCCCCGCGAGCCAAATTCGCGCGTACACTGATTCCCCCCCGGAATTGCGGTTTGCACCGGGGCCGGCTCATCCGTGCCGCTGCGCGGCACCAACATCTGATCTCGGGGGCAAGAAATGACCTCGATTATGGTGTTCGTCGTTGCTTTTGGTGCTGGTTGTTTAACGGGCTTCGTCGTGAGATTGTTGTTGCAGGGCCGGCATGCAGGTGATTCAACTCGTGCATCGCCATTCTGGCGTTTGTCTGCTGATGATTAGCGCGCGCGGGCGGCGACTTGGCACACATGAGATGCCTCGCGTCATTGGCCAGTTGATCGGCGCGGCCAGCGAGGTCAATGTATTGCGGGCCCTGGCCGCTCGGCCCAGCCCCTGAACGTCCGCGCACTTGGCGCATTACCTGCTGCAACGGACCGAACCCGGCCGTTTGTGCCGGCATATCCGCGCCACATTTCGACCATCGCGCCAATTCCGCGCGCGCCAATTACTGGCACTGACCGCGTTCGATCAGGATGTCGACGGCAGCGGCGAAGAATCGCGCAATCGCCGGGTCGCCTGCATACTCGTCGTGCAGCATGATAGCCGCACTGATGGCGACATGATCTTCGGATGGGTCGATCGCTTCGTCCGGCGGCTCCAGGTGGAAGTCGAATCCCTTTCGGCGATTCACTTCCCAATCGGCCGCGTGTTCGATCCAGGCCAGCAATGCCATGCACGGCGCGGGTCGCAGCCATGATGTCGCGAACAGCACATCCAATTCGTCGTCGGCAAGTTCGGCAAGGATGCCGCGGACATCGGCTAGGGGGTCGGGCATGGGGGGATTATTACACTTGCGGGCCGAGCGGCGCGAGACCATGGCCAAGGGCTGACGCGCTCAAGCAGCACCCCTGTGGCGAAACCGCCGATAGCAGCCATATGATGGCGCTATCTGCAAATCGACCAGGCGGCGCGAGCGATTCGTCGAGCGAGGATGACGAGCGTTGCCGTGCCGGATAGGCCCCCCCTGGGCCCGTAACGTTCGTAGAGTGGCCGCCAAGTCTTCGTCTTGGCCGCCGACATCGCCGCCATAGTAAAGCAGTCGCCGCAAATCGGCGGGTCCGCGTTTGGAGAGGCGGCGTATACCGCGATGCTGTCCCGAGTTATCCGGACGGGGATCCGTTCGCCCATGAATGGCTGGACGAAGTCGCTTCCGAGCTCCTCGCCTACGACCCCCCAATCCAGTCCCCGGGCGTCCGTGGGTGCGCTGATTCTCACCCCGCTCGAACTGCTGGATCGCCTGACTGCTCTGGTACCGCTGCCCTGTATTCACCGCCACTGCCACCGCTCCTTCCGTGTGCTGACGCCCAACTCAACCCTGCGCGCCGCGGTCAGCACCCTCGCGCTGGCCGCCGCAACGACACCTCCCGCACATCTCTGCCTTGCTCTGCGATTTCCGAAGTCCCGTCGATCTCGCCTCTGATATAAATCGCGGCGCTTTCAAGCATTGTGTGTCCGTCGTGCGCGTCCGGCGCCTCAGACTGCCCGACCTGTCGGCAGGTGCAAACCTTCGATCATCGGTCGGTACAAGTCCTGCGGCCGCCGACTGACCGGGCCGGCGCAGGCAGGCGGCACCATTCGGACCGTCGGCGCGCCATCGGATTGCGGGCGCGCCAACCCGCCAAGAGGATTTCCCTTGACCGTATCGCGGGTTTTGTGATTTATGTATGGCACGTTCTCCGCCGTACGATCCCGCCAAGAGTTCGCGAGCTGGAGCGGATTGACGCCGGTGGCATCACCTTTTTGCGATGCCCCGGAACAGATCCACAACGAGGGAAATCGTTGCCATTCCCCTTCGGTTTGCCGTGCCATCGGTGAAGGTTGCCGCGCGGCGGACATGGATCGAGAGAACGGCGACGACTTCAGGAGGGGACCAGACATGGAACGACGCACGATCCTGACGCAAGTCGATGCCGGGCTTGCCATCATCGTGATCGCACGCGACGGCGCCAAGGGGGGAGTCCCGATGGGAGCGCGTTTCCGCGCTCCCGCCTCCAGCAAGCAGCCATGAAGCTGACAACCATTCGAGTGCATCGATCGTGGAATATCTTGCGCGTTGCAGCGGTCGGTCTCCTGGCGTGCGCAGCGTCTGCCGCCCAGGCGCAGCCGGCGCATCGTGTGTATCGGATCGGGGTGCTCAACGAAGCCTCGGCGGCCAACCATCCGACGGTGGAGGGACTCAAAGCCGGATTGCAGGATTGGGGTTTCACGGAAGGCCAGGACGTCACCTATGACATCCGCGTTACCAAAGGCGACCCCGCCGCGACTCAGGCGGCGACGGAAGCCTTGGTCAAGGCCGGCGTCGATTTGATCTTCACCAGCAACGAATCCGCGACCCTCGCCGCCAGGAATGCGACCGACCGCATCCCGATCGTCTTTACGCTCGTCGGCGATCCGGTCGGCGCGCTTGTGGTGTCAAGCCTCGCGAAGCCGGGAGGGAATATCACGGGTGTCTCCAGTCGCGCGATCGAGCTTGCGCCAAAGCGTCTGGAAATGCTCAAGATGCTGGCACCCAAGTTGCGGCGGGTTTGGTACGTTCTTCACGTGACCGACAGCTCGGGGAGAGGCGCACTCGATCAGATACGGACAGCGGCGGCCCGATTCAATCTGGAACTGGTCGTGAGGACGGTCAGCAACGCACAAGAGCTGAACGCCGCGCTGAAGGAGATTAAACCCGGCGATGGAGTGCTCGCTCCGGCGGTCGACACTCTCGATATTCCGATGAAGCTGGCGGAGGCGACGCGCGGCTTTCGCGCACCGGCTATCTTCCCCTCCGAGTCGTTCGTGAACTATGGTGCCCTCATGTCCTATGGGCCGGAATTGCGCGCGCAGGGCGTGCAAGCCGCGCGGCTGGTGGCGAAGATTCTGCGCGGCGCCCAGCCGCGCGACCTGCCGGTCGAACGCGCCGACGCGGTCGATCTCGTCGGTCAACCTGCAGACCGCCGCCGAAGCGGAGCTCCCGGTACCGCAGAGAATTCTCGTACGTGCCAATCTGGTGCGCCGATAATGCTCGCACGCCTTCGCCGACGCCTCTTCTGGAAGTACCTCGCGGTCATGCTGCTGCTGGTCGGCGGCGTGCTCACGCTGAGCACCGCAGTCGATCTCTACTTTTCCTACGAGGAGGCAAAGGAGGCATCGTCGAGCTCGAGCGGGAAAAGGCCGTCGCGGCGGCGTACCGCATCGAGCAATTCGTGACGTCGATCGAGCGCGAAGTGCGCGGCGTCATGTCCGCGGCGGCCGTCGGATCCGCGGCCATGTCCGCGCAACCGGAATCGCAAAGCGCGGGGCTGCTGTTCGAGCAGCGGTATCTCGACTTATCTGCGGGTGCTGCGCAACGTGCCCGCGATCACCGCGCTGCGCCATCTCGATTCCAGCGGCACGGAGCGGTTGAGCGTCTCGGTGGCCGAGCTGGATTCGGTCAACAGCGGCAAGAGCTATTCGACGTCGCCGGAGTTTCTCGTCACGCAGGCGCGGAAGCGGTACTTCAGCCCGATCTTCCTGCGCAACAAGACGGAGCCGCACATGCTGGTTGCGGTTGCAGTGGCGGAAACGGCGCCCGAAATCACCGTGGCGGAGGTCAATCTCAGCCCGATCTGGGACGTCGTCTCGCGTCTTCGCGTCGGCAAGGCGGGCTATGCCTACGTCGTCGATGCCGGCGGGCGCCTGATTGCGCATCCCGACATCAGCGTGGTCCTGCAGAATCGCGACCTGTCGAGACACGCCGCAGGTGATGGCCGCGCGACTCGCGACGAACGGCAGAAGCGAAGGGGCAGTGCGTCGTTCACGACCACCGAGGGCCTTGACGGCGGCAAGGTGCTCGCGGTGTTCGCGCCCATTCCGCACCTGCGGTGGCTGGTCTTCATCGAGCAGCCGCTCGACGAAGTGCTCGGTTCGCTGCGTGCGCAGCTTTGGCGCAGCGCCGCTCTCATGGTGCTGGGTCTCGCGCTCTCGGTGCTCGCAAGCGTTCTGCTGGCGCGCAGAATGGTGGCGCCGATCCGGCAATTGCAGGAGGGCGCTGCGCGCGTCGGCAAGGGCGAGCTCGATCACCGTATCGACATCCGCACCGGCGACGAACTCGAAGCGCTCGCCGCCGAGTTCAACCATACCACTGCCCAGCTGCAGGATTCGCAGAGCAACCTGGAGCAGAAGGTCGAGACGCGGACCGCCGATCTCACCCAGTCGCTCGAGCAGCAGACGGCGACCGCCGAGGTCCTCAAGGTCATCAGCGCCTCGCCGACCGACGTTCAGCCCGTCTTCGACATCATCGGCAAGCTGGCGGAAAGACTTGTGCGCGGCAGACCTCAGCCTGGTATCGACGTTTGACGGCGAGCTGATCCAGCTGGTGGCGTGCCACGGCGTGGACGAGGAGGGTGAGGAAGTCGTGCGACGCGCGTTCCCGATGCGGTCAGATAGCGAGACGGTGACGGCGCGCGCATTTCGAAATGGTGCCGTCGAACATGTCGCGGACGTGCTCGCCGACCCCAATTATGAGCAGAAGCACGCGGCCCGCGCGAGTGGCTACCGCGCGTGCCTCGGTGTGCCGATGGTCCGGGAGGGCCAGGTCATCGGCGTGATCTTCGTCGGCCGGCGCACCCCGGGGTACTTCACCGACGCGAAGGTCGATCTGCTGAAGACCTTCGCCGACCAGGCGGTGATCGCGATCGAGAACGTGCGCCTCTTCAAGGAGGTGGAGGCGCGCACCGAGGCGCTCACGCGCTCGGTCGAAGAAATGCGCGCGCTCGGCGAAGTCGGCCAGGCGGTCAGCTCGACGCTCGACCTCGATACCGTGCTGCTGACCATCATTACCCAGGCCGTCGAGCTGTCGCAAGCCGACGCGGGCGGCACGATCTACGAGTTCGACGAGGTCGAGGGCGTGTTCGTGCCGCGGGCGAGTTATGGCATGAGCGACGCCATGGTCGCGGGCCTGCGCGATTCGCGGATCCGGATCGGGGAGACGTCGTTGGGCAAGTGCGCCGAGCAACGGGCCCCATTCCAGATGCCCGACATCGGGCTGATGAGCGAAGGCCCTGTGCGCGATCTGCTGCTGCGGGAAGACGTGCGCGCCGTGCTGGCGGTGCCGCTGTTGCGCGAAGAGCGGGTCATCGGCGGGCTGGTGATCCGGCGCAAGGTCGCAGGAGAGTTTTCGCCGTCGGTGGTGACGCTGCTGCAGACTCTGGCCAGCCAGTCGGTGCTGGCGATCCAGAACGCGCGCCTGTTCCGCGAGATCGCGGAAAAGGGCAAGCAGCTGGAAGTCGCCAGCCAGCTCAAGTCGCAGTTCCTCGCCAACATGTCGCACGAGCTGCGCACGCCGCTCAACGCGATCATCGGCGTGACCGAGATGCTGCACGAGGACGCGGTCGACCTGAAGCGCGACGACCAGCTCGAGCCGCTCGAGCGCGTGCTGCGCGCCGCCAAGCACCTGCTGGCGCTGATCAACGACATCCTCGATCTGTCCAAGATCGAAGCCGGCAAGATGGACATCCACATCGAGTCGTTCGCGATCGCGCCGCTGATCGAGGACGTGGTGCAGACCATCGGCACGATGGCGACGAAGAACGGCAACCAGGTGGTGGTCGATTGCGCGGCGGACCTCGGCACCATGCGCGCCGACCAGACGCGGATCCGGCAGGCGCTGCTCAATCTCGCGAGCAACGCCAACAAGTTCACCGAGAAGGGCACCGTGACCATCGGTGCCCGCCGCGGCATCGAGGCGGGTCGCGAGTGGGTGACGATGGCGGTGACCGACACCGGCATCGGGCTGACCCACGAGCAGATGGGGAAACTGTTCCAGGACTTCGTCCAGGCCGACGCCTCGACCACCCGCAAGTACGGCGGCACGGGGCTGGGCCTGGCGATCAGCCGGCGCTTCTGTCAGATGATGGGCGGGGACATCACCGTGACGAGCGAGCTCGGGCCGCGGCTCGACCTTCACGATACGGCTGCCGGCGGAAGTGGGGGCGGTGCAGCCGGCGGCCGCGGTCAGGGATGCCGTGGCGGGCCGGGAGGGTGCGGCGGCCGCGGGCGCGCCGTCGATCCTCGTGGTGGACGACGATCCGACCGTGCGCGAGGTCATCGAGCGGCATCTCACGCGCGAGGGCTTTGCGGTCGTGACCGCCAATGGCGGCCAGGAAGGGCTGCGCCTGGCGCGCGAGCTGCACCCGGCCGCGATCACGCTCGACGTGATGATGCCGGACCTGGACGGCTGGACGGTGCTGGCCGCGATCAAGGGCGATCCGGAGCTGGCGGACATTCCGGTCATCCTGGTGTCCATCGTGGACGAGAAGACCCGCGGCTATGCGCTGGGAGCCACCGACTACATGGTCAAGCCGGTCGATCGCGCGCAGCTCTCCGGAGTGCTGCGCAACATTTGCGGCGCGGTCGGCCGCCAGGTGCTGCTGGTCGACGACGACGACATGATGCGGCGCGGGATGCGCAGGCGCTGGAGCAGGACGGCTGGGAGGTGAGCGAGGCCGAGAACGGCCGGGTGGCGCTGGCGCGGCTGACCGAGGCGCGTCCCGACGTCATCATGCTCGACCTGATGATGCCGGAGATGGACGGCTTCGAGTTCCTGGTCGAGATGCGCGGCCGGGCGGAGTGGCACGACATTCCGGTGCTGGTGGTGACCGCCAAGGACCTGACGGCGGAGGAGCGCACCCGACTCAACGGCGACGTGGCGCGCGTGCTGCAGAAGGGCGGCGCCGAGCTGGACGAGCTGCTGCGGGAGATCGGCCGCGTGCTGCCCGGTTCGATCGAGCGCGGCCGTGGTAAGAAGGTCGTGGAGGGCACGGCATGAAGATCCTGTACGTCGAGGACAACGAAGACAACATCTACATGCTGGAGCGGCGGTTGAAGCGCGCCGGTTTCGACGTCGCTGATCGCACGCGACGGCGCCCAGGGCGTGGCGATGGCGGCAGCCGAGCAGCCGGCGCTGATCCTGATGGACATGGGCCTGCCGATACTCGACGGCTCGGAGGCGACGCAGCCGGATCAAGGCGGCGTCGGAAACGAAGCACATTCCGGTGATCGCGCTGACGGCCAACGCGATGACCGGCGACAGGGAGAAAGCCCTGGCCGCCGGTTGCGACGACTTCGATACCAAGCCGGTGGAACTGCCGCGCCTGCTCGGCAAGATCCAGGCGCTGGCGCCGGGGGGGCGGCATCATGAGCGTCGCCGGGCCGTCCCAAGACGCGCATTGCTCCCTCTCCGAGGGACGGCGCGCAGCGCCAAGGGTGCACCCATGATCCCGGCCGAGGCCGCGCTGCTCGTGGTCGACGACAACGAGGACAATCGCTACACGCTCACGCGCCGATTGAAGCGCGAGGGCTATACGAACCTCACGACGGCCAATGACGGCCGGCAGGCGCTGGAACTGCTGCGGTCGCAGAAATTCGACCTGATGCTGCTCGACATCATGATGCCCGAGATGAACGGGTACGAGGTGCTCGAGCACCTGAAGGCCGATGCCGAGCTGCGGCATCTGCCCGTGATCATGATTTCGGCGGTCGGGGAAGTGGAGAGCGTGGTGCGCTGCATCGAACTCGGCGCCGAGGATTACCTGCCCAAGCCCTTCGATGCGACGCTGCTCCGCGCGCGAGTGGGTGCGAGCCTCGAGAAGAAAGCGCTGCGCGACGAAGTGCGTGACTGGAACAAGAAGCTCGAAGAGCGCGTGCAGGAGCAGGTGGCGCAGCTCGATCGACTCGGCCGGTTGAAGGGATTCTTTTCGCCGCAGCTCGCGGAGTCGATCATCAACGGCGGCGGCGAAGACCTGTTGAAAACGCACCGCCGCGAAGTGGTGGTCGTCTTCCTCGACCTGCGCGGCTTCACCGCCTTCACCGATAGCTCCGAGCCCGAGGAGGTCATGGGGGTGCTCGGCGAATATCACCGCATGATGGGGAAGCTGATCATGTCCCACGAGGGCACGCTCGAGCATTTTGCCGGCGACGGCATCATGATCTTCTTCAATGACCCGATCCAGCTCGAGAAGCCGGCCGAGAATGCGATCAGCATGGCGCTCGAGATGCAGCAGCATTTCGCGCCGTTGCGCGCGGCGTGGAAGAAACGCGGCTTCAATCTCGATCTTGGCATCGGTATCACGCAGGGCTATGCGACGCTCGGTGCGGTCGGCTTCGAGGGGCGCTGGGAATATTCGTGCATCGGCAGCGTCGCCAACCTGGCCTCGCGCCTTTGCAACGAGGCCAAGGGCGGACAGATCCTGATCAATCAGAAGACCTATATCCGGATCGAAGATGTGGTGCAGGCCGAGCCGCTGGGCGAGCTCGCGCTGAAGGGCCTCGCGCAGCCGGTGTCGGTATTCAACGTCACCGGCATCAAGACCTGAACTGCCCACGGCCGGCCGCAGTTGCGCCGTCCGGCTGCAGGCGGGGATCGCGTGCATGAAATCCAGGTACTGACCGTCGACGGTCGCGCTTCGACCCGCGGGAAATTCCACAAACACTGCGCGCTCGACATTGCGGCGCCCGACCTCGGGCGCCCGGACTCCGCGGCATCAAGAAAGCGATGCCTTCCCGGGCCGCAATCCGATCCGTTGCAAACGAAAGGCCCCACCGGAGCGAGGCCCTTGGTTTGCGCTGACCTACCGCAGGCTTACGCGTTGACCGGTAGATGGGCGCCTACCGATTACGCTTCTGCGAGCGGTACTTCTCTGCGCACACGATGACTTGGAGGTTGGCAGGGAACTCGAGGCAGTGCCGCGCATCCGGATTCGGGTCTGGGGCCGCGTCGCGCCTTGGCGGAGCCAGTGGCTTCGGCGCAGATTGGGTGAGCTCAACCCCCGACCCGCCCGTATTCGTGCTCGGCGCGGACTCCTTGGCGAAGGCGGCCGGCAACGCCGCAAGAATCGAAAGCAGTATCGCTGCGATCTCTCTATGGTTCATCGCTACACCTCGGCTTGTCATTGACGATAGGGCAAGGCCGGCGCAGATCGTTTCAGTACATTGTCATACTCTACCACGGACGGTCCCGGACCAGCCAAGACGAGAGCCTTTGTCTCATCTTCAGCGGGTTCTCCTTCGGCAGCGTTGGGCGAGCAGAATTGCTTGCGCCGGACCAGACCCGGTTGCTCGTCGCCGCCGCGTCTTTCGCCTGTCTCGCGCTATCCGTGGTCTGGGCGATGGACGCCATTCCTGCTGCTTCACGGCGAGGCCGTCGCTCTCGAGCGAGGTATCGGGCATTGTCATCCGTGTGCAATGGTCTTGTCCGTGAAGAGATACTCCTTCAGTTCCTTCGAGATGGTCGGATCCTTCCGACGTATCCATTCCAGAACCATCGCCGCATGCTCCTTTTCTTCATCGCGATTGTGCTCGAGGATCGCCTTCAGCCCGGGATCTTTGGCGGCATCGGCCCTTTGGTTGTACCAATCCACGGCTTCCAGCTCTTCCATGAGCGAGACAATGGCCCGATGCATGTCCCGGGTTTCATCCGAAAGCTCCGACACGGGCTCGTGGTATCCAACGCTTGACATGGTTCTTCCTCGTTAGTGATGGCCAAAACATCAAATCCCTTATGATCAGACAGAGACGCAGGTATCTCATGTTCAATCTTCTCAAGCGTAGATTCGCCCGAAATAGGGATAATAGATCCTCCGCGTCCGACGCGCACTCGGAAGCACCGTAGCACGTCTTGAGTTGCCCGGACCGACGGAGAGTCGTCGTGATGGTTTTCTATTGGCGGAGAGCAACTTGGGCCATGTCGATGCGCGGCGCCTGATCGGGTTTGCAGCCTCGTGCGCGTTGCTGTTCTGGGCCGGGCTTTCCGCGTTCGCGGACTCCGGGGTGCCGCCGCAGCGACCCACGCTCGACCCGCCGACGTTTACCGCCGACGAGCCGAGCGATACCGCGGCCCGAGCCCGCATCTCGGCCTTCGGCGTTTCTCCGTACAGTCACGGCGACCCAACGGCTGAAGAGCAATACATGCTCGAACTTATCAACCGTGCCCGGGCGGACCCTGCAGCGGAAGGATTGCGGCTGCGAGCCACGACCGACCCCGACATCCTTAGCGCGTACTCGTACTTCCAGGTGGATCTCGCCCGGCTGGTTGCGGACTTTGCCGGTTACCCACCCCGCCCCCCCTTGGCTCTCAACGCCAATCTGATCGCCGCTGCTCGTGGTCACAGTCAAGATATGGTGGCCAACGATTTCCAGGGCCATACGGGCAGCAATGGCTCCACCGTGACAACTCGAATCAATGCCACCGGCTACACGGGCTGGACCGTTCTTGCAGAGAATGTCTACGCCTTTGCCAAGACCATCTTCTACGGTCATGCGGGGTTCAACGTGGACTGGGGAGTGCCAAGCCTCGGTCACCGCTTGAACATCATGAACTTTTCCGCGAGCGGCCCCGTTTACACGGAGATCGGTATCGGTATTGTCGCCGAGACTTCTCCGAGCACGGGAGTCGGCCCGCTCGTCATCACCGAGGACCTGGGCACCCGCTCCGGTGGCCAGCGCTTCGTGGTCGGCGTCATCTACAAGGACCACAACCGTGACGGGTTCTACAGCATCGGCGAAGGGGTTGCTGACATCCTCGTCAGCACCAGCCAGGGCAATCACGCCTACACCTCCACCTCGGGTGGCTATGCCGTTCCCCTCGCCAGCGGCAGCGGCAGCATCACGGTGCGCGCCGAGGGTGCCGTACTGGGCGCGGCGCAGGAGCGCTCCGTCGCTATCGCCGGAAACAACGTCAAGGCGGACTTTGTCGCAGCGCCCCCGGCCATCCTCAATTTCGAAGGCCTGTGGTGGAATTCGCCCGGCGGATCGGAATCGGGCTGGGGCATCAACCTCGCGCACCAAGGCGACGTGATCTTCGCCACCTGGTTCACCTACGACGCGACGGGCAAGGCGTGGTGGCTGACGATGACCGCCGACAAGATCGCCGAGAACATCTATCGCGGGACGCTTTACCAGGCGACAGGACCGCCCTTCAGCGCCGATCCGTTCGAACCCAACCAGGTGGCCCGCGCGCCGGTCGGATCAGGGACGTTGACGTTCAGCAGCGGGAACAGCGGGACCTTCACCTACACGGTCAAGGGCGTTACCCAGACCAAGGCGATTGAGCTGCAGCAGTTCGGGACGCTGCCGACCTGCGTCTGGGGCGCGCAACCGGACCTGACCAAACCGACACACTTCCAGGATCTGTGGTGGGCGGCGCCAGCGAACTCGGAATCCGGCTGGGGCATCAACCTCATCCAGCAGGGGACGACGATCTTCGCCACCTGGTTCACCTACGACGTGAATCGCAATCCGCTGTGGTACTCAGTGACGGCGCAGCAGACGGCGCCGAACACGTTCACCGGAACCTTGTACCGGACGACCGGGCCGGCCTTCAGCGCGGAACCATTCGAACCCGCTCTGGTGCAGCGCACGCCCATAGGTACGACGACCATGACCTTCACCAACGGCAACAGCGGGACCCTGGCGTATCAGATCGCGGATGGCGCGAACATGGCGAACCAAACCAAGGCGATCACGCGACAGGTGTTCCGCGCACCCGGGACAGTGTGTCAGTAACCTGTCCATTTCTCTCCATTATGGTTGCGTACCGTGTCCCGAACTTCCGGCCAGCGCCGCGATTCGAGGTGCGTGGGCATTGGGCGTCGGATCTGCGAGTACGCTCAGCGCTCCAGCACGTTCCTTTGAGATCGTCTCGAACGCCTATTCGATGGATGGAAGATCGTGTGCTTCAAACATCCGAAGCTCGATGCCCAAGGACCGAGCCGCCTCTTCGGTTTTTCGGACCGCCTGCATTTGAAAGACACGATTGGTCGGATTCAGCGAGCCTCCACGCCTATCGGGATTGTGGGGTCAGATGCATGTGCCCGCGATGATGATGGGTACTGGACACCGTATGCGTATCGCTGCCGGCCACGGTGATCACGTTGGTCTGCCCGTGCGTGACACCGCGCTCGGCCAGTATCGCGTCGGCGAAAGCGCGAACATTTGCGGCCGATCCCTTGAGAAAGACATTCTCGAGGCAATGCTCGTGATCCAGGTGGACGTGCGTCGTCGCCACCACCAGGTCGTGATGGGCATGCTGGGCGGCGGTCAACCGCTCGGCCAGATCCCGGACATGGTGGTTGTAGACATACGATAGGCTCGCTACGCATTGGGTGCGCGGATGGCACTTGACGCGGTGCGCCGCGATCTCCCGCCGCAGCAGGTCACGCATCGCCTCGGACCGGTTGCCGTAGCCGCGGGAGGCGATCAGCTCGTCGAACCCGGCGGCGAGGTCCTCGTCGACCGACATCGTGATTCGTTCCATGGCGTTCCCCCTCTAGTGTTTCCGTTCGGCGCACGCCGGGCACGCCTGCATCGCCAGCGGGCGTTCCAGCATGCAGCGGGACAGCAGTTCGTCGTCCGTGAAGATCTCGCGGGTAGGGCCGTCAGCCATGACGGCGCCGGCGCGCAGGACGATGGTGCGCGGGCACAGCTCCAGTACCATGTCGAGGTCGTGGCTGGTGAAGATGCGGGTGTGGCTGAACTCGGCGAGGAGCCCGATGAGCTGCCGGCGGGCGTGTGGGTCGAGTCCGCTCGTTGGCTCGTCCATGACCAGGATGTCGGGCGCCATCGCGAGCACGCCGGCAATGGCGACCCGTTTCTTCTCGCCTCCCGAGAGCCGGTATGGCGGCTTGGAACGAACAGCCCACACGCCGACCCGCTCCAGCGCGTCCTGAACCCGCTTCTCGACCTCCTCCTCGGGCAGTCCCTGGTTACGCGGCCCGAACGCCACGTCGTCGTAGACGGTGGGCATGAAGAGTTGGTCGTCCGGGTCCTGAAACACGAGCCCGACGGTCCGTCGAATGGCCGGCAGGGTCTGCTTGGTGAGCTGCGTCTCGCCGATGCGCACGTCGCCGCGGGTGGGGTGGAGGTGACCGTTCAGGTGCATGATCAGCGTCGACTTGCCGGCGCCATTGGCACCGATGATCGCCACCGATTCGCCGTGGGCGATTCGGAGCGAAACGTCGCTGAGCGCCACGGTGCCGTCTTCGTACACATGCGTCAGTCCACGCGCTTCGACGAGATGGTGGCTCATGGCAAAAGCCTCAGCACCGATCGGCCGACCAAGTACGCCACGTCTTGGGTCCGCAGGAGGAGGAAGAACCCGCACCAACCGACCGCGAACGCCACGTCGCGCAGACCGAAAACGGACCGCTGTCCACTGTTGAAGTCGCCGACGAATCCCCGCGCGCACATCGCGCGATGGATGCGCTCGGCCCGGCCCCACGTCCGCATCAGCAGGCGCCCCATCAGCACGCCGTAGAGCCGGATCGAGAGTGGGCGGCCGCCACCGCGCAGCTCGCGGGCCGTCGTCATGCGCATTGCCTCCTCGCCCAGCACAGCGAGGTACCGGTAAAGGAGCGACAACTGGATGGCGAGCACTATGGGCATGCCGAGGCGTTCGAGCGCACCGCAGATCGCCGGGAAGCCGGTCACGGCCACCAGCACGATGGCCGCTGCCGCCGCGAGCAGCGCCCGCAGCAGGATCGAGACGAACGAGATCCAGCCGCCGGAGATTCCCACGCCACCCACCTGCAGGAGGACCTCCCGGTCGAAGAATGGATTGGGCAGCGCGATGAGGAATGCGATGGGAATCACCATCGCGATCTTGCGCACGAGAAGCGCCAACGGGAGCCGTGCCCAAGCGGCAACGAGGACGGGGAAGGCGAAGAACGGGAACAGCGGCGCGACCGCGTAGCGGCCGAACGACATCACGCATACGACAAAGGCGAGCGTGACGATGACTTTGGTGCGGGCGTCGAGCCGATGAATTGCCGACGCCTGGGTTGCCAACAGATCGAGCTGGCGAAACTCGACCAACGTGGCAAGGACGGACGGTCCGGACACGGTGCAGGTTGACTGCGGAAATGCCTGGAAAAGTCGCGCTAGGACACGCGCTCGGCACGTCGAGCACGCCGCCCGACCCCCATGCCGATCAGCACTGCAACGAGCAGCGTGATGACGCCGCCCACGAGGCCCGCGACGGACGTGCCCAATCGGTCGCGGCCGGCGTCGTCCGCGCGTCCGGCTTCACCGGCCTTGGCGTCCGAATCCTCGGTCTGACGAAAGTTGTAGTCGGGAAGCGGCGCAATCTGCTTCTGGATGCGACCGAGCGTTGCGTGGATGACGCTATGCGGCGAGCCGGGCTCGGACCCGCCAGCGATCTTCGCGATGCTCCATTCCAGTCCATCGGGATTCCCGGAGGCGTACCAAGCGCCGACGCCGCCCACTACCAGCGCGATGGCGAAGAAGACCGAAGCGACGCCGGCCACCGAGCGGCCCGACGGCGCGGTGGTCGGAAGCACTTCGGGACGCGTCGCGCGAACGAAGGACACCACGGCTGCCGTCACCAGCCCCTCTACCATGCCTATCGCGAGATGGATCGGCAGCATGAAGAAGACAAACGTGTCGAACGGCAGTGCCGAGATGCCGGAAGCCACGGTTTCGAGTACCACCGCGAACGCACCCAGTTGCATGGACAGGATCGCTGCAACCATCGCCGCCATCGTGACACGCGCGGGGCTCGGGTCGACTCCCGTCAGACGTCGATAGACCGGATAGCCGATGAACGCGGGGAAGAAGCCGAGGTTGAAGATGTTGCAGCCGAGCGCAAGCAATCCCCCGTCGGCAAAGAACAGCGCCTGGACGATCAATACCGAGGCCATCACAAGAAACGACGCGTGGGGTCCCAGCAGGATCGCGAGCAGCAGTCCCCCTCCCAGATGTCCGCTTGATCCCGTGCCCGGGATGCTGAAGTTGATCATCTGGGCCGCGAACAGGAACGCTCCCAGCACACCCATCAACGGCACTCGGCGTTCATCCGGGTCGCTTTGCAGGCGGCGGGCGCAATAGGCGACCGTGACGGCGGTGGCGCCCCACATCGCCCCTCCAACGGCAGGAGAAAGCAGGGCATCGGCCATGTGCATCGGGCTGCTCCGAGGGCGGTGTTGCGGCCGGCGCGTGATCGGATGCCGGTCGGATGCCATGAACGTAGCGCGGTAAGAGCTTTTTGTCAAAACATCTTACGAACGGGCTTGGAATTTGCAGGCGTTAAGACGATTTCGGCGAGATCGCGCGCGCACTCCGCCATGGCGGAGCGATGAGTGGCTTGGGCGCCTTGCGCGTCCACGCCGAGCGCAGCGGGCCTCGGCGAGCGTCATTGTGGATGGCATGCCGGCTGGCGCACACGCGCACAATGGCAAGGACGCGCGTTGCGGCCAACGGCTGCGGCGATCACTTCGCGTAACTCTTCAGCACGCCGTTCCACAGTGACAGCACCTCGCCGAAGCTGGCGTCGCTCAAGTTGCCCGCCGCTGTTTGAACCAGCACCAGCTTCGATTTCGGGTCCACCAGGATGACCTGGCCGCGCAGCCCGCGCAGCATGAACTGCCGGTCCTTGCCCGGCAGCAGCCACGTCTGGTACCCGTAGCCGAAGATCATGCCGGTGTTCGAAGGCGCGAACTGCTTCGCCGACGGCGTGGTCGCCGCGCGCACCCATCGCGCCGGAATGATCTGCCGGCCGTCGAGCGCGCCGTCGTTCGCCAGCAGCACTGCCGAAGCGCGCGTAGTCGCGCAGCGTCGCGTTGATGCCCGCGTAGCCGATCTCGTAGCCGCCGCGGTCGATCAGCCACGTCGCGTCGGCCTCGGCGCCCATCGGCTGCCAGATCTTCTGCGACAGGTAGTCGGCGAGCGTCCGGCCGGTGGCTCCGCGCACGACCAGTCCCAGCACCTGCGTGTCCGCCGACGAGTAGCTGTATTTCGTGCCGGGCGGGCGTTCGCGCGTGCGGAACGGCGTGAGCGTCGCCGCGCCGCCGTCGCTTTCGCCGAGCAGCGACAGCCGCGCGAGCGTCGGCGACGTCGTCGGTGCCGCCGTAGGTCTCGCTGAACTTGATGCCGGACGACATCGTGAGCAGGTGGCGGATCGACGTCTCGCCGAACGGCGTGCCCTTGAGCTCGGGCACGTACTTCTCCGCCCGGTCGTCGATCGACTTGATGCTGCCCTCGGCGATCGCGATGCCGACCAGCATCGCGACGACCGTCTTCGCCATCGAGAACGACGTCATCCGGTGTTCGGGCGAGCGGTCGTACTGATACCGCTCGGCGAGGATCGTGTCGCCCTTGAGGATCAGGAGGCCGGTCGTGCGGTTGCGCGCCAGGAACTCGTCGAGGCCGCCGGTCGCCGTCTGGTGCGTGTAGCGAAGCGCCGGCTCGACCGGCGCGCGCGCAAGCGGCCGTGCGACGCTGCCCGCGAGGATCGTATGCGCGTCCGCGGTTTCGTCGCGGCGGCTGACGTAGCCGATCAGGCAGCGCGGCTCGACGAACAGCGACGGCGGGCAGACCGGATAGCCTTCCGCCTTGCCGAGCAGTTCCTCGTCCGGCGCGGCAAAGGCGTAGCCGGCGACGACAAGGCCCGCCGCCAGCGCGAGCGGGAGGGCGTGAAGTGCGCACGCGCGGGTTGCCACGTCACGCACCGCGTTTCGGCGGCTGCAGGCGGCCGGCATAGAACACGTGGAACGGGTGCACGTCGCAGGCGAAGGTCTGGTTCTGAACGGCCGGGTCCACGTCGACCAGCGCGCGGGCGTCGGCTTCCGATGCCGCGGCGACGAACGCAATCCAGTTTTTGATGGGCATGGGTGTTTCCAGGTGATGCCGACTATCTTACCGGGGTCCGCGCGGCGCGCACGCCGGCAGCGGGAGCACGTTCATCCGCTGCGCGACACGACGCGGACGACCGACTCCCGGTAGATGCCGAATCCCATTCGTTCGTACGTCCGGCGCGCACCGACGTTGTCGCGCATCACGTGCAGGAACGGCGTCTCGCCGCGCTGCATCTGGCGCCGGATCAATTTGGCGATCGAGGCCGCGAGCCAGCCCGAGGCCCTGGAAGTCCGGATGCGTGCACACGCCGCTGATCTCGCGCAGCGTGCCGGCCGACATGCGTTCCCCGGCCATCGCGATGAGCCGCGGACCGTCGAACACGCCGAAGTACTCGCCGAGTTCCGGCGTCCTCGGGCCGAACGGGCCGGGGCGGGTCAGCGTGGCGAGGTCGAGCGCCTGCGCCGCGTGCTCCAGGCCGAGGCGTACCGCTTCGGGCGCCGCGTCGCTCGCCGGCATCGGCGCTTTCCAGACCATCTTGAACATCGTGGACTCGACGTCGATGCGCCAGCCGGCGGGCACCGCGCCCGTCCAGCCGTCGCAATAGAAATGCTCGTCCGGTTCGCACCAGGGCGCGAGCGCGGCGAAATTCGGGTCGACCGGGTCGGCGAAGCCGACGATCGGCGAGAACCCGCGCGCGTAGCGTCGCGCGTCGTCCGCGCCGGCCGAGTGGACCGCGTGCGGGCCGGCGAGCGTGTGCCAGGTGATGTTGTCGAGAAGGTACATCAGTAGAGTTCGAACGCCACGCCGTGCTGGCGCAGCTGGTCTTCGATCAGGCGGCGCCAGGAACCCTCCGGCACCCAGACCGCGGTGACCGACTCGTAGGCGAGGCACGACGTTTCATCCAGCGACATCGCATACGCGGGAGCTGGGCCCTGCCCGCCGGGAAACGGTGTCCAGTACTCCTCGAAGTTGCGGAACCGCGTGGTGATGTCGATCGTCACGATCTGGATCGCCGCAAGGTTGGCTCTGCCGAACGCGGCCTTGTTCCCGAGGCGCGCGCGTGCCTTGGCCAGGCAACGTTTCGGAGCGATCGATTCCGGTCAGACTCTTCAACGGTTGCTAGGCGGGACGGAAGCGTACGACGATGCGCGTCCCGCGCCCACCGGCGCCGTCCGCAAGCGTCACGCCCGCCCCGTGTGCGAGGGCGATCTCCTTGACGATCGCCAGTCCGAGGCCGCTCCCCGATCCCGCCGACCCCGGGATCCGGTAGTAGCTCTCGAATACGCGCTCCCGCAGTTCGTCCGGGATGCCGGGCCCTTCGTCGGCGACCGCGAGCGACGTTTCGCCGGCGTCGCGACGGATCGCCACCTCGACGACGCTGCCCTCGGGGGCGTGCCGCACGGCGTTGTCGAGCAGATTGCTCGACGAGGCTGCCGAGCTTCTGGCGGTCGCCCCGGACTTCGATCTCCGCGTCGGCCGGCTCGCATGTCACGTTCACCTTGATCGTCCGCTCCCGGATGCGCGGCTGCAGGTTGTCGAGCGCGTCCGCGACCAGCCGGCGGAGCGACACCGGCTCGAGCGGCGCCGACTCACCGGCCGCGGCGGCCCGGCTGAACGCGAGCATCTGTTCGGCGAGATGCATGGTGCGCTCGAGCCCGACGAGCATGCGGTCGGAGCGACGCCTCGCGCTCGGCGGCGGAGGTTGCGCGCGCCGCGTTCTGCGCGTGCACCTTGAGCGCCGCGAGCGGCGTGCGCAGTTCGTGGGCGGCGTCGGCGGTGAACCGCCGCTCGCGCGCGAGCGCGCTCCTGCACCCGGACGAGCAGGCCGTTCAGCGCGTCGAGGACCGGCGCGATCTCGGCGGGCGTGCGCGAGAGCGTGAGCGGGGTGACCGCGCCCGGCTGGCGTGCCTCGATCTGCTGCGCGAGGCTGGACAGCGGCGCAAGCCCGTACCGGATCAGCAGGCTGAGGAGCACGAGCAGCAGCGGGATGCCGACGATGAGCGGCGTGACCGCCGCGAGCGCGAGCTTCTCCGACAGCTCGCTCCGCGCATCGTCGCGCTCGGCGACCTGGATCCAGATCTCGCCGGAGCGGCAGCGAGAACACGCGCCACTGGCGCTGGCCGAACGCCTGCGTGCTGAATCCGGCCGCGAGCGGCGCGAACGGCGCATCCGGCGCCGACGTCGAGCGCACGAGCAGCCTGCGCGTCGCGGTCCCAGACCTGGAAGGCGATCTTCGTCTCGTAGTAGTGGCCGAGCGGATTCGCCTCGTCGTGGTCCGCGCCCTCGAGCGGCGCGGGCAGCGTGATCACGATCGGCGAGGCGACGGTCGCGCGCTCGACCTGCCGCGCCACCAGCGCCTCGAGCACGCGCGCCGACGTGGCGAGCCGCGCGTCGAACAGCTCCTGCGCCTCCTCCTCGCTCGCGCTGAAGCTCACCCACGCCGCGGCGCCGAGCACGACGAGCAGCGCCGCGATCGTGCCGGCGAGGAGCACGGTGCGGATCGAGCGCGCAGTGCGCGGCTCGCGCGGGGCGCGGACATTCGGCGGGCGGCCGCGCTCATCGGCCGGCGCGGGCGGCGCCGGGTCGGCGATGTAGCCGACGCCGCGAACGGTGCGGATCACCTCCGGATAGAGCTTCCGGCGCAGCTTGTGGATGTGCACGTCGACGGTGTTGCTCTCGACGCTGCCGTCCCAGCCGTAGACGGATTCCTCGAGCTGCGCGCGGCTGACAGCACCTGCCCCGCGCTCTGCAGCAGCTTCTGCAGCAGCATGAACTCGCGCCGCTGCAGCGCGACGGGCCGGCCGTCGTAGGTGACCGTCAGCGCCGCCGGGTCGAGCCGCAGGCGGCCGTGCTCGATCACGTTGACCGGCCGCGCCGCGCAGCCGCCGCTGCTGCGCGCGCGTCCGCGCGAGCAGCTCGTCGAGATCGAACGGCTTGACCAGGTAGTCGTCGGCGCCGGCGTCGAGGCCGAGCACGCGGTCGGGCGCCGCGTCGCGCGCGCTCAGCACGAGCACCGGCGTCAGTGCCGCCGCCGCCGCGCAGCGCGGCGCAGCACCTCGATGCCGTCGAGCCCCGGCAGGCCGAGGTCGAGGATGACGAGGTCGAACGCGCTCGCCTGCAGCGCGGCGAGCGCCTGCGCGACCGTCGGACACCCATTCGACCGCGTACAGCGCGCGCTCGAGCGCGTCGCGAATGCCGGCCGCCGAGCAGCTCGTCGTCCTCGACGAGCAGGATGCGCACGATGAGCGGATCGGAATGCGGGCGCGAAAATCCCGATGCGCGAGAATACTCCCGCGTCGCCGGGCGCTCAACTTCGCGGCGGCTCAGCTGCTCTTGTCGCGGATCTTCACGAGCAGCTCCTTGATCTCCTTGCGCCGGCCCTCGTCGGCGAGCGGGCGGTCGGGGCGCGGCGGCGCCTTGAGCGCGCGCTCGAGCGCCTTGCGCGCACCGGCGTAGTCGCCCTTGCGGAACAGGAAGTCGCCGAGGAAGTAGTTCGGGTCGATGCCGTCGGGGTTCAGCGTCAGCGCCGTCGTCGAGCAGCTCGCGCGCCTTCTTGTCGTCGCCGAATCCGATCGGCCAGCCCGGGCACCTGGTAGTAGAGCGAGCCGAGGCTGGTGTAGGCCGAGCCGGCGAGCGCCTTCGGGTCGATCGCGAGCGCGTGCTCGAGCGCCTGCTTCGCGTCCTTCGCGAGCGACAGCGCGCCGAGCCCGCCCTTGGCGCCGGCGTAGCTCGCCACGATGATGCCGTACCAGATCTCCGGTTCGGCGCGGTCGGCGTACTTCGTGCGCACGGCGCCGGCGTTCTGGCGAGCGCCTCGTACGCCTTCTCCTGCTCCGTCGCCGGCTTGCGGTACTTGATCTCCTCCCAGTCGCGCTGCAGCTGCGCGAACGTCGTCGTCCATCCCGGCGCGCGCGAGCGGCGCGCGGCGAGCGTCGCGAGCGCGAGCGCAGCAGGACTGCGGTTGCGGTCGATTTCATGAAGTGCCTCCTTCGGAAGAGCGGATTGAAGATGCCGCCGGAAGCGGCGCAGGGCGCGGGACGCCGCCACGCGCGTGGCGGCGGATGAGCGGCAGCTGCCGCAGGAGCGCCGCGGTCCACCAGCCCGGGCAGGAGCTGGTTCAGGCGCGCGAAGAGCTTCTCCGGCATGCCGAGCAGCCGCTTCGCGCGCCGGCCGGCGCAGCAGGCGCGACCAGCGCCGCGGCGACCGCGTCGGGTGCGTCCATCGCGACGCCGAGCTCGGTGTTGAGCGCAGCACAGCGCGTCGCTGTTCAGCGCGGTGCGCGTCGCGCGCGGCGCGAAGTACGCGACGCGCACCGGCCCGTCGGCGAGCTCGCGGCGCAGCGCCTCGGTGAAGCCGCGCAGCGCGAACTTGCTCGCGCTGTAGGCGGCGCAGCCCGGGTAGCCGAGGTAGCCGAAGATCGAGCCGACGTTGACGATGGTCGCGGCCCGCTGCGCGCTGCAGCAGGGGCAGCAGCCGCCGCGTCAGCTGCATCGGCGCGAGCGCGTTGACCTGCGACGATGCGCTCGACCGCGCCGTCGCTCTGGTCGGCGAACCAGGCGAACTCGCTGATGCCGGCGTTGTTGATCAGCAGGTCGATGCCGCCGGGCGTCTCGCACGGCCGCGCGCAGCACCGCGTCCCGGCCGGAATCCGTGGTGAGGTCGGCCGCGATCGTCCGGCTTCGCGCGCCCGGGCGTGCGAGCTCGCGCTGGACCGTCGACAGCCGCGCGGCGTCGCGGCCGACGAGCAGCAGGATCTCGCACTGCGGCGCGAGCGCCGCGGCGATCGCGGCGCCGATGCCGCCGCTGGCGCCGGTCAGGACGGCCGGTAGCGCGCTCATGCTGCCTCCAGGCCCGCGCGGGCGCGTCGAAGCGCGGCAGCGCGCGGAAGATGTCGCCGTAGAGGCGGTACACCATGGTCGCGACGTGCGTCACCGCCGCCTGGTCGGCCGGGTCCTCGAGCCGGTCCATCAGCCCGGCGAAGAAGCGCACGTGCTCCTGGTCGAGCGCGCCGTGCGAAGTCAGGTACGTGAACGCCTCGGGCGGCAGGCCGAGCCCGCTCGCGGATCGACCTGCGCGGCGGTGGTCGCGAGCGCCGTGCTCGTGCCTTCGAGCACGTGCACCATGCCGAAGAAGCCGACCGGGTTGCGGCGCGCGATGTAGTCGTAGACGTAGGCGACCATCAGCTCGGTCGCGGTGCGGGGGCGTCCGCGCGCACCGCATCGGGATCGCCGCCGCTCGCGGCGATGTCGTTGAGAATCCACTCCTCGTGGCCGGCCTCCTCGGCGATGTACTCGGCGATCGCGGTGCGCAGCCAGCCGTGCGCTTCCGGCAGGCGGCTGCCGCACGCCATCAGCAGCGGCACCGTGTGCTTGACGTGGTGATAGGCCTGGTGCAAGAAACGCGAGGTACTGCGTCGCGCGTCACGCGCCCCGCGAGGCACTCGCGGATCACGGGGATCGCGAACAGCTCGGCGCGCGCGCCCGCGGTCCGTTGCTGCAACTCGTCAAAGAACGACATCGACTCCTGACTCCGGGTTGGGTTTGGTAGCGGGCGTCCAGGTGCGCGCCGTAGCGCGACCACACGGCGTCGCGCCGGATGCGGCCGTTGGCCGTGGCGAGTCCGTCTCGGCGCTGAACGGCGCATCGGCGCGGAGCCAGAACGCGACCTGCGCGTAGTCGGGCAGGCGGCGGTTGGCCGCGCGGACCTCGGCCTCGATCGCGGCGTCGGGCACGGCCGGGGTCCGCGGCACGACAACCGCGCAGAGCCGCGGGCGCGCGTCGCCGAACACCACCGCCTGCCCGATGGCCGTACCGGCGAGGAGCTCCGCCTCCGGCCATTCTGGCGCGACGTTGCGGCCGAACGAGGTGATGAGCAGGTGCTTGCGGCGTCCTTCGACGTGGAGGAAGCCGGCAGCGTCGAGCCGCCCGAGGTCGCCGGTCCGGAGCCACGCCGAACGCCCCGGCTTCCTCTCGGCGCCGAGATAGCCGAGGAAGCCCGCACGCGAGACCAGGATCTCGCCATCGTCGCCGATGCGGACGTCGACGTGCGACAGCGCACGACCGACGCTTCCCGGAAGGTCCGCACCCGGCACGTTCAGCGCGACGACCGATGCGCACTCCGAGAGCCCGTAGCCCTCGTACGCCGGCAGGCCGGCCGATCGCGCGCGCGCGACGAGCGACGGCGCGACCTTGGCGCCGCCGACCGCGGCGAAGCGGAGCTGCGACGGCTGCGCGCGCGCCCGCTTCGAGCGCGGCGGTCAGCGCGATCATCATCTGCGGCAGGAGGATCACGCTGTGCGCCTGCCAGCGCTCGATCGCCGCGAGACAGGCGACGGGGTCGAACGCGGTCGCGCCGCGCAGGCCGACCTCGGCGAGCGGCGGCACGCAGCACGTGGCGCCGGCGAGCATCGGCGCGTAGGCGCCGGCGACGTTCTCGAGCAGCACCGGCAGCGGGAGGAGCGACAGATGCCGCTCGATCCCGAGGCCTCTCGTGGCCGCCACGAGCGCGTCGGCGACCGCGCGCTGCTGCGCGGCGCTGAGGCAGACGCCTTTCGGCGTCCCGGTAGTGCCCGACGTGAAAGTGATCTTCGACGTTCCCGCGGGCAGCGCGACCGGCTCACCGGGGCGCCGGTACCACGGCACGCTCACGCCGTCGAGCGTACCGGCTTGCCGGAAGCCGAGCGCGCGCGCCGCATCCGCCGTCTCGCAGAAGAGCGCGTCCATGCCGGTCGCGTCCACCGCGTGCCGCAATTGCGCGGCCGTGAAGAACGCGGGCAGCGGAACGAGCGGCAGGCCGATGCGCTCGGCGGCGCGGTCGACGACCACCCAGTCCGGTCCGTTGTCAGCGAGGACGCCGAGCATCCGCGGACGGGGCAGCGCGTGGCAGAGCGCAGCGGCGAGGCGCTCGACGCGCCCGGCGAGGGCCGCCGCGGAGAGCGCCTCGTGCGCGCCGCGGAGGGCGGGACGCTGCGCTCCGGACGGTGGCTCGCGACCGGAGGACGGGCGCCCGTTCATGTACGCGACGGGACGTGCAGCCCGCGGACGATCCTGCCGGCCATCACGAGCGGGTCGTGCTCGTAGTAGCTGCCCCAGTTCGCGCCGCCGTCGGGCAGCCGCGCCGGGTCGGCACGCGCCAGCCGGAGCGGATTCAGACCCAGGCGCCGGAACGTGTTCCGCAGTTCGCGGGTGGCGGTGAAGACCACCCACTCGTACCCGAGGCGATGCAGATGCCGCGCGAGGAGCGGGATCAGCGTGCGCGCCATGCCGGCGGACACGGCGGCGAGATTGCCCACTTCGACGATCCCCTCGCGCGCGACCGGTCGCCCGACCCCGCCCGCGAGCGAATCTTCGATCGGCCGATCGAGGTACTGCTCGAGGAACAGCGACTGCCCGTCTGCGGGCGTGTAGCCGGACGACGCGTGCCATCGCGCCAGCGCGTCGCGCACGCCGAGGAGATGCGGCGAGAAGTGCGCCACCCGGGCGCCGTAGGCGCGATGAAACCGCGCCGCGATGAATTGCTCGAACGAGGCCCGCTGCGGATGCGTGCGGTGGACCGGCTCGAGGCGTGGCGTCGCCCCCCGGCTAAGGACGGCTGGCGGCAGCGAGTGCCCCGCGCCGGAGGCGCGAACGTGTAAAGCGGCTTCCATCGGCATTCCCCGAATTGCGTCAGGGGGATGCTAGATAAGCCAGATTAACCGGGCATTAACGGGTTCTCGGGAGGGGTGCGGAGTCGGTCACGGGGTCAGCGCAGCCGCGAAACGGCTCGGGCTACCGGACCGCGCACCACGTCGCGCGCTTCCAGGTCGCGGCCAGTGCGGAACATGCCGGTGGTGACGGAGGGCCGGTTCGCCGCGCTGTCGGCACGTCACATTGCACGCCGTCATCCGGGGCTCGTGCCCCGCCAACACGTTCTGTAGGCAACAGCGGTGACGATGCCCGAACAGGCGCGCGATGCGCCGAAATCTTGACACCGGGACTCTTTGAGCTGAGACTTGAACGGCAGCAACTCGTCGGCGGCGGCGCGCGAAGTCCGCGTGACCGCCGGCGAAGTTCTCTTGGCAAAACTGTCGCAAGGCAGTGACGCAAAGCCTCCGGCCCGGGCGTGTATCCGCGGGTAGCGGGGTTGCCGGCGGAACACCGCCGTCAAGCAGGGTGGCGCGCGGCCGTGCCGCGCGGCATCGAAACCACGTCACTGTCCTGCGACGTCCTTTCGGAGGCGTCAGACGTGGACTTGATCAATCTTGGTTCTTCGGACACTTCCGCGCAAAAGGCGGATTCGCGTCGGTCGCCGTTCGTGGCAGGCGAGGCAGGCAACGCGTTTCGCTCCACAGTCATTCTTGGTGCGCCCGACAGGTCGCTCGCGCTGCAGGGCGCCACCATCCGAAGGCTGGTTGCGGACCGCAGCTATTTCGGACTCGAGGCGCACAGTACTTCGCGCAGGCGCCGAGCGCGCGCTCGCGCGCCTGTCCGCGATGCCGCCGGAGGAGGCGCGGATCGATATCCGCAGCCTGGGCGAGGATTTTCACCTCGATACCCAGGCCAGCACCGCGCTGCAAAAGGAGTTCCTGATGGGTGGAATGCTGCAACCGGATGGTGCCGGCCGCTACCACCCGACCCGACTCTTCCGCCAGTACGCGCTCGCGTGCGTGGTCGCGCCGTTGTCGCGCGCCCGAGCCAAGGCCCTGATCGAAAAGGTATGCGGGCTGGCGGCGCGCATCAACGCCAAGTGGGTTTCGAATCCTTACCACATCAAGATGGTCGCGGTGTCGGGCCCCTACATGAGTCAGCGTGAGCGGCTGTCCGAGCTTTCGCTTTCGCTCGTCGTGGGTCGGCGCCGCGAAGCGGGGACGCCGGGTTCACCGCCTGCCGAAGGCAAGGAGCAGGCGTTGCGCCCGATCGTGGAAGCGTTGAGTGCGCTGAGCTCGTTCATCGTCGTGCGCATCGTGGCCGACGGCCAGACGGTGCAGCGTCCGTTCGGCGTGGTGTTCCGGCGCAACCACGACGTCGCGGATCCGCCGCCGCCGTCGGGGAGATTGCGCGCCTGGAGCGCGCTGATCACCCGGCGGCTGGGATCGAGATAGCCCCGACGACCAGGGCGGCGGCAAACGCCGCACGACGCCAGCTGCCCGGTTGGCGGCGCGAGCTTTAGAGTGCATAGTCCGGGTTCACCGGAGCCGACGACACGCGTCGCCGACCACCCGTCCCCGTGCCCCGATCCCCCTCCGCGTTGGCGCGCGCGCTCTGGGCCACGCGCGTCCAGTTCATGGCGCTTGGCACGCTCGGCGGCACGTGGGGCGCCCACATTCCATCGGTCAAGGCGCACTATGTTCTCAGCGAGGCGACGCTCTCGCTGGTGCTGCTGGCGGCGGCGCTCGGCGCGGTATCGTCGCTCTTCGTCGCCGGGCGCATCGTCGGATTGATCGGTGCACGGAAGGCCGCGGTGTTCGCCGCGCTGGTCGCATGCGCGCTGCTCGGCGCACTGCTCGAGTACCCGAGCGTGGCCGTGCTGCTGCCGGCGATGCTGATCTGCGGCGCCTCGATGAGCCTGTTCGACATTGCGATCAACACCGAAGGTTCGGAGCTGGAGAGCCTCGACGGTCGCGCGATCATGAGCAACCTGCACGGCATGTTCAGCGTAGGCGGCATGACCGGGGCGGCTCTCGTGTCCTACATGCTCGAGATGAGCGTGGCGCCGCGGTTCCAGCTCGTCGGTGTTTGCGGCGGCATCGCGATCGTGGCCTTCATTGCTTCGCGCGGCATGCTCGAGACTCGCGCTGCCGGCGACGAGGCAGGCGACGTGGCGCACTTCGCCTGGCCCAAGGGGCTGTTGCTGATCATCGGTCTCCTGATCTTCGCCGGCATGACGGCCGAAGGCGTGATGTATGACTGGTGCGTGCTCTACCTGACGCAGGAGGTCGGCATGCCGCAGGCCCGGGCCGCGCTGGGATATGCGGCATTCTCCGCGGCGATGGCGTTGTCGCGCTTCGGCGGCGACTTCCTGCGTACGCGTTACTCGGAGCGGTCGCTGCTGCGCTTCGGCGCGGGCGTGGCCGCCGCGGCAATGGCCGTGGTGTTGATCTCGGGGAGTCCGTGGGTGGCGTTCATCGGCTTTGCGCTGGTTGGCGCCGGGCTGGCGCCGGTCGCACCCGTCCTCTTCAATGCGGCGACGCGCGTGCCGGGCGTGAGCCGGGCGGCGGCTATCGCGTCCGTCACGTCGATCGGCTACAGCGGCTTCATGATCGGCCCCCCGCTGATCGGCAGCATCGCCACGGCGACCTCGTTGACGATGGCCCTCGGCGTGGTGGTGCTCGCCTCCGGGGTGCTGGCCTACGGCGCCCGCTTCGTGCCGCAGAAGACCGTCTGAGTCGCCAATCGAAAGTGCCCGGCCTCCCGGTCGGGGCGATGCACGAGCCGGCCCGTCGTGGCGCACCTACGTCGACTGGCTGCCCGAGCTCGCGGTGCACTTCCCGGAGGGCGAGGAAAGGTCGGAATTTCAACCGCATCAAGCGTGGGCGGATTGTGGCGGCTTGACGCGACCGGGCCGGCAGGGAGATGGGTGGTTGCGCACCGCTGGCCAGCCGTCATTGTCCCCAGGCTTCGATTTCGGTGATGCGGGAGTAGCTGGCGAGGGCGTTGGTGACGCTGATCCGGATGCGATCGGTCGTGACGGCGCTGAAGGTGACCGTGCGTTTGACCAGGTTGTTGCCGGTCACCGTGGCCCGTGTGACCCAGGTCGAACCGTTCCAGGTCTGCACGGTGAAACCGGTGATGCCGTACGCCGCAAACGTCTGCGTGTCGGTCGGCTCGACCGGGCTCGCAAAGTTGTCCTGCAGCGTATAGACGACGACGCGGTCGATTGTCTTCGAGCCGTTGAAATTGATCTGCACCCAATCCGGGAACAATCCGCTGCTAGCGTCATTCCAGCCGCCACCACCGCCCCAGTTCGCGCCCCTGCGTTCGTTGTTGTTGACGGCAGCCACCGGGAATCCGGCGCTGTAGACGCCCGACGCCGAGGCCACCGCCCCGGCACTGGCCAGCGCCACGTTGCTGCTGCTGCCGGCCGAGTTGATGACCTGCGACAGGGTATTGCTGGTCGAGGCCAAATTGCCGGCATCGCCGGTGTAGGACGCGGCGATGCTGTGGATACCGGCGGCGAGGCTGCTGGTGGGGCACGTTGCCGTCTTGCTGTTGCCCGAGCCGCCAAGCGCCGCCGTGCCACAACCGGTGATCGTGGTTCCGCCATCCCTGAAGTTAATCGTACCGGTCGGATTCGTTCCGGTGACCGTCGCGGTGAGGGTCACCATAGCGCCGGCCGTCGCCGGATTGGCCGAACTCGCGAGCGTGGTCGTCGTCGACGGTAGTTGCGCCGCGCCCGAGGCCGTCCAGGCTTCGATTTCGGTGATGCGGGAGTAGCTGGCGAGGGCGTTGGTGACGTTGATCCGGATGCGATCGGTCGTGACGGCGCTGAAGGTGACCGTGCGTTTGACCAGGTTGTTGCCGGTCACCGTGGCCCGTGTGACCCAGGTCGAACCGTTCCAGGTCTGCACGGTGAAACCGGTGATGCCGTACGCCGCAAACGTCTGCGTGTCGGTCGGCTCGACCGGGCTCGCAAAGTTGTCCTGCAGCGTATAGACGACGACGCGGTCGATCGTCTTCGAGCCGTTGAAATTGATCTGCACCCAATCCGGGAACAAACCGCTGCTAGCGTCATTCCAGCCGCCACCACCGCCCCAGTTCGCGCCCCTGCGTTCGTTGTTGTTGACGGCAGCCACCGGGAATCCGGCGCTGTAGACGCCCGACGCCGAGGCCACCGCCCCGGCACTGGCCAGCGCCACGTTGCTGCTGCTGCCGGCCGAGTTGATGACCTGCGACAGGGTATTGCTGGTCGAGGCCAAATTGCCGGCATCGCCGGTGTAGGACGCGGCGATGCTGTGGATACCGGCGGCGAGGCTGCTGGTGAGGCACGTTGCCGTCTTGCTGTTGCCCGAGCCGCCAAGCGCCGCCGTGCCACAACCGGTGATCGTGGTTCCGCCATCCCTGAAGTTAATCGTACCGGTCGGATTCGTTCCGGTGACCGTCGCGGTGAGGGTCACCATAGCGCCGGCCGTCGCCGGATTGGCCGAACTCGCGAGCGTGGTCGTCGTCGACGTCGGGGTTGCTCCGGTGCAGTTTCCCGACACGCTGCCCGTGCCGTTGACACGGAAGGTTGCCGTGGCGAGACAGCCGGCGGTAATGACGATCGGCTGCGGCGACGCGCCGCCCAAGGCCACGGGCACGATCGGGTGCGGCGCCTGGAACGAAGTGTCACTCGCCGATTCCGCATAAGGACCGACACTCGATCCGCCGGTGAAATTGGTGGCGATCGACTCGGCATTGAGCGTATACGTTCCCGCGGGAAGATACAGCCGGAAATAGCCGTTGCCCTGCGTCAGAAAGTCGGAAACGACACTGTAGACTTTGCCGGTCGAGATTTCCCTGGCCCAGATGTTCGCGCCGAGAATCGGCGTGCCGCCGGAGGTCGTGAAGATGCCATTCAATTGCCCAAAGGTCGCGCCGACGTTGGCGGTCGGATACAACGCAGTGACCGCGGCGGCATCGTCTTCGTGCAGCGACTGCAGCGAGCGATAGGCGATCGGATACATCAGCACATAGTTGTTGGTCGCCAGACCCTGCGTTCCGTCGAGCTGCGCATGATCGAGGCCGAACAAATGACCGATCTCGTGCGCCAAGACCACCGTCCACGTCGCGTCCGAGATGTTGATGGAACCGTTGAGGACCGCCTGGCCTTCGATGTATTCCCCCGCCGACGCGCCCGAGGTGTAATAGGCCGACCCGGCGAAGCCGAGGATGCTGGCCTTCGCCCCGGCCCCGAAGATCGCATCGGTGACCGATCCATTGCTATCGAAGATGACCGGGTTGAGACCGTCCGAGAACCTCTGGTAGACATTGGTGTAGTTCGCGGTGGTGTAGTCGGCGGCCAGCGACGCGCCGAGGGTGAGCCGCAGGGTCGAGGTGGCCACACCGTTCCACATACCAATAGCGTTCTGGACGATCGCGGTCGCTTGCGCGTTGGTGCGCGTGCCGAGCGGGCCTTGATCGAGGTTGAGGGTCAAGGACGCACCGCCGTTCGGATAGACCACCGCCTGATGATTGACCAAGCCCAGAGGCCCGCCACCGTCCGCCGGCAGGGCGATGCCGACCGCCAGCGCCAGGCCGGTGACGCCCCGGAGGAGGAGGCTACGAGCGGCCGCCAATCGCGGGCAGGCGCTCACTGCGTGCCCGCTTTCGCGCGGACCAACGTCATGAAGTCGGCGAGGTCGACGCGCGCCCGTTCCGACGGCGCCCGTTGCAGACGTGCGGCGACATTCGCCGGCGCGCTGGCGCGATCGGTGCTGGAGAGCAGCGTGGCAAAATCGCGGCCGTTGCCGACCTCCTTGCCCGCCTGGCCCTGCACCACGGCAAACGCGCCCTGCGACAGGCCCACGGGCGAAGCCAGTCCCAACCTCGAGGCCGGCGGCATGAACAGCACGTATTCGTTGCCGACCCTGAATTTCGGCACGTGGTAATCGATGGCGAGGCCATTGAGCTCCCCGCCCGCCTGGCGGACGGTGAACGTCGACGTTGCCTCCCCCTTGGCGCGGTCGAGCACGACGAAGGTCGTCACCGTCACCACGCCGATCGCCGCATCCGGCTGGACCTCGTTACCCGTGCAGCGGACGTGCACGATGTGCTGGGCTCCGGCGGTGATCTGGTCGAGTTCGAGCGGAAGGACGCTGGTGGCGTTGGCGTTGAACGCACCGAGCGTAGAAAACAGCAATGCCGCCATTGCGGCGAGTATCGGCAAACGATGTGCGTTCATCATGACTCTCCAATACCCCGGGCCCCACCGGCTGATCTGTTTACGGTCTGCGCCCTCGGTTTGATGTGATTGGCGTTATGACGTTGGAATTATGTATGTTACAAAACAATATACAAATCATTATAATACAGTTAATACCTAATCACAACTGTTAACTTGATCTGGAGGTCAAATTCCCGGCAGCGAAATCCCTGCTCGCCCGCTACATGTCCAGTCACAACGCTTCCCCAAATGAAAAGAGGGCCTGCGCTTCCGCAAGTCCCATGCGCCGACTATTGGCATCCGGGCGGTCAGCGTCTCGTACGACGTGTCCTCGAACCGCACCGGCATCGGAAACACCGAATTCGATATCTGGCTCACCAATACGGATAACCCCGCCAGTTCTCGGATTCCTTTCGCATGTCCGATCCATGGGCCTCGCCGCGGGCGATGAATATGTCACCGCCATCGGGTTCGGCAACGAGGTTGTCAGCAGCACCGGCGAAGCGCGACTCGACGCATATGCCGTTTCGCTTGAATAGCGGGGCGATCCCCTTCCCTGGATGCGGTGTGCGTCGCACCAATGCAAAGCCCCACGATTATCGCGGGGCTTCGCGGGAACGCCACATCGCTGCGGCTTCATTCCGTTGCGTCACCGCAACGTATGCCGGTGCTTGTCACCGACGTCGGGGTTGTCCTGTAGTGAATGTCATCTATAGCGTATCCCCCATCTCGATTGCTGCACTTCGGCAGGAATCAGTAGCTTTCGCTCGAGCGCATGCGCGAAGGCACGGATGGTGCTGATGGCGGAAAGTATCGCTCCTCGAGCCGATGTCGCAACTGGTCCGCGATCGCAATTTCGACCTCGGTCGTGTAAACAGCGGCCGGATCACCGTTGGTATCGTGGTTGTACGGTTCAATCTCGAGCATGACGCGCTCCTTCGATTGGAAGGAAATGACCCCCTGGTCCTTTGCATCAAGTACCTCGCATATCGCGTGCCAGCAACGAAATGTGGGGTCAAGACAAACCGCTAAGCCGCCAGTTCGGCCCATGAAATCCTCGGCCTGGAGCGCTCCGCGCAAGAGATTCACGACGGCGCGCCAGGTGGTTGCAGTTTCGGCGATGTAAGAGAGAGCGACACATTGCACCACGTGCAGGCGCAAGCGCCGAACGGCGCGCACTGTCCGACGATCGGCAGGAAACGTCGTGGCAGCATTGCGGCTCCTGTCGAGCGTTTTTACATTGATAATTTCGTGGAACCGAAGAAACGCGCGATAAGCAATTGAACCTTCACACTTTCGAAAGCCATGGAATGCTTCTTGCGACGATGACGGGAGGAGGAAACAACGCAAGCGTGGGGGCCAGATGAAATCCATCCTCGATCCATCATTTCGCTACACGAAGAGCGTCGATACCGATTTGCGAAAGACGTTTGCCAGGATCCGTCGCGAACGGAGAAAACAGGAGCAACAACAGTCAGCCGCTCGCGTCGAGTTGGTGCGAAAGGTCCTCGCTTTTCATTCGCCGTAGAGTCAAAGGTGCGATGGCACGAGCGAACAGACTGCGGTCGCGACCGACCGCAGTCCATGGCCCACGCAAGCGACTGCGCGATAGGCGCTCACGCTCAACCGGCTTGTGGCGCGTCGCCTCGGCTCTCGAGACGCTTCCGTCATGGCCGCGTGACCATCGCGCGACCGCCGTTGGGGCGGCAGCGGCGCACCGTCGCCGTTCCAGCTGTCATCGCCTATCCGCTCTCCACGGCTACTGCCTTTCGTCTGCGCCTTCCGCCACTCCCACGGCGGCACCGGCTCAGGATCTCGCCATAGACCGCGCTTCTGTTCCTTGGCCTCGGCCTCAATCGGGTAGAGGGTCGCGTCCTTGGCGTATTGGCGAATCACCCACGCCATCCCCTGCCGCACCTGCTCCGCATTCACATCCAGATCGCCGCGATAGATCCTGCCGAGGGTGCGCTGGTATCTGTCCTTGCCGCGCTCCACCACCAGCACCTCCTGGCCCTTCACCAATGCCTCCAGCGCCTGCTTGGATCTGTTCCCGAATGCCTGCCCCTTTTCTGGCGCGTCGATGTCCACCAGTCGCACCTTCACCTGCTCCCGATCTCGCAGCACCGTGATGCTGTCGCCGTCAGCGACCCCCACCACCTTGCCGGTGAAGTCCGCCCACGCCGAGAACGAAACAGCCAGCGCGAGGCTGGCTGCGATGGCGGCGCGAAATATTGGGTTGCTAACAGCTTGTTCTGCGCAATGCCAGAGGCCGAGGCCCCGTCGATAGGTGTCCGCGTTGACAATCGGCATGAAGCGCAATGGGCGCTGCATAGAACGAAGGAGCACTGAGACGGCTAGTGGAACATGCCGAGGTAGAAGACGATCGGCGCCAGAAAGAGATCCGCCATCGTCACCGTCGTCACCGTCTCGCCGACGAGGAAGTTGCGCCGGCCGTACGCCTTGTCGAGGATCGCGAGCAACTGCTCGATCTCAGGCAGCGTCGCATCGATCGTCTTGCGGTCGGGCGCGCCGCCCCCGGCTCCCAGAAAGACGCATTGCCCGCACGTAGCGTGACACGACCATTGGCGCGTAGACCGAATAATACGGCACGAGGCTACGGATCTCGTAGGGCAGATTGTTCTCGAGCCGCACTGCGATCCTGCAGCCGTTGCCACGTTCCACCTTTCGCTCCAAGACAAGTATCGCCTCGCCCTCCTTGTTGATTGTGTCCGCGGTTCGATCTGCCTCCACGTACAGCCAGGTTCCGTTGTCTTTGAGCAGGATGCGCCGGCCATCCGGAGCGGTCAGCTCTACGTCCGCTTGCGCGGCGCTCGAAAGCACCGTTCCTGCGACGAATAGCGCCCTCGCAGCAAACATCCGAATGGGTCGTTTCATGCTCTGGATACAATCGCTTGTGGTCAGGTAATAAGGTGAACGTGTCATGAAGGTACCTATTCTTGCTGCAATCGGGTTCGCGTTCACCGCGCTACTGGCGTGCAGTGTGTACCAGAACTATCTCCGGTTCCACAAGCCGCTAATCACGACACCATACAATCGGTCACGCTCGGAAACGGGAGCATGTTCTACGGCAGGATTGAACACCTTGGCACTGACTACCCGGTATTGCGCCGCTTCACCGTCCACCGTGTTCTTGACCCCGATTCTCAGCTACCGCGCCGTCCGAATCGGCCTAAGTGGCGTTGTCGTCGACAATTTGTAAACTTTGCCGACACTCGATGACCACGGACCTTCTAGTCATCTATGCGGCGCTCGCCGAACTCTCCGACGCCGAGCTCCATGCGCTCATCGCTGCGTCGAACGGCGCGCCGCCCGTCACGTATGGCTTGCTCGTGTGGATCGAGGGCGCCTGCGATTGGGAGTTGAATCGGCGCATCGGCCGGGACTATGACCGCCTGCCGCCCGAGGTCGCGATTGGTTCCTATGAGGATGCAGTCAGCATCGACGCGGCGATGGCCATGCGGGCGAGGTTCGCGCAGGATTCCCACGCTGTGCTCGCGCTGTTCGATGCGCTGGTGGAACTCCTCATCGGCGACATGAGGCAGTATTGGCAGCGAAGCACGTTGCTGCTGGCGCGGTTCCGACCCCCTGACATCAGGGCATTGCTGACGAGTGGGATTCCCGCGAGCGCCGCGGCACTATCCGGAGACCATGACAGCGGTGAGGGATTGGGACGCCCCGGAGCCGCTAAACCGCTCCCTGAAGCGGCGGTCTTTTTTCGCGCGGCGGCACGGTGCAGAATTGCCCCCTGGACATCGACTTGGCGCGCAATCATGACCAATGTCCCGCTCCATCGCCACTATCGCAACCGACTGCTCGTCCCGGTCGCGCTGTTGGTCTGTCTCGCGCTATTAGCCGTTTTGGCGATCAACACCCTCGATGGGGTTCTAGTGGAGCCGATGAGCGCGTTCATCCTCGGCGTGATTCTCGGAGCGATGACCGGCGTGTGCTTCGCCGTGCGCCAACGCTGGCGCCTTTACCTCGCGAGCCGGACGTGACCCAATTGGCAAACCCCGCCGGAGCGGAGTCCGCGCCGGAGCGCAAAGAGTTACTGCTGGCGGCGCGCGAAGCCGAGTCCGGCCAGGCCGAGGCCAAGCAGCGCGAGCGTGGCCGGTTCGGGGATGATGCCAGCGACGCTCCATTGGAGAATGGCCTACGATGTGGGTGAATCGAAGGCAGCTGCAGCGGCCTCGGAACCGTGGAAGAAATCGGTAAGGGAACCAATTGCGGCAGGGTCGCCGTCATGCGCATTGGGGATCAAGTTCAGCATGGCGGTGTGACGCGGCGATGAGAAGTGAACACGCCACATGTCCCCGGCTACGTCGGTGGCAAAGGTCGGATCGGCGAACATGACAATGTGGGGTCCCAAGGCATCCGTGTGGATGCCGAGAATCAGGAAGCCGGCTGGATCGAACGGGGCCGAGCAAGCGAGACTCTGAACGCCGCTGGGCATGTCAGAGGCAAAGAAGACAAATAATATAAAATATTATAAAATATCATCATCACCGCTAGCATTGGCCGATTAAATTGCCACGTCAGTAACCGCATAGCCGGCGGGGATCCCGAAGTTGAAGTCGTAGGTGATCGGAGTCGCCTGCAATAAGGCCGCAAACCCGAAGGGCCATTGGATACTGACCGTGGCAAAAAATCCCCCGGCTTCGATGCACCACGGCGGTGCAACTTATTGATCTAGGCCAAGTCGGCGCCCGCTCCGGCAATGCCAGAATGGGCACTATGTCGACTACACCGCAGGGGCAGGCATGAACCTCAGCTGGATCGTGTTGGGCCTCGTCGGCTGGACGCTCGGGCTGTTGTTTGTGTTGGCCCTGATGCGAATGTCCGGCGACCAGGATCGCGCCGCGCGCCACGAGCAGAAGCACCTCGACCCGTTTTCGGACGTGACCATCACACAGACGGCCAGTGGTTGAGCAGCACCCATCGTAGCGCTCACTCGCGCACCGAAACCCCGCGCGCGTGGTGGGGTTTTCGTTTTTGGCGTCCGAAATCGCCAATCCAGATAGACGCAGGCGCGGTTCGCGGGTCCTTCGTCGCGCGGTCATCAAAATGTCACGCTCGGGCGCCAACATTCGCTTGGTGTCGCGTGTATTTGTCGGGCGCAAAGACCATGGACCCGATCTCCGTATTCTTCATCGCGTTTGGTGTCGGGTGTTTGACCGGCGTCTGCCTGGTCTTTTGGTCGCGCTATGGGCGCACGTCCCCGCCCACCTGCCCGAGCGAGGCCGCGAAACGCGGGCGCTAATGCGTGGTCGGTTCCGGGCGACCCGATAGCACTTCGCCCCACTCCTGGATCAAGCCTAACGTGCGCTCCCGTGACACCGGCGTGTCGCCGCTCTGCCGGCACGTTTCCGAATAGTTGACGTACACGGTATCCGCGTCGGGCGGATCGAACGCGGGTGCATCCTCGTCGGTGTCGTCGAGCATGGCGCGATGTTAGTGCGACAACATCGCATCCGACTGCGTAGAACGCGCCAGCAGCGACTATCGCCGGCTCGGATTGACCCGATTAGCTTGGATTTCCAGATCACCGCCGCGACTGCGGGTAGATCCGGCAAGTGGGCTGCCCTCAGCGGCGGCACCGCAGGCGCTCAGTCCGTCGCGGTAGCCACGACCGCGCTCCCGACTAGCCTCATCACTGCCATCCTCCGCAAGGCGCATCCAGAGCTTGTGCTCGTCGTCGGTGCCAAACATATCGCCCAGAAATCCGCGCCGCAGCCCTCGCTGGTATCCGTGCCAATAGTCGGGACTTCCCCCCAGGTAGGAATGGATACGCGCCTTCCTCAGCAACGATAGAAATCTGCTCTCGTCCATCGCTGACCATCCTCGGTCCGATTGCTATGACATCATCATACACCTCCTCACGCCCTAGGCTTGGTCAATGCGACCTCCCCTGCATCTGATTTTTGCGTTGGGAGAGGGCCTACACAGGTGCCGCGCGCATCGGACAAGCCGACGACACCAGCGAGAAAGCTGGTGAAATGATCGAGCGGGAGCCCTGCCCGCGTTCCGGGTTCGATGGGTCGGTGCCATCGTCCGCGAGGGACACCCAGAGCGCGTGCTCCTGTTTGGTCCCCAATTCGTCGCCGTGCCATTGCCGACGCAGCCTGCGCTCGCACGCTTGCCAGCAGCCCGCCGACCGCACGCCGAGCTTGTCGGAGGCGCGCGACTTGGCCATTTCCGCCATGAATCTCGCTTTGTCCAAATGCTCCCGCGCGGTCGACGTGATGATCAGCGCCTTGTAACGCAAAGGCGACGGCGTAGGTCAACGCAGGAGACGTTCATTCGTCCCGATTGGTCGGGAACGGGGGAAGCGGCCCGCGCCGTGCTGGCGCTGTTCGATGCGCTGGTGGAACTGTTGACCGGAAGCCAGTGGCAACTCGATCATGCTCAAGCATCGCGGTGACGCCTTAGTGGGCCCGGTCGTACAGACGCCCCCCACACGCAGGCTGCACGTCGATGTCTAGCGCTTACAAAGTGCTTGCAAAGCGGTCGGCAAGCGATAAACAAGAACGGCCTGTCCGAAGAGCAGATGCAGCCATTGGCCCCTCCACCCCGGCTTCTTCACTGTTTCAGAAGAAAGCCGAAAACACCATCCCACCATACAAGGCAAGCCGTTGAACTGTTTGGTTGCGGGGGGGGGGGGGGGGGGCGCAACCCGACCCAGAAGCGCATACGTATCGGGTAGTTAGGCGCCGACGCGCGAAGGGCCAGCCGATTCTCGGCGCATGATCGCTCGACCTTGACCACACGGTCGGTATTCTCAGAAGAGGACGGTCAATGGCGCGCCGAATAAGGTGAGCACGGGAGGAGGGCAAACGCTGAAGCGCAAACAACGACATAACCGAGTTCGCCAACGCGGGCGGTCGGTTTTATCGTACCCACAATTGGGTCCACCGTTCGTGGGTAAGATCAGTTAGCTACTGCTCATCAGGTCCAGACCCGCCGCGCACACACCACGCGAGGTGGGCAGTCGTCTCCTTGTTGCTGCTGATGAAGCCGCTAGGGAACCTCTGAACAAGTCCGCCGCGGAGCGCGTTGGTGCGAGACGCGGATGGCCGCGAGGCACGCCACGGTGGTCGTAGTTCGTACTACGATGCCAAGGAGCGTGCCAAAGCCGACGCCGCATATCGCGCCAACCGGGATGGGACGGCGCGCTCCGCGGTGCTGGCTTTGTCGCCCGGCTCGCGAAAAGCGCCTGCTATTCGCTTCGCCTTGCTTCGCGCCATCCCGCCTGGAGCGCATCCGTCGCGCCCGTAGGGGACTTGTTCAGAGGTTCGTGGGCGGCTCGCCCGTTCTGGTGATCGTGACGTCGGACGAAGGGTCGAGCCGCTTCTCCTCGTGGCGTGCGGCGCGGTCCTGCTGGCCCGCCATGCGCATCAAGACCAATACGAAAACGAGCGCGAGCGCCCAGCCGAAGAGGCCCAGCAATATCCAGGTCATGTCCATACGCGGCAATGAAGCGGTCCGGGTCGGCGACTCCCGACCGCAAAGCGGGCTCGATTCCAACCAGAGCGCGCGAGGCCGCAAAAGCCACCGATTTCGCCGCCGATTTCGTGCGAATCCGTTATCCTACGGCAGCAGCCACGTTGAATCTGCTGAAGATTGTGGATAAGTGATATGCACGATGCTCAACCTTCGCGGCGTTGATCTCAACCTCCTGCCGGTGTTCGAAGCCGCGTACGAGGAGCGCAACCTGTCGCGCGCGGCGCAACGGCTCGCGATGACGCAGTCGGCGGTGAGCCATGCGATGTCGCGGCTGCGGTCGGTGTTCCGCGATGAGCTGTTCGTCCGGCAGGCAGCAGGCGTTGTCCCGACGCCCGTCGCGGATCTGATCTACGGCAAGTTGCGCGGCGCGCTGGGAGCGGTCCGCGATTCGGTCACCGAAACGCGGATCTTCGATCCCAGGACATCCGAGCGTCGGTTCTTCATCGGCATTTCGCACCCGCTCGGTCCGATGATCGCGGTGCGGCTGCGCGAACGTCTCGGCCGGGCGGCGCCGGGGACCGAGGTCGCCTTCAGCACCCGCTCGCGGCCGATCGAGCTCGAGCGGGGGATGCGCGAAGGGCGGGTGGACGCGGCGGTGGATTGGCTCATGCCCGAGCGCGGCCGGTTCCGCGAGCTCACGCTCTTCGAGGACGCAATCGTGGCCGTGGCGCGCATCGGTCATCCGGCGCTGCGGCGGGCGCAATCGATCACTGAGCTCAGGAAGGGAGCGTTCGTATCGCTGCGCCCACGCATCGAAGGTGAGCACCCCGTGGCAGGTATTCGGGCGTGGCAACACCTCGAGCTGAACGTCGTCCTCGAGGTCTCGGAATTACTCGAGGTGTTCATGGTGGCCAGTCGGTCCGACATGTTTGGGCTGATACCCAGGAGCATGACGAAGTTCGCTCGCGAGGCCTTCGGACTGCGGCCGCTGCGTGCGGGGCCGAGGGAGGGATCGGTTCCGATCAAGCTCCTGTGGCACGCGACCCGGGAGGGCGACGCCGCGCACGCCTTCCTGCGCATGCAGATACAACTTGCTTCGAGCGACGTCGTCCCGCGGGGATCTCGGTAGCAGTCCACGACCGCGCGCGCCCTCCTGGTGCTCCTGCTCCTGCTCCTGCTCCCGCTTGCCGATGGAGGCGATCGGCGGGAGACCCGCGACAAAGCGGTCCACGACCGCCAACTGGCAGCAACGAAGATGACACCGGCACAGCTGGCGGAGGCACAGGAGCTCGCGAAGGCTTGGAAGCCAAAGTGACGCCATTGCGAGCCGCGCGGTGACGCCGTGAACCGGAGGGCGTGCCTTTGGTGGTTTTGGTCCATCGGCACAGCCGGGCCCCCTGCGGTGCAGCGGGCTATGGACCCTGCAGCGCGCGGTCGACGATGTCCTGAGCGTCTCGCACCAGCGTGCGCAGATGGTCCACCCCGCGGAAACTCTCGGCGTAGATCTTGTAGATGTCCTCCGTGCCGGACGGGCGCGCGGCAAACCATCCGCTTGCGGCGATCGCCTTGATGCCGCCGATCGGGGCGTCATTGCCCGGCGCGCAATCGAGCATGCGATCGATCGGCTCGCCGGCCATTTCAGTGATCCGCACCTCGCGTGGCGAGAGCTTCGCCAACTTCCGTTTCTGCTCGGGGGTCGCCGGCGCCTCGATGCGGTCGGCCACGGGCGCACCGAGCTCGCCGGTCAGATTGCGATAGAGCTGGGCGGGATCGCGGCCAGTGCGCGCCGTCATTTCCGCGGACAGCAGTGCCGCCACGATGCCATCCTTGTCGGTCGTCCACACGGTTCCGTCGATGCGGCAAAACGAAGCGCCGGCGCTTTCTTCGCCGCCGAAACCCAACGCGCCGTCGAGCAGCCCGTCGACGAACCACTTGAAGCCGACTGGAACCTCGTAGAGCTTTCGACCCAGCCTGGCGGTCACGCGGTCGATCATTGCGCTGCTGACCACGGTCTTGCCGACCGCCGCCGTGCGGTTCCAGCGCGGGCGGTTGCGAAACAGGTAGTCGATCGCCACCGACAGATAGTGATTCGCCGGGATCAATCCTTCGCCCGGGGTCACGATGCCGTGCCGATCGTGATCGGTGTCGCAGGCGAACGCGATGTCGTAATCGTCCTTCGACGCCGATCAGGCGCCGCATCGCGTAGGCCGAGGACGGATCCATGCGAATGCGGCCGTCCCAGTCCAGCGTCATGAAGCCGAAGGTCGGATCGACGGTTTCACTGATCACGGTCAGATCGACGTCGAACCGCTCGGCGATCCGGGGCCAGTAGTGGACGCCGGCGCCGCCCAGCGGATCCACGCCCATGCGGATGCCGGAATCGACGGATAGCGTCGAAATCGATCACGCTGCCGAGGTCGCCGACGTACGCGCTCAGAAAATCGTGCTCGCGCGTGGTCGCCGCGCGCCGCGCCCGGTCGAATGAAATGCGGCGCACGTCCTGCAAGCCGCCTTCGAGCAGCGCGTTCGCCCTCGACTCGATCCAACCGGTGACGTCGGTGTCGGCCGGGCCGCCGTTCGGCGGATTGTATTTGAAGCCGCCGCTATCGGGCGGATTGTGCGAAGGCGTGACCACGATGCCGTCGGCCAGTCCCGTCTCGCGTCCGCGGTTGTAGGCGAGAATGGCGTGCGACACCGCCGGCGTCGGCGTGTATTCGCCGTCCTTCGCAATCAGGGTCTCGACGCCGTTGGCAGCCAGCACCTCGAGGGCGCTTGCGAAGGCCGGCGCCGACAACGCATGGGTGTCGATGCCGATGAACAGCGGCCCATCGATGCCGCGCTCCCTGGCGATACAGGCAGATCGCCTGGGTGATCGCGAGCACGTGCGCCTCGTTGAAGCTGCGGTCGAACGACGTGCCGCGATGGCCGGACGTGCCGAAGGACACCCGCTGCTCCGCGACCGCCGGATCGGGCCGAAGGCTGTAGTAGGCAGCCACCAGCTTCGCGACATCCACACGTTGCGCGGCCTGCGCGGGGTGTCCCGCCAGCGGACTGATCTTCGTGCTCATCGGCGGCGCATCCGCGATTTCGGCGACTGCGGTTTCGGGAACGCGGAGTTGTGCGTCGGCGCCATCATCGTCGGGTCAGCCGTCGTGGGCGGGCGCTTCGCTCCTGGTTCATCGCCGCGTCGCCGCCTTCGCTCAGCACGGAGGAGTCTCCTCGGGCTTCGGATCGTGCCAGCCTTCCTCGCCGGCGATAACCGCGCGCGCGGCGGCCGGACCCCAGGTGCCGGGCTCGTACTCGGTGAGCGCGGCCGCACCGTGCAGAATCGGATCAACGACGCGCCATGCGGCCTCGACACAGTCGTCGCGGGTGAAGAGCGACGCGTCGCCGCGAACGGCGTCGCCCAGAAGCCGTTCGTACGGAGATACGTCGCCGGCGACGCAATGACCGGCGACCAACTCCACGGCATCGCCGACCATGTCCTCGCCCGGTCGCTTGACCCGCGCCCCTGCGGAGAGCACGACCTCCGGACTCAGGCGAAAGCGAAAGTAATTCGACTGCGTCGGGTCGATCTCGTCGAAAATCGCCACCGGCGGGCGTTTCAGATCGACGACGACTTCGGTGGTGGTGATCGGCAGACACTTTCCGGCACGGATATAGAAGGGCACCCCGGCCCATCGCCAGGTGTCGATATGGAGGCACAGCGCGGCGAAGGTCTCGACCTGCGAATCCGGCGCCACGCCCCGTTCATTACGATATCCGCGAAACTGGCCCCGTGCCACCTGCTTCCGATCGAGTGGCCGCATGGCACGGAACAAGCGCAGCTTCTCGGCCCGCATGGCATCCGGATCGCGGCCGACCGGGGCGTCCATCGCGAGCAATGCCATCACCTGCAGCAGATGGTTCTGCACCACGTCGCGGATCGTGCCGAGCTCCTCGTAAAGACTGCCGCGGCCCTCAACGCCGAACGCTTCCGCCATCGTTATCTGCACGCGATCGATGAAATTGCGGTTCCAGACCGGTTCGAGGAAGGCATTGGCAAAGCGGAAATAGACCAGATTCTGCACGGCCTCCTTGGCCAGATAATGGTCGATGCGAAACACCGCGGACTCGGGAAACTCCTCGTGCAGCGTGTGATTGAGCGCCTGCGCCGAGGCAAGGTCCCGGCCGAACGGCTTTTCGACGATGACCCGTGCGCCGTCGGCGCAGCGCGCCTTCGCCAGGCCCTGTATCACGCTCGCGAACATGCTCGGTGGAATGGCGAGGTAATGCACCGGCCGCACCGCCGCGCCGAGCGCCTGCCGCAGGCGTTCGTAGGTTGCCGGATCCCGGTAGTCGCCGCCGACGTACCGCAACCGCGCGGAAAGTTTCCCGAACGCATCGGCATCGATACCCCCGTTGTGGACGAGGCTGGCGTGCGCCCGATCGCGCAGCCTGTCCAGCGTCCAGTCGGGCCGGGCCATGCCGATGATCGGCATGTCCAGCTGCCCCCTTCGGATCAGCGCCTGCACCGCAGGGAAGATCTTCTTGTAGGCCAGATCTCCGGTCGCACCGAAAAAGACGAAGGCATCCGATCTTTCGGGCACTGCCATCGACATATCCCTTTCCGCGGCGGCGACCATCCCTCCAACAGGGCGTGACGGGAACTTCCGGTCATCCGTCAACAGAATGAGGGGTCCACGAAATTCGGTCAACTCCAGCCGATTGGAGTCCCGCCGGGTCCTGAGCCGCTGTGCCGCTGAGCCTTCCGCGGGAGCTTTGACAATCGTGGTGCGGCGCGCCTCTCGCGCTAGTTTTTCCGCCCTTCGACGCCTGCGGTAGTCTCGGTGTCGACGTGCTCGAGGAGTGCGAGCAGACCTTGGAGCAGATTGGTCGGCGCTGCATGCGGCGGCGATTCTGCAACTGTTGGTCACCGCCGTCTTCATGTTGTGGTAGATGCCGCGCCGGGCAATGCCGCCCAGCGCCGCGAAGCTGTGCGTGTGGGCATCGAACAGGATCTCGTGGCCTTGGCTGAGATACCCTGAGGCGAAAATTGAATACATGAGCACTCGATAAATCAATAACTTGCGACGCTTGCCAACTCGTTTCCCAGCCTCACCAAGTCACAATCGCGGCACAGCCAATTCGGGGCAGACACAGCCGGGATTCGCGATGAGTTCTCGAGCTGAATATTTCCCGCCGGGGCGGACGGCGTTGTTGCCGATCAAGCCCTCTGCATATGGTCTTGCCTCCATATGTTTTTACATCCATAATGTCTCGCGTGATCTGGACGGTACTCTTCCACGACGAGTTCGACCGCGAGTATCAGAACCTCGCCATGGGCTTGCAGGATGAGCTTCTCGCCCATGCCCTGTTGCTGAGCCAGTTTGGGCCGGGCCTCGGGCGCCCCACGGTCGACACGCTAAAGGGATCGAAGCACGCCAACATGAAGGAACTACGGTTCGGCTGGCAGGGCGGGGTATGGCGCGTCGCCTTCGCCTTCGACCCGGATCGGCAAGCGATCCTTCTCGTAGCCGGGGACAAGGGCGGTGCCGACCAGAAGCGGTTTTACAAACGGCTCATCGGTCTCGCCGACGCTCGCTTCGACACGCATTTGGCCTCGCTGGCAGCCGCTGCTGCACGAAAGGAAAAACGACATGGCAAGAAATCTTGAACAAGTGCTCGCCAAGCTGCCCGCCAAGCGCCGCGCGAAGGTGCAACAACGGGCGGCGGAACTCGCGACCCTCAAAGACCTGCGTCATGCCGTCGAGCGGACGCAGGAGGAACTTGCGACTGCCCTCGGCGTGGGACAGGACACGATCTCTCGCCTGGAGCAGCGAAGCGACATGCTGCTTTCAACCCTCAAACGCTATGTCGAAGCGATGGGAGGGACGCTCGACCTCGTCGCCAAGTTTCCCAATCGTCCGCCGGTGATCATAGAGCAGATCGCGGAACGTCGAGACCAACAGAAGCTGTCCGCCAAAGGGCCACGCACCGGCAAACGACACGCCGCCGAAGTCGTCTGACGTTGTTCGTTCGATCGGTACAGCACCAAACGAAAACGGCCTGCCCGAAGGCAAGCCGTTGAAATGTTTGGTTGCGGGGGCAAGATTTGAACTTGCGACCTTCGGGTTATGAGGCAGTTTTGGCGTGGGTTCATGGTTTATTAATCAAGAACTTGCAGCGCTTGCCGAACTCGAAATCAATGCGATCAAGGCACAATTTAGGCACAGCCAATTATGGCAAGTCGCAGATCCCTGTCGCCGGCGACTCAACGGCCGCGAGGCCGAACGGCCGAGAATACGTTAACGTTTAGGTGGACGTGTGAGCCTTCGCCCGCGCGTATAGAAACTCCGGCGCGAGATCGAAGCCATTCGACCAAACCACCGTGTCCATTTCGACGCGGATCGCCGAAAACGCCGCTTGGTCGCGAAGAGCCGCCACGATTGGGCGCGCATCGGACGCGATGAAGTCCTTGAGGTCGATTTCGCCTTCCGTCGCATCCGAAAAACGGACCCACAGCCGGTAGTCCGGAAGCGTCCTCGCCTCAGTAACCCAGATCATGAAGCTGGTCTATAGACGGCGTACTTGCGGGAGAGCGCCCATCTTGCGGTCGAGCGTGAGCGTGGTGAGTTCCGCGCGGTGATAGTCGTCGGCAATCAGGCGGTCGAGCAGGCCGCAGCCCGCGCCGGCCTCCAAGGCGGCGAACACGCCGGCCCCATTCAGCGGCGCCACCAGACCGCTCTTGAGCACGCTGGCAAGCGCCGCGCGTGCGTCAGGTTTGGACACGCCGTAGTGGTGTTGCAGGGCGATATAGGCCTCGCCAACAACCTGATTCGATGCGAACACCTCGGCATCGTCGCGCTCGATGAGCGCGGTCAACTTGCGCACGCAGTGTTCAAAGCCGTCCTCGGGATCGCCGGTCGCCAGCCGGACAAGAATCGAGGTGTCAATCCCGAAGCGTGCGGTCATGGGGCTTGTTGCGGAAGGCTTCGAGATCGAAGGTGCCTATGCCACGGCGTAACTTGCCGCGAAGCGGCGCGAGGCGCGCCCGGTCGATGTGTCGCGCGCGCAAGACAAAACCGTCGGGCCCTTCCTCGAGTTCGATCCGGTCGCCGGCCTTCACGCCTAGCGCCTCCAGAACGCGAGCGGGAAATGTGACCTGGCGCTTGGCGGTAATCTTGACGAACATGGCGGCGATCTCCTTTTGACGCACCTTACCAGAACTGTATATCCGTAAGGTGATGGCGTCAAGCCGCGGCCCGATAACACGAGCACCTGGAGAATGCAGGCGTCGCGGCGCGCGAGTACTTCGTGCCGTAAACCCGGCGCTACCCGTGTCCAAACAAAAACGGCCCGCCAGAAGGCAAGCCGTTGAAATGTTTGGTTGCGGGGGCAAGATTTGAACTTGCGACCTTCGGGTTATGAGGCGCTTTCGGACTAGAGACGTTTGTTTTCAATCAATGACTTGCAATGCTTGCCAATCTCGAAAACGGCGTATTCACGGCACGTTTACGGCACAGCCAATTTGACCAGCGGCGCGCTCCGATCGCTTACGGGTCGTCGGGCCTGGTGGAGCGTTAATTCTGCCGGTTGCCGAACAGCGGCGTATTCGTCTGTTGATTCGTGCCGGCGACGCGTTGACCGTCCGCAGAGAGTGCGAAGACGTCGGAAAACCCGTGGCTCCACGAGAAGAGGTACTGCCGTTCCTTGGGACTGGTGCATACCCAACGGCCGATCAGGGCGGGCCGGGAATCGGTCGCGCGCTGGCGCCACTGCAGGCTGCCATCCTCGCCGATGTTGACGACGCCGCCGGTAGACCAGACCCAGCGGCCGGCAATGCGCTGGCAGGACGTTACATCGTGCTGCGGATCATCCGGCGGAAGCGCTGTGACTCGAGTCGCAGGAGTGCTCGCGGGAGACCTCTCGCTTGGCGCGGCCGGCGTTGCCGGAACGCCGGACACTACAGCGGCCGATTTTTGCGACGAAGTCAGGGCAGCGGCTGGCGGAGCGGCGTTGTCACGTTCGAAGAACGCCAGCGCGGCAACGATGGCGGTGATCAGGCTGGCCGCGCCCGTGAGCATGCCGGGAACCGAGGTCCAGAAGCTTCCGCGTTCCTTGTCGTCCGCCTTATCGTCCGCCATAAGAATCGCTCCGCACTGCAGAACCGCGAGACGCGCTCCTCCTGCACTTGATTGCGCAATGCTCAAGCATCGCGGCTACTTGCTGCCGGCCGTGTCGCACTCACTGAGCTGCCGCTGTGCATCCTTCGTTCTCGCGTCTCGTCTGTCGTTCGCTTTCTTGATGCAGGACTCGTCTGCCTGACAGGCTTTCAAGTCGTCTTGGTGATCCCATTTGATTCGCGTCAGTCCCACCTGCACTCGCTCCCGGCAAACCGACGTTTGCAACCTGGCCGTCTTTCGCCATCGCTCTTCCTGCAATTTCTTGAATTTTTCCTGGACGGCGAAATTCCTCGCCGGCGTCTCCATCTCGCGCAGCGCCTCGACGGTTCCCGTGAGCGTGCAGCCGATCAGCGGCACTTCCCTGCCCGCGTCATTGGCGAACACTTCGAGCGTTTTCGCTTTCGTTATGCCGTCCTTGAAAGCCTCGGCGATCGGACGCTCGCCTTCGTCTTCCGTCGTGAAGCGCAGCGTTTCGGTGCCGTCGATGACGAGCCGGATCGTCGATTTCGGAAATGACATCGTCGGCGCGTTCGTGCTGGCCGGGCCAGGACGAGATAACTTGAGCACGACCTGCCGGCCCGCTTTGTCATCTTCCAGCCCCGTGCGCGCATCGAAGCGGACGAGCACATCAACCGAAATCGGACTAACCCCACTGCCAGCGGGCTTGACGAGCTTGGCTTCGCCCGTCGCCCACCGCGTCTTGGTCGTCCACGGGCATTCGGGGAGCACCCTTGGTTGAGCAAGTTGCCGATTGCGTGGCAGCGCGGGATCGGTCTCCACCGCGAGCACCGGTGCGGTGGCGATCACGAGCGCTGCAAGAACAAGGCTTTTCGCCGGCATGCGACACGCCCCTCCATTGCCGCGCTACCAAGCCAGCGCGCGTAGGCGATCGACCAGGTAACGGCACCAGAGATCGCCCTGGAGCCGGTTCACGAAGTTGGGCAAACCCGAACTCGCGCGCGAGCGCGTTCGCGACCCGGGTTCAAGTTGCTTCCATGAATGTATTTTAGCCCTCCCTGCCCAAGTTCTGCTTCCCGGCCGGGACGGATGTGGACAGTCCGAAATTATTTTTGGGCTGCAAACAGCGTCCAAATGACGTTCAATGTTGCCCCGGCGTTACCCGGAGCCAAAACAAAACGGCCTGCCCGAAGGCAAGCCGTTGATTTATTTGGTTGCGGGGGAAGGATTTGAACCTTCGACCTTCGGGTTATGAGGCGGATTTTGTCGTCATAAGTACATTATAAATCAATAGCTTGCGACGCTTGCCAACTCACTTTCCAGTCTCACCAAGGCACAATTACGGCACAGCCAATCCGGGCCCGACACAATCGGAATTCGCGATCCGTTTTCGAGGTAAAGATTTCCCGGCAGCGCGCGATTGGCATGGCGCCGACGAGGTCGTCGCCATATGGTCTTGTCTCCATATGGCTTTACATCCATAATACTTACCGTGAACTGGACGGTACTTTTCCACGACGAGTTCGACCGCGAGTTTCAAACCCTCGCCAAGGGCTTGCAGGATGAGCTTCTCGCCCATGCCTTGTTGCTGAGCCAGTTTGGGCCGGGCCTCGGGCGCCCCACGGTGGACACGCTGAAGGGATCGAAGCACGCCAATATGAAGGAACTACGGTTTGGCTGGCAGGGCGGGGTATGGCGCGTCGCCTTCGCCTTCGACCCGGGTCGGCAAGCGATCCTTCTCGTAGGTGGGGACAAGGGCGGTGCCGACCAGAAACGGTTCTACAAACGGCTCATTGGTCTCGCCGACGCCCGCTTCGACACGCATTTGGCCTCGCTGGCAGCCGCTGTTGCACGAAAGGAAAAACGACATGCCAAGAAATCTTGAACAAGTGCTCGCCAAGCTGCCCGCCAAGCGCCGCGCGAAGGTGCAACAACGGGCGGCGGAACTCGCGACCCTCAAAGACCTGCGTCATGCCGTCCTGCGGACGCAGGAGGAACTTGCGACTGCCCTCGGCGTGGGACAGGACACGATCTCTCGCCTGGAGCAGCGAAGCGACATGCTGCTTTCAACCCTCAAACGCTATGTCGAAGCGATGGGAGGGAAGCTCGACCTCGTCGCCAAGTTTCCCAATCGTCCGCCAGTGATCATAGAGCAGATTGCAGAACGTCGAGGCCAAGAGAAGCAGTCCGCCAAAGGGCCACGCACCGGCAAACGACACGCCGCCGAAGTCGTCTGACGTTGCTCGTTCGATCCACGCCGGTTTGAGGTTCGACCCGATCCCAAGTCGGGCAGCGGCACTCGGCCCCTGCTGCCGGTCACGTGGACGCCAAATATGGCTGCAATGTCGCTTGGATTCAACCGGTGGACGCAACAGATTGGCTGAATCGCTCAGCGGGTGTTTCGTAGTGTAGGGTCTTCCTGGGGCGCTCATTTAGCTTCCTGGCCACCGCATTAAGTTTGGCTTGCGAGTAGCCAGAGAGGTCAAATCCCTTAGGGAAATACTGCCGCAATAGCCCGTTCGTATTCTCATTCGTTCCACGCTGCCAGGGACTATGAGGATCGCAGAAGTAGACCTTGATGTCCGTCGCTAAGGTAAAACGCTTGTGGGCGGCCATTTCCTTACCTCGATCCCACGTCAGCGATTGATAGAGCTCCTGCGGCAACTTGCGCGCATTCTTGATCAAGGCATTGATGACCGTCTCGGTATCTTTGCTGGCGACCTTCACCAGCATCACATAGCGCGTATGGCGCTCGACGAGGGTCGCAATCTGGCTGTTAGGGTCTCCGAACAGGAGGTCACCTTCCCAGTGACCCGGTAAAGCCCGATCTTCGGTCGTGGCTGGACGCTCGCTGATCGACACTGCGTCAACGATTCTGCCGTGAGTGCCGGTCTTCTGGGTGTGATGGCGCGAACGGCGCATGGCTCGTGTCCGCCGCAAGTGTTGCAACAACTCTTTCTTCAACGCACCGCGAGCCTGGATGAACAGACTACGATAAATGGTCTCGTGTGACACTTGATGAGTCTCATCGTCCGGATAAGTACGCTTGAGCCATCCAGCAATCTGCTCCGGCGACCACAGCGACTGGAGCTTACCCGCCACGACGCTGGCCAAACTTCGATTCTTAACCAGCTTACATGTCTTGGGGCGCTGCGCTCGGTCCCACGCTGCCTGCTCGGCTTCATTTGCCCGATACCATTGCTGGCCGCCGTTGCGCTGGATTTCTCGGCTGATGGTGGATGGCGCTCGCCCGAGTAGGGACGCTATCGACCGAATCGAGTGACCTGCAGCTAACGCGCGCGATACTTCTTCTCGTTCGGTCAATGTCAGCGCCAATCTCGAGCGATGTCGTGGCGCGGGACGTATCCCACCTGTCCGCACCAGAATGCCCTGAACCGACGAGTGGGTCCGATCAAAGAGGTGGGCAATCTGCTGGAGAGAATCGCCCTTCTGCCAGCGCTCCCACATGAGCGCCTTCTGGCTTTCCGTGTAATAAGTCCGTGGCCGATACCTCATCTGCAACACTCCTCCTGCTCACGCAGTTTCTAGTGTGTTGCGTCCACCGATTGAATCCAAGCGCGACACCGGCCGTTCAGTCGCGGTTGGTCAACGGTCGCGTTCGGCCACAAGCAGTCCTTCGTCATCGCCTTCCAGTTTTTTGCAAGTCGGCAGTTCGGTCGCCCACGGCGCGCGTGCACGTCGCCTGTATGAGGTAGACGGCGTTGAGACTGCCCGCAAGAATCGGCTCGCCGCGCAACCAGCCCGAGCACACTCAACGCATGGAAGGCCCGCGTTTGACCTGGCGCAACAAACGAGCTTGGAGTGCTTGCGCACCCATCACGTCCGTGGCCAAATATTTCGATGTTCCCACGAGCAATCGGAGGTTGGAGCATGCGCAACGCAATCATCAGACTGACCACCCTGCTCGGCATCGCCGTATGGGCGTCTGCGGCGGTGGCGCAGTCCGCGGCCACGCCTGGGGATTCCGACTTGGCATCGTTTCACGCGAAGCAGGTGAATCTCGCTTGCACGGGTTGCCACGAAGACGGCGATCCCAAAGCGCTCGCGGCCGAGCAAAGCCTGGCCGCCACCAACCGCAAGTGCGAGAGCTGCCACGGCGATTACGCGAAGCTTGCCCAGGTAGTGGCGCCCAAGCTTGCCAACAAGCACATCAACCCGCATGCGTCGCACCTGGTAGCGATCGACTGCACGACCTGTCATGCCGGTCACGCTGCCGGGGAGTCGTTCTGCCTGCAATGCCATGCGTTCAACATGCCGATGCCGGGCGGCGCCCGGGCGGCGAAGAAGTGAGGGAAGGTCATCATGGAACGCCGATCGTTCTTGCTGATGGGTTCGCTGGCGATGCTCTCGCCAGTTCCCGTGTTCGCCGCAAGGAACAACGAAACATTCGACGTGGTGGTAATCGGCGCCGGTGGTGCCGGGTTTTCTGCCGCCATCACCGCGGCCGACGCCGGGGCCCGTGTCGTCGTGCTCGAGAAGATGCCGATCATCGGCGGCAACACGCAGCTTGCAGCGGGCGGGATGAATGCGGCAGGGACCTCCATTCAGGCCGCGAAAGGCATACGCGACGACTGGAACGCGATGTACGAGGACACGATGAAGGGCGGGTACAACAAGAATCAGCCCGAGCTCGTCGAAATCATGACCAAAGGATCGGCCGAGGCCGTGCTGTGGCTGAATGGGCTCGGTGCGCAACTGCCCGGACTGGTCCGTAGCGGCGGGGCGCGCGTCGACCGGACTCTGCAGCCGGTGGGCGGCCCATCGTTCGGACCGTACATCACACGGGTACTGCTCGACAACGCGCTCAAGCGAAATGCGTCAGTGCGAACGCATTCCCGCGTGACCGAGATCCTCGTGCGCGATGGGGCGGTTCGCGGCGTCCTGGTGCAGGACCGGCGTGGTGACTTGTACACGATCGAGGCTCGCGCGGTGGTGATCGCATCGGGCGGCTATGGCAGCAGTCCACAGCGGGTCGGGCAATACCGGCCGGACCTAGCTTCGTTCACGAGCACGGGCCAGCCTGGAACGACAGGCGACGCGCTCGATCTCGTCCAGCGGGTCGGTGGCGAGGTCTTCGATCTCAACCAGATCCAGATTCATCCGACGCAGGCGGTCGGAGCCAAGACCCTGGTCAGTGAGACCGTTCGCGGCTCAGGCGCGATCCTCGTGAATCGCGAAGGCAAGCGCTTCGTCAACGAGGTCACAACGCGCGATCGCGTCTCGGCAGCCGAATTGAAACAACCGGGAAAGAGTGCATTTCTCGTGTTCGACGCGGGTGTGAAGGGAAGCATGTCGATGATGGAGGGCTACTTCCACCTTGGTCTCGTGAAGAGCGGAGCGACACTGCCAGAGCTCGCGCAGCGCATTGGCGTCGACGGCAAGAACCTCGAGCAGACCGTCGCAAACTACAACCGTTACCAGGAGGCCAAGCGCGATCCGGACTTCGAACGCGATGACATGGCCCGTCCGATCCGCACGGCGCCCTTCTATGCCATCGAAGTGAAGCCGGGAATCCACTTTACGATGGGTGGGATCAGGATCAACACGCGCACCCAAGTGATCAGCGGTCAGAAGCAGCCTATTCCAGGTTTGTTTGCTGCGGGAGAAGTCACTGGCGGCGTGCATGGTGGCAATCGACTGGGTGGGAATTCGATGACGGCGCTGTTCACCTTTGGACCGATTGCCGGTCGCGAGGCCGCGGCCGTAGCCAAGGGCGCGCGATGATGTCCGTATCGTATGTCGGTAGGTGCGTTTCCGCGGTCGACGAGCTACGTACCGTCGGCGCCGTTGCGGAGCTGGCACCCTTCCAGGCGGCGGGAACTGGCATCCACCTCTCGCAGTCGGCGTTGGGCCGGCGGACGACAATCTCGAAGGCTCGCTGGGCGCGGGACGCTTCTTGTCCGGACAATCCCGTATGCCACGCTCACCGTCCTAGCTAGATTGTTTGTCCGTGCGTGGCACGCCACGCTGAACGATCGCCAGGCAGCCGCGCTGGCCGTGATTGGCGGCGGGAACAACGCGAACCTGACGGGGGTAGCCCGTACAGCCGAGCCAATCGGCCATAGGACACGACGTGGACCACTGCTCTCCAATGTCCGCTCCCGCGAAGGTCGAAAGTCCGGAGTGGGTCGTCTAAGGACGAATGGCCTTCAGTCCCGAGAGGCGGCTCCATGATTCAGAGCGGCCCTCGACGTGCGGCCGACTGCTGTAGGAAACGCAGCGGACGCTCAGTCGAATCGGATCAACGCCGGCGACCGGCCAACTGCGGCCGTTGCGTGGCTCAACGCGATCCCACCAATAGCGGACACAAAGCGCAAACGGCATCGCCGGCATCCATGATGCCGGCAAGTGCTCGCTCAGTTGCATTGCATCACCACTTCATTTCGCCCTTGTTGACCTTGGCGCCGATCTCGAGTGCCACCATCAGGCCCGCTGCGGGATAGGCCGACTTCATCGCCTCGATCAGCGCGGCCGAGTTCGGCGCCTTCGCCAGTTCTGATTCAAAGCGGGTCAGGTAGGACTGCGTGTAGGCAAGCTGCGAAGCGTCCTGCTTCTGTCCTGGCAGCATGTGGCCAGGAACGACGGTGCTCGGCTGAAGCGCTGCCATCGAGCCCAGTTTCCTGCTCCAGTCGGCCCGCTCCTGCGCGGTCTGCGTGTCAGCCGTCCAGGCATGCAGACCGGCGAAAACATTGACCCCGCCCACAATGGCCTTCAAAGAAGGAATCCATACGTAGCTGCGGTGCGGGAGGGAATCATCCAGCCCCCTGATTTCGAGCGTCTGGCCTTCCAGCTTGATCGTGTTCCCGGTCATGACTTCGGGCACCGGAACGTCCGTCGGCGCATTGGCGCCCAGTCGCGGCCCCCACACCTGCAGCTTCGTGGGTAGCGTCGCCTGAATCTTCTTCACGGTGGGCGCACTCGCGATCAGCGTCGCCTCGGGAAACAACGTCTTCAGTACACCCGCGCCGAAGTAGAAGTCCGGGTCGGCCTGGCTGATGTAGATGGTCTTCAGCGTCTTGCGGCTGTCGAGAACCATCGCGGCGATCCGGTGCGCATCTGCCTGAGTGAACCCGGTATCGATGAGTACTGCGTCCGTCTTGCCGGATACCAGGACGGCGTTGACGTGGAAGCTGCCGGCGTCGGCGTTGTAGACCTGAAGGGAGAGCGCCGCAGGACTCGCCTGGGCGGCGGCCCCGTTGGCGACGACGCCGAGGGTCAGGCTGGCAAACAGCGGAAGGAGAGGTTTGATCATGGAATCGCTCGCAGTGGTTGGGTGATGGCGCCACTATATTTGCTACTAAACTGTCGATAAACAGTAGAATAATAGAAACTTTGTCTACTGGATCGATCTAATCGATGGACCGAATCACCGCCATGCAGGTGTTCGCCGAAGTGGCTGACCGCGCCAGCCTGACCGAGGCGGCCAGAGCACTGGACATGTCGCGGGCCATGGTCTCGCGCTATCTCGAAAGCCTCGAGCGTTGGCTCGGAGTACGACTGCTGCATCGAACGACAAGGCGAGTGAGCCTCACGGATGCCGGCGAAGAAGCGCTGCAGCGCTGCCGCCAGATGCTCGAACTTTCGCGTGACGTACAAAGCGTGGCAGGCGCAAGGCGCGCGGCACCCGCAGGCAAGCTGCGTATCACCACCAGCACTTCCTTTGCCGCGGCCTACCTGGCCGACGTTGTGACGGACTTCCTTTCTCAGTATCCGCAAACGCAGGTCGAACTGATCGCGACGGAGCGAACCGTCAACCTGGTGGAGGAACGCATCGACCTGGCAGTGCGGATCGGCAACGTGCTCGACGACTCGCTGGTAGCGCGGAAGCTGGGAGTGTGCCGGTCCGTTGTCTGTGCGTCGCCGGCGTACATCAAGGCAAGCGGCTACCCAAGCGCCCCGGACGACCTTCGACACCACCGTTGCATCACCCACGCCTACGTTGGCCGCACCGAGTTCCGCCTCCAACGAAATGGCCAGACGCTCCGGATTCCCGTGAGAGGACAACTGCAGAGCAACGAGGCAGCCGTCACGCGCCGAGCCGCCCTTGCCGGCGCCGGGATTGCGATGTTGCCGACCTACTTTGTCAGCGCGGATCTTGCCTCCGGTGAACTCATTCGTCTGCTACCCGACTGCGAGCCCGAGCCTCTTGGTATCCACGCGGTGTATTTGTCTCGCCAGCATCAGCCACAGCTGCTGAGGATGATGGTCGACTTTCTGGCAGATCGCATGAGAGGAGAAGTGGCGCCATGGGACCGGGTAATCGCCTCGGCAACGAAGCAAGCGACCTCAATCGCCAAGTCCCGAGTCAGCGCCAATGGAATAGTGCGGCGCAGACCAAAGGCGAGTTGACGACGGATCGCACACGCCGATGCCGGCCATTCCCACGAACTGCGAATTTCAGCGTCCGCTTTCTCGCCAAGGCATGGCCGCTTTCGGGTAGCCCGAACTACCGCTGTGGGTCGTTCACGCCCATCGGAACCGAGGCGCCGACCGGCGGCTCTACGGCCTATACCTGACATTCGCACCTCGATGACAGCTGTGCGCTACGCAGCGGCCACTCGGTCGAATCACGGCAACGCCGGCAGCCGGCCACAAGCAGCCTGTTGTCGGCCTTCTCCCAATTCGCTTCAGCGCGTTATTGAGCGCTTGCGTGTGCTCGATCGCTCTGGATTGGTCGATGTAATTAGAAATGTGGCTGGCCCAATCCCGCCTGCGCTCCTCAGAGCCGGTTGCAGCGCCAAATGCTGTCGACCGGCCTTACACAAATATAAAATGTCCAGTTAGCGCCTATTCAACCTGTTGATTCATGGCACGTTTCGAATGTGGCACAGTCTATGCGGGCGAGTCTCTCCACCTTAAGTTGTTCTAAGGAGGCACTATGCGCGTCCAAGCTTTCATCCCTGTCTTGCTGCTCTCGTGGCCGGGGTTTGCTGCCAACGCGTCGGCTCAGCCTCTGCCGACCTGCGTGCCAGAAACCGACCCGGCCACGCCTGTCGACACCGTTTGCACGTTCACTCGAGATGCGGCGGTTTATTTCGGGACCTTGTCCGTCGTCGGCGCCCCGTCGCCGGCGCAGGACTTTGTCGAGTTCACCGACCTCATCTCCGACGGCCTTAGATCCCATCTGCAAGCAGACCCATTGGTGGATTCCCGCGTGCAAAGCGCCGCGCCTTCGTTCGTGAGGCTGTTTCAGACCAACATTGAATGGGTAATCGGCGCGCCGCCGCCGGATAACTTCCCGGCCCAGCAAAACCTGCTCGACGATTACGCGGCGGCGGCAGCGGCACTCGATGCGCTGTTTGGTCCAGGCACCCTCACGTTTTCTTCCGCGGTCTTGGACTACATGCCGACTTATGTGCTCGATTCATTCGTCAATCCTGCGACCGCCCAATTCGACTTCAGCGCGCGGTTGAGCTTGTTCGAACAGAACGCGGTCTACACGGTGGACAACGCCGTGCCTGTGCCCGAGCCGGGGACGTTCGCACTCGTCGGAATCGCGCTTGCGGGTCTTGGTTGGCTGCGCAAAGAGCGTGCTTAAACCAAGGGTGTGCATCGCGCGACACACTTTTTCGAGAATGACAGCGGCCTGGCTACAGGCCGTCTTTTTGGCCGCGGATGCGGCAGTAGCCGTACCCACAGTTCGCGCACGGTACGTAGAGGAGCCCCCCCAATGCCTGGCACGCGATTGTCCGCTTTCGAGCAGAGCGCGTGACCGGAGTGGGTCGTTCCCTGCCGGCTGTCGGTCATCGCCGAATGGCGGCTCCCGATCTTCCTAAACGAGCGCTCATCGACCCCAGCAGTTCGCGTCGACGCTGTCGGGCACCTCGAATACACCCTCCGCTGTGCCAATGCGCTTTCCGGCAGGGGCTGCATCCACCAGCAACCGTTTGGCTACCGGACTATGGTTTCCGTTTCGCCAGCTCGACTGCCGCGCTGTTCATTGCGCGCTTGATGTCGTCAACGACCGACGGTCCTCTTGCCAAGGAAAACTCTACCGATTGTTGCTTGCCCACGGCTGGGTCGTCCACCGTAATCTTCAAGGTGGGCCCGCTGATCCCGTCGAGGTCCACCGATACGAACACGACACGATTCGGCATGCTGTGCTCCATGAGACGCTTACAGGGTGTTTACCGTACCACTTTTCGACGGATGCGGTGCGACGGAGGCTTCGCTTGGCCGTTTAGATGCCGCGCCTTTGCGCCTTCCCGGCGGGTCGGTGACCACCGGCACCAGTTTGGCCGCCGAACGGCCTGCCCACCAGTACCGGCCGTCGTGGTTCGCTACGAACGGGCATTTCACCTGTTGTGATCTGCGGGCGCCAACCGGATAAGCACGGGCCAATCGTTGTCCTTGAGTATCCGTTGACGCACAGCGTGGGCTCGCCGCGGGTTCGACCACTCGACATGCATTTGACATGCTTTTCGTCGAATTCCATGGTGGCGATGTTGGTGCTCTTGATCGGCAGGTCGTCGCGGGCTGCCCGTGCCCCGGCCTCTCCGGCACGATCGCGCTCGTCAACGCCGACGGCGCGCTCTTCGCGGTAGAGGACATGCCGACGACAGTGCGGGGGAACGGGCGGGTGAAGCGCGAGGTCGATGCTGTCGGCCTGAATCACCTGTTACAACCCCACGCCGGCGCGATCGCTTTCGGCCTCGGCGAGCGGGTCGGGGCGATGCCGGGGCCCGGACTCGCGAGCATGTTTAGCTTGGGCCACAGCACGGGCGTCTCGGACGGGCGACCCGGCCTACTTCTGCCGCGTGTTCAGCCGCGTCGAGGGCTTGTCGCCGCGGGCCTTCCGTGAGCGGCTGGTGGTTGGCCCGGCGCCGCCCCGGTCTGGGCGAAGCCGCTGACACGATCGGCGCGCCGCCCCATAATGCCGGCCACGACAGTCTGGGCAACGGGGGGGCGCATGGCCTGGCTTCTGCTGGTGTTGGCGGGTCTGTTCGAAGTCGGCTGGGCCATCGGCCTGAAGTACACAGACGGCTTCACGCGGCCATGGCCCACCGTGGGCACGGTGCTGGCGATGATCGTCAGCCTGGGCCTGCTCGGCCTAGCGATGAAGTCGCTGCCGGTGGGCACGTCCTATGCGGTATGGGTCGGCGTCGGCGCGGTCGGCACCGCCATCTTCGGCATCGTGCTGCTGGGTGAACCCGCCAACACCGGGCGGCTGGTGAGCCTGGGTCTGATCGTCGCCGGCATCGTCGGGCTGAAGCTGTCCTCGCCGGTATGAGGCGCCGGGCCGCGCTCAGCGGGTGCCGCGGCCCCCGCACGGCGCCTTGAGCCGCGCCGGCGCCTTGGACCAGACCTCGTTCATGTAGCCCTCGAACTCGTCGGTTGATTGACGGAATTGCCGCACCTCGTTATGCCTCGAACGGCCGCACTGCGGCAGAACGACTGGCCGGAGTGGGTCGGGCACGGTCAAACGCTCTGCCGCCCCGAACGGCGGCACGGCGAGCGACCCCGGCCGTTCGCGCATCGGTGACCGATGTACGTTAATCAGCGGCCGCTTGGTCGAATCGCTTCAATGCCGGCGACCGGCCAATTCTTGCCGTCCGAGGACACCGCGGAAATTTCCCGTGAGCGCCCGTTCGCGCGCACCCCGAAGTGGCGAAGTAGCGGTCGCGGCGAATGCGCGGCGGCGCTAGGCGACGAGGCAGTCGAGCAGCTCCAGCGGCGTCAGCGGCAGCGGGTCGTTCCCGCCCGAACCGGGCTCGGTGCTCTCGTAGAGCAGGCTCGGGTCGAGTTCGCGCAGCCGGTCCAGGGCAAGCTGCTGGCAGGCGCAATTGCGCAGCAGCCGCTCACGTCCGGCACCGTCAGCGGCCTCGATACGCAACGACGCATGTCACGCGGGGTCACGCGCCGCGGCGAGCCTCGACCATGAGCGCCTGCGCAAAACCGCGGTAGGGGTCCGACCCGCCGATTCGCGTGAGCGCCGCCGTCACCTTGTCGACGACTTCGTCGAGCGATCCCCCGCGCTTTTCAATGAGGAGGGATCGGGGGGTGCCGCGAATTTGACCGGTGGCGAGGGTTCGCGCGCTAACGCCACCCGCAGGGAGTCGCTTTGTCTCGATGTTGACGACGCCAAAGTGCGTGTCCGCGAGAAGCCGTCGCAGCAACGAGGGGTCGTACATTTCGTAAGGAAGCCTGAATCGCATTTCCTCGTCGTCAGGGAACATCCCCTCGATGACTTGCGCGCATGCCAAGTTATGCGCGTTTTCCTCGATGCGGTCCCAGACGTCGAACAGCAGCGTCCCGCCCTCCTTGAGCACGCGGCGTGCCTCGCGCAGCGCCGCGGTCTTGTCGGGTACGAACATGAAGCCGAAAGCGCAGACGACGGCGGCGAACTCCCCATCGCCAAAGGGCAGATTCGCTGCGTCGGCCTCGCGCCACTCGATCCCGCCGGAGTGGCCAAGCTTGTCGCGCGCGTAATCGAGCATCGCTTTGCTGAGATCGGTGGCGACCAGCCGAACGGCCGGGTCGAGTCGCTCGCGCAGTCTCCGCGTTACGAGGCCGGTGCCGCAGGCGATCTCCAGCACGTCGCCGGGCGGCTGGAAAGGGAGGTGCTCCGCCAGGTCCCGCGCAAAGGCGTCGAACCACGCGGGCCCGAGGCAACTGTCATAGTAGTCAGGTACCGAGCCGCTGAAAGTTGCACTCGCTTCGACCACGCGTTCCCCGCTGCGGTTATGATGGTTGCACCGTTCAAAAGACCAGCGCAGAGCGTCGAGCCCCGCCGCCTATGACCCCGGAAGCGCGTTACGCCATGAGCGGGGACGTCAATATAGCCTATCAGGTGATCGGCAACGGGCCCCGCGGCTGAACGTCTGGTTCTTGTTGGGCGCAACGGCCGGTTCGGGTCGAACTGCGACCGTCGACGGTCAATCCGACCGCGTTCAGGCTCGACGGTCGCTGAAGGGCCAGAGTCCGACGGTTGCTCCATGCGCATGGTCGACCGAGCAACGGACCGTTCGGGGATTCGGCACTGGAAGTAGCGATCTTCGACCGGTTTGCGCCATAGCTGATGACAGGCGCTCGCACTGCGCGGCGGACAATGCCCTCAATGCCCACGATCGATGAAGCCTTTGGTCCACGGCCACCGCTGACCACAGAGGAGGCCTGCAAGATGGTTGTGCGCAGCGGTGCGATCGTGGCGATCCTCGTGGAGGGCTGGAGCGATCAAGCGGCGCTTGAGGCACTCGCACATCGGCGTGGCTTGAACCTCGCGGCCGAGCGAATCGTCATCCTTCCCGTTGGCGGCGCGACGAACACCGGCAAGTTCCTTGATGCATTGGGCCCGTCAGGGCTAGGAGTGCGGCTGGCTGGACTAGTCGACGCAAACGAGGAACAGCACCTTTGGCGCGGTCTTGAGCGCGCGGGGCTTGGAACAAACATGAGTCGCGCGGGCGCGGAGGCGATTGGATTTTTCGTGTGCGACGCGGACCTCGAAGACGAACTGATCCGCGCCCTTGGCGCCCCCGCGGTCGAGCGGCTGCTTGCTGGTCAAGGCGAGCTCGAGTCTTTCCGTCGCTTTCAGGACCAACCCGCTCAGCGTGCAAGAGAGGGCCATGCCCAGCTGCGGCGGTTCATGGGCACCCGGGCCAGGCGCAAGATTCGGTACGGCGCATTACTGATAAACGCACTTGACCTGCGTTGCGTCCCGCGCGCGCTCGACGCCGTGCTCGCACACGCGCGCCATTGAAGAGCTGCCAGCCTTCCGGGCGTGGCCGTCGTGTTTCGCTCTGGGAAGCCAGGATGTCCGCTTGGGATCGCTATGTGACCGTCGGCGATCAGGCTCCTCCCGGCCAATCCCCGCCGTTCGCATTTTCTCCCCACAGCGGACGCTCGCGCGTGTCCCCCGGATTGGACAAGAGGCCGTTGTCCTGGGCTGGGCGCAGCGGTAACCTTGACCGATGCTATGCGGCGCGAGTTCAACCGATCTATCGAGTGCCGCCGATCAATAGTTTCTGAAGGAAACCGGCATGCAAAAAATACTGATCCCCTGTGACGGTTCGGACAATGGATTGCGGGTAGTGCGATATGCAGCATCTCTAGCGACACGGCTCTCCGATGTGCAACTGGAATTGCTGAATGTGCAGGAGCCTTTGCCGCAAAAGGCACACGCCGCCTTGTCCGACCAGGTGATCGAGCGTTGGCACGCCGGCGAGTCCGACATCATTCTCGAACCTGCCAGGCAGATTCTCGACGCCGAAGAAGTTCAATACAAGGTACGCTCCCGCGTTGGCTCACCAGCCAACGAAATTGCGCTGCATGTCCACGAAACACAGTGCGACGCAATCATCATGGGAACCCGTGGCCTGAGTCCGATAGTCAACTTGGTGATCGGTTCGGTAGCCACCAAGGTTATTTATCTGGTCGAGGTCCCGGTGACTCTGATCAAGTAAGCGCGCCGCGCTCGCCGGCGTAGCTACCAGTCGATGCGCAAATCAAGCTCGTAGGCCGGGGCGGGCCTGTGGGTCATTCAAACTCTGCGCTGTCGAAGGCTACGGCGCTCGATGCCGCGACACGCGACTGTCCTTGACCCCGGCCCGGCCGGTGTCCGCTTTCACGCACAGCAGGCGACCGGAACGGGTCGACAAGCGCCCTTGATCCACGGTCACCATACGGCTCCTCTCCTACTACCAAGGAGCCATTCATGTATGCCGTTACCAATACCGCCCCCAAGGCTGACGGGGGCGTAGTACCGTGGAACAAAGGGAAGCTGATCGGCCAGAAGCCACCGCTGAAGCTGAAGGAGATCTGGGCCATCCGGATTCGACTGCAACTGGACCATCGAACTCGGGAACTCGCGTTGTTCAACCTCGCCATCGACAGTAAGTTGCGCGGGTGCGACCTTGTGGGGCTTCACGTTCGCGATGTGGTTCAGGGTAGTCATGTTGCGCCTCGCGCAATTGTCATGCAGAAGAAGACGCAGCGCCCAGTTCAATTCGAGATCACTGAGTAGACGCGCGACGCGGTCACCGCTTGGATCGCAGCGGCGCATCTGAAGCCGGAGCATTTCCTCTTTCCGAGCCGCGTTACAGAATCACCTCATCTGTCGACCCGGCTATATTCCCGGATCGTCGGGTCCTGGGTGGAGTCGATTGGGCTTGATCCGGCAGCCTACGGCACCCATTCAATGCGGCGTGTAGATTGAAGAATCTGTGCCGTTTGGAATCGGCAAGGATACGATGGACCTTCGCCGCTGGTTCAATTGAGAATAGCTGCCGTTAAAGCGCGCGCAGCAGAGAGGAGTACAGTGAGCGAGGTGTATGTGCACGGTTACCACCCGCGTGAAAACGAACGCCTGCAGGATCAGGCCGGAACGCTGGTAGACCTACTGCACTCCGACACCTCATACCCGTCTGGAAGTGTGGTCCTCGAAGCTGGGTGTGGCGTTGGAGCCCAGACGGTTACTCTCGCTCAACGAAGCCCGGACGCACGATTTACGTCGGTTGATATCTCCGCGGTCTCGGTCGCGGAAGCCAAGAGGACGGCGGACGCGGCGGGACTCACCAATGTGCAGTTCCAGCAGGCGGACATCTTCGCCTTGCCCTTTGCAGCCGAATCCTTCGATCACGTCTTCGTCTGTTTCGTCCTAGAGCACCTGTCGCGGCCCGTTAGGCGCTGGCGATTCTTAACAGGCTACTCAGACCCGGTGGCACCATGACCGTTATCGAGGGTGACCACGGATCGGCCTACTTCCATCCCGACAGCAGTGCAGCCCATATGGCAATCCGGTGTCAAGTCGAGTTGCAGCGGTTGGCCGGAGGCAACGCGTTGATTGGCCGGCAGCTCTATCCACTTATGGTCGAGGCGGGTTTAGAAGCGGTTCATGTGTCTCCACGCATGGTGTATGTGGATTCGAGCAGACCTGACCTCGTCGACGGCTTCACCAGGAAGACGTTCACCGCGATGATCGAGGGCGTTCGCGAATCCGCGATTGAGGCCGGCATCACCGATCCCGAAGCCTTTGACGCAGGAGTTCGAGATCTTCACCGGACGGCTGCCGCGGACGGCGTCTTCTGCTACACATTCTTCAAGGGAGTGGGAGCCAAGCGACGCGGCTAACCATGGCTTCGAGCAAACTTGCTTCGCTCGCAGCTCAAGCCACACACGTTGAGCATCTGCTCTCACCGGTTTGCAATGACCGCTTTTTGCCATTCGGAGAGCCCGCTCAGGGTCGCTCTGAGCCATTCAGGAACGTCGGCGATCGTCATGCGCAAACCTTGGCGTCCGCGACCTGAACCTCCTGTCAGTTGCGGCGGCGACCGTGGGGCAATGTCAGCCGGCCGAGCCCCTGTAGGCGGCGACTTCCCAATCCCCGCTCGCCTCATCGTGCTTGAGGACGTACATGTCTCCGTCATCGGTGTCCACTTTGAACCAGCGCTGCGTCGGCGCGAACCAACGATCGACCACAGCGCGCACTGCGAGCCGGCGCTCCCCGAGCCAGAACGCGAGGGGCTCCTGTTCACCGCGATAGCCGGCGTAGCATTCGACGCGAATCGCCATGCTCGAATGTTACCGCTTCAGTTCGTGTCGCCCTCGGCTCGTTCGACTGGAGAGGACCGGCCAGGAACAGTCGCTTCCGGGAAGCATGGGCCCGTCCCACTGATCATTGCGAGCGCCGCAGCACTCGGGCGTATTCGAAACTAGCGACGGAAAAACCAAATGACAATCGAGAGGACCGCGGAGATGATCACGCAGGTCATTATCGGAAAGTAGAAACCGCCGTGGTCTGTTTCGATGCGAATGTCTCCCGGCAGGCGTCCGAGACCGAGTTTGGAAAGCCATGGCCACACCAGTCCAACCAAGAGGAGAACCGCCCCGATAAGGATCAGAAACCGTTGCATGTTAGACATGCTACTGCAGTTCGAGCGGCCTTCCATCCCCATGGTCAAGGCCATCGACGACGCGGCCGAGCAGGTGTGCGCGGCTGGGGGCGGTGCGGATGATGAAGCGCGAAGCACCAACGGAACGTCCGTAGACGGTCCTCTCGAGTGGTCATTCACCGCGCGAGGCTCGCGCATAGCCGTCCATCTCAGACGCCTTCCGAAATTCGGTAACATCGGTAACATCGGTAACATCGCCTGCTTTGCGGGCCGTTTTATCCCCCGGTGTTACCGAGTTACCGTTGTTACCGGTAACTGGGGGTCCGCTCTGGGGTACATACCTCGCGACCTGTTCGGTAACGTCGTCGCGCAGATAGCCCTTGTGCGTCGTGTCGTCGATGCGGAAGGTCTGCCGCTTGACCCCGAAGGCGCCGAGTCGGCGGGACAACTGCCGGGCGGTGATCGGGCGTCCGTGGTCGAACGTCAGCCAAGGCGCAACCTCGTCGCCAGTGAGCTCATCAAGGATCGTCTTGGTCGGCAACCTGTCCGCACAATGCCGATCGAACGCCGCTAGGACATCACGGAGAAGCGCAACCCCGACCGGCGTGTCGTCGGCGCTCATGCCGACGAGTTCCATGAGCGCATGGCGGACCGACTCACCCCACTCGTCACCAGCGAGGTCGGCGATCGCCAGCAAGGGCTCGGCATTGTCGCCGGTGCGGTTGGACAGGCTATCGGGGATCGCGGGGCGGGCGCGCCGGATCGCATCGGCGTTGTCGGCGGCCCACCGGGCGGCCTGCCGGGATAGTCGATCGAACTGCAACGGGCTGGCATGGCGAATCTTCTCGACTACTTCGCCGGGCAGGGCGCGCCGTAGCCGGATCTCAATGCTGCGGTCCATCACCGTATCGGGTAGCTTGCCGATCGCGGCGAGCGCCTTGCATCCCCACGTTGAGAAGATGCGCGGCTCGGAATTCTCGCCGACGCAACGGACGACGAAGGCGGTCTGGCGGGTGTGTCCGGAATTGAGCACGCCGCGAAGCTCGTCGTTCTTCGTAGCGAACGAGTCCGCCTCGTCGATAAGCAACGTCGGTGCCCACTTCTCGATGCTGCGAAAAAGAGCCGCCGATGATATGTTGGACACGGAGAGTACGCGGCGGGCGAGGCGGGAGATTATTTCGAGCAACGTCGTCTTGCCGCACCCCTTCTCCGGCGACGTGATTGCCAACACGGGCGCGACGGTGATCGCGTCGAACAGATACGTCATCACGATCCAAATGGCGAGGACGACCTCGGCGTGCATCGGCAGGACCTTCGCACGGCGCACCACTGCCGCAATCTGGACGGCGGCTTCCCGAGTTTCCAACGGCCGGTTTGGAGCACGGTGGCCGTCAGGTTGGGGTCGGGTACGGCCAAACGCTCAGCCGTCCCGAACGGCGGCACTGTGCTCGACCCCGGCCGTTCCCGCATCTGTGACCGATGTGCGCCAATCAGCGGCCGCTGAGTCGAACCGCATCAATGCCGGCGACCGGCCAACTCCGGCCACACGGCGAAGCCACTGAGAACGGTCGTTCGATGGCGCAAGCGATGGGAAGCGGGCCGCCTCTTGCCTTGAATTGCGAAAGGAGCGTGGCGCATTGCAGAGCGCCTTCTCTATCCCGGCATATCAACACCCATCCGCTCCAGGATATGCGTCGTCGTCCCGAGCGCGAACTCATGCTTCCCCATGAAGACCTTCCCCAGCTTGTCCCGCTCGAGCCATCTCTTGGCTCGTGTTGCGCGGGCAAGCGCCTCGCGCGTCACGCAGGCAAAAAATAGAAAGCAATACCCAAAATTGCGTACACAGCGAGGAGCTGTACGCCTTCCATCCAATTCGACTCACCGTCCTGCGAGATCAGCGCCATGATCGCCACCGAAAGCGTGATCGAGAGCACTTCGAAATTGGTGAAGATCAGGTCCATCGGCTGAGGTCCGATCACATAGCTCAGGAACACCATGACCGGCGCGACAAACAGGGCGATCTGGATCGACGAGCCGACGGCGATATTGATCGCAATGTCCATTTTGTTCTTGATCGCCATGAGTACCGCTGTGGAGTGCTCGGCCGCGTTGCCGATGATAGCGACCAGAATCACGCCGACGAATACCTCCGTCATGCCGAATGACTTCGCCGTCGCCTGCACGGCGCCCACCAGGGCCTCGCTCATCAGGGCGACCAAGACCGTAGCGATCAAGAGCACCATTAGTGATCTGCCGGTGGACCAGCCTATCGTTCCAATGGCCTCATCGACTTCCTCCCCGCGGTCGCCGGCGTACAGATGCTTGTGCGTTTTGAGCGTAAACACCAGGCTAAGTGCGTAGGTGGCGATCAGAATGAACGCAATCTCGAGGCTCAGATCCTGCTCCGCAGCGACGGGGCCGCCCTCAACGATGAAGTGAAAGATGGCCGGAACCACGAGGCCGATCGCGGCCAAGGTCAGCATCGTCGTGCCCAAGTTGGCCGCGGTCTTGTTGAACCTCTGGACTGGGCGACGCACACCGCCGACGAGCGCGCTCAAGCCGAACACCAGCAGGATGTTGCCGATGATTGAGCCGGTGAGCGATGCCTTCACCACGTCATAGAGACCTGCCCGCAACGCCATGATTGCGATAATGAGTTCCGCCGCGTTACCGAACGTGGCATTGAGAAGTCCGCCAATCCCTTCGCCAACACGTTCGGCAAGGTGCTCCGTCGCCTTACCCATGACACCCGCGAGCGGGATGATCGCGAGACACGAGGTTACGAAGATCCACTCGGCGCGGGCGTGCACGACGTACTCGAGCGCGATCGCGATTGGCACGAAGATCAACAGCAGATTGAGGAAGTTCTGCACCGAAATCGACTTGCTCATTGTTTGTCCTCCCCGCGCGGCGCGATGAGTGCTCGCGCGTCATATTGTGCAGGCTGTTTGCGAAGACCCAGGCGCGACAACCGGATGCCCAGGTTCAGGATGTCCGAGACCGATCGCTCCCGCCAACTGCAGCATGCACCATCATCCCAGAGTTGGCCCGCGCTTGCGGGCGTCTTACACCGGTGTGCCGGCGGCGTCCGCTCTCCTCGCCTACGACAGGCTGCAACGGGTCGGACTGCGACTGTCGACGATCACGCCGCTCCCGTTCAGACTTGACAGTCGCTGACCGGCCAATTGGCGTCGGCCACGACCGTCAGCAATGCGGCACTCAAAGCGAGTACGCGCCAGTACCGTGTCGATCAAGCTGCGGTCTGCAGTTGGGCCGGGTCGAGCAGAAGATAGCTGGCAAAGCGTCCGGCATCCCTGTTCCCGTCGTCGCTGACGATGACGATTCGCTCTATCCCGCCGATGACGGCGGGGCTCACCCCTTCAGCCTTCTCAAGGCTGCCCAAGCCCGGAACCCTGACGCGGCTCGCTGGCGCACCTGGCTCGCCGCTCCAGCGCCAGAGGTCAAAGTTGGCCGGTTCGCGTGAAGTCGGGCCACCAATCACCAGATATGCGCCCATGGCGGGAACGTATGACAAACCACGGATGCCGTGGCCGCCAAGATCCAGTTCATCAAGCAATGGCGCGATTCGCGGGGCTTCATCCGATTCAAAGATTGCAGAGGGGTTTTCGACACTGGCGATGAGCGCTCGACCGTCGCGCAACGGGCTACGGAAACCAATCAACAGTCGCTTCTGGTCGGGGCTGATTTCCAGGGCTTCGATATTGAGCCCACCGTTGGCTTTGACGTCCCCTACCTGGGCTGCGGCCGCCAGTACGGCATGTCGCAAGGTCAGGGCCTGCTTTAGTCCGTCGACAACCTTGGGGTCGACCACCCGCTTGCCCTCGACCCGGAAACGGACCAGCTTTTCACGGGACTTCTTCTCGTCACCATCGTCATCGCGCGAGTGCGATGTGATGCCGTAGACAAAGCCCGCGCGGTCGAGAGCCAGTCCTTCGAGGTCGTCGAGCTTCCAGAACCCGCTGAAGATCTGAAACAGTCCGGCAGTGAGCGCCGTGCTGTCGACGCTGCCATCCGCACCGATGGTGACCAGACTCAACGGGTGGCTCTTCTCGTCCTCCACGACAAGAAAACGCCCGTCCGGCAGTTGTTGTATCGCCGACGGCTCGAAGATGCCGGTCAAGGGCTGGAAGGCCGGGCCTTGTTCGTTGGTCACCTGGGCATTGTGCACCCAGGCCGATCGGAAGTGCACCACCCCACGCTGTCGACCCTCAGTTGCCGCTGGGCCACGTCAACTCGCGGGCAGCCCACCCGGCCGGGAGCGACGTTCGGTGGACTACTGGTGCAGGATCTTCTGCTGAAGCTCTTGCCTCTGGCTAGACCGTGGGAACGGTTCCGCCATCGTTGACGCACTCGGCGCCGGTGATCGCGGCCGAGAGGGGCGATACCAGGAAGGCGATGAGGTCCGCCACCTCACTTGGTTGTGCTGGTCGCGCAATTGGAATGCTGCGGAGCGACTTCATGACGTTCTGTTTGCCAACATCATTGCCCGTGCCGGACTCCTCCGCGAGGCGCCAAGGAAATCGGCTGTCGGCATGGCGTGGGCTTCACGGGTTCGGTACGTCGCGCAGCCAGAAATTCGGGGCGAGCCGATCGACCGAGGCAGTTGAGATTCGCCAGGTCACCGGCCGCTTTCGGGCGACGAATTCAGCTTGGCGACCGGCGGCTTCGGGTCGGAATGATCTTACCCACGTTTGGTGGACACACCGAAAAGGGCAATACTTGCTCTGGGAGGGTGTGTCATGCAACGCAAGCCGTACACGAGGTACAGCCGGGAGTTCAAGCTCGAGGCCGTTCGCCAAGCGGCTCTAGGTGAGAAGCCCAAGGCCCAGATCGCGCGGGCGCTCGGGATTCGGGTCGGCCATCTGCGCGATTGGCGGCTGCAGTTCGAAGAGGAAGCGCGGACCGGGGTTACCCACCCGCCGCCGGCGGTCAGTCAAGACCTGGAGCAATTGCGGCGCGAGAACGCAAAGCTCAAGGTCGAGAATGAGATTTTAAAAAAAGCGGCCATCTACTTCGCGGGCGAATCGAAGTGAAGTACGCGTTCATCGACCGCAATCGGCGCAGCTACGACGTTAAGGCTTTGTGCGATGCCCTCCGGGTATCGCGCAGTGGCTATTACGCGGCCCATGGGCGTGCGCCGAGCGCGCGGCAGGAACGCCAGACAGCGCTGACCGCCGAGATTCGCAAGATCCACACGGCTAGCCGCGAAACCTATGGCGCGCCACGGGTTCACGCGGAGCTCTGCGCCCAGCATGTCCCCTGCTGCCGGAACACGGTCGCCAAGCTCATGCGGCAGGCGTCGATCATACCCAAGGCCATTCGCCGCTTCCGGGTGACCACGGATTCGCGCCGGACCAAGGCGTTACCGAACCTGATTGGCAGGGTGTTCACAACCGACGCTCCCAATGTGTGTTGGCTGAGCGACATTACCTACATCGCGACCCGCGAGGGCTGGCTGTACGATCTCGTCGCCAACCAGTTGCATGAGATGGGCGTGCGCGGCTTGCGCGCCCAGGGCTTCAAGCCCCGGCACGTGCAGATGCTCGTCGCGCGCTGGCTCGGCGAGAAGCTCGCCCCGGGGACGATCAAGAACCGGATGAGCCAGCTGCGCTGGCTGGCGCAGAAGATCGGCAAGGACAACATCGTCGAGCGCACCAACGCCGCCTATGGCATCCCGGAGCGGGTGTACGTCATCAACATCTCAAAGGCGAAGGAGCTTGGCAGGGAACAGCTCGATGGCATCCGCACCCCCTGTGCCGGGATATCGCTGCGCTTGCAGGCTGCCTTCGGCCTGCGCCGTGAAGCCTCGATCAAGATCGTCCCGGCGTGGGCCGACCGGGGCGACACGCTGGTGCTCAAGGCGTCCTGGAACAAGGGGGGCCGCGAGATCCGGATTCCCATCCGCACCGCGGAGCAACGGCAACTCCTCAATGAAGCCAAGGCGCTGACCAAGGGCAAAAGCCTGGTCGCGTCGGGCTACGCCACCTACCGCGATTACCTGCAGCACTTCCGCTACGAGTGTGGTCGGGTCGGCATCCACGCCTTCCACGGGCATCGGCATCTGTACGCCCAGACCCGCTACCAGGAACTGACCGGCTGGCAGTGTCCGGCCCGCGGCGGTCCGACGTCCAGGCAGCTCACGAAACAGCAGAAGGCGGACGACCGCGAAGCGCGGGAGACCATCAGCCACGAGATGGGCCACGGCCGCGAGCAGATCACCGCGGTGTATCTGGGTCGCTGAACGGGAACGGCACGATGGCCCGGCCTGCGCCAACGAGTCGCGTTGCACTCCCCGCGCCACTGCGCACGCTGTCGCTCACGGAAGCCGCTGCCCTCCTCCACATGCATCCGGAGGAAGTTCGGCGCCGGGCGAAATCCGGCGCGATTCCCGGTGCGAAGCCGGGCCGATGCTGGATCTTCATCGAAGACGACCTTGCCGACTACGTGCGTTCGTTCTACGCTTCTCCCCGGCAAGCGTTGCAAGTGACTCTGAGAAAGGAGATGGAATGTCACTTCGCAAACGCGGCGGTATCTGGTGGGTCGACGTCGTTGCTCCAAACGGGGAGCGAATACGCCGAACTGCTGGGACTGCCAGTAAAGCCCTAGCGCAGGAGTTTCACGACCGGCTCAAGTCGGAACTGTGGCGAATCTCGAAGTTGGGGGAGAAGCCACGGCGGACTTGGAACGATGCGGCGGTGCGGTGGTTGAAGGAACAGTCGCACAAGGCGACAGCCAAGGAAGATGTAACGAAGCTTCGCTGGCTCGATGCGTTCTTGGGTGGCAAGGATTTGACCTTCATCAATCGCGCGCTTGATCGACCGGATCACGGACGCGAAGCTCGCGCAGGGGTGCAGCAATGCCACGGTAAATCGGTTCTTGGAGCTGGTGCGCGCGATTCTGCGCAAGTGCGTCAACGACTGGGAGTGGCTGGATCGAGCGCCTTCGGTGCGAATGCTGAAGGAACCGACCCGGCGGATTCGCTTCCTGACGCGAGACGAGGCGCAGCGGCTCTTGGCCGAGCTACCGGAGCATCTGGCGGACATGGCGGCGTTCTCGCTCGCGACGGGCTTGCGGGCGTCCAACGTCACCGGTTTGCAGTGGTCGCAGTTGGATTTGGCGCGGCGGTTGGCGTGGATTCATCCCGATCAGGCGAAGGCGCGACGGGCGATACCGGTACCGCTCAATGCGGAAGCGGCGTCGCTCATCAGCAAGCAGGTCGGGAAGCACCTGACGCACGTGTTCAGCTTCCGGGGTAGGCCGATCATCCAGGTCAACACCAAAGCCTGGTATGCGGCCCTGGAGCGGGCGGGGATCACCGATTTTCGGTGGCACGATCTGCGGCACACCTGGGCCAGCTGGCACGTGCAGAACGGCACGCCGCTCTTTGCGTTGCAGGAACTGGGAGGCTGGGAGAGTGCTGAGATGGTGCGGCGTTACGCGCACCTCGCGGCGGATCACTTGGCACCCTATGCGGATCGCCTCACGTCGTTGCGTGGCGCTTGGAGAAGATTCCAACGGCACGTTTACGGCACAGGCCTGAAAAAAGAAAGGGCTCGCATCGCTGCAAGCCCTTGATTTGATGGTTGCGGGGGCAAGATTTGAACTTGCGACCTTCGGGTTATGAGCCCGACGAGCTGCCAGACTGCTCCACCCCGCGACAGGATTGCAAGTATATCCGAGACGCCGCCATGGCGTCAAACGTAGGCGGGAAACGCGACCACGTGATCGATCGCCAGCCGGATCCCGATCTTCTCGCCGATGGCGTGGTCGTGGTGCGACGGCACGAGCGAAAGCACGTGTGTTCCCGATGCGAGCGTCAGCGTGTACAGGAAGTCCGCGCCCCGGAACGCTTTCTTCGCCACCTCGGCGTGCCAGGGGCTTGCGTCGTCGTGCACGATGTCGTCGGGACGCAGCAGCACGTCCACCGCGCCACCGTCGACGACTGGCGCGGGCAGCGTGGTGTCGAGCTCGCCCAACTCCGTGGCGAGCGTGTGCGGCCCCGCCACCACGCCGCGCAGGAACACGCCCTGCCCGACGAAATCGGCGACGAAGCGCGTCGCCGGCTCGTGGTACAGGTTGTACGCGGTGTCCCACTGCTCGATGCGTCCCTGGTACATGATGCCGATCTCGTCGGCGAGCGCGAACGCCTCGTGCTGGTCGTGCGTGACGAGAATCGCCGTGGTGCCGCTGGCCTTGATGATGTCGCGCACCTCGAGCGACAGCCGCTCCCGCAGATCGGTGTCGAGGTTGGAGAAGGGTTCGTCGAGCAACAGCAAGTCGGGTTCCGGCGCAAGCGCGCGCGCAAGCGCCACGCGCTGCTGCTGGCCGCCGGAAAGCTCGTGCGGATAGGTGTCGCCGGCGCCCGTGAGGCCGACCAGCGCCAGCATTTCACCTATTCGCGCGCGCGCCGCGGGTGACGGGCGCCGGCCGAAGCCGAACCCGACGTTGCCGGCGACGGTAAGGTGCGGAAACAGCGCGAAGTCCTGGAACACCATCCCGATGCGCCGATCCTCCGGCGGCGTGAGGCGGTCCGGTTCCGAGACGACGCGGCCCGACAGCGCGATCGTGCCACCGGTGACCGATTCGAAGCCGGCGAGGCAGCGCAACACCGTCGTCTTGCCGCACGCGGAAGGGCCAAGCAGGCAGCCGATCCTGCCTTCGGCGCAGCGTGAAGTCGAGTCCCCGGACGACGCGATTCGCGCCGTACGAGTGCTCGAGCTTGCGGACTTCGACCGAGGCTGCCACGGCGCGAGTTTAACCTGTCGCGGGGTACCACGCCGTGCCGTCAGACACTCCGGCCGGATCGCCGCGCGGCATTGCCGCGATCGAGTTCCCTGAGCTTGTCCGCCATCGCCGGGCCCATGAAGATCTGGGGATTCGACGGCGGCGCGAAGCCACCGGCCTTCTCGCGCTCGACCACGCGCTCGCGCGCGGCCTCGAACGCGGCCAGCAGCGAATCGGAGTGCGCGAGCCCGTGCTGGAACAGGGCTTCGCCGAAGAACGTGGCGTCGCTGCGATTGCCGCAACCGAACGACGCGCGATCCGCGGCCGACGCCGTGAGCACGAGCGTGTTGTCGTCCCGCAGCGCGTCGACGAAGCCGCCGGAATAGCACGCCGAGACGACGACGATCCGCCACTTGATGCCGGCGTCGTCGAGCAGACCGCGCAGCGCGGGCGCCGTGAGCGGCGCGAGCTCGAGCGGCGGCAACGTGACTTCGAGCACATGCCGGCGGTTGCCGTGGCTCGCCAGGTAGACCATCACGACATCCTGCTCGGCGTCGATGGCCGCACCGATTTCGTTCAGCGTCTCGCGCAGGTTCGTCACGGTGGCAGCGGGCGATTCGAGCAGCGTCCGCGGATTGTTGATGAGCGCGAGCGAGCGCCCTTCCGTGCCCCAGCGCTCGTCCATCACGCGCTGCGCGGCAAGCACGTCCTTGCGAAAGACGTCCTCGCGCGCATCGCCGGCAAAGCCGACGAAGTAGAGGTCGGTGACATCCGGCCGCTCGTCGTCGAGGTTGGAAAGCGCCTCGTCGAGCAGTTGCCGCTGCGCCGCGAGCACCGGCTCCGAAGCGGGATTCGGAAAGCGGGGATCGGCACCCTGGGTCGTCGGTTCCTTCCACCACGATCATTCGGCGCGATCGCCGACGCGAACCACATCGGCGCGATCAGCGCGAGTCCGCCGGCCAGCGCGCGCCACCAGCGCCTGCGCCGCCGGCGCGAGCGCCAGCGCGACGGAGCGCGCCGACAGCGCGAAGGCCCACAGGATCATCACCGCCTCGAACACCGCCCAATGGGTCTCCCAGGCCGGGGTGGCGTCGAACGCCGCGCCCGGCACGACGCGCAGGATCTGCAGCACCGGAAAGCCCGAACAGCAACAGCACCGGCAGCGCGAGCACGAACGCAGCGCTGCCCGAACGCGAGCGCGAGCACCGCCGCGGTGAGCAGCAGGATTCCGGCGCCGAAGATCTCGTTGCCGAGGCCGAACCACGTGAAGTAGCCGTCGGCGCCATAGCGAACCCAGTCGACGCCGAGATCGATCACCGCCGACACCACGAGCAGCAGCAGCAACTGCGCGAGGTCGATGCGGAAGGCGAGCCGCGAGACGGGCAGGAAGAAGGCGAGGCGCAAGCCGGCGGCGAGGTTGCGGGCGAGAGCGGCGAAATGGTGGCGCATGATCGGGTCGAGAGCGCGCGGACGCGATCCCGCCGGCGCCAGTGCCGCCGACGCGAGGGCACTGACGCCCGCCCGGGGCGCGAACGCGTGAGCGCGTCAGCGTCATCGGCCGCCGCTCCCGCGTGCGCCGCGATGTAGGCCTTCACGCGGTCGACCGCGACGGGCAGCACCGTGCAATGCTGCGGCCGCTGCTCGAGGTCCGCGTAGGCCGCGGGACGCGCCGGCTCGCGCTCCGAGGGCTTCCCTGATCGTCGCGCCGAACTTGGCCGGGAGCGCCGTCTCGATGCAGACGAGCGGAACCTGCGGATCGCGGCGCTCGAGCCCGACCTTGAGGCCGTCGGCGGTGTGCGGGTCGACGATGACGCCATGACGCGCGTGCATGCGGCGGATCGTCGCGATGCGATCGGCGTGGGTGCTCACGCCCGACACGAACCCGGACGCCGCCACGCGCGCCCAGTGCGGCGCGCCGGCAAGCTCGAAGCCGCCCCTCGCGCTCGATGCGCGCCCACAGCGCAGCGCAGCACCGCGGGATCGCGGCCGACCATGTCGAACACGTAACGCTCGAAGTTCGAAGCCTTCGAGATGTCCATCGACGGGCTCGACGTCGCGTGGGTCTCGGCGGTGCGCCGCGGGCGGTAGCGCCCGGTCCGGAAGAACTCGTCGAGCACGTCGTTCTCGTTGGTCGCGAGGATCAGCCGGCGGATCGGCAGCCCCATCTCGCGCGCGACGTGTCCGGCGAGGATGTTGCCGAAATTGCCGGAAGGCACGGCGAAGTCGACCGGCTCGCCGTGCGCCTTCGTCACCGCGAGATAGCCGCGGAAGTAGTAGACGACCTGCGCGGCGACGCGCGCCCAGTTGATCGAGTTGACGGTGCCGATCGCGTAGCGCGCCTTGAACGCGGCGTCGGCCGAGACCGCCTTCACGATGTCCTGGCAGTCGTCGAACACGCCGTCGATCGCGATGTTGTGGATGTTGGCGTCGGCGAGCGAATACATCTGCGCCTGCTGGAACGGGCTCATCCGTCCCTTGGGCGACAGCATGAAGACGTCGATGCCGCGCTTGCCGCGCATCGCGTACTCGGCGGAGCTCCCCGTGTCGCCGGACGTCGCGCCCAGGATGTTGAGCGGCTGCCGTCCCTGGCCAGCGCGTACTCGAACAGGTTGCCGAGCAGCTGCAGCGCGATGTCCTTGAACGCCAGCGTCGGTCCGTTCGACGCGTGCAGCAGGTGGACGCCCGGCTCCAGCCGTGGTGACCGGCACGATCGCGTCGCTGCCGAACGTCGCCTTCGTGTACGTGCGGTCGATGAGCGCCTTGAGGTCGGCCGCCGGAATGTCGGTGCAGAAGCGCGACAGCACGGCGAACGCGAGGTCGGGATACGGAAGGCGACGCAGCGCGACCTGCTCCGCGTCGGTCAGGCGCGGGTAGGACTTGCGGCACCGCGAGACCGCCGTCGGGCGCGAGGCCCTTCGAGCAGGATCGCCGAGAACGGCTGCGGGGCGTCGGCCCACGCGCCGCGCGTGCTGACGTAGCGCATCAGTTCAGCTCTTCCAGCCGGATGCGCACGACCTTGCCGTTGACGGTCGGCAGCGCCTCGATCCCCGCGATCGCGGCGACCACCTGCTTCTCGATGCAGGTGTGCGTGAGCAGGATGATGTCGGTCTGGTCCTCGCCCTCGGAGGGCTCCTTCTGGATCATCGCGTCGATCGAGATCTCGCGGTCGGCGAGGATGCGCGTGATGTCGGCGAGCACGCCGGGCTGGTCCAGCACGCGCATGCGCAGGTAGTAGCTCGTCTCGACTTCTCCCATCGGCAGGAACGGCAGGCTGGAGAGCTGGTCCGGCTGGAACGCGAGATGCGGCACGCGGTGCTCGGGGTCGGCGGTGTGCATCCGCGTGACGTCGACGAGGTCGGCGATGACCGCGCTCGCGGTGGGCTCGGCGCCCGCGCCGGCGCCGTAGTAGAGCGTGGCGCCGACGGCGTCGCCCTTCACCAGCACCGCGTTCATCACGCCTTCGACGTTGGCGATCAGGCGCTTGCGCCGGAATCAGCGTCGGATGCACGCGCAGCTCGATGCCGGCGGGCGTGCGCCGCGTGATGCCGAGCAGCTTGATCCGGTAGCCGAGCTCCTCCGCGTAGCGGATGTCCTCGCCGGTCAGCTTCGAGATGCCCTCGGTGTAGACCTTGTCGAACTGCATCGGCACGCCGAACGCGATCGCCGACATGATGGTGAGCTTGTGCGCGGCGTCGATGCCCTCGATGTCGAACGTGGGATCGGCCTCGGCGTAGCCGCGCGCCTGCGCCTCGGCCAGCACGGTCGCGAACGACGCGCCCTTGGCGCGCATCTCGGACAGGATGAAGTTGGACGTGCCGTTGATGATGCCGGCGATCCACTCGATCCGGTTGGCGGTGAGCCCTTCGCGCAGCGCCTTGATGATCGGGATGCCGCCCGCCACGGCGCCTTCGAACGCGACCATCACGCCCTTCGCGTGCGCCGCCGCGAAGATCTCGTTGCCGTGCCGGGCGAGCAGCGCCTTGTTGGCGGTGACGACGTGCTTGCCGTTCGCGATCGCCTGCAGGATGAACGTGCGCGCGGGCTCGAGCCCGCCGATCAGCTCGACGACGATGTCGATGTCCGGATGCGCGAGCACCACCGCCGCGTCGTCGGTCAGGTTGACGCCGGCGACGCCGCGCGTGAGCTCGCGCGCCCGGTCGAGCGCGCGCTCCGCGATCCACGTGATGCGGATCGGCCGGCCGGCGCGGCGCGTGATCTCCTCCTCGTTGCGCCGCAGCACGGTCCACGTGCCCAGCCCGACCGTGCCGAGCCCGAGCAGGCCGACCTGCAGCGGTTTCATCTGCGCACCTCGCCATGCTCCTCACTGCCCTCAGCAGACGCCGTCTTCGCGGAACATCTGCTTGATCCCGCGCACCGCCTGGCGCGTCCGGTTCTCGTTCTCGATCAGCGCGAAGCGCACGTAGTCGTCGCCGTACTCGCCGAAGCCGATGCCCGGCGACACCGACACCTTCGCCTGCGCGAGGAGCTGCTTCGTGAACTCGAGCGAGCCCGCGGCGCGATACGGCTCGGGGATCCTCGCCCACACGTACATCGACGCCTTCGGGTTGTCGACCATCCACCCGCCTCGTGCAGTCCCTTGACCAGCACGTCGCGCCGCTTCTGGTACTTCATCGCGATCTCCGCGACGCAGTCCTGCGGCCCCTCCAGCGCGGCGATCGCCGCGACCTGGATCGGCGTGAACGTGCCGTAGTCGTGGTAGCCCTTGATCCGCGCCAGCGCGGACGACGAGATCCCGGTTGCCGACCATGAAGCCGATGCGCCAGCCGGCCATGTTGTAGCTCTTCGACATCGTGAAGAACTCGACGGCGACCTCGCGCGCGCCTTCCACCTGCATGATCGACGGCGCCTTCCAGCCGTCGAACGTGATGTCGGCGTAGGCGAGATCGTGGACGACCCAGATGCCGTGCTCGCTCGCCAGCGCGACGATCTTCTCGAAGAACGGCAGCTCGACGCACTGCGCGGTCGGGTTCGACGGGAAATTGATGATCAGCATCTTCGGCTTCGGGAAGAGCGTGTGGATCGCGCTCTCGAGCTCCGCGAAGAAGTCGACGTCCGGCGTCATCGGCACGTGCCGGATGTCGCCGCCGGCGATCACCGGACCGTAGATGTGGATCGGGTAGCTGGGATTGGGCACCAGCACCGTGTCGCCGCGGCCCAGCGTCGCCAGCGCCAGGTGCGCGATGCCCTCCTTCGAGCCGATGGTCGCGATCGCCTCGGTTTCCGGGTCGAACTCGACGCCGTAGCGGCGCTGGTACCAGTGGCAGATCGCCCGGCGCAGGCGCGGAATGCCCTTCGACACCGAGTAGCCGTGCGTGTCGGGCCGGTTGACGGTTTCGATCAGCTTGTCGACGATGTGCTTCGGCGTCGGGCCGTCGGGATTGCCCATCCCGAAGTCGATGATGTCCTCGCCGCGGCGGCGGGCGGCCATCTTGAGCTCGGTCGTGATGTTGAAAACGTACGGCGGCAGGCGCGTCAGGCGCGCGAATTCCTTTTCGGGGGAGGCAGACATGCGGATCTTTCGGCGTAGGCGCCCGGAACCGTCCGAGCGACGTGAAAGCGTTGACGGAGCTACAATCCTAGCGAATTCTGAGAGTTACCGCAATGCACAAGACGTCGATGAAATTTCACCTCGCCACCACCAGCGGCAACGTCGTCACCGGCATCGGGCCCGGCTGGGTGCGCATCGGCGCGATCGAATATCGCGAGAGTCTCGTGCTGACGCCGGAAGCCGATCGCCACCGGCTGGGCGCCCTCGGGCTTCGACGGGCTCGCCGAGGCCGACTTCGCGCATCTGCTTTCCTACAAGCCCGAGGTCGTGCTGTTCGGCGGCGGATCGGCGATCCGCTTTCCGCACCCGCGCCTCGACTCGCGCGCTGACCGAGGCGCGCATCGGCCTCGAAGCGATGGACACGCCGGCCGCGTGCCGGACGTTCAACATCCTCGCGGCGGAGGGACGCGCCGTCGTCGCGGCGTTGCTGATGACGTGAGCGCCGGCGCCGGCGTGCGCGGCGCATCACTGGCACACCGTTCCGGGTGCGCGAAACACCTGGCGCGTGATGGCCTTGGTCTGCGGCACGACGTTCGTCCGATCGTTCACCTCGTAGGCGAAACTCGCGGCGTTGCCGTTCGCGAAGGTGATCGTCGCGGTGCCCGCCTCCGCGCGCGTTACCGCATTCGGGTTGAACGGGACGGCATTGAACGGCGGCCCGGTCGTGCGGATCAGCGCGCCCGTGTAGGCGTTCCCGCGCCCGCCTTGACGAGTGTCGCGGACAGCCACAGTCGGCGTGCCGTCGACATCGTAGGTGAACCACGTCGCGAAGATCGTGTCCCCCTGGTGCGTCAGGTTCACGCCCCAACCGGACTCCGACTCCGGCCGGTGCCGCATACCAGAGGTCCTGGTAGTTGGTGGCGAGCGCCAGGTTCGGCTGGCCGCCAAACGTGCACGTCGGCAGCGGGCCAAAGACCTGCCGCGTGATCGACTTGGTCTGCGTGATGCCGTTCACTGCATAGGCGAAGCTGCCGTTGTCTGCCGTCGGCGAACGTCAGTGTCCCGACGCCCACGGCAATCGCGCTGCACCTGCGCCGGGTCGAACGGAACCGCGCCGAAGGCCGGCCCCGTCGTTCGGTACAGCGTGCCGGTGAAGGTGTTCGCCCCGCTCCGCTCGGCCGTCATCGAGAGCCACCACGCGCGGCCACTGGCATCGTAGGTGAACCAGGTGGCGAAGATCACGTCGCCCTGGTGCGCGAAATTGATGCCCCAGCCCGACTCGGATCCGGCCGGCGCGTTCCACCAGAGCCCCTGGACGTTGAAAGGGCTGACCGGCTTCGGCAAGCCCAGCGCGGCGGCCACGGCCGCGCCGGCATCGAGCATCCCGGCGCCGCAGGTTGCCGTCGTGCAGTAGCACTGCAACTGGTCGACGGGCGTCGACGCCGCTGAACTGCGGCGCAGTGCATTGCGGCACCGATGTGCCATCTCCGTTGTCGCCGCCCGTGGGTCGGAAACGGTCGCGCCGTGGCCTGCAGCAAGCGTGCGCACGGCCGACGGCGTGAGCGCCGGCTGCGCCGACAGCATCAATGCCGCCGTGCCCGCCACCAGCGGGGCCGCGAAGCTCGTGCCCACCGAAGGTTCGAAGCTGTCCGTATAGATCGAGCCGCCGGCCGCATGGGCCAGCGGCGCCGTGGCGCCCGCATTGGACGTCGTCAGAATCGGATAACGACAGGGATCGTCGAAACCGATGTCGACGCAATTCCCCGCGGGCGCGCTCAGCGCGACTTCGGGCCCGAGATCGGAAAAGCCGACCTTGGTCCCGACGTGCCGCAGGCCGCCCACGGCGATGACGCCGGGACAGTTCGCCGGCGTGGTGACCGCATGCCCGGCACTGTTGCCGGCCGCCGCCACGACCGCCGCGCCGCGTGCGTTGATCTCGGTCAGTGCATCGCGATACGCCGCCCCGCAGGCGCCGTCGCCTCCCAGGCTGAGATTGAGCACGCGCGCGGGGTTCGGGTTGACGGGCACGCCGGCCACGGGGAGGCCGCCGCCCAGCGCATGCGCGGCGATGATGTCCGAATCGAATCCGCCGCACTTGCCCAGCGCCCGCACCGGCAACACCCGCACCTGCCGTCCGACGCTGGCCATGCCGAGGCCGTTGTTCGTCAATGCGCCGATGAGGCCGCTGATCTGCGTGCCGTGCCATGAGCTGTCCTCCGCCGCAGCGCTGCAATCCTCGAAGGGCCCGCCGACCTGTCCCGATTTCGTCCAGCGTGAGCCAGTCGCCGGGATCGGATGGGTCGGCATCGCGGCCGTCGCCGTCGTTGGCAACGTCGACATCGCTGATCATGTCGTAGCCCGGCAGCAGATTGCCGCCGGCCGCGGTACGCGCAAGGTCCGGATGGTCGAACCGCACGCCCGTGTCGATCACCGCAACGACGATGTTCGAATTGCCGGTCGTGTAGTTCCACGCCGTTTCGGCGTCGATGCGAAGCTTGCACCTCGCCCGCCGGAGCGCGCAGGTACCACTGGCCGACCGTCGGGCCGCCCGTGCTGCCGTCGATGGCCGGGCCTGCGAGATACAACGGATCGTTCGGCGCGGCGAGGCGGCGGCGACGCTGGTCCGGGACCGCGTATTCGATGTCGCTCTCGCCGTGCCAGGCGCGCCGCCAGCTGCTGACGACGTCATTCCGGCTGCGCGAATACCACCTGCGTGCGATCGGCCGACGTCGGCGCCGGCTCGCAACAGGAGCCCGAGGCGCCGGCCAAGCGCCTCGCGGCGTCGGCCCGCTGGTCTCCCGCAGCGAGCGCCTGCCGGCGCAACAGCGGCGAATCCGCCTTGTACTTGACGATCACGCGCGCCTCGTCGGCGGCGGGCGGGGTCTGCGCGGCGGACGGCGCAGCCAGCAGCGCAACGAGCGCCAGGCACGGCCATGCGACGGACGCCAGAGTCTTCCGTAGGCTCGAATTCACGGTTCCGGTCAATGCTGAGGTCGGTCGAACGTTGCACCGATTATCTCAGAGTGCGCCAACCGGCTTTGGTTCGTCCGTCGCGCGGCGCACGCCGTCCGGGCGTCAGGGACCCGGCTTCCGCCAGACGCAGGCGAGCCACGGCTGCTGCTCGCGCGGCAGGCCCGGCGGGCGGAAATAGTGGGTGATCTCCTCGAAACCGGCGGCCGCGCCGTAGGCACGCCACGTCGCCGGGTCATGGTAGACGCCGTAACGCCCGCGGTTCCAGCCTTCCTCGTCGCGCCCATGCGGGTTGGAGCTGAACAGGATGCCGCCGGGCTTCAGCGCCGCGCGCAATTCGCGCAACACGCGCGGCAGTTCCCGGCTCGGCACGTGAAACAGCGACGCATTGGCGAACACGCCGTCGAAGCGGTCGGCGGGCAGATCGAGCCGCAGGAAATCCTGCTGCCACACCTCGCAGCCGCTGTGCGCGCGCGCCATCGCCGCGAAGCGCGCCGCGCCGTCCAGGCCGATCGCGATATGGCCAAGCGCCGCGAACGTCCGGAGATCGCGCCCGGGACCGCAGCCGAAATCGAGGAGCGTGAACGGCGGCTCGCCCGCGATGTGCGCGAGCAGCGCCGCGACGTTCTGGGTCACGTCGTGCCCGCGCGTGCCTTCCCAGAAATCGTCGGCGCGCTCGTTGTAGTGCGCGAGCGTCCGCTCGACGATCGCGTCTCTCCGCAGGCGGATGCTCGGGTGCGTCCGGGGGCATCGCTAGACCGAGTACCGCTGGACCGCGGCTTCGTCCCAGGCCACGCCGGTGCCGAGCGTGCCCGCCACGCTCGTCATGCCGCCGACGACGGCGAGCGGCTCCGCCAGGATCGGGTTCCACCAGTCCGCGTACTCGAGCCAGTGCGCCGTCGGCGTGACGCAGAGCAGCTGCGCGCTGATCTCGGGCCACAGGTGGTTCGACACGCGCATGCCGCTGCGCCTGCGCGAGCGCCGCCGCGCGGAGCCAGCCGGTCACGCCGCCGATCTTCATCACGTCGGGCATCACGTAATCCGACGCCCGCGCGTCGATCGCGTGCGCGAGGTCGAGCGATCCCCACCAGTTCTCGCCGCACTGGATCGGGCGTCGCGGCCTCGCGGGCGACGAGCGCATGTCCCGCGTAGTCGTGCGCGAGCGTCGGCTCCTCGACCCACGCCGAGTCCCTCGGCATCGAGCACGCGCATCCGCTGCACGGCCTCGACCGGCGTCAGGCACTGGTTGTAGTCGACCATGATCGCCACCGTCGTCCCCCACCGCGCTCCGCATCGCGCGGATGACGGCGACGTCCTCCTGCACCGTCGGATAGCCGATCTTGGCCTTGACGCCGGTGAATCCCCGCTTTGCCCACTCCTCGGCCGCTTGCGCCGAGCGCAGGACGCCGTCGTAACCGACCGCGCCGTAGGCCGGGAAGGGCTTCTCGACTGCCGCCCAGCGAGCTTCACCAGCGACGTGCGGTGGCTGCGCGCAAGCGCATCCCACAGCGCCATGTCGATCGCCGCGAGCGCGATGCCGACGAGACCCTGCGTGCCGAGCAGCCGGAAGCGCCGCGCGAGCTTCTGCTCGATCTCGGCCGGAGCGAGCGGCTCGCCTTCGACCAGCGCCGCGACGTTGCGGATCAGCTCGGCGACCGGCTGCAGCGCCATCGGCGTGTAGGTGAACACGATGCTGTGGCCGACGAGGCCGTCGTCGAACAGCGCGTCCGTCAGCACCAGCGGCGACTCGGCGACGGCGCCGCTCGCGGTCTGGTGCGGCTCGCGCATCGGCACGCGCACCGCGCGCACGGTGAGGCTTCGCAGCCTCGGTGCCGGATCTGTCGCCATTGCCGTGCCCTTTCCAGCGCGTTGCCGCTGCCATCGTTGTCAGCGCACGGGCTACTCGCCCATCTGCAGCAGCGTACCGCGATTGCGCGCGTCGCGCATCGCCCAGGCGAAACACCGCGGCGCCGAGCGCGAGGTAGCCGGCATTGAGCGCCACCGCCGCCCAGAAGTGATCCCAGCGGAAAGCGCCGTCCTGCAGCACGCCCCGCATCCCCTCGAACACGTGCGCGGACGGGAGGGCCCAGGCAACCGCCTGCAGCCAGGACGGCAGGACCGCGATCGGATAATAGACGCCCGAGATCGGCGCGATGATGAAGATCGCCGCCCACGCGAGCTCCTCGGCGCCAAGGCCCAGCCGCAGGATCATCCCGGACATCGCGAGCCCGATGGCCCAGCCGAACACGAGCAGGTTCGCGAAGAAGGCGATGAGCGGAATGCCGAGCGAGAAGATCGAGAACCGGAACAGCAGGTACGCGAACACGCACGCGCCCCCGACGCCGATCAGCGCGCGGGCGACGCTGATCGCGAGCTGGCCCGCGATGTACTCGGGCAAGGTCAGCGGCGAAACGAACAGGTTGCCCAGGTTGCGCGCATAGAACTCCTCGATGAACGTCAGCGACACGCCGAGCTGGCCGCGGAAGAGGACGTCCCAGAGCAGCACGGCGCCGATGAAGAAGCCCGGCGCGTCCCTGAGAAAATCGTTGGTCGGCGCAAGGTAGAGCGTCACGAACGCCCAGACGACCATCGTCACCGTCGGGTAGTACATCATCGAGACGATGCGCGTCGACGACTTGAGGATCAGGTAGGCGTGCCGGCGCAGCACGCCGCGCACGCGCCGCGCGGACGGCCGCGAGCGCCCGTGCAGCGGACGCGCCGCAACCGTCGCGGGAGCTCATGCGGTGGATTCCTCGGCCGCGCTGCCGGCAGGCGCTCGTCGGCGCGGCCGCGCGCGATGTCGAGAAACACCTCTTCCATGTTCCCGCGGCCGTAGCGCGCGATCAGCGCGCCGGGCGAACCCTGATCGACGACCACCCCGGCGCGCAGCATGATCACGTCGTCGCACATCCGCTCGACCTCGCCCATGTGGTGCGAGGCGAGCAGCATCGTGCAGCCGGTGCGATGCTGGTAGCGCTCGAGGTAGGTGCGCATCCGGTCGCCGATGTCCGGATCGAGCGAGGCGGTCGGCTCGTCCAGCAACAGCACCTCCGGCTCGTTCAGCACCGCCTTGGCGAGCGACACGCGCGTGCGCTGCCCGGCCGAAAGGCTGCCGTAGGGCCGCGCGAGCAGGCCGGCGATGTCGCAATCCGCGGCGACGGCGTCGATGCGCTCCTGCGGCCGGCGCACGCCGTAGAGATCGGCGAAGACGGTCAGGTTCTCGCGCACGGTGAGCCGCTTGGGCAGATCCACGTAGGGCGACGTGAAGTTCATCCGCGGCAGCACGCGGTGTCGATCCGACGGCATGTCGGCGCCGAGCACCGTGGCGCGCCCCGACGTGGGGGTCAGCAGCCCGAGCAGCATGGACAGCGTGGTCGTCTTGCCCGCGCCGTTGCCGCCGAGCAGCGCCGTCGTCGTTCCGCGCCGCACCGCGAACGAGACTCCCCGGACCGCCGCGACGGCGCCGTAGGACTTGGCCAGGTCGACGACGACGATCGCGGAGTCGGCCGCCTGGTTCAGCACTGGATCGTCTGCTTGCAGTACTGCGCGAGCTCGCGCACGACGGCGCTCGCCCCGACCGGCCGTCGCGCCTTTCCCTGGCCGTGGTCGAGCGCCAGCTTGAACTCGTATTTCGTGAAGAATGCGTCGAACTGCTCGGCGCCCACCGTGCCCAGCGCGGCCAGCTCGTCCGTCGCGGCATCGTATTCGAGCAGGATGGCGGCGAGCGGCTGCGGGGCGGGCCCCGCCAGCACGCGCGCCCCGGAGGCCGGATCGTAGACGCTGTGGTCGGCGCAGCAGTGGATCACCTGCGCGTCGGAGGTCGCCGAGCGCTGCGGCTGGTACCGGATGAACGACACGTCGCGCGTCGGGTACGCAAGCTTGTGCGCGCAGATCGCGGAAAACGCGACGATCGCGCGCGCGGGTCCCACGCCGCCGCCCCAGGCGTACGTCGTCCCGTCGTCGCGGCGAAGCGTGGCCGCAGCCGCGACCGGCCGGCCCAGATTGAGCAGGAAGCACGGCGTGCCGACGAACGGATAATGAAAGACGTAATTGGTCTCGGCGACGACCGCGCGCGCCTTCAGCGGCGCGCCGTGGACATCGACGAGCCGCGCCCGGTCGTAGAGCCGCGGCGCCGCCTCCGCCCAGGCGGGCAATGCCGCGAGGCCCGCCGTGCCGGAGATCGCCACGCACGTCCCGAGAAACTTCCGTCGCTCCACGCCACCTCCTCCAACCGCTGTTGCCATCGCGCCGGCCGGGACGGCGACGGCGGCGCGATCACGCCGCGATGAGCTCGCGGATGTGCTCCGCCGCGCTGCGGCCGAGCGCCGAGAGCGCGTAACCGCCCTCCAGCGTCGACACGATCCGTCCTTGCCCGTGCTTCGTCGCCACCGCGACGAGCTCGCGCGTCACCCACGCGTAGTCCGTTTCGGTGAACTCGAGCCCCGCGAGAGGGTCCTCGCGATGCGCGTCGAATCCCGCCGAAACGTAGATGATCTGGGGGCGGTGCCGCTCGAGCGCCGGCAGCCAGCGGTCACGCACGGCATCCCGGAATCCTTCGCTGCCGGTACCCGCGGCGAGCGGGACATTGACCATGTTCGCCGCCGGATGGTCGAGGCCCGAGTAGGGGTAGAGCGGGTGCTGGAAGGTCGAGACCATCAGCACCCGCGGGTCGGCGGAGAAGATGTTCTCGGTGCCGTTGCCGTGATGGACATCGAAATCGACGATCGCCACGCGCTCGATGCCATGGACGGCCATCGCGTGCGCGGCGCCCACCGCGACGTTGTTGAACAGGCAGAAGCCCATCGCGCGGTCGCGCTCGGCGTGGTGGCCGGGCGGGCGAACGGCGCAGAACGCGGTGCTGCACTCGCCGGACACGACGAGGTCCGTCGCGAGCACGACCGCGCCCGCGGCGTGCCGGGCCGCCGTCAGCGAATGCGGGTTCATCGCCGTATCGGGATCGAGAAAATGAAGTCCGCTCGTCGGGGCTCTCGGCCTCGATCGTGGCGATGTAGTCCTGGCCGTGGACCCGGGCGATCGCCTCGGCGGACGCCGCCGGCGCCGAATAGTGGGCGAGATAGCTGTCGAGGCCGGTGCTGATGAGCCGGTCGCCGATGGCGTGCAGCCGGTCGGGGCATTCGGGATGGTAGGGTCCCATGTCGTGCAGCAGGAACGACGGATGGGTGATGTACGCAGTGGGCATGACGTTTGCTTTTGAAGCGGGGACGGGTTCGACGGAGCAACGCTGTGCGGCGGCCGGACGCCCGACGGCGCCGGCACCCCGACGGGTGGAGTGTAGCCCGTGCCCGGCGGGGATGACCAGCCTTCGATTGCAGGATAATGTGCCGGGCAACGGCACCAAAGCCACGGAAAAAGAGCCATGACCGTACGCCCGCTGAGCCAGACCAATGTCCCGATTGCCGAGCGCCTTGCCGGCGTGCTGGCGCAACTCGACCGGATCGTGGTCGGCAAGCGCGACCCGCTGCGACTCGCGTTCGCCTGCCTCCTGGCGCGCGGCCACCTGCTGATCGAGGACATTCCCGGTGTCGGCAAGTCGACGCTCGCGCAGGCGCTCGCGACGACCCTCGGCCTCAAGTACGCGCGCGTGCAGTTCACGAGCGACCTGCTGCCGGCCGACGTGCTCGGCGTGTCGATCTTCGACACCGAGACCCGCTCGTTCCGGTTCCATCCGGGCCCGATCTTCCACTCCGTCGTGCTCGCCGACGAGATCAACCGCGCGCCGCCCAAGACACAGAGCGCGCTGATGGAGGCCATGGAGGAGCGGCAGGTCTCGCAGGACAGCGAGACGCGCAAGCTGCCCGATCCGTTTTTCGTCATCGCCACGCAGAATCCGGTCGAGCAGATCGGCGCCTATCCGTTGCCGGAATCGCAGCTCGACCGGTTCCTGATGGCCATCGAGATCGGCTACCCGGACCCGGCGGCCGAGCGCGAGCTCCTCGTGAGCGGGGACCGGCGCGCGCAGGTGGCAACGCTCCCCGCGCTGGCCGATCCGCCGACGCTGCTGGAGTGGCAACGCGAGGCCGCCGCCGTGCACGTCGCGCCGGCCCTGCTCGATTATGTGCAGGCGCTGCTGGCGGCAACGCGCGGCAATGTCGGCAGCGGCGCCGATGCCGGGGCGCGCCGCGGCCTGTCGCCGCGCGCCGGCCTGCTACTCCTCGCCGCCGCGCGCGCCTGGGCGCTGCTGGCCGGGCGTCCGATGGTGCTGCCCGAGGACGTGCAGGCGGTCTTCCCGTCGGTCGCGGGGCATCGGCTGGCGGGCGGCGCCCGCGCGGGCGCGTTGCAGGCGCAGGCGCTGCTGCGCGGCGTCGCGTTGCCCTAGCGCTGAGCTACCGCCACTTCGGCCCCTGGCTTTGCGGGGCCGCCGCACGATCCCCAAAGCATCGATTCCCCCAATGCCCGCGTCCACCCTCACGCGCAGCGCCGCGGCGGTCGCAGGCTCCTGGCGCCAGGACTACCTCCAGCGGCTGTTCCGCCATGCGCCGGCCGACCACGATCCGGTCGTCCTGCGCCACCGCCGGATCTACATCCTCCCGACGCGACGCGGCATCGCCTTTCTCGCGACGCTCGGGATGGCGTTGCTCACCTCGCTCAACTACTCGCTCTCGCTCGGCTTCGTCGTGACGTTCATGCTGGTCGGACTCATGTCCGCCGCGCTGGTCCACACGTTCCGCAATCTGTCGGGAATCGAGTTGCGCCCCCTTGCCGCCGGCGAGACATTCGCGGGCGCCGTCATGCCGTTCACGCTCGTGCTGGCCGGCGGCGCGACGCCGCGCTACGCGATCACGCTCGGCGCGCGCGGCTGCATGACCGTGACCGTCGACGTCGTGCCGGACGCGGCCTTGCCGGTCGCCCTCGAGCTGCTGACTCCGCGCCGCGGCCGTATCGTGCTGGGCCGCATCACGCTGTCGTCCGACTTCCCGCTGGGGCTGTGGCGCGCCTGGGCCTACGTCCATTTTCCGCTCGCCGGCATTGCCTTTCCGACGCCGGAAATCGCGCCGCCTCCGCTGCCGACGGGCGATGCCGGCCAGGATGACGTCGCGGTGGCGCATGGCACCGACGCCGATCTCGCCGGATTGCGCACCTACCAGCCGGGAGACCCGCTGCAACGCGTGGCGTGGAAGGCCGTCGCGCGTGGCGCCGGATGGCATACGAAGCAGTTCGAGGGCGGCGGCGGCGGCGGGCCGGTCAACCTCCTCTGGGATTCGCCTTCCCGCCGCGCTGGACCCGCAGGTCAGGATCGCGCGGCTGACCGCATGGGTGCTCGCCGCCGAGCGCGCGGCGAGGCCCTTCGCGCTGATCGCTCCGGGCGTCGCGCTGGCCGGCGGGCAGGGACGCGAGCACCGCCGCGCGGCGCTGACCGCGCTCGCGCTGATGCCGGAACAGGGCGCCATGAGCGCTGCCGGGCCGCCCCAAGGTGTGATTGACGCCCCGTCGGCCGGCGACGCAGCGGCGACAGCCGCAAGCGTGGCGGTCCAATGAGCGCTGCGAACCTGTTCTTTACCAATCAGCGCCGCGCGCCGCCCGCGCCAGGCGACGACACGCTGTCCACCGGCCAGATACGGTGGCTGGGCTCGCTGCTGCTGGCCACGCAGCTGCCGATGCTGGCGTTCGTGCCGCCTTGGATCGCGCGGCCTCGGCGTATCGCTCGTCGGTCTGCGCTTCTGCTCATCGCCCGCGCCGCCAGGCGTCCGCGGCACGCCGCCCGAGATCATCCGGTCCTGGGTGCTCGGCGTCCTCGCGTTCGTCACCGCGATCGCGATCCGCGAATCGATGGGCTATTTCATCGGCCGCGATCCCTGCGTCGCATTCCTGTTCACGCTGATCGGCATCAAGTACCTCGAGACGCGCCGGGCCCGCGACGGAACCCTGATCGTGTGCCTCGCGTGCCTGCTGATCATCACGCCGTTCTTCTACAGCCAGTCGCTGCTCGCCGCAGCGGCGACCATTCCGGCCATCGTCCTCCTCGGCGGCACGCTGCAGGTGCTGTCGAGACCGGCCGCGCTTCCGCCCCTGGCCGGCGGCTGGCGCACGCCGCTGGCCGTGACGCTCAGGATGTTCGCGCAGGGGATACCCCTCGCCGCGATGCTGTTCCTGCTCTTTCCGCGGGTCGCAGGCCCGCTGTGGGGCGTGCCCGCGGACCACACAGCCAATTCGGGTCTCTCCGATCGCATGGCGCCGGGTCTCATCAGCGAACTCTCGCTGTCCGACGCCGTGGCCTTCCGCGTCGACTTCGACGGGCCGGTTCCGCCACCGTGGCTGCGCTATTGGCGCGGCCCCGTGCTGACCGACTTCGACGGGCGCGAGTGGACGCTGCCGGCGCAACGATCGCCCGGCACGTTCGCCCGCGGCGACGGCCGGACCGTCATCTACACGGTCACGCTCGAGCCGCACTGGAAGCACTGGCTGTTCGCGCTCGATCTGCCGGGCAGCCTGCCGCAATCGACCGCAAACGCCGACGACGCCGGAATGCGCACCGATGTCGACGCGGTGCTCACCCGCGACCAGCAGGTGCTCGCGCGCCTGCCCGTCACGCAGCCGCTGCGCTATCAGCAGTCCTCGACCCTGCGCGATTCCTATCCCGCGGGACGGGGCCCGGACCTCCAACGCGACATCAGCGACAATCTCCGCTTGCCGTCCGAAGAGGGCCGGTCCAATCCGAAGACGCTCGAATTCGCGCGCACGCTGCGCCGCGCCCAGCGCGACGACCAGGCCTTCATCGACGCGGTGCTCGACTGGTTCCACAAGGAACCCTTCTTCTACACGCTGGCACCGCCGCTTCTCGGCGCCAATTCCGTGGACGGCTTCCTGTTCGAAACCCGCCGCGGCTTCTGCGAGCACTACGCCAGCGCCTTCGTCGTGCTGCTGCGCGCGGCGGGAATTCCCGCGCGCGTGGTCACCGGCTATCAAGGCGGCACGATCAATCCGAGCGGAAACTACATGATCGTGCGCCAGTCGGACGCACACGCCTGGGCCGAGGCGCTGGTCGGCGGGCAATGGCGGCGCCTCGACCCGACCGCCGCGGTCGCGCCGTCGCGCATCCAGTTGGGCCTCGGCGGTTCGTTGCCCGCCAGCGAGCCCATCCCGATGCTCGCGCGCCTCGACGAAACGTTTCTCAAGAGCCTGCAGCTGTCATGGGATGCCATCAATCACGACTGGCGCCGCAACGTGATCGGCTTCAACTTCGACCGGCAGCGCTCGCTGTGGCGAGAATGGAAACTCAACGTCCTGGCGCCATGGCAGATCACGGCGATCGTGGCGGCGCATTGCGACGGCCTGGGTCGGCGCGCTCCTGGGCTGGCTCGCGTGGCGCCGCCGCCGCCAGGATCGCGCGCGCGCGCTCTGGGACTCGATGTGCGCGCGCCTGGCGCGCGCGGGACTGCCGCGTGCGGCGCATGAAGGGCCGCTCGCCTATGCCGCGCGCGCGGCGGCGCGCTGGCCGCAGTTCACGAAGGCGTTCCGCGTCATCGGCGATTCGTATGCCGAACTGCGCTACGGCCCGGTCGCGGCCCGCACCGACACCAATCTCGAGCGCGCCTCGGCGCTCTGGCGACTGCGGCGCGCGCGTGCGGATCCTGCCGGCGGCCGCGGCCCTGCGCAAGTCGGCTGGCGGCGACGGTCTAGCGCGCCGCGGCGGCGCGCGTCACAGCAACGCGTCGCGATCGAGCCCCCGGCGCTTCAGGCGCGCGCGCAGCTTGTCGAGCGCCTCCGCCTGGATCTGCCGGACGCGCTCGCGCGTGACACCGATCTCGCGCGCGAGCTCCTCCAGCGTGGCCACCTCGCGATCGTTCAGCCCGTAGCGGCGCTCGATCACGGTGCGCTGCCGATCGTTGAGCTCGGCGAGCCACATGCGCACCCAGGCCTCGATCTCGGTGTTGTGCAGCACGAGCTCGGGAGACAGCGCGTCGTCATCGACGAGACCGTCGCCTATCGACACGCCGCTTTCGCGGTCCAGCGGCGCGTCGAGCGAGGTCATGCGTTCGTTGTAGCGCAGCACTTTGCGCACCTGCTCGACCGGCTTGCCGAGCAGGTGGGCGACGTCGTCGAGCGCGACGTCGCGGCCATCCGGCTGGCCGTGCATTTCGAGGTGCCGCAGCGCACGCAGCACCACGTTCAGCTCCTTGACGACGTGCGCCGGGAGGCGAATGGTCCGCGACTGGTTCATGATCGCGCGCTCGACCGCCTGGCGTATCCACCAGGTGGCATAGGTCGAGAACCGGAAGCCACGCTCGGCGTCGAACTTGTCGAGCGCGTGCATCAGGCCGAGGTTGCCTTCTTCGATCAGGTCGGGCAGCGCGAGACCGCGGTTGGTGTAGTGCTTCGCGATGCTGACGACGAGCCGCAGGTTGTGCTCGATCAGTCGCTGCCGCGCCGTGAAATCGCCCTTCGCCGCCGCCCGGGCGAGCGCGAGCTCCTCCGGCGCGGACAACAGCACGTGCTGGCCGATTTCATTGAGATAGATCTGCGTGACATCGTTGACGATGTCCGCGCCGAGCCCCGGCTCCGGCTGCGAGAGCGGCAGTTCCCGCGTCCAGCGGTCCGGCTCGGGCCGTGCCGCCGGCGGCTCCTCGTCGGCAGCGGCCGCGGCGTGGCGAAGCACCGCCTCGTCCGCGGGCTCGAAGCCGGGAAGTTCGAGGTCGGCGGCATCCTGGGCGCGCCGCATGAGGCTCAACGGTGCTCCGTCGCGTTCCACGCCGGCCCTCCGGCAGGAACGTCGCCGTGCTTGGGGAGGCCGGGCGAATGGCTCATGCCGGTGGCAGGTACCGGAGCGGATCGACGGGCTTGCCGTGCCGGCGGATCTCGAAATGCAGCTTCACCTGGTCGGCGTCGGTGTTGCCCATCTCGGCAATCTTCTGGCCCTTGGCGACCTGCTGGCCTTCCTTCACCAGGATCTCCTTGTTGTGCGCATAAGCGGACAGGTACGTGCCGTTGTGCTTGACGATGATGAGCTTGCCGTAGCCGCGAAGACCGGTGCCCGCGTAGACGACCTTGCCGCCCGCGCTGGCGGCCACCGGCTGTCCCGCCGCGCCCGCGATGTCGATGCCCTTCAGGTTCGCTGCCTCCGAGAAACCCGTGACGATCCTGCCTCTGGCCGGCCAGGACCAGTCGACCTTCTCGTCGCCGTCCGCCGGCTCCGGTGCAGGCTTGGGATCGGCGCGCGCGACGACCGCCGGCGGTGCCGGTTCGGGCGGCGGTGCCGGCGCCACGGCGGCGGGCGGCGCGATAGCCGCGGCCACGGGCGGGGGCGCCGCGGCGGCGCGCTGGACGTCGCGCAATGCCTGCTCGGAATAGGCTTCCTTGACGGCCTTGGGCTGGGTCTTGTAATTGTCCGTGTTGCGCGTTCCCGCTGCCGCCGGAGGCGCGGACGGCGCGGCGCTTGCTTCGCCCGCCACCACCGGCGCCACGCTCTTCAGCGGCGCCGTCTGCACTGCCGACGCACCGGCCACTGCCGGCTCCGCCGGGGCCGCCAGCCGCAGCACCTGACCCGGGCGGATGAGATTGACGTTCTCGAGGTTGTTCCACGCCGCGAGCTCACGATAGTCGAGCCCGTGGTCGAGCGCGATCGTGTACAGCGTGTCGCCGCGCTTCACCGTGTAGGTCTTCGGGCGCCAGTCGGGCTCGGTCGCGGGTTTCGGCGCCGGCGCGGTTTGCACCGGCGCCGCTGCGGCCGGCGGCGGCGCGGGGCGCGACGAACGCTCCTCGACCGGGGCCGGCTGGCGCGACGCGCACGCGGCAAGGCAGAGCAGCAGCGCACCGGCCGCAAATCGGCGCAGCAGTGGCACGCTGGAAAGGCCCGGCGAGGAGAAAGACTCCGAAGGCGGCATCAGGCGAGTCCCGGCAACAACGGAACAAATCTTACCGCATCGAACGTCTGCTCCCGGTAACCCTCCGGCGTCGCGTCGATCACGGTGAGGCGTTGCACACCGTCGCCGTGCTCGCCGTGCTGCGCGAGCGGAAGCACCATCCGGCCGCCGGGCTTCAGGTATCGGTAGAGGCCGGTCGGCACGTGCGTCGTGCCCGCGGTGACGATGATCGCGTCGAACTGGAGGTCTTCGCCGAGGTCCGCCGTGCCGTCGCCGTGCATGAGGCGCACGTTCTTCACCTTGAGTGCCTGCAGGTTGCGCCGCGCCTTCGCGACCAGCGCACCGATGCGCTCGACCGTGTAGACCTCGCCCGCGATCCGGGCCAGCACCGCGGTCTGGTAGCCGCAGCCCGTGCCCACCTCGAGGACGCGCTCGAGCGTGCGCCCGGCGCGTGCGAGCTCGCGTCATCCGGGCGACGACCCAGGGCTGCGAGATCGTCTGGCCGCTGCCGATCGGCAGCGGCGTGTCGTCGTACGCGCGGATGGCGAGCGCCTCGTCGACGAAGATATGCCGCGGCGTCGCGTTCATCGCTTCGAGCACGAGCTCGTCGCGAATGCCGTCCGCGCGCAGGCGGTCGACCATCCGGTTCCGCGTGCGCGTGGACGTCATGCCGATGCCGGACATCTTCTCGCCGAGCGTGCCCATCGCGCTCCTCTTCGTTGGTGTCAGCGCCCGCCCGGCCGCCCGAAGGGCGCTGTGCGCCCCCGCGGGGGGCAGCGAACACCAGGCCGAAGGCCGCAGGACAGCCGAAGGCTGGTCCCGCACAGCGGGATGCGGCGAAGCCGCACACAGTGAGCGTGGGGGTCGTTCATCACGCCGCGAGCCACGCGTCGACCTGCGGCATCTCGTCGTGGCTCGTCAGATCGATCTGCAGCGGCGTCACCGACGCGAAACCCTGCTCGACCGCATGGAAATCGGTGCCCTCGCCCGCGTCCGCGGCGGCGCCGGCGGCGCCGACCCAATACACCGTCTCGCCACGCGGACTCTTCGTCGCGACGACGTTCTCGGCCTTGTGGCGGCGACCGAGCCGCGTGATGCGAAAGCCCTTGAGCATCGCGCGCGGCAGGTCGGGCACGTTCACGTTGAGGAGGCGCGCGCCCAGCGCCTGCCGCTCGTGCCGATCGAGGAGTTCCAGCGCCACGGCCGCGGCTGTCTCGAAATGCGTGGCCGTCTTCGACGCGAGCGAAATCGCGATCGACGGAATGCCGAGCAGGAAGCCCTCGGTCGCCGCGGCCACGGTGCCCGAATAGATCGTGTCGTCGCCCATGTTCGCGCCGAGATTGATGCCGGAAATCACGAGGTCGGGCAGACGCTCGAGCAGGCCCGTGACCGCGAGATGCACGCAGTCGGTCGGCGTGCCGTTGACGAACAGGAAGCCGCTCGGCGCGCGCCGCACCGTCAGCGGCCGATCGAGCGTCAGGGAATTCGAAGCGCCGCTGCGGTCGGCTTCCGGCGCAACGACGGTGATCTCGGCGCGCGTCGCGAGCGCTGCGGCAAGGCGCTCGAGGCCCGGGGCAAAGTAGCCGTCGTCGTTGGAAAGCAGGATACGCATGGGAGCGCGTCGATTATAACCGCCGCCGCCTCGTCTCTGCGGCGTGTCTATAATTGACGGATGGTGCATCGATCGAATCGTGCCCGGTGCATCGTGACGACGGTGGCGCATCGCCGCCGCGCGACGCCGCAATGCGTAACCGCTCCCCTCTCGTCGCCGTCGCGGTGACCTGCGCGGCACTCGCCGCGCTGCCCGTCGTCGCCGTGCTGGGCCTCGGGCTTGCCGCGGGGCACGGCCAGGTCTGGGGGCACCTCGTGGCGACGGTGCTGCCGGGATTCGTCGCCAACACGCTCGCGCTGGTCGTTCTGGTCGGCGCCGGCGTCGCCTTCGGCGGAACCGTCACCGCCTGGCTGGTCACGAACCGGCAGTTTCCCGGCGCGCGGTTTTTCGAATGGGCGCTGCTGCTGCCGCTGGCGATGCCCGCGTACGTCATGGCCTACGCCTACACGGAGTGGCTCGATTACGTGGGGCCCGTGCAGTCCGCGCTCCGGCACGCTTTCCACTGGTCGAAGGGCGACTACTGGTTTCCCGACGTGCGTTCGCTGGGCGGCGCCGCCGCGATGTTCATCGCGGTCCTGTATCCGTATGTCTACCTGCTCGCGCGCACGGCATTCCTCGAGCGGCCGGCCTCGCTGATCGAAGCCGCGCGGACGATGGGACTCGACGCGCGCCAGGCGTTCTGGCGCGTCGACCTGCCGCTCGCGCGTCCGGCCATTGCCGGCGGCATCGCGCTGGCATTGATGGAGACGCTGGCGGACTACGGCACGGTCGCCTATTTCGCCGTGGACACCTTCACCACCGGCATCTACCGCGCCTGGTTCTCGCTCGGCGACAAGGTCGCCGCGGCACAGCTGTCCGCAGCCTTGCTCGCGTTCGTCATCGGTGCCGTGCTGCTCGAGCAGTGGTCGCGCGGCGCGGCGCGGGCGGCTCGCGGAGGCCGCATGCGCAGCCAGAAGCCGCCGCCGCAGCCGATGCTGACCGGCTGGCGCGCATGGTCGGCCACGCTCATCTGCGTCGCGCCGATCGTGATCGGCTTCGCGCTGCCCCTGCTGCTGCTCGGCCGGCTCGCGCTGTCGGAGCCGGGCCTTCCCGGCGCCGCGCGGTTCGGCGAATTGGCCTGGAACAGTTTCCGCGTCTCCGGCGCGACCGCGCTGCTCGCCGTGGTGTTCGCGATCGTCGTCGCCTACGCGGTCCGGCTTGCCCCGGGCGCACTCACCCAGGCGACGAGCCGCCTGCTGGCGCTGGGCTACGCGGTCCCGGGCTCGGTGCTCGCGGTCGGCGTGCTGTTGCCGGTCGGCGCGGTGGACGTCTGGCTCGCCGAATTCATGCAGCGCGAGTTCGGCATCCGCACCGGGCTGTTGCTCACCGGGACGATCGTGGCGCTGATCTACGCCTACCTCGTCCGGTACTTCGCCGTCGCCTGGAACGGCATCGACCCGGCATTCGCGCGGATTACGCCCAACATGGATGCCGCGGCACGCGGCCTTGGCGCCGGCACGATGGGGACGCTGCTGCGCGTCCATGCGCCGCTGCTCGCGCGGACCGCTGCCGCTTCGGCGCTGCTGGTCTTCGTCGACGTGATGAAGGAGCTTCCGGCGACACTGGTCCTGCGACCGTTCAATTTCGACACCCTGGCCACGCGAACCTACACGCTCGCGCAGGACGAGCGGCTCGCCGAGGCCGCGTTGCCTTCGCTCGCAATCGTCGCCGTTGGCGTCCTGCCGCTGCTGATTCTGGCGCGCGCAGTGCGGCGCGGCACCGCGGCGGGACGCCATGCGCCGGCACCCGAAGTCCCGCCGATCGTGGCGCCCGCACGCTGACTGCGAGCTGCGTCACTTCCACCCGGCGCGGTCGAGCAGCTTCTGCGCCGCCGGGGTGTTCTTGCCGAGGGTGGCGATCGGCAGCGGGTCGGCCTTGAACGCCCCGAGCGACTCCAGCTCCGGATTCTTCGCGACGGCGCCCTTCACCGCCGGCCATTCGTTGTTGCCGTTCGCAAAATAGGCCTGCGCCTCGTCGCTCGCCAGGTACTCCAGGAACCGGATCGCGTTCTCCCGATGCGGCGCGTTCTTCAGCACGCCGGCGCCGGCGATGTTGACATGCGTGCCATAGGTCGACTGGTCCGGCCAGACGACCCCGGTCTTCGCCGCCCATTCACGCTCCTCGGGCTTCGCCGAGCGCAGCATCCGGACGTAGTAGTAGGTATTGGCCAGTGCAATGGCGCACTCGCCGGCTGCTACGGCCTTGATCTGATCGGAGTCGCCACCGCGCGGCGGGCGCGCCATGTTGGCAACGACGGCCTTCGCCCATTCCTCGGTCTTCGCTTCGCCGTTGTGTGCGATCAATGCCGCGACCAGAGACAGGTTGTAGGGGTGGCTGCCCGGGCGCGTGCACACCTTGCCCCTGTTCTTCGCGGCAGCAAGCGATTCGTACGTCGGAACGTCCGCCGGGTTGACGGCGGACTTGTTGTAGACAATGACGCGGGCACGACTCGAAAAGCCGAACCAGTTGCCGTCCGGGTCGCGCATCGATGCCGGTATCCGAGTCGGCGAGCGCAGCCGACGCTGACGGGCTGGAAGAGTCCCTGCTGCTGCGCCGACCACAACCGGGCGGCATCCACGATCAGCAGGACGTCGGCGGGGCTCATCGCGCCCTCGTTCCTGATCCGCTCGAGCAGCTGTTCGTCGCCGGCCTCGATCCGGTTGATCCTGATACCGGTCGCCCTGGTGAAGTTCTCGTACAACGCTTCGTCCGTCTGGTAGTGCCGCGCCGAGTAAAGATTGAGGACGGGCTCCTCGGCAGCACGCGCCGTCGCGGCGACGACACACAGGGCAAGCGCGGCCAGGGCGGTGCGCAGGAATCGGGCGAATTGCATGGCGAACTCCAAAGGTTGAAGGCGATGGTCCGATTGTGGGGGAAGCCTGGCCTCGATGTCAATACGAATGCGAATGATTCGCATTTGATGTAAGATCAAATCCGCCCGTTCCGCGCCGTCCAGCCACCGGCCTCCGCCAGCCGGCCGTCCCGGAAGCGCGGCCCCGACGCGCTTCGACGGCCCGGTCGACCGCGTCGGGCGAGGCCGTTTTGCATTGCGCGTCGGTTCGACTATGCTGCAAGGTGATGCCTCGTGCCGTACCCGGCAACCTGCCGCCCCTTGCTCCGCGCCCGCACCGATGACCGACACCGCCCCGCACAACCTCTCCGGCCACCGCCACACGCTCGCCGGCACCACGCTCGTCGAGCTTTTCGCGCGCGACCCCGACCGCTTCGTCCGATTGTCATTCGCCTGGGACGGCTGGCTCGTCGACCTGTCCAAGGAGCGGCTTGGCGCGGACACGCTGGCGCTGCTGGTCGCCCACGCGACGGCGGCCGGCCTCCCCGGCTGGATCGCTGCACTCTTCGCCGGCGAGAAGGTGAATCAGTCCGAACGCCGGCCTGCGCTGCATACGGCGCTGCGCCAGGCGGACGATGCGCCGCGCGTGGTGGACGGGCGCGACGTCATCCCCGACATCCGCGCCGCGCAGTCGAGGATGCGCACGCTGGCGGCGCAACTCCGGGCCGGCCTGCGCGTCGGCGCCACGGGGCGGCCCATCCGCGCGGTCGTCAATCTTGGCATCGGCGGCTCCGATCTCGGCCCGCTGCTCGTCTGCTCGGCGCTGGCGCCCCCGCCGCGCGCGCGCGCCAGTACGGGTGCACAGACGCAGGGCGTGGATGTCTCGTTCGTGGCCAATGTCGATCCGGAGCACCTCACGCGCGCGCTGGCGCCGCTGGAGCCCGCGACGACACTGTTCGTCGTGACGTCGAAAACGTTCACGACGCAGGAAACGCTCGCCAACGCCGCCAGCGCAAAGGCGTGGCTCGTTGCCGGGCTGGGCAAGGGCGTGGACGTCAACTCGCATTTCATCGCGGTCACCGGCAACGCCGCGGCGGCAAAGTCGTTCGGCTTGGCTTCGGCGGACATCCTCCCGTTATGGGACTGGGTCGGCGGGCGCTATTCGCTCTGGTCGCCGGCAGGGCTGCCGATCGCGCTCAAGCTGGGCTGGGAGCGTTTCGTGAAACTCCTGGCCGGCGCGGCGAGCGTCGATGCACATTTTCGCGAGGAACCGCTCGAAGCGCAATCTGCCGGTGCTCCTCGGCCTCGTGGGCTGGTGGAACGCAACACAGCTGGGGCACGCCGAGCGCGTCGTCGTTCCCTATGCGCAGGCGTTGTTCCGCCTGCCGTCCTATCTGCAGCAGCTGGTCCTGGAAAGCAACGGCAAGCGCGTCGGACGTGACGGCAGCACGCTGGCGGGGCCGACTTCGGCGGCCCTCTGGGGCGAGGCCGGCACCAATGGCCAGCATGCCTTCTTCCAATGGCTCCATCAGGGCACGCGGGAGGCGCCGGTAGAGTTCATCGTGCCGATCACGGCCACGCACCCGCTGGCGAATCAGCAGACGCTGCTCGTTGCGAATGCGCTCGCGCAGGCGCAGGCCCTGCTCGTGGGGCGCAGCCCGGAAGCGATCCGGACCGAGCTGCTGGCACGAGGCACGGCGGCTGCCGATCTCGATGCCGCCGTCGCCGCGCGCGTGTGTCCGGGCAACCGCGCGTCGACGATGCTGCTGATGCCCGAGCTCAGCGCCTATCGACTCGGCCAGCTGCTCGCGCTCTACGAGCACCGAACCTTTGTCGAAGCGGTGCTGTACGGCATCAACCCGTTCGATCAATTCGGCGTGGAGCTCGGCAAGACCCTCGCCGGACCGATCGTCGCGGCACTTGCCGGCAGCACGGCGCTGCCCCCCGGGACCGATGCCTCGACCTGCGGACTTGTCGCTCATGTGCGGGCACAAACCGGTCAGACGGAGCGATAGCGCGTCCTGTGCGGAGTAGAATGGGCCGCAGGATTGGCCAGGAATGGAGGCGCCAGATGAAAAGCTGGACGGTGCTGCTACTTTCCTCGTTGCTCGCGGCCTGCGCGGCCACGCCGGTCGCTGAGCACGACGCGCGCTTCTTCCACGACCGGCTGTTTGCGGCGCCGACCGAACGCATCGGAGCCGACGACCTGTTCGTGGCCAGCGACGACATGAAGCGCTATATCCATGACGCGATCGCCGAGCCGGCGCGCGCCAAGGGCCGCATGCAGGCGCTGATCGATGCCCTTTACAGCAGCGGTCAGCTCAGGCTCGAGTACGACACCGAAATGACCCGCAATGCCGCGGAGGCATTCGCGGCGCGGTCCGGCAACTGTCTGTCGCTGGTCATCATGACCGCCGCCTTCGCCAAGGAGCTCGGGCTGACGGTCGAGTATCAGAAGGTGTTCGTCGACGAGACCTGGGCCCGCACCGGCGACATCTATCTGTCGATCGGACACGTGAACGTGACGCTCGCACCAAGGAAGACCGACCATGGCGGCGGCGGCTATCGCGTCGGGGTCAAGCCGCACGAGAGCGACGCGATGACGATCGACTTCCTGCCATCGACCGACATGCGCGCAATGCGCACGCGAGCCATCGGCGAAGAGATCATCGTCGCGATGTACATGAACAACCGGGCAGTCGAGGCGCTCGCCCGCGGTCAAACGGATGACGCGTACTGGTGGGCGCGCGGGGCGGTCGCGCGGACCCCCGGATTCCTGACACCGTACAACACGCTCGGCGCGATCTATCGTCGCCACGGCAATCTGCAGGAGGCCGAGCAGGTGCTGAGCCACGTTCTCGACCGCGAGCCACGCAATACGCAGACGATGTCCAACCTGATAGCGGTCCTGAACGACCTGGGCCGGGTCGAGGCGGCGCAGCGCCTGGCCGCCAGGCTCGCGGAACTGGATCCCGATCCTCCGTTCAGCCACTTCCATCGCGGGATGGCGGCGATGCGCGCGGGCGATGCAACGACCGCGAAAGACGAGTTCGCCCGCGAAGTTGCGCGCGCCCCCGACTATCACGAGTTTCATTTCTGGCTCGGCATCGCCTACCTGAACCTCGGAGACATCAAGCCGGCGCGCAGGCACCTGACGCTCGCGATGCAGAACAGCACGACCCGCCGCGACCACGACGTGTATGCGGCGAAGCTCGCCCGGATAAACGCGCTGCACTAGGAACGCCGGCCGCGACAGCGCGCACCACCTCCGGCCGCTTCAGCGCGGGGCGTCCGCGCGTGTCGCCCTGATTGCCTGCGCGAGGGCGTGCACCGCGGCGGCATAGAGCCGGCTGCGGTTATAGCGCGTAAGGACATAGAAATTGTTGCACGCGATCCAGTAGCTGGCGCTGTCGACGCCATCCGCTGCTTCCTCGAGCAGCAAAAGGCCGACCGGATCGTCCGCGGTACCCGCGAGCGGATCGGCTGAGCTCACGCCATCCGCGGCCCACGCATCGGCGGCACGGCGCTCTGAAAGACCGCCATCGAGCTTGCGCAGCGCCGCGTCGCGCCCTTCGGCGGCAATCACGGCCGGCAGCAGCACGGGCCCGCCCGGTTGCCAATCGTGCCGCGCCAGGTAATTGGCGACGCTGGCGACGATGTCCCCCGGGCTGTGCCACAGGTCCGGATGTCCGGTGCCGTCGAAATCGACGGCGTACGTACGGTAGCTCCCGGGCATGAACTGGGGCAGGCCCATGGCTCCGGCGAACGATCCCTTGGCGGTGAGCGGCGACATCCCGAGCTCCCGCGCGAGCAGCAGGAACTGCTTCAATTCGCCGCGAAAGAACGCGGCGCGGCGGGGGTAGTCGAAGGCCAGCGTCGCCAGCGCGTCGAGCACCCGGTAGTTTCCGGTATTTTTTCCATAGTAGGTCTCCACACCCAGAATCGCGACGACGATTTCCGCCGGCACGCCGTAGCGCTCCTCGGCGCGAGCCAGGACTTCCAGGTGCTCGCTCCAGTATCTGACGCCGGCCGCCACGCGCTCCGGCGCGAGGAAGGAACGCGCATAGCTGTGCCACTTTGGCGGCTCCAGCAGCGGGCGATCCATCGCGGCGACGATCGCGCGCTGGAAGCGCACCTCGCCCAGCGTGCGTGCGAGCGCCGCGCGCTCGAAGCCGTGCTCCGCGGTCATCTCGTCGATGAAGGCGCGCACGTCCTTTCGCGCCGCATACCCGGCCGCTTTCGCCTCGGCCGGGGGCCGCGCGAGCGCGGGCAGCGCCCATGCGAAAACGCAGAGCAGCGCTACGAGGGAGAGCCGTCGACGCGACACGGGATTGCAGGGAGGTGGGTGGCGCGCGAATGGTATCATCGCGTCGACGCGGGGCCGGACACGACTTCGCCGCGCCCCCGGTGAGCGGCCCGCGATCGGCCGAGGAAGTCGAATCGGAACGCGCTTCGCCCCGCACTTCCCCGCTCGTCCACCATGATCTATCCGTTCTTCCGCCCGCTGCTCTTCGCGCTCGACCCGGAGACCGCGCACGACATGGCGTTCGCGAGCCTCGACGTCGCGGCCCGCTTCGGTATCGCGCGGGCATTGGCGCCGCGTCCTGCGCCGTCGCCGGTCACGGCGATGGGTCTCGAGTTCCCCAACCGGGTCGGTCTCGCTGCCGGACTCGACAAGAATGCCGCGCACATCGACGGACTCGCCGCGCTCGGGTTCGGGTTCATCGAATGCGGAACCGTCACGCCGCGAGCGCAGCCCGGCAATCCGAAGCCGCGCCTCTTCCGGCTGCCGGAGGCGGAAGCGCTCGTCAACCGGCTCGGCTTCAACAACGATGGCGTCGAGCGGTTCCTCGCCAACGCGGCACGCGCGATCGTGGCGCGGCATCCTCGGCCTCAACATCGGCAAGAACTTCGACACGCCGAACGCGCATGCCGGCGGCGACTATCTCACCTGCCTTCGCGCCGTCTACGGGCGCGCCTCCTACGTCACCATCAACATTTCCTCGCCGAACACCAAGGGGCTGCGCGACCTGCAAGCGGAAGAGGCGCTCGGGAGGCTGCTGCGCGAGCTGAAGGCCGAGCAGAAGGCCCTCTGCGAGCTGCACGGCAAGTACACGCCGATGGCGGTCAAGATCGCACCCGATCTCACCATGCCCGCCATCGACGGCATCGCGCGGCTCCTCGTCCGGCACGCGATCGACGGCGTGGTCGCCACGAACACGACGGTGAGCCGCGACGGTGTCGCCGGGCAACCGCACGCCGACGAAACGGGAGGACTCTCCGGCCGGCCGCTCCGTGCGCGGTCGACGGCCGTCGTCGCGAGGCTCGCCAAGGCACTGGACGGCGCGCTGCCGATCATCGGCGTGGGCGGCATCCTCTCGGGCGCGGATGCCAAGGAAAAGATCGACGCCGGCGCTACGCTGATTCAGATCTACACCGGACTCATCTATCGCGGACCCGATCTCGTCGCCGAATGCGCGCGGGCGCTGAGCGCCCCCGCGGCGGGCGGCGCACGAAGTGAGCGTGACGGTCGTTCAACGGCGCGCCAAGGCTGATCGGGCGGCCGGCGCTCACGTCCGGCCGTGGACGAGCATCTTGCCCTCCGCCTCGGCGACCACGACGCCGTCCTGATTGCGGCACACGCCGTGCAGCACGACCACGCCCCCACCATGATGGGGCTTGTCGTGGCGGTCCGTGATCGTCCACAGCGACGTCAGCGTGTCGCCGGCGCGCACCGGTGCGGTGAAGCGCACCGCGTGCTCGAGATAGGCGATCGCGGTGCCGTGGAAGTACATGCCCACCGGCGCGCCCATGAGGGCGCTCGTGATCATGCCATGGAGGATCCGCGTGCCGAAGCGCGAGCCCTTCGCGTACTCGTCGTTGACGTGGTGCGGGTTGAAGTCGCCGATCAGACCGGCGCCCAGCACCAGGTGCGTGTCGGTGATGGTGATCGAACGCGCAAACGAATCTCCGATCGCGACGTCGTCGTACCAGGTTCCGCTCGCATCCATGCCGAGACCCCGCATCACGACGGCCTGCCGCTCGGCGTCCCGCCCGAAACATCGGGCGCGAGCGTTTCCCAGCGGAACCCGCCCGCCTCGACGCCGGCCGACAGATACGCCAGCGCGGCGTCGAGCGCGGACAGGCTCGCCGCGAAAGCCCAATTCGATGCGGCGGGCGCCATCCGGCAAGAACGACGGCAGGCTGAACAGCTTCAACTGCGGATACCTTGCGACGCAGTCGTTCATCAGCGTGAGCAGCTGACTCTCGCCCGCGCCGTGCACGACGATGGCGCGCTCGCCCAGGGGCGGCGCCGCGAGCGCGGGAGCGCGGGTCGCGAGCACCCAGTCCAGCATGGGCCAGGCCATCTGCGGAAAGCCCGGAAAGAAGTGATGATCACGGATCGAAAACGACGCGACGCGATTGACCGGATTCGGGATGATCGCCGCTCCGGCGGGGAACTCGGCCATCACGACACGGTGCGGGTACGCGCCGGCGCCGAATTGCGCTTCGAGCGCGGCGATCGCGGCAGGGTGCCGTTCCAGCGGCAGGCCGAGAGCGGCGGCGGCAGCCTGGCGGGTGTGATCGTCCGGGGTCGCGCCGACACCGCCAAAGCTGAAGACGACGTCGCCGCTCGCGAAGGTCTCCCGCAGCACGGCCACGAGCGCGTCGCGATTGTCGCCCTCGTAGCGCGCCCAGTCGAGCCCAAGCCCGTGTCCGGCGAGCGTCGCGATGACGTGCGCGAGATGACGATCCTGACGCTTGCCCGAAAGGATCTCGTCGCCGATGATCAGCGCGCCGATGCGGGGTGCGGACATGGCCTTGGCGATGCGGGATCGGCGGCCAGCCGGCAACGTCCCGTCAGGCCGGATGCGCAGTCAGTCGGCGGGCTCGGCCGGCAGTGAATCGGCGAACGACGCCATGACGCTGCCGAAGGCGCGATCGATGAGCGGTGCCGCCTCGACCAGGCGCGCCCGATCGGTGCGAAAACGCTCGGCCAGCTCCTCGGCATTCATCGACAGGGCCTTGAGCCCCTGCCGGTTCGTGAACAGGTAGGTGCCGCGCAACGGGCTGATCCAAGCGAGCTTGGCGAACGCGAGCTGACCGTCGTCGGACTCGAATTCGATCCACGTGCCGCGCTCGAGATCCTGGGCGATTTCGAGGAACTGGTCGTCGATCACCTCCGGCTCGGCAACCGGCTCGGCCTGGGTCATCGCCACCGCGCGCGCCTCCGCCTGCGCCGCCCTGTCGGCGTCGCCGGCGGCCATCGCCAGCTCTGCCTCCGCCTTCGCCTGCTCGGCGACGGCGGCCGTGGCAAGCGCCGCCGAATCGGACGACGGCTTCACCGATGCCGCGTGCGCCTCGACCAGGTTCGCCATGAAGCGCTCACGCCCATGCGGCGGCCATTCGACGCTCTCTATCGCCGCGGACAGCCGCTTCAGCAGTGCCGGGAGCAGCGCGACGAGGTGCTTTCGGTCGTCGCGCGTCCGTTTCGGCTGCACGCTCCAGACGAGGTCTTCGAGCATGGCGATGCTCTGCTCCCATCGCTCGCTCTCCTCACCCTGGGTCAGGTAGACATCCTCCAGTGCGGCGTTCCATTGCTCGCGCAGGAACCAGGCGAGGAAGTTCGGGACCGGGTACATCTCGATGCGCCGCTCGATCTCCGACTTCGCCACGACCGCGGCCATTTCCCTCCGGTCGGTCTGGTCGATTTCTTCCGCAGTCGACTGGATGTTCGCTTCCGCCGCCTGCTCCTCGTCGGCGAGGAAACGGGTGAGCTTCTCGCGCGCCTCGTCGAAGATCGCCAGGTCGTCGGTGAAGCCGTCGAGGATCCGATGGACCAGAGCGTTGATGTGGCTGTAGAGCGGGTCGTTCGTCCCCATCACGGGAGTCCAGCCCCGTCCGGCTTCGGCGAGCGCGTTGACCAGCAGGCGCGACGGGTGATTCTTCTTGGCGAAGAATGCGCCGTCGAGCATCGCCGCCTTGAGCACGGGGATCTGCAGCCGGGCCAGCAGCGCCTTGATGCCGTCGGGAAGGTCCTTCGTCTCGAAGATGTAGTCGAACAGCATCGCGACGAGCTCGATGGTCATCGACTCGAGCTGATTCGCCTTCTGGCCGAGCGGCGACTGCTGCAGGTCGCGCAAGACGTTGTGCTTGCCTTCCGGAATGCCGGAGAACTGAACGACCGTGCCGTCGCTCAGATCAAATCCCGTTTCTCCGGTTTGCAGCCGCGCCAGGCCCTCGCCCAGCATCGGCGTCGCCATGATCGGCGCCCCCGGAACATATCCGGAGGGCGTCGGCGCCATCGGGCCCCTCGGAACGTAACGTGCCGCGCCGTCTACCGAAATCGCGGGAAACGGCTGGCTGCCGTCCGCCGGCGCACCGCCGCCCACAAACCGAACGCCAGGCGCGCCAGCCCCACCCGGACTCAACCCCGGCATCCCCGAGGCGTCCCCCACCGGCCCTGCTCCCATGCCCTGGGTGCCAGGTGCTCCGGACCATCCGAGCGTTCGGCCGGGCATCCCCGACGCGCCGGGGGCAGACCCCGCAACCGCATCGCCGCCAAACCGGCGACGAAACAGGTCCATCAGGTCGATCTCTCCCGCGGCCGCTGACGAAGCATCATGGGCGTCCGCGCCATCGCCTAGCGTCCCATCCGCTCCGGGCTTGGCACGACTGCGCCCGCCGCGGCGGCGAATCGGCAACGGCCGGTTGATGCCCGCGGGCATGACATGCAGATTCTGCAGATGCTTGTTGAGGTCGGCGTAAATGCCGTTGATCTCCGCCAGAGACGCCCGGTTCAGTTCCTTGAGAATCGTGAACTTGACCCTGGGCTCGGCCTTGATCGACCGCAGTGAATTGGCGAAGGCGTCGACGATTGCCGCCGGCGCGAACGGATTGCCAGCTGTCTCGAGGTCAGGTTGGCCGAGCAGATGACCCACCCCCCGGTTGAGGAGCTGCAGCTCGTCGTGACACAGGTTCTCGACCACCCGGGTAATGTTGCCGGTGACGACTGCCTCGTCCATCGCGTGCGTGTCGATGAGCGTGAGCTTGTCGCTCTCGAGTTTCGCGAACTCGGTCTTCGGCGCGATCTTCCCCGCGATGCGCTCGTCCAGCTGAGCCCGCAACCGCCGCTCGAATTCGGCCAGGAGGCCCTGCTTGCCTTGCTGGAGCACATCGCGCGCCTCGAGGCAGGACGTCTGTTCCTCGCGGACATCGGTGCGACTCGCCCGGTCCATCAGCATGTCGCCAACGCGATCGAGCAGCGCGGCGAACGAAAGCTGCAGTCGATGAATCGCGATGTCTCGACAGTCGCCGAGGATCCTCGCCATGTCGCGAGGGATCGGCTTCGGGGACGTCGATTCGGTCGAGGTCGGGTTCACGCGAGTGACGATGTGTGCAAGAAGCCGCCCCTTACCAGGCACTCCGACTATGCTCGTCCTTGTCCTCGGGCTCGGATCGGCGCCGCCGGGCAAAATTCTTTGCGCGAGAACAACTTATGCTGTTGGCCTTACTCTACCACGGCAAAAGCCGACGCGACAACGCGATCCCGGCACCGGTTGTCAGGGCCCGATGTCCGCCCAAGCCCTTTCCAGTCGCTTCCAGGACACCGGAAACGGTGTTTTCAGTTCCTGCGCGAAAAGCGAGACCGAGAGCTCCTCCAATGACCAGCGGAATTTCTCCAGCGCCGGCTCCGCTTCCGCCACCGCGAGATTGGCGCCCCGCCGCTCGAGATAGCGCTCCCACCACGTTTCGATCATGGCCGAATGCCGGGCATCGCGCGCGGGATCCCCCGGCCATTTGGCCAGCCTCCGGTCCAGGGCCGTCAGGTACCGCGGCAAATGCGCGAGCTGCGCCCAGGGCGTCGCCTGGAAGAATCCGGGGTACACGAGGGCGTCGCGCCGCCGTCGCACTTCGGCGACCGGACGGGCCATCGGCGGCGGCGACGCGCCGATTCGCTGCCCCAGCGCATGATGCGCGGCCGCGATGGCCGCGAGCAGCCGGAACGCGCCTTCGGCGACGGCGGGCAGGCGGGTCCGCGCGCGCCGGGTCTGTTCGGCGAATGCGCTCTCCGTCCTGGGCAGGGAATCGTCGCCGACGAAAGCACGGTCGCACACTGCGGCGAGGACATCGGCCAGGAGTCGGTCGGTCGGGACGGCCGTCTTCAACTGCAGGGCCGCCTGCGCGAATCCGGTCCCGCCCTTCTCGTAGGCGGCCAGGCTGCTCTTGAGCGAGATCCGCAACAACCGGACCACGCCGGCGCGCGTCGCCGCGTCGGCGACGGCGCGGGTGTCCAGCAGGGCGATCGACACGCTGTCGGAATCGTCGACCAGTGCCGGATAGCCGGTGAGCTGCCGGCCGTCCCGCACCGTCGTCAGTGTCTCCGGAAGATCGCCGAAATTCCACGCCTTGAGCCCGTGCTGCTCGAGCGCGGGTCCGGCCTGCGCGAACGAAAGCTGCGCCGCCTCGCCCAGCTGCGCCTGCAACGTCGCGAGGTCGCGGCCGGCGGCAAGCTCGCGCCCCGCGGCGTCGACCACGCGCAGCTGGATCCGAAGGTGCGCGGGGACCTCCAGCGCCGTCCCAGACCCCGGCGGACGGAACCTCGCCCAGCCGAACTCCCAACCAGTGCCGGAGCGCGTCGGACAGCGGTTCTCGACCGTAAGGCACGGCTTCGAGGAACGCGGTCACGGCGTCCGGCAACGGCGTCAGCCGGTTGCGCAATGCCTTCGGCAACGCCTTCAGCATGCCCATCAGCCTCTCGCGGATCAGCCCCGGGACGAGCCACGAGAGGCGCGCGGGATCGATCTGGTTCAGCAGCTCGAGCGGGACCGTCAGGGTAAGGCCATCGTTCGGCTGGCCGGGCGCGAAGCGATACTTGAGCGGCAATTCGGTGCCCGCCATGGCGAGCCGTTCCGGGAAGAGCGCCTCCGTCACGTGCGTCGCCGCATGGCGCATCAGCATGTCGCGCGACATGTACAACGCGCGTGGATCGCCGCGCTCGGCCCCGGCCCGCCAAGCCTCGAAGGTCGCGAGCGAATGGATGCCCTCGGGGATCCGCTCGGCGTAGAAGCCCGCAATGGCCTCGTCGCCGACGAGAACGTCCTGCCGTCGCGCCTTGTGCTCGAGCTCGGCGATTTGCGCGACGAGTTTCCGGTTGTGCGCAAGGAACGCGCCCTTTGTCGCGAGCGCGCCCGGCACGAGTGCCTCGCGGACGAAGACCTCGCGCGCGGCCTTCGGATCGATGTTGCCGAACGAAACCCGACGCCTGGGCACCAGCGTCAGGCCGTAGATCTGCACACGCTCGCTGGCGGCGACCTCGCCGCGCTCGTTGTCCCACCGCGGCTCGAAATAGTCGCGGGTCACGCGATCGCCTGCGACTGCCTCGATCCATTCCGGCTCGATCCTCGCCGCGCAGCGCGCGAACAGCCGCGAGGTTTCAACGAGCTCGGCGGCCAGCACCCATTTGGGCCGCTTCTTCGCCATCCCGGATCCGGGATGGACGTGGAACCGGATCCCCCGCGCGCCGAGATACCCCTCGGTGTCCCCGTCGAGGCAGCCGACGTTGCCGAGCAGATCCGGCGAGCAGCGCCTCGTGGATCGACTGGTAACGCGCGGCGTCGATGGTGGCGGGCAGGGCCGGTCTCCATTGCCACCCCTGCTCCGCCACCTCGCCCGCGAGCTGCGCATGCACGTCCCGCCATTCGCGCAGGCGCAGATAGGAGACGAACCGGGCGCGACAGGCATCGACCAGCCGGCGGTGCGACAGGTTCTCGCCGAGCTTCTGCTCGAAGAACTGCCAGAGCGCCAGCAGCGAGAGGAAATCCGAGCGCTCGTCACGGAAAAGAAGATGCGCCTGGTCGGCCGCCTGCTGCTGCGCGAGCGGTCGCTCGCGCGGATCCGGCACCGACAGCGCGCTCGCGATGACGAGCAGCTCGGCGACGCAGCCGCGGTCCCGCGCCGCGAGGACCATTCTGCCGACCCGCGGATCGACCGGCAACCGCGCGAGCTCGCGGCCCGAGCGGCGTCAGGCGGCGCGCGCCGTCGACCGCGCCGAGCTCGTGCAGCAGCTGGAAGCCATCGGCGATCGCGCGCGCGCCGGGCGGCTCGACGAACGGGAACGCCTCGACGTCGCCGAGCGAAAGCGCCGCCATCCGCAGGATCACTGCCGCGAGCGAGCTGCGCAGGATCTCGGGATCCGTGTACTTCGGCCGCGCAGCGAAATCGTCCTCGCCGTAGAGGCGCACGCAGATGCCGTCGGCAACGCGCCCGCAGCGGCCCGCGCGCTGGTTCGCCGCGGCCTGCGCGATCTTCTCGATCTGCAGCAGTGTCGTCTTGTTGCGCAGCGAATACCGCTTGACGCGCGCGACGCCCGTGTCGATCACGTAGCGGATGCCCGGCACCGTGAGCGAGGTCTCGGCGACGTTGGTCGCGAGCACGACCCGCCGGCCTCGCGACGGCGCGAACACGCGCTGCTGTTCGGGCACCGACAACCGGGCGTACAGCGGCAGTATCTCGACGGCCGCCGCGTACGGCCGTCGCGCGAGCCCTTTGTGCAGCAGGTCCGCGGTCTCGCGGATCTCCCGCTCGCCGGGCAGGAACACGAGGATGTCGCCGGGCCCCGTCCGCCAGAGATCCTCCGCGGCGTCCACGATCGCGTCCTCGAGCTCCTCCTCGTCGTCGGCTTCCTCGCCGGCGCGTCTTGAGCGGCCGGTAACGAACGTCGACCGGGTACATCCGGCCCGACACCTCGATCACCGGCGCCGGCTTGCCTTCGCTGCCGAAGTGCCGCGAGAACCGATCGGCATCGAGCGTGGCCGAAGTGACGATCAGCTTGAGGTCGGGCCGCTGCGGGAGGAGCTGCTTCAGGTAGCCCAGCAGGAAGTCGATGTTGAGGCTGCGCTCGTGCGCCTCGTCGATGATGAGCGTGTCGTACGCGGCGAGCAGCGGGTCGCCCTGCGTCTCGGCGAGCAGGATGCCGTCGGTCATGAGCTTGACGAACGCGTCGGGCCTGGTGTGGTCGGTGAACCGGACCTTGTACCCGACGATCGTGCCGAGCTCGGTCGAGAGTTCCTGCGCAATGCGCGTCGCCACTGCGCGCGCGGCGATCCGGCGCGGCTGCGTATGGCCGATCAACCCTTGCTCGCCGCGGCCTTCCGCCATGCAGATCTTGGGCAGCTGTGTCGTCTTGCCGGAGCCGGTCTCGCCGCACACGATCACGACCTGATGTTCACGAATCGCCCGCGCGATGTCGGCCGCGCGCTGCGCCACCGGCAGCTCCGGCGGGTAGGCGATGGCCGGCCGGCGGGCGGCGCGGGATTGCCGGCGCTCGATCGAACGCGCCACGGCAGCGGCGATCCGCTCCCATTCGGCCACTGGCACGCGCCCGCGGCGCGCGCGCTCGATCCGGCGGGCGAGCGGGATGGCGTCGGCGGCCATCCCCTGCGCGAGCTGCGCCAGCAATCGGGACGCGGACCGGGTCACGATCCGGCGGTGATCGGCAACGGCCGGCCGATGTAACGCGTCGCGGCGATGCCCACGGCAACGCTGACCGCGGCGGCGATGGCGAACGCTTCCCATCCGGCGGCCGTCCCCGCGCGAGCTGCGCTTTCCGCGGCGTCGACCAGTCCGGCCGTCACCAGGTAGGCGGGCACCGTTCGCGCATCGAAGCGGAGCACGAAGTAGACCACCGCTGCCGCGAAGAGCCCGGCGCCGATGCCTTCGGCCAGCGCGCCCCCGGCCTCGCCCGGCCTTCACCGCGATGATTCCCGCGATCAGCGCAACGACGATCGCGACCGCGAACCACGATCGCCGCGTCCATGCCGCGGTGACGCGGTCGAGGAGGTGCAGGAGGAAGAGCCCGACGCCGATCGACGAGACAGTCGCGAGACCGTCGAGACGCCGCCGCGGCCCACGGGAACGCCGCGGACTCGAACGCGAGCGACGGCCAGTAGCGGTGCCTCCGCCGGCACGAGGCGGCCCGCCGCGCGCCTGCGCCCGCGACGAAGAGCGCGGCGGCGACACCCGCGGCCCAGGGCGGCAGCGGTCCGGCGGGCGTCGCGTCTCGGCGCCGTGCGCGCCGCCCACGCGCCGACGCCCGCCGCGAGCGCGATCGCCATCGCGGCGAGCCCGGCCGCCAGGAGGGAGCCGGCAACGGCGAGCATCACCTGCCACAGGATCGGCTCGGTCGTTCTCAACTGCATCGCGATGGACGGCCACATGACGGCGATGCTTCCGGCCGCCGCGCCGAGCGCGATCGCCAGAACGATCGCGAGCGCACGGGCGTCGCAGTGGCTCGCGCAGCCAGCTCCGCACGCCGAAGACCAGCGCCGCGAGCCCCGCGAGCGCGAACAGCAGTGCTGCCGCGATCTTTGCGGCCTGCAGGCGGCCCGAGCGCTCGCGCTCCGCGCGAAGCCACGTCTCCGGCACGTGGACGAAGCGGCCGGCGCCGACGATCTCGTCGCCGGCGAGCGTCACGCTGACCCGCGCCTCACCGCCCTTGCCGACGTCGATCCGCGGGTCCGCGAAGACGAACGACCAGTCGGTGCGCGCCGGCCGATCCTTCTCCTCCGCCGCGACGAGCGTCAGCGCGGCCGGATCCGATGCCGAACCGTTCGCGCACATGCCGTTCCGCGAGCGTCAGCGCGGCCTCCTTCGGCAATCGTACTCCCGGCCGCTGCCTCGGGCAGCACATGCCGGATCTGCCGCACCTTGCCGTCCGGCTCGATCGTGATGCGCCATTCCTCGGCCCGCGCGGCGACATCCCCTTCGAACGTCGCATAGCGCACGTCCCACAGCGGCGGCGCGAGTGTCGTTCCGATCAGCGCGCGATAGGCCTCGGCGCCCGCCTCGCGCCAGACGAACTTGTGCTGCGTCCACGACGGCTCGTCGCTCGCGCGGCGCACCGTCGAGAAACGCCGCCATTCGGGACCGAGCGTCACGCCGCGCGCCTTCAGCGCCGCGTCGGCCGCGGCCTCCGCGGCGGCACGGTCGAGCGCGAGGGGAGGCACGTCGGCTTGCATGGGAGTCCACGCGAACCAGGCGGCAAGACCCGCCAGGCCAAGACGCGGGCAGCCAGCGCTGGACGAGATTCTGCCCGCGCGAGACCGCGACGACGCGTGTCTCGGCCGGGCGCTCCGGGGCCGGTGCGGATGGCGTCCATCCGCCGTTGCGGAGCGACGCCGGCAACTCGCCCCAGGCACCGGCCTGCGCCCGGCGCCAGAGCACCACGGCGAGCGGCACGAGTCCCGCGGCGAACACGGCGGCGCGCTGCGCCCACGCGCCCGGCGCATCGACCAGGAACAGCGGAATCGAGAACAGCGCGAGGTCGAACAGCGCGTGCAGCAGGATGGTCGGCAGCAGTCCGAAGCGCAGGAAGATCGCCGCCCAGAGCAGCGACGGCACGACGAGCTCGACCAGACGCGAGTACGGCGGAAAGCCCGGGTAATTCGCGTGCGCGGCGCCGAAGATCACCGCCTGCAGCACGAACGCGATCCCGATGCCGAGCGTGCGGCGGCCGAAGCGCGCGCCGATCAGCGCACCCAGTGCCAGCGGCACGGCGCGAAAGACGCACTCCTCCATGAACCCGGCTTGCAGCGAAACGGCGATCGGCATCAGCGCCGGCAACGCCGACGAAAGGATGTTGGGATCGGTCAGCACCTCGGACGGCTGCCACCAGCCGAGCCAGCGATTGGTCGCGTAATAGAAGGCGGCGACGAGCGCGAGCTCGAGCGGGACGAAGAGGTAGCCGCCGGCCGTGCGCCCGAGCACCGCGCGCGTCGCGCCGCCTTCGCGCGACCAGACGCGCCAGAGCTGCGGCTGGTGCGCAAACGCGCGCCGCGTGAGACTTTCCGCCGCCATGAACACGAGCGCGTACGCCGAGCCCGCCGCCGAGCGCGATCGCGGCCGCCGCGCCCAGCTGGCGCGCCCAGAACGTCGTCGCCGATTGCGCGGTGTCGAAGCCGAACCAGGCGGCCGGCGCCGCGGCCAGCGCCGTCGCCGCCATGAGGCCGCCCACGACGAATCCCGCGACGAGCGCCGGACGGACGACGAGCCAGTGCGCGCGCGCGAGCCAGAGCACGCCGAGAATGCAGCCGCCCAGGCCGTAGAGCAGCCCCGCCGACAGGCTCGCGATTCCCGCGATCGTGTCGTTGGCGCTGCGCAGCTCGCGGAACCGGCGCTCGAAGGATTCCGGAATGTGCACGTAGCGGCGCGATCTCGGTCAGCTCGTCGCCGGCGACGGTCAGCCGCAGCCGGATGCGCGCCTCGCCGAGCTTCTCGGCGCGCTGATAGACGAACGTGTGGTCGACGCGTCCGGCCGGCCGCGTCTGCTGCGACTGCTCGAGCAAGGTGTAAGGTGCGAGATCGACGCTTCCAGTCCGCCGCCGCCCGCTCTTCCGCCAGTGCGCGCGCGGCGGCCGCGGAGAGCGCCTTGGTCGCCGCGTCGCGCACGTAGGTCTCCGGCACGCGGCGGGCGAAGCCGTTCGGCGCGCCATCCGGCCCGAACCGGATCGTGACCTCGTTGACGTCGCCGGGGCTGAACATCCGCACGTCCCACCAGTAGGGAGCGTAGAGATCGCCCTGCACCAGCGCGCCGAATGCCGGCTTGCCGCCGCCTTCGAGCTCGACGTAATTCTGCGTCGCGCTGTCGTGCGCGAAACGAACGGCACTCCGCGCGTCGTCCGGCGCGAGCTTGAGGCTGGCCGCGACGGTTTCGGCCCGGGCCAGGGCCTCGGCGCGCGAAAGCGTGATGTCGAGGTTGACGAGCGGAATCGCCAGCGGGAAGAGCTGCCAGGCGATGCCGAGCGCGATCGCCGCGAGCGCGGCGTAGGCGATCCAGAACGCGGGCGTGCGGGTCCAGCCGGTCGCCGTCCGGTCGCTCACGTCCGCCGCTCCGGCATCAGGCACGCACTTCGATCACGCCACGGGCCGCGAGCGCTGCGATCTCGTCGTCGGACAGTGCGAGCCGCCGCCGCAGCACTTCAGCCGTGTGCTCGCCGAGCAGCGGCGGCGGACGTTCGTAATCCGGCACCGTGGCCGAGAACCTGATCGGCGTGCCGACCTGGGGCACCGTGCCCGCGAGCGGATGCGGGAGATCCATCCGCAAGCCGCGCGCGGCGAGCTGCGGCTCCGCGAACACCTGATCGAGCCGGTTGATCGGCCCGCAGGGGACGCCGAGCGGCTCGAGCGACGTCGAGCCACGCGCGCTGCGTGCGCGTGCGCATCACCTCGGCGACAAGCGGCACCAGGACCCCGCGATTGCGCACCCGGTCGGCGTTCTTCGCGAAGCGCGCGTCGACGGCCCACGCACGCCGGTCCGCCGTCTCGCAGAACTTGGCGAACTGGCTGTCGTTGCCGATCGCCAGGATCAGGTGGCCGTCGGCGCAGGCGAACACCTGGTACGGAACGATGTTCTGGTGCGCGTTGCCGGCGCGTCCCGGCGGCTTGCCGGTCACGAGATAATTGAGGTTCATCACCGCCATCATCGCGACGGCCGAGTCGAACAGGCAGGTGTCGATCCACTGCCCCAGCCCGGTGCGGTCGCGATGCGCGAGCGCCGCCTGGATGGCCACCGTCGTGTACATGCCCGTCATCAGGTCGGTGATCGCGATGCCGGCCTTCTGCGGGCCGCCGCCGGGCAGATCGTCGCGCTCGCCGGTGACGCTCATGAACCCGGACATGCCCTGGATGATGAAATCGTAGCCGGCGCGGTCCGCGTAGGGGCCGTTCTGCCCGAAGCCCGTGATCGACGCGTAGACGAGCCGCGGGTTCAGCGCGGCGACGGCCGGATAGTCGAGGCCGTACTTTTCGAGGCCGCCGACCTTGTAGTTCTCGACGAGCACGTCGGCCTGCCGCGCGAGGTCGCGGACGATCCGCTGCCCGTCGGGCGTCGTGAAATCGACGGCGACGGACAGCTTGCCCCGATTGCACGACAGGTAATAGGCCGCCTCGCTGGTGTCGCGTCCGCTCCGCGTCCTTGAGGAACGGCGGGCCCCACGCCCGCGTGTCGTCGCCGCTCCCCGGCTTCTCGATCTTGATGACCGTCGCCCCGAGGTCCGCGAGCAGCTGCGTGCACCACGGCCCCGCCAGCACGCGGGACAGGTCGAGCACGGTCAGGTGGGAGAGCGGGCCGGACATCGTTCGCCGTTGTCGGAGGGTTGACGCCGCGTTCGCGGCCTGTTCGCCGCCGACCCCGGTCGCGAAAGGCCGGGAGAAACGCTCGGCGTCGATCAGGATTTCAATGCCGCCAAGACCTCGTCGAGCATCTTCTTGGCATCGCCGAAAAGCATGCGGTTGTTGTCCTTGTAGAACAACGGATTGTCGACGCCGGCGTAACCGGAAGCCATGCTTCGCTTCATGACGATCGACGTCTTCGCCTTCCAGACTTCGAGCACCGGCATGCCGGCGATCGGGCTCGTCGGGTCGTCCTGCGCCGCCGGGTTCACGATGTCGTTGGCGCCGATGACCATCGCGACGTCGGTGTCCGGGAAGTCGTCGTTCAACTCGTCCATCTCGAACACGATGTCGTAGGGCACCTTGGCCTCGGCCAGCAGCACGTTCATGTGGCCGGGCATGCGGCCGGCCACCGGGTGGATGCCGAAGCGGACGTTGACGCCCATTTCGCGCAGCGTCCTGGTGATCTCGAAGACGGTGTGCTGCGCCTGGGCGACCGCCATGCCGTAGCCCGGAACGATGATGACGTTCTTCGCGTCGCGCAGCAGCTCGGCGGTCTCGGGCGCCAGGATCGGGTTCACCTCGCCCGCCGGCGCAACGGCGCCGGCCGCGGCCGGGGCGCCGCTGTCGGTGCCGAAGCCGCCGGCGATCACGCTGATGAAGTTGCGGTTCATCGCCGCGCACATGATGTACGACAGGATCGCGCCGCTCGAGCCGACCAGCGCGCCCGTCACGATCAGCAGGTCGTTCGAGAGCATGAAGCCGGTCGCCGCCGCCGCCCAGCCCGAGTAGCTGTTGAGCATCGACACCACGACCGGCATGTCGGCGCCGCCGATCGCCATGACCATGTGGATGCCGAAGAGCAGCGCGACGACGGTCATGACGATCATCGGCGTCATCGCCTCGGCCACGCTGTGCGCGTTGATGAACGCATAGCCGAAGTAGATGACGGCCAGGAGCCCGGCGAGGTTGAGCCAGTGCCGCGCCGGCAGCAGCAGCGGCTTGCCGCTGATCCTGGCGGAGAGCTTGCCGAAGGCGATCACCGAGCCGGAGAACGTCACCGCGCCGATCAGCACGCCGAGGTACATCTCGATCTCGTGGATCGTCTTCTCGGCCGGCGTCATGCCGACCGACACCGCCGGATCGACGAAGTTGGCGTAGCCCACGAGCATCGCGGCGAGGCCGACGAGGCTGTGCATCAGCGCCACGAGCTCGGGCATCTGCGTCATCTTGACGATGCGCGCCGCGTAGAGGCCGACGCCCGCGCCGACCACCATCGCGGCGAGGATGTACGGCAGTCCGGCCGGCGGTGACCTGCGGGCCGAAGACCGTGGCGAGCACGGCGATCGCCATGCCGATCATGCCGTACAGGTTGCCGCGCCGCGACGTCTCCGGGTTGGACAGCCCGCCCAGGCACAGGATGAAGAGGATCGTGGCCCCGATGTAGGAGACCGTCGAGAGACTGGAGGTCATGTTCTCTTCTTCCCTATTTGCGGAACATCTGCAGCATGCGCTGGGTCACCGCGAAGCCGCCGAACATGTTGATCGTCGCCAGCGCGATGCCGCCCACGGACAGCCAGCGTATCCACTCGTTCGGACGGGAAAGGTCGGCGGAGATCTTGGACAGATCCGGCGCGATCTGCACCAGGGCGCCGATGGCGATGATGCTGCTGACCGCGTTGGTCACGCTCATCAGCGGCGTGTGCAGCGCGGGCGTCACGTTCCAGACCACCATGTAGCCGACGAAGCAGGCCAGCACGAACACGGTGAAGTGGCCGAGGAAGCTCGCCGGCGCGATAGCGGCCGACGAGCAGGAACAGCAGCGCGCCGACGCCGAACAGCGACGGCCGTCTTCGTTCCGGCCATCGGGCCGCTGCTCGCCGACCGTGGCCCTTGGCCTTGGGCGCCGCGGCGACCGGCTTGGCCGCCGGGGCGGCGGGCGCGGCCGACAGCTTCGGCGCCGGCGGCGGCCAGGTGACCTCGCCCTTGTTGATGACGGTCGTGCCGCGCAGGACCTCGTCCTGCATGTCGACGTTGACGACATCGCCGTCGATGCTCTTCGTCTTGAGCATGTCCTCCATCAGGCGGAAGAGGTTGTTCGCGTACAGCGTCGACGCCTGCTTCGCGAGGCGGCTCGGCAGGTCCTTGTAGCCGATGATGGTGACGCCGTGCCTGACGACGACCTCGCCCGGCACGGTGCATTCGCAGTTGCCGCCCTGCTCGGCCGCCATGTCGACGATGACGCTGCCCTGCTTCATCGACTTGACCATGTCTTCGGTGATCAGCCTGGGCGCGGGCTTGCCCGGAATCAGCGCCGTCGTGATGATGATGTCGACGTCCTTCGCCTGCTTGGCGAACACCTCGCGCTGGGCCTTCTGGAAGCCTTCGCTCATCACCTTGGCGTAGCCGCCGACGCCGCTGCCCTCCTCCTCGTAGTCGACGGGCACGAACTCGCCGCCCAGCGATTTGACCTGGTCGCGCGACCTCCGGGCGCGTGTCGTTGGCGCGCACGATGGCGCCGAGACCGGACGCGGCGCCGATGGCGGCAAGACCCGCGACGCCGGCGCCGATGACGAAGACCTTGGCCGGCGGCACCTTGCCCGCAGCCGTGATCGAACCGGTGAAGAAGCGGCCGAACTCGTGCGCCGCCTCGATGACGGCACGGTAGCCGCCGATGTTGGCCATCGAGGAGAGCGCGTCGAGCTTCTGCGCCCGCGAGATGCGCGGCACGCTGTCCATCGCCAGCACCGTGGCCTTCCTGGCGGCGAGCTGCTGCAGCAGCTCGGGGTTCTGCGCCGGCCAGATGAAGCTGACCAGCGTGCCGCCTTCGCGCAGCAGCCCGACCTCGTCACTGGTCGGGCCGCGCACCTTGAACACGATGTCGGACGTCGCCCACAACCTCGCCCGATCCGCGACGATTTCCGCCCCGGCGGCGCGGTAGGCATCGTCGCTGATCTGAGCCGCATCGCCGGCACCCGCTTCGACGGCGACCCGGAAGCCCTGCTTGATCAGCTTCTCGACGACCTCGGGCACGGTCGCGACCCGCTTCTCGCCGGGAAAGACCTCTTTGGGGACTCCTATCAACAATGACATTCACGTCTCCCTTGAAACGACAGGCAGTGGGTTCCGGCACGGTGGCCGCCCGGGATTCTCAATTGTCGGACACTCGCATCATATCTGTGCGGCAATGGCCGCACCGAGCTCGACGGTCCGGCAGGAGCCGCCGAGGTCGGGCGTCTTCGGCGCTCCCGGACTCGCCAGCACCCGTTCGATCGCGCGCGACGACGGCTGCGGCCGCCTCGGCGTGCCCGAGAAAGTCGAGCATCTGCGCGCCCGACCAGATCTGTCCGATCGGGTTGGCGATGCCCATGCCGGCGATGTCGGGCGCCGAGCCGTGCACCGGCTCGAACAGCGACGGGTAGTTGCGCTCCGGATTGATGTTCGCCGACGGCGCGATGCCGATCGTGCCGCAGACCGCCGGGCCGAGATCGGACAGGATGTCGCCGAAGAGATTCGAGCCGACGACGACGTCGAAGCGGTCCGGGCGACCGACGAAGTGCGCGGTCAGGATGTCGATGTGGAACTGGTCGGTGCGCACGTCCGGGTACTGCGCGGCCATCGCGCGGAAGCGCTCGTCCCAGTACGGCATCGTGATCGAGATGCCGTTCGACTTCGTCGCCGACGTCAGGTGCTTCTTCGGCCGCTGCGCCGGCGAGGTCGAACGCGAACTTCAGTATGCGGTCGACGCCCTTGCGGCTGAACACCGACTGCTGGAACACGATCTCGCGCTCGGTGCCCTCGTACATGCGTCCGCCGACCGACGAGTACTCGCCCTCGGTGTTCTCGCGGACGACGACGAAGTCGATGTCGCCGGGCGCGCGGTTGGCGAGCGGCGACGGGAATGCCCGGCATCAGCCGGCACGGGCGCAGGTTGACGTACTGGTCGAAGCCGCGGCGCCACGGGATCAGCGAGCCCCACAGCGAGACGTGGTCGGGAACCGTGGCGGGCCAGCCCACGGCGCCGAAGAAGATCGCGTCGAAGTCCTTGAGCTGGTCGAACCAGTCCTCCGGCATCATGCGGCCGTGCTTCGCGTAGTAGTCGCAGCTCCAGTCGAACTCGCGCCACTCGAAGCCGATGCCGAAGCGCCGCGCCGCCGCCTCGAGCGCGCGCAGGCCTTCGGGCACGACCTCCTTGCCGATGCCGTCGCCGGGAATGACCGCGATCCGGTGTGCCTTCATGGTGCCTCCGCAGATGGGGAAGGCCATTCTAGGTTATGCTGGCGCGGCCTCCAAACGCCGGCCCCGGGCCATGCGCTCGTTCGTCATCGTCGCTCTGCAACTCTCGCTGATCGTCGCGATCATGCTGCCGTTCGACGCCGGCGGCTGGAGCCTCCCCGCCACCGCGCTCGTCGCGGCCGGCATCGCCGTGGGCGCGTGGGCGCTGACGGCGAATCGCCCCGGCAACTTCGACATCCGGCCCGAGCCCAAGCCCGGGGGGCAGCTCGTCACCCACGGGCCCTACGCCACGTCCGGCACCCGATGTACCTCGCCGTGATGCTCGCGATGCTGGGCTTCTGCGTCGGATACGGGACGCCGTGGCGGTGGGCCGCGCTCGTCGCGCTCGGCGTCGTGCTGGCGATCAAGATGGGCATCGAGGAAACGCAGATGGCCGCGCGCCACCCGGGCTACGCCGGATACGCCCGATCGACGAAACGCATCGTTCCGTTCATCTGGTGAGCATGCGTCGCGGGCATCGTCCGTTTGCCCGATGGCGCGGCGGCGCGCACTCTCCTAGAGTGCGGACATGGCGGTGTGGGTTGCGTCCGACAGCGCAACCCACCGATGACGCGGCAATTCGTCAATTCGCAGGCCACTCGGCGATTCGGCGATCTCGCACTGCCGCATCGATCGCACCGTTTCGAGACCGCCCGGGAGATTGCGCATGGTCCATCGGCTCTATCTGCTCGCGCTGCTGGCATTGCAGCTCGCGCTCATCGTCAAGCTGGCGCCACCGCTCGCGCAGGCGCTGCGCACCGACGCGCTTCCCGGCCTCGCGCCGGAAGGCCTGCCCGCGTTGCTGCAGTTTGTGGCGACCGGCCTCGCGGTCGCCGGTGCCGCGCTGGCGCTCGCGTTTCCCGGGTGTCGCGCTGCTGCGCCACCGGCGTGCCGGGTCGCACCGATTCCTGGGCTTGCCCGGCTGGGCCGTGGCGCTGGCACTGGCCGGCACGTTGCTCCTCGGCGCTGCCGCTCTCCTGCTCGCGCTGGCGCCGATGCTGCCCGACGACATGGGGATGACCGCCGTGCTCGTTGCCCGATCCGGCATCGCCGGCGGCCTGGCGATGGCCGCGGCAGGCGTGCTGTGCGCCGAACTGCTGCGCCGCAGTGTCGCGGCGGGCGTTCGGCGCTGCCCGACGTGCATTCCGGGCGCGGCCGAATCGAGGTGACGCACCCGCCGGAACTCCGCACGCTGGCGCCGACGCAAGCCACAGGAGGAACGCAACGCAGAATCGCATGAGCCTTCTCGATCTGCGGATCGCGGGTGGCCTCCAGGGAACACGTCGATCTGTCCTCGACGCGGCGGGCCGACTGCGCTATGTTCGGCGCGATGGAATCCGCGACGCCTGCCGTGCCCTCGACGCCGCGCGCACGCTTCGCTGGCAATGGTCGCGGTTGCCGGGTCTCGCGGCCGCCGATCTGTATGCCGTGCTCGCCGCCCGGCAGCAGGTCTTCGCCGTCGAGCAGCAATGCGCCTTCCAGGACGCCGACGGTCACGACCTCCACGCCTGGCACCTCCTCGCGTGGACCGAAGCGGGCGCCGCATCCGCGCTCGCCGGATACCTCCGGGTGCTCGACCCCGGGCCGCAAGTACGCCGAGCCGTCGATCGGTCGCGTGCTCACGGTTCCGCCCCATCGCGGCATCGGGCTGGGACGCACGCTGATGATCGAAGGCATCATGCGCACCCGCGGAATCTGGCCGGGGCGCCCGATCCGCGTTGCGGCGCAGCAGCGGCTGCGAGACGTTCTACGCGAGCCTCGGCTTTCGCCCGGTCTCGGCACCTTACGACGAGGACGGCATCCTGCACGTCGACATGCTGATCGACGCGCCGGCGCCGTGATCTGGCCCGACTTCCCGCTGGCGTTCTATCCGGTCGCGATCGTCGCCATCCTGCTGACCGGCATGGCCAAGGGCGGGTTCGGCACCGGCGCCGGCGGGCTCGCGGTGCCGCTGATGTCGATCTACATCGCGCCGCCCGAGGCCGCGGGCATCATGCTGCCGATCCTCTGCGCGATGGACCTCTTCAGCGTCCACGCCTACCGCGGCCGCTGGTCGCGCGAGCACCTGCGCGCGCTGCTCCCCGGCGCGCTGGTCGGGATCGGCATCGGGGCGCTGGCGTTCGGCGCCCTGCCGGTCAACGCGATCCGGCTCCTGATCGGGCTGATCGCCGTGACGTTCACGCTGAACAGCTGGTTCGGATTGACCGCGCGCCTCACCTCGCGCATGGCGAAGCCGGGCCGCGCCGCCGGCGCGTTCTGGGGCGCGGCCTCCGGGTTCACCAGCACGCTGGCGCACGCCGGCGGGCCGCCGTTCGCCGTCTACATGCTGCCGCAGCGGATCGACAAGACGGCCCTCGTCGCCACGTCGGCCGTGTTCTTCCTCGTCGTCAACTACGTGAAGCTCGTGCCGTACGCGTTCCTGGGCCAGCTCAACGCCGCGAACCTGACGACGGCGCTCGTCTTCGCGCCGCTCGCGCCGCTCGGCATCTGGTTCGGCGTCTGGCTGCACCGGCGGGCCTCCGAAGCCGTGTTCTATCGCGTGAGCTACACGCTGCTGTTCGTCACCGGACTGAAGCTCGTCTGGGACGCCTTGGCGCATTGAGCGTCGAGCGGGACCGTCGCGGCCGCATTGCCCGGTGCCGGCGCGCCTGCGCTATGATGCGGCGCATCGGATACCCGCGCCGCGAGCCATGAAGCAGACCTTTCTCGATTTCGAGCAGCCGATCGCCGAGCTACAGGCGAAGATCGACGAGCTGCGCTATGTCCACGAGGATTCCGCCGTGGACATCTCCGACGAGATCACCCGCCTGCAGAAGAAAAGCCAGCAGTTGACGAAGGAGATCTACGGCAAGCTCACGGCGTGGCAGATCGCGATGGTCGCCCGCCATCCGCAGCGTCCGTACACCCTCGACTACGTCAACAGCCTGTTCAGCGACTTCCGCGAGCTGCACGGCGACCGCAGCTACGCGGACGACGCCGCCATCGTCGGCGGGCTCGCGCGCTTCAACGGCAAGCCGTGCATGGTGCTGGGCCACCAGAAGGGCCGCGACACCAAGGAAAAGATCATTCGCAACTTCGGCATGCCGCGCCCCGAGGGCTATCGCAAGGCGCTGCGCCTCATGAAGCTCGCCGAGAAGTTCGGGCTGCCGCTGTTCACCTTCGTCGACACGCCCGGCGCCTATCCGGGCATCGACGCCGAAGAGCGGGGCCAGTCCGAGGCGATCGGCCGCAATCTCTACGAAATGGCCGGACTGCGCGTGCCGATCATCGTGACCGTCATCGGCGAGGGCGGATCCGGCGGCGCGCTGGCGATCGCCGTCGGCGACGTCACGCTGATGCTGCAATACGCGACCTACTCGGTCATCTCGCCCGAAGGTTGCGCCTCGATCCTCTGGAAATCCGCCGAACAGGCACCCGAAGCCGCCGAAATCCTCGGCATCACGGCACCGCGCCTGAAGCAGCTCGGCCTCGTCGACAAGGTCCTGAACGAGCCGACGGGCGGCGCGCACCGCGACCCCGCGGCGATGATGGTGACCCTCAAGAAAGCCCTGACCGAGGCGCTGCGCGCGCTGCAGGATCAGCCGCTGGACACGTTGCTCGAAACGCGCGAGGACAAGATCCTGTCGTACGGCAAGTACAAGGAGATCCCCGCCGGCTGAGTCCGGCGGCACGCCGACACTCCCGGCGTGGCGGCTGCCGGCACCCGACGGATGACGGACATGCCCGCTGCCGCCATTGCACCCGTGCTGCGCGCCGTGCGCGACGCCGTGCGCGAAGTCGCGGCCATGCCGGGCAGGTGTGGCGCTCCGGTCCGCATGGTCATCGGGCTTTCGGGTGGCCGCGACTCGATGGCGCTGCTCGATGCGGCGGCGGCGCTCGCCCCGGAACTCGGGCTCTCGCTTTGCGCGCTGCACGTCCATCACGGCCTGTCCGCCCACGCCGACGCCTGGGCCGCCTTCTGCGCCGACGCCTGCGCCGCGCGTGGCGTCCCGCTCACGGTACATCGCGCCGAAATCCGGCGCGGCGGCGGCGAGAGCCTCGAAGAGCGGGCACGCGCCGTCCGCTATGCAGCGTACGCCGCCGCCGACGCGGATGTCGTCGCGCTCGCGCACCACGCCGACGACCAGGCGGAGACGCTGCTGCTGCAACTGCTGCGCGGCGCCGGCCCGCACGGGCTCGCCGCGATGCCCGTGCTTCGACCGATGCGCGAGGGACCGGCGCTGCTGCGACCCTTCCTCGGCTTGCCGCGCGCGAGCCTCGACGCCTATGCGACGGCCCGCGGCCTCGTCTGGGTCGACGACGAATCGAACGCGAACATCGGCGTGAAGCGCAATCTCATCCGCCACGAGGTCGCGCCGCGCCTGGCCGCAGCGTTTCCCGGATATCCCGCGACGCTCGTTCGCGCCGCCGGGCACCAGGCCGAATCCGCCCGGCTCGGCGACGAGATCGCGCAACTCGACGCACAGGACGCGGTCGCCGAGGAGGCCGGCGCCGGTGCGACGCTTGACCGTTCGGCACTGATCGCGCTCGCCGCGCGGGCACCGCATCGGGCGCGCAATCTGCTGCGCTGGTTCCTGCGCCGCCACGGGCTCGGCGCGCCGTCGACGACACGCCTCGCGGCGATGCTGGACCAACTCACGCACGCCGCGCCCGATGCGCGCGTCCGGCTGGCGCACGCCGGGGCCGAGGTCGGGTTCCATCGTGGGTCGCATCGTCGTCCATGCACCGGCCGTGGCGCCGTTCGCAGCCGCCTGGCGGGGCGAGGCGCAGCTGGCGCTGCCCCACGGGGCGCTGGAATTCGTGCCCTGTGCCGGTCCCGCAATCGATTGCGCCAGGCTGGAGGGTGCCGAGGTCACGGTGCGGTCTCGCGCCGGGGGCGAGCGCATCCGGTTCGCGGGTGACCGACCGCGCCGGGCGCTGAAGGGCATCCTGCGGGACTCCGGCATGCCACCCTGGCAGCGCGCATCGCTGCCGCTCGTGTTCTGCGACGGCGCGCTCGCCGTCGTCCCCGGCATCGGCGTGGACGTCGCGTTCCAGGCCGCCGAGGGCATCCCCGGCTGCGCGGTACGGTGGCACCCCGGGGGTCGCGAACGTTGACGTGCATCAATTGGGGGCTCACCCGGGGCGCGTACGCTGCGCCGGAAGTAGTCTCGCAGGCCCGCGCGCTGGCTCTGGTAAGCTGTCCGCCGAACCGAGCACCTGGGGCTGGACGCAAGGCAACTCGACCAGGAGGGATTCATGAAGTTCCGTTTCGCACTAGCCATCGTCGCTTCCGCAGTATTGGCCGCGGCCGGCGCTGCGTCCGCGCAGCAGCCCATCATCATCAAGTTCAGCCACGTCGTCGCCCAGGACACGCCGAAGGGCAAGGGTGCCGAGAAATTCAAGGAGCTGGCCGAGAAGCGGCTGCCGGGCAAGATCAAGGTCGAGCTCTACCCGAACTCGACGCTGTACAAGGACGGCGAGGAAATGGAGGCGCTGGCGCTGGGCTCGGTGCAGATGCTCGCGCCGTCGCTCGCCAAGTTCGGACCGCTGGGCGTGCGCGAATTCGAGGTGTTCGATCTGCCGTACATCTTCGACGACTACAACGAGCTGCACAAAGTCACCGGCGGGTCTGCCGGCAAGGCGCTGTTCAAGAAGCTCGAATCCAAGGGCCTCGTGGGGCTCGCGTACTGGGACAACGGCTTCAAGATCCTGAGCTCGAACAAGCCGCTGAAGCTTCCCGCCGACGTCAGGGGCCAGAAGATGCGCATCCAGTCCTCGCAGGTGCTCGCCGCGCAGATGAAGGCGCTGGGCGCACTGCCGCAGACGATGGCGTTCTCCGAGGTCTACCAGGCGCTGCAGACGGGCGTGGTCGACGGCACCGAAAACCCGCCTTCGAACCTCTACACGCAGAAGATGCACGAGGTGCAGAAGCACGCGATCATCTCGAATCACGGCTACCTCGGCTATGCGGTCATCGTGAACAAGAAGTTCTGGGACGGCCTCCCGGCCGACGTGCGCGCCGGTCTCGAGGCGGCGATGGTCGAAGCGACCGCGTACGCCAACACGATCGCCAAGCAGGAGAACGACCAGGCGCTGGAAAAGGTCAGGGCCTCGGGCAAGACGCAGGTTTACGTGCCGACGAACGAAGAGCGCGCCGCGTGGAAGAAGGCGCTGGTCCCTGTGCACAAGGAAATGGAAAGCCGGATCGGCAAGGACACGATTCAGGCCGTGTACGCCGAGACCGGGTTCAAGCCCGACTGAGTGCTTTGCCGCCGGATGCCCGCCTCGCGCGGGCATCTTCTTGCCCGCAGTGTGAACTGGAGGAGGACGGGCGATGCTCAATAGATTCCTCGATCATCTCGAGGAGTGGCTGATCACGTTCCTGATCGGCGCGGCCACGATCGTCATCTTCGCCGCCGTCCTCCATCGTTATGCCACCGGTTTCGCGACGGGCGGGTTGCAGGACGCGCTCCTGAGGATCGACCTCGCCTGGGCGCAGGAACTGTGCATCTACATGTTCGTGTGGATGGCGAAGTTCGGTGCCGCCTATGGCGTGCGCACGGGGATCCACGTCGGCGTCGACGTGATGATCAACAACCTCCCCGACCGCTCGCGCGGCTGGTTCGTCATCTTTGGGCTGCTCGCCGGGGCGCTGTTCACCGGCATCATCGGCACGTTCGGCGCGCATTTCGTCTGGGAACTGATGGGTACCGACCAGACCTCGGCCGACCTCGAGCTGCCGAAGTGGCTGGTCTACCTGTGCATCCCCTGCGGCTCCTTCCTGATGTGTTACCGCTTCCTGCAGGTCGCATGGAGCTTCCACCGGACGGGAAACCTGCCGCACGCCGACCACGGCCACGTCGAAGGGCTCGACCCCGAGGACGCGACCGAGTGGGCCAAACTGCCTACCGACCTGCACCCCGCCGACGTGAAGCCGGGACGGCAGCCGTGAGCGCCGCCAGGCCGTCCCAAGGCGCGAGTTCCGCCCCCCGGGGGGCAGCGCAGCGGCGAATGCCGCAAGCGTGGGGGGAGCCATCATGACCGGCCTCATCATCTTCGGTCTGCTGTGCCTGCTGATGATCACGGGCATGCCGATCTCGATCGCGCTCGGCCTAACCGTGCTCACCTTCCTGTTCACGATGACGCAAGTGCCGCTCGAGTCGGTGGCGCTCAAGCTCTTCACCGGCATCGAGAGGTTCGAGATCATGGCGATCCCGTTCTTCATCCTCGCCGGCAACTTCCTCACCCACGGCGGCGTCGCCAAACGAATGATTCGCTTCGCCACGGCGATGGTCGGCCACCTGCACGGCGGCCTGGCCTTGGGCGGGGTACTGGCCTGCGCGCTGTTCGCGGCAGTCTCCGGTTCCTCGCCGGCCACCGTCGTCGCGATCGGTTCGATCCTGCTGCCGGCGATGGTCAAGCAGGGTTACCCGAAGAAATTCGGCGTCGGCGTGATCGGCACGGCGGGGGCATTGGGCATCCTGATCCCGCCGTCGATCGTGATGGTGATCTACGCGGTGTCGACCAACTCGTCGATCGGGCGCCTGTTCATCGCCGGCATCATCCCCGGCATCATGCTCGCCGCGCTGCTGATGTTCGTCACCTGGGCCGTTGCCAAGAAGCGCAACTACCCGCGGATGCCCAAGGCCAGCTTCAAGGAGATGCTGCTGGCGTTCCGCGAGAGCGTCTGGGGGCTGTTCCTGATCGTCGTGGTCATCGGCGGCATCTATACCGGCATCTTCACGCCGACCGAGGCTGCGGCGATGAGCGCCATGTACGCGTTCTTCGTCTCGGTCTTCGTCTACAAGGACCTGACGCTGAAGCAGGTCCCGAAGGTCCTGCTCGACAGCGCCAACCTGTCGGCGATGATCCTCTACATCATCACCAACGCGGTGCTGTTCTCCTTCCTGCTCACCTCCGAGCAGATCCCGCAGAGCCTGTCGGTCTGGATCAACGAGATGGGGCTCTCGCCGTGGATGTTCCTCGTCGTCGTCAACATCCTGCTGCTGGTCGCCGGCAACTTCATGGAGCCCTCGTCGATCCTGCTCATCACCGCGCCTATCCTGTTCCCCGTCGCGATGAAGCTCGGCATCGACCCGATCCACCTCGGCATCATCATGACCGTCAACATGGAGATCGGCATGATCACCCCGCCGGTCGGACTCAACCTGTACGTGGCCTCCGGGATATCCGGGCTCGGACTGACCGAGACGACCAAGGCCTGCGCGCCGTGGATCCTGGTGATGATCGCGTACCTGCTGCTGATCACCTACGTGCCGATCATCTCGACCTGGCTGCCGAACCTGCTGATGGGCGCGAGTTCCTGAATACGCGCCGCAACGTCACTGCAACGGGCCGCCGACGCGGCCCGTTTTCATTGTCGCGCCGCCGGCGACAGGGTTCCGCGCCCGAGCACCCCGCCAAGGCGACGGGCCCGGCGACAAGAGGCCCCGGGAATGGTATAATTTTGAATTTATTCGCATTTATTCAGCCGGAGCCGCCAGCATGGCCGTCGAACGTACGCTTTCCATCATCAAGCCCGATGCGGTTGCCGCCAATCTCATCGGAAAGATCTATTCGCGCTTCGAGACCAACGGTCTGCGAATCGTCGCCGCGCAAATGCGCTGGCTGTCGTCGGCCGAGGCCGGCGGCTTTTATGCGGTTCACCTCGAACGGCCGTTTTTCCAGGATCTGGTCGATTTCATGACGTCCGGCCCGGTGATGATCCAGGTGCTCGAGGGCGAGGACGCCATCGCGAAGAACCGCGACCTCATGGGTGCGACCGATCCGAAAAAGGCCGCCCCGGGCACGATCCGGGCCGATTTCGCGAAATCGATCGACGCGAACGCCGTGCACGGCTCCGACGGCTCGGACACCGCCAGGACCGAGATCGCCTATTTCTTTCCCGCCCTGGCGGTCTACAGCCGCTGAACCGCCCGCGTGATCAACCTGCTCGACCTCGATGCTGCGGGCCTCGCAGCGCTTTTCGCCGACATGGGCGAGAAGCCGTTTCGCGCGAAGCAGGTGTCGCGCTGGGTGCACCAGCACCTGGTCGGCGAGGTCGGGGCGATGACCGACCTGTCGCGCGCGCTGCGCGAGAAGCTGGCGGCGGTCGCTGTGATTCGCGGGCCCGCCGTGATCAGCGACACCACGGCGGCCGACGGCACGCGCAAGTGGCTGCTCGACGCGGGCGCCGGCAACGCAGTCGAGATGGTCTACATCCCCGAAGACGACCGCGGCACGCTGTGCATCTCGTCGCAGGCGGGTTGCGCGCTGGACTGCGCGTTCTGCTCGACCGGCAAGCAGGGCTTCAACCGCAATCTGACAACGGCGGAGATCGTCGGGCAGTTGTGGCACGCGAACCGCACGCTCGTTGCCGATGGGATCAGCGTGCCGTGGGTCGAGCAGGGCCGGGCGCCCATCACCAACGTCGTGCTGATGGGCATGGGCGAGCCGCTCGCCAACTACGACAGCGTGGTGAGCGCGCTCCGGACCTTCCTCGACGACAATGCCTACGGCCTGTCGCGCCGGCGGGTCACGCTGTCCACGTCGGGGCTCGTGCCGGCGCTCGACCGCCTGCGCGAGGACTGCCCGGTCGCGCTCGCCGTTTCGCTGCACGCGGGAAACGACGCGCTGCGCGACCGTCTGGTGCCGATCAACCGCAAGTACCCGCTTGCGCAGCTGCTCGCGGCCTGCCTCCGTTACCTCGACCGCGCCCCGCGCGATTTCGTCACGTTCGAATACGTGATGCTGGACGGTGTGAACGACTCGACGGACCAGGCGCGCGAGCTCGCCCGGCTCGTCCGCGACGTCCCCTGCAAGTTCAACCTGATCCCGTGGAACCCGTTCCCCGGCGCGGAGTTCCGGACGAGCCCGCGCGCGCGGATCCTCGCGTTCCAGAAATCCCTGATGGACGACGGCTTCGTGACCACGGTCCGCAAGACGCGCGGCGAGGACATCGACGCGGCGTGCGGCCAGCTCGCGGGACGCGTCCAGGATCGCACCAAGCGGCGCATCAGAATCCACGGTGCGCCCGCCGCAACGACGGCACATTGATTCTTCCGCCCGTTCTGGAATGACCATGAAGCCCCTGCTCCGCAGCGCCGCCACGATCGCCACCCTCGTCGTGCTTCTCGGCTCGTGCGCGTCGCCGCCGGCGAGCGCCCCTGCCGCGCAACGTGCACCCGAACCGCTGCCCCCGGTGAAAACCCAGGAAGCGAGCCCGAAGGATCGCGCTGTGCTCCATGCCGAACTCGGCGCGGGCTATTACGAGCGCGGCCGGATGGAGATCGCGCTCGAGGAGCTCAACGAAGCGGTGGCGCTCGACCCCAGCAACCCGCAGATCTACAACTACTTCGGCCTCGTCCATGCGATGCTGGGCGAAAACGCGAAGGCCGAGCAGAACTTCCAGCGTGCCCTGTCGCTCGCGCCGGAGGACTCCGAGATCCGGCACAACTGGGGCTGGTATCTGTGCAGCAACGGCAAGCCGCGCCAGTCGATTCCCGAGTTCGAGATCGCGCTGCGCAACCCGCTGTACAAGACTCCCGAGATCGCCCTCACCAACGCCGGTCGCTGCAGCGCCGCGTTTGGCGACGTCGCCAACGCCGATTCGTACTACAGGCGCGCGCTGGCGCGAACGCCGAACAACGCACCCGCCGCGTATGGGCTCGCATTGCTCGCGTTTCGCGCCGGACGCCAGGACGAAGCGCGTGGCTGGATGAAGCAGTTGATGCAGCAGCCCGCGCCGGCGCCCGAAGCGCTGTACCTCGGCATGTGCATCGAACGGAAGGCGGGGGACCGTGCGGCCGAGACGGCCTACATCTCGCAGTTGCGCAACCGGTACCCGGACTCGGCCGAGGCCAAGGCGGTAACGACGGGGCTTTGCGAGTGACCGGGCCGCAGACCCATGCACCGACGGAAGGCGGCGGGATGGCGGCAGCCGCGACGGCCGGCGCGCTGCTGGGCGCCGCGCGCCAGGCTACGGGGCTCTCCATCGACGCCGTGGCACAGCAGCTGAAGCTCGCGCCGCGTCAGGTGCGGGCGCTCGAGGAGGACGATTACACCCATCTTCCGGGCAGGACCTTCGTGCGCGGCTTCGTGCGCAATTATGCGCGACTCGTCCATCTCGATCCGGACTCGGTGGTCGGCGCATTGCCGGCCGGTGCCGCGGCGCCGGCGCTCGAGGCCCCGACGCTTCAGCCGACGGCCCAGACGATGGGCGAGCTTCCCACGACCGATCATTCGAAGCCGGCATGGACACGCTGGGCCATACCGCTGACGCTTGCCGCCATCGTGGCCGTCGCCGCGGTGTACGAGTGGTTGCGTCCCGCCGGCGTCGCGCGATCGGGGCCGGCCAAGGACGTCGTCGTATCCGCCGAGAGCCCCGTGGCGGCGTCCGCCCCCGCCGCCACCGGGATACCGCTGCCGAACCCTCTGGTCGCCGGCAAGCCGGCGGCGGAGCCCGTGCCTCCCCCGGAGCCCGTCCGGGCGGGCCCGTCGGCGCCAGCTCCAGCCGCCGCCGGTGCGACGTCCGCCGCCACCGCCGCTGCCCGCGCCGAACAGCCGATCACGCTCGCCTTCCGGGACTTTTCGTGGACGGAGATTCGCGATCGCGACGGGCGTCTTCTGCTGTCCGGGATGCATCCCGGCGGCAGCACGCGGAGCCTTTCGGGTTCGCCGCCCTTCGATATCCTGATCGGCAACGCCGCCGACGTGCGTCTCACCTACAAGGGCAGCCCCGTCGACCTCGTCCCCCACACCCGGCAGAACGTTGCCCGGTTCAGGCTGCCGTGATGCCGGATACGGAAAACGCGCGATGAACGGGCAGCCCTCCGTCGAGCGCCATCCCACACGGCAGGTCGACGTTGCCGGCGTCAGGATCGGCGGCGGCGCCGCCATCGTCGTGCAATCGATGACGAATACCGACACCGCGGACATCGCGGCGACGGTGGCGCAGGTCCGTCTGCTCGCCGCGGCCGGCTCCGAGCTCGTGCGCGTGACGGTCAATTCGGCCGAAGCGGCGGTCGCCGTTCCGGCGATCCGCGAGCGGCTCGATGCCGCGAACTGCCACGTGCCGCTCGTCGGCGACTTCCACTTCAACGGCCACAAGCTGCTGCGCGACCATCCGGATTGCGCGCGCGCGCTCGCGAAGTTCCGGATCAATCCCGGCAACGTCGGCAAGGGGTCGAAGCGCGACGGCCAGTTCGCCGTGATGATCGAGCAGGCCCTCCGGCACGGCAAGCCGGTGCGCATCGGCGTGAACTGGGGCAGCCTCGACGCCGACCTCCTCGCGCGGATGATGGACGACAACGCCAAGGCGGCCGTGCCGCTGCCGGCCGACGCCGTGATGCGCGAGGCGCTCGTCGTCTCGGCGATCGGCAGCGCCGGGCGCGCCGAGGAATTGGGCCTTGGCGCCGACAGGATCGTCCTGTCGTGCAAGGTTTCCCATGTGCAGGACCTCATCACCGTGTATCGCGACCTCGCCCGCCGCTGCGACTATGCGCTGCATCTCGGGCTGACCGAGGCGGGGATGGGAAGCAAGGGGATCGTCGCGTCGACGGCGGCGATGGCCGTGCTGCTGCAGCAGGGCATCGGCGACACGATCCGGGTCTCGCTCACGCCGGAGCCCAATGGCGACCGCACGAAGGAGGTGCTGGTCGCGCAGGAAATTCTGCAGACGATGGGGCTGCGTTCTTTCGCGCCGATGGTCGCCGCCTGCCCCGGTTGCGGGCGGACCACCAGCACCGTGTTCCAGGAGCTGGCCGAGCGCATCCAGGCGTACCTGCGCGCGCAGATGCCGGCATGGCGCGCGCGCTATCCGGGCGTCGAGACCATGCAGGTCGCGGTCATGGGTTGCGTCGTCAACGGACCCGGCGAATCGAAGCTCGCCAACATCGGGATTTCGCTCCCGGGCACCGGCGAGTCGCCCGTGGCCCCGGTGTACGTCGACGGCGAGAAGACCGTGACGCTCCGCGGCGACGGCATCGCCGTCGACTTCCAGCGCATCGTCGACGATTACGTCCGGGCGACCTACGGCGGTGAGCCGCGCGCCGCGCACCTCACGCCCGAGAAGAAGACGATCGCCGTGAAAGCGATCGCCTAGATCGGAATGACCACAGCCCTCAACGCGGTCCGCGGCATGAACGACGTGCTGCCCGATGACGCGGCGCTGTGGGAGCGCCTCGAGGACACCGCGCGCGGCGTTTTCGCGCAGTACGGATACCGGAACATGCGCGTGCCGATCGTCGAGGCGACGCCGCTGTTCGTGCGCGGCATCGGCGACGCGACCGACATCGTCGAAACGGAAATGTACACCTTCGAGGACAAGCTCAACGGCGAGAGCCTGACGCTGCGTCCCGAAGCCACCGCCGGGAATCGTTCGTGCCGCCATCGAGCATTCGCTCACCTACGAGCGGCCGCAACGCGTGTGGACCATGGGCCCGATGTTCCGCCACGAGCGGCCGCAGAAGGGGCGCTACCGGCAGTTCCACCAGCTCAACGTCGAGGCGCTGGGCTTCGCCGGTCCGGACATCGACGCCGAGCAGATCGTGATGCTGGCGCGGCTGTGGCGCACGCTTGGCATCACCGACGGCACGCGCCTCACGATCAATTCGATCGGCGATCCCGAAGAGCGCCGCACGCACCGCGCGGACCTGATCGCCTACTTCGAGGCTTGCGCGCCGCAGCTCGACGAAAATGCGAAGCGCCGGCTGCACACCAACCCGCTGCGCATCCTCGACTCCAAGAATCCGGACATGCAGGACCTGATCCGGGGCGCGCCGAAGCTCGTCGAACGGCTCGGCGCCGCGTCCCGCGCCCATTTCGACGGCCTGCAGCGGCTCCTCGCGGACCAGCGGCATTGCGTTTGCCATCGACGCGCGGCTCGTGCGCGGTCTCGACTACTACAATCGGACCGTGTTCGAGTGGGTCACCGACCGGCTGGGGGCGCAGGGCACGGTCGCGGGAGGCGGACGCTACGACGGCCTGTTCGAGCGGCTGGGCGGCAAGCCGACGCCGGCCTGCGGCTTCGCCATCGGCATCGAGCGGATCATCCTGCTGTTGCAGGAGGCCGGCGCCGCCGGCCAACGCGCGCCGCTCGCCTATGTCGTCCACGACGGCGATGCCGCCGGCCGGCTCGCGTGGCGGGCGGGCGAGATGCTGCGCGACGCCGGTTGCGAGGTCGTCGTCAACGCCGGCGGCGGCAGCTTCAAGTCGCAGATGAAGAAGGCCGATGCGTCGGGCGCGCGCTACGCGCTCCTCATCGGCCCGGACGAGGCCGCGACCGAGGCGGTCAGCGTGAAGCCGCTGCGCGAATCGGGCGCGCAGAAAACCGTACCCATTGCCGGCCTCCGGGCGGCACTGGCAGAGCAATAGAATTCAGACAAGGAAAAGCCATGGCCGTCTACGACCTCGAAGAGCAGGACAAGCTGGAAGACCTCAAGTCCTGGTGGAGGCAGTGGGGCAACACCGTCGCGGGCGTCGTCATCGCCGTCTGCGTCGGCGTCATCGGAGTGCAGGGCTGGCGGTGGTGGACGCTGCAGCAGACCGAGCGCGCCTCGGCGCTCTACAATGCCGTCAGCGCCGCGGCGCGCACGAACGACGTCGCGAAAGCGAAGGACGCGATGGCCCAGCTGGCCGACAAGTACGGCGGAACCGGATACGCGCCGCGGGCGGCGCTGCTCGTCACCCCGCTGCTGTTCGAAGCAGGCGACAAGGCAGGGGCCAAGGCGCAGCTCGCCTCGGTCATCGACAAGGACGCCGAGGACGAGTTGAAGCAGATCGCCCGGTTGCGGCTCGCGGCGATCCTCTTCGACGACAAGCAGTACGACGACGCGTTGCGCACGCTCGACGCCAAGCACGACGAGGCCTTCGCCGGCATCTATGCGGACATGCGCGGCGACATCCTGGCCGCCGCGGGGCGCAACGCCGAAGCGCGCGCGGCGTATCAGTCGGCGCTCGCGCGGCTCGACGCCAAGAGTCCCTACCGCAACTTCGTGCAGGTGAAGCTCGATTCGCTCGGTGGCGCCATTGCCGCCGCCGGTGCGCCGCCGCGTGCCGGCCCCCTGCATCCGGGCCGGCGAGCGGCCCCGGCACCGCCGCCGCCCCGCCGAAGTAGGATTGGCAAGGTTGCCGTCATTGCGCCGCTTCGAGCGCCCGACTCCGACCCGCGCCGCACGCGCAGCTGATCTGTCACCGGACAAGGCCTCGATGATTCGCTACCGCACACGTTCGACCCACCTGCATCGTGCCGCGACCCTCGTCGCGCTGCTCGCGCTCGCGGGCTGCTCGACGCTGTCGTCCTGGATTCCGACGATACCCGCCCCATCGTTCGGCTGGTTCTCGAGCAGCAAGAAGCTCGGGCCGCTGCCCGAGTACAAGTCGGTCGCGAGCCCGCGGATCGGCTGGCAGGCCGCCATCGGCAAGGCCGCCCCCGGACTCGAGCCGGCGGTCACGCGCGACGCGATCTACTCGGCCGCCACGAACGGCACGATCGCCCGCGTCGATCCCGCGACCGGCGCGACCGCCTGGCGAATCGATGCCGGCAAGCGCCTGTCGGCGGGCGCCGGCGCGGATTCGACGCTCGTGGCCGTGGGCACCGACAAGGGCGACGTGCTTGCGTTCACCGCCGACGGCAAGCCGCTGTGGCAGGCGAAGGTCACGAGCGAAGTCGTCAGTCCACCGAAGGTCGCCGACGGCATCGTCGTCGTCTGGTCGGGCGACGGCCGGCTGTTCGGACTGTCGGCCGCCGACGGCAAGACCCGATGGGTGTACCAGCGCAGCAATCCGCCGCTCACGGTGCGCAATTTTGCCGGCGGGGTGATCACCCGCGGCGGCCTCTTCGTCGGCACCGCCGGCGGCAAGCTGCTCGCGCTCGACCTCGGCACCGGCAATGTCGGCTGGGAAGCCAACGTCGCGACGCCCAAGGGGGCCACGGAGCTCGAGCGGATCGCGGACATCACGTCGCTGCCGCTCGTCGAGGAGAAGCAGGCCTGCGCGGTCGCGTATCAGGGACGGGTCGCCTGTTTCGAAATCCTCCGCGGCACGCTCAACTGGTCGCGCGACCTGTCGAGTCTCGACGGTCTCGTCGCCGATGCCCGCTATCTCTACCTGACCGACGACCGCGGCGCGGTGCACGCGCTCGACAAGACCACCGGCGCGTCGGCGTGGAAGCAGGACAAGCTCGCGCTGCGCCGGCCGGGCGGTCCGCAGTTCGTCGGCGCCTTTGTCGCGGTGGTCGACGCCGAGGGCTTCGTCCACCTCCTCGATCGCAACGACGGCAGCCTCGTGGGTCGCGTCGCGACCGACGGCACTCCGGCGACCGCGCAACCGTCCCGCTCCGGCGAATCGGCCGTCTGGCAAAGCACCGGCGGGAGCGCTGCTCTCGGTCGGCGCGAGCTGAGAATGGGCCCCCACGCTCACTGCGTTCGCTGCCCCCCGCGGGGGCGCGCAGTGCCCTTCGGGCGGCCGTGCGGGCACTGAGCTGGTGCTGCCCACCGTAGTCATCGTCGGGCGCCCGAACGTCGGCAAGTCGACGCTCTTCAACCGGCTGACCCGATCCCGCGCCGCGCTCGTCGCCGATTTCCCCGGCTTGACGCGCGACCGGCACTACGGCCGCGCCCGCGTCGGCGAGCAGCCGTTCCTCGTCGTCGACACGGGCGGGTTCGAACCGGTCGCGAAGGACGGCATCCTGTACGAGATGGCCAAGCAGACGCGACAGGCGATCGCCGAGGCCGACGTCGTTGTCTTTCTCGTCGATGCCCGGCAGGGGCTGACCGACCAGGACCGGAACATCGCCGATCTGCTGCGCCGCTCGGGCCGGCCCATCGTGCTTGCCGCCAACAAGGCGGAGGGACTCGTCCCCGAGCGCGCCGCCAGCGAGTTCTACGAGCTGGGCCTGGGCGAGCCGCACCCGATTTCCTCCGCGCACGGCGACAACGTGGCCGACGTCGCCGCGTACGCGCTCTCGCTCGTGCCCGCCACGGCATCGGCCGGTTCGCCCGCCACGCATGCCGCGGCCGACGCCGGGGCCGTCAAGGTCGCGATCATCGGGCGTCCGAACGTCGGCAAGTCGACGCTGGTCAACACGCTGCTGGGCGAAGAGCGCGTCATCGCGTTCGATCAGCCGGGGACGACGCGCGACTCGATCTATCTCGACTTCGAGCGCAACGGCCGCCAATACGTGCTGATCGACACCGCGGGCGTGCGCCGCCGCGGCAAGGTGCTGGAAGCGATCGAGAAGTTCTCGGTGATCAAGACGATGCAGGCGATCGAGGACGCGAACGTCGTCGTGCTGCTGTTCGATGCGCGAGCAGGGCATTTCGGAGCAGGATGCGCACCTGGCCGGATACATCCTCGAAGCCGGCCGCGCGCTCGTCGTCGCCGTCAACAAGTGGGACGCCGTGCCTGCCGGCCGTCGCGACGACGTCAAGGCCGACCTGGACCGGAAGGCGGCCTTCCTCGCCTTCGCGCGGCACCACTACATATCGGCGCGCGAAGGTCGCGGGCGTGCCGAGCCTGCTGCGCTCGGTCGACGGCGCCTACGCCGCCGCGATGGCGAAGCTGTCGACGCCGAAGCTCACGCGAACGCTCGCGGCGGCCGTCATGCGCCAGCAGCCGCCCCGTGCCGGCATGGGACGGCCCAAGCTGCGCTACGCGCACCAGGGCGGCCAGAACCCGCCGCTGATCGTCATCCACGGCTCCGCCCTGAGCCACATTCCGGCGACCTACCGCCGATACCTGGAACATTTCTTCAGCGAAGCGTTCCAACTGCGCGGGACCCCCCTTAGGATACAATTCAAGACCGGCGCCAACCCGTACGCGGACGCACCGAAACGCCGGCCACGCCGTTGAAGTCCCGGTTTGCGGCCCCATCTGGGGCCTCGGGGGCACCGGCCGGAGCCGATCTTCGATTCTGCGCCAGCCTGACAACAATGACCGCGGAGCATGCGATGAGCAACAAAGGGCAAATGCTACAAGACCCGTTCCTGAACACCCTGCGCAAGGAGCACGTGCCGGTGTCGATCTACCTCGTCAACGGCATCAAGCTGCAGGGCCAGATCGAATCCTTCGATCAGTATGTCGTGCTGCTCAAGAACACGGTCACCCAGATGGTGTACAAGCACGCGATCTCCACGGTGGTCCCGGCGCGGGCGGTGGCGATGCCGCACAGCGTTCCCACGAACGACGCCGAAGCTTGACCGGATCTCTGCCCGGCGCCGCGCGGCGTCCGGCCGACGGCCGATGCCGGGTCGCGGCGGCCATCGGCGCCCCGCGCTCACCCGCCCTGCATGTTTGAACGCCCCCAAGGCGGCGACCGGGCGCTCCTGGTCGCGCTCGATTTCGGTGACGCCGATCCGGCCGAGCGGATGGCCGAGCTCGACGCGCTGGCCGTGTCGGCCGGCGCGACCGTCGTCGGCGACGGTCACCGGCCGCCGGCAACGCCCGGACGCGGCCACCTATGCCGGCAAGGGCAAGGTCGAGGAGATTGCCGCCCGGCGCGCCGAAACCGAGGCCGACCTCGTCATCTTCAACCACACGCTCACCGGCGCGCAGCAGCGCAACCTGGAGCAGAAGCTCGAATGCCGGGTGGTCGACCGGGTGAGCCTGATTCTCGACATCTTCGCGTTGCGTGCGCGGAGCGCGGAAGGCAAGCTCCAGGTCGAGCTCGCGCAGGTCAGGCACCAGCTCACGCGGCTCGTCGGCGGCTGGACCCACCTCGAGCGGCAAAAGGGCGGCATCGGCCTCCGCGGCCCGGGTGAAACGCAGCTCGAGACCGATCGCCGCCTGCTGGGCGAGCGGGTCAAGGTGCTGAAGGAGCGGCTGTCCCACGTCGAGCGCCAGCGCGCGACCCAGGGCCGCACGCGGCGCCGGGCGGCCGTGCGCACCGTGGCGCTCGTGGGTTATACCAACGCCGGAAAATCCACGTTGTTCAACCAGCTGACGGGCGCCAGGGCCTACGCCGCCGACCAGCTGTTCGCGACGCTCGACACCACGCTGCGCAAGGCCTACGTGCCCGGGGCCGCGGCCATCGTGCTCTCGGACACCGTCGGGTTCATCCGGGACCTGCCGCACGATCTCGTGGCGGCGTTCCGCGCCACCCTCGCCGAGGCGGGCGAGGCCGACCTGCTGCTGCACGTCATCGACGCCGCGCATCCTTGCCGCGACGAGCAGGCGGGGGCGGTCGACGCGGTGCTCCGCGAAATCGGAGCGGAGCACGTGCCGCAGATCCGGGTGCTGAACAAGATCGACGCGGCGGACCTGGCGGCCGGGGTCGACCGCGATGAGTCTGGTATAATCGGCGCCGTCCGTTTGAGCGCATTGACAGGCGTCGGCTGTGCGCAATTGCGCGCCGCGCTGGCCGAGCGGTTTCCGGCCGATGCTCCGTATTCCGATGCCCGCGCCCTGCCCGTCCTCGACGCCTGACGCGCGACGCCCCCGACGCAATCCCAATCCTGGTTCTCCGACATGTCGCTGAACGATCCCCAGTGGGGCAAACGCGGTTCCGGCGGACCGCCCGATCTCGATGAGATCTGGCGCAACGTCAACCGCCGCATCAACGACCTCTTCGGCCGCAAGAGCGGCGGTAGCGGCGACGAGGGTACGGGCGGCGGCGGCGGCGGCCGCCCGACCCTTCCGCTCTCCGGCGTCGGCATTCTCGTCGCGCTGGTGGTCGTCGTCTGGCTCGCGAGCGGCTTCTACATCGTCGACGAGGGCCGCCGCGGCGTCGTCACGCGCTTCGGCAAGTACACGGAGACCACGCAGCCCGGCGCCCGCTGGCACCTGCCGTTCCCGATCGAGGAAAAGGAACTCGTCGATTTCTCGCAGGTGCGGACCGTCGAGGTCGGCTACCGCAACACGCCCAAGAACAAGAAGGAGAACGAGGCGCTGATGCTGACCGACGACGAGAACATCATCGACATCCAGTTCGCGGTCCAGTACAACCTCAAGAGCGCCGAAGCGCACCTGTTCAACGTCCGCAAGCCGGACCTCATCGTCCAGTTCATCGCGCAGACGGCGATGGGCGAAGTCGTCGGCAAGGCGAAGATGGACTTCGTGCTGTACGAAGGCCGCGAGCAGATCGCGAAATCGGCCGAAAAGCTGATGCAGGAGATGCTCGATCGGTACCAGACGGGCGTGTACGTGCAGAAGGTGACGCTGCAGAGCGTGCAGCCGCCCGACAAGGTGCAGGCCGCGTTCGACGACGCCGTCAAGGCCGGGCCAGGACCGCGAGCGATTCCGCAACGAGGGGCAGGCGTACGCCAACGACGTCGTGCCGCGCGCCCGCGGCAATGCCGCGCGCCTGATCGAGGAAGCCAACGGCTACCAGGCCGAGGTCGTGCAGCGGGCCGAGGGTGATGCGTCGCGCTTCCGGCAGATCCTGGTCGAGTACGCGAAGGCGCCCGGCGTCACGCGCGAGCGCCTGTACCTCGACATGATGCAGACGGTCGTCGGCAACTCGAGCAAGGTGCTGGTCGACCAGAAGGCCGGCAGCAACAGCCTCCTCTACCTGCCGCTCGACAAGCTGATCCAGCAGAGCGGTCCGGCGGCGGGTCCGGCGGCGGCGGGTGCCGACCCGTCGGCCGCGCGGCAATCCACCCCGCCGGCGCCGGAACCCACGGTCACGCTCGATCCGGGCCGCTCGCGCGAGGCGCTGCGCAGCCGTGAACGCAGGCGGAGCACCGCAATGAAGCTGACCGATCCCCCTGCTCGCCCTCGTCGTCGCGCTGCTGCTGGTCGCCTCGCAGTCGCTCTACACCGTCGACCAGCGCCAGTACGCGATCAAGTTCCAGCTGGGCGAGATCGTCGAGACGCTGCCGAACGCCGGACTCTACGTGAAGATGCCGCTGCTGCAGAACGTGAAGTTCTACGACAAGCGGATCCTGCTGCTCGACAATCCCGAGCCCGACCGGATCACCACGTCCGAGAAGAAGCCGCTGCTCGTCGATTTCTTCGTGCTCTGGCGCATCACCGACGTCAAGCAGTACTACATCAGCGTGCAGGGCGACGAGGAAGCGGCGCGCCGCCGGCTGTCGCAGACGGTCCGCGCGAATCTGGCCGAGGAATTCAACAAGCGCACCGTGCACGAGGCGATCTCCGGCGAGCGCGACAAGATCATGACGACGACGCGCCAGAAGGCCGACGCCGACGCGAAGACCATCGGCGTCGAGATCGTCGACGTGAGGCTGCGCCGGGTGGAGCTGCCGCCCGACGTCACCGGTCCCGTCTATGCGCGGATGGAATCGGAGCGCCGCCGCGTGGCCAACGAGCTGCGCTCGCTCGGCCAGGCGGAGTCGGAGAAGATCCGCGCCGACGCCGATCGGCAGCGCGTCGTGATCCTGGCCGACGCCTACAAGGCCGCGCAGAAGACGAAGGGCGACGGCGACGCCAAGGCGTCGGCCGTCTACGCGCAGGCGTACGGCGTCAACCCCGAGTTCTACGCGTTCTACCGCAGCCTCGAGGCCTACAAGGCGACCTTCCGCAACAAGAGCGACGTGATGGTGCTCGACCCCAGCTCGGAATTCTTCCGCTACCTGAAGAACCAGGGCGGCGCGGGCGCGAAAGCGTCGAAGTAGTCCTGCCGCCGTCGCGCGCGACGAGGGGAACGGGGTGGCGGATTCGCTTTGGGCGGCCTTTGCGCTCGTGCTGGTCGTCGAGGGCCTCCTCCCCTTCCTCGCACCGCGCTTCTGGCGCGAGAGCTTCGCGAAGCTCGTGACGCTTTCCGACGGTCAGCTCCGCTTCATCGGGCTGGCGTCGATACTGATGGGACTTGCCGGTTTCTGGCTCGCGCGGCATGCGTAAATGGATCCTGCCGGAATACATCGAGGACGTCCTCCCGGCGGAAGCCGAGCGGACGGAAGCGCTGCGCCGCTCGCTGCTCGATCACTTCCGCGCGCGCGGCTACCGGCTCGTGCAGCCGCCGCTGGTCGAGCATCTCGATTCGCTGTTCACCGGCACCGGCCGCGATCTCGAGCTGCAGACGTTCAAGGTCGTCGACCCGCTGTCGGGTCGCCTGCTCGGCGTGCGTGCCGACATCACGCCGCAGGTCGCGCGCATCGACGCGCACCTGCTGAACGAGCCGGGCGTGACCCGGCTCTGCTACGCCGGCAGCGTCCTGCGTGCCGTGCCCGCGGGCGGCGCCAAGACGCGCGAAGTCATGCAGATCGGCGCCGAGCTCTTCGGCGAGCCGGCAATCGCCGGCGACGTCGAAGTGCTCGGCCTGCTGCTGTCCTCGCTCGCGGCGGCCGGCCTTGGCGGCCTGCATCTCGACCTCGGCCACGTCGGCGTCTACCGCGCGCTCGCGACGGGTGCCGGCATCTCCGGCAACGGCGAGGACACGGAGCTCTTCGCCGCGCTGCGCGCCAAGGACGCTCCGGGCGTCGCGGAGCTCACCGCCAGGCTGCCCGCCGCCTGGCGCGACGCGCTGACCGCGTTGCCGACGCTCTACGGTCCGGCGCAGGAGGTCCTCGCCGCGGCTCGGGCGCGGCTTCCCGACACGCCCGCGATCCGCAATGCGCTGGCGGCGCTGACGGCCCTCGCGCAATCGGCGCTGCCGCAGGTCGAGGCGCTGCACATCGATCTTGCGGACCTGACTGGGTATCATTACCAGAACGGTGCGATCTTCTCGGTGTTCACGGCGGGTGAAACCGTGCGCCATCGGCAACGGCGGCCGCTACGACGGCATCGGCAAGGCCTTCGGGCGCGCGCGCCCGGCCACCGGCTTCACGCTCGACCTGCGGCAGCTCGCCGGCGTGGTTGGCAGATCGGGATCAGATACGTGACATGCGGATACGGCGGGAACGGGATCAGTCGTGCAACAGGCGATGAATGCCGTCGCATCCTGCGCCGCTGACCCCGGTCTTCCGACCCCCAATTCCGCGGAAAGGCAAAATGGGCAAGAACGTCGTCGTCATCGGCACCCAGTGGGGCGATGAAGGCAAGGGCAAGGTCGTCGACTGGCTGACCGAGCACGCGCAGGGCGTCGTGCGGTTCCAGGGCGGACACAACGCCGGGCACACGCTCGTCATCGACGGCCGGAAGACCGTGCTGCGACTCATTCCGTCCGGCATCCTGCGGCCCGGCGTCTCGGTCTACATCGGCAACGGCGTCGTCGTCTCGCCGTCGGCGCTGCTGCAGGAGATCGGCGAGCTCGAGGGCGCCGGCGTGGCGGTCCGGCTCGCGCCTCAAGATCTCGCCGGCGTGCCCGCTGGTGCTCCCCTATCACGTCGCGCTCGACCAGGCGCGGGAAGGCGCGATGGGCGACGCCAAGATCGGGACCACCGGCCGCGGCATCGGCCCCGCCTACGAAGACAAGATCGCCCGCCGCGCGATCCGGCTGCAGGACCTGTTCTATCCCGACCGCTTCGCGGCGAAACTGGAGCCGCTGCTGGAGTTCCACAATTTCGTGCTGACGCAGTACTTCAAGCGCGACCCGGTCCCGTTCGCCAAGACCCGCGACGATACCCTCGGGCTCGCCGCGCAGCTGCAGCCGATGGTCGCCGACGTCGCGGCGCTGCTGCAGGAGGCGCGCGCGCGCGGCCAGTCGCTGCTGTTCGAGGGCGCGCAGGGCGCGCTGCTCGACGTCGATCACGGCACCTACCCGTACGTGACGTCGTCGAACTGCCTCGCCGGCGCGGCCGCCTCCGGGCGCGGGCGTCGGACCGCAGTTCCTGGACTACGTGCTCGGGATCGTCAAGGCCTACACGACGCGCGTCGGAACCGGCCCGTTTCCGACCGAGCTCACCGACGCCGACGGGCGCGCGGCTCGCCAAGCGCGGCAACGAATTCGGCTCGGTGACCGGTCGTCCGCGCCGCTGCGGCTGGCTCGACATTCCCGCGCTGACCCGGTCGCTGCAATTGAACGGCGTCGACGGACTGTGCATCACGAAGCTCGACGTCCTCGACGGCATGAGCGAGATCCGCATCTGCACCGGATACACCGTGCGCGGCAGCCCGGTCGCGCTGCTGCCTTCGGGCGCGGACGCCGTCGCCGAGTGCGTGCCGGTGTACGAGTCGCTGCCCGGCTGGACCGAAAGCACGGTCGGCGTCAGGTCGATCGACGGGTTGCCGCCCAATGCGCGCGCCTACCTCGAGCGGATCGAGCAGCTCACCGCCGCGCCGATTGCCATGGTCTCGACGGGGCCGGACCGCGACGAGACGATCCTGCTGCGGCACCCGTTCCATTAGCGGGCAACGAGCGGCGAACACGACCAACGCTCGAGGGGAATCCGGATGCCGAGCCTGCACGTGAGCTGGGACCAGTACAACACGCTCGTGGAGAGACTCGCGCTCAGTGTCCACGAGTCGGGCTACGATTTCGACCAGATCATCTGCATCGCGCGCGGCGGCATGCGCGTGGGCGACGTCCTGTCGCGCATCTACGAAAAGCCGCTGGCGATCCTGTCCACGCATTCGTACGCGGCGGAAGGCGGCACGATCCGCGGCGAGCTCGTGATCGCCGAGCACATGACGATGACCTCGCCGCGGCTGGGCTCGCGCGTGCTGCTCGTCGACGACATGGTCGACTCGGGCCACACGCTCGCGGCCGTGGAAAAGGCGCTGCCGGTGCGCTGGCCGGTGATCAAGGCCTGCAAGACCGCCGTGGTGTGGTGGAAGGCCTGTTCGACCGCCAAGCCGGACTATTACGTCGAATACCTTGCCGACAATCCGTGGATCCACCAGCCGTTCGAGGTCTACGACACGCTGCGTCCGGAGGGCCTGAAGGCGCGCCTCGGGGGCGCGTAGACGCGCGCCCCGCGCGGCCATCGGCCGGCACGAGCGCACCCGATGCCGGCCGCCGCGGGAACAAAAAAGCGCCCGCGGGCGCGGGCGCGGGCAGGCCGTTACGGCGATACTTGCGGTATCTTCGATGGTGCCCAGGAAGGGACTCGAACCCCCACAGTATTGCTACCGCCAGGACCTGAACCTGGTGCGTCTACCAATTCCGCCACCTGGGCAACGGCAACAGATAATTTTACGTTTCGGACCCTTCGTTGTCAAAGAAACCCGCCTCCGCTCCGAAGTCCCGCTCCGCGAAAACGCGAGAGGCGGGCACGAGTCCCCGGGCCGTCCCAAGGGCGAATACCGGAGTGCGCAGCGCGAAGGTACTCCAGGGAGTTCGCCGCGCGCCAGGAGCCCGCGCCCGGAACCGACCCCGACGGTCGGCATCGCTTCCCCGCCGCCTGCCACGCGCCGCGGCGACGCCCGCCCCGACGAAACCGGCGACCGCAGGTCTCGCCGTCGCGGCGACATCGATCCCGCGCTGCTGCCTTCGCGCGTGGCGATCCTCGACGCGCTGAAGGCAGCGGGCGTGCCGCTGCCGCCGGTCGACCTCGCGCGCGAGATGACCGTCGACAAGCGCGCCCGCGACGCGTTCTTCGGCCGCATCGACGCGATGCAGCGCGACGGGCAGCTGCTGATGAACCGCAAGGGCGAGCTCTGCGTCACCGCCAAGCTCGATCTCGTCAGCGGGACCGTGCAGGGACATCCCGACGGCTTCGGCTTCCTCGTCCCGGACGACGGCGGCGCCGACCTGTTCCTCAGCCCCGACGGAGATGCACAAGGTGCTCCACGGCGACCGCGCGACGGCGCGACGGTCCGGCGTCGATCGGCGCGGCCGGCCCGAGGGGCAGATCGTCGATGTGCTGACGCGGGCGAACCAGACCGTCGTCGGCCGCCTCTACGACGAGCGCGGCATCACGTTCGTCGTCGCCGAGAATCGCCGCATCAACCAGGACCTGCTGGTGCCGCCGGACGAACGGGGCAGCGCGAAGTCCGGCGACGTCGTCGTCGTCGAGATCCTGCAGCAGCCCTCGCCGCAGCGCGAGGCGATCGCGCGCGTCGTCGAGGTGCTGGGCGGCTACACCGACCCCGGGATGGAAATCGAGATCGCGCTGCGCAAGCACGACCTGCCGCACGAGTTCTCGCTCGCGGCGCGCAAGCAGGCCGGCAAGCTGCCCGCCGACGGTCACCGACCGCGACCGCGCCGGCCGCGTCGATCTCACGGCGCTGCCGCTCGTCACGATCGACGGCGAAACGGCGAAGGACTTCGACGACGCCGTGTATTGCGAGCGCAAGGGCAAGGGCTTCCGGCTGATCGTGGCGATCGCCGACGTCTCGCATTACGTGAAGGACGGCGACCCGCTCGATCGCGACGCGCGCGAGCGCGGCACGTCGGTGTATTTTCCGCGCCGCGTCATCCCGATGCTGCCGGAGGCGCTGTCCAACGAGCTCTGCTCGCTCAAGCCCGCCGTGGACCGGCTGTGCATGGTCTGCGACATGGAGGTGACCGCCGAGGGACGGATCAGCGAAGCACAGGTTCTACCCGGCCGTGATGCACTCGCGCGCGCGGCTCACCTACACCCAGGTGTGGAACTGGCTGGCGGACCCGAAGAGCGTCGCGCGGGAGGCGAAGGAGCTGCTGCCCCGGCTCGCCGACCTCTACGCGCTGTTCCATGCGCTGAAGCGCGCCCGCGAAGCGCGCGGCGCGATCGACTTCGACAGCGTCGAGATGCAGCTCGAGTTCGACGTCCAGGGCAAGATCGTCCGGATCGTGCCGGTCGTGCGCAACGACGCGCACAAGCTGATCGAGGAGTGCATGCTCGCGGCGAACGTCTGCACCGCGGAATTCCTCGCCGCGCACAAGCATCCCGCGCTCTACCGCGTGCACGAGGGGCCGACGCCCGAGAAGCTCGCGGCGCTCCGCGACTTCCTGGCCAGCTGCGCGCTCGCGCTGCCGGGCGGCGACGAGCCCACGGCGTCCGACTACGCGAAGCTGCTGCTGCGGATCAAGGATCGCCCCGATTACGCGCTGCTGCAGACGGTGCTGCTGCGCTCGTTGCAGCAGGCGCGATACCGGCCGGACAACGTCGGCCACTTCGGGCTTTCCTACGAGGCCTACGCGCACTTCACGTCGCCGATCCGCCGCTATCCGGACCTCGTCGTCCATCGCGCGATCAAGGCGGTGCTGGCCGGCCTGGAGTACAAGCCGGCCGGCACTTCGTGGAACGAGCTCGGCGTGCACTGCTCGCTCACCGAGCGCCGCGCCGACGACGCGACGCGCGACGTCGAGAACTGGCTCAAGTGCTATTTCATGCAGGACAAGGTCGGCGAGAGCTTCGACGGCACGATCAGCGGCGTCACGAGCTTCGGCATCTTCGTCACGCTGGACGGCCTCAACATCGACGGCCTGGTCCACGTCACCGAGCTGGGCCGCGACTATTTCCACTTCGACGCCGGGCGCCACGCGATGGTCGGCGAGCGCAGCGGCCGGATTTTCCAGCTGGCCGGCCGGGTCCGCGTGATGGTCGCCCGCGTCGATCTCGAGACGGCGAAGATCGATTTCACGCTGGCCGATGCGCCCGGCGCGGCGCCGCCGGAGGCCGGGCCGCGTTCCGGTCAGGCGAGCGCTCCCGCGCGCACGGATCGCCCGGGCCGCAAGACCCCCAAGCACTGACGCCGTAGCGGGATGGATCTCGTCATCCAGGCATCCGCGATCAGCACCGCCGATGTCGCGGCGATCGCGTCACTCACCGGAGCGCAGGGAATCCACGCGCTCGACAGCGGGACGCTCCAGGCATTCCGGCTTTCGCGCGCGCAACCGCACGCGGGCGTCGCCGCGCTGTGCACCGCCGCCGGCATCGATCATGCATTCGTTCCCGCCGGGTCAGACGCGCGACCGCGTGCGCGTGGTCGCCATGGACATGGACTCGACGTTGATCACGATCGAGTGCATCGACGAGATCGCCGACCGCATGGGCATCAAGCGCGACGTGGCCGCGATCACGGCAGCGGCGATGCGCGGTGAAATCGACTTCGCCGAAAGTCTCACGCGCAGGGTCGCGCTCCTCTCCGGGCTGCCGGTCGGCGAGCTCGAGCGCGTCTACGCCGAGCGCCTGGCGCTCTCCCCCGGGGCCGAGCGCATGCTCGATGGCTTCAAGGCCGCCGGCGCGAAGACGCTGCTCGTCTCCGGCGGCTTCACGTTCTTCACGGACCGGCTGAAGGCGCAACTCGATTTCGACGCCACGGCCGCGAACGTCCTGGACGTCGCGGCGGGCTGCCTGACCGGCCGCGTCGTGCCGCCGATCTTCGACGCGCAGGCGAAGGCCGCGCGCCTGGCCGCGATGCGGGAGCGCTACGCCGGCGCCGGCGGCATCGTGATCGCGATCGGCGACGGAGCAAACGACGTGCCGATGCTGAAAGCGGCCGATGTGTCGATCGCCTATCGCGCGAAGCCGGTCCTGCGCGCGCAGGCAACCTATGCGATCGACCACTGCGGGCTCGACGCGGTGCTGAATCTGTTCCCCTGACGTCGCCGCGGCACACTGCCCCGTGGTCAGTGCCCGCCCGGCCGCCCGAAGGGCACTGCACGCCCCCGCGGGGGGCGGCGAACCCAGTGGGCGTGGGGGCCCTTCAGTCCTCGTCGAAGTCGCCTTCTTCCATCCACGCCATCTGGATCGCTTCGAGGATCTTCTCGCCGCTGTGCTTCGGATCGTCGGCAAACCCGGGCAGTTCGAGCACCCATCGCCTGAGATCCGTGAACAGGATGGCCCGCGGGTCGACGTCAGGATGCTGCTCGGAGAGCGCGATCGCAATCTCGCGCGTGTCGGTCCATTTCATCGGGGCCTCGCGCAGCGGAGCTAGTGCTTCTCTTTCGCGTAGTTGATCGTGTACCGTGGTATCTCGATCACGAGCGGGGCGTCGTCGACGATCGCCTGGCAGGAAAGCCGCGACAGCGGCGTCAACCCCCATGCGCGGTCGAGCAGGTCGTCCTCGTCCTCCGTCGACGCCGTCAGCGTGGAGAAGCCCTCGCGGACGATCACGTGGCAGGTCGTGCAGGCGCAGGATTTCTCGCAGGCATGTTCGATCGCGATGCCTTGCGCGAGCAGGCTGTCGCAGAGCGAAACCCCCTGCTCCGCCTCGAACGTCGCTCCGTCGGGGCAGATTTCCGGATGCGGCAGCACGGTTATCCTGGGCATTGGACGCTATGGGGCCCCGGTGAGGGCATCGACGTTGCGGCCCGTCAAGGCGCGCGCGACGCCGCGATCCATCCGGCGCGCGGCGAACTCTCCGGTCGCGCGATTGAGCGCGTCGGTCGCGCTGACCAGTGCCTTGGCGTCGGTGCCGGCACGCAGCCGCAGCACTTCGGCAAGCGCTCCGTCGATGGCGCGCCGCCCGGCGGGGGACAGCAGATCACCGTCCGCGGCCAGCGCCGCGTTGGTCAACATGACGAGCTGGTCGGCCTCGACCTGCGCTTCGGCCAGCGCGCGCGCGGCCATGTCGTCGGCGGCGTGCGCGACCGAATCCTCCAGCATCCGCGAGATCTCGGCGTCGGACAGACCGTAGGACGGCTTGACGACGATCGCGGCCTCGATTCCCGACGTCTGCTCGCGCGAGGACACGGACAGCAATCCGTCGGCGTCGACCTGGAACGTCACCTTGACCCGCGCCGCGCCGGCGGCCATGGGCGGAATGCCGCGCAGCTCGAACCGGGCAAGCGAGCGGCAATCCGCGACCTTCTCGCGCTCGCCCTGCACGACGTGGATCGCGATCGCGGTCTGCCCGTCCTTGAACGTCGTGAATTCCTGGGCGCGGGTCACGGGGATCGTCGAATTGCGGGGAACGATCTTCTCCGTGAGGCCGCCCATGGTCTCGAGGCCGAGCGACAGCGGGATGACGTCGAGCAGCAGCCAGTCGTCGCCGGCCGCGCGGTTGCCCGCCAGCACGTTCGCCTGGATCGCGGCGCCCAGAGCGACGACCTGGTCCGGATCGAGATTGGTCAGTGGCGGCTGGCCGAAGAAATCGCCGACTGCGCGCTGAATCTGCGGCATCCGCGTCGACCCGCCGACCATCACGACGCCGCGGATGTCGGCCGGCGTCAACCCGGCGTCGCGCAACGCGCGCTTCACCGGCCCCAGCGTCTTCGCCACCAGGTGCTGCGAGATCGCCGTGAACGTCTCGGCGTCGAGGGCAAGATCCACCTTGGAGCCATCGGACAGCGTGGCCAGGATCGGGGCCGTCTCGTGCAGCGTCAGGTTCTCCTTCGCCTCGCGCGCCTTCATCATCAGGAGCCGCGTGTCCTCGGGCGACAGCGGCGGCAGCCCGGCCGACTCGAGGATCCAGCAATAGATACGATGATCGAAGTCGTCGCCGCCGAGCGCCGAGTCGCCGTTCGTCGCAAGCACCTCGAACACGCCGCGCGTGAGCTTCAGGATCGAGATGTCGAATGTGCCGCCGCCGAGATCGTAGATCGCGTACGTGCCCTGCGCCGCGTTGTCGAGGCCGTAGGCAATTGCCGCCGCCGTGGGCTCGTTCAGCAGGCGCAGCACATCGAGGCCGGCGAGCTTCGCGGCGTCCTTGGTTGCCTGCCGCTGCGCATCGTCGAAGTACGCGGGCACCGTGACGACCGCGCCGGCGAGCTCGCCCCCGAGGCTCGCCTCGGCGCGGGCGCGCAGAGCGCGAAGGATTTCCGCCGAAATTTCCACCGGGCTTTTCACGCCGGCGCGCGTGGCGAGCCTGACCATTCCAGGCGCTTCGACGAAGCGGTACGGAAAGCGCCGCGCGTCGGGGAGATCGACCAGGCCGCGGCCCATCAGGCGTTTCACCGAGACAATCGTGTTCTGCGGATCGCGTGCCTGCACCAGTTGCGCGGCGTGCCCGACGTCGACCCCGGTCTCGCCGTAGCGGACAATCGAGGGGAGCAGCGGGTGGCCGCGCGAGTCGGGCAGGACGACGGGGATGCCGTTGCGCACCGTCGCGACGAGCGAGTTCGTCGTGCCGAGGTCGATGCCGACCGCCAGCCGCTGCTCGCGCGCAACCGGCGGCGCGTCCGGCTCGGAAATCTGCAAGAGCGGCATCAGTGCCCGCCCGGCCGCCCGAAGGGCACTGACTGCCCCCGCGGGGGGCAGCGAACGCAGTGAGCGTGGGGGTCGTACATCCGCCCGCCCGGCCGCCCGAAGGGCACTGACTGCCCCCGCGGGGGGCAGCGAACGCAGTGAGCGTGGGGGTCGTACATCCGCCCGCCCGGCCGCCCGAAGGGCACTGACTGCCCCCGCGGGGGCAGCGAACGCAGTGAGCGTGGGGGTCGTTCATCCGTCGTCCTGCGCGCCGAGCATGGCGTCGACGTCGGCGGCGAGCTTCGCCAGAAAACGCAGCTCGCGCACCGCGATCCGCGCCGCGTCCCACGCGCCCTCGACGTCGAGCAGCGACGACACGCGCTGCTCCAGTTCCCACGCCTCGGCGCGCACCTCGCTCAGCACGGCTTCGAGCGCGGGCGCATCGTCGTCGGCCATGGCGGTTTCCACGATCTCCCGGCGCTCCAGCTGTCGCTCGAGAAAATCGAAGGGCAGTGCCGTGTTCGTCTCGTCGAACGCGTCCACACCATGCAGCGACAGCAGGTATTGCGCGCGCGCCACCGGATCCTTCAGCGCGCGATAGGCCTCGTTCACCCGTGCCGACGATTGCAGCGCGATTCGCTGCTCGGTTGCGCTTGCCGCGGCATGGCGATCCGGATGCACCTCGCCCTGCAGCGCGTGATAGGCGCGGTCCAGCAGCGCCGGATCGAAGCGGAAGCGCTCGGGCAGGCCGAACAACTCGAAATGATTGCGCGAGAAATCGATCATGAAAACAGGGGCCAGGCTCCAATTTCCGGGATGTCGGGAAAATCGAGCCTGACCCCTATTTTTAGACGTTGAAGGACTCGCCGCAGCCGCAGGCATCCTTGACATTGGGATTGTTGAACTTGAACCCTTCGTTCAGGCCTTCGCGCGCGAAGTCGAGCTCGGTCCCGTCGAGGAAGCGCAGGCTCTTGGGATCGACGATGACGGTGACACCGTGACACTGGAACGAGAGGTCGTCGGGATGCACGTCGTCGGCGTATTCGATCTTGTACGCGAGGCCGGAGCAGCCCGACGTGCGCACACCCAGGCGCAGACCAATGCCCTTGCCGCGCTTGGCGAGCCGGCTCGCGACGTGCTTCGCCGCCGACTCGGTCAATGTGATGGTCATCGCGGGCCCTGCCTCCGGCCTGCCGCCGTCCGTTGCCGTCGATGCGCTCGCCACGCTCAATCCGCCGCCTGCTCGTGCGCCGCGGCGACGCCCGCCGGGCTCGCCGCGCCGCCGTGCTTCGTCCGATAGTCGGCCACGGCCGCCTTGATGGCATCCTCGGCGAGAATCGAGCAATGGATCTTCACCGGAGGCAGCGCGAGCTCCGCGGCAATCTGCGTGTTCCGGATCGCCGCGGCCTCGTCGAGGGTCTTGCCCTTCACCCACTCCGTTACGAGCGACGACGACGCGATGGCCGAGCCGCAGCCGTAGGTCTTGAACTTGGCGTCCTCGATCACCCCGTCCTTGCCGACCCTGATCTGCAGCTTCATCACGTCGCCGCAGGCGGGGGCACCGACCATGCCGGTGCCGACGTTTTCGGAATTCTTCGCGAACGAGCCGACGTTGCGCGGGTTTTCGTAATGGTCAAGTACCTTGTCGCTGTATGCCATTTGCATCTCCGGTATTCATCAATGGGCAGCCCATTGCACGGCATCGAGATCGACACCGTCCTTGTACATTTCCCACAGCGGCGAGAGCTCGCGCAGCTTGCCCACCTTCCGCTGCAGCAGATCGACAGCATAGTCGACCTCCTCCTCGGTCGTGAAGCGGCCGATCGTGAAGCGGATCGAGCTGTGCGCGAGCTCGTCGCTGCGCCCGAGCGCGCGCAGCACGTACGAGGGCTCGAGCGATGCCGACGTGCAGGCCGACCCGGACGAAACCGCGATGTCCTTGATGGCCATGATCAGGCTCTCGCCCTCGACGTAATTGAAGCTGACGTTGAGATTGTGCGGCACGCGACTGTCGAGATCGCCGTTGATGTAGATCTCCTCGATGCCGGCGAGGCCCTGCGCGAGCCGGTCGCGCAGCATCCGGATCCGGTCGTTCTCGGTCGCCATCTCGAGTTTCGCGATCCGGAACGCCTCGCCCATGCCGACGATCTGGTGCGTGGCCAGCGTGCCGGAACGCATGCCGCGCTCGTGGCCTCCGCCGTGCATCTGGGCCTCGATGCGCACGCGCGGCTTGCGCCGCACGAAGAGCGCGCCGACGCCCTTCGGGCCGTAAGTCTTGTGGGCCGAGAACGACATCAGGTCGACCTTGAGTTGCGCCAGGTCGACCGGGATCTTCCCGGTGGCCTGCGCCGCATCCACGTGAAGGATGATGCCGCGCGCGCGGCAGATTTCGCCGATCGCCTCGATGTCCTGCACGACGCCGATCTCGTTGTTGACCGCCATCACCGACACGACGATCGTGTCCGGCTGCAGCGCCTTTTCGAAAGCCACGAGGTCGAGCAGACCGTCGGGCAGCACGTCGAGATAGGTCGCCGTGAAGCCTTCACGCTCCAGTTCGCGCACCGTGTCGAGCGTCGCCTTGTGCTCGGTGCGGACCGTGACCAGGTGCTTCCCCTTGTCCTTGTAGAAGTGGGCGGCGCCCTTCAACGCGAGGTTGATCGATTCCGTCGCGCCCGACGTCCAGACGATCTCGCGCGGATCGCAGTTCACCAGCGCCGCGACGTGCTCGCGCGCCGCCTCCACGGCCTTCTCGGCGGTCCAGCCGAACGAATGCGAGCGTGAGGCAGGATTGCCGAAGTGCTCGGTCAGGTAGGGAATCATCTTCTGCGCGACGCGCGGGTCGACGGGCGTCGTCGCCGAGTAGTCGAGGTAGATCGGGGTCTTCATCGCAGCGTTTCCATCCGGAACATGTGGATCTCGAGTTTCAGGCCACGACGGCGGTCACGGGAACGCGCGGAGGCGCCACCGGCGACCGCTGGTCCTGCAGCACGGTGACATCCGGCTTGTTCTGCTGGGCGACGAGCTCCGCCAGCGTGACCGAGCGCAGATACCCGAAGATGTGCGCGTTCAGGTTTGCCCACAGCTCGTGGGTCATGCAGCGTTTGCCGTCGTCCTTGCAGCTCTCGCGCCCGCCGCATTGGGTAGCGTCGATCGGCTCGTCGACCGCGATGATGACATCGGCGACGGAAATCATCTCCGGCCCGCGCGCCAGACGATAGCCGCCGCCGGGGCCGCGCACGCTTTCAACGAGCCCGTGGCGCCGGAGCCGGCCGAAGAGCTGTTCGAGATACGACAGGGAGATCACCTGCCGTTGCGACACGCCGGCGAGCGTGACCGGGCCTTTCGTGCCGTGCATCGCGACGTCGATCATCGCCGTGACGGCGAATCGTCCTTTGGTGGTGAGGCGCATGGTCGGTCACCTTGCTGGTTGGTTCGTTCGTCGGCAACGGCGCCCCCGTCGGGTACCGCAGCCGCTGGGCGGATTCAGGATCCGTCAACACGCAAATCCTAGCAATCCCGACTAACTTAGTCAACTAAAAAACCGTCAAGTTCAATCGATCATCCGGTTGAGCTGCTTCGGGTCGAAACCGGCCGCCGTGGCCTCCGCATCGCCCAGTTCTATCCCGCCCTGCTTCAGGCGCCCGATCAGGTCCTGCAGCCGGGTATCGGTCTCGACTGCGTGATCGATCAAGCGATGAATCGCCTGAACCATCGGGTCGTTCATGTCGGCGGCAATGGCATATGCCGAGAAACCCAGCTTCGCGGCATGGTCTTCGCGCCGTAGCGCTTCCTCGCCGGCCAGGATCCGGGCGGGAATGCCCACCGCGGTCGAACCTGCGGGAACGTCGCGTACTACGACGGCATTTGAGCCTATCTTGGCCCCATCTCCCACTAAAATCGGTCCAAGCACTTTTGCCCCCGCGCCGATGACGACGTCCTTGCCTAACGTCGGATGGCGTTTGCCGGCCTTCCACGAGGTCCCACCCAGTGTCACGCCATGGTAGAGCGTGCAGTCGTCGCCGATCTCGGCGGTCTCCCCGATCACGATGCCCATCCCGTGGTCGATGAAGACCCGGCGCCCGATGGTGGCGCCCGGATGGATTTCTATGCCCGTCAGCCACCGTCCCCAGTGGGCGAGCCAGCGCGCGAGCCAGCGCAAACCCCACCGCCACAGCCGGTGCGACACCGCGCGGTGCCAGACCAGCGCGTGCAATCCAGGATAGCAAGTCAATACCTCCCAGCGGGTCCGCGCGGCCGGATCCCGATCGAACACGACGGCGATGTCTTCACGAAGGCGGCTCCACATGCCTGGCATTTTCGCATTTCCGACTGGTGTACTCAACTATTGGGATGGCAAGATCGTTGATCAAGCGCAAACATCGCACAAACGTCCGTTGTTTGCCGTGGTAGGGTGAAATGGCTAATATCGGCCGACTCGAAACGCCGCGCTGCTGCCCGCTATCGGACAACGAGCGTTGCGTGGCTCGCGCGTCCACCCCGGAGGAATCATGTCCCGCCTGATCCGCTTGCTTGTTCCGGTCGCCATCGCAATGGCGATCGCCGTGCCCGCCACCGCACAGGAAGTCACGCTGAAGGTCCACCACTTCTGGCCGCCCACGGCGATGCCGCCGTCCACGCTGCTGGTGCCGTGGTGCGACCGAATCGCGAAAGACTCGAACAACCGGATGAAGTGCCAGATCTATCCGGCGATGCAGCTCGGCGGCGCGCCGCCCCAGCTCATCCAGCAGGCGATGGACGGCGTCGCGGACATCGTCTGGACGCTTCCGGGGTATACGGCCGGCCGCTTCCCGATGATGGAGGTGTTCGAGCTGCCGTTCATGTCGATGACCGGCGAGGCGACCAGCCAGGCCGCCTGGGACTATTACACGCAGTTTGGCCACAAGGAATTCCCCGGGATCAAGGCGCTTGCCGTCAACGTGCACGACAATGGCCAGGTCCACACCGTCAACAAGCAGATCAAGGTGATGGCGGACTTCAAGGGCCTGAAGATGCGCGCCCCGACGCGACAGACGAACAAGATGCTCGGTGCGCTGGGCGCGACGCCGGTCGCGATGCCGTTGCCGGCGTTAGGCGACGCGTTGTCCAAAGGAGTCGTCGACGGCTACCTGCTGCCCTGGGAAGTGATTCCGTCGATCAAGGCGCACGAGTTCACGAAGTTCTCGAGCGAGACCGACCCGAAGGCGCGCGCCCTTTACACCGCCGTGTTCATCCTCGCAATGAATCAGGCGAAATACGACAGCCTGCCGGCGGACCTCAAGCGTGTGATCGACGCCAACTCGGGCGCGGCGCTCTCGAAGACGATGGGGGTGCAGTGGGACGCATCGGCGCCCTCCGCGCGGAAGATCGCCGCGGATCGCGGCAATACGTTCTACGTGATCCCCGGCTCCGAGATCGAGAACTGGCAGAAGGCCACCGCCAATCTGCCCGACGAATGGGTCAAGGACGTCAACGCCAAAGGCCAGGACGGCAAGATGCTGCTGCAGTCCGCAAAGGACCTGATCAGTAAATACGAGAAGTAAGCGGTTGCCCGTCTGCACGAGCATGGGCGCGGCATCGCGCCCATGCCTTTCTTCCCGCATTGACGCGAAGCCGACCGCGATGAGCCCTCCACCCGGCCGCCGGAACGAGGGCTCGCTCCCGCGTGGCGGGACGGCGAGCAGCGCCTAGGGTACCCCGATGTCCGAACCGCTCGTACTCAAGCGCGCCCCCACCGATCCCGTCGGCGTGCTGTTGTTCCGCCTGTGTCGCGCGTTCGCCCTCGCCGGCGGGCTCGTGCTTGTCGCCGTGATGCTGATGTCGCTCGTCAGCATCTTCGGGCGCGCCGTTCTGAACAAACCGTTGCCCGGGGATTACGAACTGGTGCAGGTGGGCTGCGCCATCGCCGTCGCCGCTTTCCTGCCGTTCTGCCAGATGCGCGGCGGGCACGTGCTGGTGGACTTCTTCACCGCGCATTCGCGACCGTCCGTCCGGGCCGCGCTCGACACGCTCGGCGCGCTGCTGCTCGCCGTCGCGGCGGCCGTCTTTGCCTGGCGTATTGCTGCGGGCGCGCTGAGCTTCAAGGAAGCCAACGACCAGACGACGATCCTGGAGATCCCGACCTGGTGGGCATTGACGCTGATGGTGCCTTCCTTCGCCCTCTTCTCCGCCGCCGGTTTCTACACCGCCTGGCGGCATTGGCGCGGTCGCCATGCCGAATAGCGCCCAGCGTCAGCGCAGCGTGGGGCACGCCCATGAGCGGGGTCGAATTCGGTTTCCTGATGTTCGGCGCGATGCTCGTCCTGCTCGCCATTCGCGTCCCGATCGGGATCGCGATGCTGCTGACCGGAGTCACCGGCTACGTCACGCTCACCGGCTGGACACCGCTTCTCAGCTACCTCAAGACCGTCGCGTACTCCCGGTACTCGGTGTACGACCTGTCGGTGATCCCGATGTTCCTGCTGATGGGCCAGTTCGCGAGTCGCGGCGGACTGTCGCAATCGCTGTTCAACGCGGCGAACGCGGTGATCGGCCACTGGCGTGGCGGTGTCGCCATGGCGGCGGTAGGCGCCTGCGCCGGCTTCGGCGCCATCTGCGGCAGCTCGCTTGCCACTGCGGCGACGATGGGCCAGGTCGCGCTGCCGGAGCTGCGCCGCCTCAAGTACGAGCCCGCGCTCGCGACCGGCACGCTGGCGGCCGGCGGCACGCTCGGCATCCTGATTCCGCCGTCGATCGTGCTGGTCGTCTACGCGATACTCGCAGAGCAGAACATCGCGAAACTCTTCATGGCGGCGTTCGTGCCCGGCATCATCGCGGCGCTCGGCTACATGATCGCCATCGGCGTCTACGTGCGGCTGAAACCCGGCTCCGGACCGGCCGGCGAGCACCACAGCTGGGGCGAGCGCTTCTCGGCGCTGCGGGACGTGTGGCCCGTGCTGCTGCTGTTCCTGGTGGTCATCGGCGGCATCTACGGGGGCATCTTCACGCCGACCGAAGCGGCGGCGGTCGGCACCGCCGGCGCCATGTTCTTCGCCGTCTGGCTGGGCGGCATGCGCTGGGATGGCCTGCTGGAGTGCCTGTACGGCACGGCCGAGGCCACCGGGATGATCTTCCTGATCCTGCTCGGCGCCGACGTGCTGAACGTCTTTCTCGCGCTGACGCAGATGCCCGTCGAGCTGGCGCAATGGGTCGGGCGCAGCGGCTTTCCGCCGTTTGTCGTGCTCGTCGCCATCATCGCCGATCTACGTCGTGCTGGGCTGCCTGATGGACAGCCTGTCGATGATCCTGCTGACGATTCCGATCTTCCTGCCCATCATCATGGGGCTCGACTACTGGGGCCTGAACCCGACCGACAAGGCGATCTGGTTCGGCATCCTCGCGCTGATGGTCGTCGAGATCGGCCTCATCACGCCGCCCGTGGGCATGAACGTCTACATCATCAACAGCCTCGCGCGCGACGTGCCGATGGCGGAGACGTTCAAGGGTGTCGTCCCCTTCCTCATCTCCGACGCCATTCGCGTGACGCTGCTCGTCTTCTTCCCGATCCTCTCGCTGTGGCTCGTCCGGGTGCTGAGCTGACCCCGATTCGACCCGGCCGATGTCAGCGCAGCAGGATCGCCAGCGACTCAGCAAGCCGAGGGTGACCAGGCTGAACAGGATCGAATACGCGACGACCAGCACCGCGGCCCGTGCAGCGATTCCCAGCCACGATCCGCCGTAGACTGCCCGCGTCGACCAGGCCAGGTAGACGATGACCCAGAGCCACAGCGCGCCACGCATCCATCCCGCCGGCACGCCGCACAGCAGCGTGCCCACGACGAACAGGAACGCGTGATTGTGCGCGGCGAAGACCAGGTGCTCGCCGTACAGACGCGGACGCGCCGGATATCGCCTCGCGGCGCCCGAGATACAGCAGCTTCTGCAGGCTCGCGAACGCCGGGAGCAGCGCGAACGTCGCATACGGGCCGTAGCGCAACGCGCCGGCGCGGATCTGCTCCAGCTTCTCCGCGCGGGGAAGGCCGTTGAACCTCGCGATCGGCTTGCGCAAGAGCTCCGACGCCCACGGAAGATCGGCGAGTTTCAGCTTCAGGTCGTCGTCCAGCGCGATCAGTCTCGTCCGACTCCACGCCGCTCCTCGGTGCCGTTTCCGGCTCGAATTGCACCGCGTCCTCGATGTTGATCGACTCCGAAACGAAGCGCAGCGCCGCGAACAGGACGAGGCTCGACACGAGGAACAGGCGCGCCGGTCCGATGTAGCGCCGGCGCCGCCCTGCCAGATACTCGCGCGTGAGAAGTCCCGGCCGGAACAGCAGAGCGACGAGCGTCTTCCACAGCTTGCCGTCGAGCGCGACGTAGCGCCCGGTCGCCTCGCGCATGAACTGCGCGAACGTCGGCAACCGCTCGCGGGTATCCTGCCCGCACGACGGGCAATACGCGCCGGGCGCGGCGCGCCGCAGTTGGCGCATTGCCTACCCATCGGACCGCGCCAGCAATTGATCGATGCGGGCGAGGATTCCGCGCAGGATGTTGACCTCCTCCTTCTCGAGCGCGGCGCGCGCGAAGAGCCGCCGCAGCCGCGGCAGCAGGCGCTTCGGCATGCGCGGATCGAGAAAACGCATCGCGGCCAGCGTCGCCGTGCCGTGCGCGTACAGGGCCTCGATCTCGTCGACCGTCGCGGGCTCGAACCGCGGCGCGCGCCAGACCTCGCCGCCCGCGGCCGCGAGACGCAGCTCGTAGGCGACGACCTGCACCGCCGCCGCGAGATTGAGCGACGCGTAGCCGGCGCTCGCCGGGATCGTGGCGACGATGCCACAGCGCGCGAGCTCGGCGTTGGACAGACCCGACATCTCGGTGCCGAACACGAGCGCCACGTCGCCGTGCGCGGCATGCCCGATCGCCTCGACGGCCGCCTCGCGCACGGCGAGCACCCGCCCCGCGAACTCGCGCGGCCGCGCCGACAATCCCACCGCCATGACGCAGCCCGCGAGCGCAGCGTCGAGCGTGGCGACGACCCGGGCGCTGTCGAGCACGGCGGTCGCGCCCGACGCGAGCGCGACGGCCTCGGGATCGGGATGGCGCCTGGGGCTCACCAGCGCGAGACGCGAGAGCCCCATCGTGTGCATCGCACGGGCCGCGCCCCCGACATTGCCGGGATGGCTGGGCGCGACCAGGACGACGCGAACGGCTTGGAGGCGATCGAGGCGGGACGTCATCGGGTCTCCGGGGCGTTGCCGGCTCGCGACCGGTGTCCGCCAGCGGTTACAATGATCGCTTTCGTTCATTGCGGCTGTCGCCATGGGCGACAGCGAGACAACATGGCCATGCACCCGATGCTCGGAATCGCCGTGAAGGCGGCACGCCGCGCCGGCAATGTCATCAATCGCGGCGCCCGCGACATCGACCTGCTCACGATCACGTCGAAAGGGCCGAAGGATTTCGTCAGCGAAGTGGACCGCGAGGCCGAGCGGACGATCGTCGAAACGCTGCTCGCGAGCTACCCGGACCACGCGATTCTAGCAGAGGAAGGGACCGCCAAGGGCGACAATGCCGACGCGGAGAACGTCTGGATCATCGACCCGCTCGACGGCACGACCAATTTCCTGCACGGCTTCCCGCAATACTGCGTTTCGATCGCGCTCGCGCAGCGCGGCGCTGGTCACGCAGGGCGTGGTCTACGATCCGGTGCGCAACGACCTCTTCACCGCGACGCGCGGGCGCGGCGCGTTCCTGAACGACCGCCGCATCCGCGTCTCGCGGCGGCAGCATCTGCGCGACTGCCTGATCGGCACCGGTTTCCCCTTCCGCGACGGAAGCTACCTCGACACCTACCTGCGCATGATGAAGACGATGATCGAGCAGACCGCGGGACTGCGCCGCCCCGGCGCCGCCGCGCTCGATCTGGCCTACGTCGCCGCCGGTTTCTACGACGGATTCTGGGAAGTCGGCCTCAACGCCTGGGACGTCGCCGCCGGCAGCCTCCTCATTCAGGAGGCGGGAGGTCTCATCGGCGACCTCGCCGGCGACAGCGACTTCCTGCACGGCGGCCAGGTGATCGCCGCGACGCCGAAGGTATTCGCGCAGATGGTCGCCGCGCTGTCGCCGTTCCGCGCGGAGATGCTGCGCGAGCGCGCGCCGAAGCCGGTCGACCCGGCGCCCTGACCCGCGCAGTCGCGGCCGCCTCCTCGCCTCACGCCGCGTCGGTTCGGTCCCGCGCGGCAACTGCCGCCCCGGCGTCGGTGGGCGGCGTGCCGGCAGTCCATTCCCGGACCAGCGCGGCGCCGACCGCGAGCAGCACGGGGCCGAGGAACACGCCGATGAACCCGAACGCCACGGCGCCGCCGAGAACGCCGAGCAGCACGAGGACGAACGGGAGGTCGCTGCCGCGGCTGATGATCAGCGGCTTGAGGATATTGTCGACCGACGACACGACGAGCAAACCCCACAGCAGGATGAAGGTGCCCGAGCCGATCGCCCCCTGCTGGAGCAGCCACAGCCCGGCCGGGATCCAGACGAGCGGCGGGCCGATCGGCACGGGAGACAGGAAGAACGTGACAAGACCCAGCAGCGGTGCAGCCTTGATGCCGACCAGCAGCAGTCCGATCGCCATCAGCACGCCCTGCGCAAGCGCCGTGCCGAGGATGCCGACGACGACGCCGCGCACCGTCAGCGTGGCGACGGCCGATAGCCGATGCCCGCGCTCGCCCGCAAGCCGCTCCAGCGCACCGCGCGCCCGTTCGATGATCGCCTCGCCGTCGCGGAAGAAGAAGAATGCGATGAAGACGGACAATGCAAGCTGCACGAGCCCTCCCAGCACCGTCTTCCCGGCCTCGAGCAGCGCCTCCCGCGCCGGCTCGATGTACTTGTGCGCTTCGTCGAGCAGCCCGGCGGTATCGTGCGCGAACGTCGCCCAGGTGGCGGCCACGTATTCCCCTACCAACGGCAGGCCGGCGACCCAGGGCGGGGGATCGGGCGGGCCGTTGGCCACGGCCCGCCTGACGGTGGCGCCGACGCGGTCGGCGTTCTCGGCAAGCGTCACCCCGGCGATCACGAAAGGCGCGAGCATCGTGACCGCGATCAATGCCACCATCGCCAGCGCCGCCAGATTCCGGCGGCCGCCCAGCCACATGCTCACGCGCTTGAAGAGCGGCCACATCGTCACGCCAAGGATCGCCGCCCAGACGATGGCCGTCAGAAATGGCTGCAGCACGAGGAAGCAGCCGACGATGAGGGTCGCCACGACGGCGAGCGTCAGCGCACCATCGATGCGAAGTGCGGATTTCATCAGTGCCACGAGCCGCGTACCGGCAGGTCAGCGGGTTGTCCGGGATGAGGTCCCCCAGTCTGCCACAACGGCGGCAAGGCACGGACCCGGATCGCTATTTCCAGGCCACACGCATTCCGCGCGCGGGGAACGCGACGCTCATCGCGATCCGCCGCTCGACACCATGGCCCGCTCGCGCGCGGCCGCGCCGTCTAGGACTGCCGGGACGCGCAGCCCGAGTCGGCGGCAAACAAAGGGCATTGCGAGAACCGAGCGTTGCATCGCGTCATCCCGGCACAGGCCCAGGCAATGCCGTTTTCCTCGTCCCGCGCCGCCCCGGCCCAGTCCTCGCGGAGGGCGCTCCCGCCTGCGTCCCATCGCAACGTCCAGTGGCCCGCCGTTCGCGCCGTCAACTGTCCCGATTCGCCTTTGGCACCCGTCAACGCGATGCCGTATTGCGCCTCGTCCGGCACCCCGCAGAAATCGATGCGCGGATCCCACCCGGCGAGGAGCGAGTGCGCCCTGGCCAACGCCTCGTCCAGGCAGCTGTGCCGTGCGTCGTGGAAGCGGACCGGCTGCCGCGGCTCGTCCGGGAACAACGCCGCGAAATCGCGCCAGGCGACTTCCGCCACGGAGAGCCAATCCGGAAACGAGAAATCGCGCGACTGGATTCGATGCCAGGCGTCGAGCTCGCTCGGCGTGAGCGCGCGCCCGTTGGTCGTGGCCAAGCCGCAGCGCGCTGGGGGCTTCGGCGCAGTACAGGCTCTTGCGCAACACCGGCCTGCCGCCGCTGTCGCAGCCTACGGTCAGGTAAGTGTGCGTTTGCCGCTGCGGCAGGAACTCGTAGCCGAAGACGCCATCTTCGACGATGGGCAACAGGTCGAAGGAAAAACCGTCCGGCAGCATGTGTCGCGACGCAGCGGCAACGAGATGCGCACGGAGCCCCGGCAACAGATTCGCCGCCTGTGCAAGGCGAGGGCAAAACGAGATGGACATCACGGCCTCCCCGCGGCGGCTGGCGCCGGGCCGGTGGGACGAATGCGAACCGGATATTGGATGCCCAAGTCCGCCGCGGCGCCACCTTTTTTCAGACGCTCTCAAGTCCTGTCCGTAACCGCTTGAAATTGAATGCGACCGAAACCGGCCTGGCCAACCGGATCGCCCGACGATTTGCATTGCCCGTCCGCGATCAAGCAAGATGACGGGCTTCGACCCGCATCGCCCGACACTTTCCACCGCATGCAAGGAGAACCCATGCCGCACTCGATGAATTCCGCATGCCGCTCTCGCGCGTGCCCTGCTCGCGGCGGCGCTGTGCTTTGCCTTGCCGGCCGGGGCCCAAACCCCCGCCTGCAAGAGCCAGGGCGAGCTCGACACCCGCTATTGCGACACCAATGGGGATCTGCTGGCGGACACGCCCGCCGACAAGAGCCGGCTCAAGGATCCCGACACCCTGGTGTTCTCGTATACCCCGGTCGAGGATCCCGCGGTCTACGAGAACGTGTTCGCCGGTTTCATGGCGCATCTGTCCAAGGTCACGGGCAAGAAAGTTCGCTGGTACGCGGCCGAGTCCTACGCGGCGCAAGTCGAGGCGCTGCGTTCGGGACGCCTGCACATCGCCGGCGTATCGAGCGGCGCGACGCCGTACGCCGTCAACCTCGGCGGCTTCATTCCGCAGGTCGCGATGGAGAAGGAGGACGGCACCACGGGGTACACGCTCCAGCTCATCACGTACAAGGACAGCCCGATCAGGAGCGTGGCCGACCTGAAGGGCAAGCGTGTCGCCCACGTCTCGCCGGCGTCGAATTCCGGCGACACGGCGCCGCGCGTACTGTTCGCCGCCATGGGCATCAAGCCCGGCGTCGACTACGAGGTGCTGTATTCGGGCAAGCACGACAACTCGATCATGGGTGTCGTCAACAAGGACTACGACGCGGCGCCGGTCGCGAACAACGTCGTCGACCGCATGCGCGAGCGCGGCATGTTCAAGAAGGACGACATCCGCGTGGTCTACGAGTCGCGGCCGTTCCCGCGCACGGCATTCGGCGTGACCCACGACCTCACCCCGGAGCTGCAGGCGAAGATCAGGCTGGCCTTCACCGGCTTCGACTTCAAGGCATCGACGCTGGGGAAGGAATTCAAGGATTCCAAGGCGTTCATCGGCATCAACTACGCCGACGACTGGAAGACGATCCGCGACATCCAGAAGGCGACCGGCGCCAACTACACCGCCGCCGACCTCGCCAAGCTCAAGCGGGAATAGCGCGGGATGGCCGCGGTCGCTCCGACAGCGCAGAGGGCCGAGCCCGCCGCGGCGACACCGCTGCTCGCGGTGGAGGGGCTGGACAAGGTCTACCCGACCGGCCAGCGCGCGCTGGTCGGTGTCAACGTGTCGATCGACCGGCCGCAGGTGGTGGCGATCATCGGTTCGTCGGGCGCCGGCAAGAGCACCTTCATTCGCTGCATCAACCGGCTGGTCGAGCCGACCGCCGGGCGCATCCTGCTGAACGGGCAGGACATCGTGGCGCTCGACCGGCGGAGATTGCGTGCGGCGCGCCGGCGCATCGGCATGATCTTCCAGGAGTTCAACCTCGTCGAACGCCTGACGGTGATGCAGAACGTGCTCTCCGGCCGGCTGGGGTATGTGAACCTCCTCGCCTCGCTGCGGTATCGCTTTCCGCCGGAGGACATCCGCGCGGCATTCGAACTGCTCGATCGCGTCGGATTGGACGGCTATCACAACCAGCGCGCCGACGCGCTCTCGGGCGGGCAGCGCCAGCGGGTGGGCATTGCGCGGGCGCTGATGCAGCGCCCCGATCTGCTGCTGGTCGACGAGCCGACCGCGAGCCTCGACCCGAAGACGTCGCGCCAGATCATGCGCCTGATCGGCGAGCTGGCGAACGAGCGTGCCACCCCGGCCCTGGTCAATCTCCACGACGTGGCGCTCGCCCGATCGTTCTCCGACCGCATCATCGGCTTCAAGGCCGGCGCCGTCGTCTTCGATGGCACGCCGGCCGAGTTGACCGATGAGACCCTCACCCTGATCTACGGCGCTGAAGACTGGACGCTGGCCGCCGGCCCGGCCGATGCGGAGGGCGACACCGGATCCAGTGCGGCCGGAATCACTCGATCCGCGAACTCCATCGCAACGAAGGACCAGCGCCCGGATCTCGCGGCGCAACCATGATCGACCGCGCCGCAGCCCTCGCCGCGCATCCGGGCGCGTGGCGGGCACCGAGCGTGTTCGGCAGCCCGGGCCGCCGCATGGCCTTCTGGCTGCTCGTCGCCGCGTATCTCGTCTGGGCCATCGGCGATCTCAACGTCAACTGGGACCGCGTCCTGCGCGGCTTCCCGCGCGCGCTCGACCTCTTCGCGCGGATGATCCCGCCCGCCGTCGGCGACAAATGGCACATCCTCGCCAGCGGCATGGCCGAGAGCGTGCAGATGGCGATTGCGTCGAGCCTCGCGGGCATCGTGCTGGCGATACCGCTCGGCCTGTGCGCGGCGCGCAATCTCGCCCCGCGCCCGGTCTACCTCGCCGCGCGCGGCGTGATCGTGGTCGGGCGGACCTTCCACGAGATCCTCATCGCGATCTTCTGCGTGAAGCTGTTCGGCTTCGGGCCGGTGGCGGGCCTGCTGACGCTGGCGTTCTCCTCGGCGATCTTCCTCGCCAAGATGCTGGCCGAGGACATCGAGAACATGAAGCCGGGCCCGGTCGAAGCCGTGCGCGCCACCGGCGCAAGCTTCGGGCAGGTCGTCTTCTATGCGGTGACGCCGCAAGTGGTGGTGCGCACGCTCGGCGTCTTCATCTACCGGCTCGACGCCAATCTCCGGCACTCGACGGTGCTCGGCATCGTCGGCGCGGGCGGCATCGGCGCGACGCTCTCGTCGTCGTTCGCGCGCTACGATTTCGACTTCGCCTGCGCGATCCTGCTGTCGATCGCCGCGATGGTCGCTTTCGGCGAATGGTTCAGCGACTGGGCACGGAGGAAGATCCGGTGAATCCGGCGCCCACGCGCAGCTATCCCGACGTCTGGCGCCGGCATACGCCGCGCGAAATGCTCGTCGCCTGGCTGTGGCTGGCGGGCTCGGCCGCTGCCGCCGTCTGGTCGGTGTCGGCCCTCGACATCGAATGGTCCTATTTCAGCGACGCGCACGAGCAGGCCGCCGACCTCGCAGCGCGCATGTGGCCGCCACGCTGGTCCTACCTGCCGCAGATCGTCCGACCTCTGATCGACACGATCCACATCGCGACCCTCGGCACGATGATCGCCATCGTGCTGGCGATACCCGTGGCGTTCCTGGCGGCGCGCAACACGACGGCCAACGGCTTCACCTGGGCGATCGGACGGGCCATCCTGGTCGGGTCGCGCTCGATCAACACGGTGATCTGGGGATTGCTGTTCGTGGCCATCTTCGGCCCCGGCGCGGTCGCCGGCATCTTCGCGGTCGCCGCGCGGTCCGTCGGCTTCATCGCCAAGCTCATCGCCGAAGCGATCGAGGAGGTCGATGCCGGCCAGATCGAAGCCGTGGCAGCGACCGGTGCAGGCACCTTGCAGACCTGGTGGGTCGCGATCGTGCCGCAGGTCATGCCGGTGCTGCTCGGCACGACGATCTATCGCTGGGACATCAATGTGCGCGAATCGAGCGTGCTGGGCTTCGTCGGCGCAGGCGGGATCGGCCTGCTGCTCCATGCGTCGATCAACACGTTCGCGTGGTCCCAGGTCCTGGTCATTCTCATTGCCATCCTGGTGATCGTGCATGCTGAGCGAGGCGCTGTCGGCTTCCATCCGCTCGCGCATCAGCTAGCCCTCCGTGAAGGCGACCGGGTACCTGCAGGGCGTGGCGGACGTGGTCGATCGCTACGACGCGCTCCTCCTCGACCAATGGGGCGTGCTGCACGACGGCGTGAAGCCCTACCCCGGCGCAGTCGATTGCCTCGCGCGGCTCCGGGCGGCCGGCAAGGCCGTCGTCATCCTGTCGAACTCGGGACGCAGCGGCGAGGAGAACGCCCGCTTCATCGTGCGCATGGGAATCGACCGTGGGCTCTTCGGCGAAGTCGTGTCCGCAGGGGACGATGCGCGCGACGCCATCCTCGGATCCTCCGACCCGTTCTACCGCGCCCTGGGCAGGCGTTGTCTCGTGCTCGCGCGCGAGCGCGATACCCATCTCGTCGACGGACTCGGCCTCGAGGTCGTCACCGACGTGGAGCAGGCCGAGTTCCTGTTCGCGCTGAGCATCGACGCGCCTCGCCAGTCGGTCCGCGGCTGGGAGCCCGTCCTGATCCGCGCCGCAGCGCGGGGCTTGCCGATGGTGTGCGGCAACCCCGATCTCGCGCAGGTGACGCCCGCGGGCACGCTGCTCGAAGCGACGGGACTCCTCGCCGTCCGCTATGCGGAACTCGGCGGCGCCGTCCGCTCGCACGGCAAGCCCTCTCCCCGCATCTACCAGACGTGCCTGCGGCGAATGACGTGCCCGCAGGAGCGGATCGTCGCGATCGGGGATTCGCTGCAGCACGACGTGCTGGGCGCCAGCGGTGCCGGCCTCGCGAGCATCCTTGTCGCCGGCGGCGTGCACCGTGAGGCGCTCGGCATCGCCTTCGGCGAGAGTCCCGATCCCGCACGCTGCGCCGCCCTGTTTGCGCAAGCGGGCGCGGTGCCGGATCACGTGGTGCCGTCGTTTCGCTGGTAGGCGCGCGGAATGGACAACACGATCCGGCCGACGCGAGACGGACTCCTTTCTTTGCACGGAGGAACAATCAGGGCGAACGCCCGTCGCCGAAAAACTCGCGCATCATGAAATCCTCGAGCCCGGCGTTGTCGCCCGGGCGGGCCGACAAGCGCGACCTGTCGGCCCAGCCGGCGCGACACCCAGATGAAGTCTCCGGGCTCGTGCGCGCGAATGATCTCGATGATCTTGCGCACGACTGCCACGCGGATATCGGGGTTGCCTCCCCTGCGGACCTCGATCAGCTGCCGCGCCACCCGGCCGATGTCCTGGTTCCAGCCGTTGAACCAGAAATCGGCATCCTCGGATCCCATGCGGCGCAGCTGAAACATGCCGCCACCCCGCTTCGGGTCGTCGCCGAACGTGGGCACCTTGTTCAAGCCGAGGTTCGCGGCGACAACGCGGTTGAGACGTTCCTTTTCGCTTTCCGCGGGCGGCGTGTCCGGTTCGCGGCCCTGTGCCGCCGCGCTCGTCGGTTCGCCGCGCGCGCGTCGCCTTGCCGCTATGAACGCGGACAGATCGGTTTCGACCGGCGGGCCCGCGGTCGATGGCGCCTGCGCCGGCGGCGTGGGTGGCGCCGGGGTGATCGCGGGGCGCGGGCTCGCTCGTTGCGATGGGCGGGGGCGGGGACGGCGCGGGAGCGGCGGGCGGCGCCTTCGTCGCGCGTTGCCTGAGCGGGGACGACAGCCGGAGGCGGCGGTGAGGGCGGTGCCGCCGGCGGCGCGATCTCGCTGGGGATCGAGCGGGGGCCGAGCCGCGCCACCAGCGCCGGCGCGGGCTCGGTACGTGCAGCAGGATCCAGCGTGAGCGAGCGCATCAGCGGTGGCGACGTCCACAGCGCGGCGACATGCACGAGGAGCGACAGGGCGAACGCCACCCAGATCACGCGCACGGTGATCACGTCGTCGCGGTAACCCGGCCGGCTGCGCCAGTCGCTCATGGTCGGCTCGATATTCTCGTCCGGCACCCGGACGGCTCGGAGTCCCCGGGCGGCGAAATGATGGCGCAACGTTTGCGCAGTGCCCGATCGGGGCTACGGCATGATCACCACTTTACCGGTAACTTCCCGCCGCGTCAGCGCGGCGAGCGCATCGATCGCCCGCGACAGAGGGTAACGGGCCAAGGCCGGCGGCTGCAAATCGCCGCGAGCGATTCGCGTCATCATCACCGGGCTGACGTGCGCGACGCCGGCGCCGATCTCCTCCACGGCGCCGGCATCGGTCAGCCCGCACTCCGAATGAGATCGCTCGCCCGCTCGCCGATCATGATCGTCGGCGCGTTGGTGTTGCCGCCGATCAGCGTCGGCATGACCGACGCGTCCACGACGCGCAGCCCCGCAACGCCGCGCACTCGCAGCTGCGGATCGACGACGGCCAGGTCGTCCACTCCCATCCGGCACGTGCCGACCGGATGATAGATCGTGTCCGAACGCCGGCGCAGCACGTCCCGTATCTCGTCGTCGCTCTTCGCGTCCGCGGTGAAGAGCTCCTTGCCGCGAAACGGATCCAGCAGCGGCGATTCCGATATGCCGCGCGTTATCCTGAAGCCCGTCACCATGGTTTCGAGATCGTCGGGGTGCGCGTAGAAGCCGGGGTCGACCCGGGGCGCCGCCAGCGGATCCCGGCCGGCAAGCGTGAGTGTTCCGGCGCTCTTCGGCCGCAGCGCGCAGACGTGGCTGGAGAAACCGCGAGCCGCGTGCAGCCGACGGCCGTGGCTTTCGAGAATTCCGATGCAGAAATGGAGCTGGAGGTCGGGCACGGCGAGCCCGGGCGAGCTCTTGACGAAGCCGCCGGCTTCCGCGATGTTCGACGTGAAGATGCCGCGCCGGTCGCGGTGGTAGCGGATGGCGCTGCGAACCGCATTCACGATGTCGCCCGGCATGAAGCCGATCAGGTCCTTGCGCGGCGACTCGTAGGCGATGACGAAATCGACGTGATCGCGCAGATTGCGGCCGACGCCCGGCAGATGAAGGACGGTCGGGATGCCGAATGCGCGCAGCGACTCCCCATCGCCGATGCCCGACAGCAGGAGCAGCTGTGGCGACTGCAACGCGCCGGCGGCAAGGATCACCTCTCGCCGCGCGCGCGCCGTCCGCGCGGCGCCGCCTTGCCGGTACTCGATTCCGACCGCCCGCCGCTCCTCGAACACGACGCGCGTCGCGCGCGCACGGGTGCGCACCGCTGAGGTTGGGCCGGCCGCGGCTCGGCTCGAGATAGGCTCGCGCGGCGCTCCAGCGCTCGCCGTTCTTCTGCGTCAGCTGATAGAGCCCGACCCCTTCCTGTTCCGCGCCGTTGAAGTCCGCGTTGCGTTTCATGCCCTGCTGTTCCGCGGCCGCGACCCAGAGCTCCGAGAATGACGACGGCGAGCGCGGGTCGGCTACATTGAGCGGTCCGCCCTGTCCGTGAAAGTCGTCGACGATGCGCTCGTTGTGCTCCGCCCGGCGAAAATAGGGCAGCACGTCGGCATAGGACCAGCCCGCGTTGCCGAGCGCCGCCCACTCGTCGTAATCGCTGCGATGACCGCGGGTGTAGACCATCGCGTTGATCGAGCTGCTGCCGCCCAGCGTCTTGCCGCGTGGCTGATAACCCAGGCGGCCCGCCGAGGCCCGGCTGCGGAACGGTCTCGAAGGCCCAGTTGTGGATCCGCCGGGGCACCAGCAATGCGATGCCCAGGGGCATGCGGATGAGCGGGTCGCGATCGCTTCCCGCCGGCCTCGAGCAGGCACACCGAGACCGACGGATCCTCCGACAAGCGCGCCGCGAGCACGCACCCGGCCGAGCCGGCGCCGACAATGACGTAGTCGAACGTGTCAGTTGCTGGACTTGTGGCTTGCATGCGATTTGCACCGGCCGCGAGCGCGGCTTCATTTCCCACGTATCGCCGTCAGCTCCCGCCAGGCATCGCTGCGCCCGTGCCGCGTTGCGCGCTGGCTCCGATGGCCAGCTCCCGCAATTCCATCTTCGCGATCGCATTGCGATGAACCTCGTCCGGCCCGTCGGCAAGGCGGAGGCTGCGGGCGCTCGCGTACGCGCCGACGAGGAATTCGTCGTGAACGCCCTCGCCGCCGTATGCCTGGATCGCCCAGTCGATCACCTTGCAGGCGACATTGGGCGCGACGACCTTGATCATCGCGATCTCTTTCTTGGCGACCTTGTTGCCGACCGTGTCCATCATGTACGCCGCTTTCAGCACCAGCAGTCGCGCCTGCTCGATCATGCAGCGCGACTCGGCGATGCGCTCCTGCCACACCGTCTGGCGCGAGATCTCGGCGCCGAACGCCACGCGCCCGGAGAGCCGTCGACACATCAGCTCGAGCGCACGCTCGGCGAGGCCGATGAGACGCATGCAGTGGTGGATGCGTCCGGGTCCGAGGCGTGCCTGCGCGATCTCGAAGCCGCAGCCCTCGCCCTTCAGCAGGTTGGTCACCGGAACGCGCACGTCCGCGAGATCGATTTCCATGTGCCCGTGCGGCGCGTCGTCGGCATTGAGAACCGTGAGCGGCCGGACGACTTCACCCCGGGGGCGGCCGCGGGCACCAGCAGCATCGACTGCTGGCGATGCTTCGGCGCGCCGGGATCCGTCTTGCCCATCACGATGTAGATCCGGCAGCGCGGATCGCCCGCGCCCGACGACCACCACTTGCGGCCGTTGACGACGTACTGATCGCCGTCGCGCACCATGCTGCACTCGATGTTCGTCGCGTCCGACGAGGCGACCGCCGGCTCCGTCATCAGGAACGCCGACCGGATCTCGCCCGCGAGCAGCGGCTCCAGCCATTGCCGCTTCTGCTCCGGCGTGCCGAAGCGCTCGATCGTCTCCATGTTGCCGGTGTCCGGCGCGCTGCAATTGAAGACCTCCGGCGCCCAGGTGACGCGCCCCATGATCTCGGCCAGGGGCGCGTATTCGAGATTGGTGAGACCGGCGCCACGCGCCGATTGCGGCAGGAAGAGGTTCCACAGCCCGGCGGAGCGCGCCTCGACCTTGAGTTCCTCGACGATCCGCGTCGGAATCCAGGGATTGCCCTGCGCGCGATTGCCCTCGACCTCGTCGCGATAACGGCGCTCGTTCGGATAGACGCGCGCCGCCATGAACGCGTTCAGGCGCGCCTGCAGCTCCCGCACTTTCGGCGTGTAATCGAAGTTCATCCGTTGCCCCCGCCATCAATGCCCGTGGTGTGCGCGTCGCCCGCGCGTGGCGCCGGTGCATTCGCCTCGTCGCGCGCAGCAGGCACCGTGCGGGGCGCGGGCCCGTTCACCGTGCGAACCACGCCAGCACCCGGTCGAGCAACCCGCCGTACGGGGGCAGCAGCAGCGGCATGATCCCGAGGCGGCCCTGGTAGTAGACCGGCTTTTCCTTGCTGAACGCGCGAAAGCCGTAGACGCCATGGTACGACCCGATCCCGCTCGCGCCCACGCCGCCGAACGGCTGCGCCTCCTGCGCGAAATGCGTGAGGCAGCCGTTGACGGTGACGCCCCCGGCGATCGTGCCATGCAGCACGCGGTCGCGGCGCGCCGCATGGTCGCCGAACCAGTAGAGCGCCAGCGGGCGATCGTGCCGGTTCACGTAGCCGATCGCGTCGTCGAGGCTGTCGTAGGCGACCACGGGCAGCAGCGGGCCGAATATCTCTTCGCGCATGACGGCCGTCTCGTCGCCGGCATCCAGGATCAGCGCAGGCGCGAGCTTGCGCGCCGAGGGCGCGAGCGTTTCCATGGCCGGGATTGACCTCGACCACGCGTGCGCCGCGCGTCCTGGCGTCGGCCAGCAGGCCCGCGAGCCGCGCATAGTGCCGCTCGTTGACGATGCTCGTGTAGTCGGCGTTGCCGGCGAGCGTCGGGTAGAGCTTGCCGATCGCTCGCGTCATCGCAGCGACGAATTCGTCGATGCGGGCACGGGGCACCAGCGCGTAATCCGGCGCGATGCAGGTCTGGCCGGCATTGAACAGCTTGCCGATGGCGATTTTCGGCGCGATCGACTCGAACGTGGCCCTCGGCGTCGACGATCACCGGCGATTTTCCGCCGAGCTCGAGGGTCACCGGCGTCAGGTTCTTCGCCGCCGCCTGCGCCACAATGCGGCCGACGGCGGTCGAACCCGTGAAGAACAGATGGTCGAACGGCAGCTCGACGAAGGCCTTGCCCACCGTCGCATCGCCGGGAAACACCGCCAGCTCGTCCTCGTCGAAGGTTTCCCCCACGATGCGCGCCATCAGCTCGGCGGTCCTCGGCGCGAGTTCGGAGGGCTTGATCATCACGCGGTTGCCCGCCGCCAGCGCCGCCACGGCGGGCAGCATCGACAGCTGATAGGGGTAGTTCCACGGCGCGACCACGCCGACCACCCCCAGGGGCTGCGCGAGCAGCCGGTTGTAGCCGGGCCGGTACATGAGCGCGGTCGCGATCTGCTGCGGCCGCATCCAGTCGGCGAGATGCCGCCGCGCATGCTTGATCGCTTCGTCGACGGCGAGGAGATCCGCAATCAGAGTCTCGTGCGGCGAACGATGGCCGAAGTCGGCGGAGATGGCGGCGATGATGTCCCGCGCGTGGCTCTCTCGTCATGCGCGCCACGCGCGCAAGGCGATCGCGCCGGATCGCGAGCGCAGGCGCCATGTCGGCCCGAAACGCCGTGCGCATCCGCTCGAAGGCCTGCCGCAGCGGCGGCCGGGGGTCGTTCGGCGCGGGGGGGAGCGCAATCATCGCATCGGTTCCGGCAGCGTCCCGCGCCTGGTCCGTCGCACGGTGACGGCGGGCGCGATACCGCACGGCATGCGGCGAGAGTAGCATAGCCATGCCGCCCGAAGAATTGCGATTGATCAACGAAAAGGCTGCAAGGAGATTCATCGTCATGGCCACGAACCGCAAGACCGCGAAGGGCACCGCCGCGCGCGCCGGCGCGCCCCGCCGCGCACGATCGGCCGCTGCGCCGGCCGAAGGATCCACGCTGGTCGATCTCGCGCAGCAGGTGCGCTCGTGGACCGATACCGTGCTCGGCGTGGCCGGCGCCGCGGCCGACGTCACGCTGGGCGCCGCGAAGATGATGCTGCCGAAACCGGGACAGCGCGCGGCGCTGGAGAAGGCCGGCGCCGTGTTGCGGCGCATGCGCGAAACCGCGGGCATGAGCGTGGGCGAAGTCGGCAATGCGATCGACCTCAAGGATCCCACGCTGCTCGAGCTCGTCGAGAACGGCAAGGTGGCGCTGCCCTTCGAGATCATCCTGCGGCTCGCCTCGGTGCTCGGCCGCAACGATCCGATCTCCTTCGTGATGCGCTTCACGCGCTCCTACAATCCGGACGTATGGAAGACGCTGGAGTCGCTCGGCATCGGCCGGCTCGCCCTGCAGGCCGGACGCGAGCGGGAATTCGCCAACCTCTACCGCGCGAGCGACGCGGCGCGCCGCCTGTCCGACGAGGATTTCGCCGAGGTGCTGAAGTTCACGCAGGCCGCGTTCGCGATGGCGCTCGCGTTCCGTGCCGGCAAGGGCGCTTCCGGCCCGGCGGCGCACGAAGAAAAGACCAAGGGCTGACGAGGCGCCTTTCCGTCACCGTATCGCGCCGCGTCCATCTGCCGGGCATGCCCTACGGGCGCTCTCCCCGCGCCAGCCTCGCCTCGATGTCGTCGAGGCACGGCAGGATATCGGTGATCGCGTCGACGACGTAATGCGCGCCGCACTGGTGCATCCTCGCGTAGGCGCCCGCGCGCATGCGCTCCTGGTCGGCCTTCGGCAGCCTGTTCCAGTCCTTGAGCGACAGGCCGATCTCGTTGCCGCTGATCGCGAGGCCGATCGTCCACATGCCCGCGTTGAGGCCCTCCTCGACGCCCGGGACGCGTGTCGTCGATCTTGACGCAGGCCTCGACCGGCGAGACGCCGAGATTCATCATGTTCTGCAGGCACATGTAGGGGTACGGCCGCCCCGCCGGGACCTCCGACGCGCAGACCGTCGAGTCCGGAACGTAGCCCTGCTTTGCCGCATCGCGCAGGTTGATCTTCATCATCTCGGTCATGTAGCCCGTCGTCGAGCCGATCCTGTAGCCGCGCTTGCGCAAGGTCCGGATGACGCCGCGCGTGCCGGGGATGAGCGCCGAGTATTCGGACAGGCACTTCAACTGCAGCGGCACGAAGTCCTTGAACATCGCCTCGACGTCGTCGTCGGTCGGCAGGCGTCCGTGCTGCGCCTGCCAGCGCTTGCGCACCGAGTCCTGCTCCGTGATCTTCTGGATGTGGACGCGCTTGTGCGCCCCCATCGGCGCGCGCGCCTCGTCCATCGTGATCGGCACGCCCTTGCGCTTGAACACCTCGACGAAGACGACGGCCGGCGCCATGCAGCCGAAGTCCATGGTCGTGCCGGCCCAGTCGAGCAGCACCGCCTGGATCGGGCCGCGGTAGCGGCGTTGATAAGTGAAGGTCATGTTCGTGGCTCCGTGACGGGTGCGTCGAATCGGTCAGAATAGAGGCTTCGCGACGTCGCGGTCAATGCCGGGCCCGGCAGGCACGGGCCGGGGCGGCCGCGGTCAGGGTTCTTCGATCACCAGCAGTCCGTCGACCGCCACGACACGGTCGCGACCCCACTTGACCGGATTGATCTCCAGCACGAAACGCCGCCACGGTGCGCCGGCGGCAAGCTGTGAGAGCCGAGCGATGAATGCCGCGAGCAAAAGGCGATCGGGTGGCACGCGCGTCTTGCGCGCGCTGTGCGCAAGGCGCAGGCGCTCGATCATCACCAACGCCTGCGCTTCGGAAACAGGCGCGCGCTGCAGGGTGACGTCGTCGATGAGCTCGGTGAAATTGCCACCTGCCCCACAGGAAATCATGGGGCCGAACACAGGGTCCCGAAACGCCGACATCAGCACCTCCAGGCCCTCGCTCGATCATGTGCTGCACGTAGATGCCGTCGAGCGCGATGCCCGCGGCGGCGCCCCGCGCGGTGAGCTCGCGATAGGTCGCACGGGCATCTGCCTCCGCGTCAATGCCGAGCGTCAGCAGGCCCGCGGCCGCGCGATGCGTCACCGCCGGGGAAATTCCCTTCATCGCGACCGGCATGCCCACCGCCAGCGCGGCTTCGGCCGCCTCATCCGCCGAATGCACGAGCCGTCCCGGGGCGACCGGAAGTCCTGCCGCGGCGAGCAAACGATGGCAATCCGGCTCGGAAATCACGCCAGCGGTTGCCCGGCCCGGCGCATGCACCGACCAGTCGAACGGCAATGCCTGGACCGGCTCCCCGATATCGCTCGCGACGGCGGAGTGTCGGCGGGCGAGCTGTCCCAGTACGCCGATCGCCCGCTCGTATTCCGTGAACACGAATACACCCTGCTCGCGCAGGAACTCCGGTACCCCGCGCGGCGCGAGCGGCCAGCCCAGGCATATGGTCTTGGCCGTGCGATGCCGGAAGTCGCAAACGACCTGCGCAACATCCATCGCACGCTGCGCCATGGGGCCGAACTGCAGCAGGATGGAATGGATGCCGGGATCGGCGGCGATCACGTCCAGCACTTCCGCGAAGTGGGCAAACCACTCCGCCTGGTTAAACACCTGCGGCGTGACGTCGACCGGATTTTCGATCGCCGCGATGGGCGGCACGAGCGGACGCAGGCGCTCGCGCGTGGCCGCAGTCAGCATCGGCATCGCAAGGCCATGGCGCGCCGCCTGATCCGCCGCGAGCACGCCCCCGCCGCCGCCGAAGGTGACGGCGGCGACGCCATTGCCCGACGGCAACCTGGAAAGATCCGTGCTGCTCAGGAACAGCACCTGGTCGAGCAGCTCCTCCAGCGAATGCACCTGAATGACCCCGGCATCGCGAAACACCGCATCCCACACGCGCCGCTCCCCTGCGAGCGCGCCGGTGTGCGCCACCGCCGCGCGCGCACTCGCCGCCGTCTCTCCCCCCTTCAGCACGACGACCGGCTTGCCTACGGCGCGCGCCTCCGCGAGCGCGGCCACGAAACGCCCTCCGTCCCTGACGCCTTCCAGATAGGCCGCGATGACCTTGGTGTGCGCGTCCTCGACCAGCGCATGGACGTAATCCGCCGCGGTCAGCACGGCCTCGTTGCCACTGCTGATCATGTAACGAAAGCCGAAGCCGGCTTGCTGCGCGAACGCCTGGGCCATGGTTGCCAGGCCGCCACTTTGGCTCACCATCGAGATGTCGCCACGCACCAGGGAGTCGGTCTCGGTCAGAAACGACGCGAAGCTCGCCGTCATCGGCATCCACGAATCGATGATGCCGATGCAGTTCGGCCCGGCGAGGATGAAGCCCGTGTCGTGACACGCCTCCACCAGCTCGCGCTGCAACGGCTCGCCGCGCTGGCCGACTTCCGCAAAACCTCCGGCCCAGACGATCCCGAAGCGAATTCCGGATCCCGCGCATTCGCGCACGAGAGCAGGAACGGAATCCGCTCCCGTTGCAAACAGCGCAAGATCGGCCGGCGCCGGAAGATCGGCGACACGCGCATGGCAGGCGAGCCCGTGCACTTCGGAGTGCCGTGGATTGATCGGCCAGAGCGTTCCCGGATAGCCGAATTTGCGCAGCAAGCGAATCGCCAACCCGCCGAGATTCCCCGGTTGGTCGGAAGCGCCGATCACCGCGATCGACCGGGGCTCGAGCAGGCGCGAGATATCCGGAAAGGGCGGCGATATCACGGATGGCATGGGGGCATCGACGGGCTTCAGGTTTACTGCGCGCCGCGCGACTGACTGCCACACGAAAGCGCACCACCGTTAGAGTACACTTATGCGCATCACGGACAACACCGACATGCTATCCGGAGCGCCAGGCATGCAGTCCAGGTTCGTCGAGATCGAGATCGCCGCGCCGTATGTGGCCGTCGTGGCACTGGCGCGGCCGCCAGTGAATGCACTGGGCCGGGATATCCGTGAGGAGCTGTTGCGCGCCTTTGACTCCCTGCAGGAGCGCGCCGATGTGCGCACCATCGTCCTCACCGCCCGCGGCAAGGTGTTTTGTGCGGGTGCCGACCTCAAGGAAAGGCAGGTGCTCGGCAGCGCCCCGGGCGATCACCTGCGCGCCAACCGGCTAACCCGCGAGGCGTTCTTTGCAATCCTCGACAGCAGCAAGCCGGTCATCGCCGCGGTGAACGGCGCGGCGATGGGCGCAGGCTTCGTGCTGGCGGCGTGCTGTGACCTGATCTTCGCCGCCGACAGCGCGGTGTTCGCGATGCCGGAGATCGACGTCGGCATGGGCGGCGGCGCGAGCTTTCTGCAGCGTATCCTGCCGCCGTCGAAAGTGCGCCGGATGATGCTGACCGGTGAGCGGGTCCCGGCGGTCGGAGCTCTATCGCCTGGGCGCGGTCGAGGCGTGCTTGCCCGGTGCCCAGCTGCTGCCGGCGGCACTCGGCGTGGCGTCGGCGATCGCCGCCAGAGTCCCGCAGCGGTGCGCACCATCCGCGACTCCTTTCTGACCGTCGAAGGTCTCGGGCTGCGTGAAGGCTTTCGCGTCGAGCAGAACTACATCACGCCGCTCAGCAAGACCCCCGAGGCCCAGGAAGCGCGGCGCGCCTTTCTGGAAAAGCGCAAGCCGGTCTTCTGAGCGATGTCGCCACGCCGGAAGCGCGACCCATGACCCCTTCACTTCCTGCCTGCGGCTGTGTCTGGCGCGGCGGGCCCCACATCGCGCCGGTTGCCCTTGTGTGAGCCTGCGCGCGGAATAGCCGCCCGGAAAATCAAGTCGCGATCCGTGAACGCACTTCCCCGAGGAGGATCACCATGCCGCGCTACGAGTCACCGTACGACCCGTCCATCGATGCCGCGCCAACCTCGAGCACGTCATCTACGAGAAGAAGGGGCATGTCGCCTATGTCACGCTCAATCGGCCCGAGGTGCGCAACGCCCTGCACTCGTACGCGTACGCGGAGATGCGCTCCTGCTGGCGCGACATCGGCCTCGATCCCGACATCTACTGTCGGCATCGTGACCGGCAGCCGGGCAGGCCTTCTGCGCCGGACGCGACGTCAAATTCCTCGCGCAATACCAGGCACAGGGCAAGCGCACGCCGCACGAGGACCCGAACAGCCCCCTGTTCCACTGGGGCGGCGGCGGGCAGCCGCAGGACGTGAACCTGGAAAAGCCGCTGATCGCCGCGATCAACGGCTTCGCGGTCGGTGTTGGACTCAACATCATCCTCCAGTGTCAACTGCGGGTGATGGCCGACGATGCCTGGATCGGCGACCAGCACACCAACGTCGGCCGCCTCGGCGCGCCGCACGAGATGTACACCGCGCTGCCGCGCACGACCGCCGCCTACCTCACGCTTTGCAACGGCCGCTTGACCGCCCAGGAATGTCTGCAGCAGGCGATCGTCAACAAGGTGGTGCCGCGTGACCAGCTGATGACGACGGCCGAGCAGCTCGCCGAGATGGTGTGCCTGGGCTCTCCGCTCGCGGTGCAGGCGCGCGATCCGCCTGTATCGCCTGACGGCGTCGTTTCCCGCGTCGCTGTCGGCCTACGCGCGCCATCTGGATCAGGAAATCGCCGAGACCGAGGACGGTGCCGAGGGCTCGCGCGCATTCAAGGAGAAACGCCGACCCGTCTGGAAGCTGCGCTAGCGTCTGGCGATGGTCGATGCGGGTACACTGTGCGCAGCGATCGTCGGAACGGGGCGAAGACCTCATCTTCACAACTGGAGGAATCAACATGCCGTGGTACTCGACGTGGAAGGCCGCAATGGCTGCGGCCGTTGCCGGAGCCCTCGCCGGCGCAGTGTGCATCCAGGCGCTCGCCCAGGGCAGTGCGTTCCCGGTGCGCGGCAAGCCGGTAACGATCATCGTCCCTTACGCCCCCGGCGGTGTCACCGACACCTGCGCGCGCCTGATGGCGGCCGCACTGGAGAAGGAGCTGACGACACCGGTCGTAGTCGTCAACAAGCCGGGCGCGGCCTCACAGGTAGGCTTGATGGAGCTCACGCGAGCAAAACCGGACGGCTACATGCTGTCCTACGTCGTGCTGCCCACGGTGGTCACGCATTACCTGGTGCCCGGTCGCGACCTGACGTATACGCGATCGAGCTTCCAGCCGGTGGCGATGCACCATTACGTGCCCCAGACGATCTCGGTCCGCGCGGACAGTCGCTACCAGACGCTGCGTGATCTGGTCGAGGCGGCACGCAAGAGCCCAGAAACGATCTCGATCAGCGACAGCGGCCTGATGGCGGTGCCGCACTCGCAGGTACTGATGCTCGAACGCGCCGCCGGGGTGCGCTTCATCTCCGTCCATTTCACCGGCGGCGCGCCTTCGGTCACCGCGCTTCTCGGCGGACATGTCGACGCGCTGGCCGGCGCGACCGCCGACGCCCTGCCGCACAAGCAGAGCGGCGCTTTTCGCGTATTGGCGGTTGCGGCGGACCAGCCGGACAAGTCGATGCCGGAAGTTCCGACCATGAAATCGCAGGGCTACGACGTCGCGGCCGCTTCCTGGACGGGGATCGTGGCACCGGAGGGGACCCCGCAAGACGTTGTCGATACGTTGACCACGGCCATGAAGAAGGTGATCGAAAGTCCGGAGCATCAGAAGAAGCTGCAGGAGCTCGCGCTTGCACCGGCGTACCTCGATCCCGCCGCCTACACCAAGCTCTGGATGGACACCGAAATACGCATGAAACCCATTCTCGAGAATCTGCAGCAGAAGTGACACCCACCGCTTCTCGCTTTCATTCGTCGCCATTGGGCTCGTCGCACGAGGAGGAATGATGCACAAATTGCTGGCAGCGGCATGGTCGCTATGCTTGTTCCTGAGCGGCACTTCGGTATGGGCGCAGGACTATCCGACGCGCCCGATCACAATGATCGTCGGCTACGGCGCCGGCGGATCGACCGATCTCGCCGCCCGGATCGTCGCCTCGCACATGGAGAAGACGCTCGGGCAGCCGATCATCATCGAAAACAAGGTTGGCGGCAACGGAGCGGTGGGAACGCGCGCCGTCTCCACGGCCAGGCCCGATGGCTACACCATCGGCATGACGTCGGGGTCGATCCTCACGGTGCTGCCGTATACGACGGATCTCGGCTTCGATCCGCTGAAGCTCACGTTCATCGGCTCCACGCTCGAATCGTATTACGCAATATGGGTGCGCTCGGACAGCCGGTACAAGACCATTCAGGATTTCGTGACGTACGCGAAGGCCAATCCGGACAAGGTCGTGAGCGCCAACTCAGGCGGATTCGGCATTCCCGACATCGCAATGGCGCAGTTGGCGCAGGCGATCGGCGGCTTCACGTACCGCACGGTGCCGACGTCCGGCGGCGCGGAGCAGGTCCTGAAGATGCTCGCCGGCGACGTCGAGGTCGAGGCCAACTCGGCCACCGCGACGTTGTCGCATATGCGTGAGGGGAAGATTCGCGCTTTGCTGGTCGTCAGCACGTCATGGCCCGAACTCGAGAAGCTGGGCGTGCCGCTGAGCTCGAAGCTCTACGGCTTCACCGCGCGCAACCTCGCGTCGGTCGTCGGTCCGCCCGGGCTGCCCGAACCCATCCGGCAAAAGCTGGAAGACGCGCTGAAGAAGGCGATGGCCGATCCGGCGACTCGTGAACGGCTGGTCAACACCGGAGAGCTCATCGAATTCAAGACCGGCAACGAGATCCGGGAAGCCGCCACCAAGGCGCAGGCCGAGCAGTACGTCGTCGCCGAGCAACTCGGCAAGGCAATCAAGTAACGTGTCTCGCCGAAACGCGGGTACCCGCCGGGAACCCCGCATAGACGCAGCACGACCACGAAGAATGACGTCGCGGGGAAGCGGCGAGAGCCCGCGCTTCGTACCCCAGGCGCCCGCGGGCTCTCGCCGCTTCCCCGCGACCCTCTCCCGCACGCCGTGCCATCCGTTCGCGTCTGCAACCGTGATCTGAACACGCGTTGATGGATTCGCTGTCCAGTCTGATGCACGGCTTCGGCGTCGCGCTGCAGCCGGGCAATCTGCTGTTCGCTTTGATCGGCTCGATCATCGGCACCGCGGTCGGCGTGCTGCCCGGGATCGGTCCGATCGCCGGCATCGGCATCCTGCTGCCGCTCACGTTCCAGCTCGATGCGACCGGCGCCATCATCATGCTGGGCGCGATCTACTACGGCGCGATGTACGGCGGCACCATCACCGCCGTGCTGATGAACGTGCCGGGCGAAGGCGCCTCGGCGATCACCTGCGATCGACGGCTACGAAATGGCCAAGCAGGGTCGCGCCGGCGCGGCGCTGGCGATCGCCGCGATCGGCTCGTTCATCGGCGGCACGATCGCGACGAGCGTCCTGGTCGTGGCGGCGCCGCCGCTCGCGCGCGTCGCGCTCGACTTCGGGCCGCCCGAGTTCTTCGGCCTGATGATGCTCGGGCTCGTCCCTGCTCGTCGCGTTTACCGGCGGCTCCCCGCTCCTCGGGCTGCTCAGCGCCCTCCTCGGCCTGGCGCTGTCGATCCCCGGAACCGATCTCGTCGAGGGCACTCCGCGGCTGACCTTCGGCCGTGCCGAGCTCCTGACGGCATCGGCTTCGTGCCCGTCATCATGGGCCTCTACGGCATCGGCGAGATCCTCGCACAACCTGGAAGCGAAGGCCGGCTCGCGTCGAGCGGCGCGGATCAATTCCAAGATGCTGACCAGGACAAGAGCTCTCGCAGTCCGCGATGCCGATCACCCGCGGCACGCTGATCGGCGTCTTCTGCGGCCTCATCCCCGGCATCGGCACGCTGCTGCCGACCATCGTCTCCTATGCGGTGGAAAAGCGCGTGTCCAGGCATCCGGAGAAATTCGGCAAAGGCGCGATCGAAGGCGTCGCCGGCCCCGAGACCACGAACAACGCCTATGCCAACGGCGCGCTCATTCCGCTTTTCACGCTGGGCGTTCCCGCTTCGCCCACGATCGCGGTTCTGCTGGGCGCGTTCATGATGAATGGCCTCACGCCGGGTCCGTTCCTGTTCCAGGAGAAGCCGGACTTCGTGTGGGCGGTGATCGCGAGCCTCTACGTCGGCAACGTGCTGCTGCTGGTGCTGAATCTGCCGCTGGTCGGCATCTGGGTCCACCTGTTGCGTATTCCCTATTCGATTCTCTTTCCGCTCATTCTCGCCTTCACCGCGGTCGGCTCCTACGCCACCCGCGGCAGCCTGTTCGATGTCGGCGTGCTGATCGTCTTCGGCATCATCGGTTACGTCTGCAAGAAGATCGGCTTTCCGGTCGCGCCGATGGCCTTCACCCTCATTCTCGGCCCCTTGACCGAAAAGGCCCTGCGTCAGTCGCTGTCGATGTCCGGCGGCGACCTGTCGGTGCTGGTGCGCGGTCCACTCTCGACCGGCTTGATGATCGTCGCGGCGCTGGTGCTCGCGTTCCCGGTGTTCCGCTGGGCATGGCGGCGGCTGACGGGGCGCAAAGCGATCGCGATTCCGCTAGCCGACAACTAGCAGGCCATCCACGGCGACCGCTCCTTCGCGGGTCCACAGCACCGGATTGACCTCGAAGATGAACCGCGTCCAGGGAGCGGTCGCTGCCAGCTCCGAAAAGCGCGCTATGAACACAGCGGCATGATCGCAACTCAGCGTTCCCTTGGCATCGACCGCGTGGCGGCGGCTCCGCAAGCGCTCCAGCATGTGAGCGGCGAGCGCCGTACTGACGGGCGCGCGCTCGGTGACGATGTCGTCGATCAACTCGGTGAGCACGCCGCCGCTGCCGCAGCTGACCATCGTCCCGAAGACCGGATCGCGAAAGGCCGTGACCAGGAGTTCGGCACCGCCCTTGTGCATCTTCTGCACATAGCACCCTTCCATCCGGACCGACAGCTCCAGGCCGCGCGCGGCAAGACGGCGATAGGCGCTGCGGACCTCCTGCTCCGAGCGAACATCGACCGCGAGCAGTCCGGCCTTGGCGCGGTGCGTGACTTCCGCGCTGATGCCCTTCAACACAACCGGCAAGCCTATCGACTCGGCGATCCGCACTGCCTGCGCCTCGTCCGTCGCAAGGAGACCGGCGGCAACGGGCAAACCGGCGGCTTTCAGGATGCGATGGCATTGATGCTCGGGAACGACGGCCGCGGCGTCGTCCACAGCAACGAAGCCCGACCAGTCGAACGCGGTCAGTCCGGCGTCCGTGGCACGCGCCGGCCGCCCGGCGGCGGCGTCATGCGCCGCCAGTCGGGCGATGCCAGCGATGCCGCGCGCGGCCTCGACGAAGGAATAGATACCGTGCCCGGCCAGCCGGGCCGGCACGTCGCGCGGCGGCGACGGCCAGCAGACGCAGACCGGCTTCACGGCGCGCCGGGAGAGGTCGCAGATGATGTCGGAGATTTCGGCGGCTTTCGAGGCGAGCGATCCGACGATGAACAGAAGCGAATGGATCTGTGGTTCCTCGGCGATGATGTCGAGCGCGTCCGGGAGCTGCGCGAGCGCATCGGCGCGAAACGCGGTGGTCGGGGTAAGATCGAGCGGATTGGCTGCTGACGCGACCGAGACCAGCAGCGGCCGCAGCCGTTCGACGCACTCGTCGCCCAGGGTCGGTGTGGACAGACCGTTGATCGCGCATTGGTCGGCCGCGAGAACGCCGTTGCCGCCGCCGAACGTGATGACTCCCACTCCGGGACCGGAACCGACCTTGCCCCGATTTCCGACCAGCATCAGCATGACATCCACGAGCTCTTCCACCGAGTAGACGCGAATGACCCCCATCTCCTTCAGAACGGCGTCGAACACGCGATCCTCGCCGACCAGCGCGCCCGTGTGCGCTTGCGCGGCGCGGGCCGTGGCCCCGGTGATGCCGGCCTTGATCAGCACCACCGGCTTGTCCTGCCTGCGTGCCGCTTCGAGGGCGCGCAGGAACTTCGGCCCGTCGGTGATGCCTTCGAGATAGCCGCCGATGATGCGGGTGCCCGGATCCTGCGCGAACGCGTGGAGATAATCGGCAAAGCTCACCACCGCTTCGTTGCCGCTGCTCACCATGTAGCGAAAACCGAAACCGGCCTGCTGGACCATCGAAAAACTCGTCGTCGCGATGCCGCCGCTCTGACAGACCGTCGAAATGACGCCGGGACGCAGCGCGTCCATCTCGTAGAGCGCGGTGGCGAAGGTCGCGGTGACCGGGGCCGTCGCGTTGATGATCCCCACGCAGTTGGGACCGCACAGCGTGAAGTCCCGCTCGCGACAGAGTGCCGTGAGCGCGCGCTGCAGTCGGGCGCCCTCGCCGCCCGCCTCGGCCAGCCCGCCGGCGTAGGCGATCCCGTAACGCACGCCGGCATCGGCGCATTCGGCAACGGCCTCCATCAAGGCGTTCGCGGGGATCGCCATGATCGCCAGCTCCGGAACCTCGGGCAACTCGGAAACCCGCGTGTAGCACGGCAGATCGGCCACCGCGGCGGCGGACCGATTGATCGGCCAGACCCGCCCGGGGAACTTGAACTTCTGCAGTCGCCGGACCGTATCGCCGCCGACGTTTCCCGGCTGTTCGGACGCGCCGATCACGGCAATGGATCGGGGCTCCAGAAGCGGGCCGAGGTCGGGAAAGTCTGTGCCTTCGAGGGAAAGCATGGCTGTTTCGTCTTGAGCAATCAGTCGTGTCCGAGGCCCGACCGGTGCGGCAACCCGGTGGGCCCCGCGTTTGGTTCCGGTCCCGGTGCGATCATTGGATTGATTTGATTAGAATCCCAAGCCACGCAGAAAATCGACCGACGCATACGGCAAGGGAACCCGCAGAAAGCGCTCGAACGCGTAATGGACACCGAAGCTCCCGGCCAGCGCGATGACGATCTTGATCAATGGATGCCCGCGATCGAAGGCGAAGAAGAGAAACAGCAGCAGGGCCAGCATCGAGAGATTGAAGCCCAGTGGCACCAGCAGGGCGCCGAAGGCCACGAGCGCCAGCAGCACCGCGGCGATTCGGCGCAGGCCGCCGCGCTCGGACTCGAACCGCGCCGGATCTTCCACTCTCCACTTGAGGCAAAGCTGGACGACCCAGACCGCACTCAGCACCGTGAGCGGCAGGCCGACCCAGAAGGCGGTGAATCCGGGGCCTGGCCCGTACTGGCCCTTAAGCTTCAACGCGTAGCCACCATAGGTCATGAACAACCCGGCGGCCACGAACAGAACGGCCATCACCAGCGACGCTCGGCGCATTGCGATCTCGACGTTCCCGATGCACTTCCTGACTGCCGACGAGACTTCCGTCATGCGCGAAGATTGCATTCTAGTCCGGGATCCGCCGAAGCGATCGGCAATCGGAAGCCGAACAACCGGGCGGGATTCTCCCACAGGACCTTGCGCCGGTCGTCGGAGTCCGGAAGCCAGCGCGGCAGGCAGCCGAGGCCGGGGCCGTAATCCAAGCGCTCGTTCACTCGCACGAACGGCCAGTCCGACCCCCATACGCAGTTATCCAGCGTAAAGGCTTTGATCGCGGCAGCGATGAACGGATCGACGTCGCGATACGGCGGACCCTGGAGCGAGCAGCGAAACGGCCCCGAAAGCTTGACCACGGCTTGGCCCGCCGCCCCAAGCTCCAGCAGCGCTGCGAACCCCGGTTGCACGATGCCGCGCATGACGTCCGGACGGCCGAAATGATCGACGATGATGCGAACGCCGGCTCCGCGCAGCAGCGGCGCCGCCGCCGCCAACTCGTCCTTCTCGCAATGAATCTGCAGGAACCAGTTCATCTCCTTGATTCGAGCGAGCAAGCGGTCCGCGCCGGGTTCGGTGAGTTCACGCAGCCCGTTGGTGCTGAGATTCATGCGAATGCCGACCACGCCCTGATCCGAGAGCACCGCAAGGTCGCGATCGGAGATCGCCGGGTTCACCAGGGCGACACCCTTCAGGCGTCCGCGGGACGTCGCGATGGCGTCCAGCATGCAGCGGTTGTCGCGGCCATAAGGCTGGGCCGCGACCAGAAGGCCGTGGGTCAGGGCGTGCGCGTCCAGAACCGCCAGGAACGACGCGACGGTACCCCGCTGGCTGGGGTCGGGGACGTAAACCGGCTTGCTGGCAAACGGATAGGCCGCACCGCAGAAGACGTGGGCGTGGCAATCCGCGGCGGGTTCCATCGTCATGGCCGGCGCAGCCGGCGCGACAGGCTATCCGCGCGGGACGACTTCGACCCTCGCGTCCCCCACCGTCAGCTTGACGCCGTTCTCGTCTTCGCACCATACATCCAGCGCGTACACGACCGATCCGCGTGCCAGGGGTTCCGCCGCCGTGACCGTCCCGCGCACGCTCACCGTCGCGCCAAGCAAGGTCGGCTTGATGAACTTGGTGCGCAACTCGCCCCGCTCGATGTAATCGAGCCCGAATTGCTCGATCAGCATTTCCGAGCACCAGTTGGTCGAGATCATGCCGTCGGCGATGATCGCCGGCAGCCCCTCCGCACGCGCGTAGTCGTCATCGGTGTGGATATTGACCGTCACGCGGGCAAGTTCGCCCTTGGCCGTCGACAGCATCGCGCTGTCGTACCATTGTATGCGCTCCGGCGACATGACCCGTACGGGGCCGACGATTTCGGCACCTACCGGAAGGCGGCGTGCGGCATTCTCTGCGGTCATGATTGGCTTTCCCCTTCGGGCCGGTATTTCAACAGTGTCTTGTCGGTGTAGGTCGTCACCAAGCGGCCTTCGGCCGTGCGCACCTCCAGGTAATAGTCGATGTACGTGCGCCCCCGCTTCACGTACCTGTCGGTGATCCGGCCGCTGACGATGAGGCGCTCCCCCACGAAGGCCGGACTGTGATGACGCGCGTGATATTCGTAGTGAATGCGCGCGTCGGGCCCGCCGGGCTCCGTGGAAATGCGCCCGCCCGCGCTCACGCGCTGCTCCTTGAGGCAGTTCGCCTCGAGAATGCGCATCTTGTCGACGTGAATCATCGTCGGCAGGCGAAGCTGCCGCCCCCCGGGTCCTTGCGCCGAATGGAACCACTCGTGGTTCGTCTCGTTGCCATGCGCGTATTCGCTGCACATGAACGCCGTCAGGACATAATCGACCGGCTTGAAAACGTCTCCGGCCTCCAGATCACTGATGTATCCGCCCAGCATTGGTTTGCCTCCCCTGGCTTCCGATATGGGCGCGCCGCCTGCGGCGCCGCCTCACCGTACTGCACCGCGCGCAGCGCGATGCATTCCCGATGACGACCGCGGCAACGCGTGCCTCAGGCGGCATCGCGCCCCCACAGCTCGAGCAGATGCGCGGCAACCTGCGCGAGGCCGGGCTCGATCGGCGGCAGCCGGCGCACCTGCGCCGTGCGCGCCACCTCCCAGCCGAAGCCTTCGAGCGCCTGCGCATCGTCGACGCCATCGGCAACCGCCTCCAGCGTGAGCTCGCCGCTCTCGAAGGTGAAGCGCCCGCGCGGCGTGATCAGGCACCTCGGGCCGTGCCCCCGTGCCTCCATGGACGCGAGACCGTTTTCGCGCGTGCGCAGACCGGGAGTCGTGACGTAATCGACGCCGGCTGACGAATCGTCGGGGGTCGTGGGGCATCAGAATGATCACCTCGCGCGCAAGCAGGGCGATGTCGTGCGCGCCGCCCGAGCCCACGAGACGCACCTTGCGCTTCGAGGCGGCGCCGCCCAGCACCGTGCTGTTGAGATTGCCATGGCGATCCACCTGGGCCCCGGACAGCAGGCCGACATCGAACCGGCCCTGCTGCAGCATCGCAAACACCCCAGGCACGAGCTTACCATGGCGGTGTTGGCGACGACCGATGGACTGCCCGTGGAAAGCGGCGGGATCGGCGGATCGGCATCGATCGCGCCCGACTCGTAGATCAGCACGGCGTCCGGCGCATGCGTACGCTTGGCGGTCATCGCCGCGAGCGACGGCACGCCAATGCCGACAAAGCAGACCTCGCCGTCCCGGATCTCCCGCGCCGCCATGGCGACGAAGCGGACTGCGTCGCTGATCCCGGCCGTCATCGGTGACTCATCGGTCTACGCTCCCGCTGCTCCGCCGCCAGCGCTTCGAGGCGCCCCGGATCAAGAGTACGCACGAAGCTCGCGAAATCGGGCACGGCGCGAACCTGCGCATCGATCCACGCCGTGAGCGGCTCCGCGGCGCGCGACAGCGCATCCCACTCGATGTAGGCGGCGTCGTCACGGCCGTAGAAGCCTTCCACGTAGGACGGGTACGCGCCCCATCGTACTTCACTCACCGCGGCGACGCGGAATCCCGGCAGCACCGTGCGGTCGGGCGCGCCGCGGATCGTCGCGCTCGACACGATCCGCTCGACCGTGGCGATGATCGTCTCGCTGGCAAGCGCGCCATCGAGCGTGTCGCCGCAAAGCCCATGGAGCTGGACGTTGCCCTCCCTATCGGCATATTGCGCATGAACGATGGCGACATCCGGCCGCAGCGCTGGCACCGCGACCATGCGCTCCTGCGTGAACGGGCAGACGATCGGCCGCGCATCGATGCCGGCCGGAATGTCACCGCCCAGCAGCGTCGCCGTCGGCAGGAAGGGAACGCCCAGCGCGCCGGCGTGAAGCCTCAGCACCATGGAAAAATTCGTCCAGTCCTCGATTTCGAGCGCGCCCGCCTCGACCGCACGCCGGAAGGCATGCGCGAGGCCGATGCCCGGATTGCCCACGTAGCCGAAAATGGCCTTGCGCACACAGCCCGCGGCGATCAGCAGATCGAACAGTATGTCGGCGCCGGACCGGCAAAGCGTAAGTCCGGTGCGCCGCTGGCGGATGATCTCGTGCGCAATGGCGAACGGGATGCATTGGCCAAAACCGCCGACGAATACCGTGGCGCCATCGGGCACGTGCCGCGCGACGGCATCGGCGAGCTCGACGAGCTTGTTCCTCATCGCCCAATCGCAGCCAATGAGTGTTTCGACTTGCTCAACCTGCAAAGCCTCCTGACCGAAACCCCAAGGGCGATTATGTACCATGACGACGGCAACGCTTACGCGCCCGGCCCGGTTATCGCCGATAATTGGACCTGCGACGTAGCGCTTGGCGCCATCCCGCCGCCTGCCAATGCGCGCATCTGTAATCTGTAGCTGACGGCGTGCCGTTGCCGCCAATGACCAGTGTTGCCGGGGGCTCCCTGCCGCGCCCGGAGCATCCGGCTGGAATGATTTGGACGAGAGGAATATCGCCATGAGAGAAGCCGTCATCGTGTCCACCGCGCGCACGCCGATCGGGCGCGCGTTCCGCGGTGCGCTCAACAACATCAAGTCGCCCACGCTGATGGGTCACGCGATCCGCCACGCCGTCCTGCGCGCCGGCATCGACGGCGCCGAGGTCGAGGACGTGATCATCGGCACGGTGCTGACCGCCGGCACGGCGGGGATGAATCTCGCGCGCAACGCGGCGATCGCCGCGGGCATCCCGGTCACCGCCGGCGCGCAGACGATCGACCGCCAGTGCGCCTCGGGGCTGACGGCGATTGCCGCCGCTGCGAAGCAGATCGTGCTCGACGGCAACGAGGTCGTCGTCGCCGGCGGCCAGGACAACATTTCGGCGGTCCAGAAGCGCTATCTCGAATGGGTCGGCGCGGAGAAGGACCCCAACGTGACCCGGCACGCCGAGCACGCGTACATGCCGATGCTGCTCACCGCGGAGAACGTCGTGAAGAAGTACGGGATCAGCCGCGCCGCGCAGGACGAATACGCGCTCTCGTCGCAGCAGCGCACGGCGCGCGGCCAGGCCGACGGACGCTTCGCCGCCGAGATCGTCCCGATCACCGCGTCGATGGCGGTGGTGGACAAGGCGACGAACGAGGTCTCGTACAAGGAAGTCACGCTCGCGCAGGACGAGGGCAACCGGGCGGACACGACCGCCGCGAGCCTCGCGGCGCTGCAGCCCGTGATCGAGGGCGGCACGGTGACCGCCGGCAACGCGAGCCAGCTCTCCGACGGCGCGTCCGCCTGCGTGCTGATGGAGGCGGGGCGCGCCGCGAAGCGCGGCCTCGCGCCGCTCGGCGCTCTACCGTGGCATGGCGGTCGTCGGCAGCGCGCCGGAGGAAATGGGCATCGGCCCGGTCTACGCGGTGCCGAAACTGCTCGAGCTGCACGGCCTTGCCGTCGACGACATCGGGCTGTGGGAGCTGAACGAGGCCTTCGCCTGCCAGGCGCTGTACTGCCGGGACCGGCTCGGCATCGACCCGGACCGGTTCAACGTCGACGGCGGCGCGATCTCGATCGGCCATCCGTACGGGATGTCCGGCGCGCGCCTCGTCGGGCACGCGTTGATCGAGGGCAGGCGCCGCGGCGTCCGGTATGTGGTGGTCACGATGTGCGTCGGCGGCGGCATGGGCGCCGCGGGATTGTTCGAGGTGCTTTGACCGGGGCCCCGCCGGCGTCGCCGACCATGGGAACGCCCAATCGCTTCCTGGTGATCGTGCGCGCCGGCGACCAGTCGCTGCACCCGCGATGGACCCGCGAGCTGGCGACGCGGGACTGGGACCTCGTCGTAAGCTACTTCGGCAACGATCCCGACCGCTTTCGCGATGCCGGGGAAATCCGCATCGACGACAAGGGCCAGAAGTGGGCCGGCCTGCATGCCCTGCTCACCCGCGAGGACTTCTGGCGGGCCTACGATTACGTCTGGCTCCCCGACGACGATCTGGCGATCGAGCAGGCGGCCATCAGCGACCTGTTTGCGACGATGGACGAATTGCAGCTGGCTCTCGCGCAGCCCGCGTTATCCTGGACGAGCCACTACTCTCATCCGGTGACGATGCATTGCCCCAGCTTCCGCGTACGCATGACCAATTTCGTCGAGATCATGGCGCCCTGCTTCGACCGCCGTTTTCTCGAAACCTGCCTTTCGACGTTCAAGGACACGCTGAGCGGATGGGGTCTGGACTGGCTGTGGCCGCGCCTTCTGCCCTTCGATTCGCTGCAATGCGCCATCATCGATCGTGCAACCGCGACCCACACTCGGCCGGTGGGCGGGCCGAGTTACGACAAGCTGCGCGAAGCGGGCGTTGCCCCGCAGGACGAGTGCGCGGCGTTGATGCAGCGCCATGGCATCCCGGCCGACATCCGTTTCCGCGTGCTGGGTGCCATCGACGTTCGCGGCAGACGCCTGGATGTTTCCAGGCCCGCCGACACGGCGGCCATCGGGGCCATGCTCGCGCACGACCGGGCTGCGTTCCTGGCCTTCGGCGCCCAACGTCGGCGCGAGGCGTCCGGTGAGGCCGCGCCGGGGCGACGGACGGTCCATGACGGCGTCCTGGTGACGTGGCGTCAGTGATCGCTCGGCGGCGCTTCCGCATTTCCGGTGCGTCTCGCGTTCGACGATGCGCAACCTGCGGCCGGCGCGCCGGCAGGATCGCCGATGGCCCGCCGCGCGGGCGAGAGCGGTCAGAACGCGATGGACGCCGGCAGTGCCCGTTCGACGACTTGCCGGTAGTCGTCCAGACGCCGCTCGGGAACGTAGACCGGCGACTTGGTTTCGTGGTCATATCGGGCGAACGGCCTGAGGTAGCGTTCGTAATACTCGCGGTCGCGGGCGTCCATGTAGGGCTCGCAGGGCCCCGGAAGGATGCTGTGGTAGCGCACGAGCCACGCCAGTGCGTCCGGGAGATGATCCTTCAAGCGGGAATAGGCGAACTCGTCGTGATTCCATTGCAGCACGCAGTTGTCCAGCCCTGCCCCCGGCACTGCAGCCCCGATCGGCCTGTTCATGCAGACGACGTTTTCCGGCGCCTCGTCGGTGAGCAGGAGGACCTTGCCGAGATCGTGCACGAGTGCGACCAGAAGCATCTCGTCGCTCGCCGTTCCCTCGGCTTCCATGGCATCGATCACCTGGAGGATGTGCAGGTGCTGGCTGGCGCCGAACAGGCGCCGGTCTGTCGGGTCGACGCATTGCCCGAGTTTTTCGACCAGGCTCCAGGGGCTCACGCGGCCGAACAGCGGCGCGGCGTACTTCCGGCGCAGCGCGGCGACATCCTCGAGAGTCTGCGCGTCATGGCGCGCCTCGATGGCAACGGCCCGGTTCACGTAATTGCGGACCAGCACATCGTGGGGCGGAATCGGCGGCGCCCGCCTCGCCGGAGCCGACGAGCGGTGCTGGACCCAGTTGTGCGCAAGCTCGAACGCCAATTATCCCTCCCGCGAACCGACGACGTACCACCCGATATTATCATCGCGCGCGCGTTCGCTTCGGGCAGGCCGAACGGCGATGCTTCCGGCGGGTTCGCGTGACGGCCCTGGATGTTCTGGTGGCCGGCATCGGATTCGCCGGCGCGACCGCGGCGCGGGCGCTCGCGGACGCCGGGTTTCGCGTTCACCTCGTCGATCGGCGCGGCCATATCGGCGGCAATGCCTACGACACCCTCGACGCTCACGGCGTCATCGTTCACCCCTACGGTCCGCACATCTTTCACACCAACTCCGACCGGATATTCGCGTTTCTGTCGCGATTCACGCAGTGGCGCCCCTACGAGCACCGGGTGCTCGCCAAGGTCGGCGGGCTGCTGCTGCCGATGCCCATCAACCGCACGACGATCAACGGGCTCTACGGGCTCGCTCTCGACGAGACCGGCGTCGCCGCCTAGCTGGCCGCGGTGCGTGAGCCGAGGGCCGTGATCCGGACCAGCGAGGACGTGCTGCTGGCAAGCGTGGGGCGCGACCTGTGCGACAAATTCTTTCGCGGCTACACGCGCAAGCACTGGGGACTCGAGCTGTCGGAGCTTTCGGCGCAGGTTGCCGCGCGCGTTCCCGCGCGTGCCAACGACGACGATCGCTACTTCCTGGACACGCACCAGTGCATGCCGGCCGACGGCTACACGGCCATGTTCCGCCGCATGCTCGATCATCCGCTGATATCCTTCGCCACGAACGTCGCCGTCGAATCCGTTCGCGGAGCGATGGCCGCATCGACACCTGATCTACACCGGACCGATCGACGCCTACTTCGCCTTCTGCCATGGCCGCCTCCCCTACCGGTCGATCGATTTCCGGCACGAGCACCTGCCGGATGTCCCGCGCTTCCAGAGTGTCGCCACGGTCAACTACCCGAACGACGGCGAGTTCACGCGGATCACGGAGTTCAAGCACATCACCGGACAGACGCACCGTGGCACCTCGATCCTTCGGGAGTATCCGCGCGCGGACGGGGAGCCCTACTACCCCATACCGCGCGAGGAGAACGAAGCGCTGCTGCGACGCTACCGCGCCCGGGCCGCCGAATGCCCCGACGTGACGTTCGTCGGAAGGCTGGCCCAGTACCGCTACTACAACATGGACCAGGCGGTCGGGGCGGCCCTGACGGCGGCCGCTCGCGTGATACGGCGACTCCGGTAATCCGGAAGGCGATGCGTATTTCGGCACCGAAGGCCGGGCCGTGCGCAGGATTCGGGAAGGTGTTCACGGGAGACAGGCATGAGCGTTCGCGATCTGTTCGACCTCAACGGCAGGACCGCCGTCGTCACCGGCGGCTCGCGCGGCATCGGGCTGCAGATGGCGACGGCGCTGGGCGAGATGGGCGCGCGGGTCGCACTCACGGCGCGCAGGCAGGACGAGCTCGACGAAGCCCGCGCCGGTCTCGAGCGCGCCGGCATCGAATGCCTGACGATTCCCGGCGACCTCGCGGATCGCGGGGTGATTCCGCGGATCGTCGACGCGGCGCTGGCGGCGTGGGGACAGATCGACATCCTGGTCAACAACGCCGGCTGCAACTGGGCGGCGCCCGCCGAGGACTACCCCGACGAAGGCTGGCGCAAGGTGATGAGCCTCAACATCGACGCGCAGTTCTTCCTCTGCCGCGAAGTCGGCAAGCGCTCGATGCTGCCGCGCCAGAGCGGCAAGATCATCAACATCGCGTCGATCGCCGGGCTCTACGGCAATCCGCCCTGGCTGGGGCATGGGGACGATGGCCTACAACGCGAGCAAGGGCGCGCTCGTCAACCTGACGCGCGCGCTCGCCGCCGAATGGGGCCGGCACAACATCAACGTCAACGCGATCTGCCCGGGCTTCTTTCCGTCGAAGATGACCAAGGTCACGCTCGATCGCATCGACGCAGGAAGTGCTCGCGCTGACCCCGCTGGGCCGGCTGGGCGGCGACGAGGATCTCAAGGGCGCGGTCGTCTTCCTTGCGTCCGAAGCCTCGCGTCACGTCACGGGCCAGATGCTCGCCGTCGACGGCGGCTGCACGGCGGTCTAGCGATGCGACCCGCGACCCGGTGTGAACGAGCCTCGTCGAGCACGACGGCGAACCCCGGCGCCACGCTGCGCGGGGGCCGTGCACCCGTTCGACACGGCGGCGCTCGCCGCGTATCTGCGCGCGCACGTCGCGGCCTTCACCGGGGATCTCGTCGTCGAGCAATTCCAGGGCGGCCAGTCGAACCCGACCTACCGCGTCACCGCCGGTGGCCGGCGCTATGTCGTGCGGCGGAAACCGCCGGGGCCCCTGCTCCCGTCCGCGCACGCGGTCGACCGCGAGTTCCGCGTCATGTCCGCGCTGGCCGGCACCGACGTGCCGGTGGCGCGAGACGTACGCGTTGTGCGAGGACGCCGCGGTGATCGGCACGCCGTTCTACGTGATGGAGTACGTCGACGGCCGCATCCTCTGGGACCCCACGCTTCCCGGAATGACGCCGCCGCAACGCGCGGCGCACTACGACGAATTGAATCGAGTCATCGCCGCGCTGCACCGGATCGACGCCGCGGCGGCGGGCCTCGCCGACTACGGCCGGCCCGGCAACTACGTCGAGCGGCAGGTGGCGCGCTGGTCGAAGCAGTACCAGGCGGCCGCCGCCCCCCGGATCCCCGCGATGGACCGGCTCATCGAATGGCTGCCGCGACACGTGCCGGCCGGCGAGGAGACGCGCCATCGTGCACGGCGACTACCGGATCGACAACGTGATCTTCCATCCGACCGAGCCGCGCGTGCTCGCGGTGCTCGACTGGGAGCTGTCCACGCTCGGTCACCCGCTGTCGGACTTCGCGTATCAGGTGATGGCGTGGCGGCTCGCGCCGGAGGAGTTCCGGGGCCTCAAGGGCTGCGACTTCGCGGCGCTGGGAATCCCGACCGAGGACGAGTACGTCGCCGCCTATTGCCGGCGGACAGGCCGCGAGGCGATCGCCGCACTGGGACGTCTACCTCATCTTCAACATGTTCCGGATCGCGGCGATCCTGCATGGCGTGCTCGCGCGCGCGCTGCAAGGCAATGCGGCGAGCGCGAATGCCATCGAGACCGGCGGTCGTGCCCGGCGGGTTGCCGACGTCGCCTGGCGGATGGCGCAGCGCATCGAGGCATAGGAGGAACATCGGGGCCGGTGGCGACGCCGGGCGGATCATCCGCGGGACACCGGAGGCGCGCCACGGGTTGCGGCGAACCCCAATGGAGTCCGGGAATTGCCCGGATTCCGCCAAAAGCCGTGCCTGAACCCGGTTTCCTCTTTTTTTCGACCTGTTCTTGCGCCGCTTGCGCGCTTCCACTGAGCAAAATCAAGGAGTCTTCCTTGCGTCCTGGCGCAGAATATGTCCATTGACCCAACGAAGGAGCCGCGATGACCTACCGGTCCATTTTCGTGCATGTCGACGACACCGAGCCCTGCGAGCGCCGCCTCGAAGTCGCAACCCGTCTTGCGCGGGCCTATCCGGCGCGACTGCTGGGCGCCTACATCCTGCCCTCGGCGAACGTGATGCCCTTCGCCTCGGTGATGCTGCCGGACGAGGTCGTGCAGCGGAGGCTGCAGGAGAACATCGACCTCCAGCACGACGCCGAGGCGCGCTTCCGTGCCGCCGCGACGCAGGCGGCGGTGACGTCGGTCGATTGGCACGCGCCGGCCGGCAATCCGCTGGAGGCAGCGATCCTGCACGCGCGCTACGCCGACCTCGCCGTCGTCGGCCAGCCGTCGCGCGACGAGCCGAACGTCGCCTTCGCCACCGAGCTCGCCAACGCGGTCATCATGGGGAGCGGCCGGCCGGTGCTGTTCGTCCCGTACACGGGCCAGTTCAAGACGGTCGGCGAACGGATCATGATCGCGTGGAAGGACTCGCGCGAGTCGGCGCGCGCCGTTGCCGACGCGCTGCCGCTGCTCAAGGACGCGAAGAAGGTGTTCGCCGTGGCCGTCACTCCGGACGCCGAGGACAGCCTGCAGGACCTCCTCGCGGACAAGCACGTGGCGAGTTTCCTGCGGCGCCACGAGGTCGACGCCATCGTGCGGCGCATCGCCGCGCCGGACATCGCCGCGGGCGAATTGCTGCTGTCGCAGGCCGCCGATTTCGGCGCCGACCTGATCGTGATGGGAGCCTACAGCCGGCCGCGGATCACCGAGCTCGTCTGGGGCGGCGTGACGCGCGTGATGCTGTCGTCGATGACGGTCCCGGTGCTGATGTCGCACTGAACGGTTGCCGCGGTTGCCGATCGGGCGCCGGTCAGGCCCGCGTCTGACCCTGCCGCGGCGGGAAGAAAACGCGAGGGCTTCGACCATGCTGACGCCGCAGAACTACTATCGCCTGCCCTGGTCGCTGACCGACAACGGGATTTCCTGGCTCGAAGTCACGACGAGCTGCAACCTGGCCTGCACCGGTTGCTACCGTCCGCGGACCGAGGGGCACAAGACGCTCGAGGAGATCGCGGACGACCTGGCGGTCTTCAAGCGGGAACGCCGCAGCGATTGCATGAGCATCGCGGGAGGAGACCCGCTGGTGCACCCGAAGATCGTGGACATCGTGCGCATGGTGAAGCAGGGAGGGTGGAAGCCGATCATCAACACCAACGGGCTGGCGTTGTCGCCGAAGCGGCTGCAGCAACTGAAGGCTGCCGGCGCCTTCGGCTTCACGTTCCACATCGACACCTCGCAGCTGCGGCGGGACTCGGAGGCCACCGTCGAGAGCGACCACGATGCGCTGCGCCTCAAGTTCGCGCAGATGCTGGCCGCAGAGGGAGGACTGACCTGCTCGTTCAACCTGACGGTGTCGAGCGAAACGCTCGACCAGGTGCCCGGCGTCGTGCAGTGGGCGCAGCGCCATCCCGACATCGTGAACACCGTCGTGTTCATCCTCTACCGTGAACCCGGGCTGATGGGGGACTTCGACTTCTACGCCAACGGGAAGCAGGTGAACCTCGAACAGACCTACGAGGAGTCCGCGGCCTGGGCCGGAACCCGGATGCTGAAGGCGGCGGATGTCGTCGCGAAGATCCGGGAGGCCGACCCGGCCTACGAGCCGAGCGCGTATCTCAACGGCACGATCGACGCGAACAGCGTGAAGTGGCTCATCGGGTCGCGCATCGCCAGCCGCGCGCAGTCATTCGGGTACGTCACGCCCCGGTTCATGGAGCTGGTCCAGACCGGGAGCCACCTGTTGCGCCGGAAATGGCTGAGCTATTCGAGCCCGAAGACGCTCGGTTCCGGACGCTCCGCAATGCTCGCATCGTCGCTGCTCGACGCCGGCATGTGGAAAGTCGCGGCGAACTACCTGAAGTCCCGGCTCGCAAGCCGATCGATGCGTTCGCGAAGGCTTACGTGCAGACCCTGACGATCATTCAACCCGTCGATGCGATGGAACAGGGCGGCTTCGACATGTGCGACGGCTGCCCGGACATGACCGTCTACCGGGGCAAGATGTACTGGAGCTGCCGGCTGGAAGAAGTGAAGCAGTACGGCTGCTTCGTGCACGCCGTTCCCAGGAGCCGGCCCGCCCCCATGGCCTAGGACGTGGTCCGGCGTCGACGGCGGGCGCGTGTTCGATCCCGCATTGCTATACTGCGCGTCGATCATGGATTCCAACACGCCCCAACCCACCGAGATCAAGCTGCACCAGAAATCCCGGGTGCTGGAGATTTCGTTCGCCGACGGCAAGACCTTCAAGCTGCCGTGCGAGTTCCTGCGCGTCTATTCCCCGTCCGCCGAAGTGCGCGGCCACGGCCCGGGGCAGGAAGTGCTGCAGACAGGGAAGAAGGACGTGGACATCACGCACCTCGAGCCGGTGGGCCAGTACGCGATCCAGCCGACGTTCTCCGACGGCCACGATACCGGGATCTATTCGTGGGATCTGCTGTACGACTACGGCCTCCATCAGGACGAAATGTGGAAGCACTATCTCGGGCGTCTCGAAGCCGCCGGGGAAAGCCGCGAGCCCGGTCCGGCGCCGTTCCCGCAGCGGCCGAAATCGAAATAGTCGAATCGACCGTCAAGGTCGTACTCGTCAATCCGTACGAGCTCGGCCGGCAGCCGTTTGCCCTCGCTGCGCCTGCGGCGCTGCTGCAGCGCGCAGGCTTTGCCGTGGCCTGCCTCGACCTGTCGCTGCAGAAGCTCGACCCGGCGCTCCTCGCGGACGCACGGGTCGTCGCGGTCTACGTGGGCATGCACACGGCCACCCGCATCGCGGTGGAGGCGCTCCCCCACCTTCGGCGGCTCGCGCCGGAGGCACACCTTTGCGTCTACGGGCTCTACGCGCCGATGAACGAGGCGCGATTGCGCGAGCTCGGCGTGGACACCGTGCTGGGCGGCGAGATCGAGCCCTCGCTGATCGCCCTTTGCCGACGGCTGCGCTCGGACGGGCCGGCGACAAGCCAGCGCGAGCCCGTCGTCGGCCTCGCACGTGTCGATTTCGCCGTTCCCGACCGCAGCGTCCTGCCGCCGCTCTCCCGATATGCGCATCTCGTCATGCCGGACGGTTCGACGCGAGTGACCGGATTTGCCGAAGGCAGCCGGGGCTGCAAGCACCTGTGCCGGCACTGCCCGGTCGTCCCGGTCTACGAGGGCAGGTTCCGCATCGTCGCGGCCGACGTGGTGCTCGCCGACATCCGGCAGCAGGTCGCGGCGGGCGCCTTGCACATTTCGTTCGGCGACCCGGATTTCTTCAACGGTCCGACGCACGGCATGAGGCTGGCGCGAGCGTTGCATGACGCGTTCCCCCACGTCACCTTCGACGCCACGATCAAGATCCAGCACATCATCGATCACGCCGAGCACTTGCCCGAACTGCGGCGCTGCGGGTGCCTCTTCCTCACGTCGGCGGTGGAATCGGTCGACGACGACATCCTGCGTCACCTCGCCAAGAACCACGCGAGCCGGGACTTCGACCGGGCGGTGGCCCTCACCCGCGCCGCCGACATCGCGCTCGCTCCGACGTTCGTGGCGTTCACGCCGTGGACCACGCTCCCGGGCTATCTCGCGTTGCTGGCGCGGCTGGTGGAGTTGCAGCTCGTGGCGAGCGTGCCGCCGGTGCAGCTGACGATCCGCCTGCTCGTCCCCGCCGGCTCGCACCTGTTGCGCATTCCCGGCTTCGCGGATCGGCTCCTGGCCTTCGACCCGGGCCTGCTTGGCTATCCGTGGGCCCATGGCGATCCGCGCGTGGACGAGCTGCAGCGGAGCCTGCAGGCGTACGTGGGCGCAGCGGCGGCGAAGAATCTTTCGCGCCGCGACGTGTTCGCGTCGATCTGGCGCATGGCGCACGACGCCGCCGATCGCCACATGCCCATCCTTCCGCCAGCACTCGGAGCGCCGATTCCTCACCTGTCGGAGCCGTGGTACTGCTGCGCCGAGCCCACCGAGCAACAGCTGCAGTCGTTCTGACGCCACACGCGATGAAGCGCGTCCTGCTGCTTCTTCCCGCCACCGGCTATCGCAACGACGATTTTCTCGCCGCGGCGAAACAACTCGGCGTGCAGATCGTGGCGGCAGCCGACTATTGCCATCGCCTCGCGCCTTCCTGGGGGATGCCTCCGCTCATGGCGCTTCACTTCGACCGGCCCGAGCAGGCGGCGGAATCCGTGCTGCGCGAAATCGACGCCAAGCCGGATGCGGTATTGGCCGTCGACGATTCGGGGGTCGAGCTCGCGGCCCTCCTTGCGCAGCGCCTCGGCCTGCCCGGGAACCCCGTGCATGCGGTTCGAGCGGTGCGCGACAAGCTGGCGTTTCGCCGCCTGCTTCGGGCGCACGGGCTCCCATGTCCGGATTTTCATCACCTGCCGGCAGGCGAGGATCCGCGGCAAAGCGCGGTGGAACTGAGGTTTCCCGTGGTGGTGAAGGCCCGGCGACTGTCGGGAAGCCGTGGCGTCATACGCGCCGACGATTTCGCCGCGCTGATCGCGGCGGTGGCATGGGTGCGCGCCATTCAGTCGAAGGCCGACCGCGACCATCGCGAGATGGGTCTGATCATCGAGGACTTCATTCCCGGACGCGAATACGCGCTGGAGGGCATGCTGGACGAGGGGCAACTCACCGTGCTCGCGCTCTTCGACAAGCCCGATCCGCTGGAGGGGCCCTATTTCGAGGAGACCCTCTACGTCACGCCGTCGCGGCTGCCCGGCGCCATGCAGGAGCGGATCCGGCAAGAGGTGGCGCGGGCGTGCGGCGCCGCCGGACTCGCGACCGGGCCGATCCACGCCGAGGTTCGCGTCAACGATCGGGGCATCTGGATGCTCGAAGTGGCGGCGCGCTCCATCGGCGGTTTGTGCGGGCGCGTGCTGAAGCATTCCCTCGGGATGAGCCTGGAGGAGCTGATCCTGCGCTGGGCGGTGAGGCAGCCACGTCCGGTTGTGCGCACGGATGATGCTTCGGGTGTCATGATGATCCCCGTTCCGCGGCGCGGCATCTACGACGGGGTCGAGGGCCTGACCGATGCGCGGTCGGTCCCCTTCATCACCGGCATCACCGTGACGGCCGAGCCGGGCCAGGGCATCGCGCCGCCTCCGGACGGAGCCGGCTATCTGGGATTCATCTTCGCCCGCGCGGCGAGCCCGGCCGATGCCGAAGCGGCGCTGCGCAGCGCGCATCGCCTTTTGCGCTTCGACATCCGTTCCGCGTATCCTGCGCGGGAGGCAACGTGACGGAGGTCGGTCGTGGCCAGACGAGCATCCAGCAGTGCTTCAGCGAAACCGCAACCGCCGGACAGGTCGGTATCGCTGATTCGCGCCGGTCTCGACGCGCTGGCGTTTGGATTCGCGATCTTCGACCGCGATCTGAAACTGGTCGCGAGCAACCGGGCATTTCGCATGCTGCGGGGCTATCCCGCCGCGTTGTGCAAGCCCGGCACCGAAATCGTCGCGTTTTACCGGTTTAACGCCGAGCGGGGCGACTACGGGCCCGGCAGCGCGGACGAGCAGGCCCAGTCGCGCCTGGACCGGGTTCGCCGCCGGGAAGCGCACGAGCTCGAATACGCGCTCGCCTCGGGCCAGATTCTCAACGTCCGCTACACCCCCATCGACCACGGCGGCATGGTTCTCGCCTACGCCGACATCACCGCACGCAAGCGGGCCGAGCAGGACGTGGCGCGCAAGGAGGCGCAGCTCCATGTTGCCCTCGACAACATGCCCGGGGCCCTCGCCTACACCGATGATCAACTGAACATCGTCGTCTGCAACGACCGCTTCATCGAGATGTACCCCGTGCCGCGAGAGCTGCTTCGTCCGGGACGTCACTATCCCGACTTTCTGCGCTATCTGGCCGAGCACGGCTACTACGGCAAGGGTGACGTCGACGCCCTGGTCGCCGGGCGCGTGGAGAGCTTGCGCAATCCTTCGGGAAAGACCTTCGAAGACCGCACGCCCGACGGTCACGTCTACGAGGTCTTTCGTCGCCGGGCGGCGCCGGGCGGCACGGTGACGGTGATCACCGACATTACCGGCCTCAAGGGCGCCGAGGAGGAGCTCGCGCACAAGAAGGCGGAACTCCACGTCGCCCTCGACAACATGCCCGGCGCCCTTTCCTACATCGACGAGCAGCTCAACATCGTCTATTGCAACGATCGCTTCGCCGAAGTGTACCCCGTGCCGAGCGAGCTGCTGCAACCGGGACGCTCCTATCCCGACCTGCTGCGCTACCTGGCCGAGCACGGCTACTATGGGGACGGTGACGTCGACGCTCTCGTCGCCAAACGCGTTGACAGTCTGCACCATCCATCGGGCAAGACCTTCGATGACCACACGCCGGATGGGCGCGTCTACCGCATCGGCCGCCGCAAGGTCGCTGCGGGCGGTACGGTGACCGTGATGACGGACATCACCGAGCTCAAGGACGCCGAGCGGCAACTGCTCGCGGCAAAACAGAGGGCTGACGAAGCGAGCAGGCTCGTCTCCGAAAAGAACCTGAGGCTCGAATCGCTTTCCTCGAAGCTGTCGAAGTATCTCTCCCCCCAACTCTACAAATCGATCTTCAGCGGCGAGAAGAACGTCGAGGTCGCGTCGCAGCGCAAGAAGCTGACGATCTTTTTCTCCGATATCGCCGGCTTCACGGAAACCACCGACCTGCTCGAGTCCGAGGAGCTGACGAGCCTCCTCAACCAGTACCTGCGCGAGATGTCGTCGATTGCCCTCGAGTACGGCGCGACTATCGACAAGTTCATCGGCGACGCGATCATGCTGTTCTTCGGCGATCCCGAGACCCGCGGCACGCGCGAGGACGCCGTGGCCTGCGTCAGGATGGCGATCGCCATGCAGCATCGCATGCGGGACCTGCAGGCCGAGTGGCGCGAACGCGGCCAGGAGCACGTGTTCCAGCTGCGCATAGGGATCAACACCGGCTATTGCACCGTCGGCAACTTCGGCAGCGACGATCGCGTCGACTACACGGTCATCGGCAACGAGGTGAACCTGGCCGCGCGGCTGCAATCGCATGCCGACCTCGGCGGCATCCTGCTCGCCCACGAAACCTTTGCGCTGGTCAAGGACGCCATACTCGCCGAAGAAACCGGCACCATCACCGTCAAAGGATTCCCCACACCGGTGAGAACGCACCGGGTGGTGGCCCTGCGCGACGACACCAGCGGGCAGGGCCGCATCATCCGGCAGGAACAGGACGGCCTGCTGCTCATCATCGACCAGAAGAAGCTGACGGGCGAAGGACGTGCCGACGCGATCCGGTTCCTGCAGGAGGCGGCGGCACGACTGGCGGTTTGACCGAGTCGCGCCGCCGGAACGACGACAACCCGGAGGCGCGGGCTAGCCCTGCCGCCAGGGCAGCCCGTGATAGCGCCACCCGCCCCTGCGGCCGCGCTGCGCCCGCTCGTCGGGGTCGCCTTCGAAGCCCTCGAGGATGTTGTACGCCTCCAGGCCGAGCTCGGTCGCGCGTCTTGCCGCCGCGATGGAACGCACGCCGCTGCGGCACAACAGGACGACTTTCCTGCCCTTGGGCACGCAGGCCATCAGGCCTTCGTCGAAAGCGCCGTTCGCCGCCATGCCCGGCCACTGCTTCCAGGCGAGCGGCACGGCATCGGGAATGAAGCCCACCCACTCGCGCTCGGCGTCCGTCCGCACGTCGATCAGCACGGCCTCGCCGGATCGCCACCACTTGTAGGCGAGTTGCGGCGACACGTCGCCCGCGTAGCCCGCCGCAGGGCGCGCTTCGAGCAGCGCGCCGCCCCCCGCGTCGTGCCGGATGCCGGACGTCAGGTTGGCGGGCACCGCCTCGTCGATGCGTTTTGGCGGCGGCAGATGAAGCGCGTCCATGGTCGCGACAAATTCCGCGAGCGTCTTGCCGGCCACGCGGGCATTGCCCGACTTCTCGGCCCCGATCGTCGTGTGCGTCCGGCCCTGGTAGTCGTGCCCGGGCCAGACGATCGTGGCGTCGGGAAGCGCGAAGAGCACCTGCGTGATGCTGCGGTACAGCGCTTCGGCGCTGCCGGACTGGAAGTCCGTGCGGCCGCAGCCGTTGACCAGCAGCGTATCGCCGGTGAACACCTGATCGCGCCACAGGTAGCACATGCTGCCAGCGGTGTGGCCCGGCGTGAGCAGCGCGTTGATCGCCTCCCCGCCGAAGGGGAGCGTGTCGCCGTCCTTGAGCTGCACGGCAGCCGTCGCAATGCCGCAACCTTCGGGCGCGGCCGTCATGGCGCCGGCATACTCAGCGAGCTGTCCCGCGCTGGTGATGTGATCGGCGTGCGCATGCGTTTCGACCGTCCACACGAGCTTGAGCCCGTAGGTTCGCAGTTCAGCGAGATCGCGCTCGATCTGCTCGTCCACAGGGTCGATGATCAGCGCCTCGCGCGACGCCTCGTCGAACAGCAGATAGGTATAGGTGCCGGAGGCGGGATCGAACAGCTGGATCGGCTTCATGGCGATGCGCGCTCGGCGTTGGTTCCGCGTGACGCCGGCGAAGCGGATATCGGCGGCAACGAGCACGCGCTCGGGCTGCCCCCCGTCCGAACGACGCTGCCTCCCGGGTGACGAGGAATCGGGTTCCGGCTGCATTTGGTCGAGAAACGTTGGGACACTAGTGCGCCAGCATCTCGATCAGGACGAGGACCAGGGCGACCACTGCAATCGCCGCCATGAACGACGCGGTGGCGATATAGGTCTTCCGGCTGATCACCCAGAACTGCAGCATGCAGTCGCGGCAGCGGTAAGGCGAGAGAACCTCGTTGCGCCAGGTGATGTCCGCCGGAGGGGTCGACGACCGGCGCACATTGGTACTGCCGCAACTCGGGCATTTTCTCTTCATGGTTCATGCCGGCGTATCGAATCCGATGGCAGCGTCAGGTGGACGATTCCAGGCCGTGGCGGCGCGACGCTCATTCCCGGATGAGCGCCTTGTAGCGCAGCCGCGCTTCGTGCTCTGCGCGCACGGCGGTAATCTCCTGCATCACCGCAGCGACGTCAGCCGGGCGCGTGCTCGCCGCAAAGCGGCCGGTAAGGACCACGTCGGGGTGAAGCTTCGCGCTCTCGTAGAGCGACCAGATCTCGTCGCCGTAACGCGTGGCGGCGAGCGCCGGGGCGAACCGGCTGCAGTACGTGGTGATGTTGAGGACATCGCGCTTCAGCATGGCGGCAGCATTGTTGTTCGCCGCGGCGTCGACGGCCTGCGGCAGGTCGATGATGACCGGGCCTTCGGCCGCAACAAGCACATTGTACTCGGACAGGTCGCCGTGGATGACGCCGGCGCAGAGCATGCGCACGATCTCGCGGAGCATCGTGGCGTGGTATTCCACCGCCAGCGCCTCCGGCAGCACGACGTCGTTGAGCCGCGGCGCGGCGTTGCCCTGCGCATCGGTCAGGAGTTCCATCAGCACCACGCCGTGCGAATACGCATACGGACGCGGGACACGCACGCCGGCCGCGGCGAGGCGGTACAGCGCGTCGACCTCGACGTTCTGCCACGCGTCCTCCTGCGCCTTGCGACCGAACCGCGTCCCCTTGGCCATCGCCCGCGCCTGACGCGTGTTCCTGGTCTTGCGGCCCTCCTGGTACAGCGCGGCCTGGCGAAAGCCGCGCTTGTTCGCCTCCTTGTAGACCTTCGCGCAGCGGATGTCGTCGCCGCAGCGCACGACGTAGACCGTGGCCTCCTTGCCGCTCATCAGCTGCCGGATCACCTCGTCGACGAGTCCTTCGTGAACGAGCGGCTGGAGCCTTTTCGGTGTCTTCAAGTCCGGTCTCGCGAGGCTGCCCCGACCAAGCTGCCGGCGCGCCGCTCGACCGCCCGATGTCGATGCTCGATGGCTAGGTCGCTCTCTTGCCGGGCTTGAGGAAAGGCGCCGTCTCGCTCGCGTGCTTCTTCTGCTGCTTGAGCGTTTTCTTTTCCTTCGGCGTGTGCTGCGGTTTCTTCTTGCCTTGCTTCGGCGGCTGGTGCGACATGGTTTCCTCCGTTGGAGCGCCGCGAGGGGTGCGGCCCGTCACTATAGGCCAAAGTGCGCCGGACCTACTTCTTGCCCAGGCCCAGGGCCTGGGCGCCGTCAGTGTAAACGCGGATCTTTTCCTTCATGAAAGCATCCATCTGGTCCGTGCCGACGTTGATCAGCTCGAAGCCGCTTCTGTCGGCGAGCACCTTCATCTCGGGGTCGCTGTTGAGGGCGGCCCACAGGTCCGACAGCCGTTTGCGCGCCTCGGGCGGGGTGCCCTTCGGCACGCCGATCCCGCGATAGGCACCGTCCACCCAATCCACTCCCAGCTCGCGGAAGGTGGGCACGTCGGGCAGCAGCGGGTGGCGCTTGTCCATGGCCACGGCGAGAGCCCGCACCCTGCCCTTGTTGTTGATCGCGAATGCCGTGTAGGACATGGCGCCGGTGACCTGGCTGCCCAGCACCGCCGTCGTCATGTCACCCGTGCCCTTGTACGGGACATAGATGGTCTTGACGCCGAACACGGAATTCAACCGCTCGTGCGCCGCATGGTTGGCCGAGTTCAGGCCCGAACCGCCCAGGCTGAGCTTGCCGGGTTCGGCCTTGGCGGCCTTGATGAAATCGGCGAAGGACTTGATCGGACTCTGGTCGGGCACGACCAGGGCATCGGGGGTGTAGTGGAACCAGAACACCGGCGTGACGTCCTGCGTCTTGTACTGCACCTCGCCTTCGATCGGCTGAAAGACGATGTGCGGCAGGTTGATGCCGACGATGTTGAGCCCGTCGCCCGGCAGGGTGTTCATCTGCGCCCACATCAGTCCGCCGCCGGCGCCCGGCTTGTATTGGACGACGGTTTCGATGTTCGGGCACTTCTTCTTCAGCACGACCTGCTGGTGGCGTGCCGAGATGTCCGACTCGCCGCCGGGCGGAAACGCCTGCCAGTAGAGCACGTTCTTCTCGGGGCAGGTCTGGGCCGCGGCCACGGGCGCCAGCAGCACGAGACAGAAGGCCGAAAGCAGTCTTTTCATCTCAATCTCCCCTTGCGTTCGTCGCTGTGCAGTGCGGTTGGCCGAACCGAATCGTCATTGCTTGGGCAGCGTTGACCTTGCGCGCTCCGATTGCTTCTTGAAGAGGTCCAACACGTCACTCAGGTGCTTCGAGTCCTGCGACAGTGCTGACAGGCCGCTTGGGGTCGGCGACGGACGTCACCGCCACGTTGCTCACTCCGTTGGCCTCGCATCCCACGATGGCGCCGGTTCCGGTCTTGAGCGGCACTTCCGCCGACTCCAGGTAGATGGCGCACTTGGTCACCCGCCCCTTCGTGGACCACGTGTAGGCGACGTCGTCGTCCTGCTTGTACGCCGGTTCGAGCGCCTTCATCAGCGCGAAGAACTGCTGGAGCGCAAACGCATTGTAGTCGGGATAGCCCGGCCAGATGCGGGTGGCGACCAACAGCTCGTTCTTGCCCGCGTCCCGCATGAAGACATTGACGCTGATCGAGTTTTCCTTCGCGGACGGGGCCTTTGGCGGCGGCGCGACCTTCTTTGCCTGAGCCGAGACCTCCGCGACGCCAAAAACGAGCTGCAGCAGCAATACCAGCAATAGCGAGCGCGACATCGATTCCTCCCGGTGAAAGCGACCCCGGAAGGGCCGCAAGCCAAACCCGCGCGACATCCTGCGCGTCGTGCGAACTATAGGTCGAAGCGAGGTCGGCCTGCAATCCGGTGGCCGGTCGAACGCCGGACCCGCGCGGCGCACTTGCGCCGCGGCCCCGCACCGGCGGCATCTTCCATCACGGCTCGCTGCCGTGGCAATGCGCGGCAATCGCGTCGACGAGGATCGGCACGAGCCCCGGGGCCAGATCGTGGCCCATGCCCTCGATCACCATCAGCTTCGCGCCCGCGATGTGATGCGCGGTGTCCCGGCCCGCCGCGACGGGCACCAGCGGATCGTCGGCACCGTGGATGACGAGCGTCGGCGCGGTGATCCTCGACAGCTGCCTGCGGCGGTCGCCGGACGCGATGATCGCGACCAGTTGCCGCGTCATGCCCGCCGGGCAGTGGCCGCGGCGCACGGTGCGCGCGACCTGTTCGCGCAGCGCCGCACGGTCCGTGGGAAAGCCCGGGCTGCCGATGACCCCGAAGACGCCGACGAGATGATCGATCACATTCTCGGGATCGCCGGGGTCGCGCGGCTTGCTCAGCAGCGCCCGCTTCGCGTCGGGCCGCGGCTGCGACACCTTGCGGCTGCCGCTCGACGACATGATCGAGGTCAGGCTCAGCACGCGCTCCGGAAACGCGGCGGCGACGATCTGCGCGATCATGCCACCCATCGACAGGCCCACGATATGAGCGCGCGCAATGTCGAGCGCGTCGAGCAGGCCGACGACGTCGGCGGCCATCGCGTCGAGCGTATAGGGCGAGCGCACCGGCAAGCGCAGCCACGCCGCGGCCAGCGCGGCGACGAGATTCGGCTGCCGGCGCACGCGGATCTTCGTGGACAGGCCGCTGTCGCGGTTGTCGAACCGGATGACCCGGAAGCCCCGGTCGATCAGCCCCTGACAGAACGCGTCGGGCCACGCCACCAGCGGCATGCCGAGGCCCATGATGAGCAGGATCGGCGGCGCGGACGGATCGCCGAGCGATTCGTACTCGATCGTGATGCCGTTCGCCGCGACTGCCGTCATGCGTTCGATCTCCTGTGCGGCGTGCGACGCGTCAGAACCAGCCGCGGCGGCGCGGGTCACGATAGACCCACGCGCGCATCCCGCCGCTCCGGTCGAACGGCCGCCACCTGCCGGCGAGGTTGAGCGAGGCGGTCCGCGATCGCGTACAGGACGGCAGGGTTCAATCCCATCCCCAGATGGCTCGCCTCGACCTCGATGTTCTCGGCGCGCGGCCCTTCCTTCTCGACGCAGCACGGCCACGCGACCACGCCATCGCTGCGGCTGTAGATGGACGTGGTCGGCACCGGCGGCGGCGCGCGCAGCGGCTCGTGGATCTCCGGCGCGCCGATCTTGTGTCCGGCGACGAGCTCGTAGAGACGCCAGGCGTTGGTCGCCTTGGGATGGCCGGTGAACGGCGTGCCGAGCGTGATGACGAGGCGCACGTCCTTCGGCGCGAGCTTGGCGAGCTCGCGCGCGTAGAGGCCGCCCAGGCTCCAGCCGATGAGGCTCACTTTCTTCCGGTGCCGGCGGCGCAGGCTCCTTCAGACGCGCGAGGCACCCGTCGAGGATGCCTTCGCGGGGCCCGAGATTGCGGCCGTGCTCCCACGGGTACGCGGCATAGCCCAGGCGTCCCCAGAAACCGCCGCAAGGGCTTCGTGGAAAGGTCGGACGCGACGAGGCCGGGAAACACCAGCACCGGATGACCGTCGCCCCGGGGCGCGCGACTGAGCAGCGGTTGCGCCGCCAGCGTCGCGCCGTACTCCCACGCCGCGCGGCATTCCAGCGCCAGGCGCAGCAGCCCCGGCGCCTGCAGCGTGCCGAACTCGTACCAGTGATCCGGGTTGTACATGTCGGGTCGGTTCTCCGTATTGCCGCAATCCTAGGCTCGGCGCCGCACCCTGCCCGGGCCGCCCGGCTGCGGCGACGCCCTGCGGCGTTGCGGCGCCGCCCGCTCGTCCTGCTTCACCGTGAGGCCCAGCAATTCGGCGTGGGCCTCTTCGATCGCTCGCGCCAGCGGATGCACGTCGGGAGCCGCGCACCGCGCGGCGACCAGCCCGAAATCGAGCGCCCCGCAATAGCTGACGACCGTGATGTTGAGCCCGACCCCGTGCTCGACGATCGACAGCGGCCAGTACGTGCGCATCCGCGCGCCGGCGGCGTAGAGCGGCGCCGTCGGCCCCGGAATGTTGGAGATGACCACGTTCATGACCGGCGGCAGCCGGTCGGCGAGCTTCGATCGTTCGTACAGCGCCGCCAGCCCGCCCAGCAGCCACGGTGCGCCCAGCGATGGCGTATCGGTGGGAATGACCGACTTCGCACGGCCCGCGACCGACTTGATCGCACCCGCCGCATCGCGGATCGCCCGCAATCGCTGCACGGGGTCGGCGATGTCGGTCGCGAGATTGACGAGCGTCATCGTCACCTGCGTCGAGTACTCCGTGTTCCCGGCTTCGCGCAGCGAGAACGGCATCCCGGCGATGAGCGGCTCCCGCGGGATGCCGCCGTGACGGGAGAGATGGCGCCGGAGCGCGCCGCTGCAAAGCGCGAGCACGACGTCGTTCAGCTTGGCGTCGTGCGCGCGCGCGACGCGCTTCACTTCGTCGAGCGGCAGGGACACCGCCGCGAAGCTGCGCTCGCCGGTGATCGACACGTTGAGCGGCGTCCTGGGCCCGAAGGCCCGGCTGCGGCGCGCCGGTTCCGCCGCGGGATCGCCCGGGCGCTTGCCGGACCCTGCGAGGATGCCGACCAGATCCGGCAGCCGTCGCAGCAGCTTCGAGTACTGGTCGACGTCGTGCCTGCAGCGCGGCCCGCGCCAGTTCGACGACTCCCGGCGGCTCGGCTTGCGCGCGCTTGGCCCGCGCCGGCCGCGGCACCTCGCGCGGCAGGGGCGAAGGATCGAGCAGCGCGCCCGCGAGCGCCATCCCCGCGGCGCCGTCGAGCACCGCGTGATGAACCCGCATGTAGAGGCCGACCTGGCCGGTCTTCAGGCCTTCGACGACGTGCGCCTCCCACAGCGGGCGGCGGCGATCCATCAGCGTCGAGTGGATGCGCGCCGCGCAGGCTTCGAGCTGCGCCTGCGTCCCGGGGCGCGGAAGCCGCACGCGCCGGACGTGATAGTCGAGGTCGACATCGGCGTCCTCGACCCAGACGGGGTTGCCGATGGCGAGCGGCAGCGTGTGCAGCCTGCGGCGGAAGAGCGGCACGAGATGCAGGCGCCGCGCGACCTGCTGCTTCAGGTTGGCGTGGAAGTCGCCCGGGTAGTCCTCCGGCAGGTCGAACAGATGCAGCGAGGCGACGTGCATCGGCGTCTCGGCGGTCTCGAGATGCAGGAAGAGCGAATCCAGCCCGGAGAGCGGTTTCAAACGATTCCCATGGCGCATGGCTTGCGCCACGGCGTTCCTCATTTTCGCAACGGTGCGCGGCCCGGTTGCATGACCCGGAAGCTGCGGCAATGCTCCTGCGGCATGGTAACCGAACCCGTACGCCGCGCGAACCTTGCTAAGATTCGCCGGATGTCGGTTCCGGCCCCTTCGTTCGACGAGACGCACGCCGCGTTCATGCAGAGCGGCGTGTCGGTCCACGTCGCCTCGCGCGGGCCGGCGAATGTGCCGTCGGTGGCGCGGGCGCTCGGCTGCCGGATCGCGCCGGACCGCAGCCGGGTGACGATCTTCGTATCGGCGGCGCAGGCGCCCGACCTCGTCCGCGACCTGCGCGCATCGCGCATGGCCGCCGCCGTCTTCAGCCGGCCCTCGACCCACGAGACGATCCAGATCAAGGGCAGCGACGCGACCGTCGGCGCACTTGCCGACGGCGACCTGGCGCGCGTCGCGGCGTACGCGGAGGCCCTGGTCCGCGATCTGCAGTCGCTGGGATACACCGAGTCCTTCGGCCGCGCGCTGGTCGATTGCGACCCGGCCGACCTCGTGGCGGTGGCGTTCACCGCGAAGGCCGCGTTCCGGCAGACTCCCGGCCCCAATGCGGGCGCGCCGCTCGCGCGCTGAGCGCCATGCCCGCCTGCATCGACAGCATCCGCGAATGCCTCGAGGGCGCGGTCCCGTCGATCGTCGCGACCTGCGACACCGACGGCACGCCGAACGCGAGCTACGCCTCGCAGGTGCACTACGTCGATGGCCAGCACGTCGCGCTGTCCTACCAGTTCTTCAACAAGACGCGGCAGAACATCCTCGCCAATCCGCGCGCGACCGCCGTGGTGATCGACCCCTTCACCGTCGCCCGCTATGTGCTGGCCCTTGCCTACCTGCGCACCGAGACGTCAGGTCCGCTGTTCGAGAGCATGAAGGCGAAGCTCGCCGGCATCGCCTCCCACACCGGCATGAGCGGCGTCTTCAAGCTGCAGGGTGCCGACATCTACCGCGTGCTGGACATCCGCCAGGTCGAGGCGACGCAGCAGCTCCCCCGGCCGCCGGCGCGCAACCTGCTCGCGGCGGTGCGCGCGGCCGGGCAGCGGATCGCGCAGTGCACCGAGCTCGCGGCGCTCTTCGACGCCACGCTGTCGGCGCTCGACACCGAGTTCGACATCCGCCACGCGATGATCCTGATGGCCGACACACCGGGCGAGCGGCTCTACACCGTCGCCAGTCGCGGCTATCCGGACTCGGGCGTCGGCTCCGAGATCCCGTTCGGGCACGGCGTGATCGGCGTGGCGGCGCACGAGCGCACGCCGATACGCATCAACTACATGACCACCGAGTATGCCTACGGCCGCGCGATCCGCGAGTCCGCGCTCGCGAGCGGACTGGGCGACCGGCTGGAGACCGAGATCCCGCTGCCCGGCCTGCCGGCGTCGGGAAGCCAGCTCGCGGTGCCGGTCGCCGCCGCCGGCTGCCTCGCCGGCATGCTCTACGTCGAGAGCCCGCAGGATCACCGGTTCGGCTACGACGACGAGGACGCGCTGGCGGCGATCGCCACGCAGCTCGGCCTGGCGATGCAGCACCTGCAGGCGGCGGAGGCGCACGACGAGGCGCCGCGGGAGCCCGCGCGCGCCGCGCCGATCACCGGGACCCCGATCGCCGTGCGGCACTACGCGGCGAACGACAGCGTGTTCCTCGGCGACGACTACCTGATCAAGGGGGTGGCCGGCGCGATCCTGTGGAAGCTCCTGCGCGACTACACGCGGGACCAGCGCACCGAATTCACCAACCGCGAGCTGCGGCTCGATCCGACCATCCGGCTGCCCGACATCGCCGACAACCTGGAGGCGCGTCTCGTCCTGCTGCAGCGGCGCCTGCTCGAGCGCTCGCCGCAGCTGCGAATCGAGAAGACCGGCCGCGGCCGCTTCCGCCTCT
>CAVPUM010000021.1:0-60237 GCA_963708855.1 uncultured beta proteobacterium | reverse complement strand
GCCGGTGCGCAACGCACCTGATCCGGGGAGGGGCGACGTGACGACAACGACCGTGGGCAAGCCGGGACTCAGCCGCGAGCAGATCTCGGCGCTGTCGATGAGCACGCTCGCCTTTGCGGTGAACTTCGCCGTCTGGGTGATGTTCTCCGTCATCGGCATCAAGATCAAGGCGGAGCTCAACCTCAACGAGACCGAATTCGGCCTGCTGGTGGCGACCCCCATCCTCACCGGCTCGCTGATCCGGCTGCCGCTGGGCATCCTGACCGACCGCTACGGCGGACGGATCGTGTACTTCCTGCAGATGTTGGCGGTGGTGATCCCCACCTGGGTCCTTTCCTACGCCACCGAATACTGGCAGTACCTTGTGCTGGGTCTGTTCATCGGTGTGGCCGGCGGCTCGTTCGCGGTCGGCATCGCCTACACCTCGGCCTGGTTCAGCAAGGAGCGGCAGGGCACGGCGATGGGCATCTTCGGTGCCGGCAACGCGGGCTCCTCGCTCACCAAGTTCATCGCGCCGCTGATCATCGCGGCCTCGGCCACGGGCTCGTGGCGGACCGTGCCGCAGGTCTACGCCGTCGCCATGCTGGTGATGGCGGTGCTGTTCTGGTTCCTGACCTCCGAGGACCCGCTGCACCGCAAGGACGCGGCCGTCCGCAAGCGCGTCCCGCTGGGCGAGCAGCTGAAGCCCCTGTTCGATCTGCGCGTCTGGCGCTTCGGGCTCGCGTACTACTTCGTGTTCGGCGCGTTCGTGGCGCTGGCGCTCTGGCTGCCCAAGTACTACGTCGGCCAGTACGGGCTGCCGCTGGCCACCGCCGCGTTCCTGACCATCCTGTTCGACCTGCCCTCCGGGGCGATCCGCGCGCTGGGCGGCTGGGCGTCCGACAAGTGGGGCGGCAACACGGTCACCTGGTGGGTGATGTGGGTCAGCCTCGCCTGCATGTTCCTCCTGAGCTACCCGCCCACGACGATGATCGTCCACGCGATCAAGGGCGACGTCGCCGTGGACATCGGCGTGGGCGTCACGCTGTTCACGGTGCTGATCTTCATCGTCGGCCTCGCACAGGGCTTCGGCAAGGCCAGCGTGTACCGCAGCCTGGCCGACCACTACCCGACCCAGATGGGCGTGGTCGGCGGCATCGTGGGCGTCATCGGCGGCCTGGGCGGGTTCACGCTGCCGATCATGTTCGGCATCGCCGCCGACGTGATCGGGGTGCGCAGCAGCTGCTTCATGCTGATGACCCTCGTGATCGTCGTCACCATGATCTGGACGTGGGTCGCGGAGCGCAACGAGCGCGAAGAAATCATGGCGCAGCATGCCGAGGCGCGCGCAGCGCTGGCCGGGGCCGAGCTCATGGAGCCCACCCGCCGGCGCCGTCATGTGCTCGTCGACTGGCGGCCGGACGACGAAGGCTTCTGGGCGACGACCGGCCGGCAGATTGCCAATCGCAACCTCTGGCTTTCGATGCCCCCGCTGCTGCTGGCGTTCGCGGTCTGGGTGGTGTGGAGCGTGATCGTGGTCGAGTTGCCGCACATCGGGTACAAGTTCACGACCAACCAGCTGTTCTGGCTGGCGGCGCTGCCCGGGCTTTCCGGTGCAGTCTTTCGCGCGTTGTACGCGTTCGCCGTGCCGATCTTCGGCGGGCGCAACTTCACGGTGTGGAGCACGACGATGCTGCTGCTGCCCACGCTGTGGATCGGCTTCGCCGTACAGGATCCGACGACCAACTACGCGGTGTTCGCGGCGATCGCGCTGCTGTGCGGGCTGGGCGCAGGCAACTTCTCCTCCAGCATGGCAAACATCAGCTTCTTCTATCCGAAGCGGCTGCAGGGCACGGCGCTGGGTCTCAACGCCGGCGTGGGCAATCTCGGCGTCGGGCTGGCGCAACTGATCGCCCCGATCGCCATGTACGGCGGCGCGCTGCTGATCCTGGGCGGCAGCGCCCAGACCCGCGTGGACCAGGGCGCGACGATTTCAGTCTGGGTGCAGAACGCCGGCTTCATCTGGGTGCCGCTGATCGTCCTGTCCGTCGTTGCCGCGTGGTTCGGCATGGACAACATCGCCACGGTGCGCGCCGGCTTCGCGGATCAGGTGGCGATCCTCCGGCACAAGCAGCAGTGGCGGATGAGCTGGCTGTACACGGGCACCTTCGGCTCGTTCATCGGCCTGGCGGCCGGCTTCCCGATGCTGGTCAACACCGAGTTTCCGATGGTGGACGCGTTCAAGTTCGCGTTCATCGGGCCGGTGCTGGCGGCGCTGGTGCGGCCGATCGGCGGCTGGCTCGCCGATCGCCTGGGCGGCGCGATGATCACCGTTCTGGATCTTCGTGGTCATGGCGCTCGCACCGCTGGCCGCCGTGTTCTTCCTGCCGACGGCGGGCAGCGGCGGCAGCCTGCTCGGCTTCGTGCTGGCGTTCATCGCTCTGTTCATCGCGGCCGGCGTCGGCAACGGCTCGACGTTCCGCATGATCCCGATCATCTTCCGCACGCTGCGCGAACGTGACGTGCGCGATCAGAACGATCAGGCGGCGCTGGACGAGGCCCGTCGCATCGGCAGCACCGAAGGCGCGGCGACGCTGGGCTTCAGCTCGGCGGTCGCGGCCTTCGGCGGCTTCTTCATCCCGATCGCCTACGGCACCTCGATCAAGCTGACCGGCAGCCCGCAGGGGGCGCTCTTCTTCTTCACCCTGTTCTACGTGAGCTGCGCGCTGGGGACCTGGCGCTGGTACGCGCGCCGCGACGCCGAGGTGGCGTGCTGAGCCGACCCTTGACCGCCTGCGATAAGATCGCATCGGGTTGCGCAGCGCGGGAGTCCGCGATTGCGCGTCGAGCCAACGCAAGGGGGGCCGGTTATGGAGCGGGGAACGGCAACGCCCGGCAGGGTCGCCAAGGCCATCGCGGGCGCCGAAGCGATCGAGATCAAGGCCACGATCCCGGATCGCCAGATCAGGCAGGCGCTGGCGCGCTTCGGTCTCACCGACCGCAATGACGAAGAGCGCTACATCTATTTCTTCGACACGCCCAGGCTCGACCTGCTTGCCGCCGGCATCATTGCGCGCGCCCGCCGCGTGGTCGGCGAGGCCCATGACAGCACGGTGAAGTTCCGGCCGGTCGATCCGAAGGACGTCGGGCCGAAGTGGCGCAAGTTCCGGGATTTCAAGATCGAGGCGGACGCGAGCGAGACGTCGCTGGTCAAGTCCGCATCGTTCTCGATGCCGGTGGCCAAGGGGTTCATCAAGCGTGTCGCCGTCGGCAAGAAGCCGGTCTCGGCGATCTTCACCTCGGACCAGGAGGCGTTCCTGACGGCCGTCGCGGGCCGCAAGATCGATTTTTCGAGTCTTGTAGTGCTCGGGCCGCTGCTCGCCCAGCGCTGGCGCTTCGAGGATCCCGGTTGCCCGTGGCCGATTACCGCCGAGCTTTGGCGGCGCGGGGATGGCAAGCGGTTGATGGAACTCTCCATCAAGGCTCCCGCGGCGCAGGCCGCGGTCGCGGTGGGCGGCTTCATGGCCTTTCTCGCGGAGGTGGGCGCCGAGCGCGACAACAGCCAGCAGGCGAAGACACGTTGGGCGCTCGACTACTACGTCGGAAAACTTGCGCACCCGCCGGCCCGATCCGGGCGGGTCCGCTGATGTACTGCCGTGTGGCAGCGACCCGCGTCAGTATGCGGCAGCGTAGTTTTCCGGGCTCCACCCGCCGCCCAGCGCCTTCGCGAAATCGACGATCGACAGCCGCGCGTCGCGCGCGGCGGCGATGCGCAGCGTTTCCGCCGCGAGCAGCGTGCGCTGCGCGTCGAGCACCTCGAGGAATGACGTGCGCCCGGCGTCGTAGCGGAGCGTCGCGACCGCGAGCGCCTGCCGCAACTGCTCGCGGCGGGCGGTCTCGGCGGCGAGCACTTCGGCTGCCGACCGGTTCGTCACCAGGGCATCGTGCACTTCGCGGAAGGCGTTCTGCACCGTCTGCTGGTAATCCACCGTCAGGCTGTCGCGGCGGGCCGTGGCCGCCTCGACCGCGGCCTCGATGGCTTTCAACCCGAGCAGCGGCTGGAGCAGCCCGAGACCGAATCGCCAGGCGGTGGCCGGCGACGTGAACAGGTTGGACAGCGCCGCCGATTCGGTTCCGTAGGCGCCGGTCAGCGTCAGGCTGGGAAAATAGTCGGTGCGCGCCTGCTGGATGCGCAGGTCCGATGCGGCGAGCAGGGCCTCCACGCGGCGGATGTCCGGACGCCGCTCCAGCAACCCCGACGGCAATCCCGACGGCAGCTGCGGCACGGCGGTCGCGGCCTCGATCGAGCCTCCGCGCGCGATCTCCGGCGTGAACACGGCGCGCGGCGAGCGGCCCGTCAGCGTGGCGAGCGCCGACTCGAGGAGGCCGATCGACTGGCGCACGCGCGCGATGTCGGCGACGACGGCGGACAGCTCGGCCTCGGCCTGGCGCAGGTCGTATTCGCCGATGATGCCGCCGTCGAAGCGGTCGCGCTGCAACGCCACGGTGTCGGTGCGGGTCCTCATCGTGTCGTCGAGCACCGCGGCGAGCGCGTCGGCGGCGCGCAGCCTGAAATACGCCTTGGCGACGTCGGCGGCGACCGTGATGCGGACGGTCTCGCGGAAGTACCGGGAGGCGAAAACGTCGTTGGTCGCGGCCAGGGCCCCGCTGCGATACTTGCCCCAGACGTCGAGCTCGTAGCTCATCTCGATCCCGATGCCGTAGTTGTTCCCGGCTCCGAATGAAGGCTGGCCGATCGCCTGCGTCGTGCTCTGCGAGTCGCGCGAGCGCGCGGCGCTTCCGCGCAGATTGACGCTGGGGGCGAGGTTCGACTGGGCCAGCAGCAGCAGCGCGCGCGCTGCCTCGATCCGCGCGAACGCGCCGCGCAGGTCGAGATTGTTCGCAAACGCCTCGTCGATCAGCGCGGTCAGCACGGGATCGTCGAACGCGGTCCACCAGCTTTCGAGCAGCGCCTCCTCGGCGGCGGTCGCGGTGGGTCCCGGCAGGTCCAGTAGCGGCGGCGCCGGCTGGGTGACGGCGCAGCCGGCGAGCGCGCCCGCGAGAACGAGGACGATGATCGGCTTACGCATGTTCGCCTCCGCGGTCGGATTGCGGCGTCCGCCCGGGCTGCGCCGGGCCGTCCGGCGGGACGGGCGCAATCGTTGGCGACGGGCCGCTCGTTGCGGGAACGTGGTCGGGGTGTGGCGGATGGCCCGGCGTCGGCACGGGCAGCCGTGCGTGGAGGTCGCGCGCGTGATCGACTTCCGCGTGCAGCTCGGCCTTGCTGCGCGGCTCGGTGATCCGCCGTTCGAAGATCAGCCGGAAGAACCACGGCACGAAGAAGATCGCCATGAACGTCGCCGCGAGCATGCCGCCCATGACGCCCGTGCCCACCGACTGCCGGGCGCCGGCGCCGGCGCCCGTCGAGATCGCGAGCGGGAGCACGCCGAAAATGAATGCGAGCGACGTCATCAGGATCGGGCGGAACCGCAGGCGCGCAGCCTCGATCGCCGCGGCCGACGTGGACAGGCCCTCCTCGTGCTTCAGCAGCGCGAACTCCACGATCAGGATCGCGTTCTTCGCCGCCAGGCCGAGCAGCGTGACGAGGCCGATCTGGAAGTAGACGTCGTTGGTGAAGCCGCGCAACCAGACGGCGGCCAGCGCGCCGAACGTGCCGAAAGGCAGCGCGAGCAGCACCGAGAGCGGCAGCGACCACCGCTCGTACTGCGCGGACAGGATCAGGAAGACCATGATCACCGCCAGCACGAGCGCGAAGCCGGAAGCGCCGCCGGAACGCTTTTCCTGGTACGACGTGCCGCCCCAGTCGAAGCTGAAATCCGGCGGCAGCACTTCGGCTGCGATCTTTTCGACGCGGGCGATCGCCTGGCCCGAGGAAAAGCCGGGTGCCGCCTGACCGATCACTTTCACGGCCGGCAGGTTGTTGAAGCGGTCGAGCGCATCGGGACCGGACGAGAACCTGACCGTCGCGAGCGAGGAGAGCGGGATCATTTCGCCCTTGGCCGAGCGAACGTAGACGCCGCCGATGTCGTCGGGGCGCCTGCGGTAGGCCGGATCGGCCGACATCAGCACCTGCCAGGTGCGGCCGTACTTGTTGAAGTCGTTGACGTAATAGGTGCCGAGCGTGCCGGCGAGCGCGTTGTAGACGTCGTCGATCGGCACGCCGAGCTTCTTCGCCTTCTCGCGGTCGGTGTCCACGAAGAGCTGCGGGACGGTCGCCCGCCACAGCGTCTGTGCGCCGCCGAGCTCAGGGTCGCTGTTCGCGCGTGCGAGGAACGCCTGCGTGACTTCCGACAGACGTTTCGCGCCGCCTTCGCCGCGGTTCTGGATGTAGAACTCGAACCCGCCCGTCGTGCCGAGGCCGAAGATCGCCGGCGGATTGAACGCCAGCACCAGTGCCTCCTTGATGCCCATCGTGCGGCCGAACAGCTCGCCGACGAGGCTCGCCGCCGTCACCGACCGCTGGTCCCAGGGCACCTGGGTCACGAACAGCGTCGCGGCGTTGTTGCGGAATCCGCCGCCGATGAAGTCGAAGCCGGTGAAGGAGACGATGTCCTGATTCGCCGGGTTGGCGCGTATGGCCTCCTCCACCTGCTTCACCACGCGGTCGGTGCGCTCCAGCGTCGCGCCGTCCGGCAGGAACACGGCGCCGATGTAGAACCCCTGATCCTCGTCGGGGACAAGGCTCCCCGGCGTGAACTTCCACAGCCCCGCCGTGACGGCGACCATCGCGGCGAACAGCACGACGCCGACCACGCCGCGGCGCAGCATCCAGATCACGCCGTCGGAATAGCGTTGGGTCACCCGCGCGAACCAGCCGTTGAACCAGCGGAAGAAACGGCCCGGCGGCCGGTGCCCGTGCTTCAGCATCACGACGCAGAGGGCCGGCGACAGCGTCAGCGCGACGATGCCCGATATGACGACCGAGATCGCGATGGTCACGGCGAACTGGCGATAGAGCTCGCCGGTCAGCCCGCCGAGGAAGGCGATCGGCACGAACACCGCGGTGAGCGTCAGCACGATCGCGATGATGGGTCCGGTCACTTCGCGCATCGCCTTGACCGCCGCGTCACGCGGCGGCAGGCGCTCCTCGCGCATGATCCGCTCGACGTTCTCGAGCACGACGATCGCGTCGTCGACGACGATGCCGATCGCGAGCACCATCCCGAACAGGGTCAGCGTGTTGATCGAATAGCCGAGCGCGTAGAGGCCGGCGAACGTGCCGATCAGCGAGACCGGCACCGCGATGAACGGGATCACCGCCGCGCGCCAGCTCTGCAGGAAGAGGTAGACGACGAGAAACACCAGCAGCATCGCCTCGGCCAGCGTCTTCACGACTTCCTTGATCGAGACTTCGACGAAGTGGGTCGTGTCGTAGGGAACGGCGTAGGCGAGGCCTTCCGGAAACTTCTGCGCCAGCTCCTCGGCGCGGGTGTGGACGGTCTTGGCGACCTCGAGCGCGTTGGCGCCGGGCGCCAGGAAGATGCCGACCAGCGTCGCCTCGCGGCCGTTGTAGCGGCCGATGAAATCGTATTCCTTCGCGCCCAGCTCCACGCGCGCGACGTCGGAAAGGCGCACCGTCGAGCCATCGGGATCCGCGCGGACGATGATCGCTCCGAACTCCTTCGGGTCGGCGAGCCGGCCGCGGGTGGTGATCGTGTAGACCAGGTCCTGCTTGCCGCCGACCGGCGACTGTCCCACCTTGCCCGCGGCGAACTGCGCGTTCTGCTCGTTGATGGCCGCGGCGACGTCGCCGGGCGTGAGCTTCAGCTGCGCGAGGCGGTCGGGCCGGAGCCAGATCCGCATTGCGTAATCCTTGGCGCCGAAGATCTGGACGTTCGTCGTGCCGGGCAGCCGCTTCATCTCGTCCAGCACGTTCAGCGTCACGTAGTTCGACGTGAAGAGGTCGTCGTAGCGGCCGTCGGGCGAATAGAACGCCAGCACCTGCAGGAAGGACGAGCTGCCGCGCTCGACCGTGACGCCCTGCCGGCGCACCTCGAGCGGCAGTCGCGGCTCGACCTGCTTCACGCGGTTGTTGACGTTGATCGTCGCGTCGTCGACGTTGGTGCCGATCTCGAAGGTGACCGCGATCTGGGTGATGCCCGCGGCCGTCGAGTGCGACTCCATGTAGATCATGCCCTGCACGCCGTTGATCGCGTTCTCGAGCGGCGCGGCGACCGTCTGCTCCAGCACCTCGGCCGAGGCGCCCGGATAGACCGCCGCCACGGTGACGACCGGCGGCGCGATCTCGGGGTACTGCGCGATCGGCAGCGAGCGCATCGCGGCCAGCCCCGCGAGGATGAAGAACATGGCGATGACCGCCGCGAAGATCGGGCGGTCGATGAAGAAGCGGGAGAACATGAGGTCTGCCCGCGCTCAGCGCTTCGGTACCGGGGTCGCGTCGGGGCCGCCCAACGCGATGGCCCCGCCGGGCTGAAGCTTGGCGATGCCGTCGACGATCACGGTGTCGCCCGCCTTGAGCCCCGACTCGACGATCCACAGGTTAGCGCCGTCCGCTTCGACCCAGTCGCCAAGCACGATCGGCCGCACGACGGCGACGTCCTTGCCATCCTTGTCCTTGCCGGTCACGTAGACGAACTTGCCTTGCGCGCCGTCGAGCACCGCAACCTGCGGCACCGCCAGCGCGTTGTTGCGCACCGCACCCTTGAGCGCGACGCGAACGAACTGGCCGGGCTTCAGCGCGCCGTCGGCGTTGGCGATCTCGGCCCGCATCTCGTAGGTGCCGGTGGCGGGATTCACCCGCGTGTCGCTGAAGTTGATGCGGCCCTTGCGCGGAAACGCGGAGCCGTCCGACAGGCGGACCGTGACGTCGTAGGCATTGCCCTTGGGCAGCACGAGCCGGCCTGCGGCGACGTCGCGTTCGAGCCCCAGGCGGTCGTTCTCGGAAACGTTGAACGGCACCCAGATCGGGTCGACCTGCCAGATCATCGTGAGCAGCGTCTCGTTGGCGTTGACGAGGCTGCCTTCCGACTTGTTGGCGCGGCTCGAAAGGCCCGCGATCGGCGCGTTGACCCGCGTGTACCCCAAGCTCAAGTTCACCTCGGCGAGCCGCGCTTCGGCAGCCTTCAGCGTCGCGCGGGCAAGTTCCGCGTTCGAGATCGCGTCGTCGGCTTCCTTCTGCCCGATCGCGCGGCGTTCGGCCAGCGGCTTCAGACGCGCCACTTCGCGATCGGCTTGCGTGACCTGGGCGCGGGCGCGCGCGACCTCGGCCTCGGAAGCGGCCGCCTGCGCTTCCAGCGGCTTCGGATCGATCACGAACAGCGGCTGTCCGGCCTTCACCGCGGCCCCTTCCGCGAAGAGCCGCTTCTCCAGAATGCCGGTCACGCGCGCCCGAACCTCGACTTCCTTCGAGCCGGCCGTCTGCCCGACATACTCGTAGCTGACCGGGAGCGTCCTCGGCTGCAGCACGAGCGTCGTGACGGCCGCCGGCGGAAAGCCCTGGAAGCCGCCTTGCGGCGCAGGGCCGCAGGCGGCGAGCAGCAGGGCGAGGCCGGCGACGGCGAAATGCCACGCTCCATTACGACAGGCGTTAGGCAAGGTTGGGGACATGATGAGCTCCGAAAGCGGCCGGGGATTCCCGCCGGCTGCGCCGGGCCGGCTTGACAACGCCGTCGACATTACATACATTCGTGAATGTTTGCAACCCTGACGGCAGCAGGGATCCTCCGCCCCCGCCCGGCCCCACCGACCATGGCCCGACGCACCAAGACGCAAGCCGCCGCCACGCGCGAGGCCCTGCTCGACGCCGCCGAGCGCGTGTTCCGCGAGCGGGGTGTCGCCCACACGTCGCTCGCCGAGGTGGCCGCGGCGGCGGGCTTGACGCGCGGCGCCGTCTATTGGCACTTCCGCGACAAGGCGGACCTGTTCGTGGCGCTGTGCGAGCGCGTCGAGTTGCCGATGGAGGCGATGCTTGCGAGCGCGGGCGGAATCCGGCAGAAGGACCCGCTCGACGCGCTGCGCGGTCTCGCCGTCACCGGCCTCACCCGCCTCGCGACCGACGCGCGCACGCAGGCGGTGTTCGACGTCGTGTTCCACAAGTGTGAGTTCGCGGCGGAGCTTGCCACGGTCGCGCAGCGACGGCTCGCGACGGACAGCGGATGCCTCGCCAATGTCGAGCGCCTGCTGAAACAGGCGGTGAGCGTCGGACAGCTCCCGCGCGATGCCGACACGCGGCTCGCCGCGCGATGCGTGAACGCGTTCATGGTCGGCGTGATGCACGAGTGGGTGCAGCGGCCCGCCGCCTACGACCTCGCGCGGGCCGCGCCGGCGATGATCGATGCGCTGCTCGCGGGGCTCGTCGCGCAGCCTCCGCGGCGCGGCCGGCGCAAACGGGCGCGACAACTCGGCGCCGCAAAGCCGGCGCCGGGTCGTGTACGCGCGCAGGCCGGACTTCGCGGCGAGGCGCCGGCCGCGGATGACGAGCGCGCCCGGCGGCGCGCATAATCTACACTTCACGTTCACTCAGCGAAGATCCCATGAGCACAATCAGGAAAGTCGGCGTCATCGGCGCCGGAACGATGGGCAACGGCATCGCGCAGGCCTGCGCGGTTTCGGGCATCGACGTGGTGATGGTGGACGTCGCGGAAGCCGCGGTGCTGCGCGGCCTCGCGGCGCTCACCGGCAGCCTCGACCGGCTGCAGAAGAAGGAAAAAATCACGGCGGCGGACAAGGATGCGGCGTTGAAGCGCATCCACGGCACGACGAGCTACGACGCGCTGAAGAGCTGCGATCTCGTCATCGAAGCGGCGACCGAGAACGAGGAGCTCAAGATCAGGATCCTGAAGCAGGTCGACGCGCTGGCCGGTCCCGCAGTGATTCTGGCCACGAACACGTCATCGATTTCCATCACCAAGCTGGCCGCGGTCACGTCGCGGCCCGGAAAATTCGTCGGCATGCATTTCTTCAACCCGGTGCCGATGATGACGCTCGTCGAGTTGATTCGGGGCCTGCAGACGGAGGATGCGACCGTGGCCGCGGTCGAGACGCTGGCGAAAGCGCTGGGCAAGACGCCCATCGTCGTCAAGAACAGCCCCGGCTTCGTCGTCAACCGGATTCTCTGCCCGATGATCAACGAGGCCGTGCTCGCGCTGCAGGAGGGGCTCGCCTCGGCCGAGGAAATCGACAACGGGATGAAGCTGGGCTGCAGCCACCCGATCGGCCCGCTCGCGCTCGCCGACATGGTCGGCCTCGACGTGTTGCTCGCGGTGATGGAGGTTTTCTATCGCGATTTCAACGACCCGAAGTACCGGCCGGCACTGCTGTTGAAGGAAATGGTGGCGGCGGGCCACCTCGGCCGGAAATCCGGGCGTGGTTTCTACACCTACAAGTAAACCCGAGGCTGGCCATGACCTACGAAACGATCGCTCTCGGGCAACCCGAGCCCGGCATCTGGCAGCTGACCGTCAACCGTCCGGCCGCGCTCAACTCGCTGTCGCCGCAGGTGCTCTACGAGATCGCCACGGCCGTGGCCCACGTGAACGCCGACGCGAACGCGCGCGTCCTGCTGGTCACGGGCGCCGGCGACAAGGCGTTCGTGGCGGGCGCCGACATCGCGGCGATGAGCTCGATGACCGTGATCGAGGGCCGCGAGTTCGCGCTGCGGGGCCACGCCACGCTGCGCTCGCTGGAGCTCTCGCCGTTCCCGGTGATCGCGCTGGTCAACGGCTTCGCGCTGGGCGGCGGCTGCGAGCTGGCCCTGGCCTGCGACTGGATCGTCGCGTCGGACAAGGCCGTCTTCGGCCAGCCCGAGGTCAACCTCGGCATCTGTCCGGGGTTCGGCGGCACGCAGCGCCTCGCGCGCCTGGTCGGCAAGTCGATGGCGCTGGAGATCATCTGCACCGGGCGCCAGGTGAAGGCCGACGAGGCGCTGCGGATCGGCCTCGCCAATCACGTCGTTGCGCACGACAAATTGCACGAGGAAGGACTTAAGCTCGCGCGGATGATCGCGGCGAAGGGGCCGCTCGCCGTGAAGATGGCGAAGCACCTCGTGCAGCGGGGCCAGGACATCGATCTCGCGAACGCCAACGCGATGGAGGCCGACGTGTTCGGTTTCCTGTGCGCAACCGAGGACCGGCACGAGGGCATGGCGGCGTTTCTCGGCAAGCGCGCGCCGAAATTCAAGGGCAGGTAACGGGCCCCCACGCTCACTTCGCTCGCTGCCCCCCGCGGGGGCGCGCAGCGCCCTTCGGGCGGCCGGGCGGGCGCTGACGGGCCCGCACGCTCACTGCGCTCACGGCCCCTCGTGGCCGGGCTCGTTGGGTCGCGCCAGGACGTAGACCGTGCCGGTGAAGCCGGCGACCAGCGTCCCGTCGCCGCGCGTCACGTCGATGCGGTACACGCCGATCCTGCGCGTGCGCGAGACCTCGGTCGCGGTCGCGGTCAGCCTGTCACCCAGCTGAGCCGCGACATGGTAGGTGATGTGCGCGTCGATCCCCACCGCGATCATGCCGTGCGAATTCGACGCGAGACCGAATGCCGTGTCGGCCAGCGTGAAGATCACGCCGCCGTGGCACGCACCGTTGAAATTGATGTGCGCGGCGGCGACTTCGAGCGCCACCGTTGCGTGCCCCGGGCCGGCGTCGATGCAGCGGATGCCGCAGGCGTTCACGAACGGGTCACGCGCGGCGAGTCGCATGATGCGATCGATCGCCTGTGTCTTGTGGTCCATGAGCGAGCCTCCCGATCCGGGGTGCGTCCGACTCAGCGTCGGGTTGCGGCACCGGACGTCGATTCCCCCGGCCGCGATTTCGCGGCCGTTTCACGATCGGGGTCGATGCTTTCAGGCTCGCTCCCGTCGAAGCCAGCAAAGCGGGTGAACGCCGTGACCGGTGCGCGGTCGGTGACGAGCCGGTTTTCCGGCGCATAGGGGTCGGCGCGCCCGAGCGACATCGCGCAAATCACGCTTTCGCCGGCCTCCAGGGACAGCTCGCGCTCGATCACGCGGTGGAACTTCAGGAACGACGCCTGCGCACAGGTATCGAGGCCCCGGGCGCGCGCCGCCACCATCACGTTCTGCAGGAACATGCCGTAGTCGAGCCAGCTTCCCCTCTCGAGATTGCGGTCGATCGTGAAGATCAGCCCGATCGGCGCGTCGAAGAAGAGAAAGTTGCGTCCGTGCTGGCGATGCATGCCGGTCTTGTCCGCGCGGTCGATGCCGAGGAGTCCGTAGAGGTCCCAGCCGATCCGGCGCCGTCGCCCGAGATAGGGCTCGTGCCACTCCAACGGGTAGTAGCGGTACTCCTCGGCGTGCGCATCCTGCTCCTCGCGGCGAGCGCGCAGGACCGCGTCCGAGAGCGCCTGCCTGCGCGCGCCGGCCAGGACATGAACACGCCACGGTTGCGTGTTGGTGCCGCTGGGCGCGCGGCTGGCCACCGTCAGGATTTCGGCAACCGTCGCGCGCGACACCGGATCCGGCAGGAATCTGCGCACCGAGCGGCGCGTCGTGATCGCGCGGTCCACTGCGACGACGTCGTCGGACGACGCATTCGCCCGCGCCTTGCAGCGGCGGCCGTGTCCGGCTTCCCGCGCATGGGCGATGACGGCGTCGACGACGGCCGCGATGCCTTCCCCGCGCGTCGCCGCGGTCTTGAGCACCTTGACCGGCACGCTGCCGGCGCGCCGCAACCGGAGCATGTCCTCGAGATCGCGAACGGTGGCCTCGGCCGCGGGCAGATCGCCCTTGCTCACGATCAGGAGGTCGGCGATCTCGAGGATGCCCGCCTTGATCGCCTGCACGCTGTCGCCGAGTCCGGGCGGACAGACGACGACCCGGGTGTCCGCGAGCTCGGCGATCGCGACCTCGGATTGCCCGGCGCCGACCGTCTCGACGATGATCGTGTCGAATCCGGCGGCGTCCAGCACGTCGACGATCTCTCCCGTCGTGCGCGACACGCCGCCGAGGTGGCCGCGGGAGGCGAGCGACCGGATGAAGACGTTCTCGTGCGCGCCGTGCTCGCCCATGCGGACGCGGTCGCCGAGCACGGCGCCGCCGGTGCGGGGGCTGGACGGATCGACGGCTATGACCGCGATGCGCTGGCCGCGCGCGAGCAATGCGCCGAGCAGCCCATTGACGAGCGTCGACTTGCCCGCGCCCGGCGCGCCGGTGATGCCCAGGACGTGGGCGCGGCCGAGATGCGGGGCGACGACGAGGGCGATGGCGTGGGCGCCGGGCTCCCCTTGCTCGATCGCGCTGATCGCGCGCGCGATCGCTCGCCTGTCGCCGGCGAGAATCGCGGCCCACCGCGCTTGCGCCATGGCATGCACCGGGCTCAATGGCCTCAGACGAACGCCTGCACGTGCCCGAATCCCATCTCGCGCCGGAGGGTCGCGCAGATTTCCCCGTGCGTGCACCCTGCTTCCGCCGCCGCGACGACCTGCGCGAACACGTTGTCCCTCGGGTCGCCGGCCGCGCGGGCCAGCGCGTCCAGCGCTTTCGCGACGGCTTCCTGCGACCGCGCCGCCCGCCAGGCGCGGAACGCGGCCACGTGGCCGCGCATTTTCGACGGGTCGGGCTTCGGCTGCGAAGGCCGCGCGCTGCGGTCCTCGTCGACGCGGTACGCATTGACGCCGACGACGGTTTGGCGGCCGGACTCGATGTCGTCCTGGAACCGGCGCGCCGATTCGCCGATCCGCTTCTGCACGATCCCCGCCGCGACGGCGGCGTACATGCCTCCGGCGGCTTCGACCGAGCCCATCGCCCACAGGATCTCCGCCTCCATCTGGTTCGTCAACGTCTCGACGTAGTAGCTGCCGCCAAGCGGGTCGATGACGTCCGTCAGGTGCGCCTCCTCGCGCAGGATGTTCTGCGTGGCCACCGCGATGCGCGCGCCGTGCTCGGTCGGGCAGGACAGCGCCTCGTCGTAGGCGTCGGTGTGCAGCGACTGCAGGCCGCCGAGGATGCCGGCCATCGCCTGCACGGTGACGCGTGCGATGTTGTTCTGCGGCTGCTGTCGCGTGAGGTCGACTCCGGAGGTCTGCGCGTGGAACTTGAAGCGCCAGCTGCGCGGATCCTTCGCGCCGTAGCGCTCGCGCGTCAGGCGCGCCCAGATGCGGCGTCCGGCGCGGAAGCGCGCGATTTCCTCGAAGAAGGACAGCGAGATGTCGAAGAAGAACGTGAAGCGCGGCAGGAAGGCGTCGGGATCCATGCCGCGGGCAACGCAATCGTCGGCGTTCTGCAGCGCGGTGGCAAAGGTGAACGCCATCGCCTCGGCCGGTGTGGCGCCGGCCTGCTGCATGTGCTGGCCGACCACCGACATCGGGTTCCACTTCGGCAGGTGCCGGTTGCAGAACTCGATGTGGTCGCCGAGGATCCGTCGCGCTCCCGGCAAGGCGATCCGGAAGAACATGTGATTCGCCACGTAGTGGCTGAGGTAGTCGCTCTGGTTCGACGTGCCGGCAATCGCGCTCCAGGGAACGCCGCGGCGCCGCGCCGTGGCCAGCAGGAACGCGAGCAGCGTGAACGGCGACGGATCGTTCATCGCGCAGGACATCGAGCCCAGCTCGACTCCGGCGAGGCAGGCATCCATGTGCTCGGCGGTGTTGACGACGACGCCGCAGGTGCCAAGGAGCTCCTCGTGGACCTCGTCCATGTCGTAGCCGCGGTACACCGAGTTGCACGGGATCAGCGACACGGCGCTCGCCCCCTGCGCGATGATCGCGGACAGCCGCGCGTTGTAGTCGCGCGGCGTGCCGAGCCCGATCAGCTGGCGCTGGGTCCACGTCCGGCCCCGGTGCATCGTCGGGTAGATGCCCCGCGTGTACGGGGGCTGGCCGGGAAAACCGGCGTCGGCATCGTACCGATCGCCGTTCCAGTCGCGCGGCGTATACAACGGCTGGACGGCGATGCCGGAACGGTTGCGCACGGCCTTGTCCGCGCCGATCTGCGCGGCATATTCCCGCTGCCACTTGTCCTCGCCAGCGGACGGTTCGAGCAGCGTCTGGTCGAGCGGCTTGTTCATTCCGTCCTTTCCCGTCTAGAGGGCCGCGCGCTGCGCGCGCAGCTTCGGGGTGATGTCGCGGATGTACTGCGCGATTTCCTCGAGCGCGCCGCCCGGGTGGAACACCTTCGCCACGCCTGCGGCGAGCAGCATGTCCTCGTCCTCGTCGGGAACGATCCCGCCGACGACAACGACAACATCGGTGAGGCCCGCGGTGCGCAGCGCGTCCACGAGCTTCGGCACGATCAGGTGGTCGGTCGCGAGCGACGAGATGCCGATCACGTCCACGTCTTCCTCGATCGCGAGCTTGACGACGGCCGGAATCTCCTGCCACGGCGGCGTGTAGATCACTTCCATTCCGGCGTCGCGCAGATAGGCGGCCACGAGCCGGCTGCCGCGATCGTGACCGTCGAGGCCGATCTTGGTGACGAGCACCTTGGGGCGGATGTCCATGCCTTACTCCGGGGCGACGGGGGCGCGCAACAGCGTAACGAAATGTCGGGCGATCGAACGCGGGCTGTAACGGCCCGGCCGGTACCAGGTCTGCGCCCAGTTGAGCGAGCCGAGCAGCATGAGCCTCAGGCCGCGGCGATCCACGCCGCGGGCGACGGGCAGCGCGTCGACGAGTTCGGCGAACTGTCGCTCGTACCCGTCGCGAAGCAGGACGAGTTGCGCGGCAGCCCCTGGCACGTCGGTCGGCCGCACGCGGATAACCACCTGCGCATAGCCGGTTGCCTCCAGCACGGCCTCGAGATGGGCGACACAGGCGGCTTCAAGCCGCTCCCAGGCGTCGCGCTTGTCGCGAATCGCCGCCTGCACGCGCTCCGAGATGCGACGGACCCCCTCCGCATAGACGGCGACGAGCAGGAGGTCCTTGGTGGCGAAATGATAATAGACCGACCCCGGAAGCATCGGCACCGACCGGACGATGTCGCGGATCGACGTCCCGTGGAAGCCCTGCGCGCCGAAGAGCCGGGCAGCCTCGTCGAGGAGCACCGGCAGGCGGTTGTCGGCACGCGGGGCGCGTTGTGGCCGGGGCATCGGAGGCGTCTTCCATAAAAAACAAACGTTTGTCTTTTATCATCCAACGGCGAGCGCCGTCAACCGCCGGCAGCAGGTCGAAATGGGCATGTATCGCCTTCCGGGACGATTCTATAGAATCAGTTCGCCAGCACAGCCGGGCCCGAACCGGCGGGAACTGACGTCGAGGAGTCAAGCGGTGCCACCCTCATCCGCGCTTACCGAGCTGGACACGTTCCCCCGACTGCTGCTCAACCACGCGGCAATAAGAGCCGAACACCCGGCCACGCGCGAGAAGGACCTCGGCATCTGGCAGACCTGGACGTGGTCGCAGGTGGCCGACGAGGTACGCGCGCTCGCCTGCGGGCTGGCGGCGCAGGGCTTCAAGCGCGGGATGAATCTCGCCATCATCGGCGACAATCGCCCGCGCCTCTACTGGACGATGGCCGCCGTGCAGGCGCTGGGCGGCGTGCCGGTCCCGCTCTACCAGGATGCCGTGGCCGAGGAGATGGTCTACGTGCTCAACGACGCGGACGTCCATTTCGCCGTCGTCGAAGATCAGGAGCAGGTCGACAAGCTGCTGGAGATCCGGGATCGCTGCCGCAATCTCGCGCACATCGTCTTCGACGACCCGCGCGGACTGCGTCACTACACGCAGGATTTTCTCCACGGCTTCGACGGCATCCAGGCGATGGGCCGCGCCCATCACGAAGCGCACCCGGATTTCTTCGCCGCCGAGGTCGCCGAGGGTCGCTCCGGGGACGTGGCCGTGATGGTCTACACGTCGGGGACCACCGGCAAGCCGAAGGGCGTCTGCCTCACCCACCATGCGCTGATCGCTGCGGCGCGCGGCGGCGTCGAGTTCGATCGATTAACCGCGGACGAGGACGTGCTCTCGTACCTGCCGATGGCGTGGATCGGCGACCACCTGTTCTCCTACTGCGAGTGGCAATACGCGGGCTTCACGATCAACTGCCCCGAGTCGGGCGACACGGTGATGACCGACCTGCGCGAGATCGGCCCCACGTTCTACTTCGCCCCGCCGCGGGTGTTCGAGAATCTGCTGACCCAGGTGATGATCCGCATGGAGGACGCCGGGAAGCCCAAGCGCTCGGCGTTTCACTATTTCATGGAGGTCGCCCGCCGCTGTGGCGCCGAGATCCTCGACGGCAAGCCGGGAATTCGTCTGGCGGACCGACTCCTCTACGCGCTCGGCAACGTCCTCATCTACGGCCCGCTGCGCAACGTGCTCGGAATGAGCCGGATCCGCGTCGCGTACACCGCCGGGGCGGCGATCGGGCCGGACCTGTTCCGCTTCTACCGCTCGATCGGCATCAACATGAAGCAGCTCTACGGCGCCACGGAGACCTGCGCCTACGTGTGCCTGCAACCGGACGGCGACATCAAGCTCGATTCCGTCGGCAAGCCGGCGCCCGGGGTCGAAGTGAAGATCGCCGAGAACGGCGAAGTGCTGGTGAAGAGCGCAGCGATGCTGAAGGAATACTACAGGCGGCCCGACGCCACTGCGGAATCGATCGACGGCGACGGCTACTTCCACACCGGCGACGCGGGGATATTCGACGTCGACGGGCACCTCAAGATCATCGATCGGGCGAAGGACGTCGGCAAGCTCGCCAACGGCGCGCTGTTCGCGCCGAACTACGTCGAGAACAAGCTCAAGTTCTTCTCGCACATCAAGGAAGCGGTCGCCTTCGGCGACCAGCGCGACATGGTGTGCGCGTTCGTCAACATCGACATGTCGGCGGTGGGCAACTGGGCCGAGCGGCGCGGCCTCGCGTATTCGGGTTACACCGACCTCGCGGCTCGCGAGGAGGTCTGCGATCTGGTCCAGGAATGCGTCGAGAAGGTCAATGCGGAGCTCGCGCGCGACCCGGTCCTTTGCCACTCGCAGGTGCGCCGTTTCCTCGTGCTGCACAAGGAGCTCGATCCGGACGACGACGAGCTGACCCGCACCCGCAAGGTGCGCCGCGGCTTCATCGCCGAAAAGTACGCGGTGCTGATCGACGCGCTCTACACGGGCAAGCAGAATCAGTTCATCGAGACGCAGGTGAAGTTCGAGGACGGCCGCACCGGCAGCATCAGCGCGGACCTCAGGATTCGCGACGCCGCGGTCTACCAGCCCGTGGCCGAGGCGGCCTGACGCGGTCGGGGCGCAGGCGGCGACATTTCCAACCATCAGCGCATGCGGCACGGCGATCATGGCTGAGCGAACGATGCGGGACCGGGTCACGCTGCACGAGGACATCGGCGCGATGGAGGCCGATTTCTCGGGGATGTCGTTCGCGACCGAGGCCGCGGTCGACGAGTTCTACGACGAAGCCGACCGGCGGATGGAAGCGACCGGCAAGCGCTGGTACTTCCTCGTCATCTACACGGATTGTTTCATCGCGCCGGAGGTCTGGGACCGTTTCGCCGCGCGCGGCAAGAACACCAACATCAAGTACGGGCTCGGCACCGTTCGCGTCGGCACCAGCGCGGGCACCCGGGAGAGCATCCGCCAGCGCGCCCAGCGCGAGATGTTCCGCGCCAACATCTACGAATCGCGCGACCAGGCCATCCTCGCCCTGGGCGAGATGCGCAAGCGGCGCGAAACGCTCGGCGGGACATCGGGCAGCGAGGAGATCGTCGCCGAAGGCATCGTCCGGGTCGACGACATCCACCTCAACTTCGGAGGCGTGAAGGCGATTTCGGGCGTCGGCTTCGGGGTCAATCGCGGCGAGATCTCGTCGATCATCGGCCCCAACGGCGCGGGCAAGAGCTCGATGCTGAACGTCATCAGCGGCTTCTACCGGCCGTCGCGCGGCCGGATCTATTTCGAGGGCAAGGACCGCACCCACCTGCCGGCGCACGACGTCGCCCGCCTGGGCTTCGCCCGCACATTCCAGAACATCGCGCTGTTCAAGGGGATGTCGACGCTCGACAACATCATGACCGGGCGCTCGCTCAAGATAAAGGGCAACTTCCTGACCGACGCGCTGTACTGGGGGTTCGCGCAGAAGGAGGAGACCGCGCAGCGCGAGCACGTCGAGAAGATCATCGACTTCCTCGAGATCCAGGCGATCCGGAAGACCCCGGTGGGCAAGCTCCCCTATGGGCTGCAGAAGCGCGTGGAGCTGGCGCGCGCGCTGGCGATGGAGCCCAAGGTGCTGCTGCTCGACGAGCCGATGGCGGGGATGAATGTCGAGGAGAAGGAGGACATGGTCCGCTTCATCCTCGACGTCAACGACCAGTGGGGCACCACGATCATCCTGATCGAGCACGACATGGGCGTGGTGATGGACATCTCGCATTACGTCGTCGTCATGGATCACGGCGGCAAGATCGCGGAGGGAACGCCGGGCGAGGTCAAGGCCGATCCCGTCGTCATCCGCGCTTACCTGGGCGCGCACTGAGGAGAAGTCACCGATGAACTGGCAATTCTTCCTCGAAGTGCTCGTCGGCGGCCTGCTCGCGGGCGTGATGTACTCGCTGGTGGCGCTCGGCTTCGTGCTGATCTACAAGGCCTCCGGCGTGTTCAACTTCGCGCAAGGCGCGATGGTGTTCTTCGCGGCGCTCGCCTTCGTGACGCTGCTCGAGAAGGGTGTGAACTTCTGGCTCGCCATCCTGATCACGCTCGCGGTGATGGTTGTGCTCGGGATGGCCATCGAGCGCCTGGTGCTCCGGCCACTGGTGAACCAGCCGCAGATCACACTGTTCATGGCGACGATCGGCCTGACGTTTGTCCTCGAGGGGTTGGCGCAGCTCTTCTGGGGCTCGCAACCGCACGGTCTCGAAATCGGAATCCCCGATGTGCCGATGCAGTGGCTGGTCGACACCGCGAACATCAGCATCAGCCAGTTTGACCTGTTCGCGGCGGCAGTGGCCGGAATCCTGGTCGCGCTGCTGGCGGTGTTCTTCCAGACGACGCGCATCGGCCGTGCGCTGCGCGCCGTCGCGGACGACCACCAGGCGGCTCTCGCGGTGGGCATTCCGCTGCGGCAGATCTGGGCGATCGTGTGGACGGTGGCGGGATTCGTCGCTTTGGTTGCCGGTATCATGTGGGGCGCGCGCAACGGCGTGCAGTACGCGCTCACGTTCATCGCATTGAAGGCGCTGCCGGTGCTGATCCTGGGGGGTTTCGAGTCCGTCGCCGGGGCAATCGTTGGCGGATTGATCATCGGCGCCTCCGAGAAGTTGGCCGAGGTCTATCTCGGACCGTACGTCGGCGGTGGCCTCGAATCCTGGTTCCCGTACGTACTCGCGCTCGCGTTCCTGCTGATACGGCCGGAAGGGCTGTTCGGCGAAAAGCGGATCGAGCGAGTCTAGGAGAAGCAAGCCGTGCTCTATCGCGAAGCGGGTCAGTTCAAGACGACATACTCGGGAGACCAGCAGGTCTTCCCGATCCGGCAGGACCGCATCGCCGTGACCGCCGTGCTCGTCGTCGCCTTCGGTGTGTTGCCGCTGGTCGCCAACCAGTACTGGCTGTCGGCCATCCTGACCCCGTTCCTGATCCTCGCGCTGGCCACGCTGGGACTGAACATCCTGACCGGCTACGCGGGGCAGCTTTCCCTCGGAACCGCGGCGTTCATGGCGGTGGGTGCGTTCATGGCGTACAACTTCGAGCTGCGGATACCGTGGATGCCGACCCTCGTGTCGTTCGCCCTGGCGGGACTGTGCGCGGCCGCTGTCGGCATCGTGTTCGGCCTGCCGTCACTGCGCATCAAGGGCTTCTATCTTGCCGTCGCGACGCTCGCCTGCCAGTTCTTCGTGCTGTGGGCACTGCAGCGCATCGGCTGGTTCACCAATAACAGCGCCTCCGGCGTGATCACAGCGCAGAAGGTCGCGATCCTCGGCTACGCGTTCGAATCGCCGGCGGAAAAGTACATGCTGACCCTCTGCGTCGTAGCGGTGCTCGCGGTGCTGGCCAAGAACATGCTGCGCAGCGAGACCGGGCGCAAGTTCATGGCGGTGCGCGACATGGACCTCGCGGCCGAGGTCATTGGGATCCGGATGATGCAGACCAAGCTGCTGGCGTTTGCCATCAGTTCGTTCTACTGCGGCGTGGCCGGGGCGCTGTACGCATTCACCTACCTCGGCACCGTGGAGCCGGAGGCGTTCAACCTGGATCTGTCGTTCCGGATCCTGTTCATGGTCATCATTGGCGGGGTCGGCAGCATCCTGGGATCGTTCCTTGGGGCGGCGTTCATTACGCTGCTGCCCATCTTCCTGAACAGCATGGCGCGGCCGATCGAGGACCTGCTCGGTTTCACCCTACCGTCGGGACTCATGTCCAATCTGGAGGTGATCGTCTTCGGGGCATTGATCATCTTTTTCCTGATCGTCGAGCCCCATGGTCTCGCCCGACTGTGGCAGATCGGCAAGGAAAAGCTCAGGCTCTGGCCATTCCCACATTGATGTTGCAGTGCAATATGCCCACATGGAACGGGCACGCGGATTTCGCTGTTTTCTTGAGGCTCGTCATTGACATGACATCCTGTCTCGCCAATCCTGTCCGGGTCCGGCCCGTTTCGAAGCTGTTTATCTAGGAGGAACACCATGAAGCACGTCAAATCGGCCCTGCTGGGCTTGTTGCTGGCCGGCACTTCGGCCACGGCCGTAGCGCAGACCGAGCAGTTCGTTCCGATGCTTTCGTACCGAGTGGGCCCCTATGCGGCCAGCGGGTCCGGGATCTTCGGTGGCTACATCGACTACCTCAACCTGCTCAACCTCCGCGACGGCGGCATCAACGGCGTCAAGCTGGGCTGGGAGGAGTGCGAGACCGAGTACAACAACGCACGTGGCGTCGAGTGCTACGAGCGGCTGAAGAAGAAGAGCACGGGCGCCTCGCTGGTGATGCCGCTGTCCACGGGCATCACGTACTCGCTGATCGAGAAGGCTACGGCCGACAAGATCCCGGTCATTTCCATCGGCTACGGCCGCACCGACGCGTCCGACGGCCGCGTGTTTCCGTACATCTTCCCGTTGATCACCAATTACTGGTCGCAGAATACCGTGAAGATAAAGTACATCGGGTCAAAGGAAGGCGGGATGGACAAGCTCAAGGGCAAGAAGATCGTGAATCTCTATCACGACTCGGCCTACGGCAAGGAGACCATCCCCGTCCTCGACGCACAGGCGAAGATGTACGGTTTCGAGATCACGCACATCGCAGTGCCGCTGCCCGGCAACGAGCAAGGCGCACAGTGGCTGCAGATCCGCCAGATCAAGCCTGACTGGGTAATCCTTCGCGGCTGGGGCGTGATGAACCCAACGTCGCTCAAAGCCGCGGCCAAGATCGGCTACCCGCGCGACCACATCATCGGCGTCTGGTGGAGCGGCGCGGAGGAAGACACGATTCCCGCGGGTGATGCGGCGAAGGGATTCATCTCGGCCGCCTTCAACGTCGCCGGCACGAACTACCCGGTGATCCAGGAGATCGACAAGAATGTCTACGCCAAGAAGAAGGGCAACCTGGAAGACAAGACCCGCATGGGCTCGATCTATTACAACCGCGGTGTGGTGTTCGGCATTGTCACCGCCGAGGCGATCCGCACCGCGCAAGCCAAGTTCGGCAAGGGCAAGGTCGTGACTGCCGAGCAGATCCGCTGGGGCATCGAAAACCTCAACATCACCGAGGCGCGGCTGAAGGAGCTCGGGGCGATCGGCTTCATGCAGCCGCTCAAGGTGAGCTGCAACGACCATGAGGGCGGCGGTGCCGTCAAGTTCCAGCAATGGGACGGCAAACAGTGGAAAGTCATTTCTGACTGGATCCAGCCGGACAAGACGCTCGTCCGCGGGATGATCGAGCAGTCGGCGGCCGGCTACGCCAAGGAAAAGAGCATCACGCCCCGCGATTGCAGCAAGGAAACCTGATCCGGCGGCCGGGACGCGCCGGCAGTTTCAGGGCGTCTCGATGATCGACTGCCCCACCGCGGACCGAACGTCGGCTGTGCCGAGGTTCGGTCCGCGGTACCCTCGATGAGGGGACTCACGCTGCGGCCCGAAGGAAGCCTTCGCGCGAGCCGGACCACCACCAACGGGCTCCTCCTCCCATGTCTACCGCCGTCCCTGCCGCCCGATCCGACAGCGCCTCGTACCTGTCGATCAACAACATCGAGGTCATCTACGACCACGTGATCCTGGTGCTGAAGGGGGTGTCCCTGCACGTGCCGGAGGGGAAGATCGTCACGCTGCTCGGCGCGAACGGGGCGGGCAAGACGACGACGCTGAAGGCGATCTCGAACCTGCTGCGGGCCGAGCGCGGCGACGTCACCAAGGGCACGATCGAGTTCATGGGCCAGCGCGTCGATCGGCTCACGCCGAATCAACTGGTGCGCATGGGCGTGTGCCAGGTCATGGAAGGCCGGCACTGCTTCCAGCACCTGACGGTCGAGGAGAACCTGCTGACGGGGGCGTTCACCCGGAACATCAGCCGCGCCGACCTCAAGCGCGATCTCGAGCTCGTGTACACGTATTTCCCGCGGCTCAAGGAACGGCGGTCGAGCCAGTCGGGCTACACCTCCGGCGGCGAGCAGCAGATGACCGCCATCGGCCGCGCGCTGATGGCCCGCCCGAAGATGATCCTGCTGGACGAGCCGTCGATGGGCCTCGCGCCGCAGCTGGTCGAGGAGATCTTCGAGATCGTGCGCGACCTGAACACCAAGGAGCGCGTGTCGTTCCTTCTGGCCGAGCAGAACACGATGGTGGCGCTGCGCTTTGCCGACTACGGCTACATCCTGGAGAACGGCCGCGTCGTGATGGACGGCGCCGCGAAGGACCTCGCGCAGAACGAGGACGTCAAGGAGTTCTACCTGGGACTGTCGACGTCGGGGCGCAAGAGCTTTCGCGACGTCAAGCACTATCGCCGCCGCAAGCGCTGGCTCGCCTAGCCGCATGGCCGAGCATTTCGACACGCTGGAAACCCGGGACCCGGAACGCAGGGAACGCGAACAGCTGGCGCAGTTGCCACGGCAGATCGCGCACGCCAAGGCCCATGCCCCCGCATTCGCTCGCCTGCTCGCCGGCGTCGACGCCGCCGCGATCACGACACGAGCGGCGCTCGCGCGGCTGCCGGTGACGCGCAAGTCGGAGCTGCTCGACCTGCAGAAGGCGGACCGCCCGTTCGGGGGCCTTGCGGCCGCGCGCTGGGGCGACGCGAGGCGCGTGTTCGCCTCGCCCGGCCCGCTCTACGAGCCCGAAGGTCGCCGCGCGGACTACTGGCGGCTCGCGCGGGCGCTCTTTGCGGCCGGCTTTCGGCGCGGCGATCTCGTGCACAATTGCTTTTCGTACCACTTCACGCCTGCCGGATCGATGCTGGAGACCGGAGCGCACGCGCTCGGCTGCACCGTGTTCCCGGCCGGCATCGGGCAGACCGAGCAGCAGGTGCAGGCAATGGCCGACCTGCAGCCTGCCGGTTACGTCGGCACGCCGTCGTTTCTCAAGATCATTCTCGAGAAGGCGGACGAGATGGGCGTGCGGCTTTCGAGCCTCACCAAGGCGCTTGTTTCCGCCGAGGCCTTCCCGAAGAGCTTCTCGGACGCGCTGCTCGCCCGCGGCATCGCCGGCTACCAGGCATATGCGTCGGCCGATCTGGGCGCGATCGCCTACGAGACCGAGGCACGCGAAGGGCTGGTGATCGACGAAGGCGTGCTGGTCGAAATCGTCCGCCCGGGGACCGGGGATCCGGTTGCGCCGGGCGAGGTCGGCGAGGTCGTCGTGACCTCGCTCTTCAACAGCGATTACCCGATGATCCGCTTCGGCACCGGCGATCTGTCCGCCATCCTGCCCGGGATGAGCCCCTGCGGCCGCACCAACGTGCGGATCAAGGGCTGGATGGGCCGCGCCGACCAGACGACGAAGGTGAGGGGAATGTTCGTGCATCCGGCGCAGGTCGCCGCGATCGCCGCCCGCCACCCGGAGATCGGGAAGGCGCGGCTGGTCGTCGACAACGCCGAGGGCGCGGATCGCATGACGCTCAACGTCGAGGTCCCCGGCAACCGGTCCTCGATCGCCGATGCGATCGTCGCGTCGATGCGCGAGGTCACCAAGCTGCGCGGCGAAGTCGTGTTCCGTGCGCCGAGCGAGCTGCCCAACGACGGCAAGGTGATCGACGACGTGCGGAAGTACGACTGACGATCGACCTGTCCGCGTCTAGTAGCCGCGCCCCCAGTATTCGCAGAAGCGCTCGACGTTGCCGAAAAGCCAGACGTTGTACATGCCCATGCCCTCGTACTTCGGCAGCTTGACGGCGCGCATCGCGTCGTCGTTCAGGCACTGGCCCTTGTCCGCGAGCTCCTTCGCCGCATTGGACACGTCGGTCATGTATTCCTTGTTGAAGCGCACGTCGTCCTTGGTGCCGAGCCGGCCGCCGGGACCGGGGTGGCCCGGGATCATCCGCTCCCAGTCGAGTGCCAGCACGCGGTCGAGCGAGTCGAACCAGTCCGGGATGAACCCATCGGGCAGGTCGCGGAACGCGATCGTGCCGAGCCAGAGGAAATCGACGGCGAAGATGATCTTTTCCTTCGGCAGGTACAGGACGAGCGAATTGTCCGAATGGTTGCGTCCGACGTAGACCAGATCGAGCCGCGTGCCGCCCAGCTCGATCGTGCTGCGCTCGTCGACGACCTGGTCCGGGAGCACCACGTCGGGGTCCTTGAGCCGCGCCAGGTGCGTCTGCGCGTTCCTGTGCGCGACGAAGGTGGCGCCGGCATCCTTGAACGGCTTGCCCCCGGCGATGTGGTCGTAGTGGTGATGGCTGTAGATCACGTACTTGATCGGCGCCTGCGTGATCTTCCGGATCTCGGCGATGTAGGCCGCGGCGGCAGGGCGCTTGAGCGAGATCGGGTCGGTCGCGATCACCCCTTCCGGCGTCACGATGAACATCGACTGGTGACCGCCGTAGCGGAAGATGTAGACGTTGTCGGTCAGCTTGGTCGTGGCGAACGGCGGCGGCGCGCCGGGGTCGCCGGCGCCTGCGCCGACACGGGACCCATGACAAGGGCGGCGAGCACGAACGAGGCGAGCAGGTGCGTGATGCGCATTCGGTATCCTCCTGGAGACGTGGCTGTTGGCGCTGCGGGCACAGCGTGCCGTGGCGCGCCAAACCCGGTCAACATCTCTCGCGCGACAATATTCCGGGCGACGACGATCCGACGTGTCTGCGCGATGCTCGGCTCCTGTTCCGCATGCTGGCCGCGCCACCGGTCGAGCTCCCGATCGCAGGTGCCGTGCAGCGAGGAACTCACTCCACGCCCCCGAGCACACCCGGATAGAGCTCGTCGAGCAGCCGCCGCGCCAATTTCGCCACTGTTCCGCGCAGCCGGTCCTCGAGCAGACCGTTGTCGCAGTCCGTCGTCCGCAGCGCCCAGATCGCCGCCAGTTCCGGCTGTCGCGCGGCAACCGCCTGTGCCGCCCGCTCGCGCCAGAACGGCGGATATTCGCTTTCCTTCCATTCGCCACGGCCGCGACCATAGTGCGCCACCGCCAGATAGCGCAGGAGCGCCGACACCACCAGCCCGTCGAGGAAGGCATCGTCCCAGCGCACCGTGGCGTCGGTCTTGCCACGCGCGACGTTGACGCCGCGCGCAACCCCTGCACCGCCAAGCGCGCCCAGCATCGCACCGGCAAGCATGCCGGCCCCCAGAGTCAGGCCCCCGGCCGCCAGATCGGCGGCAAGGCCGCTCAGTGCGCCGGTGACGACCCCGCCCATCAAGGCGGCCTTACCCTCGTCCAGAGGACTTTCGGTGCGCACGTCACTCGCCAGACGGGCCAGTACTTCGCGCGCGGCACTGCCTTCGAGGCCCTGGATCTCGATCAGTCGATCCGTGCCTGACCGGAGGTCGGCGTCCAGACGCGCGCTCAATTCGCTCGCGGCGAGCCGCTCGGGGCTCTCGCCCTCGTTCCGCGCGAGCCCGAGCGACTTGCCGAGCCTGGTCATCAACCGGTCGGCTGGCAACAGGACACGGTCGCAGGCGGCGCGGGCAAGTGGCGCGGTGAGCGCAGCCATGGCATCGGCGAACTGCGCCATGCGGCGCGCCTTCCAGGCGGCGACGAGGCGATCGAAAGCGGGCCGTCTCGCGGCAGGCAGCACGCGCGCCACGGCGCCGAACAACGTGAACTCCTGCACCCAGCAGCGGGCGAAGGCGTCGAACGTCAGCAGTTCGCGCACATGGGCCCACCTGGCGAGCCAATCACGCCACCGCGTTTCGTCCGCCAGCTCGTCGGCGCGGGCGCGCGGCGGCCCGGTCTGGTTGAGCAGCACGATCACGGGCTTGCCGATCCATTCCAGCACGGCGAGCTCCGGCGCGAGGTACCCGGCGTCACCCGGCTCCTCCGACGCATTGACGAGGTACAGCACCACATCCGCCTGGTCGCGCACATTGCGCACCGCCCTTTGCGTCAGCCAGAACGGGCGATCGCGAAAGCGGTCCCACACCTGCGACAGGAACCAGCCGACAGGATTGCCCTGTTGCCGCAGCCGCTGCGCGAGACGCGCGCTGTCGCCGAAGCCGGGCGTGTCCCAGAGCATCAGGGCATCGCCCTCCGCCGTGGCGACCAGAGGAAAGGAAGCTGCCTCGGTCGTGACGTGCGGGGCGTCGCGGACCTCGCCGACATCGCGCGCGAGGAGCGTCCGCGCGAGCGTGGTCTTGCCCGCATTCGTGTGCGAGATCAGCGAAAGCGCGATGGGCGGGTTGTCCGTCACGAGGGGACCGGCGCCGCAGGCTCGATCGTGTCGCGCGCGGCGAGTGCGGCGTCGATGGCCGTTTCGGCGAAAGCAAGATTCGGCGCGCCGAGGTCCAGGAAGATCGGCGCGACGCGCATCTCGGTCAGCAGCTCGCTCCAGATGCCGCGGCGTTGCGCCAGGCGCCGGTCGTCGCCCGGCCAGCGCGCGCGAAACGCGGATTCGTCGACGAAGGCGAGCAACGGGCACGCGGGACCGACTCCCGCCGCCGCCTTGACGAAGGCGCCATGCGCGGCGAGCTCCGGCGTTGCGGTGAGATTGAAGAGAACGATGACCGGGCCCTTGCCATCGGCGGGCGCCCGCTGCGCCACCGTGTCCTCGTCACCGTAGGTCACGGCCGGCTCCACGGTCAGCGCCGCGCTGCCGCCGAAGGCGCGGGTGACGACCGCCTCCAATCCGGCGAGTGCTGCGGGCGGCAGCGCGTAGCTGTACGGGACGACACGCACCCGGACCGGTCCGCCGCGGAAGCCGCGCAGCAGGCGCTGGTAGTACGGCTCGCCCAGCGGAATGGCAACCCGCGCGGCGCGACGGCGCTCCACGCTGCCCGTCACGATGCCCAGCAGAAGACGCGGGATCACCACGATCGCGAGCGCGCTCGCGGCGAGCAGATGCAGCCACGGCGCCGCGTTTTCGCTGGCGGGAGCGCGAATCGACTCCAGCTGCGCGACACCCGGCATCGCAATGCCGCTGAGCGCCGAGCCCGGCGCGAGCAGCGTCGCCAGCAGCCAGTGGACGGTGGACGCGTCGAGAAACGTGCTTTCCCACGTCGCACGGAATTCGAGGGCGAGCCCGCGGACGTACAAGCCTCCGATCACGCCCAGCGCCAGGGCCGCGGCGGCGCAGTGCAGGATGCGCGCGGCCCGCACGGTGTACAGCGGTTCGGCAAGCCTGAACCAATCGGCTGTCAGCGCCGCAATGCTCGCTCCGATGATCCGGCCGGCATCGTCGCGCGTGCTGCGGCCTCCGCCATGGCTCATGGCCGATCGGCTGGCCACGCGCATCACCAGGCGGCGCGCCGGTCCGGGGTTGCCGGCATCGCCATAACCGACGACGAAACTGGCGGCGAGCAACAGGTACACGCCGAGGTTCCAGGCGAGCAGCGCGAAGATCGGAGGTGCGAGCAGATTGATGCGCTGGGCGCCGCCGATGCGATCGACGGCCACGCCAAGCAGGAACGCGCCGACGACCATGAGCCACGCGATCCACGGACGCCAGCGCAACGCACGCACGGCACGCGGCAGCGCCTTGTGACGTTCACCGATGCGTTCCAGCGCCAGCCGCGCGCGGCGGGCCACAAAGGTGGCCGCGTCCGCCCCTTCACCCACCACCTCGGCCGCCGCGCGGCTCGCCCAGGCGCGATCGGCGTCGGTCCAGATCGCCTGCGCGTGGTCGTGGGTCTCCAGAGCACGCACGGCGGAAACGTCGAGAGCGGCCAGCTCATCCATCATGATCGGGCATTCTACGCGGGGGGCGCACGCCGGCGGAGCCACCGGGCACGGCCGCGGGCAGCCGAAGAACGCTTACTTCCCGGTCTTTGGAATCGCCGACTTGCCGGCTCAGCCGTCTCGACGCCGCATCAGCACCAATGCGATCGCCGCGGACGCGACCATCAGGAAGAGGCTCACCGCGTTGAGCACGGGGCTCGCGCCCTCGCGCATCCGCCCGTACATCATGATGGTGAGCGGGGGATCGGAGCCGACCAGCATCAGCGTCGTGTTGAAGTTCTCGAACGACATCAGGAACGAGATCGCCGCGGCGCCGATCAGCGCCGGCTTTAGATAAGGCAGCGTCACCGTCCACAATGCGGCAGCGCGCGATGCGCCGAGATTGAACGCGGCCTCCTCCAGCGTCACATCGAAGCGCTTCAGCCGCGCGGCGATCGTCAGCGTGGCGATCGACACGATGTAAGAGAACTGCCCGGCAACGACCAGCGGAAGACCCGGCCGGAGGAAGTCCAGGTCGAGGCCCCAGACGTCGTCGGCGAACTGCGCGAGCCGGCTCGCGAACGCGAGGATCGAGATGCCGAGGATCACGCCGGGAATCACCAGCGGCGCCAGCATCAGCAACGACAGCGCCGATTTGCCGCGAAAGTCGACGCGCTCCAGCAGGAACGCATTGGCCGTGCCGACCGCCACCGAGAGCACGGTCACCCAGCACGCGACGAGCACGCTGGTGGCCACGCTCTTCAGGAGCGGCGCGTCGGCGAAGAGCCCGGTACGGCCGCTCGCGGCGCCCGCGACGAACCAGTCGAGTGTTGCGCCGCGCCAGGGCGGCGCCGGATAGTTCGCATCGTTGAACGCGAAGACCGCCACGACAACGAGCGGCACGAACAGGAACACGAAGAAGGCGGCGACATAGGCGACCATCGCGTACCGCGAAAGCGTCGAACGCGGCAGCGACGGAATCACGAGCGCCTCATCACGTCGCCGAAGCGCTGGCCGGTGAGCTTCAATCCGGCCCAGACTATGGCGGTGGACAGGACGAGCAGCAGGAACCCGAACGCCGCACCCTGCTCCCAGTTGAACCGCGTGATGAACTGCGTGTAGATCTGCTCGGTGAACCACAGCGAGTTCTTGCCACCGAGCAATGTCGGCGTCAGGTAGTTGCCCAGCGTCAGCATGAACACGACGATCGAGCCCGCGGCGATCCCCGGCGCCGCGTGCGGGACGACGATCTGCCGCAGGATGGACCAGCCGTTCCCGCCCAGGTCGTAGGCGGCTTCGATCAGCGAATCGTCGAGGCTCTCGAGCGCGCTCACGAGCGGCACGACCATGAACAGCATCGATGTGTAGACGAGGCCGGTGAGGATCGTCGCGTCGTGGTAGAGCATTTCCACCGGCACCCGCGTGAGGCCGAGGTTCGCCAGCAGCCGTGGCAGCACGCCGGATTCGCGAAGCAGGATCATCCAGCCCAGCGTGCGCACCGTCTCGCTCACCCAGAACGGGATCAGGCACAGGACGAAGAGCACCGACTTCGCCCGGCCGCGCGCGATCTTGGCGATGTACCACGCCGCCGGGAACGCGATGGCCAGCGTGCAGACGGTCGCCAGGATCGAAATCGCCGCGGTGCGCACGAACGTGTGCCAGTACAGCGGCTCGTCGACGAAGGTGCGGTACTGATTCAGGCTCAGCTCGTAGACGCGCGGGGCCACCCGCGCGCGCAGCGAAAGCACCGCCAGCTCGAGGTGCGGCAGCACGATGAGGCCGACGAGCCACAGCAGCGCCGGCGCGAGCAACAGCAGCAGCGCCAGTCGCGCGCGCAACGCGCCCGCATCGGCGGCGATCCTATCGGCCATCGCCGCCGGCACGAAAACAGACGGCGCGCTGCGGGTCGAAGCCGAACGCAATGGTCTCGTCGGCACGCAGATCCGCGAAGCGCCCCGTCTGCGGAAGCGCGATCCGTATCTCGGCGCGCGTCGCCTCCTCCCGGACGAGCACCGCGGAGTTGGCGCCGTCGAACAGCAGGCTGCCGACGCGCCCGGAAAATCGCTGCGCGGCGGGCGGCAGTTGCGCCGCAACGCGCGCGAGATCGATCGCCTCGGGCCGCACAAAGGCCTCGACGGCGTCGCCGGCGATGACGGGACCGTTCGCCCGCGCGCGGACCGCGAGTCCGTCCGCAGTGACGAGCTCCACCACTTCGCCGTCGACGCGCGCCGCGCTCCCGGCGAGGCGATTGTTCGCGCCGACGAAGCCCGCGACAAAGGGTGTGCGCGGCTGATAATAGAGTTCCTGTGGCGTGCCCACCTGCTCGAAGCGCCCGGCGTTCATCACGGCGACGCGGTCGGAGAGCACCAACGCCTCCGACTGGTCGTGCGTGATGTAGACAAACGTCGTGCCGAAGTCCGCCTGCAGTTGCTTCAGCTCGATCTTCATGTGCTCGCGCAGCTTCAGGTCGAGCGCGCCCAGCGGTTCGTCCAACAGGAGCAGCGCGGGCTCGAGCACGAGGCTCCGCGCGATCGCGACGCGCTGCTTCTGCCCGCCGGAAAGCTGGTCGACGCGCTTGTCCTGCGCCCCCGGGAGCCCGACGCGTTTCAGCATTGCGGCAACGCGACTGCCGATTTCGCCGCGCGCGAGGCCGCGGCGCGCCAGGCCATAGCCGACGTTCTCGCCGACCGTCATCATCGGGAACAGCGCGAGGTGCTGGAACACCATGTTGACCGGCCGCCGATTGGGCGCGACGCCCCGCATCGATTGGCCGCCGATCCGCACATCGCCTTCGTCGGGGACCAGAAAACCCGCGACCATGCGCAGCAGCGTCGTCTTGCCGCAACCCGACGGGCCGAGAATCGAGAAGAAGCTGCCGTGCGCGACGGAGAGCGACAGCGCGTCGACGACCGCGTGCGGTCCGTAGCGCTTGGTGACGCGGTCGACTTCGAGGTCCTGCTGCAATCAGGGAACCTTTGAGCAAGTCCCCCACGGTCGCGACGGATGCGCTCCGCGAGGGGGACGCGTCGTGTGGCGCGAGGGCGGAGCCCTTCGGGCTTCATACCCCAGGCGCCCGCAGGGCTCCGCCCTCGCGCCACACCCGGCATCCTGCCAGTTCGGTTCTGCTCCGACGACCACCGACCTCGCCTTGCAGATCCTGCGGGCCTAGTTCGCAGCCTTCACGCGGTCGAGCACCTTGCCTTCGATGTCCTCGATGCCGGGCGGCACGGCCGGATACCACTTGACGTTCTTCAGCGCCGCTTCCGGGAAGCTCTTCGCAAACTGCGCCTTCAGCTTCGCGTCCATCAGCTGGTCGGCGCCCTTCGATCCCGTGAAGTTGCCGGCGGATGCCGCAACCTTCGCCGCGATCTCGGGCCGCATGTTGAAGTTGATCCAGGCATACGCCGCGGCGTCGTTGCGGCCCTTCGCCGGCAGCGCGAACGTGTCGATCCAGCCCAGCGCACCGGACTTGGGCGCGATGTACTGGATCTCGGGGTTTTCGCCATTGAGCTTCCAGCCGCCGGTGTCCCACATCATCGCGCCGACGATCTCACCGGTGCGCGCACCGTTCAGCAGCTGGTCCTTGTTGTCCCAGAAGAACTTGATGTTGCCCTTGCAGGCGGCGAGCGTCTTGCCGACTTCGTCCATCAGCGCGGCATAGGCCTTGGGATTGTTGTACAACGCGAACGGGTCCTTGCCGCTTGCAAAGGCAAACGCCAGCAGCGTCGGGCGCTTCAGCCGCACGCTGGTCTTGCCCTTGTATTTGGCGTTGCACAGGTCCGGATAGTCGGCCATCTGCGCGAGCTTGGTGTTGACGACGAGCCCGTCGGTGCCCCAGATGTGCGGCAGCCCGTACACCTGTCCTTTGAGCGTAGTGTTTTTCTTCGTGGCATCGAGCATCGACGGGATGAACAGCTCCGTCTTGATCTTGCTCATGTCCATCGCCTTGTAGATGCCGAATTCCTGCTGCGGCCCGACGATGCGATCCTGCGACGGCTGCGCGAGGTCGAAGCCCGCGCCTCCGGTGGCGCGCAGCTTCGAGATCATCTCCTCGTTGTTGGAGAGCGTGATCTCGACGTCGATCCCGGTCTCCTTCTTGAACTGGGCGAGCACGTCCGCCGGCACGTAGTCGGCCCAGGTGATGAGACGCAGCTTGTTGTCCTGCGCGAACGCGGACGCGGCAAGGCCGAGGGCGACGAGGCCGACAGCGAGCAAATCGAATGAACGCTTCATGAAGATCTCCGGATGAAATGGGGTCAGCCCCGTTCGGTCGCTGGCCGGGCCGGCGAACAGCTTACCGCAAGTTTGCCGCGGCGGGTTGCGGAACGTCCGCGGTCACTGCAGGCTCGACTTGCGCAGGAAATCGTTGCGGTCGCCCGAGGGCACCCGGATGTAGACCGGCGCACCGCCGCGGGCAAGCGTCAGCGCAATCGCAGTCCCCGCGGGTCCCGCGCCCCATGTCTGCCGGAAGAAGTCGGCGAGAGTCGCGACGCGCTCGCCACCGACGGCCACCAACTGGTCGCCCGCATGCACGCCCGCGCGCTCGGCGGGCCCGCCGGCGGCGAGCCCGTCGACCACGAGGCGGCCATCCCGCTCCGCGGTGTACACGCCGAGCCAGGGCCGCGGCGGCTGCGCCGAGCGGCCGGTGCGCACCAGGTCGTCGAGAATCGGCTCGAGCAGGTCGACTGGCACGAACATGTTCCCGTCCACGGCTTCGTCGCCGACGCGTTCCTGCAACAGCAGCGAGCCCACGCCGACCAGGCGACCATCGTCGTCCAGCAGCGCCGCACCGCTCCACTCGGGATGCGGCGGCGTCGTGAAGAGCGCCGTATCGAGCAGGTATTCCCAGTAGCCGACGAATTCCCGCTTGGCAAAAACGGTCGCCTTCAGCGCGTGCGCGCGCCCGCCGTGCCCGACGACATAGACGTCGTCGTCCTCCGCCACGGTCGCCGACGTCCCGCGCGCGAGCGCGGGCAGTCCCAGGTGGCCAAGCGGCAGCACGAGCCCGAAGCCCGTAGCAAAATCGTAGGCAAGCGGATGCCCGGCAATGACCGAGCCGTTGTTCGCGGTGAGCCAGACGTTGGCCGCCTCGGTGATGAGGTACCCGATGGTGAGGACGAGGCCGTCGTCGCGGATCACGACGCCGTTGCCCGTGCGGTCGGTGCCGAGAATCGGTGCGGTGAAGGCGTCGTCCGGAACTTCGGCGTGCAGCGCGACCACACTGTCGAGCGCCGACTTGAGGTCGAAGCCGACCTCTCCCTGCGTCGGCTGCAACGCGTGCGGGAAAGCCCAGCGGGTGTGTTCAGCCACGGCGGCGCTCGTCTCCGGAACGGGTCACTGCGGGCTGCAGGCGCCCGCATGCAGCGAATGGTACCGGACTCCCGCCGGCGGCGGTACGAAGGCGCCGGAACGAACCCGCATGCGAGATCGCCGGAACTGCGGCAGAATGGCTGCGTCGTCATGCCGCCTGTCCTGATTCGCCTTGTCGCGCTGTGCTCGAACGTGCTTGCCCTCGTGCTTGCCGACGTACCGACCGGCTACGCCCAGGTCGCGCCATCGATGACCGAGCAGGCAAGCTATACCGGGCTCTTTGCCGCGGCATCGCGCGGTGATGCCGCGGGAATCGCGCGCCTCTCCGCCGCGGGTGCGGACACCGGGGCGCGCGATGTCCGTGTCCGCACGCCACTGCATGTCGCCGCGTACGCATCGCAACGCGACGCGATGCGCGCACTGGTCAAGGCCGGTGCCGATCCGAATGCGCTCGAAGGCGATCGCTACGACATCGTCACCATCGCCGCCGTGGCCAACGACCTGCCCACGCTGAAAGCGGCGCTCGAACTCGGATGCAGCGCGACGAACATCACCAGCCGCTACGACGGTACCGCACTCATTGCCGCCGCGCACCTCGGCCACGTGGAGGTCGTGCGCGAGCTGATCCGCGCCGGGGCGCCACTGGACCATGTCAACAATCTGGGCTGGACCGCGCTGATCGAGTCGATCGCGCTGGGCGACGGCGGCGCGCGCCACACGGCCACGCTCGCGGCATTGGTAGACGCGGGCGCCAACGTGAACATCGCCGATCGCGGCGGCACCACGCCGCTCGAGCTTGCGACCAGCCGCGGTTACCGGGAAATGGCCGGGCTGCTGAAGAAGGCGGGGGCGCGCTGAATCGCCCCATGCGTACCGTCAGGCCGGCTGGGCCGCAGTCGTTGCGACGGCCGCTTTGCGGCTCTCGCGGTAGGCGCTCCACCACGCATCGGCGTCGGGCTGGGTCCAGGCGAGCCGGCTCGACAGACGGTCCAGCGCCTCGATCACCGCCTCCGCTGTCTGCGGCCGGCGCGCCCGGTCCTTTTCCAGGCACGCGGCGAGCAAGGCATCGAGCGCCTCCGGAATGCCGGCCACGCCGCTCGCCGCGGCCCGGGGCGCCGGCGTGTGCATGATCTGGTTGGTGATCTCGAGACTGTTGTCACCTTCGAAGATCGGCTTTCCGGTCAGCAGAAAATAGCCCACAGCGCCCACCGCGTAGATGTCGGAGCGCGCGTCCACGTCGGCCGGGTTGAGGATGCGCTCGGGCGCCATGTAGCGCGGCGTGCCCAGGATCTTCAGCTGCTTCGTGATGTCGCGCGTCTGCGCGTTCTCCAGGTTCTTGACGAGACCGAAGTCGAGCAGCTTGACCACGTCGGCCTCGCCGCGGCGGCACAGCATCACGTTTTCCGGTTTGACGTCGCGGTGAATCATTCCGTGCAGGTGCGCCTCGCGCAACGCCGCTCCGACCTGCCGCAATATGTGGATGGTCCGCCCCGCGGGCACCGGTCCCGAGTGCGCAACCAGCTCGGCCAGCGTCAGGCCGTCGAGGTATTCCATCACGTAGTAGGGCTGCCCTTCGCGCGTGCGCCCGAAGTCGTAGATCTCGACGGTGTTCGGATGCAGCAGCTGGCTCGCGAGCTGGACCTCGCGCTCGAAGCGATGAATGAATTCGTCGGTCGCGACCTGCTTCTTGAGGATCTTGATCGCCGTCGGGCGCCTCAGCAATGCGTGCCGGGCGAGGTAGATGGTCGCCATCCCGCCCTCGCTGATCTGACGCTCGAGGGTGTATGCGCCCAGCCGCTGGAGGCGGCCAAACTGCCGCTGCAGGCGGGCCAGGGCCGTCGCCGACATCAGCGCCGCACCCAGCGACAGCACGACGAAGCCGCCGATCACGGCGAAGCTGATCCAGAAAAAGCGCAACGCCGCGAATGCCTCGAGCACCGATATTTCCGCGATCACGCCCACATCGTAGGCCGGAAGCCAGCGCCATACGCCGATGACATCATTGCCGTGGTAGCCCCGGTAGGCCGTCGCGACGGTGCCCCGCTGCTCGGACTCGAACGCCTTGCCGCGCGCCGCAACCGCCAACGCAGCCGGCTGCGTGAGCGGACGCGCGGCGGGTTCGAGCACCGGCGAGTATCCCTCCGACAGGTTGCCGCCCGGATCGCGGACCAGGACGTGGAATGCGGAGCTCCCGGCCGCCGCCTCGCTCAGCACTCTCGAGGCGACCAGCTCCTCGGAGAAGCGCGACGGCGTGAGCATGAGGCCATCGTCCGAGAACGCGTACGCCTCGGCTGTATTCCCCGGACGTGCGGCCGAGAAGATGGTCGGGAGCTCGCCGTCAGCTTCGACACCCATGGCCAGCGCGGCGACCGGCGACCCGGCGCCGGCACGAATCGGCGCCAGAAACCACGCGACGGGGCGGCGCTGGCCGGTAGCGCCCCTGACCGAAAGCTCGGTCTCCGGATAGGGGCGCACGAACTGCGGCGCGCCGTCCAATGCCAGGTCGAGCCGCTGGCGAAAAGGGCCGAAGCGAAGCCGCTGTCCGCAGCGCGCCGCATCCTTGGACGCCAGCACGAGCCCCGTGCGGTCGATGATCCGGAAGGCGACGACGCCGCGCGTGGACAGCGATGACTGAACCGTTCGCCCGAGATCCTCCGCCTCGGCGGTGCATCGCCCCGGAGCGGTACCTTGCCGTTGCGCGTCCGCCGCGAGCCGCGTGGCGCGCTCGACGACCACGGGATCCTTCGCCAGCCGTGCGGCTTCCGCGGTGTGCTCGCCGACCCAGACATCCAGTCCTTTCGCCACCGTGCCGAGCAACGCTTCGAGGCTCGAGATCCGAGTCGCCGCGATCGAATCGCGGACGCCGTTGTAGGCCCAATACCCCAACCCGATCAGCAAGCCACCCATGATCACCGTCGCGGCATTGCGCCAGGTCTCCGTCTCGACGAGATGCGCAATGATGTTGGGGATCGCGTTGGCCGGCGCCTCGGCATCGCCGGCGCCGATGTCGAGCAGCCGCGCTTTCGCGGGGACGCCTTCGGTCGTGGGCTTGGTCTCGCCGCTCATGGCTGGAACGTCGTCAACGCAGGATCCCGCGTTGCTGCGCTACATGCTGCGCCGGTACTGCCCACCCACTTCGAACAGCGCATTCGTGATCTGCCCGAGCGAGCACACGCGCACCGTGTTCACCAGTTCGGCGAACACGTTGCCGTTCTCGATCACGACCTGCTGCAGCTTCGCCAGCGCCGCAGGAGCCTCCGCCGCGTGCCGCTGCCGGAAATCCGCCAGCCGCGCGAGCTGCGACTCCTTCTCTTCGTCCGTCGAGCGGGCGAGCGTGATCGTGTGCGGCGCATCGTCGGCATGCGGATTGCGGAACGTGTTGACACCGACGATCGGATAGCTGCCGTCGTGCTTGCGATGCTCGTAGACCATCGACTCTTCCTGGATCTTCCCGCGCTGGTAGCCCGTCTCCATCGCGCCCAGCACACCGCCCCGCTCGGAGATCGCCTCGAATTCCTTCAGCACCGCTTCCTCGACGAGGTCGGTCAGCTCCTCGATGATGAAGCTGCCCTGGTTCGGGTTCTCGTTCTTGCCAAGGCCCCACTCGCGGTTGATGATGAGCTGGATCGCCATTGCGCGGCGCACGCTCTCCTCGGTCGGCGTCGTGATCGCCTCGTCGTAGGCGTTGGTGTGCAGCGAATTGGTGTTGTCGTAGGTCGAGATCAGCGCCTGCAGCGTCGTGCGGATGTCGTTGAACGAGATCTCCTGCGCGTGCAGCGAGCGGCCGGAGGTCTGCGAGTGGAACTTGAGCTTCTGCGACCGCTCGTTCGCCCCGTAGCGCTGCTTCATCGCCACCGCCCAGATCCGCCGCGCGACCCGTCCGATCACCGTGTACTCGGGGTCCATGCCGTAGCTGAAGAAAAACGACAGGTTCGGCGCGAACTCGTCGATGCGCATGCCGCGCGCCAGATAAGCCTCGACGAACGTGAAGCCGTTCGACAGCGTGAACGCGAGCTGCGAGATCGGGTTCGCGCCGGCCTCGGCGATGTGGTAACCGGATATCGACACCGAGTAGAAGTTGCGGATGTCGTGGCCGACGAAGAACTCCTGCATGTCGCCCATCACCTTGAGCGAGAACTCGGTGGAGAAGATGCAGGTGTTCTGGCCCTGGTCTTCCTTCAGGATGTCCGCCTGTACCGTGCCGCGCACGGAGGTCAGCGTCCACTCGCGGATCTTCTGCGCTTCGTCGTCGGTGGGCTCGCGGCCGTTGTCCGTGGCGAATTTCTCGAGCTGCTGGTCGATCGCCGTGTTGACGTACATCGCGAGGATGGTCGGCGCGGGCCCGTTGATCGTCATCGACACCGAGGTCGCCGGGTCGCAGAGGTCGAAACCCGAGTAGAGCACCTTCATGTCGTCGAGCGTCGCGATGGACACGCCGGAATTGCCCACCTTGCCGTAGATGTCCGGCCGGCGGTCGGGGTCGTTGCCGTACAGCGTGACCGAGTCGAATGCCGTGGAAAGGCGTTTCGCCGGCATGCCGTCGGCGAGCAGATGGAAGCGCTTGTTGGTGCGAAACGCGTCGCCCTCGCCGGCGAACATCCGCGTCGGGTCCTCGTTCTCGCGCTTGAACGCGAACACGCCGGCGGTGAACGGGAAGCTCCCCGGCACGTTCTCCTTCAGCTGCCAGCGCAGGATCTCGCCGTCGTCCTCGAACGAGGGCAGCGCGACCTTGCGGATCTTGGTGCCGGACAGCGAGGTCGTCGTCAGTTCGGTCCGGATCTCCTTGTCGCGGATCTTCACCACGTATTCGTCGGCCGCGTACGCTGCCTTCGTCCGCGGCCACATGTCGAGGAGCTTCTTCGCGCGCGGGTCGAGCTTCGCGTCGCGACGTACGGCCATCAGCTGCTCGATGCGCGGGAGGATTCCCGTCTGCACTCGGCGGCGAGCATCGCCTTCGCGGCGCGCAGCTGCTGCCGTTCGCGCGCGATCCGCGTCTGCGCGGCGGCCCAGTGGTGGTACTGCCGGAGCGTCTCCGCGATTTCGGCGAGATAGCGGACGCGCGCCGGCGGCACGACGACGATCTGCGCGGTCGAATGCTTCGTGGTCACCGCCGCCAGCTTGCCCGGACCGTGCTTGAGCCCCTTCTCCGCCAGTTTCGCGGCCAGCGCCTGGTAGAGCGCCGTCACGCCGTCGTCATTGAAACGGGCGGCGATCGTGCCGAACACAGGCATGTCGTCCGGAGCGACGTTGAACTGCTCGCGGTTGCGCTGGACCTGCTTGCGCACGTCGCGCAGCGCGTCCTGGGCTCCCTTGCGGTCGAACTTGTTGATCGCCACGAAATCGGCGAAATCGAGCATGTCGATCTTCTCGAGCTGCGACGCGGCGCCGAATTCGGGCGTCATCACATAGAGCGAAATGTCGACGAGCGGCGCGATCGCGGCGTCGCCCTGGCCGATCCCCGACGTCTCGACGATGACGAGGTCGAAGCCCGCCACCTTGCACGCGGCGATCACATCCGGCAGCGCCCGGCTGACCTCGCTGCCGGCATCGCGCGTGGCGAGCGAGCGCATGTAGATGTTCGGGTGCTCGATCGCATTCATCCGGATGCGGTCGCCCAGCAGGGCGCCGCCGGACTTGCGGCGCGACGGGTCGATGGACACGATCGCGATGCGCAGCCGATCCTGCTGATCCAGCCGGAAGCGGCGGACGATCTCGTCGGTGAGCGAGCTCTTGCCCGCGCCGCCGGTGCCGGTGATGCCGAGGGTCGGCGTTTTCGCCTTCGCCGCGGCCGTCAGCAGCACCTCGCGCGTCCTGGCGGCAACGGTGCCGGCTTCGAGGCCGGTGATCATCCGGGCGAGCGCGCGCGTGCGCGCTTCGTGGCTTCCGCTGACGAGCGCGGTCGCGTCGGCCGGCAGATCCTGCGCGAGATCGACGTCACAGGCGGCGACGATCTCCGCGATCATCCCGAGCAGGCCCAGCCGCTGCCCGTCCTCGGGCGAGAAGATGCGCGCCACGCCGTATTCCTGCAGCTCCCTGATCTCCGCCGGGACGATCACTCCCCCGCCGCCGCCGAACACCTTGATGTGCGGCGCGCCGCGCTGGCGCAGGAGATCCAGCATGTACTTGAAGAACTCGACGTGCCCGCCCTGATACGACGAGATGGCGATGCCGTGCGCGTCCTCCTGGATCGCGCAATTGACGATCTCGTCGACCGACCGGTTGTGGCCCAGGTGGATCACCTCGCAGCCGGTCGACTGCAGGATGCGCCGCATGATGTTGATCGACGCGTCATGGCCGTCGAACAGCGAGGCCGCGGTGACGAAGCGCACCTTGTTGGCCGGCTTGTAGACGAGCGGCGGACGGCTGGTGTCGTTCATGGCAGGCTCCTGCGCGTGGACGGCGCTCCGTTGCGCCGCTCGCAATGCGGAAAGCTTACCCCTCATCGGTGTCAGGCACCGCGAGGAAGACGTTATATTACGTTTACGTAAACGTCAATACACGTGGAGTTGCCGATGGCGACCACCGTCTCGGGGCGCGGCCCGCGCGACACCAGCCGGCTCGTCCCCCGCCGCCACGGCTCGCGCCGGCACGCCGTACCCGTGAACCGATCGCGCCGGGCGCGGTCCCACACGCTTCCCGTCGCCGTGCCGATCCGACGCCTGCGCACGGCTATACTCCCGCGCGCCCCCTGATTTCCACTGTCGAGACACTCATGCCTCTGGCCACCCCCCACCGAGCCCTCCGGCGCATCGCCGTTGCCGCGTTTGCCTTCTTCTCCTTGGCTCGTTCACGCCGCCTTGCCGGCCGGCGTCACGCAGGGCGCTTCGGTGGAGGGCATCACCGAGTACTCGCTGGCCAACGGCCTCAGGGTGCTGCTGTTCCCGGACTCGACCAAACCGACGGCCACCGTCAACGTGACCTATCTCGTGGGCTCGCGCCACGAGAGCTATGGCGAGACCGGAATGGCGCATCTGCTCGAGCACCTGCTTTTCAAGGGGACGCCGTCGAATCCGAACATCTTCCAGGAGCTCGGACGCCGCGGGATGCGAATGAACGGTTCGACGTTCTTCGACCGCACCAACTATTTCGAGACGTTCACGGCCTCCGACGAGAATCTCGACTGGGCGCTCGCGATGGAAGCCGACCGGATGGTCAACTCGTTCGTGGCGAAAAAGGACCTCGACACGGAAATGACCGTGGTCCGCAACGAATTCGAGAGCGGCGAGAACAACCCGCAGCGGGTGCTGTGGGGCCGGCTGCAGGCGGCGGCTTTCGACTGGCACAACTACGGCAATCCGACGATCGGCGCGCGCTCGGACATCGAGAACGTCGACATCGGCCGGCTGCAGGCGTTCTACCGGCTCCACTACCAGCCCGACAATGCGGTGCTTATCGTCGCCGGGCGCTTCGACCCCGAACGCACGCTCGGCCGGATCGTGCAGACGTTCGGCCCGATTCCCAGACCTGCGCGGAACCTGCCGCCGCTGTATACGAAGGAACCGGTGCAGGACGGCGAGCGCACGGTCACCGTCCGTCGCGTCGGCGGAACCCAGTTCGTCGCCGCGCTCTACCGCACCGTGCCTGGCGCGCATCCCGACGCGATTGCCCTGGATGCACTCGGCGAGGTGATGACCGTCGAGCCGGCCGGCCGGCTGTACCAGGCGCTCGTCGAAGCGAAGAAGGCGAGTGCCGTCGAGGCCTGGAATTTCACGCTGGCCGACCCCGGCAACATCATCTTCTGGGCACAGGTGCCGACCACCGATTCGCTCGATGTCGCCCGCGATGAACTGCTCGCCACGATCGAGGGTCTCCGTGCGAAGCCGATCACCCCGGCCGAAGTGGACCGCGTACGCGCGAAAGCGCTGCGCCAGTTCGACGAGACGTTCAACGATCCGCAGAAGCTCGGCGTCGCGATTTCCGAATCGATCGCGCTCGGCGACTGGCGGCTCCTCTTCCTGCAACGCGACCAATGGCGCAATCTCTCCGCGGCCGACGTGCAGCGGGTGGCGCTCGAATACCTCAAGCCGGCCAACCGCACGCTGGGCCGGTTCGTTCCCGACGCCAGGCCCGATCGCGCGCCGCCGCCGCCCGCTGTCGACATCGCGGCGATGGTCAAGGATTACAGAGGCGATGCCAGCGTCTCCGCCGGCGAAACATTCGAGCCGACACCGGCCAATCTCGAGGCCCGCACCCAGCGATTCACGCTGCCGAACGGAATGCGCGTCGCGCTGTTGCCGAAGAAAACGCGCGGCGGGACGGTGCAGGTCCAGCTGCGCCTGCATCACGGCGACGAGGCTTCGCTCAAGGGCATGGCGCCGCGCGGCAGCCTCGCCGGCGCCATGCTGGCGATGGGCACGAAAAAGCGCGACCGGCAGGCCTTCGAGGACACCCTCGACCAGCTGCGCGCGAAGCTCGCGCTCGGCGGCAACGAAACCGAGACCGTCGCGCGCGGCCAGACCGTGCGCGCCCACCTGCCGGACTTCCTGCGTCTCACCGCCGAAACACTGCGGGAGCCGGCGTTTCCCGCGGCCGAGTTCGACAAGCTGAAGCGCGAGCAGATGACGGCGCTCGAGGAGCAGCGGGCCGATCCGCAAAGCATCGCCGACCGTGCGCTCCAGCGCTGGAACAGCCCCTGGGTCAAGGGCGACGTCCGCTACGTTCCGACCTTCGACGAGGAACTGGCCGAGATCAGCGCGACGACGCGGGAGCAGGTGACATCGTTCTACACACGCTTCGTCGGCGGGGCCAACGCGGAGCTCGCTGTCGTCGGCGATTTCGATGCCGACGCCATCCGCGCGCTGGCCATCGAGCTGTTCGGCGCATGGTCGAGTCCGGCGCCCTTCGCGCGGGTGCCGAACCCCTACCGTCCGCCCGCGCCCACGGTGCTAACGGGCGAGACGCCCGACAAGGCCAACGCGACGCTGATGGGCCGCCTGCCGATGCAGATCAACGACCGCAGCGAGGATCTGCCCGCGCTGATCGTGGTCGACCGGGTTCTGGGCGCGTCGACGGAATCGCGGATTCCCGACCGCGTGCGCGAGCGCGAGGGCTTGAGTTACTCGACCCAGACGTGGCTCGCGCCGTCCAGCTTCGAGGAAAACACACCGCTGTACCTGTACGCCATCTTCGCGCCCGAGAACCGGGAACGAATCCGCGCGGCCGTCGCCGAGGAGTTCGCGCGCGCGCTGAAGGACGGCTTCACCGCGGCCGAGGTCGCCGATGCCAAACGCGCCTTGCTGCAGGCGCGCCGGATCGCGCGGGCGCAGGACGGTGCGCTCGCCGGCGGCCTCGTGCAGCAGACCTACCTCGGCCGCACCTGGGATTACGCCGCGCAGATCGACCGGGGCATCGAGGCCGTGACGGTCGAAAGGGCAAACGCCGTATTGCGCAAGTACGTCGACCCCGCCGGCTTCGCGTGGTCGTACGCGGGCGATTTCGCGAAGAAAAAGTGAGCCGCCCCTCCGGGGGCCCCCCGACCCTCACTTGAAGGCCCATCTCTCTCCGCGCGATCTGGCGCGGACGCTCGCTGTCGTCGCCCTCTGGGGCTTCACGTTCGTCCCGATCAAGGTCGCCCTCGACGAGGTCCCGCCGTTCGCGCTCGCGGCGCTGCGCTTCCTCCTGGCTGCGTTGCCGATGGTGTTCTTCGTCCGGCCGCCGGCGATGCCGTGGCGCAACGTGGTCGGGTACGGCTTCGCGATCGGCGTCTGCCAGTTCGGCCTGCTGTTCCTCGGCATCAAGCTGGGGATGCCGGCGGGCCTGTCCTCGCTCGTGATCCAGGTACAGGTGTTCTTCACGATCGGGCTCGCGGTTGCCTTCGCCGGCGACCGCCTGCGCCGGCACAACCTCGTCGGCGGGGCGATCGCCGCGACCGGCATGGTCCTGCTCGCCGCGTACAAGCTCACAGGCGGTCCTGCGGGCACCCTGGTCGGGTTCGCGCTCGTCGTCACCGCCGCGTTCGCCTGGGCGGTCGGCAACATCGTCGCGAAACGTGGCGCGGGCGATCACGGCGCCGACATGTTCGCGCTCACCGTATGGTCGAGCCTCGTCCCGCCGCTGCCGCTCGCCGCGCTGTCGTTCGTGTTCGAGGGTGGCTGGGTGGTCCCGCAGGCCGTCGCGTCGATGAGCCTTCTCGCGTGGGGTTGCGTGCTGGTGATGTCCTACGGCGCGACACTGTTCGGATTCGGCACGTGGAATGCGCTGCTGCACCGCTATCCGACGGCGCTCATCTCGCCGTTCGCATTGCTGATCCCCGTTTCGGGCCTCGCCAGCGGCGCGCTCTTTCTCGGCGAGTCGCTCGCACCGGTGCAGCTCGCCGGCGCGGCGCTGGTCTTCGCCGGCCTCGTCGTCAACGTCTACGGGCTGAAGATGCGGGCCTGGCTCGCGCGAACGGCTGTGAGCGCTGTCCCCGCTGCCCCGGGGACCAGTAGAATGAGCGCTCCGGAGCGCACGCGACCCGCCGGGCTCGGAGCCGGTTCGGCATTCCCTTGAAATACTCGATCTTCTCCGTTGCGCGCAATGCGCGAAGCCACCACGAGCACTGGCCGCTCGCATGGCGGAGCCCCGCGCCGAAGCCGCAGTACGACGCGGTCGTCGTCGGTGGCGGAGGGCACGGGCTCGCGACCGCCTACTACCTTGCCAAGGAGCACGGCCTCGTCAACGTCGCCGTGCTGGAGAAGGGCTGGCTCGGTGGCGGCAACACCGGGCGCAACACGACGATCGTGCGCTCCAACTACCACCTCGATCCCAACGCGCACTTCTACGAGTTCTCGCTCAAGCTGTGGGAGACGCTCGCGCAGGAGCTCAACTTCAACGTGATGTACAGCGCGCGCGGCGTGCTGAACCTCCTGCATTCGCCGGCCGACGTGGACGCGGCGATCCGGCGCGGCAACGCGATGCGGCTGAACGGCATCGACGCGAAGTTCATGACCCGCGACGAGATCGCGGACTGGATTCCCGATCTCGACTGCTCCTCCGACGCGCGCTTTCCGATCCAGGGCGGCCTCCTGCAGCCGCGCGGGGGCACCGTGCGCCACGACGCGGTCGCCTGGGGCTATGCGCGCGCCGCCGACGCGCGCGGCGTCGACATCATCCAGCAATGCGCGGTGACCGGCATCCGGATCGAGAACGGCGCCGTCGCCGGCGTCGATACCACGCGGGGATTCATCGCCACGAAGAGGCTCGGACTCGCCGTCGCCGGCCATTCCGGGCACCTCGCGGCCATGGCGGGCCTCAAGCTTCCGATCGAGTCGCACGTGCTGCAGGCGCTGGTGTCCGATCCGGTCAAGCCGGTCCTCGATACCGTGGTGACGTCGGGCGTCGTGCACTTCTACATCAGCCAGTCCGACAAGGGCGAGCTCGTGATGGGCGGCGACCTCGATTTCTGCAATTCCTACTCGCAGCGCGGGAACCTGCCGGTCATCGAGCACGCGATCGCTGCGTGCCTCACGCTCTTCCCGAGCTTCGGGCGCCTCAAAGTGATGCGCACCTGGGGCGGCGTCTGCGACATGACGATGGACGGCAGCCCCATCATCGGCAAGCTGCCGGTCAAGGGGCTCTACATGTCGGGCGGCTGGTGTTACGGCGGATTCAAGGCCACACCGGCGTCCGGCTGGCTCCTTGCCTACACGATCGCGCGCGACGAGCCGCATGCGCTCAACGCGGCGTTCACCCTCGAGCGCTTCGCCGAAGGCCGCACGATCGACGAGAAAGGCGCGGGGCCCCATGCCTGGGCGCACTGAAATCCTGGCGCAAAGGGCGAGGCCAGTATGATGCTGATCCCCTGCCCATGGTGCGGGCCGCGCAACCAGATCGAGTTCACCTTCGGCGGCGACGCGACGATGCGGCGTCCGTCGCCCGAGGCGCCGGAAGCGGAATGGATTCGCTACGTCTACGTCCGCGACAATCCGATGGGGCCGCACGTCGAGTGGTGGTCGCACAGCGCCGGCTGCCGGCAATGGTTCAAGCTCAATCGCGATACGCGCACGCACGACATCCTGGCGAGCGCCGAGCCCGGCGAACCGTTGCCGCCGCGAGCCGCACCGTGAAGCAGCCCTGTCGCCTGCCCGATGGCGGGATCATCGATCGCGCGCAACCCTTGCGGTTCGAGTTCGACGGCGTCGGGTACGAAGGCTATGCGGGCGACACGCTGGCCGCTGCACTTCTCGCCAACGGCACGCATCTCGTCGGCCGCAGCTTCAAGTACCACCGGCCTCGGGGCATCCTCGGCGCCGGCGTCGATGAGCCCAACGCGTTCGTCCAGCTCGGGCGCGGGGCGCGCACCGAGCCGAACGTCCGCGCGACCACGCAGGAACTCTACGCCGGGATCAACGCCGCGAGCCAGAACTGCTGGCCGTCGCTGCGCCTCGATGTCGGCGCGATCGGCGATTTCGCGTCGCGGCTCATTCCCGCGGGCTTCTACTACAAGACATTCATGTGGCCGCCGACACCGAAGTGGTGGCTCCGTTACGAGCGCGTGATCCGCCACGCGGCGGGCATGGGCAGCGTCGCGACGCTGCCTGATCCCGATGCCTACGAGCACCAGTACGCGCATTGCGACGTGCTCGTGATCGGCGCGGGTCCCGCGGGACTTGCCGCCGCACGTGCCGCCGCGCACGCCGGCGCGCGCGTGGTGCTCTGCGACGAGAACCCCGCCTTGGGCGGAAGCCTGCTCGGCACTGCCGCGACCATCGACGGATCGGGCGCCGCGGAATGGATCGCGGCGACGCTCGCCGAGCTCGCGGGGCATTCCGACGTCACGCTGCTGCCGCGGACCACCGCTTTCGGTCACTACGACGGCAATCTCGTCGGAATGATCGAGCGCGTCACCGATCACCTTCCGGCCCCCCCCGCATGGGTGCCGCGCCAGCGCCTGTGGAAGGTTCGCGCCCGAGCCATCGTGCTCGCGGCAGGCGCACACGAGCGCCCTATCGCCTACGCGAACAACGACTTGCCGGGAACGATGCTGGCAGGCGCCGTTCGCACGTATGTCGAGCGCTATGCGGTGCGTCCCGGCACGCGCGCCGTGGTGTTCGCCAACAACGACAGCGCGTACGCGACGGCGCTCGCGTTGCACCGCGCAGGAGTCGTCGTCGCCGCGATCGTCGATCCGCGTGCGGGGCCGGGCCTCGACGGCGCGCTGCCACATGCGGCGCGCAAAGCCGGCCTGCCGATCATCGCGAAATCCGCGATCGTCGGTGCGCACGGCGCGTTGCACGTTGCCGCGGTGGACATTGCCCCATTGGCCGGGCGCAGCACCCGGCGCATGGAATGCGATCTCGTTGCGCTGTCCGGCGGCTGGAACCCCGCTGTCCACCTCTATGCGCAGGCGAGCGGCAAGTTGCGCTATGACGATACCCTCGCCACTTTCGTGCCCGACGGCACGACTTCGCCGATCACGCCGGCAGGCGCGGCGAACGGACGCTTCGACCTGGCCGGTGCGTTGGCGGAGGGTCACGCCGCAGGCTTGTCCGCTGCCGCGCAGACGGGTTCCCCTGCACACGATCGCCGGCCCGCGCCGCATGCCGAGCCGCTGGCGAACGTCGCGCTGCATCCGCTCTGGAGCGTCGCGGCTCTGGCACGAGGCGCCAAGCGTTTCGTGGATTGGCAGAACGACGTCACGGTCGACGACATCGCGCTCGCCGCGCGCGAAGGCTATAAGTCGGTCGAGCATCTCAAGCGCTACACGACGCTCGGCATGGGCCCCGATCAGGGCAAGGCATCCAGCATCGTCGGCCTCGCGCTGCTGGCAGAACGCCTGGCGTTGCCGATCCCGCAAGTGGGCACGACGACCTTCCGGCCGCCTTACACGCCGGTCACGCTGGGCGCGTTCCCTGGCCTCGAGTCCGGCGCGCATGTCGCGCCGACGCGTTTCTCGGCGATGCACGACTGGCATGTCGCGCATGGCGCGCGCTTCGTCAACGTGGGCGCCTGGAAACGACCACACTCGTATCCGCAGGCGGGTGAATCGGCGGACGATGCCGCGCTGCGCGAAGCCAGGAATGTGCGCACCAATGTCGGCATCGTCGACGTCTCGACGCTCGGCAAGATCGAGCTGCAGGGACGCGATGTCGCCGACTTCCTGAATCGCGTCTGCATCAATCGGTGGGACACGCTGGCCGTGGGCCGCTGCCGCTATGGCGCAATGCTGCGCGACGACGGCATGGTGTTCGACGACGGCACGACGTCGCGCCTCGCGCCCTCGCACTACCTGATGACGACGACCACCGTGAACGCCGCCAAGGTCATGCAGCACCTCGAGATGCTGCTGCAGGCCGACTGGCCGCAGCTCCAGGTCTTCGCGACATCGGTGACCGAGCAGTGGGCCGCCGCCGCGGTGTCCGGCCCGCGCGCGCGGCAGGTGCTCGCGAAGATCGTCGACATCGACGTGTCGAACGAGGCCTTTCCTTTTCTCGCGGTCGGCGCGTGTCGCGTGCGCACGGCTACCGGCCCCGCCCCTGCCCGACTCCTCCGGATGAGCTATTCCGGCGAGCTCGCCTACGAGATTCACGTGCCCGCCGACTGCGGTCGCGCGATGTGGAAGGCCGTGCTCGCTGCGGGCACCGAATTCGGGATCATGCCCTACGGTACCGAGGCGATGAGCACGCTGCGCATCGAGAAGGGACACGTCGTGGTCGGGGCGGAGGCCGACGGCCGCACCACCGCTGACGACCTCGGCATGGGCAAGCTCGTCAGCGCCGCCAAGTGGTGCGTCGGCAAACCCCTGCTGTCGCGGCCGGCGCTGCGAGGCCCCGACCGCTGGCAGCTCGTCGGGCTCACCGCCCTCGACAGCGCGGCGATGCCGCGCGGCGCCAAGATCGTCGTCGATCCCGATCGTGCGCCGCCGAACCCGATGCTGGGGCACGTGACCTCGTGGTGCCGGAGCCCGAATCTGGACGCGTGGATCGCGCTTGCGCTCGTCGCCGGCGGCCGCGCGCGGCACGGCGAAACACTGTGGGCGGTGTCCCCGCTCGCCGGCGCAAAAGTGCGGGTGAAGGTCGGTCCGCCCTGCTTCATCGATCCCGACGGCGAGAGGCTGCGTGCCTGACGAAAACATCTTCGCGATCGGCGCGGCGATGCCCGGGCACTACGGCCCGGCGACGACGGGCGTGACGCTCACGGAGACGAACTTCGCGGGCGCGTGGAACGTCCAGGGCGACGCGCGCCGTCCGGATTTCGCGGACGAGGTGCGCCGGCTCTTCGACGTGACGCTTCCGGTCGCGCCGAATGCGACCACGCGAACCCGAACGCTCACCGCGCTCTGGCTGGGGCCCGCGTCGTGGCTGCTTGTCGTGGCCAGCAAGGCGGCTCCGGTGGATTTCGACGCGCGCCGCGACGCGCTCAATGCCGTGGGCGGCGCATTGTTCGACGTCGCCGCGAGCCGCGTCGCGTGGACCGTCGCCGGTGCGCACGCCGCGACGGTGCTGGCCAAGAGTTGCCCGCTCGATTTCCACCCGCGCGCGTTCCCGGAGGGCGCCTGCGCGCAGAGCCTGTTCGGGCACGTGAATGCGCTCGTCTACCGGCGCGCCGCCTCCCCGGTGTTCACGCTGATGGTGGCACGCAGTCTCGCGCGCGACGCCTGGCTCACGCTTTGCCGCTCGGCCGCACCGTACGGTTACGAGGTGCTTCCGGCGCGGTTCTTCTAGCCGGCCGGACCTGTCTTCTCCCGCGCCGCACCTCACCACCCTCCTCGATGTGATGACAGACACGATGCGCCAGCCCATCTCCGCCTCCACCTTGCGCGACGTGGTGGCCGGCATCCTCGTCGGCGCAGGCAGCACGCCACAAGAGGCCGACCAGGTAGCAGCGAACCTGGTGCTGGCCAATCTCAGCGGCCATGATTCACATGGTGTGGGCATGGTGCCCCGGTACGTCGATGCGGTGCGTCAGGGCGGCCTGGTGCCGAACGCTGCGGCGACGATTGCCATGGACATCGGCACCATGCTGGCGCTGCACGGGCATCGGGGTTACGGCCAAGTGGTAGGCGTGCAGGCGATGGAACTGGCCATGCAGCGTGCGCGCACCCACGGCAACTGCATCATGACGCTGAGCAACGCGCACCACCTGGGGCGCATCGGGCACTTCGCGGAGATGGCCGTCGCGCAGGGACTGGTTGCACTGCATTTCGTCAATGTGCTGTCGCGCGCAGTGGTGGCGCCCTGGGGCGGGGCGGACGGGCGCTTTGGCACCAACCCCTGCTGCATCGGTATCCCGCTGGCCGGACGGCAACCGAGCGGGCGCAGCGCCGGGCCGACCCAGACAAGCCAAGGCAACGCGGAAGGCGACGCAGCACGCGAAGCGGCAAGCGGAGGGGCACATTTCATTCTGGATTTCGCCACCAGCCGCATGGCGCAGGGCAAGATGCGCGTCGCCTACAACAAGGGAGAAACGGTGGCGCCCGGCACGCTCATCGATGAACACGGCCGCCCGACGACCGACCCCGGTGTTGTCGTCGTGCCACAGAGCAACGGCTTGCTCGGGGCCCTGCTGACATTCGGCGAGTACAAAGGCTACGGCATGGCGGTGGCCTGCGAATTGCTGGGCGGGGCCCTCAGTGGAGGCGGGACGTGGCACCGCGAAAACGACACTGCGGTGCGCGCGGTGTTGAACGGCATGCTGACGATACTGATCGACCCGGCCCGGCTGGGCACCCAGGCCGCGTTCGAGCAGGAGGCCGTGGCATTCGTGGACTGGCTGCGCGCCGGCCCGGTGGCGCCCGGGTTCGAGTCGGTGCTGATTGCGGGCGACCCGGAACGGGCCGCCCGGGCGCAGCGGGAGGCGCACGGGATCGACATCGACGACCAGACCTGGGCCGAACTGGTCGCCGCCGGAGTCAAGGTCGGTGTGGACATCGCAATCCAATGATCAACGAGCCCCGCAGCAGTGACTTGCTGCGTGACCGGAGGTCTCGCTTCTCATTGGATGCGCTGGCCGCGAGCACCCATGCGACCGTCGCCCCCTGCCGCGACGGGCCTCGGCCCGCCGAACCAGCCTCACGTCGGGCGCGCGACGGCGGCCTCCGTGCTCGCCGGCGCGCGGCGGATTTGCAGATCGCGTTGCGGGAAGGGAATGGCGATGCCGGCGGCATCGAGCGCCCGGAGGACGGCCATCCGCAGGCCGTTCTGCGCCTGCAATCCGACATCGACGCTCTCGACCCACGCGAAGAGCCGGAAATCGAGCGAGTTGGCGCCGAATCCCGTGAACAACGCGCGCGGCGGCGGCACCTTCTGCACTTCCGGCACTTCCGCCGCTGCGCTCTCGAGCAGCTGCAGGACCCGGGCAGGATCGTTTCCGTAATCGACTCCGATGTCGATCTCGTAGCGGCGCGCACGGTCGGACAGCGTCCAGTTCGTCACCTGCTTGGACGCGAGGTCGGCATTGGGCACGATCACCTCCGCTCCCTGGCCCGTCCGGATGGTCGACGAGCGCACGCCGATGCGCTTGACCTCGCCCACCACGCCGCCGACGTCGATCTGGTCGCCGACGTTGATCGGGCGCTCGAGCATCAGGATGAGCCCCGAGGCAAAGTTGTTGACGATACTCTGCAACCCCATCCCGACGCCGATCCCGACAGCGCCCGCGAGCAGCGTGACCTTGGTCAGATCGATGCCGAGCGCGGCCATCGCCAGCACAAACCCGGTCAAGACCAGCACATAGCCGACGATCGTGGAAATGGCGATGGGGACACCGGTGCGCAGGTCGAGCCGCGGCAGGATCTCGTGGTCGAGAACGAAGCGCACGCCCTTGGTGACCATCCAGGTCACGACCACGACGCCCAGGGCCGAGAGGACCGCGCTGGCCGTGATCGTCACGTCGCCGGCGCTCACGCTCGCGTTGACCACCAGGTCGGCGATGCGCCGAAAATCGTCGAGCGCGGAGTGCGCCAGCGCGAACACCACGACGCCGACCAACCAGAAGAACAGCAGGACGACCAGATGCAGCGCGCGCAGGATCGCGTCGGCGCGATCGCGCACGCTAAGGAGGCTCCTCTGCAGGAGCGGCGTGGCGAGCAGTCCGGCGAACGCCTGATCGAGCACCCATACCAGCACGGTGATAGTCAGCCAGAACGCCGGGGCAATGACGGCCAGCGCGCACAGCGTGCGCGCGACACCCGTGTGGCCAAGCGCGCTCGCGACGACGGTGGCGGCCAGCGTCAGCAGCACCGCCTGGACCAATCGGCGCAGCAGTACGGCAGGCACACCGGGCATCAGCCGTGCGAGGGCCCCCCGACGCCAATCGTGCCACAGCGCCGCGCCGAACAGCAGGACCTGAATGAGGATCTGCAATCGGGCGAGCCCGGGGCTCATCTCCGCGAAGATCCGGAACCCGTTGATGAATACGGCGAGGGACAGCGCCCAGGCGGTCGCCGGGATCGGCGCGGCGAAGCTCCTCGTCGCCAGGAAGCCGGCGAGCAGCGGTATTGCAAATCCGAGCAGGCGATAGAAGATGAACGGCCCCCTCGGGGCGAGCACGACGAGGAATGTCAGACCGCACAGCAGCCCACCGGCCAGCGCGATGCTAACCGGGTGCCCCGCGGCCACGCTGCGTCGCGTTCCGAACGCCGGCGACTGGCGCAGAGCGACGAACAGGAACGCGGTCAGCGCGGCGAACAGCGCACCGAGCCGGGCGCCGTACTCCCCGAGGTAGTCGGCGAGCTCGTGGCGCACAAGACCGACGTTGGCCAACACCTCGTCTCTTGGAAATGCAATGGCGCCCTGCCGCCAGATCGGGACGTCCTCGATGGTGCCGAGCTCCACGCTGATCCGCTCGCGGCGTTCCGCAATCGTGGCGCGCACCGAGTCCAGGCGCGTCTGCAGCGCAATCCCCTTTCCGAACGCGACGAGCAGCTGGTCGCGGCGCGCCCGCAATCGATCCCGGGTCGAGGCGATCTCGGGGATGGCCGCCTCGGCCAAGCGTAGAATTTCCGCCGGAGCTTCGCGCTCGCGCGCCAGCTTCGTTCGCTCCGGCCAGTGCGCCGCCTCGCGATCGAGGTGTTCGAGGTCTTCTTCGACCTTCCGGGTAAGGCGACCCAGTTCGGCAGTGGCGTCGTTCACCGCGCGGACGCGCTCGCGTATCCGCGTATCCACGTCGATCAGCTCCATGTACCGCGCGCGCGAAAGGGTGTCGCGCCCCTCTTCGAGCGCCTTCAGACTGGAGGTCACCGCCGGATCTTCCAGTCGGCTCGCCAGCACGTTCCAGTCCGCAGTATCGCGCAGCGTCGCCGCGAGCTGGCGGAGCATGGCACTGGTGCGCCCCAGGTCGGCGACGACATCGTGCAACGTGGGAGTGGCAGATGCGCCCGCAGGGGCCGCCCCCGCAGTCGGCGTCGACGGCACAGCGCCCGGCGCTGTCTCCGCCGCATGCAGCGCATGCGGCACGCAGGCGAGCGTCAGCGCCAGCAGCATGGCGCGGACAAAGGTGCCGTCAGCAGCGGGCATGGTCAAGGGCGGATTGCGGCATCCGGGGGCAAGGCGGCAATCGGGGCCGCCGGATGCGAAAAGCATGCAGGCGCGGCGCCGTCACCGCGAATGCTGCTCTGGCCGCGACGGTGACTTCGGAGTCGCTTGCGATCGCAGATCAGTACTTCCAATTGTAGTACGCGGTAAGGAAGAGGGACCCGGCGTTGTTGTACGAGCCGACGAGGTCGCCGCGTCCGCCGAGCGCGACCGGCTTGCCGTAGGTGGCCACGTCGAGGGTGCCGCCGTACGCATATTCGGCAGCGAAGCCCCAGAACGCGTTCTTGCCGAGCTGCTGCTGGGCCCCCGTGCCGAAACGCCATGCGGCGTTGACCGGCATCAGCGGCGACACGTTGCCGGACTGGAACTTGGAGTCGTAAGCGATGCCGAAATTGATCAGCCACGCGTCGGAATACCGGTACTGCGCTCCCGCCGCCACGTGCCAGGTGTCCTTGTACTCGAGGTTCTGCGTGACGCCCGTCGGATCGTTGACGTCGTCGATGCCGAGCTGGATCTGGCCGAACTTCGACCACTGCTGCCAGCCGACGCTGCCGAGCAGTGCCCAGCGGTCACTCGTCTGCGTGTACGCGCTGAGCATCACGCCCTGCGGCACCTTGATGCCCACGTTCAACGCTGCGTCGAGCAGCCCGCGGTCGCCCAGAACCTTCTGCAGGCCGGGCGCCAGGTTCGAGAATTCGAGCGGTGCGCGAAAGTCCAGGTTGATCTGGGAATTCCACACAAGGCCGAAACGCGTGCGCGCATCGGGCTCGAAGAGCACGCCGACGTTGGCGCCCCAGCCCCAGGTCTGGTCCTTCATCTTGAGCTGGCCGTCGCCGTAGACCGGATTGACGTTGTTGATCGCCACCTGGTTCTTGTAGATGCCGTACATCGCGTTGAGCCCGGCGCCCACCGACACCTTGTCGCTGACCTTGTAGGCAACGGTCGGCATGAACGACAGGCCGAGCATGGTGGCCGTCTGCACGTAATAGCGTCCCACCCAGTCGTCGTCATAGTTAAGCGGCATGCCAAAGTTGCCGGTCAGGGCCATGCCCAGCTTCAGGTCCGGCGAAACGCTGTAGCTCGCGAACCCCCGCCACCCAGGAACCAGCCGCTCTGGCCGACCATGTATCCGCCGTCGCCACTGCCCAAGGTTGGCGATGTGCCGCTGCCGACCGAGAACTTGACGTCGCCCCAGAGCAGCTGCCCGGCAGCCAGGACCTGCGTGCCGTCGAGGCGCGTCATGCCCGCCGGGTTGGTCAGCACCGTCGAGGCGTCCTGCGCGCGGGCACCGTAGCCGGCGGACGCGAGTCCGACGTCGGCGGTGCCCACCTCGTACAGGATGATCCCTCCGGCGAGGGCCGGCGCGCAGACCGCTCCCAGGGCAGTGGCCAGGACGGAGCGCACGAGGCGCCGGCAGTGCGCATTGGAGCCGTTGCTGTTCAACATGTCGTATACCTTCTCGTTGCGTAACCAATGTGCCGATTATGGCCGGTTTTCAGGTCGCGTGACGTTCACGCGGCAGCGTCTCGCAGAGCGCATTGCCAGCTTTCCGGCGTTCGTCCCGGAAGCGTAACTCGGCGGGCTGAACCTCCTGCCGCCTTGCCCTCGGCCGCTTTCCCGGTAAATATTCCCGGCTGGATCGTCGGTGCTCGCGGCGTTCATGTGACGGCTGCGAGTAAGATACGCGGGGCTCGCAATCCTGCCAAACGGAGACATGACCATGCATCTGAACATTGCGGTGCGGTTCGCGCTGATCGCGGGAATCGCGGTGATGGGCCAAGCCGGCGCGCAGCAGGTCACCGGCACGCTGGGCTCGCCCAGCGCCACTTCGACCGTCAGCAACAAGCAGCTTCCGGCGCCCGATCCCAGGTTCGGCGGCGTCATTAAGAACGACGCGCTGCAGTCGAGGCCCTGGTGGGCGCCGCGCGTCGCACCGCCGACGGGCGCGCCGAACGTGCTGCTGATCATCACCGACGACGCCGGCTTCGGCGTGCCCAGCACATTCGGCGGCGTGATCCCGACTCCGGCGATGGACCGCATCGCGAAGGAAGGTCTGCGCTACAACCGCATGTTCTCCACCGCGCTGTGCTCGCCCACCCGCGCCGCGCTCATCACCGGCCGCAACCACCACTCGGCCGGCTTCGGCGTTGTCTCGGAGCAGTCCACCGGCTACCCCGGCTACAACAGCATCATCGCCAAGGACAAGGCGACGATCGGCCGCATCCTGCTCGACAACGGCTACGCCACGTCGTGGTTCGGCAAGAACCACAACACGCCGGCCTTCGCGGCCAGCCAGGTCGGACCGTTCGACCAGTGGCCGACCGGCATGGGCTTCGAATATTTCTACGGCTTCGTCGGCGGCGACGCCAACCAGTGGCAGCCGAACCTGTTCCGCAACACGACGCAAATCTATCCGTTCGAAGGCAAGCCCGGATGGAACCTGGTCACGGGGATGGCGGAGGATGCGATCGACTACATGACAAGGATGCACCAGATCCAGCCGAGCAAGCCCATCTTCATCAAGTACGCCCCCGGCGCCACGCACGCGCCGCACCACCCGACCAGGGAGTGGGTGGACAGGATCAGCCAGATGAAGCTCTTCGACAAGGGCTGGAACGCGGTGCGCGAGCAGATCTTCGAGAATCAGAAAAAGCTCGGCGTGATCCCGAAGGACGCCAAGCTGCCGCCGTGGCCGAAAGAGTTGCTGAAAGAATGGGATGCGCTCTCGGGCGAGGAGAAGAAGCTTTTCATCCGCCAGGTCGAGGTCTTCGCCGCCTACGCCGCCTACAGCGATCACGAGATCGGCCGCGTGATCCAGGCCTTCGAGGACCTGGGCCGGCTCGACAACACGCTGATCATCTATATCAACGGCGACAACGGCACGAGCGCCGAGGGCGGCCCGCATGGGCACGCCGAACGAGGTCGCGTGCGTTCAACGGCGTCAGTCAGCTGCCCGCCGCCGTGCAAATGAAGTTCTACGACGTCTGGGGCACCGAGCAGACCTACAACCACATGTCCGCCGGCTGGTCGTGGACCTTCGACACGCCGTTCTCGTGGTTCAAGCAGAACGCCTCGCAGCTCGGCGGCGTCAACCAGAACATGGTGGTGTCGTGGCCGGCGCGGATCAAGGACAAGGGCGGCCTGCGCGAGCAGTTCGTGCACGTCATCGACGTCGTGCCGACGATCCTCGAGGCTACCGGCATCCGCGCGCCCGAGATGGTGGACGGCATCAGGCAGGCGCCGATCGAGGGCACGAGCTTCGCCTACACCTTCGACGCAAAGAACGCCAAGGCGCCGACGCGCCACACGACGCAGTACTTCGAGATGATGGGCCAGTGGGCGCTCTACAAGGACGGCTGGTTCCTCAGCACCAAGGTGAATCGCGCGCCGTGGCAAGCGTTCGGTCCGGCCAACCCGAACCCGCTCGACAACCAGGTGCTCGAACTCTTCAACCTGAACACCGACTTCAATCAGACGACCGACGTCGCGGCGACGAACCCGCATAAGGTCAAGGAGCTGAAGCAGGTGTTCGTCGCTGAGGCGAAAAAGCACCGGCTTCCCGATGGACGCGTCGGTGGCGGCGCGCATCGTCGCACCGCGCCCGAACATCACCGCGGGTCGCAGCGAGTTCGTCTACGCGCGGCCGATGGTAGGCCTGCCGCAGGGCGACTCACCGATGCTGCTCAACGCCTCCTACACGATCACCGCCGACATCGAAGTGCCGCAAGGCGGCGCCGAGGGCATGATCCTGACCTCCGGCGGGCGCTTCGCCGGTTACGGCTTCTACCTGCTGAAGGGCAAGCCGGTGTTCCTGTGGAACATGGTCGATCTCGAGCGCCTGAAGTGGGAAGGTCCCGATGCGCTGGCGCCGGGCCGGCACACGATCGAGTTCGACTTCAAGTACGAGGGGATCGGCGCCGGCACGCTCGCCTTCAACAATTTCAGCGGCCTCGGCCAGCCCGGCACCGGCACGCTTAAGGTGGACGGCAAGGTCGTCGCCACAAAGCGGATGGAGAAGACGCTGCCGATGATCCTGCAGTGGGACGAGAGCTTCGACATCGGCTCGGACACGCTCACCGGCGTGAACGACGCCGACTACAAGCCGCCGTTCGCGCTGACCGCCAAGCTCAACAAGCTGACGGTCAAGGTCGACCGCCCGCAGTTGTCGCCCGCGGACATCAAGAGGCTGCAGGCGGCGATGACGGAGAAGGCGAAGGCGGACTGATCCCGTTACGCGTTCACCCTCAAGCTCTCCGCCGCCGCGATCACCTCGGACACCTGGATGCGCGTGATGTCCTCGCGCGACGTCACGACCTTGGACTGCGTCTGCCACGGCGCCCACGCCACCGGATCGGACGGGCCGAACAACACCACCACTGGGACGCCGAACGCCGCCGCGACGTGCGCGGGACCGCTGTCGTTGCCGATGAACAGCGAAGCCCCCGACATCAGACTCTTCAGGTACGCGAGCGGCACATCGCGCCACACGCGAAACTCCGAAAACGGCGCGGGGTCGCTTGCCGGACCGGCCAGAAACACGGGTTCCAACCCGCACGCCTCGCGCAAATGCCGCGCCACTTCCACGAAGCGGCCCAAGGGCCACGTTTTCGCCGGCTGCGACGCGAAGGGATGAATCACCACGTACGACCCGAGGAAAGTCGGTGCGGCGTCCGCCTCCAGCTTCGCCCGCGGGATCTCCCGCTGCGACACTCCCATCCAGAACATCGCCGAAGCCAGGTGCTCGGCGGTGTGTATGCGTCGTTCGACGCCGAGGATCTCCTGCGCGCGCGGAATCCGGTGGGAATAGAAATGGCTGTAGCGATGGTGGGCGAACCCCGCGCGGTATTTCGCTCCGCTCAACAGGACCATCAGCATGCTGCGCGGTCCGCCGTGCAGATTCAGCACGAGCAACGCTCCCCTTCGGGTGAGCGGTCTCAGATCGATGGAGATTTCATCGACGTCGGTGTTGCCTTCGAAGACACCCACGAACCGCTGCTCGACCAGGATATTGATCCGCAGATCCGGCCGGTGCGCCTTCAAGAGAGCCAGCGCCGGCGTGGTGAGCACGCAATCGCCCAACGAGCGCAAACGGATCACGTCGACGCGCGCGCCGTGGTGAAGGCGTTCCAGGCGGTCAGGGCATCTCGTGGACCGGTTTACTCGCGGTAATTCTTCTGTGTGCACATGGTCCACCGCCACGGTCGGGGCGTCGCCGCGGATTGGACCCAAGCGCTTGCACAGCGGACGGTCAGGACGTTCTCATTCTGCTTGAGGTCGTCCGGCGTCGTGCATCGCGGACGCCCGAAGATCGCAATCGCATCGCAGCTGATGACGATGAC
>CAVPUM010000020.1:0-17097 GCA_963708855.1 uncultured beta proteobacterium | reverse complement strand
TCGGGCCGGCGTTCTCAAAGGGAGAGGTGAAATGAAGCTGCAGCGATGGATGCTGCGGATCACCGCCGCATTCGGTGTCGCGTTCGGCGCAGCGTCAACGATGATGGCCACAGACGCCGACCGAGAAGCCCAACATCCTCCACATTCAGCAGCGTAGCCATTTCGTAACTCTTTTTGGCTTCGTGGCATTCGTTTGAGGCTGTGTAGTGCTACTCTTGGAACTTGGCGTGTGTTGCAAGAGCTTGATTATAAATATGCTCCCAACTGAGCGCCGGCCTGTTAATCCGCAGGTGCCTGGTGCAAGTCCAGGTCGGGGAGCCACAAACACACGGGTTAGCCGGTTCGCGCCTGCTAACCTTTTTCTTTTTGCGAGGGTCTGGTGCCAGTTAGGTGCGAGTTACGCTCGCGACTACCGACCGGGCACGGCTGACACCAGACGGCCTCGACCCAAAGCAACCGATTGACTCCAGCGAGACAAGACTTTCGCCATCACATAAGTAGCGCGCAATCTGTCAGCCCCGAACCCTGGGCCGCCGCCAGGAACGCGACGCCGTCGTGGACGGTGCGCGGCGGCGGGGACGCCGGTGCCGGATGCGCGGGTACGATCCAGAAGAAACGAAGCCCCGTCGAAACGGGGGTCCAAGCGACGCCCGGTCCGGCGGCCTATCGGGGATAGAAGCCCACCAGCGCGTGGATCGGTGCCCTGTTCACGCTCGTGTCGTCGAGGCTTACTCGACCTCGATACGCTGCGCCGTCACCGTCCCAGAATAGCTGGTGATTGGTACCTTGTTCAGGTCATACACGACCGCATCGAACGCTCCTTCGCCGGTCCGACCGCCCCGATCCAACGTCACTTCGATCGTCGTTTCCGAGGTCCCCTCGTAGATGCCGGACGAACTTACCCGAAAGTAGATTGCGTTCAGACTGAACTGGCGCGGGCCGACGCGCTTCCACGCACCGTGCCCTGTCAATGTTCCCGAGATCGGTGCCGTCTGCAGCACGGTTCCGTCGCTGGTGGCCGTCGCCAACGCTGGGTATACGCAATCACTTGTCCCGGGGCAGACAGGGACCCCTCCCGGTATCGTCGCGACGATTTGCCAGCTTCCCGTGAAAGAACCGTCGGGCGATGGCGAATGCATCGGTCGCGGCCGCCGATCTGCTGAGATACACACCGGGCAGACCGAGCCGGACAGCGAAGCGCGAGTGAACCCCAATATCACGATAGACGAAATGGGCCGTGACGTACGCGCTCGACGTCGCTCCCGATGACGCCGACGGCTCCAACCAGAGCGCGTAGGCGTGCTGCGGGTCCGGCGGCCAGAATTGGTTGACTGCGCACCGCCTGTCGGCTCACATTCGGCCCCGCTGTCACAATTGTCGGCGCCCATCACCTACATCGACCGTCTGATTCCCGGTTACCACGCGAACGGCTGAATCTGCGTAACGCGGCCGCCGGGAAGTTGTACGGTCGCGGTGGTGGGGGATGTAAAGGTGATGGTCAGACCGCCATCGTTGCCCATTATCGCGGGCATCTTGTACATGCACGAAGCACATTGCCCGCCACGGTATTTGTCTAGCGTTCTGGTGGCCGCTACACCGCCGCCGGCGTTGGCAAGAGTCGCGACGACCAGGTACCAAAGCGGGTCGCCGCCAGCAGCGCAGCCGAACATGCTGACAACCATTACCCCGTGTTGCACTTGAATGTTGTAACCCGAACCTGATTCATTCGGGTTCCACCACATTCCGGTTACTGGCGTGAATGCGAGCGGAGCTGCGCCGCCACCCTGTAATCCGCAATAATTCGCGCCGCGGGCACGTTGGTGCCTGACGCCTGCAAACACGGGTCGACTCTGGCATGATGAACGCATGCTGCAGGTGGCGCGATCAGTCGTCGTATTGCGATCACCGATTGCGAGTCCCAGAGCGAACTCGATCTGCGAACGCGTAACCGGAACAATACGACGAGAGTGTCTCGATTGGATGATCCCGGTGTCTGAGGTACATCTCCGCTCGATTGTTCGAGAATGGACGATTCATTACAACCATGGGCGTCCCCACAGTGCGTTGGGCCCAGGCGACTTCGAGGTGCGCGAATGACTGCACAAAAACACTTCTCGATGATCCGCGAGTTTCATCTCGCGGACTTTTTCACCCTGGCCAACGGCGCCTGCGGTACCGCCGGCGTCTTCTGCGCGATGAAGTACCTCGAGACCCAGACGGTACGCTATTTTCTCATCGCCGCGGCGCTCGCCCCCGCGGCCTTCATCTTCGACGTCATCGACGGCCGGATCGCGCGCTGGCGGCAAACGCATTCCGCGCTCGGCCGCGAGCTCGATTCGCTTGCCGACATCATTTCGTTCGGCGTCGCACCCGCGGCGCTCGGCTTTGCGGCGGGGCTGCGCGGCGGTTGGGACTGGGTTGCGCTCACCTACTTCGTCTGTTGCGGCGTCGGCCGTCTTGCGCGCTTCAACGTTACCGCCGAAAAGCTGTCCGAGGGCAGTGGCACCGGCAAGGTCAAATATTTCGAAGGCACGCCGATCCCCACGAGTGTCGTCCTTACAGGCGTGCTTGCTTTCGCAGCGTGGCAAGGCCGGCTCGGCGACTACGTGTACTGGGGCGCATGGCAGATCGGACCGTGGGAATTGCACCCGCTCGTGCTGCTCTTCGTCCTTTCCGGAACGCTGATGATCAGCAAGACGCTGCGAATACCGAAGCTGTAGCCGTGTGGACGGCAGATAGCCACGGCAATGCTACGAAAGAATCAGCAATGGACTACACGGCGATTCTCGCAGCTGTTGGAGCGTCCAGGCTGCGGTGGGGTGTTGTGTCGTGTTGACGTGCAGCAGCCGGCGTGAGCCGTGCTCGATCAGCACCAAGACATAAATCAATCGGAACGTCGCCGTGACCGAAGCGAAGAAGTCGCAGGCCACAATCCCCTGCGCGCGGTTGCGCAGAAAGGTCGACCAGCGCTGATCGCCGCGTGGGCGACCCGGCTGGCGCTTGGGCATGTATTTCCGCACCGCGCGAGGCGAAACCCTGATACCGAGCTTGAGCAGGAGTTCATTGGCGATGCGTCTTCGATTACGTGAGTTCGACCGCGTGCGCCGCGAGACCCGCACGCGGTCATCGCGGTCGCGCGTGTCAAACGACAACCTCGGCGACGAGCGGGAGATGATCGGAAGCGACCCGCGCCGTCGGACTCGCATGGCAATGCAACCGTCGCAGGCAGCCTGCCGGTGAGATCCAGATCCGGTCGAGCGCGAAAACCGGACGCTGCGCCGGAAACGTTGGCGGCGCCCTCGGCCTTTCGCGAAAATGCGCATGCAGCCAGCGCAACGGACGGCCCCACAAATACCATTCGTTCAGGTCGCCCATGAGCATGGTCGGTTGCGGGCCCTCGACCTCGACCGCGGCGATCAGCCGCTTTACCTGCTCCCGCCGTTCTCCCGGACGCAAACCGAGGTGCGTCGCCAGGACGCGCAACGGATCGCGCGCGCCGACGTCCATCCGGACATCGAGAGCGCCGCGCGGCTCATAGGTTCGGACGGTCAGATCGACGTGCGCCACGCGGTCGAAAGCATGACGCGAGAGCACGGCATTGCCGAATTCCGTCCCGCGTCGCTGGAACAACGGCCCCGCCGCGACGTGGTAGCCGGTCGCGTGCTCCAGATTGGCGAGGAAGTTATCGTGCGCGCCCTGCAATGGCACTTCTTGCAATGCCACCAAGTCCGCTCGGAGCTCCGACAACACATCGATGATCCGCGTCGGCGCGTAGCGGCCGTCGGTACCCACCGCGCCATGGATGTTCCACGTGCCGACGCGCAGCGCCGTCCCGGTTGCCGCGGGCGATCCTGCCATCCGGGGCGCGGCCGGTTCAGCGCCCATGCGCTTGTGGCACCGGTTCGCGTCTCGCTTCAGCGCGAGCGTGCAATTTGCGCCCGATTATCCAGACGAGAGCCATGAGCGCTGCGCCAGCGGCGACGACCAGCACGAACGTGTCGGTACCGGGTTCTCTAATCGCTGCGGCAACGCGATCGACGAAGATCGATGCCGCCGTGACACCGGGCACGAGACCGATGAGCGTTCCGAGGAGAAAGTCACGCCACCGGATGTGCGATGCGCCAGCGACGATATTGACGATCGAGAACGGCCCGACCGGCACTATGCGCACGAATACGATTGCGAGAAGCCCGCGCTCGCCGAGCCGTCGCGACAGGTCGTTCAGCCGTCGTCCGGCGAGGCCGCGCACTGTCTCCCTGCTGAGCTGACGGCCGATCGCGAACGTCACCGCGCCGCTCATCGTGGCGCCGATCAGCGCGTAAAGCGAGCCGAGAACCGGCCCAAAGAGGATGGCGGTGACGCCCACCAGCACCGTCACCGGAAAAAGCACCAATCCCCCGCCGACGAAGGCCAGGACGGTGTACAGCGGCGCCAGCGGATCCTCGCGCAGCGCCGTTCCGAGCTCGATCAGTCGGGCCGGATCGAGCCACGCCTGCAGCGGCGTGTAGTGCCACGCGAGAGCCGCCGCCGTCAGCGCGACGACTGCGAGCGTGACTCCGATCAGCCGACCGCGGGCACCGCCGCGCGCTTCCTCGCGCGGCACGAGATCGGCGACGATGGTATCGGGGTCGATGGGCCGTTCGGGATCGAGCAACTGTTGGTCCGGCACCAGCGCGTCGAGGTTCGGATCGAGCTCCGGCTCGATCACCTCCAGGCAACGCCTGCCCTCGCGTCTCAGCGCCTCGATGCCATGGTGGAGGCTGTGTGCAGCGCGAGTGGCCCCGGCGACGTCCGATGGCGAGCAGTCGAGATGCTCGGCGAGCAACCGATGGCGAAAGCCGGCAATCGTGCGTTCCACGTGCGGATCGCCACGCGCCTCGAGCGCGAGGTTGCATTCCGTGTCGGTGCCCATCGAGCGATTCGACAGATTGGCCGAGCCGATCATCAACAGGTCGTCGTCGACGATGAGCACCTTGCTGTGGATGTTGAGACAGTCGTCCTTGCCGTCGAGCCATGGCAGGGTCGGGTAGTAGAGGCGATAGCGGCCGTGGCGGTCGGCCGCGCGCAACAGCCGATGGATGCGGCCGCGCAACACGCCCATCGTCGAAATCTCCAGCCATCCACTTTGCGTGTAGGGCGAGATCACGGCAATCTCCGGTGCGTCGTCCTCGCTCAAACGCTGCGCGAAGGCGTCGCTGACCAGCCGCGACGTAAAATACTGGTTCTCGGCGAAGATCAGCCGCCGCGCACCGGCGATCGCATCCAGATGCAGCTGGCGAATTTCGCCGACAGCGGAATGGCCATTGAACGCCGGTTCGGTGCGAGCGATCGCGATGTCGATTTCGGTCAATGCGGGTTCGACGCCCGCTGGCCATCCATCGGACGCCGGCGTGGCGAGCGCGGGGCGCGGCAGGCGGCCTGTGGCACGCCGCCAACGCTCGCGGGCCAACGCACCGAGCGCCCGAGCGCAGTCGCCGTCGGCGAGGATGCCGATGTCGTGGAACGGAGGGTACGGTTCACCCAGCAGATTCATACGGCGTGGGTCGTCCTTTTCGTGAGCGCACGTATCCCAGCGTACCGTCGTCAGGTCGTATCCGCTGACGAAGGCCACCGCGTCGTCGACGACGACGATTTTCTGATGATGCGACGCGCCGACCGGATGCTGATCGTCGAGACGAAACGACAGCCGCCGATGGGTGCGCCAATCCAGTTTGAAGATCGGCAGCCACTCCCGCTCCAGCGCGTAGAGCATGGCGAAGTCCCAGGAAAGCACGTAGCCGCGCAGGCCGCGACGCGCCCCGACGATGGCGTTCAGAAAATCGGCCAGCGGTTCGGGAAGCCCATCGTTCGCTCCCCCGGGAGTCAGGCGCATCTGGCTGTGGATGTCCCAGCCGAGGATGAAGAACGAGTGTCGGGCCGTCGCGAGCGCGTCGCGCACGGCTCCAAAGTATTCCTCGCCGTCGACCAGGAAGGCGACTCGTTTGGCGCGTTCAATTCGCCAGCAATTGCGTCCGGGCGCGAATAAGGAAGCTTTCGTGCGCGTCGGCTTTGATTCGGGATCTAACCCTGACGCCACGTCATCCTCCTCCCGGGACGGGTACTCCCGACGTCGACGTTATCACCGCCAGAACCGTTGGTTCTGTGTGGTGTCGCACAGTCAGCGCGAGCACTCCACGCGCTTCTGGCCTATGCCGCGTCAGCATCCAGCGGAACTTAACAGGACAAAGTCATGACGTGGCATACGCGATCTCGCGGTCGGCGCGCCAAAGTTTCTGAACAACCGGGTGGGGGCGAGGTTCTACGCCCGCGCGCGGGACGCCTTCTTTGCGGCGTAGCCTTTCGCGCGTTGCCGGGTAACTACTTGTTTCGTATGCGCCTCTGGGTACGGTTGCGGCAAATTCGTCGCGCCCATCCGGTGCATGACGCCCCGGGTAGAATGCACTGCAACGATGGACGAGCGTGCCGCCCTTGAGGTTTCCGCCGTGCGTGCTCTCGAGACGCGCGACCAGGCGAAGGTGGTCTGGACCGACGCCGATCGCGCCTGGGCGAGCCGCGCGGCCGCGGAGGCGGTGGGCGAACAGGCGGATTCGGCTGCCTTCCTTGCCCGCCGCGCACGGCTTGCCCTGGAACGGATCGGCGAGCGCACCAAAGCGTTGCCGCGCGCCGCGGGCGCCTTGCATTGGCGTCCGTGGGTTGCGTCGGCGATCGTCGTCATGGCGTTCGCGATTGGCGTGGCGGTCGATCGTATTGGCGGCGCCCAGCGCATCAATCTGCTGGCGCCTCCGGTCTTCGCGCTGCTCGTCTGGAATCTCGGCGTGTATGTGGCGCTCGCCGGCGGCTTCGTCATCCGTTATGGAGACGCCGGCAACCCCGGACCGGCACGCAGACTGGTGATGCGCGTTGCCAGTCGAACGCGCATTGGCCATGGCGGAAGCGGCAGTGCGCGCGGCGACGCCGGCGAGATCATCGGTGCAAGCGTTGCAGCCCTTACCGACGATTGGCTCCGGCTGGCCGCACCGTTGTACGCCGTACGCGCCGCTCGCATCCTCCACTTCGCCGCTGCCGCGCTGGCGCTGGGCGTGATCGCGGGCTTGTATGTCCGGGGGCTCGCCTTCGAATATCGCGCGACATGGGAAAGCACGTTTCTCGATGCGACCAGGGTCCATTGGTTGCTCGCGGGACTGCTGGCCCCCGGCTCGATGCTCACCGGCATTGCCATACCTGGCGCGGCGCACCTGGAGTCGATCCGCGCACCCGCCAGCGAGAACGCCGCGACGTGGCTGCATCTGCTCGCGGCGAGCGTGCTCGTGATCGTGGTGATCCCGCGCTTCCTGCTTGGCATCGCAGCGGGACTTATCGAGCGGCATCGTGCAGCGCGTGTCGCCATTCCCCTCGATGAGCCGTACTACCAGCGCCTGTTGCGCGGATTCCGCGGCGGACCGGTCCGGGTACGCGTCATCCCGTACAGCTATGCCGTGCCATCGGCTGCGCTGGGCGGGCTGGAAGCGATCGTGGCCCGCGCGTTCGGTGGCAGTGCAACGTTGACGGTGGAGTCGCCGGTGGCTTACGGCGATGAAGATGCGTTTGCGAAACGTGCGCCGACCGATGCCCGAGGCCCCGTCATCGCGCTGTTCAATCTCAGTGCGACGCCGGAGCAAGCGGCGCATGGTGCCTTCGTCAAGGCCGTAGCGAGGGTCGCTCTGGCGCAGCCGCTGCTCGCCTTCATCGACGAATCCGCGTTTCGCGCGCGCTGGCCGGGCGATGATCGGCGCCTCGCGCAACGCCGCGGCATCTGGAGCGAGCTGCTGACCGCACAGCGCGTCGTGCCGATATTCGTGAACCTGGAGGCGCCGGACCTGGCGTTCGCGGAAGCGGCAATCGACGCCGCGCTCTCGGCGGACGACGCGGCCGGGCGCGGTACGCTGGCCGCATCGTGACGGACAACACGCCGATCGCGCTCTCGCTGATCTCGCACACGAATGCGGGGAAGACCACGCTCGCGCGGACCTTGCTCTCCCGCGATGTCGGCGAAGTCCGCGATGCTCCGCATGTCACGACCGAGGCTGCTTCCTATCCTCTGGTCGAAACGGCCGACGGCGATGCCCTGATTCTCTGGGACACTCCCGGTTTCGGCGACAGCGCGCGACTCGCGCAGCGGCTGCGCCAGCAGGGCAATCCTGTCGGGTGGTTCCTGTCGCAGGTTTGGGATCGCTTCCGCGACCGGTCATTCTGGCTGACCCAGAAGGCGGTGCGCAATGTGCGCGACCAGGCGGATGTGGTGCTGTACCTCGTCAACGCGTCGGAAGAGCCGGGTGACGCGGGCTACCTCGCGTCCGAGCTCGCCGTGCTGGAGTGGATCGGCAAGCCCGTCATCGTGCTGCTCAACCAGACCGGACCGCCGCGCGCGTACGCCGATGAACTGGCGGACGAAGCGCGTTGGCGCGATGCGCTCGCCAGGTGGGCCCAGGTGCGCGAACTGCTCACGTTCGACGCCTTCGCCCGCTGTTGGGTGCAGGAGTTCACGCTCTTTGCCGCCGTGGCGCGGGTGTTGCCCGACAGGAGGCTGCCCGCCTTCGATCGCCTCGTCGTCGCGTGGAAGGCGCGCCGGATGGCGCAGTTCGCCGACTCGATGGCCGCGCTTACGCTGCCCATTGCCCGCGCGGCCTGCGATGGCGTAGCGCTGCCGGGCGGGTGGAGGATCACCAAGCTCGGCAAGTCGCTTGGGCTCGCGCGGTCGGAAGGCGAGAGCCCTGAAGAACGGGCCGTGGCCGAAATGAGCGCCAGGCTCGACACCGACCTGCGGGCAAGCACCGATCAGCTCATCGCGATTCACGGCCTCGAAGGCCGCGCCGCCAGTGAAGTGCGGGCGCGTCTCGCGAGCGACGTCCGCACCGATGCCCCGCTGGACGAGAGCATGGCTGCCGTGATGGGCGGGGTGGTCACCGGTGCGCTGAGTGGCCTCGCCACCGATCTGGCGGCCGGGGGATTGACGCTGGGGGCCGGAATGCTTGCGGGTGCGGTGCTGGGCGCGCTTGGTGGTGCGGGCGTCGCGCGTGGCGTCAACGTCGCGCGCGGCAGGACCGAAGCTGCGGTGCGCTGGGACGACGCATTCCTCGATCAGCTCGTTGTGTCGGCGCTCCTGCGCTACCTGGCGGTGGCGCACTACGGGCGCGGCCGGGGCGATTGGCAGGAAAGCGAATATCCGTCGTTCTGGCGTCAGCGCGCTGCGCACGCCGTTGCCGCCCAGCAGCCGGCGCTGGCGGCGATCTGGGCGCTGCGGACGGTCGACGGCCAAAGCAGTCGCATCGAGTCCCGCCTCGTGGAATTGGTGGGGAAGATCGCGCGAAGCGTGCTGGAGGAGCTCTATCCGGGGGCACTCGGAGACGTGGTGCACGACCGGCCCCGCTGACCTGTCTGCAAGAAGGGTGCGGACCGCAGGTCCAAGGTTCGAGCCGTGGTCGCGGAGGCAATGTCCATGCGGCGGCGAGCTCCTGCGGAGGCCGGCTACTTCAGCGGAATCGGCGTCGCCCGGTCGACGGGGACCGCGGTCACGCTGTTCTGCGGCGAACCTTCGATCACCCGGTCGGAATAGGTCAGATACACCAGGGTATTGCGCGGCTTGTCCACCATGCGGACGATCCGGAGCTTCTTGAACACCAGCGAGATGCGTTCGTTGAAGACCTCTTCCTGCACGGGCAGCGGCTGGACAAACGAGATCGGGGCGACCTGGCGGCAGGCGATGGACGCCTCGGACAGATCTTCGGCGAGCCCGACCGCGCCCGTGATGCCGCCGGTCTTGGCGCGCGCGACGTAGCAGGTGACGCCGCGGACCTTCGGATCGTCGTGCGCGTCGACGACGATCTTGTGATCCGGCCCGAAGAACTTGAACACCGTGTCGACCTGCCCGATCGGCTCGGCCCGAACCAGGGCCGCAAGCAGCAGCAGCGACAGCGCAATGAGCTTCTTCATGGGGGAACCCTTCGCAGTTTCGGTCGCGGCGGCGATCGGATCGCCACCCTGCCTCGGATGGGTCCCCGCGCATTCCCCGACCCACCCGTCGTCGTGCGATCTCCGACCCTGCCGTCGTGGCGACCCGCTGGTCACCGCTTGGGACTCTACCCCATCCGGTTTCCGCCGGAATGCCTCGGGCCGTCCGGGCCGTGTTGCAGCAGTGCGTGGCGCGCATCCGGTAGCAACGAGGACCTCGGAAATACCGGAGCTCATGTGCGGTAGCGTACCGACCGGCTGCGCCGGGAAGGGTAGGGTGGAAACCGGTGTGCAGGGAGTCGTGCTCGCCATCCGATTCGATCCATCAAGTCTCGTGAAGGACATTCTCATGAACCGCATCGTCTATATCGTCGGCGCAGTCGTCATCATCCTCGCCGTCCTGTCGTTTTTCGGGCTCCGTTGAGGCGCGAACAGGGTTGCAGCCACACGCGGTCGTCCCGGCGATCGCCATCAGGCTGATCCGGACAATCAGGACAGGCGGGAGCGGCCATGAAGCTCGAGGACCAGCGGCCCAGCGGCAATGTCGAGGACCGCCGGGGTATCGGCGTAGTCGGGGGCGGGCTGGGTGTCGGTGCAATCGTGATCGCCCTCGTCGCCTATTTCCTCGGCTTCGACCCTGGCGTCGTGATGAACATGGCCGAGCAGGTGGGCGCCCAGCGTGAGACTCAAACGCGCGAGGTGCCCAAGGGCGCGCCCGCCGACGCAATGGGGCAATTCGTCTCCAAGATCCTCGGCAGCACCGAGGACGTCTGGGGCAAGATCTTCCAGCAGTCGAACAGCCGGTATCGCCCCCCGACGCTGGTCCTCTATGACGGGCTGGTGCAGTCGACCTGCGGCATGGGGCAATCGGCGATGGGGCCCTTCTACTGCCCCGAAGACGAGAAGCTCTACATCGACCTCACATTCCTGCGCGACCTGCAAACGCGCTTCGGCGCCCCGGGCGATTTCGCCCAGGCGTACGTGATCGCCCACGAGGTGGGCCATCACGTGCAGAAGCTCACCGGCACCTTCCAACAGCTGGAAGCGTCGCGCGGGCGTGTCTCGCCCGCCGAATCCAACCGGAATTCCGTGCGCATGGAGTTGCAGGCGGATTGCTACGCTGGCGTCTGGGGACACCACGCGGGGACCATGAATCAGCTGGATTCCGGAGACATCGCCGAGGCGCTCAACGCGGCGACGGCGATCGGCGACGACCGCCTGCAGAAGCAGACGCAAGGTCGCATCGTGCCCGAGGCCTTCACCCACGGCTCGTCGGCGCAGCGCGTGCGCTGGTTCAAGCGCGGCATGGACTCAGGCAGCCCGAAGGACTGCGACACGTTCGCGACCAGCTCGCTTTGAGGATCCCTTCGACAGAATGCCCCGGTCAGCCCGGATCGAGCTCCACGAAAGACTGCTGACAGTCCGCATCGCGTGGTGAATAATCGCAGTTGTTCGGCGCGATCGTGTGCCGACGTCCCGCAATTCAGACAGGAGGAAACGATGGCGACACGTCGCACCACCATGAGAAGCCGTTCCGGCACCAAGCTCTATGCCGTCCGTGACGAGAGCGGCCAGTTCAAGGACATCCAGACCTACAAGCGCGCCCACAGCGCCGACCTGCGCAAGAAGTCGAAGGCCGAGAAAGAGGGCGCGCAGGGCGCCATGGAGAAGAAGGTCAGGAAAGCGGCGACCGATGCCGTCGCGTCGGTCAGGAGCTCGGTGAAGGGCGCGGTCGCTGCGGTGAAGCGGGCGGCGAAGCGAGCCGTGAAGCAGGTTTCGAATCCGCAGCCAGCGGGAAAGAAGACGGCGAAGACGGCCGCCAAGAAGACGACCCGCAAGCCGGCGGCGAAGAAGGCTGCGAAGAAAACCACGCGAAAGCCAGCCGCGAAGAAGAAGTAACTCTGTTCGCCGGAGGACCGGCACCACCGAAATCGGGCGACAGCGCGGGCCGCATGCCGGCCTGCGCTGTCGATGGGTGCGCCGCGCCGCATTGACGGCCGTCAATGCCAGTCGGCCGCGCAAAGCGCAGGCTACGAAGTGGCCTGGACGCGCGTGGCGCGCCAGGCGGCAGCGCGCGGAGGTCATGATGGACAAGATCTGGCTCAGGAATTATCCGGCCGGCATTCCTGCCGAGATCGATCCGGACCTGTTCACGTCCATCCCGGACCTGCTCGAGAAGATCGCCGCCAAGTTCGCCGACAAGCCGGCGTGTCACAACCTCGGCCGTACGATGAGCTACGCCGAGCTGGAGCGGCTGTCGCGCGACTTCGCCGCCTTCCTGCAGACGCTTCCGGGCTTAGCCAGCGGCGAGCGCGTCGCGATCATGTCGCCCAACGTGCTGCAATACCCGGTGGCGCTGCTCGGCATCCTGCGCGCGGGCATGACGGTGGTGAACGTCAACCCGCTGTACACGCCGCGCGAGCTGGAGCACCAGCTGCAGGATTCCGGCGCCAAGGCCATCGTCATTCTCGAGAACTTCGCTCATGTCCTGCAGCAGGTGCTCGGCAAGACGCCGGTCGAGCACGTCATCACGACGGAGCTCGGCGACCTTCTGCCGGCACCGAAGCGCTGGCTCGTCAACTTCGTCATCAAGCAGGTCAAGAAGATGGTGCCCGCCTGGCGCATCGACGGCGCCATCGGATTCCGGGAGGCGCTCGCGCGCGGCGCGGCGACGTCGCTTCGGCCGGTCGACGTGAAGCGCGAGGACGTCGCGTTCCTGCAGTACACCGGCGGCACCACCGGCGTCGCCAAGGGTGCGATCCTGACCCACCGCAACATCCTCGCCAACCTGGAGCAGACCGGCGTCTGGATCTCCGGCAAGTTCGTGGAAGGCACCGAAATCGTCATCGCGCCGCTGCCGATGTACCACATCTTTTGCCTGACCTCGACGCTCTCGTTCATGAAGTGGGGCAGTCTCATCGTGCTGATCACCAACCCGCGCGACTTGCCGGCGTTCGTCAAGGAGCTCGGACGCTGGAAGTGGAGCGTGATGACCGGCGTCAACACGCTGTTCAACGGCCTCATGAATACGCCCGGATTCGACCAGCTCGATTTCTCCACAGTGAAGGTGGTGGTCGGCGCCGGTGCAGCGGTGCAGAAGCCGGTGGCCGAGCGCTGGCAGCAGATGACCGGAGGCTTCGTCACCGAAGCCTACGGCCTGACCGAGACCTCGCCGGGCGCCTGCGCAAATCCGCTGGGAACGCCCTGGAACGGCAGCATCGGGCTGCCGTTCCCGTCGACCGAGGTTTCGATCCGCGACGACAGCTTCAACGAGTTGCCGCCGTGGACCGGCGACGGGCGAAATCGAGAAGCACACCGGCGAAATATGCGTTCGCGGCCCGCAGGTGATGAAGGGGTACTGGAACAACCCCGACGGAAACCGCCAAGGTCCTGCAGGACGGCTGGCTGAAGACGGGCGACGTCGGCCATCTGGACGCCGAGGGCTACGTCACGATCACCGATCGCAAGAAGGACATGATCCTGGTGTCGGGTTTCAACGTCTATCCGAACGAGATCGAGAGCGTGATCGCGATGCACCCGGGCGTGCTCGAGTGCGGGGCGGTGGGCGTGCCCGACGACAGATCGGGCGAGGCGGTGAAGGCGGTCATCGTGCGGAAGGATCCGGACCTCACGAAGGAGGCCGTGATCCTGCACTGCAAGAGCCATCTCACCGGCTACAAGGTGCCGCGCCACGTGGAGTTCCGCGACGTCCTGCCGAAGACGCCGATCGGCAAGGTCCTGCGCCGCGAGCTGCGCGACGCGCCGAAAGCGTAGCGGCACCCGCCTGGCAGCCGTCGCAGCCTCGCCCCCGGACCGCGACTCGACGCGCGCGGGGCGATGTGCGTCTGCCGCCCGCCGGTCCGCTGCCGCCAGCGCGAGATTCGTGCCTCCGCGCCCTGGCGCCCCCGGCCCGTGCCGCGCCGCGTCAAGCGCGGGCGCCGCCTGCGTCAATCGGTCGCAATAGCCGGAAACCGGGTACTCCCGCGAGAGTGATGCATGCGCGCAACCGGGTGCCCGGGCTCGCCCCCCGGCAGCCAATTTTTCCGTGACCTTCAGGGGCCAAAGGGGCTAGAATGTTGCAGCGCACCAAAACTCTTTGGGAGAGGCCGTGGAATTTGCAGAAAAGGTTGCGGTAATCACCGGTGCCGCCAGCGGCATCGGCCGGGCCGTCGCCGGCGCCATGGCGCGCCGCGAAGTGCAGGCGATGGCGCTCGTCGACATGGGCGGAGCGATCGAGGATGTGGCCGCCGAGGTGAACAAGCAGGCCGGCCGCCAGGTCGGCTACCCGTTCCGTGGGGACGTGACGGACGAGGCGTTCCGCAAGTCGGTCTTCGACTCGATCAGCGGCCGATTCGGCACCGTCACCATGTGCGTGCCCGCCGCCGGCATCACGCGCGACGACCTTGCGGTCCGCATCGACAAGGTCACCGGCAAGGCGCGGATCTATCCGGTGGAAAGGTTCAAGCAGGTCGTCGACGTGAACCTGGTGGCGCCCGTCTATTGGGCGCTCGAGATGATCGGGCGCATCGCCGAGGATCGCGCCGCCCGCGGCCTCAAGCGATGGCAGCCGAGCGAGGGAATGCGAGGGGCCATCGTGTTCATCGGCTCGGTCTCCTCGCAGGGCAACCGCGGCCAGATCTCGTACGCGAGCACCAAGGCGGGCCTCGAGGGCGCCGCGGCGACGATCATGAAGGAGGCCGTCTTCTACGGCGTGCGCTGCGGGCTGATCCATCCGGGATTCACCGACACGCCGATGGTGCGCGCGATGGGCGACGATTACATCGAGAAGCACATCCTGCCGTTCACGCAATTGGCCCGGCTGATCCGCCCCGACGAGATCGCCGACGCGATCTGCTTCATGCTCGCCAACTCGGCGGTGAGCGGCGAGCTGTGGGCGGACGCCGGCTGGCATCCCCCGGCGTAGCGCCGCAGCGGGGGAGGCCCGGGACGGCCGGGCCCAGACTAGCGTCCGGCCCGCCTGGAACTGCGCAGCGGGATTCCGGCGCCAGGAAAAAAAGACCCGCCACCCGAGGGTGGCGGGGGGTGTGGCGGCATGCGCTAAAAAGCGTGACCGCAAAAGCCCCGCCACGGGGGGGAGGCGGGGACATCCAACCACTAAGCAAAAGACGTGCCACTTGCCCGGCGCTGGCGTGTGGCCGAGCCAAGTGCGGTCGGCCAATCGGGCCCGCTCGCAAACCGCGTCCTTTTGCCGCAACCGACGTCCAACTTGGACGCCTGTCGGCAGGGCTTCGTTCCGGGGCGTCCGTCCTCCGATCTGCCCGCGGCCGCCGCTCGGCGCCGGTTGACCGGGCCGCATGCACCCTCAATACTCACGCCCGCGCGCCGGATGCGTCTCTCGCGATTGTGCACGCCGGCGACCAGGAAGGGAACGATGGATCTCTGGAAGCTCGAACCCGGCAAGCCCGTCGCGCCGATGGCGGCCGACGAGCGGCTCCCCGAGCAGGGCTTCGCGTGGCTCGACCTCACCTACGACGAGGTCGACCCGATGCAGGCCGAGGTCGAGCGCCTGACCGGCGTGCGCATCGTCGACGTCCACGTCGTCGACGCGAAGAACCTCGCGCATCCGTCGTTCTTCGACAACACCGACGCCTACGAGATCGTGGTGTTCCGCGGGCTGTCTCCGCAATCGACTGTCGACGAGATCGTCACGCGGCCGATGACGTTCTTCAACTTCGACCGGCTGCTCGTCACCGTGCGCGCGGCGGACAGCCGGTCGGTCGCGCAGGTGAAGGCGCGCTTCGTCAACCTTCCCGGCAAGACGCCGCAGAGCCCGGACGACCTGATGCAGCGGATGCTCTCGGCGATGGTCGATCACTACCTCGAGCTGCGCGAGCCGCTGGCGCAGCGGCTCGACGACTGGCAGCGCCTGCTGCTCGATCCGCGCAAGCCCTTCCGCGACTGGGTCGAAGCTCCTCGAGAGCCGCCAGCAGATCCGCGAGCTGCAGAACCTGTCCGAAGAGCAGCGCGACGCCATCCAGGAATGGCGCGACTATCGGATCGCGGACCTGTCGCCGGCGATGCACGCGCGCTTCGCCGACATCGTCGAGCACATCGAGCGGGTGCTCAACCACGCCCGCACCATCGAGCACCAGGCCGAGTCGGCGGTGCAGCTCTACTTCGCCGCGATGAGCCACCGGACGACCGAGATCATGCGGCTGCTCACGCTGATCACCGCGATCTTCATGCCGCTGACGCTCATCACCGGCATCTTCGGGATGAACTTCGACGTGATGCCCGGGCTGCACAAGACCTACGGCTTCTGGCTCTCGGTCGCGGGGATGATCGGCGTCGTCGTCGGCATGCTCGTCTACTTCCGCCACAAGCGCTGGCTGTAGCGCCTCAGCGCCGGTAGCGGCGATGGGCGACCCAGTTGGACGTGACCGTCAACAACAGCGTGGCCGTCATCAGCACGAAGGACAGCGCGGCGCCGAACGGCCAGTTGGATAGTCCGGCGAACTGGTCGTAGACGGTCGGTCCCATCATCTGGAAGGTCGGGCCGCCAAGGAGGACCGCGTCGCATAGGCATTCATCGCCAGGATGAAGGAGAGGATCGTCCCGGTGATGACGCCCGGCATCGCCAGCGGCAGGATCACGTGGCGAAACGTGGACCACGGCCCCGCGCCGAGGCCGAGCGCCGCCTCCTCGACCGCGCGGTCGATGCCTTCGAGCACGGCCTGCAGGGTCAGCACGACGAAGGGCAGGTTCACCGCGATGACGCCGATGATCACCGCGGGCTCGGTGTACATGATCTGCAGCGGCTAGCGCACGATGCCGGTTCCGATCAGGATCGAGTTGACGAAGCCGCGATCCAACAGCACCATCCATCCCGCCGCGCGGACGGCGTTGCCCACGAAGAGCGGCAGGATCACCGCCATCAGCAGCAGGTTCTTGAAGCGCGACCGCGTGCGGGCGAGGCAATAGGCCATCGGAAAGGCCAGCACCACGCAGATCAGCGTGCACAGCGCCGCCACCCGGATGGTCCGGAACAGCACCGCCAGATAAAACGGGTCGGTGAAGGTCGAGCCCGGTCTCCTATCTCGTGACCGCGTCGACGATCACCTTGGCCGGCGTGTACTGATTGAGGCTGTA
>CAVPUM010000019.1:0-21467 GCA_963708855.1 uncultured beta proteobacterium | reverse complement strand
AGGACTCCCATGACTACCCGCCGTCGTTTCGTACTAACCATCCGGCTGCCGCGCTCGCGCTCGGCGCCGCCGAGCCATGTCCGCCCAGGCCGCCAGGCTGGAGGAAACCGACTCGATCGCCGTGTCGCTCGGCTACCGCCACGATGCGAGCAAGGTCGACGCGAAAAAGTTTCCGGCCTTCGCCGCCGGCCGCAATTGCGCCAACTGCCAGCTCTACCAGAGCAAAGCGGGCGACGCGTGGGGCGCGTGCGGGGCCGTGGGCGGCAAGCTCGTGAACGCGAAGGGCTGGTGCGTCGCATGGGCGAAGAAAGCGTGACTTGCGTACGCCCTGAAGCGCATCCGATTGTTTTGCAACGTGCATCACCCCGTCCGGATTGCCGGACCTTTTCCCAGCAGTAGTTTTTCAACCAGGAGATTCAACATGTTCAAGCTCAAGACCGTTCTTGCCTCAGCCGTCACCGCAGCCGTCCTTGCCACCGGAACGTCCGCTGCACACGCGCAGGGCATGCAGTACAACGCGAGTACAAGCCGCGCACCTGCGGCGAAGTCCGACATCGTCGACACGGCCGTCGGCGCGGGCCAGTTCAACACGCTTGCGAAAGCGCTGACTGCGGCCGGCCTCGTCGACACCCTCAAGGGCCCGGGACCGTACACGGTCTTTGCGCCGACGGACGCGGCATTCGCCAAGATTCCGACTGCGCAGCTGAACGCGCTCCTGGCAGACAAGGCTGCGCTCACGAAGGTGCTGACCTATCACGTCGTGTCCGGCGAACTCGTTGCCGCAGACGTGAAGACCGGCCAGGTGAAGACCGTGGAGGGGCAGTTCCTGTACGTCACTGCCTCGCCCATGGGCGTGAAGGTGAATAACGCCAATGTAATCAAGACGGATGTAATGGCGTCCAACGGCGTCATCCACGTCATCGACACCGTGGTGCTGCCGAACTGAGGACCAGGCGACTGCGGGAACGAAGCCCCGGGCACCCGGGGCTTCGCCCGGAGCAGGATGACCCAAGCGCCTCGTGATCGATTCAACTATCAGACTCGGAGCAACATGCGCATCTTGATGACAGGAGCAACCGGCCTGATCGGCAAGGAATTGGGCAAGTCACTGGCGGCGCGTGGCGACACCCTGTTCTGCCTGGTTCGCAATGCGCAAAGCGCGACGCACCAGTTGCCGTTTCCGGCGATGTGTTTCGAATGGGACCATCGGCGTGCGGTGCCCTTGGACGCATTGCAGGGAGCAGATGCGATCGTCCATCTGGCGGGTGAGCCCGTCGCCGAGAAGCGCTGGACGAATGAACAGAAGCGCCGGATTCTCGATACGCGCGTGCTCGGCACGCGGCGGCTCGTCCAGGCGGTGTTGGCCCACGGCCCGGACATCAAGTCCTTCGTGCATGGCTCCGCCATCGGCTTCTATGGCGACCGTGCCGATGCCACGCTGAGCGCGGCCAGCGCGAAGGGCACGGGCTTTCTCGCCGATGTGGTCGAGGCGTGGGAGGCAGAGCTTCATCCGCTGGCGGAAGGGCGGTCGGATGTGCGCACGGCAATCGTAAGGACGGGGATCGTCCTCGCCCGGCAAGGCGGCGCGCTGGCGAAAATGTTGCCGATGTTCAGGGAATCCGCCGCCGGCAGGCTTGGGAACGGCAAACAGTGGATGAGCTGGATCCACATCGATGACATCGTCGGGCTGTTTCTGCACGCACTGGATTCACAGGCAGCGGGCATCCTGGAAGGGGTCGCGCCACAACCGGTCACCAATCGTGAATTCACGACATCCCTTTGCCAGTCGCTGCAGGTCTTCGAGAATGCTCCCGCACCGTCGGTGGCGATCAAGGCGCTCTTTGGTGAGATGGGAGGAATTGTCCTGGAGAGCACGAAGGTGGAACCGCGCCAGACACTCGCCTCGGGCTTTCGCTACCGGTTCGAGTCCATCGACCAGGCATTCGGCGACCTGCTGACCCCGCTGCAGGGATCGACCCGGGAAAAGGTGTCGGAGCAGTGGGTGCCGCATGCGCCGGAGGAGATCTGGCCCTTTTTCTGTGACGAAGGAAATCTGGAGGAGCTCACTCCCGGATTCCTGAATTTCGAAGTCCTGGGCAAATCGACGCTCGAAATCGGCGAAGGCACGCTGATCGATTATCGGCTGAAGCTCAACGGCATTCCGATGGGCTGGCAAAGCAGGATCGAGAACTGGGAGCCCGCACGGCGCTTTGTCGATACGCAGGTCAAGGGACCGTACTCGTACTGGCGGCACGCGCACGAGTTCATCCCGCTGGCGCACGGAACACTGATGCGCGATGTCGTGCGCTACCGGCTGCCGCTGGGATGGCTGGGGTCGGTGGTCGCCGGCTGGAAAGTCGAGGCGCAGGTCGATCAGATCTTCTCCTTCCGCGCAGCCAGAATCGCCGAACGCTTCGGCGGTCAACCGGCAACACCCAGCCCGGTGACCGCGCCTGCAATTCCATCGTTTCATATCAATCACCAGGGAAACGCATGAACGCCAGTCCCACCTCCTTGTTACGCAGAGTTGAAGAAGACAGTGACCTGCCCGTTTCGGCGCGCATTCGGTCCCGCCTGATAGCCGCCAAGCAGCGTTATCACGCGAACGACAACATCTCCGCCTTCGTGCTGGACGGCGAAGTCGACGCGCTTCGCACTGAGGTCGAGGCGAAAATGGCCGAAGTGCTGAAGAGCCTGGTCATCGACACCGAAGGGGATCACAACACGCAGGAAACCGCCCGCCGTGTCGCCAAGTTGTATCTGACCGAGGTCTTCAAGGGCCGCTATCACGCGATGCCCGTCGTGACCGAGTTTCCGAATATCGAGCAGCTCAACGAATTGCTGATCGTCGGCCCGATCACCGCGCGCAGCGCCTGTTCGCACCACTTCTGCCCGATTCTTGGCAAGGTGTGGATCGGCATCATGCCCAACGAGCATTCCCACCTGATCGGCCTTTCCAAGTACACGCGCATCTGCGACTGGGTGATGAGCCGGCCGCAGATCCAGGAAGAGGCGGTGATCCAACTGGCCAACATACTCCAGGACAAGGTCAAGCCGGACGGGCTGGCGATCGTGATCGAGGCCGACCACTTCTGCATGCACTGGCGGGGTGTCAAGGACGCCGATTCCCGCATGACCAACAGCGTGATGCGCGGCTCGTTCCTCAAGGATCCCGATCTGCGGCGCGAATTCCTTTCGCTGCTGACCAGGAAGAACGGTTGAACCACACCCCAATTGCGGAGAATTCCATGCTGGTGCGCTTATTGTATGCAAGCAGGGCGGTCGACGATGTTTCGCAGGAAGAACTGATGACCATCCTTTCGCAATCCAAGGCCCATAATCCCGCGAGCGGCATTACGGGGGCTCTGTGCTCGAGCGGACGCCTCTTTCTGCAGTTGCTGGAGGGCGGACGGATGCAGGTCAATGCGCTGTACAACCAGATCGCCGCGGATCCCCGGCACAAGGACGTGGTAATCCTTTCCTACGAGGAGATCAGCGAACGACGATTCGCCCACTGGTCCATGGGACTCGTCAACCTCGAACGCGTGAACGCGTCTCTGCTGCTCAAGTATTCGGAGAGCGCCACGCTCGATCCCTATGGCGTTTCCGGCACGGCCTCGATGGCATTGCTCGGCGAATTGATGGCCACGGCATCGATCGTGGGCCGAGCCGAACTCCTGCCGGCCGCGACACGGTAGCCCGCCGCCGTCCGACCATGATTCGTCTCCGGGAGACCATCGATGTCGCGCGACCGATCGACGAGGTCTTCGCCTACGTCAGCAACTTCGGCAACGCGGCGCAATGGGACCCGGGCGTCGCCGATTCCCGCAAGGCCACCCACGGCCCGATCGGTATCGGCACGGTCTTCGAGCTGCGGGTGAGGTTCGGGCCGCGCTCGATTCCCATGACGTACGTCGTCCGCGACTACGATCCGCCGAAGCGCGTGCTGCTGGAAGGGAAAAGCGACTCCGTCCACGCCCTGGACGACATCGGGTTCGCGGCCACGCCGCGCGGCACCCGTATCACCTACACGGCCGACATTTCCCTGCTCGGGGCGTTCAGTGTCGTCGAGCCGTTCCTGAAAGGAGCGCTGGCCCGCGTCGGCAAGAATGCCGTGCGGGGCCTTCAGGCAGCCCTGAGCGGAGCATCGTCGCCGCCCGGACGCAGCCGATTGTCCGATCTGCAGGATCGCCTGATCGTGCCCGGCCTGCTGGGCTTCACCAACGTGGGCTATCGCTGGCACAAGCGGAGCTGGAAGCCGCTGGCGGTTTCGCTGCGCGGCCGCACGGTGGTGGTCACGGGCGCCACCTCGGGCCTCGGACAAGCGGCCGCTTCGCAGCTGGCCGAGCTCGGCGCGCGCGTGATTCTGGTGGGCCGCAATCCGGACAAGGCGGAAGCCACTCGGCGCGAGATCGTCGCCGCGACGGGCAACGACAATGTCGCGGTCGCGCTGGCCGATCTCAGCCTGCTCGCCGATGTCGGGAAACTCGCGCAACGGTTGCTCGAGGATGAGCCCCGCATTCATGTGCTCGTGAACAATGCCGGCGTCCTCCTCAACCAGCGCACGACGACGGCCGAGGGCAACGAGACCGCGCTCGCGACCAACCTGCTCGCCCCATACCTGCTGACCCGGATGCTGCTGCCCCGCCTCCGCGAATCGGCGCCGTCCAGAATCATCAACGTGTCCTCCGGCGGCATGTATGCCACCGGCCTTGCGCTCGACGACCTGCAGTATGAAAAGACAAGCTACGACGGCAGCCGCGCCTACGCCCGTACCAAGCGCGCGCTCGTCACCCTGACGGAGATGTGGGCGGAGCAACTGCAGAGTAGCGGCGTGGTGGTCCACGCGATGCATCCGGGCTGGGCGGACACGCCGGGTGTCGCCGGTTCGCTCCCCGCATTTCACACGATCATCCGGCGCTTTCTGCGCACGGCGGGTGAGGGCGCGGATACCATCACGTGGCTTGCGGCCGCGGAGGAAGCGGCGAAGGTCACCGGCCTGTTCTGGCTAGACCGCGAGCCGCACACCACCCACGTCTTCCCCGGTACCGATCCGTCGGCGCAGGAGCGGCAGGCATTGTGGGATGCACTGACGAGACTGACTTCCAAGGAGACTAAACCATGAACACCACGAAGACCAAAGCCCCTGCGATCGACATCGGTATCAGCGGCGGTGAGCGCACCAAGATCGTAAAGGGCCTTGCCGCCTTGCTCGCCGACAGCTACACGCTCTACTTGATGACGCACAATTTCCACTGGAATGTCACCGGGCCGCATTTCAACAGCCTGCATCAGATGTTCATGGGCCAATACACCGAGCAATGGAATGCGCTCGACGTGATCGCCGAGCGCATCCGTGCGCTTGGCCATCCGGCCCCGGGAACTTACAAGCAATTCGCCGCGTTGGCCTCGATCAAAGAGGTCGAAGGCGTGCCCAAGGCAACCGATATGATCCGCCATCTCGTGGCCGCCCAGGAGGCCACGGCGCGCACGGCACGCGAGTTGCTCCCGGTCGTTGACGCTGCCAATGACCAGCCGACAGCGGATCTTCTGACGCAGCGCCTGGAAGTGCACGAGAAGACTGCCTGGATGCTGCGCAGCCTGCTTGAGCATTGACGAGGCCCGGGATGGCAATACGCATGCGCGCGTTCCTGTCAGTCTGGCTTGGTCTGGTCTCGAGCTTTGCGCTTGCCGCCATGACCGACCCTCTGGCCGATGTCCTGGCCTCCGGCCAATATCTGCTGCTGATGCGACACGCAGAGGCGCCCGGCACAGGCGACCCGGCCGGCTACTCGCTGGATGACTGCAGCACCCAACGCAACCTCGGGGAGGGCGGCAGGCGGCAGGCGGTCTCGACCGGTGAATGGCTGCGCCGGCAGGGGATAAACCGAGCCATGTTGTTTTCGAGCCCCTGGTGTCGATGCAAAGACACCGCGCAGAGCCTGAACCTGGGGGGCTACGTGGTCGAACCTGCCCTGGGATCGTTTTTCGACACACCACATCGAGCCAAGCTGCAGACGCGGGCCTTGTCCGCTTTCATCGCCAGCAAATTGGCCGTCAAGGGACTGCATGCCCTGATCCTGGTCACCCACCATGTGAATATCCGTCAGTTCGTCGGCGAGAACATCGGATCCGGTGACATGGTCCTGGTTCGCGTTGGTCCGGATGGCCAGTACATCAGCCACCGACTCATTTCATCTCCGGGTGCACAGCAGCCCGTTTCTCCATGAAGAGACTACTCATGACGATTGTCGCCGCATTGGGACTTGGTTCGATCGCTTCAGTCGCGAATGCAACCGAGGAACTCCAATATACCGTCATTCAGCAGCACGATGGTATCGAGGTCCGCAGCTATGCTCCCTACCTCGTCGCCGAGGTGGTCGTCCCGGGTCCGGCCGATGCGGCGGGCAATCAGGGTTTCCGGATTCTGGCCGCTTACATCTTTGGCAAGAACAAGGGGGAACGCAGGATTCAAATGACAGCGCCGGTCACGCAGTCCCCGGAACCCATGACGATCGCGATGACCGCTCCGGTGACACAGGCGGCCACTGAAACAGGCTACGTGATCCAGTTCAAGATGCCCGCGGAATTTACGCTGGACACCCTGCCGGAACCGCTGGATCCTCAGGTAAGACTCAAAGAAGTCCCGGGTGGCCGATTTGCCGTCATCCGATATTCGGGTGCTTGGTCCGAAGGGAACTACTCGGAGCACCTCGCCAGGCTGAGGCAAGGCGTCGAGGCTGCGGGTATTCGAACCCGGGGAGAACCGATCTACTCGCGGTACGACGCCCCGTTCGTTCCCTGGTTCATGCGCCGCAACGAGATCTGGCTGCAGGTCGAATGACCTGTGGCCAGGAGGCGTTTCGGATGAGTGCCTTTACGGGCCGCAAACTCGCAGTAATTGCGGAAGGGATCTAGACGTAAGTATCTGAAAAAACGAACTCTGCGACAGTCTGTTAATCCGCAGGTCCCAGGTTCGAGCCCTGGTCGGGGAGCCAAATCAATCAAGACGTTGCGCGAGAATCCTGCATTGCGTTCTACTCCCGGTGTGCCCAAAACTGTGCCGAGAAAATCCGCGGGTCGTGCGGGGAGCGCGCGGTGTCCTGCATATTCAGCGGCTTGCAACACTGCCGCACGCGCACCCGTTGTCGCCCCTGTGCCAGCGAATTAATCTGCGGCCACGGGCTCGCGTCCGCGGCGGGACCGCAAGCTCTTGCCTTAGGACTGAATAAGGTCTAAATTCGGTCATCTTGCGAGGGATTGCAGCAATGAAGTTATCGACTCGAATTAAGTCCATCAGTTACCTCAAGGCGAACGCGGCAGAGATCGTCCGCGAGCTTGCCGAACAGCGCGAACCGTTGGTGATCACCCAGAACGGCGAGGCCAAGGTGGTCATCCAGGACGTAGGATCGTACGAGGCGACTCAGGAAACGTTGGCACTGCTCAAGATTCTCGCCCTCGGTAACCGGCAGATCGAGGGAGGCAAGGTCATCGCGGCGGCGGATGTTATCCGGACCTTGCGCGGCAAGAGGAAGAGAGCGGCTTGAGGCGCTTTCAAGTATCGCTGACTGAGGATGCCGCACGCGACCTGGAGGAGATCTTTGACTACATTGCGGAGCACGACGACCCAGCGAAGGCAAACCACGTGCTCGATCGTATCGAGGAAGCAGTGGAGAGCCTTGCCACATTTCCGGAGCGCGGCTCGCACCCGAAAGAACTTCTGTCACTGGGCATCCGCGAATATCGCCATACCTTTTTGAAGCCGTACCGAGTGATCTATCGGATCGTAGGCCAGGCCGTATATGTCTATCTTATCGTCGATGGGCGCCGGGACATGCAGACGCTACTCACGCGTCGCCTGCTGGAGACCTGACTGGCGTTAGCTACACCCTATACCAACAGTTTCGATCTTCTCTGTGAGGCGGCACGACTCACGGACTCCTGATCCGCTGGTCTAGTAATGCGTGCCCACGACTGCCCCGGAAACCGGCTGGAGGAACGAAGCTCGGCACGGCCTTGATATGCCGCTGCGATGATCGCTCTGACCTGCTCCCTTTAGACGATACTAACGGGAAGTAAAAGGGGGCCGAGATTGCGACACGGCCTGATCCGCCTGTGGGTGGCGAATTGATAGTTACGCCGCGATCGGCATGTGGAACAGACCGCGGCAATGCTGCTGCCAAGCGTAGTGATCAAGCGAGGCAGGGACGGGGAGGGCGCTCCGGCGCTTTGCGCTGGTGTGGAGCCGGCGAGCGCGCGATGAACGCGATGGGCGTTGTAGTACTCTCTGAACGCTCCCAGCTTACGCGCCAGGTCGACCGAGTTCCAGAAGAGCATGCGATCGAGATACTCGCGCCGGATCGTTCCGATCAGTCGTTCGACGAACGGATGCGAGGCCGGAGCATACGGAACCGACTTGATCTCGTCGATCTCAAGGACCCGCAGGTTGGCGAGCCAGCGGTGGAAGCGAAACAGCGGGTCGTGATCGGTGCTGAGGTGTCTTGGTAGGTGCATTGCCAGCGATGGCGTGATTGAACATCCGACATACCGATATGCCGTCGACGTATGCGCGTTCGACGCCAAAGCCGATGATGCGGCGGGTGAATACGTCCATGACGACCAGCACCCAGTGACTGCGCAGGAGAATGGATTCGCAGCGGAACAGATCCAGGCTCCAGAGGCTGTCCTTGGTATGGGCGATGAACGTCAGCCAGGAGGGGCCATTGGCTCCGGTGGCGCCTGGCCGGTAGTGCTTTGCGAGCACGCGGCGAACGACGTCCTTGTCAATCTCGATGCCGAAGGCCCGGGCGATCTGCTGGGCGATGCGCACGCAGCCGAGATGCGGATTGCGCTGCTTCATTTCGACGATGGCCGCGATGAGCTCCGCGGAAGGGCCTTTGGGGCCGGGTTTGCGGCGACGGTACCGGGAGGAAAAGAGCAGGCGGTATTTCCGCTCCACCAACGCCTGGTGGAACTTGAGCAGCGTTGCCGGCTTGATGAGCGCGCTGAGTTTCGGAATCCGGCGGGGGCTCACGAACAGCGTGGTCAGTCCGAGCACCACGCGATCGAGCGTGGCCAGATTTGGGGCGCGGCGTCGCGAGCGATTACTGATCAGGATCTGATGCTTGAGCAACAACGACTCTGCCAAGACGGCGCGCACGCCACCGGGGCGCAGAAGTCTCACGAAGGTGGCCAGCAGGTGGATCGCGAGGACGAGGAGTTCGCGCATGAAGCGAACCGTACCATGACCGCCACCGCGCGCAAGGCTGCATCGCACAGGCGAATTCCCTCATATTGCGAATTCGCCACCCACACCCTTGGAGTTGATCGATCGGATCGCCACCCTGGTGCCGCCACCGCGCGTCCATCGCCACCGCTACTTCGGCGTGCTCGCACCCAACTCATCGCCGCGCGCTGCGCGCACCGCGCTCGCGCCGGCCGCCACCACCGCCCCGCCCGCACCCAACGCGCAACCCGCTACCGAACCGGCTTATCGTCGCGCTGCCCGCTGTACCTGGGCGCTGCTGCTCGCCCGCATCTACGAAGTTTTCCCGCTCGTGTGTCCGATCTGTGGCGGCGCGATGCGCATCATCGCCTTCATCACCGACGGCCCGACCGTGCGCGAAATCCTCGTTCACCTCGGCGAGCTCACGGCACCACCCCGTATCGCACCCGCCCGCGGTCCGCCACTATGGGAGGCCGCCGACGCCGGGACGGGTGACTTCGACCCCCACGCCCAGCCGGCACCCGCGTACGCGTTCGATCAACGCATCGCTTGGTAACCCCGACCGTCCACCGCCCGCCGCGCACGACGCCGGGTAGGCGCGTGCCGGCGCTCGTCCAGCGCGCGATCCCCGCTCGCTGACGCTCGCCAAAGACCCCACCCGGGGCATCCAGAGCCCCGCGGCGACCCTGACCATCCCCGCTTACCGTCGGTCCGGGCAAGTCAAGACGTGCTGCGGTGCTCCGCTCGGCGCGTCGTGGCGTTGGATATACTATCCGTGGGCGACGTCGGCGCGTGGTTTCACGTTCGGGCTGCGAACAACGGCAACACGAATCCGCGTCTGTAGAGGGTCGCGTCACGCGTCAAACCTCGTCCTCGGTGCAAAGGCTTCATTGCCGGCGCATGCCGAGCGACCAATTGGGAGGCCACGCGCAATAGGGTGATTCGTAGGCTCGCCCTTGCGTGTGGATCCGATACAACATCGCCTCGACCGGCTCGCGGACCCGCTCTCCGTAGTTGGTGATCGCGCTCAGCCCGGCCTTGCAGTTGCGCTCGACGCTTCCGGCGAGCGCTACGGTGACGTACATCGCGTTGCGGGCGTCCGCATCGCGGCCCGTGAGCGCACTCGCGAGAGCGTACGTATGCCAATCCTCGATCCGCCCCGTGCGGAACCGCGTGCCCCGAACCGCGATCGCGTGCAGCGCGAGCTGGCGCGCCGTCTCCGGTTGCACGGGGCTGACTCTGAGATGAAGGAACGCGAGGTTGCCGGCGACTTCGGGATCGTTGGGATTGGCGCCGAAGGCCTTGAGCGACAGATCGTACGCCTCCGGAATGTTCCGGCGAACCCAATATGCCCTGATCGCCTCCTCGTTGAGACGGCGAGCGGCAGCTGGTTCGACCGTTTGGGAATACGGCGCCGCGCCGTCGCGGACCCAGATCGCCTGGGCTTGGTCGACGACCTCCCGCTCGGCCCGCGGATCCTGCGCCTTTGCCGCGGCCCACAACACGGGCGCGATTTCGGTCTGCGCCTGCACCGCTATCCTCGGAACGCCCTGCGCGAGCGTCCGCCGCGCGGCAAGCGCGAAGTCGCTCTCGCGGGTGCGATCGGACGAACGGTAATCGGCGCGCGGATCGGGGATCGCCGGCGGCGGCGACAGCGTTCGAGGCGGTGGAGCCGGCGTGGCAAGCGGCGGCGGAGTGCTCATCGCCATCAGCGGCGGCGCATCGATCCTGGGAGGAACCGAAAGCGGTACGTCCGGCGCCGGCGTCGTGATCTGCGGCGCACGCGATGGCTTGGGGGCAGGCGTAACTTCCTGGAAGCTGCGCTCCTCGATCGGAGCGGCCTTGCGCTTCGTGAATCCGAAGAACTGGGACAGGGCATTGATTCCGGCGCGCCATTCGTCGTTCACTGACGCAGTCCGTGCACGTCGCGTGGCCGTCGACGATTTTGGCGCCGCCACTGCGGACTCCGGCGGTGGAGATGGCGCTTGGCCCTGCGCCGCGACGGGGTTTGACGGCGCGACCGTTTCTGCCGATTGCGGCGCCGGCGCGGGCGACGGCTGCGTCGACGGAGCCTGAGTCGGTGGTGGTACGAGCTCGATGACGTGCGCTGGCGCCGGCGCCGTCACCACGCGCGCTCCCTCGGATGACGTTGCCGATCCCGCACCCAATTTTGCAGCAACGATCGTCGGGGATGTGCGAGGTGCGGGTGTCGGCGTTCGAACCGGCGCCATCCTAGCCGTCGTCGGAGGCGCGGACCGGTGCGTTGAAGGCGGCGGGGCCGCTTTCGTCGTGGCGCGCTTGCCGGCCGAGCGCGCCGGTTCGCTGGAGGGTGGCGCCACTCTCGGGCTCATCTGCGGGTTCGGCGGACGGCGCACTGCATCCCCTTTCTGCGCCGGCAAAGGCGCCACCGAGTCGACGGATTCCGTCACTGCCGGGCTCGTCGGGCTCTTCGGCCTCTTCGGGCGCGACCGCGGGTGGCGGCTCCGTCGCCGCGGTCGGCGCCGGCGACGAAGCATCACCGGCCGGCGTTTCAGCGCTGGCGACGTTGGTATCGTCGCGCCGCCCTCCGTCGTCGAGGACGGCGTGCGCACCTTCGGTCAATGCCCGCCCCGCATCGGGGAAAAACTGGTGCGCGACGGCTGCGCCGAGCACCAGCGCAACCGCGGTTGCGAGCGCGGCGTGCGCAGTGCCGTTGCGGGGCGCAGTTGTGGGGAGGGCATCGTTGCGCCGCGTGATCATGAATGGCACGACGGTGTCGAGCGGGGCTTCCACGGCGCTGCGCACGTCCGGCGATGCCCGCTCGCGCGGCTTCCTGAAAACGCGTATCGGCGGTGCGATTCGCGTCATCGGAGTGAGCGGAGAGGCCGCTCCCGATACCAGGGTGACATCGCGCGCGAGCGTCCAACCCGCAGCAAGCGACTGCTCGACGTCGCTTTCGCGCAGCATCCCGCCCGTGGCGTCGATCATCGCCTGGTGCGGAAGCCGTTGCGGCAGATCGGCATCGTGGTGGCGTCGAAGCGACAGGATCAACGCTTTTGCGGCGTCGTAGCGCTCGCTCGTCCATCCGGTTGCGCGCTCCGGAGGCCGCGCCGTGACGACGTCCGGCAAGTAGCGCTTCAGCATCGCTGCGAGACTGTAGATGTCGCAGCGCCAATCGAGCTCGCGCGTCTTCCTCAAGTCGCCGTCATGACCCTCGACGAGCGCCTCGAGGAGGCGCGGTGACTGATAGTCGTATTCCCTCTGCCAGCCGATGGGCAGTGCGACCGTCAGGCTCTCGCCGGAAACCAGCGAAAAAGCGAAATCGATGAGCGCAAGCTGGCCGAACAGCGGATAGAGCGTTGCCCTCTCCGCGTGCGGGTCGAAGCTCGCGGGTCCGAACGGGATGCAGACGTTGTCGCCCTTGATGTCGAGGTGCACGAGCTGCAGTTGATGGATTTCCTTCAGCGCGACGAGGCAGTAATGAGCGAGCGCCCACCAGTGTGCGCAATCTTCGAAGGCGTGGCGATAGATGTGACCGTCGCGCTGGAATGGCAACAGCGTGGCCCACTGATCGACCGTCACGCCTGCGTCGTAGGTCTGCACGAGCTGCGCACCCTTGACCGAACCGCGGTCGAACTGCACGACGTCCGGCACGCAGCCGATGCCGTGCCCGATCAGTCGCGCGAGGATGCGCCATTCGCGTTCCGTCCAATGTCCGAAGTCGCCGTCGGTCGAATTCAGGAAGCGCTTCGTATAGCGCCTCCGTTCTCCCGGCACTACGGCCTCGCGAAACACCTCGACGTGCTCGCCGGTGACCATCTTCAGCCGCCCGCGCCCGAACACGCGCTCGATTTGCTCGGGGGTCATGATTGAACGGCCTCCGGTTGGGCATGGCGGTGGATCACGAGGACGGTCGCATCGTCGCTGCTGCCCCGTAGGCGCGCGAGCTCGACGAGCCGGCCGCAGCATCGTGCCAGCGGCGCGCATGCCCGCAACTCCCGATGGATGTCCACGGGCTCGACATGCTTGTGCAATCCGTCGCTGCACAGCACCAGCATCTCGTCGTCGGCGAGATCGATACTCGCGACGTTCGGTGCGGCGACGGCACCGTTGCCCACCATTCGCGCGGGATCGTCGGGCGATCCGCCCGGCGGAGGATCCTCGCCGAGATGACCGTAGGTATCGTCGCGCGTCAGGAGCTCCGCAGGCTTGTCCGGCGCCGCGCGGACGCGATAGATGCGGCAATCGCCGACCCACGCGATCAGCCAGCGCGACAGGAGATGATGCGTCGCGGCGCACAGGGCGACGGTGGCCGCACCCGACGCGGCCGTATGTTTCGCGATCTCCTCTGCCACGTCGCGATCCGCGGCCAGGAGTGCGTTCGACATCGAGCCCTCGTCGATGCGGTGCCGGTCGAGCGCGTCGTGCAGCTTGCGCACGAGCTCCCGGCTCGCCCATGAGGCCATCGCGCCGCCGCCGACGCCATCGGCGACGACATAGACCGGCGACGCGCGGTCTAGCGCGCTGTACGAATCCTCGTTCACCGCGTGGCACTTGCCGCGGCCGGACGCGACCGCGAGCTCGAGGCGCACGCTTCGCGCCTTCAGGACCGCGGACTCGGACACTGGCGTTCGTTCGCGGCGCGTGCTTTCGCGCTGGGGCGTCAACGGCTGGCGGGGTGTAACGAGGCTCATGGGCGATGGCTTTGCGACAAGGTCAATGTGCATTCCGGCTCGTTGCCGTTCGTGCGGCCAAGGCACATCTTCTCGCCCGGTTGCCAGCGGAATTGCGAGCCCTGCGGATGCGTAACGCCGGCGACGGTGACTCCGTTGTCACCATGGACGACGACTATTGCGCCTGCGTCGTCGACCTCGACGATGTCGACGTGGTGGCCCGACACGTCCTCGTGCGCCCAGTCGATCACCAGCGCCTGGCTTCGCGAGCGGCCGATGCCAAACGGCAGCGGCTCGGCGGGAACCGAAATCGTGCGTTCACCCGAGGCCATGCGCACCGAAAGCGCGAGGCCGCTCGAACGGGGCCGTGCAGCGACGATCGGCGTTGCGGGTGTCGTGGGCGCCTGAACCCGCGGTGCCATCGGCGTCGCGGGTGTGCCGCAGCTCGCCCGCGGTTCGCAGCAGCAGCCGCGGGTATTGCGACGCGTCCCCGCCGGCGAGCCCGGAGAGGACAATCCGCGCGCCAGTCACCACTTCGATCACCGTCTGTCCGCCGGCGCCCCCGTTCTGTCCGCTGCGGCCGAGCACACTGGTCGCCGACTCGACCCGAGTTCCGTTGGTCGACCCGCTGTCCGTCACCCACCAGGCGCCCTTGTCGAGCCAGAACTCGCAGTGTCGACGGCTTGCATATTTGCCGTTGACGACGATCTCGCTGCCCTCGCCGGTGCCCACTGCATAGCGACGGCCCGGTACGACGGACGTCAGCGTGATGTGGCGCTTGCCGAGGGCGTCTTCGATTTCCACTTCGAGCGACCGGCCGGCAATCGGCGTGCGCGGAGCGTCGACAGCACCAGCCCTGTCTTTCGTGCCGGGGCCGCTCGCGTCGAGCTCCGACCAACGTCCCTCTGAGGCTCACCTGGTAGGGCTGCGCACTCGGGCGCGGTTCGGAGCTGCGGAGTTCCGCCAGCAATTCGCCATAGACCTCGTCGGGCGCGCCGTCGCCGCTACCGGGTGCCGCATTGAGCCCGCCAAAGTGCGCGAGATCGATGACGCTCGCGTTCGGAAGCCGGCCGATGACCTCTTTCGCGATGTACGCCTTGATCTGCCGTGGCTTGAACTCGCGCATGAATCGCTGCAATAGCTCGCGCGATTCGTCGCCGGCGACGCATTCGACTTCGATCGACGTAAGCAGGTAGCGGTCATGCTCGGCGATGGCGAGGTGCATGCGAACGTGACTCGCGACGAATTGCTCGAGCTCCTCCCGCATCGCGGCCACCAGCGGCGCGTACGCGCCGAGATGCTGGGGACGCGGCAGCGAATCATGGCCGCCCGCAGCGCGGATCTCGGGCTCGCGCTTCTCGCCCCTGCGCCGCATCACGGCCTGGCCGAGCGGTGTCGCGCGGGGTGGCAGGTCCACGCGCGTAAACAACCGGTTCACCTTGTGCACGACCCACCCTTTAATCGCCATGTTTCATCTCCGATAGGCGATCACCATCGTCGCCAGTGGGCCCGCCATTCGAAGGTGTCGCACGCGCGGGCCGGCGGGCAGGCCATAACGCTGCGTAAGGCGTTCGACGAATTGCCCCCATGCGGGCTGTATCGCTTCTCCGGCGTCGATGCGAGGCTTGAGGGCCGGCAGCGACAGGTCGATCTGCACCGCGATTCGCGAAACGTCGCCGACCTGGATGATCGCGCGCCGAAACGTGTCCTCCATGTCCGAAAGGCAGGTCGCGAAGGGCCCGTCGAACGTCCAGATGAGAGGCGCTTCGACACCCGACGCGGCGGAGCCGGCCGGGTACTGCCTTCCATTGGCGTCCACGACGCGCTTCATTTGGCCTCTCCCGGCGCGTGCCCCGTGTGGCGCGCGGCGACCTGCATGGCGATCTCCGCCGCGGGGTTGGGGCCGTGATCCCCCGCGCTGTGAATGCGGCCCGTGGCGGCGATCCAGTTGCGCTCCGTAAGCACGCCGATGGCTTTCGTCCAGCGCCCGTCGCTGGGATCGGTCTTGTACGCCGCGACGTACCACTTGTACGGGCGAAGCGGTCCGCACGCGCTGCGATCGCTCCGCGCGTTGACGGTGCCGCCGGCGCAGAGACGGGCGAGCTCGTCGAGCGAGCGTGCGTCGTTGGGAAACGTCGGCGTCCCGGTCTTTCCGGCGATCCAGTCCATCGCGCGGCACGTGGGAGCATCGAACACCTGTTCGCACGCGAGCCTTGCCGTTCCCTCGCGGTGGCTGTACGAAAGCCCGTTCAGGATGACTTCCGCGGCGTCCCGCGCGATCTTGTTGGGTTGCGGATCCGCGAGGCCCCAGCGCATCACCGCGGGCTTCAACTGCGCGGCATTCGCGGGACCGACTCCGCGCATCCCTTCGACGAGATGCGGCGTGCGCAGGTCGGCCTGACCATTGGCGGCGGCCGCAAGCGCCGCCATCATCCCGGCGACGCCCAGCGCGCTCGAACGCGCGTGCCCTTGTCCCCAGCCCTCGGCGACGATATCCACCACGCCCCGAGCCCGGCATTGCTCCCAATCGTCGTTGCTGAGACGGTGTCCGTCTGCGCCGGCGGCGCACGCCTGCACCTTGGCGAGATCGAGCGGCATCGGCCGCCGTAGCCGGAAGGGGGCGCCCGGCTTGCTGCCAAGCGGCTCGGCGAACAGCCGACCGTAGGGAACGAGCGTCGCCAACGGCGCCACCGTACCGGACTCGTCGCTTGCATCGACCGACCGACCGAACAGGAGATCGCGCTTGCCGCAGTCGCCGCGGCCGTCGGCGCAGCCTTCGTTCCAGCCGAAAGCGAGTGCCGTCGCCTGGACGTCCCAGGGCCGCCGGCAGTGCTGGAACGACTGGTCGGCGCAGAGCATCCGGTCGAGAAAGCGCGCCGAGTTCGAGCGCATGAGCTGGCCCCGCAGACTGTCGAGCGACGGCGATCCCGGGCGCTGCATCGCGGCCTGCTCGGCGGCGAGCCAGCGCGCACCCACGTCCCGATCGGAGAGGAACGCCGCGGCCATGATCGGCTTGATGATCGATGCGGGCATCGCGTCGTGATAGACCGCAGGATTGAGCAACGCATCGGGACGGTAGCGAATGGGATACGGCAGGCGCTTGTCGCAGGTCTTTGCGCGGCCGGGCCCGTCGTATTCCTGGCGTGTGCAGGACGACAGCGCTCCTGCGAGCGCCTCGATGCGGCCGCTCGGGATGTCGATCACGGCGATGCCCGCCATGCGGACCACGGCGCGCTCGAGCATCCGATGACCGATCGGATGCCCAGTGTCCTCGCTGCGCGAAACACCCAGCGCCTTGCAAACATCCTGGCGGCCGGTGTAGCAGGCCGCGATCTTCTGCGCGAGCGCCTGCACCGCGGGCTCGATCGTCAGGTCCACCGAGAAGCCGACGTCGATCGGCGTGCCGCCGATGGCGATCCGGTTCGGACCGTAGCGATACTCCGTCGGCGTCAGGCCCGCCGTGGCCGGGGCATCGGTATACAGCCGATAGAGCGAGCCGGTCGGTCGCTGCAGCGTCGCGAGCGGCTGCAGCATCAGGGCGAGCGACGGCGGGACGTTCCACCGCTCGTCGTCCGCGCGCATGTCGGCGCTCGCCTCGTCGGAGCTTCCAACGGCGCGTGCGGCCGGACGATCGGTCGTCGCGACGCCGAGCATTCCCGGCTCTTTGCACAGCTGCGCCGCGACGCCCCGCGAGCCGGCGACGAAATACTCCGGCATCGGGGCGTCGACGTCAGGCGCCGAGAAACCCATGTAAACGCACCCAGGCAGACCACTCCAGGGATTGGCCCGCGCAACCTGCCTCGTCGAGACTTCGACGTATTGATCCGGGCGCCAATGCTTCATCGCACGGTCGACGACCGTGCCTCTCCACGCGAGCGTGGCGAGCATCCGCCCTTCGCCCCGCGACAGGGTCGCGACCGCGGCCGCGATGTCCGAACACTGCACGATGAACCTGCGGCCGGGATAGTCGGGAGTTTCGATCGGCGTCTCGAGTGTTGCGCGCACGGCATCGAACCAACGCCGCGAGTCGAAAGCCACCGGGTCGCCGACACGGCGGTTGGCCCCCGTGCTGAAGCGGCGCAGCGCCGCGTCGAGCTCCTCGAGCTGCGCGACCATTCGCTGCGCCGGCGAGAGTGACGCCTGGTGCGATCTCGCGAGGAGCTGCCGGATCCGGTGCATCGTGCCCCCGCGACCGTCCCATTCGGCGCGGCAGTGCGGGATGCCATCCTGCAGCGCTTCGGGTGTCGGCAGCGCAGCCCCCACGGCGTCGCGGCGCACGATGGCGCGCTCGAACGTCTTGAGCGCCGCGACCTCCCGCAGGCTGACATGCTGATGGCCGCCGCTTCGCGCTTTCGCGGAAGTGTGCGACGGTCGCACTTCGGCCACGGCGACGAGCACCAGCAGCAACAGCGGTACCACGGCGATGCTCGCCGCGATCGCGAACTCGAGCAGCGTCGCCGGGCGCTCTTCACGCATCCGCGGAGGACCCCGGAACGTTGATGTGCAGGCACAGCGCGAAGAGCGCCATGTTGACGAGCAGTGAGGTCATGCCGAAGCTCACGAACGGAAACGTGACGCCGGTAAGAGGCAGCACGGCAAGATTGCCCGCGACGGTCACGGCCAGCTGACAGAGCGCCAGGACGACCCACGCGACGGCGAGCCAGCTCAGGAACGCCTGATCGTCGTTGACGACGCGGCCCTGCGTCGAGACCAGGCGCGGCTCCCCCCGCGTCACCCGGCCGTGGTGCCGGACGAGCCGGTGCAGCCAGACGGCGCAGCCGAGCGTCATCGCCCAGGCGAACGTCCAGCCGAACGCACCCACCAGTGCCGTAAAGGTGTAGTCGCTCTGGATTTGCGCCGGCACGCCTGCGCAGCCCTTGGCACTCGCATATCCGCACCACGGGACATTGCCGAGCCCGAACCCGGTGGCGGGCGCGGCGCCCTGGAACCAGCCCACCAGCGCGAGCTGATCGTTCGCCGAAGCCATCGGCGCGGCGAGATTTTCGAGCCTGGCGGCGGTGACGTCGTCGATCGACCCGAGCTCGAAGAGCGCGAGCGTCGTCCCCAGGATCCACATCACGAACAATGCGACCGCGATGGCGAAGGCCGGGGCCGTCGCGCGATGGCGCTGGTGCCACCACATCGCGATCGACGCGGCGACGAATGCGCCCGCGCCGTATCCGGCGATGAGGAGCGGCCCCATGTCGCGGGTGATGAGCATCGTCCCGATCAGCACGAGCACCACGAACAGCAACGGATAGACGTAGCGGACGAGCGAGAAAAACGAGCTGTCGCTGCGCGCCATGCGCTCGGCGAGCGGCGTTCCGCGCAGGAAAAAGAACCACGCGGAGCCGACGATCAGCCAGACGCGGCCGATTTCGGAGGTGAGCTGGCGGATGTTGGTCAACAGGAATCCGACGGTGCCCACGAGCAGCAACAGCAGGACCACCGAAAGCGTCACGGCACCCACCGGGCGCAAGCCGCGAGCCGAGCGCGCTCGTGACGCCGCCGAGCACGGACAGGCACCATCCGAGCATCCGTCCGATGGGTTGGCGCAGGAACACGACGACACTGAGGATGAGCATCCCGAGCCAGAGGTGACCTTGATGGTAGAGGGCAAGATAGCGGTTGCCCGTGTGCCCGTTGGCCGACAGGTCGAGAAGCAGCATCCAGCCGATGCCCGTGACGACGACGAGTCCGGGATAGCCGAGCCGCGACGCCATCGTTTCGGGTCCGGCGGGCAGCCGCCTCGAAAGCCATCCCGAGAACACGAGCACAATGGCAGCGGACGCGAGGAGCCACGGCACGAAAGGCGCGGGCATCGTGAACCACGACGCACCCTCGCGCGCCGGGACGAACGTGCGTTCGGCGGCGAGCGGCCACGGAACGCGGCCGATCCACGCAGCCACCGCCCACGTGCAGAGCGCGAGCGCGACGCCGATCGCCGGTGGGATCGACCGGCGCGAAAGCTGGATCAGTCCGAATCCGGCCAGCATCCAGCCCGCCCATTGCCAGCCCGCCGAACGCAGCAGGGCACGCATCGCGTCGTTCTTGGACGAGGTCGTCGGCGCCTGCCGGGCATCGGCCATCAGCACGGACGACTGGGCGAGTGCATCGGCCAAGCGGATCGTCCCGCATCGGCCCTTGCCCCGAACCGTTTCGACAGGGAGCAGCGCGATGTCTGCCAACGCAGGCGTCGCCGGATGTCCGTCGATTGCGGCGCCAAGCAGCAAAAGCGCATTGGCCCGTGCCGTCTCGTGGTGGGGGGCTGCGGTCGGGGTCGCTTTGCGCCCTAGCGCGGCTTCGACCTTGTCGAACCCGCATTCCAACGGCGTCGGCCCCGCGCCTTCCGGGCCGTCGAGCACGTACCGGTTGACGAAGGGTTGCAGTTCCGCCTCCGTCGCTTCGATGGCGTTGCTCAAGATGAGCGGGTCGCCCAGGCCTTCGCGCTGCTGCAGGCGAAGTTCCGACTGCCGCGCTTGCGTCTCGCGGAGCGGCGCCAAAAACGCGTTTCGGATGCGGAGCCGGGCATCGGTGAGCGCAACGGGTATTCGGGACATGTCCACGGCGGTTCCCGACTCGCCGCGGCGGCAGAGCCGCTCGCGAAGGAGCGGCTCGACGACACCGCCGTAGGCCGCACAAAGCGACGGCAGCACGGGGTTCGGCAAGCCGCGTACCGTGACGATCGCTTCGGCGAAGCGCCGGTCCCGACCCGCGTCGTCGGCGGCGACGCGGTCGAACCACGGAAAGAGGATGGCGACGGCAATGACGACGAGCGCCGTCTCCGCCACGAGCGGCCGCGTGGCGAGGCTGCCGCGGGGGAGGCTTACTTCGGGCTCGCGTGCGAGGCTGCGGGGCACGGACGACCAGCCGAGAGGCGGTAACGCACTGCCGCGATGTTGCCCATAGCCGTCGTTAACGCGCAACGGCGGACGGTCGTTGACGCGTCGTCAGTGCGAGCAGAGGGCGTCCCATCGTGCCCGTGGGGACGCGTGCAAGTCATTGATAGGTATAGCAAGAAAACCCTCGGCCGGGCGCACCCAAGCCGCAACCCGCCGCCGAACCGGCCCATCGCTGCGCTGCCCGCTACGCCTGGGCGGGGCTGCTCGCCCGCATCTATGAAGTCTTTCCCCTCGCGTGCCCGCTCTGCGGCGCCGAGATGCGCGTCATCGCCTTCATCACCGACCCGTCCACGATCCACGACATCCTCGTCCACCTAGGCGAGCCGACGGCACCACCCGGATCGCGCCCGCCCGCGGCCCGCCGCTATGGGATCTGCCCGATGCCGGGCCGGGCCGCTTCGACCCCAGCCCGACCGGAGTACGAATTCGATCAGCGCATCACTGGGTAACGCCGATCGTCGACCGCCGTTCGCGCAGGACGCCGGACAGGCGCAAACCGACGGCCACCAGGCGCGCTCGCTGACGCTCGCGAAACGCCCGATGCCGGGCAATCACGGCGTCGCGGCGACTCCCGATCACCCCGGCTTCCCGTCGGCCCGCGCAAGTCAAGCCGTGCTACGCTGCTCCATGGCGCGTCGAGGCGTTGGATTTACTATCCCTAAGGATATATTTCGATGAAGTATCTGT
>CAVPUM010000018.1:0-81900 GCA_963708855.1 uncultured beta proteobacterium | reverse complement strand
CTCGTACACGCCGATCCTGCGCGTGATGTAGGGCATCGATATGCCGGCCCGCGCCGAACGCGCGGCCCGCTTGGCTTCGCGCCCGCCGGCGCGATGGGCACGGGGCGAAGCGGCCTGCGGCTCGTCCATGGTTTCTCCTGCGCCGGGATGGGGCATCGTTCGAGTATGGCGGGCGGCGCGCGCCGCGGCTGATCCGTATGCGACGCCGCGTTGCGCAGGGACGCCATTCCGCCGCCGACGTGCCGGCCCTCGGGCCTGGCGGACATTGTGCTAGATTCGCGCTCCTATGCCACTGCCCCAGCAGAGCCGCATCGTCATCATCGGCGGCGGCGTCATCGGTTGCAGCATCGCCTACCACCTCGCGCAGCGCGGCGTCCGGGACGTGCTGCTGCTGGAACGCCTGCAGCTCACGCACGGCGCGACGTGGCACGCGGCCGGATTGGTGGGCCAGCTCCGCAGCAGCAGCAACCTGACGCGCATCATGCGCTACGGCGCCGAGCTGTACGGCAGGCTCGAAGCCGAAACCGGACAGGCCACGGGCTGGCAGGGTGTGGGCAGCCTGCGCCTCGCCTCGTCGCCGGCGCGCTGGCAGGAGCTCAAGCGCTCGGCGACGATGGCCAAAGGCTTCGGCTTCCGCGTCGATCTGGTGTCGCCGCGAGAGGCCCGCGACCTGTTTCCGCTGCTGGAGGCGAAGGGCGTGGTGGGCGCCGCGTGGATCGAGGGCGACGGCTACGTCGACCCGACGAGCCTCACCAATGCCTATGCGGCCGGCGCGCGCGCCGGCGGTGTGACGATCGCGCAGGGCGTGCGCGTGACCGGGCTGAAGCGCTCCGGAAGGCGCGTGACGACGGTCGTCACCGACGCGGGGGAGATTGCGACCGAGTGCGTGATCAACGCCGACCGGCATGTGGGGCCGCGAGATCGCGGCGATGGCCGGGACGCGCGTGCCGGCATGCGCGGTCGAGCATCAGTATTTCGTCACCGAGAAAACCGACCGCATTCCGGCGGGCCTGCCGACGCTGCGCGACCCCGACGGCAACTTCTACGTGAAGCCCGAACCCGGCGCGCTCGCGGTCGGCGGCTGGGAGACGAACACGCCGCCGTGGGGGCCGAACGGCATCCGCAAGGACTTCGGTCCGGAGCTGCTGCAGCCGGATTTCGAGCGCTTCGCGCCGATTGCCGAGGCGGCCTCCGCGCGGATTCCGGCGCTGAACGAAGTCGGCATCCGGCAGATGATCAACGGACCGATCCCGATCACCGCCGACGGCGAGCCGATCATCGGCCTCTCGCCCGAGCTCGACAACTTCTACCTCTGCTGCGGTTTCACGTCCGGCATCGCCGCGTCCGGCGGCGCCGGGTGGGTGATGGCCAACTGGATCGTCGACGGCGACCCGGGAATGGACCTGTGGCCATTCGACGTGCGCCGCTTCGGCGCGCCACACTCGGTCAAGGAGTTCATGTACGCGCGGGCCGTCGAGAGCTACAGCCGCTACTATCACATCGCGTGGCCTGCGTACGAGGCCGACGCCGGCCGCGACGCGCGGCGCAGCCCGCTGCACGCCGTGCTGAAGGCCGCCGGCGCCGTCTACGGCAACAAGTTCGGCTGGGAGCGCCCAACTGGTTCGCGCCGCCGGGAACGCCGGCGATCGAGGTGCCGTCGTTCGAGCGCGGCCCGGCGTTCGACGCGATCGGCGCCGAGCATCGCGCGGTGCGCGAGCGCGTCGCGCTGATCGACATGAGCTCGTTTTCCAAGTACGAGGTGCACGGCCCCGGCGCGCTCGCGCTGCTGCAGAAGCTCGCCTGCAACGACATCGATCGTCCGATCGGCACCATCGTCTACACGCAGCTTTGCAACGAGCGCGGCGGGATCGAGGCTGACGTCACGATCACGCGGCTCGCCGAGGATCGCTTCTACTTCGTCACCGGCAGCGCGCTGGGCGTGCGCGACCGCTCGACGATCGAGCGCCATCTGCCCGCCGCCGGCGGCGTCGCGATCGACGATCACACTTCCGCGCGGGCCGTGCTCAATCTCTGCGGACCGCGCTCGCGCGATGTGCTCGCGCAACTCACCGATGCGCCGCTTGCCAATGCCGACTTTCCCTACATGAGCGCGCGGCAGCTCGACATCGGGTTTGCGCCGGTGCTGGCGTTGCGCGTGACCTACCTCGGCGAGCTCGGCTACGAGCTGCACGTCCCGGTCGAGTACGCGCTCCATCTCTACGAGAAGCTGTGGGCGGCCGGTCAGCCGCACGGCATCGCCAACGCCGGTTATCGCGCGATCAACAGCCTGCGCCTCGAAAAGCACTACCTGATATGGGGCTCCGACATCACGCCGGACTACAACCCGTTCGAAGCCGGCCTCGGTTTCTGCGTCGCGCCCGGCAAGGGCGACTTTCTCGCCCGCGCCGCCCTGGCCGAAGTGAAGACCAGGGGACCGAAGCAGAAGCTCGCCTGGTTCACCGCGCCGCCGGAGGTCAACCTCTTCGGCGGCGAAATCGTGCGGGCCGGCGAACGCGTGCTCGGCCGCGTCACCAGCGCCGGCTACGGTTACACGGTTGGTCGCAACGTCCTGTGCGCGTACCTGGCTGCCGACGAACCAACGCATCCGGAATACGAGGTGGAGGCGATGGGATCCCGCTATCCGGCGCTTCGTCACCTACGGCCGCCGTACGATCCCGACCGCAAGGCGATACTCGCGTAACCTCCGCAGCGAGCAATCCATGCCCGACTCCCGGTCGTCACTCGATCCCGATCTTGCCGCCCTCCTCGCCTCGCGCCAGGACGGCCGCGGGATGCCGCGGGCGTTCTACGCGACCGAAGCGCTGTATGCGGCCGAGCTTCGGCGCATCTGGCAGCACGGGTGGCTGTTTGCCGGCTTCGCCTTCGAGATCCCTGACCCCGGCGATTTCCTGACGCTGTCCGTCGGTGACGCTCCCGTCCTGGTGATCCGCGGCGACGACGGTGTGGTGCGCGCGTTCCACAACGTGTGCCGCCACCGCGGCTCGCAGATCTGCCGCACGGAGAGCGGCCACGTCCGCGCGCTCGTCTGCCCGTATCACAGCTGGACCTATTCGCGGCAAGGCGAACTGGTCGCCTGTCACGGCATGCACGATGGCGTCGAAAAATCGAAGCTCGGTTTGCAACCCGTGCGCGCCGAGGTCGCTGCCGGATTCATATACATTTCCGTTTCCGAAGCGCCTCCCGAATTCGAGGGTTTCCGCCGGCGCTTCGAAGTCGCCGGCGCGCCGCAGGGATTCGACCGCGCGCGGATCGCGCACACGATCGAGTACGAGGTCGAGGCGAACTGGAAGCTCGTCTGGGAGAACAACCGCGAGTGCTACCACTGCACGCCGCGTCATCCGCAGTACGTGAAATCCAACTTCGACGTCCACGACGAGGAGCACGCCTCCGCAGCGGTACGGCAGCAGATAACCGCCGCGCTCGCGCGCATCCAGTCGAAGTGGGAGGTTCCCGGCGACGGCGTTGCGCACCCGAAGGGCGGCCTCGCGACGTTCCCGGATCCCGACCACGATCTCTGGTACACGTGCAACCGCACCGCGCTCGCCGAAGGCTTTGCCACCGAGTCGCTGGACGGCACGCGCGTCGCGCCGCTGATGGGAGACTACCCCGATGGGGACGTCGGCGTGCTGCGCATGCGCAGCCTGCCCAACTTCTGGCTGCACGCGAGCTGCGACCACGCGGTCGTGACGCGCATGCTGCCAGCCGGCCCGCGCAAGACGGCGATGAGGAGCTACTGGCTCGTGCACCAGGATGCGCGCGAAGGCGCGGACTACCAGCTCGATCGCCTGCTGCCGTTCTGGCATCTCACCAACGAGCAGGACTGGGAGATCTGCAAGTGGCAGCAGAGGGGCGTCGAATCGATCGGCTACGAGCCGGGCCCGCTGTCGCAGCGCAAGGAATACAACGTCGATGCGTTCATCCGCTGGTACCTGAAGGCGATGCAGCCGCGATGAACGGGTTGAGGCTCATTCTGAACCTCGGTTGAGGCGGCCAAGCACGTGGTTTGAGGCAATCCGCCAAGCAAGGCGCGGAAGAATCGCCACTGGCAGAGCCGAGCGGACATGACGCGGCCCCGCAATTATGCAAATGTCATCAATGCTCTGCGTGCCCAAGTTTTCCGTGACATCAGTCCGCAAAGCAGCTAGGATGTTGCAGTGCAGCAATGGGTCAGGAGCCTATATGGAAATCGCTGGAAAGGTTGCGGTAATTACCGGTGCCGCTAGCGGCATCGGGCGGGCCGTGGCGTCAGAATTGGCGCGCCGCAATGTGCGCGCGTTGGCGCTCGTGGACATGGGCGAGAACATCATCAGTGTCGCCGCCGAAATCAATGCCGAGGCTGGTCGGCTGGTCGCCCACCCCTACTGTGGCAATACGACCGACGAGGCCTTTCGCGCCTCGGTTTTCGATTCCATCAGCAGCGAGTTCGACACCGTCACGATGTGTGTGCCGGCGGCCGGCATCACGCGCGACGATCTTGCCGTCCGCATAGACAAGATCACCGGGAAGGCGCGGATCTATCCGGTGGACCGGTTCAAGCAGGTCATCGATGTGAACCTCGTGGCCCCCGTCTACTGGGCGCTCGAAATGATCGGACGCATTGCCGAGAATCGCGCCGCCTGTGGCCTCAAGCGATGGCAACCGTCCGAGGGGATGCAAGGGGCCATCGTGTTCATCGGCTCCGTTTCGTCGCAGGGCAACCGCGGCCAAATCTCGTACGCCAGCACCAAGGCCGGCCTCGAGGGTGCGGCAGCGACCATAATGAAGGAGGCCGTTTATTACGGCGTGCGCTGCGGGCTGATTCACCCGGGGTTCACCGACACGCCGATGGTGCGCTCGATGGGTGATGACTACATCAGCAAGCACATTCTGCCGTTCACGCAGCTGAGCCGACTGATTCGCCCCGACGAGATCGCCGATGCGATCTGCTTTATGCTCGCCAATTCGGCAGTGAGCGGCGAGCTTTGGGCGGACGCTGGCTGGCACGCACCGGCATAGCGCCTGTCAGGAGTTATTGGCGATTGCCGAAGGCCGACGGCTCGATTTATAGCGCGGTGCCGCAGGCACGACACACCGCCATGCCGGTTGGCGGGCGGCGAAATTTCCCCGATGGATTCGATCGCCGACATCGCCGCTGCTCTTGCCGCCATGCCGGACCACGAATTGCACGCCCTGCGTGCGACAATCGATGGCGAACCCGTCATCGTCCCCGGCCTGTTGGCCTGGCTCAAGGCGGCCACAGATTGGGAAATTGGACACCGCGCGGGGTTCCAGGACGAACTGCGTGGCCCGCCCGCCGCCATTGACGACGGCGAGGTGGAGTGCAGCCTTGTAGCGCTCGCGATCCTGCATGCATCGTTCCGCAACGTCCAAGGCGTCGCCAACTTTCTCGACGTGACGGCTGCGGCGCTGTGCTTGGACCCGGACGGACCATCGAGGGGGGTCGATTGACCTGCGCGCTTCGCCCATCCGACGGAGCATCGGGGTCGATCCGTAAAAGGATCACCATGATGGTCGTTGCGTCAGCGTCCCGTCCCTTTCGGATGGCGGCAGGTTTCGCCGTTTCCCAGGCCGAAGGTTGAAATTTGGCCGAGTGGCACCAAGATACTGCAGACGTGAATCCAAGGAGGACTGCCGTGACCGAACACACCGCCGAGCGCGCCGAGCGCGAAACCCTCGGCTTCCAGACCGAAGTCCGGCAGCTCCTGCAGCTGATGATCCATTCGCTGTACTCGAACCGCGAGATCTTCCTCCGGGAGCTGATCTCCAACGCTTCCGACGCCTGCGACAAGCTGCGCTTCGAGGCGCTGCACAACGAGGCGCTGTTCGAGGACGACTTCGAGCTGAAGATCCGCATCGACTACGATCCGGCGGCGAAGACCCTCTCCATTGCCGACAACGGCGTGGGCATGAGCCGCGAAGAGGTGATCACCAACCTCGGCACGATCGCGAAGTCGGGCACGCGGGAGTTCTTCTCGCAGCTCACCGGCGACCAGCAGAAGGATGCCCACCTGATCGGGCAATTCGGCGTCGGCTTCTATTCGTCGTTCATCGTCGCGGACAAGGTGACGGTGCATACGCGCCGCGCCGGCGAGAAGGCCGATCAGGGCGTGCTGTGGGAATCCGACGGCGGCGGCGAGTTCGCCATCGAAATGAAGGAGAAGGCGACCCGGGGCACGGCCATCACCCTGCACCTGCGCGAAGGCCAGGACGACCTCCTCGCCGGGTTCAAGCTGCGCTCGATCATCCGCAAGTACTCGGACCACATCGTGCAGCCGATTCTGATGCCGAAGGAAGAGTGGAAGGACGGCAAGCAGGAGAAAGTCGAGGGCGAGGAGACCGTCAACCAGGCATCGGCGCTGTGGACGCGCGGGAAGGCCGACATCAGCGACGAGCAGTACAGGGAGTTCTACAAGCACGTCGGCCACGACTTCGACGATCCGCTGGCCTGGAGCCACGCGCGCGTCGAAGGGCGCCAGGAATACACGCACCTCCTGTACATCCCGTCGCGGGCGCCTTTCGACCTGTGGGACCGCAACGCGCGCCACGGCATCAAGCTCTACGTGCGCCGCGTCTTCATCATGGACGACGCCGAGCAGCTCCTGCCGGCGTATCTGCGTTTCGTCCGCGGCGTCGTCGATTCGAACGACCTGCCCCTCAACATCTCGCGCGAGATCCTGCAGGAATCGAAGGACATCGAGGCGATACGCGGCGGCTGCACGCGCAAGGTGCTCGGCCTGCTCGAAGAGCTGGCGGAGAGCGACAAGGAGAAGTACGCCAAGTTCTGGAGCGCCTTCGGCAACGTGCTGAAGGAGGGCACCGGCGAGGATGCCACCAATGCGGACCGCATCGCCGGCCTGCTGCGCTTCGCCTCGACCCACGCCGAATACGGCCGAGCAGACGGTGTCGCTCGCCGAATACGCCGGCCGCATGAAGCAGGGGCAGGACAAGATCTACTACGTGACGGCCGAGTCGTTCAACGCCGCGCGGAACAGCCCGCACCTCGAGGTGTTCCGCAAGAAGGGCATCGAAGTGCTGCTGCTGTCGGACCGCGTCGACGAGTGGGTCGTGGGCCACGTCACGGAATTCGACGGGAAGGCGCTGGTCTCGGTCGCCAAGGGCGGTCTCGATCTGGGAGCGCTCGAGGACGAAGCCGAAAAGAAGGAGACGGGAGCAGGAGGCGACCGAGCTCTCCGATCTCGTCGCCCGCATCAAGGCGAGCCTCGGCGAGCGCGTCAAGGAGGTCCGCGTGACGCATCGGCTGACGGAGTCGCCGGCCTGCCTCGTCGCCGACCTGCACGACATGAGCGGCAATCTCGCGCGCCTTCTCAAGGCCTCCGGGCAGCAGGGACCCGCGATGAAGCCGATCCTCGAGATCAACCCGAAGCATCCGGTGGTGCTGCGGCTGAAGGACGACGACAAGAAGTTCGACGACTGGGCGGCGGTGCTGCTCGATCAGGCGCTGCTGGCCGAGGGCGGGCAGCTCGACGATCCGGCCACCTTCGTCAAGCGGATCAACGAGCTGATGCTGGAGATGAGCGGCGGCGGGTCGCGCATCATCCTGCCCGGCTGAGTGCCGGGGCAGCCCCGCGATAGGCCGCTGCTAACGCGACGAACAAGCAAGTGGCCCTGGCGACACAGGGGAATCGGGAAATTGCTTGCGCGGCGCGACTAGACCTTGCCCTTCGTCACGGCTTCGCGCAGGAGGGCGTTGACGCGCGTCTGCCAGCCGCGACCCGAGGCGCGCAGCGCCGTCAGCACGTCGGGATCGACACGCAACGAGATCATCGTTCGATGCGTGTCCTGCAGCGGTCGTCCACGTTCGCGCTTCAATCCAATCACGCCCTCGATAGGCTGCGCGTCCGGATCAGCACGCGCGGCAGAGGTAATCCGAGCATCTTCTTCAATCGTCGGTCGAGTCAGTTTCCGCTTCATAGCGATCGATCTCTCTCAGGTTAGCCTTGCGCAGGCTGATAACTCGCATTTGTCCGCTACGCCGGGCATAGGCCACGAACACCAGGCGCCGCCCATGCGGAACGAGCGCCACATAGCGCACCTCACCGTAATCACGTCGGCAATCTTCCCAGACGACCGCGGCGCCCCAGTCGAGATCGGCTGCAACGGCCAGCGATAACCCGTGCTTGGCTACGTTGGCAGCGTCTTTCGCGGGATCGAACGTGATGCGCACGCGATTTATTGTATTGACGTTAATTATTATTGTCAATACATGAATTTGTCTTTTTCAGGCCTGCCCCGGCGCGTCGGCGCCGCCCACCAGCGCGACGATGGCCTCGCCGTAGCGTGCGAGTTTCACCGTGCCGATGCCGTCGATGCGTGCGAGCGTGGCGAGATCCGCCGGCTCCGTCTGCGCGATCGCCGCGAGCGTGCGATCGTGCAGGATCACGTAGGCGGGCACGCCCTGTGCGCGCGCCTCTCCTCCACGCCACGCCCGCAACCGTTCGAAGAGCGACTGGGCGGCCGCGCCCAAGGCCAGCGCGTCGCCCCGCAGCTTCGGCGCCCGCGGCGCGCGCGCGACAGTGCGCCGCATGGCGACCGTCGCTTCGCCGCGCAGCACCGCGCGGCTCGCCTCCGCCAATTTCAGCGCGCCGAACGCCTCGTGGTCGACGTGCACGAGTCCCTGCGCCACGAGCTGGCGGAAGACGCTGCGCCAGGTCGAGTGATCGAGGTCGGTGCCGATGCCGAAGACGGACAGGCGCTCGTGCCCCCAGCGCAGGACGCGCTCGTCGGACTTGCCGCACAGGACGTCGATCACGTAGGCCGCGCCGAAACGCTGTCCGGTGCGATAGATCGCGGAGAGCGCGCGCCGGGCGGCGTCGGTCGCATCCCACGTCTGCGGGGGCGCCAGGCAGTTGTCGCAGTTGCCGCAAGGCGCGCTCGCCTCGCCGAAGTAGTCGAGCAGCCGCACGCGCCGGCAGGATGCCGTCTCCGCGAGACCGAGCAGCGCATCGAGCTTGGCACTCGCCACCCGCTTGAATGCGTCGTCCGCTTCCGACTGTTCGATCAGCCGCCGCTGCTGCACCACGTCGGACAATCCGTAGGCCATCCACGCATCCGCCGGCAGACCGTCGCGGCCCGCGCGGCCGGTTTCCTGATAGTAGCCCTCGACGCTCTTGGGCAGGTCCAGATGCGCGACAAAGCGCACGTCCGGCTTGTCGATGCCCATGCCGAAGGCGATCGTCGCGACGACCACGATGCCATCCTCGCGCTGGAAGCGCGCCTGGTTGGCGGACCGGTCCGCGTTGTCCATCCCGGCGTGATACGGAATCGCCGCGATTCCCCTGCCGGCCAGCCACGCGGCCGTCTCGTCGACCCGCCGGCGCGACAGGCAATAGACGATGCCGGCCTCGCCCGGGTGCTCGCCGCGTATGAAGGCGAGCAGCTGCGCGCGCGCATCGTCCTTGTCGACGATCGTGTAGCGGATGTTGGGCCGGTCGAAGCTCGACACGAACACGCGCGCGTCGGAGAGCGCCAGCCGTTCGACGATCTCGCCCCGCGTGAGCGGATCGGCCGTGGCGGTGAGCGCGATGCGCGGCACCGCGGGATAACGCTCGTGCAGCACCGACAAGCCGAGATACTCGGGCCGGAAATCGTGGCCCCACTGCGAAACGCAGTGCGCCTCGTCGATCGCGAACAGCGCGACGTCCGCGCGATCGATGAGCTCGAGGCAGCGCGTCGTGAGCAGCCGCTCCGGCGCGACGTAGAGCAGATCGAGCTCCCCCGCCGCGAACAGCACGCTCGATCCGCGCGCACTCCGCTCCGGAAAGCGACGAGTTGAGCGCGGCTGCGCGCACGCCGGCCTGCGTCAGCGCCGCCACCTGGTCCTGCATCAGCGCGATCAGTGGCGAGACGACGACCGCCGTCCCCTCCCGCAGGAGCGCCGGGATCTGATAGCACAGGCTCTTGCCGCCGCCCGTGGGCATCAGCACCAGCGCATCCCCGCCCGCGCAGACGTGGCTGACGATGTCCTCCTGCGCGCCGCGAAACGCCGCGAAGCCGAACACCCGGCGCAGCGTGTCGCGCGCGCGCAGAGCGGGGGAGGAAGCCGGTGGCGTATCGCGCATCATCGTTCCGGGGCGAGCATCGGCCTCGTGCCGCAATACGGCAGTGCCGCCGGTCCGGAGCCCGGCCGGCGGCATCGTGTATCCGCTAACCCTGCCGCTGCACGTTGACGTCGACGACGGTCAGCGCCGTCATGTTGACGATGCGGCGCACGGTGGCCGACGGCGTGAGGATGTGCACCGGCTTCGCGATGCCGAGCAGGATCGGCCCCAGCGTCACGCCGCCGCCCGCCGCGACCTTGAGCAGGTTGAACGCGATGTTCGCGGCGTCCGCGGTCGGCATGATCAGCAGATTCGCCTCGCCTTTCAGCCGGGAGCCGGGGAACGCGCGCATGCGCACCTCCTCGTCCAGCGCCGCGTCGCCGTGCATCTCGCCTTCGATCTCGAGGTCCGGCGCCATCGCGTTCACCAGCGCCAGCGCCGCCTGCATCTTCTTCGCCTGCGGATGCTCGCTGCTCCCGAAGCTCGAGTGCGACAGCAGCGCGACCTTGGGCGCGATGCCGAAGCGGCGGATCTCCTCCGCGGCGAGCAGCGTGATCTCGGCAATCTCTCCGGCCGTGGGATCGACGTTGACATAGGTGTCCGCGATGAACACCGTGCGGCTCGGCAGCATGACGGCATTCATCGCGGCGCAGACCTTCGTCCCGCGGCGCAGTCCGATGACCTGCTCGATGTAACCCGCGGTGCAGCGCGTGCGTGCCGAACGTGCCGCAGAGCATGCCGTCCGCTTCGCCCATGTGGATCAGCATCGCGCCGATCAGCGTCAGCCGCCGGCGCATCTCGATCTTCGCGTACTGCTGCGACACGCCCTTGCGCGCCGTGAGCGCGTAATACTCGGTCCAGTAGGCGCGATAGCGCGGGTCGGACTCGGGATTGACGACCTGGAAGTCCGTGCCCGGCCGGATGCGCAGGCCGAGCTTCTCGACCTGGCGTTCCAGCACCGCCGGCCGGCCGACGACGATCGGCTGCGCGAGCCCTTCGTCGATCACGATCTGCACCGCGCGCAATACGCGCTCGTCCTCGCCTTCCGCATAGACGATCCGCTTCGGGATCCTTCTTGGCCGCCGCGAAGATCGGCTTCATCAGCAGGCCGGAGTGGTAGACGAACTGCGTGAGCTTCTCGCGATACGCGGCGAAATCGGCGATCGGCCGCGTGGCGACACCGGAGTCCATCGCCGCCTTGGCGACCGCGGGCGCGATCATCACGATGAGGCGCGGATCGAACGGCCGCGGAATCAGGTACTCGGGGCCGAAGCGAAGATTCTGCTCGCCGTAGGCCATGGCGACGATGTCCGACTGCTCGGCCATCGCGAGGTCCGCGAGCGCCCGCACCGACGCGAGCTTCATCGCCTCGTTCACCGTCGTGGCGCCGACATCGAGCGCGCCGCGGAAGATGAACGGAAAGCACAGCACGTTGTTGACCTGGTTCGGAAAGTCCGAGCGTCCCGTCGCGATGACGGCGTCCGGCCGCGCGGCCTTGGCGAGGTCCGGCATGATCTCCGGCTCCGGATTGGCCAGCGCCAGGATGAGCGGCTTGTCCGCCATCTGCGCGAGCCATTCGGGCTTGCAGCACCTTGCCCGCGGAAAGCCCCAGAAAGACGTCGGCGCCGGCGAGAATTTCGGCGAGCTTGCGCGCCGTCGGTCGGCTGCGCGTACCGCGCCTTGTTCTCGTCCATCTCCTCGCGCCGGCCCTGATAGACCACGCCCGCGATGTCGGCGACCCAGATGTTCTTCGCCGGAATGCCGAGCAGCACGAGCAGATCGAGGCACGCGAGCGCCGCGGCGCCGGCGCCCGAGCAGACCAGCTTGACGTCCTTCAACTCCTTGCCGACGACGCGCAGGCCGTTGGTGATCGCGGCGCCGACGATGATCGCCGTGCCGTGCTGGTCGTCGTGGAACACCGGGATCTTCAGCCGCTCGCGCAGCTTGCGCTCGACGTAGAAGCACTCGGGCGCCTTGATGTCCTCGAGGTTGATGCCGCCGAACGTCGGCTCGAGCGCGGCGATGATGTCGACCAGCTTGTCCGGGATCGCGCTCGTCGATCTCGATGTCGAAGCAGTCGATGCCGGCGAATTTCTTGAACAGGACCGCCTTGCCTTCCATGACCGGTTTGGCGGCGAGCGGGCCGATCGGGCCGAGGCCCAGCACGGCCGTGCCGTTGGTGACCACGCCGACCAGGTTGCCGCGCGCGGTCAGATTGCGCGCCTCCGCCGGATCGCGGACGATTTCGTCGCAGGCGGCCGCCACGCCCGGCGTGTAGGCGAGCGCGAGGTCGCGCTGGTTGGTGAGCTGCTTGGTCGGCTGGATCGAGATCTTTCCCGGCGGGGATTGCCGGTGATACTCGAGCGAGGCGGCGCGGATGTCTTTGTCCGGCATGGGGCGCTCTCGGGCGGAATGGGCGGACGTCATCATAGCAAGCCTCGTTGGCAAGACCCTGTAACCCGCATGGCCGAATCGGACGAATCCGGGGACAGACCCGAAATCGGGGACTGTCCACGGTATTGACGCCGCGCAAGGATCGCCGGGAGGCGTCCGCTATAATCGCGGCTGCGTTTTTCGAACCCCGGGGGCGGATTTTCCGGGCTCCCTGCCGATTCCGCCAGCCCCGCGCCTCACCCCCCAACCCTCCCCTCTGATGCTGGAAGCTTCGAAACTCGCCGCGCGCCGCGGTTTTGCCAGGCTCTTCGCCGGGCTCTCGTTTCGCGTCGGCCCGGGCGAGGCTCTGGTCGTGACCGGCGCGAACGGCACGGGCAAGACGACGCTGCTGCGCATGCTCGCGGGGCTGTCCGCGCCCGAGGACGGCGAAATCCGGTGGAACGGCAAGCCGGCGCCGCCCTTCGATCCGGCGCTGCGCGCGGCGACGGCGTTCGCCGGACACCTGCCGTCGCTCAAGGACGAGCTCACCGCCGAGGAGAACCTCGCTTCGCTCGTGGCCCTGGAGGGGGAGGCGCTCCCGCGCGAGGCGATCGGCGAGGCGCTCGACAATGTCGCGCTGTCGCGGCAGCGCGGCCTGCCCGCGCGCGTGCTCTCGCAGGGCCAGCGCCGGCGCATCGGCCTCGCGCGCCTTTCGCTGCTTGCCCCGGCCGTTGTGGATCCTCGACGAGCCGGTCACCGCGCTGGATGCCGCGGGCGCCGAATTGCTGGCGCGGATCGTCGCCGGCCATCTGGCCAAGGGCGGCCTCGCGGTGGCCGCGACGCACGCGCCGCTCGGCCTTCCCGAGTCGCGCGTGCGGCCGCTCGCGCTGGGCTGAATCGCGAAATGTCGATCGCCACCGCCACCGCCCCCGTGTCCGGCGCCGCCGACGCCGTCTGGCCCGCGGTCCGCTGGGCCGATCGCGCGCGACCTCACGCTGGCGCTGCGCTCGCGCGCGGAACTCGGCGTGCAATTGCTGTTCTACGTGATCGTGGCCTCGCTCTTTCCGCTCGCGACGACGCCGGAACGCAACATGCTCGCGACCATGGGGCCGGGCGTGCTGTGGGTCGCCGCGCTGCTGGCGTCGCTGCTGTCGCTGCCGCGCCTGTTCGCGGGCGACCACGCCGACGGCACGCTCGAGCAGATCGCGCTGTCGCCGTATCCGCTCGTGGCCCTCGTTTCCGGCAAGATCGTCGCGCACTGGCTGACGACCGGCCTGCCGGTGGTGCTGTTCGCGCCGCTGCTCGGCCTCCAGTACGCGCTGGACGGCGACGCGCTGACGGTGCTGACGGCCGCGCTCCTGATCGGCACGCCGATACTGTCGCTGCTGGGCGCGATCGGCGCGGCGCTGACGCTGGGCTTGCGCGCGAGCGGCAGCCTGCTCGCGCTGCTGATCCTTCCGCTGTATGTTCCGGTGCTGATCTTCGGCGCCGGGGCCGTGGACGCGGCGCGCTCGGGGCTGGGCGCAGGCGCGAACCTTTCGCTGCTCGGCGCGGGACTGCTGGTCGCGCTGGTCGGTGCGCCGTTCGCCGCCGCGGCCGCCGTGCGCATCGCCCTGGACTGAAGCCTGCGACCCATGCCGCTCAACTGGTTCAAATACGCCTCGCCCGCAACGTTCTACCCGCTCGCCGGGAAGATGATTCCCTGGTTCTACGGTGCGGCGGCCCTGCTCGCCGTCATCGGCCTCTACATCGGGCTCGTCGCGGCGCCGACCGACTTCCAGCAGGGCGACGCCTACCGGATCATCTTCATCCACGTGCCCGCGGCGTGGCTGAGCATGTTCCTCTACGTCGTGATGGCCTGCTGGAGCGCGCTGGCGCTCGGCTTCAACACGCGCCTGTCGGCGATGATGGCGCAGGCGATCGCGCCGACGGGCGCGGTGATGACGTTCATCGCGCTCTGGACCGGCGCGTTCTGGGGCCGGCCGACCTGGGGCACGTACTGGGCCTGGGACGCGCGGATGACCTCCGAGCTCATCCTGCTCTTCCTCTACCTCGGCATCATCGCGCTGCGCAACGCCATCGACGACCCGCGCCGCGCCGATCGCGCGTGCGGCGTGCTGGCGCTGACCGGGGTCGTCAACATCCCGATCATCTACTTCTCTGTACACTGGTGGAACACGCTGCATCAGGGCTCGTCGGTCAGCCTGACCAAGGCGCCGGCGATGGCGGCGATCATGCTGACCGGCATGCTGATCATGTCGTTCGCCGCGTGGTTCTACTCGATCGCCGCGTCGCTCTCCCGCGTGCGCACCATCATGGTCGACCGCGAGCGCGGCGCCGCCTGGGTCGGCGAATTGACGGAAGTGAGGAACGCATGAGCGCATTCTTTGCCATGAACGGCTACGGCTTCTACATCTGGAGCGCGTACGGCGCGGCCGCGCTCGTGCTCGCCATCGAGCTGCTCGCGCTGCGGTCGCGCCGCCGCTCGGTGCTGCTGGAAGCGCGGCTCACGCGGCCCGACGATCCGACCGATCCGACGGGGCGGCCGAATGAAGCCCCGTCACCGCCGTTTCATGTGGATCGGCGCCGGCGTGCTGGTGCTCGCCGCCGCGGTCGGACTGGTGCTGAACGCATTCCAGTCCAATCTCGTCTTCTTCTTTTCGCCGACCGACGTCGTGGAGAATCGCGCGCCGCAAGGCCGCGCGTTCCGGATCGGCGGGCTGGTCGAGGAAAAGAGCGTGACCCGCGCGTCGGACGGCCTCACGGTGCGCTTCAACGTCACCGACACCGCGAAGACGATTCCGGTCGTCTATACCGGCATCCTCCCCGACCTGTTCAAGGAGGGCAAGGGCGTCGTCGCGCAGGGCAAGATCGGGCCCGGACGGCGTGTTCCGCGCGACCGAAGTCCTGGCCAAGCACGACGAGAACTACATGCCGCCCGAGGCCGCGGCCGCGGTCGACCAGGCGCACACGCGGGCGGCGATGGACAAGGCCGCCAAGACGGTGAAGCAATGACGCAAAGGACGCTACCGATGATTCCCGAACTCGGACAATTCGCGCTGATCCTCGCGCTGCTGCTCGCGACGCTGCTGGGCACGCTGCCGCTCATCGGCGCGCAACGCGGCATCGCCGCCTGGATGGCGCTCGCGCGCCCGCTCGCGGCCGGGCAGTTCCTGTTCATCGCGATCGCGTTCGGCTGCCTCGTGTACTCGTTCATCGCCAACGACTTCTCGGTCATCAACGTCGCGACCAATTCCAACTCGCAGCTCCCGCTCGAGTACCGGATCGCCGCCGTCCTGGGGCTCGCACGAGGGCTCGATGCTGCTGTGGGTATTCATGCTCGGCGGGTGGACCGCGGCGGTCGCGCTGAAGAGCCGCCACCTGCCGGACGAGATGGTCGCCCGCGTGCTGGGCGTCATGGGCCTCGTCGCGGTCGGCTTCCTGCTGTTCATGCTGCTCACGTCCAACCCGTTCGACCGGCTGTTTCCGCCGGCGGCCGACGGCCGCGACCTGAACCCGCTGCTGCAGGATCCCGGCATGGTGTTCCATCCGCCGTTGCTCTACATGGGCTACGTCGGTTTCTCGGTCGCCTTCGCGTTCGCGATCGCCGCGCTGATCGGCGGCCGGCTGGACGCCACCTGGGCGCGCTGGTCGCGCCCCTGGACGACGCTCGCCTGGAGCTTCCTCACCGGCGGCATCATGCTCGGCAGCTGGTGGGCCTATTACGAGCTGGGCTGGGGCGGCTGGTGGTTCTGGGATCCGGTCGAGAACGCGTCGTTCATGCCCTGGCTCATCGGCACCGCGCTGATCCACTCGCTGGCCGTCACGGAGAAGCGCGGGACGTTCAAGGCGTGGACGGTGCTGCTCGCGATCTGCGCGTTCTCGCTCTCGCTGCTCGGCACTTTCCTGGTGCGCTCCGGCGTGCTCACGTCGGTGCACGCGTTCGCGACCGATCCCCGCCGCGGCGTGTTCATCCTCGCCTTCCTCGCGCTGGTCATCGGCGGCTCGCTCGTGCTCTTCGCGACGCGCGCGCCCAAGGTCGGCGGCGGCGGCCGTTTCGAGGTCGGTTTCGCGCGAGACGATGCTGCTCGCGAACAATGTCGCTGCTGATCGCGGCCGCGGGCTCGGTGCTGCTCGGCACGCTGTACCCGCTGTTTCTCGACGCGCTGAACCTCGGCAAGATCTCGGTCGGCCCGCCCTACTTCGACACCGTGTTCGTGCCGCTGATGACACCCCTCGTGTTCCTGATGGGCGTCGGCCCGCTCGCGCGGTGGAAAGAGGCGAAGCTGCCCGACCTGTGGCAGCGGCTCAAGTGGGCGCTCGCCGTGAGCCTTGTCACCGCGTTGCTGCTGCCCTTGGCCGCCGGCGGCTGGAAGCCGCTGGTGAGCTTCGGCCTGCTGCTCGCGGCCTGGATCGTCACCACGACCGTCGTCAACATCCGGGAGCGCGGCCGCGGCGTGCGCGGCGGCATCGTCGCGCAGCTCGCGCGGCAGCCCAGAAGCTACTGGGGGATGATCGTCGCGCATCTGGGGATCGCGGTGTTCATCGTCGGCGTGACCATGGTCAAGGGGTACGAGACCGAGCGCGACGTGCGGATGAGCGTCGGCGACAAGGTGACGGTCGGCGGCTTCACGCTGCGCTTCGACGGCACGACGGAGACCAAAGGGCCGAACTACCGCGCGGCGCGCGGCGCCTTCGACGTGAGCCGGGACGGTCAGCATGTCACGACGCAATTCCCGGAAAAGCGCGTGTACAACGCGGGCGGCATGCCGATGACCGAAGCCGCGATCCGCTCCACGCCGCTGGGCGACCTGTACGTGTCGCTCGGCGAGCCGGTCGACGGCGGCGCGTGGAGCGTGCGCGTCTACCACAAGCCCTTCATCACCTGGATCTGGGGCGGCTGCCTGCTGATGGCGCTGGGCGGACTGCTCGCGCTGTCCGATCGCCGTTATCGCGTCGCGATGCGGCGCGAAGCGAGCGTGGCCGGCGGCGCGACGGCGCGGAGCTAGGAGAGCCAATGAGCAAGAAACTGCTGATCCCGCTCGCCGTCTTCCTCGTCCTCTGCGCGTTCCTGCTGGTCGGATTGTGGCGGGATCCGCGCGAAGTCCCGTCGCCGCTGATCGGCAAGCCCGCGCCGTCGTTCGTCCTCGCCCAGCTGCACGAACCCGCGAAGACGCTCGGTCCCGCCGACCTCAAGGGGCAGGTCTGGCTGCTGAACGTCTGGGCTTCGTGGTGCGTGTCGTGCCGCGAGGAGCATCCGCTGCTGGTCGAGCTCGGCAAGGCGAAGCTGGTCCCGATCGTCGGGCTCAACTACAAGGACGAGTCCGTCGCCGGCAAGCGCTGGCTCGCGCAGTACGGCGATCCCTACAACGTGTCGGTCGTCGACCGCGACGGACGCGTCGGGATCGACTGGGGCGTCTACGGCGTGCCGGAGACGTTCGTCGTCGACAAGGCGGGCATGATCCGCTACAAGCAGATCGGGCCGATCACCGCCGAGGCGCTCGAGAAGAAGATCCTGCCATTGGTCCGCGAGCTGCAGAAATCATGAAGCGCTTCGCCCTCCTGTTGCTGATCGCGGCGGTTGCGCTGTCCCCGCTGATCGTGTTCGCTGCCGACGCGGTGCCGACCGAGAAGGACTCGGTGGCCGCGTCGCGCGCGGTCAAGCTGTCCGAAAAGCTCCGTTGCCTCGTCTGCCAGAACCAGACGATCGCCGATTCCAACGCCGAGCTCGCGCAGGACCTGCGCCGGCAGGTGCACGAGCAGATCGCCGCCGGCAGGAGCGACGACGAGATCGTCGACTACATGGTGGCGCGCTATGGCGACTTCGTCCTCTACCAGCCGCCCGTCAAGGCCACGACGGTGCTGCTCTGGGCAGGGCCGGCGCTGCTGCTGCTGGCTCGGCGTCTTCGGACTCGCCCGCGTGCTGCGCGCGCGCCGCGGCCGAGGCCGAGTCGCCTCCGCTCACCGCCGAGGAGCACGAGCGCGCCGCGCGGCTCCTGGCCGGCGACAAAGGGAAAGATCTCTCGTGATCACATTCGTGCTCATTGCCGCCGCGATGGTCGCGGCAGCCCTCGCGTGCGTCCTCGTGCCCCTGCTGAAGCGCGGCAGGCCCGGCGGCGTGGCGCGCGAAGCCTCCAACGTCGCGCTCCTGCGCGACCAGCTCCGCGAGCTGGACGCCGACCTTGCCACCGGCACGATGCCGCGCGACCAGTACGACCAGGCGAAGCGCGAGCTCGAGCAGCGGGTGCTCGAGGAGTCGCAGGCGATCCCGCGAGGCACGCAAGCGTGCCGACGCAGTCGGCGGCGTGGACCGCGGCGATCCTGGGCAGCGCGATCCCGATTGCGGCGCTCCTGCTGTACGTCACGCTGGGCAACCACGACGCGTTCACGCCGATGGCCGCGCGCAGCGCCAAGGCCGGCGCCGACCACGAGGTGACCCCGCAGCAAGTCGAGGCCATGGCGGCGAATCTCGCGGCCAAGCTGGAGAAGGAGCCGGGCAACGTCGACGGCTGGGTGATGCTCGCCCGCACCTACTATGCGATGAACCGACATGCCGACGCGGCCCGCGCGTTCGATCGCGCCGTGGCGCTCGCTGCCGGACAACGCCGATCTCCTTGCCGATTACGCCGACTCCGTCGGCGCCGCCGAGGGCGGCTTGCGCGGCAAGTCGCTCGAACTGATCGAGCGCGCGCTCAAGGCCGATCCGACGCACTGGAAGGCGCTCGCGCTCGCGGGCACCGCGGCGTTCAACCGCAAGGATTACCGGCAGGCAGTCGATTACTGGGAGCGGATGAAGAAGACGGTCCCGCCGGATTCGCCGATCGCGGGATCCATCGATGCCAGCATCGCCGAGGCACGCGAGCTGGGCGGGCTCAAGGCGGGTGCGACCCCCGGCAGTCAGGCGCTCGCGGCTGCGCCCGTCGGCGGCGCGGCAAAGGGACCGTCGAGCCCGGCTCCGGCTCCGGCCCGCAATCGTCCGCATTGTCCGGTGCGGCCATCGCCGGCACCGTGAGTCTCGCACCGGCGCTGGCGGCGAAGGTGGCGCCCACGGACACCGTGTACATCTTCGCTCGCGCGGCCGAAGGACCGAAGATGCCGCTCGCGATCATCAGGAAGCAGGTGAAGGACCTGCCCATTCCTTTCAGCCTCGACGACTCGATGGCAATGGCGCCGAACTTCGCGATGTCGAACTTCCCGTCCATCGTCATTGGCGCGCGCGTGTCGAAATCGGGCAGCGCAGCGCCACAGAGCGGCGACTTCGAAGGGTTGTCTCCCGCCGTGAAGATCGGGGCGACGAACCTTTCGATCGTCATCGACCGCGCGCTGCCCTGACCCGACCGGCCCCGCCGCTGACCGCGGCCACCACGACCACGCGGCGTCTTCAACGCGGCCGTCCTCTTGACCAGGATCAACAGGGATCGGCGGGCGGGCGCCTAGCATTGAGCCTGTTCCACGGCGGCGGTGCGGTCGCGGCCGGGCGTCAGTGACGAAACAGCGGGAGTTGGCGCGGCAAAATGTCCCGCAATCATTGGCGGATAGCTCCTCGTCGCTGTGCCCATGGCTCCTGGCCGCGACGCCGCCCGACGCCGCGCGTCGGAACCGGAAGTGCGGACTCCATGCGCCTGCACCTTGGCCTCGTCCGGAACACGATGACGGCGATCCGATTCACTGTGGGCCCTGGGGGCGCCTGAGCATGAGTTCAGGTTCAAAGGCCGAGGGCGTTTCGGGTGCGCCGAACCCGGCGGGCGACGAGGGCGGGCATTCGCCGCGCGGATGGCGGCGCAGCGCGTCGCGTCTGCGCACGTTGCCGAAGAACCCTCAAGTTCAAGATCGCCATGTACCTCGCCGTCGGCCTCGCGGTGGTGCTTGCCCTGTACACCGTGCTGATGATCAGGCAGCAGCGGGAGGACCTGCTCGACACCGCGGTTGCCCACGTCATGCAACTCTCGGACGCGATCATACGCAGCACGAATTTCATGATGCTCCAGAACCAGCCCTACTACGTGCACAGGATCATTGCGGACGTGGCGCGCGACCCGAATATCGACCGCGTCCGCATCTTCAGCAAGAATGGCACGGTGATCGACTCCACGTATGGCCCCGAGGTCGGCCTCGTGGTCGACCGCAAGGCGGAGGGGTGCATCTCCTGTCACCAGACCGAACCGCCGCGCGAACGGTTCGGCGACACGCGAACGGGCGCGCATCTTCCTCGAAAGGCGGACGGCAGGCGCATGGTGGGAATAATGCAGGTCATACACAACGAACCCTCCTGCGAGGCCGCCGGCTGCCACGTGCACGTTTCGCAGCAGCCGGTTCTCGGCGTGGTCGACATCGTCTACTCGCTCGAGGCGATCGACCGGAAGATCCGCTCCAGCGCCATGCGGATCGCGGAAATCTCGCTCGCATTCGTGCTGCTGGCCGCGGCCTGCGTCGGCGTGCTCGTCCATCGACTCGTCTACGCGCCCCTGCGCGACCTCGAAACCGGAGCCCGGAGGCTTGCCTCCGGCAATCTGGACCAGGCGATTCCGGTGCGCAGCCGCGACGAGTTCGGCCAGGTGGCGGGCTCCTTCAACACCATGACGACGGCACTGCGGGAGTCGCAGATGCAACTGCGCGAATCGGCAAGCACGCTGGAGCAGAAGGTCAAGGAGCGCACGCTGCAGTTGCGCGCAGCCGAGGCCGAGGCCGCCCAGCGCGAAAAGCTCGCCGCGGTCGGGCTGCTCGCCTCCGGCGTTGCGCACGAGATCAACAATCCGCTGACGGGCGTGCTCACGTTCTCGCACCTCGTCCGCCAGAAGATGCCGGACGGCTCCGCCGAAGCCGAAGACATGGACCTCGTCATTCGCGAGACCAAGCGCTGCGCCAGCATCATTCGTCGGCTGCTCGACTTCGCCCGCCGGAAGACGCCGGAAATGAAGTTCACCGACCTGAACGCGACGATCCAGGATGTCGTGCGCTTCATCGACCGCGCGGCCCATCTGCACGACACGGCCATCGAGATCGACCTCGATCCCGATCTGCCGTGCGTCTGGGTCGACGAGGATCAGATGAAGCAGGTCGTCATGAACATGCTGGTGAACGCGCAGCACGCGACGGAGCGCGGCGGCAGCATCGCCATCCGCAGCCGGCGCTGCCCCGCGCCCGCAGCGACGGATCCCGGCGCCGAGCCCGGCGAGATGGTCGAGATCTCGATCATCGATACCGGCTGCGGCATTCCGGAACAGGACCTGCAGCGCATCTTCGATCCGTTCTTCACGTCGAAGGGCGTCGGCAAGGGCACCGGGCTCGGCCTCTCGGTCAGCCATGGGATCGTGGAGGCGCACGGCGGGACCATCAAGGTGGAGAGCACGGTCGGCAAGGGATCGACGTTCCGCGTGTATCTGCCGATCGCGGCGTCGCCGCGGCGACAGCCACAGCGGCAACGATGAGCCGCCGGGCGTCCCAGGGCGCGAGCGCCAGCGAATGAGTGCCAGCATACTGATCGTCGACGACGAGGAGATCGTCGTCCACAGCACGGTCCGCATCCTGGAAGGCCGCGGGTATTCGCTGCAGACCGCCCGCGACGGCGTCGAGGCCCTGCAGAAGATCGACGAATCGCACCTTCGACGTCGTGATCCTCGACATCATGATGCCCGGATGAACGGCGTCGAAGTGCTGCAGCGGTTGAAGGAGGCGCATCCCGACATCGAGGTCATCATGTTCACCGGCCTTGCCGAGATCGCGACGGCGGTGACCTGCATGAAGCTCGGCGCCTTCGACTACCTCGCGAAGCCGTTCGAGCCCGAGGAGCTCGCGCTGGCCGTGACCCGCGCGCTCGAGCACCGGTCGCTGCGGCAGGAGAACCTGAATCTCAAGCTCGCGCTGAGCTCCAAGTACCGGCTGGACAACATGATCGGGGCGGGTCCCCGGATGCAGCAGGTCTACCGGCTGATCGCGCAATGCGCGACGACCAACGCCACCGTGCTGATCACCGGCGAAAGCGGCACCGGCAAGGAGCTCATCGCGCGGGCCATTCATCACAACAGCCTGCGCAAGAGCAAGCCGTTCGTGGCGGTGGACTGCAACTGCGCTGTCGGAGAACCTGCTGGAAAGCGAGCTCTTCGGCCACGTCAAGGGCGCGTTCACGGGCGCGGTGTCCGGCAAGAAGGGCATGCTCGAGATGGCCGAAGGGGGCACGCTGTTCCTCGACGAGATCTCCAATATCCCGCTCGCGACCCAGGCGAAGCTGCTGCGGGTGATCCAGGAGCGCGAATTCCGCGCGGTGGGCGACACCCGTACGCAGAGCGCCGACTTCCGCCTGATCGCCGCGACCAACAAGGACCTGAAGGCGATGGTGGCGGCGCTCACCTTCCGCGACGACCTCTTCTACCGCATCAACGTCTTTCCCATCGAGTCGCCGGCGCTGCGCGATCGGCGCGAGGACATTCCGGCGCTCGCGTTCCATTTCGTGAAGTCCTTCAGCGACGGAGCTGGGCAAGAACGTGGACGAGATCTCCGAGGGCGCGATGAACCTGCTCACGAGCTACGATTGGCCCGGCAATGTCCGCGAGCTGGAAAACGCCCTGCACCGCGCCACGATACTCGCGACCGACAACGTGCTGCGCGAGGCGCACCTGCTCGGCATCATGGAGACCGGGCCGGAGCAGGCGCGCGCCGGTGCCGCGGACCGGCGAGGAGCTCAAGCGCGTGAAGAAGGCCGCGCGCGAAAAGAGCGTGGAGCACATCGAAAAGCTCTTCGTGCTCGACGCGCTCAAGCGCAACGACTGGAAGGTGACGCAAAGCGCCAGGGACACCGCCATGTTGCGCTCGAACTTCCAGGCGCTCATGAGGAAGCACAACATCCACGTGGCCGACACCGATGCGGCCGCGGACGACGCGGATCCCGCTGGCGCGGTCGAGGATTGAAGCGCCGACGGCAGACCGCGGCAACGCGGGGACCCGGCGCCCCGAACTGCGCCTCGACCGCGACGCCGACAATCGATCGCGGCTTACCGCGGCTCGACAGGCCGTGTGCCCGCTCGACCCGAAGCGACGTCCGGCGTGTCTTCCACCTCCTCGTAGCCGGTGAACATGGCCTTCACGTGCTCGCTCGCCGTCCGGCCCAGCGTCGTCAGGTAGACGTGCACCAGGATGAAGACGATGAACGCGATGAACAGCCCGACGTGGATGGTGTCGACGACGCGCGCGCCACCCAGCAGCTCGACGGTACCTGCGAACCGCTGCAGGTCCCACAGCACCAGCCCCGTGTAGAACTGCAGCGGCACGAGCACCATCATGACGACCTGATAGGTCATGGCCTGCAGCGCATTGAACTTGCGGTAGGCGCTCACGTGGTGCGGATTGGGATGCCCCTTGAAGATCCCGTAGCCGTAGTAGCCGAGCTGCCGCATCACGTTGCGGAAATGCCGGGTCGGGTTGAAATCCGGCTGGTAGACGGTGATCTTGTCCGACAGCAGGTAGAACCCCAACCAGAGGAAATAGTCGGCGATCAATACGAACCCGGTCACGTTGTGCACGTCGACGATGGTCTTGAAGGACATTCCCGCCAGCACGCCGTACCGGATCTGCAGCCCGGTGACGATCAGCACGACGAAACCGACCGCGTTGATCCAGTGCCAGAGCCGGACCGGAAGGGGGTGAACATAGATGCGTGTCATTCGCGTCCGCCATCATCTGGCCGGGTGCGCGGCGAAACCGTCGCCGCACGGCGAGTGCAGGGCCGGCACCGCGAGGCCGCCGACCAGGCCGACGGCCAGCACGATGTCCAGCAGCTTGAAGCGCGTCCCGCCGATCGCGTAGAAACCGCGCAGCGCGTCCCAGGTGGTCGCCGAGTTCAGGATTTCCTTGTGGGCGTCGTAGCGCACGGGTCTGCCGCTCGCGTCCAGAACCGAGACCGTGACGTTCTGGAACGGCGCCGCGCTTCGCGTCATGGCATCTGGCGCAATCCCTGATCGCCAGCGCCTTGTCCGGCAGCTCATGCGCTTCCACCCCGGAGCGCAGCTCGATTCGACCGCGCAACGAGACCTTCTCGCCGCCGCGCTCGAGATCGGCGAGCAGCGTGCGGAGCTCGTTCGCATCGAGGCCGTCGGCATTGGCGTCGGCGGCGCGGGCGCGTCGCCCGAACTGCACCGCTCCGTCCGCATCGCTCATCGGCTGCGTTCCCCTCTGGAGCTGCAGGTCCACGCGCGGCAAGGCGCCGGGCGCGTGGCAGGCCGAGCAGCTCACGGCGCGCAGATGATTCTCCGCATTCGGCAGCCATTCGTCGTGCAGCTTCGCGGCGGCGGCGTGGCACGCCAGGCAGGAGTCCTTCGGGCCGCCCTGCACCGACGCCGGCACGACCGCGTGCGGCGGATGGCAATCCCCGCAGATCGGCGCTGCGGTCTTGCCTTCGCGCACCCGAAGCGCATGGACGCTGCGGTCGAATCGCTCGAACACGGGACCATGGCAGGCACGGCAGGCCTCGGACTGCGCCAGCGCGTATTGCCGTGCGCTGTCGAAGCTCTTCACGTTGCCGGGGTGATCCGGCGCGGCGGCCTGCGCATGACAGCCCGCGCAGCTTATCGGCCCGTGAACGGAACGGGCAAACGCCGCGCCGTCGATTGCCAACGACAACGTGTCGCCGTTCGCCAGCTTCTTGCTCGACCCTTCCGCGCTGTGGCATGCGATGCAGACCTTGTCGGCATCCGACACGCCTGGCGTTACGGTGCCAGCGTCGACCGCGCCCATTGCCGGTTCCAGCCCCAGCAACGCAGCGATAACGGCAACGATCAGTTGCCGGCCTGCAGCCACCTGTTTCACGTTACCTGCTCCCCGCTTGGCACTGTGCTACGCATCTGTCATTTTCCCGCGTCCCGGCCCTCGAGCGTAACCCCCACACGGCGCCGCGGTCCACCCGGTACCGCAATGAAGACCGCCGCGCCGGGCGACGTCGGCTATCCGCGTCGACGTCGCGGGGTGGCCAGGTTAGCCGGCGTGGGCGCGCTTCAGGGCCGCCTTCACGCCCATCCAGGCGAGCATTCCCATGCCTACGAACGGCAGGGCGATCACATAGGCGAGCCCCAGGAACGGCGCGGCGAAGAGCAGTGCGACGTTCCTGATCCAGGTCTTCATCGGGCCGGCACGCTTCCACAGCGCTTTGCCGCCGTACCAGAGCGGAAGCGCGATCAGCGCCGCCAGGCCGACGAACGGCAGCACCACCACATAGGCGAGGCCCAGCAGCGGCGCCCCGACGACGAGTCCGAGTGTCTTCAGGGCACCCAGGTCCCGTCCGGCCGCGGGCAACGTCCCGACGGTCGTCGACGGCGCTTCGGCCAGCGGCGAATCGTTCGTCACCGGTGCCGCGACAGCATCCTTCTCCAGGAGCGCTTCACGGGCGCCGTTCTCGATCATCTCCGGCGAGAGGGGCTTGTGCAAGACGGCAGACACTCCGGCCGCCCTGGCACGCGCTTCGTTCTCGGCCGTGGCGTAACCGCTCACGATCACGACCGGAAGCCAGGGCTGCCGGCTCTTGATCTGCTCGGCAACAGCGATGCCGTCCATGCCGGGCATCCTGATGTCGGTAAAGACCGCGTCATACTTCTCGGCCGCGATCTTGCGCAGCGCCTCAGGGCCATCGCTTGCCGTGACCACGACGTATCCCCGACCGGAAAGCACCCGGTCGAAACTCTTGCCGACCACTGGGTCGTCGTCGACGATCAGAATTTTTCGTAGCGTGTTCATGATTTCTCCATTACTCAGCTTGCATTGCGCGGCAGCCGTGCGGCGCCGCCATTCGAACCGTTGACCTGCCGGGCGCCCTCTGCTTCGCGCCGCAGCGTCCAATGTTTCCTCTCGATCGCGTTGTTGGCAGCCTCGATCACTTCACCGGGAGCAAGCGGCTTGGCGAGGTAGTCGCAGGCGCCAAGGCGGATCGCCTCCTTGGCGGTGTCGACCGATGGATATCCGGTGATCACGATCACTTCGTTCTCCGGCCATCGCGTCTTCATCGTCTTCAATACGGACATGCCATCGATGCCGGGCATGCGCAGGTCCAGGAGAACGATGTCGTAAGGACGCTCTTCCATCGCCTGGAGCGCCTGCTCGCCGGTGCCCACGGTTTCGACGTGGCAGCTTCCACTCGCGAGCACTCGCTGAAAACCGCGGCGCACCACTTCTTCATCGTCCACGACGAGGATGGTTGCATTGGCGTTCATCGTTGGCTCCTCTTGGCATCTCTTTCGATCATCAAGACGCGAAATCCGTGCCAAGGCGCAACGGAGGCTGCGCTCGATAAAATGGATTTTGTTTTCAGGATGTTGGGCACCAGCGGCGCATCGTCGAGACATCGGCGGCCGAGTCCCGAAACATGAGACTTTGTGCACCCCCAGGCGCACTGGTGGCGGGAATTCGTTGGCAATCAGTCACCTAGCCGCAAAGGTAGGGTGCCTGTTTTCCGTGTGCACCGGGGCGCACTCCGAACAGCCTTCTGGCATGACCTCGGGACTTCCACTGTTGGGCGAGAGGTTCCAAGGCCATTTGTTCTCGTGTGGCGCCACGGCTCCTCGCGGCGCCCGCTCATCCAGTCGATTTCGACCGGTCAAGGTGGCGCCGGCACCTCGGCGAATTGATGTGCATCAACAACGGCGTGCGCGATCCTTTCCCGGCGCACGGCCACGCTGCAAAATTCAACTTGGTGATCAGCGGATCGTTTCCTCAGGGGAATCCATGAATCGCAACCGGATCCACGCCTTCTGGCGTGTCGTTTTCGTGGCCATCGTCGCGGCAATCGCGGCGTTTTCATCGCCGGCCATCGCGCAGGCCGTCAAGGTGGCGAGCGCGGCCAAGCCGCCGGCCGCAAAAGCTGTGGCATTCGACGCCACTCCCTGCCTCGGTTGCCACGCCCCGGTGAAGTCGCTGTACGACTCCGGCAAGCACAAGGGTGTCGGCTGCAACTCGTGCCACGACGGCACGGCGGCACACCTCGCCGACGCCTCCAGGCGGCCGACCACGAAGACCGATCTTGCGAACTGCGGCGGCTGCCACCAGAACCAGTACAAGTCCTATGCGCAGATGGATTGGCACCGGACCGCGCGCTTCGAGAAGAAGCAGATGACGGGCCCGGCCCCCGATCCGGCCTACGACCTGCTGATGACGCCGCACGGATTCACGCGCGAGCACAACATGCCGCGGGGGCACACGTTCGCGCTGCTCGACCAGTTCGTCGTCGACCGCGCGTTCGGCGGCCGCTTCGGAACGAAGGAGACGTGGCGCTATCTGGCCGGAACCGGCGATTTCAAGGTCTGGGACGTCGCGCTCGACCAGTATCCGGAGAACACCGACCAGAAGGTGTTCAAGCCGGGCACGGCGGCGGCGGCGAATCCGGTGTGCCTGTCCTGCAAGACGCAGGACCACATCCTCGAGTGGGCGTACATGGGCGACCCGGTACCCAACGCCAAGTGGAGCCGCACGTCGAAGGTCGTCGAACTTGCCAAGGCGACGAACCACGCCTTGAACTGCATCTTCTGCCACGACCCGCACGCGGCGAAGCCGCGCATCGTCCGCGACGCGCTGATCGAAGCCGTCACGCGCACGGATTCGCCGACGCTGTACTCGCAGGATGCGCGCAAGACGAAAGTCGACGTCAAGGAAATGGGCCTGCGCGGCTACACGCGAAAGATCGGTATGCTCGAGCGCTACGACGGCAAGCTGCAATGCGGGCAATGCCACGTCGAGTACAACTGCAATCCGGGCTTCAACCCCAACACCGGCGAGGCCATCACGATGGCCGACAAGCGGACCAACTACTTTCCGTTCGTCGACGTCAACAACATCCTCAAAGCCTACGACGGCATCCAGTTCCGCGATTTCCGCAACCAGTTCACCGGCGCGGCGCTCTGGAAGGCGCAGCACCCCGACGTCGAGACCTACTACAACTCGAAGCACGAGAAGGCCGGCGTCGATTGCGCGCAATGCCACATGCCGAAGGTCAAGGACCCGAAGACCGGCAAGCTCTACACGTCGCACTGGCAGACCAATCCGAAGAACTACCTCAAGGAGACGTGCCTGCAGTGCCATCATCAATGGGACGAGAAGCAGGCGCGCTACGTGATCGAGTCGATGGCAGCGCACTACCAGGGCAAAGTCCGCAACGCCGAGTTCTGGCTGACGCAGCTGATCGGCAAGTTCGGCCAGGCACAGCTCGTCGCCGTGCCCGAGGACGCGCTCAAGGCGGCACGCCTCAAACATGGCGACGCCCACGCGAACTGGGAATGGTGGACGGCCGTCAACGGCGCGTCGTTCCACAACCTCGACCTCGCGAAGGAATCGCTGGCGAAGTCGGTGACCGCATCGCAGGAGGGCATCAAGATCCTCGACGACGCAATCAAGGCCAGGCAGGCGGCAGGCGGCGCGACGACAGCGGCCGCCTCCGCTCCGGCCGCACCGAAGTGACGGGTCGCTGATCCCGGTCAGGGGCGAGGCACGGGCCTCGCCCTTTTTGCGCGCCGGCGCGGGATAATCCCGGTATCGGCCGTCACAGGAGGTGCCGCAACCGCCTGCGCCGCCCGGCCCGATCCCTGAAGCACTGCCCGTGTCCGCCACCCTTCTCTTCTGGCTCATCGCCGCGGCGATGGCCGCGCTCGCCCTGGCCTTCGTGCTGCCCGGCCTGCTCGCGCGGCGCGCACGGCCGGCGCGCGCGCGCCGCGCGGAGACCAACGCCGCGATCTACCGGAGCGAGCTCGCCGATCTCGCCCGCGAGCGGGCCGAAGGACGCTTGAGCGATCCGCAGTACGCGCGCGCCCACGAGGAGATCGAGCGGCGCCTGCTCGCCGACGCCGCGGGTGCCTGCTCGGATCCTCCACCCGCAGCGACGCCGCGTGGCGCTGCGATGGCCATGGCCATCGCGCTGCCCGCGCTTGCCTTCGGTCTCTACGCAATCTTTGGCGATCCCGCGGCGCGCGACGGGGCGCCCGCCGCGGCGTACGTGGCAGCCGGCAGCCCGGGCTCCCCCCCGGCACGGCGTGACGAGCTCGTGCGCCACCTCGAGCGCAACGCGCGCGACGGCCGCGGCTGGGTAATGCTCGCACGGATGGATTTCGAGGCGGATCGCTTCGGGGATGCGGCGGCGTCCTACGAGAAGGCGCTTGCACTCTCGCCGAAGATCGCCGCCGACGCGGGCGTCTGGTGCGAGTACGCCGATGCGCTGGGGATGGTCCAGGGCGGCACGCTTGCCGGCCGGCCGCGCGAGCTCGTCGCGCGCGCGCTGGCGCTCGACCCCGCACACCCGAAGGCGCTCGAGATGATGGGCAGCGCCGCCTACGAGCAGCAGGATTTCGCGTCCGCGACACGGCATTGGCGGCAGCTCCTCGCGCTGCTTCCCGCGCGCTCGGTGCAGCACCGGGAGCTCACGTCGGCCATTGCGCGCGCCGAGCGCCTCACCCCCGCCCCGAGCGGCGGCCCGGGCTCATCCAGATGAGCGCTCCGGCGACCGTCGACGTCGATGTCGTCGTCGTCGGCGGCGGCATTTCGGGGCTCGCGGCGGCCTTTGGCGCGCAGCAGCGCGGCGCCGCAGTCGAAGTGCTGGACGCCGGCGCCCGCGCCGGCGGCGTCATCGGCACGGTGCACCGCGACGGTGCGCTCTACGAGGTCGGACCGAACAGCGCGCTCGACACGACACCCCTCATCAACGAGCTGCTCGACGCGCTCGGCATTCGCGGCGAGCGGGCTGATGCGAGCGCGGTCGCCTCCACGCGATTCATCGTGCGCGACGGCAAGCCCGTGGCGCTCCCGATGTCCCCGGGCGCGTTTCTCATGACCCCGGCGTTCACCCTGCGCGCGAAACTTCGCCTCCTGCGCGAGCCGTTCATTGCACCCGCACCGCCGGAGATCGAGGAGTCGATCGCCGCGTTTGTCCGGCGCCGGCTGGGCAACGAGTTCCTCGACTACGCGATCGACCCATTCGTCTCCGGTGTCTATGCGGGCGACCCGGAGCAGATCTCGGTCGCCGCCGCGTTTCCGCGCCTCCACGCGCTCGAGCAGAAGCATGGCAGCCTGATCAAGGGTCAGATCAAGGGCGCGCGCGAGCGCAGGCGGAGCGCCGAGACGGCAAAGAACAGCGCGGGGAGCTTCTCGTTCCGCCACGGGATGCAGACGATCACTGACACACTCGTCCGTGCCGTCGGGCGCGTTGCCACGGGCGTCCATGTCCAGCAGATCCTGCGCAATCCTGACGGCACGTGGACGGTCGCCGGCACGCGCGACGGCGCGCCGGTCATGCGTCGCGCAAGAGCCGTGGTGCTGGCTGCGCCGGCCTACGCGACGGCGGAGCTGGTGCGCGACCTGGCGCCTGCCGTGACACAGGGGCTGGCCGCGATTCCCTACGCGGCGATCGCCAGCGTCGCGAGCGCCTACCGGCGCGCCGACATCGGGCATTCGCTCGCGGGTTTCGGGTTCCTGGTGCCGAAGAAGGAGCAGCGCCGGATCCTGGGCTCGCTCTTCTCGAGCAGCATGTTCGAGGGTCGCGCTCCCGCGGGAACGGTCTTGCTCACCTCCTTCATCGGCGGCCTGCGCAACCCCGCGCTGCCCGCGAAGCCCGACGCGGAACTCGCGGCGATCGTGCACGGCGAACTCCAGGCGCTCGCCGGCGCCCGCGGCGATCCGCTGTGGACGAACGTCACGCGCTGGACGCACGCCATCCCGCAATACAATCTCGGCCACCGCGAGCGGCTGCGTCCCGTCGAGGACGCCGAACGCGCCTTCCCCGGGCTCTTCTTCTGCGCCAGTTATCGCGGCGGAGTCTCGGTGGGCGACTGCATCAAATCGGCGCACGCGATGGCGGAAACGCTCACGCGGTTCCTCGGCGCCGCGCGGTGAGCGAAGCGGAATTCTAGAGCGACCAGCCGCAATTCCAGCACAACTCGAACGTCGCGGGATTCTCCTCTCCGCACTTCGCACACACCGAGCTGCCGGCGCGGTTGCGCTCCTCCCGGTACGCGCACAAGACCGCGTCGGCGCGGGCGCGGTCGGCGTCGTCGTCGAGCCACACCTGCGGCTGCGCCACGTCGGGCGGCACGTCGCCGACGATGCTCGATGCATGCTCGTTGAACACGTGCGCCTTGATGCCCGCGTGCGCAAGGCGATCGACCAGCAGATAGGCTTCGACGCGATGCAACGCGATGAATATCCGCTGCATCACGCTGCGTGCCGGAGCCGCTGGCTGCGCCGGCGCAGCCATTCGACGGCGATCATCAGCAGCAACGAGATCGCGATCAGCATCGTCGCGGCCGCGGTGATCGTAAGACTGATGTTGTCGTTGATGCCGGCGAACATCTGGCGCGGCAGCGTGCGCTGGCCCGGTCCCGCGATCAGCAGCGCGACGACCACCTCGTCGAACGACGCGGCGAAAGCGAACACGGCGCCGGACGCGATGCCGGGAAGAATCAGTGGCAGCGTCACGCGCCGAAACGTCGTCACCGGGCGCGCGCCGAGGCTCGCCGCCGCGCGCAGCAGCGTACGGTCGAAGCCCGCGAGCGTCGCCAGCACCGTCACCACGACGAACGGCACGGCCAGCGTCGTGTGCGCGAGGATCAGTCCGGCATAGCCGTCCGTGAGGCCGAGCGGCGCGAACGCGAAATACACGCCGACCGCGACGATGATCACCGGCACTACCATGGGCGAGATGATGAGCGCGAGGATGAGCCCCCGGCCGGGAAAGCGCGCCCGCCACAAGCCGAGCGCCGCGAGGGTGCCCAGCAGCGTCGCCAGCAGCGTGGCCGAGACGCCAACGATCATGCTGTTCCACACCGACGGCAGCCAGAACGTCGACGTGAAAAAGTCCTGGTACCAGCGCAGACTGAACCCCGGCAGCGGGTAGAAGAAGAACGAGCCCAACGAGAACGACAGCGGGACGATGATCAGGATCGGCGCGATGAGGAAGACGAGCACAAGCGCCGTCAGCACCGCTAGGGCGCCGGCCACGAGGCGCTGTCCGAGGGTTCTTGTGCCGTCGCCCATTCCGTGTCGTTCTAGCCCAGCCGCATCTTGTCGATACCGACCATCCGGTCGTAGAGGGCGTACAGCGCGAGCGTCGCCGCCAGCAGCATGATCGACAGCGCCGCCGCCATCCCCCAGTTCACCGTCTTGCTGGCATAGAAGGCGATGAAATAGCTGATCATCTGATCCTCGGCGCCGCCAACCAGCGCCGGCGTGATGTAGTAGCCCAGCGCCTGGATGAAGACCATCAGGCAGCCGGCGCCAACGCCGGGGAGCGTCTGCGGCATGTAGACGCGACGGAACGCGGTGAGCGGGGTCGCGCCCAGCGACGACGCGGCGCGGAGGTAGGACGGCGAGATGCCCTTCATCACCGCGTACAGCGGCAGCACCATGAACGGCAGCAGCACGTGCACCATTGCGACGTAGACCGCAAAGCGGTTGAAGATCATCCGCAGGGGTTCGGTCACGAGCCCGAGCGACAGGAGCAGGTTGTTGAGGATGCCCTCGCGCTGCAGCAGCACGACCCAGGCGACTGTGCGCACCAAGAGCGACGTCCAGAACGGGAGGAGCACGAGGAAGAGCAGCATCGCAGCGCGCCCCCCCGACTGCAGCGAGATGTAGTAGGCGACCGGGTAGCCGAGCAGCAGGCAGACGAGCGTCACGACGCCGGAGATCCACAGGGTGCGCCCGAGCACGTTCCGGAAGACCGCCTGCTCCGGCGCTGAAGCCGTGATCGCCTCACTCGCGTCGCGCCGCAGGTCGAGCGCCGCCAGCAGGTAGAAATCGGTGACCGGTCCCGCGGCCCTGCGGATCACCGCCCAGGTCTCGAGCTCGTTCCACTTGGAGTCGATCGCGCCCAGGAATTCGCGCGGCGAGCCGGTGACTTCGGCGCCGAGGCGCCTGCCCGTCGCGAAGAGCAGCGACCGGAATCCCGCGACGTCGTAGTTGAGCCGCGTGGCCGCGCTGGCGAGGGTGCCCGCCTCGCGCGCGGCCCGGACGTCCTCGATCAGCGCCCCGTAGGCCGCGTCGGAAGGCAATTCGCGGCCGTCCCAGTGCCGCAGCTCCGCCGTCACGCGCGGCAGGATCTCGGCGACCTCCCGGTCGAAGATCGCGCGCCCGAGCATGGCGGCGATGGGCACAATGAAGGTCGCCAGCAGGAAAAGAAAGAGCGGCAGCACGAGGGCCGCCGCCCGCAGTTGCTCCCTGCGCCCGCTGCGCTTCAGCGCCCGCCGCAGCGCCACGGCCGCATCGGAGCCCGATGCCGTCGTCGCGGCGGGCGGGGCCATGGCATGCGCGTCCGGCCGGACGCGGCAGACCTACTTCGCGACCCAGGCGTTGAAGCGCTGGTTCAGCTTGTCGAGGTTCTCCAGCCAGAACTTGTCGTTGATGTAGAGCGCGGCAGCCATGTTCTGCGGGGCCGTGGCGAGGTTCGGCAGGACCTTTGGGTCGATCATTGCAGTCGCGGCCTTGGCCGTCACACCATAGGTGATCTTCGACGGCAGGTTCTTCTGGTTCCTGGGGTCGTTGACGAAGACCAGGTACTTCTCGGCGTCGGCCTTGTTGGGCGTGCCCTTCATGATCACCCACGAGTCGATCGTGTACAGATTGTTTGTCCAGACGATCTTGAAGTTCTTCTTGTCCTTGACGTTGGCGGCGTCGATCCGGCCGTTGTACGCGTCGGTCATCGCCACCTCGCCGGATGCGAGGAGCTGCGGCGGCTGCGCACCCTTTTCCCACCACACGATGTTGGCTTTGAGCTGATCGAGCTTCTTGAACGCGCGCTCGACGCCGGCGTCGGTGGCGAGCGTCTTGTAGACGTCCGTCGGCGCGACGCCGTCGGCCAGCAGCGCGATTTCCAGCGTCGTCTTCGGGCCCTTGCGCAACGCGCGCTTGCCCGCCCACTTCTGGGTGTTCCAGAAGTCGGCCCAGTTCTTCGGCGCATCGCCCTTGATCTTGTCGCCGTCGTAGGCAAGGATGAAGCTGTACACGATGGCGCCGACGCCACAGTCGTGCACGGCGTCCGGCAGGTACTTGTCCTTGCCGCCGAGCTTCGCCCAGTCAAGCTTCTCGAACAGGCCCTCCTCGCAGCCGAGCAGCAGCTCCTCGGACTCGACCTGGACGACGTCCCAGTTGTTGTTGCCGCCCTTGATCTTCGTGCGCAGCGTGCCCACGCCGCCATCCCAGCTCTCCTCGGCCATCTTGACGCCGGTCGCCATGAACGGCTTGAAGTAGACATCGCGTTGCGCGTCCTGGTACGCGCCGCCCCACGACACGACGGTGAGATCGCGCGCGGCGGCGCCCGCGGAAAACGCGGCCGCCACGGCAGCCAATACACCCAGCTTCAACCACAGGCTTCGCTTCATCGTATCCTCCTCGGGGTTAAACGGCTTCGTCCTCGCGCGCGAATGCCCGGCAATGCTCGGGCGCCCACGCCAACTCGACCACCTCGCCGATCGCCGGCAGCCGGTGTGCCTCGTCGATCGGTCGCTTGACCGTGAAATCATCGTTGCCCGGAAGCGCGACCCGCGCCCGGACGTGATCGCCGAGGTAGATCACTTCGCGCAGCGTTCCCGCAAGGCGACACCCGTCGGCAGCGGGGATTGTATGCCCCGCGGCGCCGATTTGCACCCGCTCCGGACGAAGCGAGACCGTGACGCGGGCCCCGGGGGGCAGCGGCGCGGCCAGCGAGCCTTCGATGCAGGCATCGCCGGCGATGCGCACCGAGCAGCGCGTGCCGCTGACGGATACCAGGCTGCCTCCGAAGCGGTTGTTCTCGCCGATGAAGCGGGCGACAAAGGCATTGACGGGGGTCTCGTAGAGCTGTTCGGGGCCGTCGAGCTGCTGGATCCTCCCGCGATGGAACACCGCGATGCGGTCGGACATCGTCAGCGCCTCCGCCTGGTCGTGGGTCACGTAGACCATCGTCACGCCAAGGCGCTGGTGCAGGCGCCGGATCTCGAGCTGCATCTGCTCGCGCAGCTGCTTGTCGAGGGCGCCGAGCGGCTCGTCCATCAGCACGAGTTTCGGCTCGAACACGAGAGCGCGCGCGACGGCAATCCGCTGTTGCTGACCGCCAGAGAGCTGCGCCGGCCGGCGGTCGCCGAACCCGGTCAGCTGCACCATGTCGAGCACGCGCTCGACGCGCCGCGCGATCTCGTCGCGGGCGATGCCGCGCACCGAGAGCGGAAAGCCGATGTTCTCGGCCACCGTCATGTGCGGGAACAGCGCGTAGTTCTGGAACACCATGCCGATCTGGCGCTTGTGCGGCGGCTGGCGCGACAGCGGCCTGCCGTCGAGCAGGATCTCGCCGGACGTCGGCGCCTCGAATCCGGCGAGCATCATCAGCGTCGTCGTCTTGCCGGAGCCCGAAGGTCCGAGCAGCGTCAGGAACTCGCCGCGCTCGATGTCCAGATGCAGATCGTCGACGACACGCAAGACGCCGTCGTACGTCTTGCCGATGCCGACGAAGCGGACGATGGGGTCAGATGCAGCCTTGGCTCCGCCCGTCGCGCTCATACGTGTTGCCCGCCGTTGATCGGAATCTCCGCGCCGGTGATGTAGGCCGACTGCGTCGAGCAGAGGAACCAGATCAGGTCCGCGACCTCGTCGATCGTGCCGAGCCGGTGCATCGGGACGTCCCGTTCGACGATCTCGGGCGTTCCGGGTGAGAGGATCGCCGTGTCGATTTCTCCGGGCGCGATCGCGTTGACGCGGACCCCCAGCGGCGCGAGATCGAAGGCCATCTCCCGCGTCAGCGCCGTCAGCGCCGCCTTCGACGTCGCGTAGGCGGAGCCCGCGAACTTGTGCACCCGCGAGCCGGCGATCGACGTGAGGTTGACGACCGCGCCGCGCCCCTGCGACAGTTCGCCGGCGAACCCGCGCGTCAGCAGCAGCGGCGCATAGAAGTTCGTGTTGTACATCGACTGCCAGGTGTCGATGTCCGTCGTCAGGGAGTTGAGCCGGCTGCCGCCCGGTCCCTTGGGCGAGATCCCCGCATTGTTGACGAGACCGTGCAGCTCGCCACCGTCGAGCATGCCGCGCATGATCTCGATGCAGCGGACGATGTTGCCGAGGTCGGACAGGTCGAGGAGGATGTGCGAGGGCTCCTGGCTCCAGGGGCACTGGCCCGGCGGCGGCGTGCGCGACACGGTGATCACGCGCCAGCCCTCGCGATGAAAGCGCAGCGCCGTCGCGTGCCCGATGCCCCGGCTTGCGCCGGTGACGATGATCGTCTTCCTGTCCGTCATCGGTCAGTGCCCAGCCCAGGGCGCGCTGCGTCCTGCAGCCCCGCTCACACCAGGCCTTTGTCTTTCGCCATCGCCCAGGTGTCGTCGAGCGCCTTGCCGAAACAGCCGATCATCTCGTCGATCTCGGCCTCGCTGATGATGAGCGGAGGGCTGAAGGCGACGATGTCGCCCGGCATGTTGCGCAGGATCACGCCGTGGTGCTGCGCGCGGCGCACGAGGAACGCCGCCACGCCGGCTTTGGGCTCGAAGCTCTGCTTGGTCGCCTTGTCGCGGACCAACTCGACGGCGCCGATGAGCCCCATGCCGCGGGCTTCGCCGATCAGCGGATGATCGGCGAAGCCGCGAATCCCCGACTGCATCCGCGGGCCGACGCGGCGCACCTGCGCCACGATGTCGCGCTCCTCGTAGATCCTGAGCGTTTCCAGCGCGACGGCCGCGGGCACCGGATGCGACGAATACGTGTACCCGTGGCCGAAGATGCCGAGCTTGTCGCTCTGCGCCAGCAGGATTTCGTAGACCTTGCCGGAGACGAGGTTGGCCGAGATCGGCACGTAGCCCGCCGACAGCGCCTTCGCCAACGTTATGATGTCGGGCTGCAGGTTGAAGGCCTGCGCTCCGAACATGTGGCCGGTGCGGCCGAAGCCGCAGATCACTTCGTCGACGACGAACAGGATGTCGTACTTCTTCAGGATCGGCTGCACGCGGTCGAAGTACGTCGCCGGCGGCACGATCACGCCGCCCGCGCCCATCACCGGTTCGGCGAAGAACGCGGCAACCGTGTCGGGACCTTCGCGCAGGATCAGCTGCTCGAGATTCCCCGCGAGCCGCGCGGCGAACGCTTCCTCGCTTTCACCGGCCTCCCCGCCGCGGTAGTAGTGCGGGCAGTCGGTGTGCAGGATGCGCGCGATCGGCAGGTCGAAATCGGTGTGCGCGAACGCCAGGCCCGTGAGGCTTCCGCTGGCGATGGTCACCCCGTGGTACGCACGCTGCCGCGAGATGATCTTCTTTTTCTGCGGCCGGCCGAGCGCGTTGTTGACGTACCAGGCGAGCTTGATCGCCGTATCGTTCGCTTCGGACCCTGAATTCGCGAACAGCACCTTGGCCATGCCCGCAGGCGCCATGCCGATCAAACGTTCCGCGAGCTCCGTGCTGATCGCCGGGACCTTGCCGGCGAAGCTGTGATAGAACGGCAACAGGCACATCTGCTTGTACGCGGCCTCCGCGAGCCGGCGCTCGGAAAAGCCGAGTGACGCGCACCAGAGTCCTGCCATGCCCTCGAGGTAGCGCTTGCCTTCGTCGTCGTAGACATAGACGCCGTCACCGCGGGTGATGACCAGCGGCCCTTCGGACTGCACGGACCGCAGGTTGGTCGCGGGATGCAGGTGGTAGGAAAGGTCACGGCGTGCGGCCGGTGTGGTCAGCGACATCGGGGACTCCTCGGCGGAAAGGTCAGGCGTGAAACAACGCGTGGTGGTTCGCGGCTGGCACGGATTGGGTCAATGCCGGCGCCGGAAAGGGTCACGGAACGACCCCTGCGAGGAGCGCGTCGACAAGTCGCTCCAGCACGGAAGTCAGCGCCTTGGCTTGCACAGCGTTCCATCGATACGGCGGGGATTCATCCATGTAGCACGCCTGCGCGATCTCGAGCTGAAGTGCATGGACGCCATGCGCCGGAGCCCCGTAGTGACGCGTGACGTAGCCTCCCTTGAAACGGCCGTTCACGATGGCCGAGAATTCCGTCGTGCCTGCAAGCACGAGCGCCGCCGCCTGCTGCACGGACGGCGCGCAGCTCGCGCCGTCGGCAGTGCCGAGGTTGAGATCGGGCAACCGTCCCGCAAAGAACCGCGGGACGCGACTCCTTATTGAATGGCCGTCGAGCAGAATCGCATGCCCGTGTTGCGTTCGCACGCGCTCGATCTCGGCGGCGAGCAGCTTGTGATACGGATCGAAATACTCGTTGCGCCGCGCCGCCACTTCGGCGGCGTCCGGCGCGTCGCCCGCGGCGTAGATCGGCTCGCCGGCGAACGTGCGGGTCGGGCAGAGCTCGGTGTTGTCGGCGCCAGGGTAGAGTGCCGCGCCCGAGGGGTCGCGGTTGAGATCGACCACGTAGCGCGAGTGCGTCGCAACCAGCAGCGTCGTTCCCGCCGCGCGCGCAACCGCAAAGAGCTTTTCCACATGCCAGTCGGTGTCGGGAACCATGCGGGCTGCCGGTGTCAGGCGCGCGGCGATCGCGGGCGGCACGTGCGTTCCCGCGTGCGGAACGTCGACGACGAGCGGCGTGTCGCCGCGTTCGATCGCGCAGAGCTTCACGTTTCCCTCCGTCCGACGACACGCCCCGCGCGTATGGTGCCCCGGCAAGGATTGCCGCCAATGGCGTATGCAAGCTCGGCCGGCGACGCGATGTCCCAAAGCGCGATGTCGGCACGTTGGCCCTCGGCGAGCGTGCCACGATCGGCAAGCCCGAGTGCGCGCGCCGCGTGCCGCGTGACGCCCGCCAACGCTTCCCCTGGCGAAAGGCGGAACAGCGTGCATGCCATGTTGAGCATCAGCAAAAGCGAGTTCACCGGGGAAGTTCCCGGATTGCAGTCCGTTGCGACGGCCATCGGCACGCCAAGTGCGCGCAACGCCGGGATGGGCGGCACGCGGGTCTCGCGTAACGCATAGTATGCGCCGGGCAGCAACACGGCGACGGTTCCCGCGCGTGCCATCGCGGCAACGCCTGCTTCGCTCGTGTATTCCAGATGGTCAGCCGACAGCGCATTGAACTCGGCAGCCAGTGCCGCGCCACCGGTGTCGGTGAGCTGATCCGCGTGCAGCTTCACCGGCAGCCCGTGCGCATGCGCGGTCGCGAAAACCCGCCGTATCTGCGCCGGCGTGAAGCCGATCGTCTCGCAGAATGCGTCCACCGCATCGGCGAGTCCCGCACCTGCGGCAGCAGGTATCGTCTCGCGGCAAACGAGATCGATGTAGTCGTCGGCACGCCCGGAAAATTCCGCCGGCACCGCGTGTGCCGCAAGCAGCGTCGTTCGCACGGCGACCCCGACTGCGGCCGCAACACGTCGCGCCGCATGGAGTTGCCGGCACTCGTTCGCCGTGTCGAGCCCGTACCCCGACTTGATCTCGACCGTGGTCACGCCTTCCCTTGCCAGCGCCGAAAGCCGCGGCTGGCTTGCCGCAACCAGGTCCCCGTCGCTGGCCGCCCGCGTCGCGCCGACCGTGGCGTTGATGCCGCCGCCCGCCTGCGCTATGTCCGCGTACGTGGCGCCTCCAAGGCGCGCCTCGAACTCGTTCGCGCGATTGCCGGCGTACACGAGATGCGTGTGGCAATCGACGAGGCCGGGCGTCGCCCAGGCGCCCTGAAGGTGCAGCCATCGACGCGCGGCGACGTCGCGCGGCAGGTCGCGCGCCGTACCCACCCAGGCGATCCGATCGCCGTTGATGGCGATGGCGCCGTCGCGGATCGCGCCATACGGCGCATCGCCCACCATCGTCGCGAGATGCGCGCCGGTGATCAGGAGATCGTATGCGGGGCTCATGACGAAAGGCGCGCCAGGCACTCTCGATAACGGACGAATATGGCTGCCTCGCGCTGATGATGGCCTTCGCGCACGATCCACCGCCCTCCCACCATGACATCGCGCACCGGTCGCCGGCAGGGTCCGAAGATCGCCGCGTCCAGCACCGCGTCGACCGGCTGCGCGGCAAGCGCGGCGTCTGCGGTGTCGAGCACGACGAAATCGGCGCGGCATCCCGGAGCAATGGCCCCTGCGGGCCGTGCCTGCGCGCACGCGCCGCCGCGGGCCGCCGCCACATAGAGCGCCTGACCCACCGGCGCATCCGCGGTCACGAGCACATTGCGCGCCTGGCGGGCCAGCCGCTGCGACCATTCGAGCTGACGCAGCTCGGCGAAGGGATCGATGATGGTGTTCGAGTCGCTGCCGATCCCGAACCCGCCGTCTGCATCGAGGTATGCGCGCGCGGCGAACGTGCCGTCGCCCAGGTCCGCCTCGGTGGTCGGCGCGAGCCCGGCGATCGCACCGCTCGCCGCGAGCCGGGAGGTCTCGTCCGGCGTCATGTGCGTCGCATGCACGACGCACCACCGCGCGTCGAGCCCGGCGTGTTCGAGCAGCCATTCGATCGGCCGCGCACCGCTCCAGCTCACGCAAGCCGCGACCTCCTGCGCCTGCTCGGCGGCGTGGATGTGAATCGGTGCGCCGCGCGGGGCGAGCGCGACGACCGCGGCCAGCTCATCCGGGGTTGCCGCGCGCAGGCTGTGCGGCGCGACGCCCAGATTCCATTCCGCGGTCGCGGCCTCGCGGGCGAGTGCCGCGACCAGGCGCGCAAACGCGTCGAGCGTGTGCACGAACCGGCGCTGGCCCGCGGCGGGCGGCGTTCCGCCGAATCCGGCATGGGCATAGAACACGGGCAACAGCGTGAGCCCGATTCCCGTCCCCGACGCGGCGGCGACGATGCGGCGCGCGAGCTCCGCGGGATCGGCGTAGGGCTTGCCCTGCGGATCGTGATGGACGTAATGGAATTCGGCGACCGCCGTGTACCCGGCTTTCAGCATCTCGACATATGCCTGCGCGGCGATCGCCTCGAACGCGTCGGGGTCGATCCGGTCGAGGAACGCATACATCGCCTGCCGCCACGTCCAGAAACTGTCGCCGTCCGCGCTCGCGCGCCCGGTGCGCCCGGCGATCGCGCGCTGGAACGCGTGCGAGTGCAGGTTCGGCATTCCCGGCAGCAGCGGACCGGCCGCGTGTTCCGCGCCGCCGCCTTGCGCATTCGCCGCGACCCGCTCGATCGTTCCGTCGGCCGCGATGTCGACGACGACATCGCGCTGCCAACCTTCGGGCGTCAGCGCTTCGGCGGCAAAGAGCCTCATGGACAATCGACGCTGACGACAAGCGCCACGCCACCCGGATCGAGCGGCCGGATCGCGAGCGGCGGCGTGTCGCTCCCGCCAGGCCCCTCGACGATGAGCGCGTGACCCGCTGCGAGCCGAAGCGGCGCAAGCCGCGCGACGATGCACTCGTGGGCTCCCGTCGCGGCATAGGCGAGCACGGAACCGCGCGGGTCCGAACTCCGCCCCGTCCTCACGCACGACGGCGACGCTCCCTCGTGCCGGTCCGCGCCGGAACATCGCGTTGAAGTCGCGAACCGGTCCGGCGACCAGCGTGCAGTCGATAGCCATGTCCCCGCTGAACGACGTGTGGCTCGAACGGTGTCCTCAGATCGGTATCGCGCACCCCTTCGTGCAACCGCAATCCTGCACCCTCGAGCAGCACGATCGTGCGCTCGACGCCGGGGAAAAGCGAGAACGGGCCGTCGCGCTCGACATCGGCGAGGCTCACCCGCCACAGGAAGCTGTCGAGTCGCGGCCCCGGACGGATACGCGGCGATCTCGGTCGTGCGCCCGCTGCCGTTCTTCCATGGCATCGTGCGGTAATCGGCGGACGTGAGGAGGCGGACCATGGCAGGGACGGTCCAGAGACGGCGCACGGAGCCGTAGAGCCGATTGTAGATCCAATCCTCCCTTCGCCAACGCGAACCGGGGCGCGCACGGGTCCGTCCCGAAGTGACCCTCCGTCCCACGGCAGAATCGCATTGACAGAACCGGTCCCTCACCCCTAGATTCTCAGAGTTTCCGTCCCGTTTCCGGAGATCCTCATGCGCAAAATGTCCGCTTTCGCCGCAGCCACTCTTTTCGCCGCCACGGTTCCCGCCATCGCCCAGGAAACCAAGGTCGCCATCGGCATGTCGGGCTGGACCGGATTCCAGCCGCTCACGCTCGCGCGCGATGCCGGGATCTTCAAGAAGAACGGTCTCGACGTCTCGCTCAAGATGATCCCGCAGAAGGACCGTCACCTCGCGATCGCGTCCGGCGACATCCAGTGCGCGGCCACCACGGTCGAAACGTGGATCGTCTGGAATGCGAGTGGTGTGGCCACCAAGCAGATCTTCCAGATGGACAAGAGCTATGGCGCCGACGGGATGGCCGTTCGCGCCAACGTCGCGAAGATCGCCGACCTCAAAGGCAAGACCGTCGCCGCCTCGGCGCCGGGAACCGCGCCCTATTTCACGCTGGCCTGGTTCCTGAAGAAGAACGGGCTTTCGGTGAAGGACGTGACTGTGGTCAACCTCGAACCGGCAGCGGCCGCGCAGGCGTTCGTCGCCGGTCAGAACGACGCCGCGATGACCTACGAGCCTTACCTGTCGACGGTACGCGACAACCCGAAAGCCGGCAAGATCATCGCGACCACGCTCGACTACCCGATGATCATGGACACGTTCGGCTGCACGCCGAAGTTCCTGGCCGACAATCCGAAGGCAGCGCAGGCGCTCACGAACAGTTACTTCGAGGCGCTCGAGCTCATCAAGAAGGACCCGCAGAAGAGCAACGAGTTGATGGGCGCGCCCACGAAGCAATCGGCCGAGCAGTTCGGCAAGTCGGCGGCGTACCTGCGCTGGCAGGACAAGGCGGCTAACCAGAAATTCTTCGCCGGGGAGTTCCAGCAATTCAGCAAGGAAGCCGCGGACCTGCTGCTCGAGGTCGGCATCCTCAAGTCGATTCCCGATCTCAACACGCTCGCCGACACCAGCTACATCAAGTGACGCGAACGACCGTGGCCGCGCCGTACCGCGGCCCGCAATGACCCCCCTCCAGCCCATTCCGGCGGGCCGCAAGGCCGTGCTCGGGGTCGCGTTCTTCGTGCTGTTCGTTGCCGCGTGGAGCACGGCGACCTTCGGCGGCTTCGTGTCGAAGACGTTTCTTGCCGACCCCGTCACGATGCTGCGCGAAGGGTGGTCACTGTTCACACAGTTCGGATTCGCCGGCGATATCGCGATCACGGTCTGGCGCGTCATCGGCGGCTTCGTGCTGGCAGCCGCGTGCGCCGTGCCGCTGGGCATCGCGATGGGCGCCTACAAGCCGATCGAGGCGTTCTTCGAGCCGTTTGTCTCGTTTGCCCGTTATCTTCCCGCCTCGGCATTCATCCCGTTGCTGATCCTCTGGGCTGGCATCGGCGAGTTGCAGAAGCTGCTCGTCATCTTCATCGGCTCGTTCTTTCAGATCGTGCTGATGGTCGCGGTGTCGGTCGGTGCGACGCGCCGCGATCTCGTCGAAGCCGCGTACACACTCGGCGCATCATCGCGCGGCGTGGTCCGCCGTGTGCTGCTGCCGAGTGCGGCGCCGGCCATTGCCGAAACGCTGCGGCTGGTGCTGGGCTGGGCGTGGACCTACGTGATCGTCGCGGAACTGATCGGCGCGTCTTCCGGCATCGGCCACATGATCACCGACAGCCAGGCGCTGCTCAACACCGGGCAGATCATCTTCGGGATCATCGTGATCGGTGTGATCGGGCTCATTTCGGACTTCCTGTTCAAGTGGGCGAACCAGCACCTCTACCCGTGGAGCCTTGCATGAGCGCGCGGGGAGCCCGATGAGCAAGCTCGCGATCGAGGGCGTCGGCCGGACATTTCCCGGCGTGCGCGGCGGCGCGCCCACCGTTGCGCTGCAGCCGACCGCGCTCAAGGTTCGGGACAACGACTTCATCACGATCCTCGGGCCATCCGGTTGCGGCAAGTCGACGCTGCTGCGCATCGTCGCCGGTCTCGACACGCCGACGACCGGCCGCGTGGTGCTGGACGGCACGCCGGTCGCCGCGCCGGGCGCCGACCGCGGCATGGTGTTCCAGTCGTACACGCTGTTCCCGTGGCTCACCGTCCGCGAGAACATCTGCTTCGGCCTGCGCGAGAAGGCGATGCCACAGGCGCGGCAGGACGAGATCGCCGCGCATTACGTCGAACGCGTCGGGCTCGCCGGCTTCGAGCACCATTATCCGAAGATGCTCTCCGGCGGCATGCAGCAGCGCACGGCCATTGCCCGCGCGCTCGCGAACGACCCGAAGATCCTGCTGCTCGACGAGCCCTTCGGCGCGCTCGACAACCAGACCCGTTCGCTGATGCAGGAACTGCTGCTCGGCATCTGGGAGGCGGAGCAGAAGACCGTCCTCTTCGTCACGCACGATATCGAGGAGGCGATCTTCATGGCGGGGCGCGTCATCGTGATGAGCGCGCGGCCTGGGCGGATCAAGGCCGAAGTTGCCGTCGACCTGCCGCATCCGCGGCTCTACACGGTGAAGACCACGCCTGAATTCTCGGCGCTGAAGGCGCGCCTCACCGAGGAGATCCGTGTCGAGGCCTTGAAGGTCGCCGTCGCGGCTTGAGGCAGACTCCCGAAATGAACGACCCCCACGCTCACTGCGTTCGCTGCCCCCCGCGGGGGCAGTCAGTGCCCTTCGGGCGGCCGGGCGGGCACTGATGAAGCGCGTCGATGATTTCCGGTTGCGGCTCGGGAACAAGGAGCTGGTACCGATCGTGACCGGGGGGATGGGTGTCGACATTTCCACCGCCGAGCTGGCACTCGTCGCGGCCCGGCTCGGCGGAATCGGCCACATTTCCGACGCGATGGTTCCCGCGGTTTCCGACCGGCGCTTCAAGACCGGGTTCGTGAGCGAGAAACAGAAAAAATACAAGTACAACATCTTCAATGCCGACAAGTCGGTGGTGCAATTTGATCTCGAGCGGCTGGCCGAGGCGACGAGGCTGCACGTGGGCAGGACCATGGAGGCCAAGCAGGGCGATGGCCTGATCTTCATCAACTGCATGGAAAAGCTCACCATGGGCAGCCCGCGCGACACGCTGCGCGTGCGCCTCGCGTCGGCGATGGACGGCGGCATCGACGGCATTACGCTGAGCGCCGGACTGCACCTGGGATCCCTCGCACTGGTGGAGGATCATCCGCGGTTTCGCGACGTGAAGTTCGGCATCATCGTTTCTTCCCTGCGTGCGCTGCTGCTGTTCCTGCGCAAGAGTGCGCGCCTCGACCGCCTGCCCGACTACATCATCGTGGAAGGACCGCTCGCCGGCGGGCATCTCGGCTTCGGCCTCGACTGGGCGCAGTACGACCTCAAGGCCATCGTGAACGAGATCCACCGGTACCTCGCGCAGGAGCGGCTGGACATTCCCGTTATCCCGGCGGGCGGGATCTTCACCGGCAGCGACGCGGTGGAGTTCCTCGAAGCCGGCGCCGCGGCGGTGCAGGTCGCCACGCGCTTCACCGCCACCCGGGAATGCGGCCTGCCCGACAAGATCAAGCAGGAGTATCTGAAGGCCGACGAGGACGACATCGAGGTCAATCTCATTTCGCCGACGGGCTACCCGATGCGCATGCTGAAGGGAAGCCCGGCCATAGGTTCCGGCATCCGGCCCAACTGCGAGGCCTACGGTTACCTCCTCGACGCGTCAGGCAATTGCTCGTATCACGAGGCCTACAATCGCGAGCTGGAAAAGCACCCGGACGGAAAGAACCTGTCCGTCCGGGACAAGACCTGCCTGTGCACGCACATGCGCAACTTCGATTGCTGGACCTGCGGCCAGAATACCTACCGGCTCAAGGACACGACGCACCGTCTGCCCGATGGCAGCTATCAGTTGCTGGACGCGGAGCATGTCTTCCGCGATTACCTGTACAGCATCGACCACCGGATCGCCCTGCCGCCCAAGCCGTCCGCAGCCTGATCGGAAAGGCTCCGCCGCGCAGTTCGCCCGGTCGTGGCTGCCCTGGTCGATTCGGCAGACGCTCAATACCGCGCATTCCCCGGCGTTCGGGGGAACGGAATGACGTCGCGCACGTTGGAAAGGCCGGTAACGTAGGCAACGGTGCGCTCGAAGCCGAGACCGAAGCCCGCATGCGGGACCGTGCCGTACCGGCGCAGGTCGCGATACCAGCCGTAGTGCTCGCGGTCCATCCCCGCCTCGGCCATCCGGGCATCGAGGACACCGAGCCGCTCTTCGCGCTGGCTGCCGCCGATGATCTCCCCGATTCCGGGCGCGAGCACATCCATCGCCGCGACGGTGCGATCGTCATCGTTCAACCGCATGTAGAAGGCCTTGATATCCTTCGGATAGTTCATCAGCACGACCGGCTTGCCGGCATGTTTCTCGGAAACGTAGCGCTCGTGCTCGGATTGCAGGTCGATGCCCCATCTGACCGGAAATTCGAACTTCTGCTTCGCGCGCTCGAGGACGCGTATCGCCTCGGTGTAGTCCATCCGCACGAACTCCGAGTCGACGATGCCCTGCAGCTTGGCAATGACGCCCTTCTCGATGCGCTCCTCGAAAAAGGCCATGTCGTCCGCTCGCTCGTCCAGCACCGTCCGGAAAATGTGCTTCAGCAGCGCCTCCGCCAGCGTCGCATTGTCGGCCAGATCGGCGAAGGCGATCTCCGGCTCGATCATCCAGAATTCCGCGAGGTGCCGGCTGGTGTTCGAATTCTCCGCGCGGAACGTCGGCCCGAACGTGTAGACCCTGGACAGCGCCATGCAGTAGGCCTCGACGTTCAATTGCCCCGACACCGTGAGGAACGTTTCGCGCCCGAAGAAATCCTGCGTGTAGTCGACCTTCCCCTCCGGTCTGCGCGGCAGGTTCGCGAGATCCAGCGTCGAAACGCGGAACAGCTCGCCGGCCCCTTCCGCATCCGATGTCGTGATGATGGGCGTGTTCACCCACACGAAGCCCTGCTCGTGGAAAAACCGGTGGATCGACTGCGCGATCGTGTGACGCACGCGCGTCACCGCGCCGATGACGTTCGTGCGCGGCCGCAAATGGGCGACTTCGCGCAGGAACTCGAGCGTGTGCGGCTTCGGCTGGATGGGGTAGGTGTCCGGGTCCTCGACCCAGCCGACTATCCTGATCGAACCAGCCTGCATCTCGAAGGGCTGCCCTTTCGCCGGCGACGGCACGATCGTTCCGACCGCCTCCACCGCGCAACCGGCCGTGAGATGCAAAACCTCGTCCGCGTAGTTGGGCAGCGAATTGGCCGCGACGACCTGAACGGGATGAAAACAGGAACCGTCGGAAAGGTGGACGAACGAGATGCCGGCCTTGGAATCGCGCCGCGTGCGCACCCAGCCCCTGAGGGTGACCGGCGAGTCCTTCGGCGCCCGCCCCGCGAGAATCTCCGCACAAGTCAGAAAGGTCATCGCAAGCCCTTGCTCAATGAATGATTGCCCCGCGCCGAATTGGCCGGCAGCCCGGCGTCGCGAGTGGGCGCGATATGATACCGGAGGACGCGTCCGCGACGCGCCGCGGCGACGCGTCGCGGACGCGCTGGCAGTGGCCGTGCGCGCCGCCGGGGGTCGATCCCATGACGCCTCCCCATGTGCACTGGCGCATAGCACGAAAAAAAACCGGGCGCAGGGCCCGGCTATATTTCCTCCGCCGTGACGGTGCTATTCGGTCTTGGGCTCGGCCGGAGCCTGTTCCGGGCGGTCCACCAGCTCCACGAGCGCCATCGGCGCCTTGTCCCCCACCCGGAAGCCGAATTTGAGGATGCGCAGATAGCCCCCCGGGCGCGCCTTGTAGCGCGGGCCGAGCTCGTTGAACAGCTTGGTGACGACGTCGCGATCGCGCAGCCGGTTGAAGGCCAGCCGCCGATTGGCGAGTGTCGGCTCCTTGGCGAGCGTGATCATCGGCTCCGCAACCCGGCGCAGCTCCTTGGCTTTGGGCAGCGTGGTCCGGATGACCTCGTGCGTGAGCAGCGAGTTGGTCATGTTGCGCAGCATCGCGAGGCGATGGCTGCTCGTGCGGTTCAGTTTCCGCAAGCCGTGGCGGTGGCGCATGTTTCTGCTTCCTTCGTTTTCGCGCGCGGGGGCGAGAATTAGGGGCGGTCAAGACCAGCCGGAGGCCAGTTCTCGAGTTTCATGCCCAGCGACAGCCCGCGCGAAGCGAGCACTTCCTTGATCTCGTTCAGCGACTTGCGGCCGAGGTTCGGGGTCTTGAGCAGCTCCGTCTCGGTGCGCTGGATCAGGTCGCCGATGTAATAGATGTTCTCCGCCTTGAGACAGTTCGCCGAGCGGACCGTCAACTCGAGGTCGTCGACCGGGCGCAGCAGGATCGGGTCGACCTGCGGCGACGAACGCTCGGTGGCCGGCTGGTCGGTGCCCTGCAGGTCCGCGAAGACCGACAACTGCTCGACCAGGACGGACGCGGCATACCGAACCGCCTGCTCGGGCTCGACCACGCCGTTGGTCTCGATGTCCAGCACCAGCTTGTCGAGATCGGTGCGCTGCTCGACCCGCGCGCTCTCGACCGCGTAGCTCACGCGACGGACCGGGCTGAACGACGCGTCGAGCAGGATGCTGCCGATCGTGCGCCCGCCATCCGGCTTCACACGCGCCGTCGCCGGCTGGTAGCCACGGCCCTTTTCGACCTTGATCTCCATCTCGATCTTGCCGCCGGCGGTGAGATGCGCGATCAGGTGCTCGGGATTGATGATCTCGACGTCGTGGTTGGGCTCGATGTCCGCGGCCGTGATCGGACCTTCCCCGGTCTTGGCGAGCTTCAGCAGGACGTGGTCGCGATTGTGCAGCTTCAGCACGACCCCCTTGAGATTGAGCAGGATGTCGACGACATCCTCCTGCACGCCGTCGAGCGCCGAATACTCGTGCAGCACGCCCGTGATCCGGACCTCGGTCGGGGCATACCCGGGCATCGACGAGAGCAGCACGCGCCGGAGCGCGTTGCCCAGCGTATGGCCGTACCCGCGCTCGAACGGCTCCATCACCACCTTGGCGTGGAACGGCGAGCTGGACTGCACGTCGATGATGCGCGGTTTCAACAGGACATTGCTCTGCATGCGGAACCTTTATGCGGGTTCAAGACGGGAACACGCGATTAAGACAACGTGTCGGTCGCGGTCTAATCCACGCCCGACGTTTACTTCGAATACAACTCGACCACCAGGCTTTCATTGATGTCCTGGCCAAACTCCGAGCGATCCGGCGCGCCCTTGAACGTGCCGGCCATCTTCTTCACGTCGACCTCGACCCAGGACGGGAAGCCGACCTTTTCGGCGAGCTGCAGCGCGTCCTGGATCCGCAGCTGGCCCTTGGCCTTTTCGGTCACGCCGACGACGTCCGCCGTCTTGACCAGCGCGGACGGCACGTTCTGCACCCTGCCGTTGACGGTGATCGAGCCGTGCGTGACGAGCTGGCGCGCCTCGGCGCGCGTCGAGCCGAGCCCCATCCGGTACACGACGTTGTCGAGGCGCGACTCGAGCAATTGCAGCAGATTCGTGCCCGTCGAGCCCTTGCGCCGGGCGGCCTCGCCGAAGTAGCGGCGGAACTGCCGTTCGAGGATGCCGTAGGTCCGGCGCAGCTTCTGCTTCTCGCGCAGCTGATTGCCGTAGTCCGACATGCGCATCCCCGACCTCACCCCGTGCTGGCCCGGCTTGGTGTCGAGCTTGCACTTGGAGTCGAGCGAGCGCCGCGCGCTCTTCAGGAAAAGGTCGGTGCCTTCCCTGCGCGCGAGTTTACATTTGGGTCCGGTGTATCGAGCCACTTTGCTGTCCTGTGATCCGGTGAATACGCGAAACGGTGAAAAGTCGGGAAGCCGGGAGCAACTGAAGCGCAGTCGCCGCGCCGCCTACCTGCCTCCTGGTGTCGTGACCGACGTCAAATCCGGCGGCGCTTCGGCGGGCGGCAGCCGTTGTGCGGAATCGGCGTCACGTCCGAAATGCTCGTGATCTTGATGCCGAGCGCATTCAGCGCGCGCACGGCGGACTCGCGGCCCGGGCCGGGGCCCTTGATGCGAACCTCGAGGTTCTTGATGCCGCATTCGACCGCGACGCGGCCGGCCTTCTCGGCCGCCACCTGCGCGGCGAACGGCGTCGACTTGCGCGAGCCCTTGAAGCCCGCGCCCCCGGAGGTCGCCCACGAGAGGGCGTTGCCCTGCCGGTCGGTGATCGTGATGATCGTGTTGTTGAACGACGCGTGGATGTGCGCGATGCCTTCGGCGACGTTCTTCTTGACCTTCTTGCGCACACGGGCGCCGGCCTTCGGGTTCTGCGGTGCTGTTGCCATTCTGTCCTGTCCTTCCGCGTTACTTGGAGGTCGGCGCCGGCTTGCTCATGCCCGAGCGCGACTTCTTCGGGCCCTTGCGCGTGCGCGCGTTGGTGCGCGTGCGCTGGCCGCGCACCGGCAGTCCGCGGCGATGGCGGACGCCCCGGTAGCAGCCGAGATCCATCAGCCGCTTGATGCTCATCGTCACCTCGCGCCGCAGATCGCCTTCGACGGTGAACTTCTGCAACTGCTCGCGCAGCCGGTCCATGTCCGCATCGGACAGGTCCTTGATCTTCGCCGTGCCCTTGATCCCGGCCGCGACGCAAATCGCCTTGGCGCGCGGACGGCCGATGCCGTACACCGCCGTCAGCGCGATCTCCGCGTGCTGGTGGTTGGGAATGTTGACGCCTGCAATACGGGCCATTGTTCTACCCTGTCGAATACGAGTTGGTCAGCCTTGCCGCTGCTTGTGCCGCGGATCCGTGCAGATGACCCGCACGACGCCGTTGCGCCGGATGATCTTGCAGTTGCGGCAGATCTTCTTCACCGAAGCCAGAACCTTCATGTCGCCACCCCTTGCCTGTCATTTCGCGCGGAAAATGATCCGCGCCCGGGTCAGATCGTACGGCGTCAGATCCACCGTCACCTTGTCGCCCGGCAGTATCTTGATGTAGTGCATCCGCATCTTGCCCGAGATATGCCCCAGCACCACGTGCCCGTTCTCCAACTTCACCCGGAACGTTGCGTTCGGCAGCATTTCCAGGATCTCGCCCTGCATCTGGATCGTGTCTTCCTTCGACATCAGCGCGTGGGCAACCCACCCTTGAAATTCGCCTTCTTCAGCAGGCTCTCGTACTGCTGCGACATCATGTAGGCCTGCACCTGCGTCATGAAGTCCATGGTGACCACGACGATGATCAGGAGCGACGTGCCGCCGAAGTAGAACGGCACGTTTTTCCACGCGATCAGGAAATTCGGGATGAAGCACACGATCGACCAGGTAGAGCGAACCCAGCAGCGTCAGCCGCAGCGTGATCTTCTCGATGTACTTGGCCGTCTGGTCGCCGGGCCGGTAGCCGGGAATGAACGCGCCGCTCTTCTTCAGGTTCTCCGCGGTCTCCTTCGGGTTGTACTGCAGCGCCGTGTAGAAGAAGCAGAAGAAGATGATCGCGCTCGCGTACAGGATCTCGTGCACGGGCTGCCCCGGGCCGAGGGCCGCCGCGAGGTCGCGCAGCCAGATCGTTCCCTCGCCGGCGCCGAACCACGACGCGAGCGTGGCCGGGAACAGGATGATCGACGACGCGAAGATGGGCGGGATGACCCCGGCCATGTTGAGCTTGAGCGGCAGATGCGAGCTCTGGCCCTGGTAGACCTTGTTGCCGACCTGGCGCTTCGCGTAATTGACCAGGATCTTGCGCAGCGCGCGCTCGACGAAGACGACGAAGGCGGTCACGCGATCACGAGGGCGGCGATGCCCAGCACCAGCGGTATCGAATAGGCGCCGGTATTGAGCTGCTCGAGCGTCTGGCCGATCGCGCTGGGCAGGCCCGCGGCGATCCCGGCGAAGATCAGCAGCGAGATGCCGTTGCCCAGGCCGCGCTCCGTGATCTGCTCGCCGAGCCACATCAGGAACATCGTGCCGGTGACCAGCGTCACGGCGGTAATGAGGCGGAAGGCGAGGCCCGGTTCGAGCACGAGGCCCGCCTGCGCCTCCAGCGCGACCGAGATGCCGAGCGCCTGGAAGAACGCGAGGCCGAGCGTCGCGTAACGGGTGTACTGCGTGATCTTGCGGCGTCCGGCTTCGCCTTCCTTCTTGATCGCCTCGAGCGACGGGACGACCACCGTGCAGAGCTGCATGATGATCGACGCCGAGATGTACGGCATGATGCCGAGCGCGAGGATCGAGAACCGCTGCAGGGCGCCGCCGGAAAACACGTTGAACAGGCCGAGGATGCCGCCCTGCTGCGAGCGGAACAGCTCGTCCAGCACGGACGAGTTGATGCCCGGCACCGGGATGTGCGTGCCGATCCGGTACACGATGAGCGCGCCCAGCAGGAACCACAGCCGCCGCTTGAGATCGGCGTACTTGGATCCTGTCTTCAGAGCCGGGTTGGTCGTGGCCACTGTGTTCCTGTGTTCGAGTTGGCGCTGCCGTTCAGGCGACGCTGCCGCCGGCGGCTTCGATGGCCGCCTTCGCGCCCTTGGTCACCGCGATGCCGGTCAGCTTCACGGCTTTGGTCAAGGTACCTGCCTTGATCACCTTCGCCGCCTTGGCGAGCGTCGGCACGACGCCCGCCGCCTTGAGCGCGAGGAAGTCGATCTCCGCGACCGGCAGCTTCGCGAGATCGGACAGGCGCACCTCGGCGGTGTCGTTGCGCGTCGTCGACACGAAACCGCGCTTGGGCAGGCGGCGCTGCAGCGGCATCTGACCGCCTTCGAAGCCGACCTTGTGGAAGCCGCCCGAGCGTGACTTCTGGCCCTTGTGGCCACGGCCCGCGGTCTTGCCGAGTCCGGAGCCGATGCCGCGGCCGACGCGGCGCCGGGCCTTGTTCGAGCCTTCGGCGGGCTTGATCGTGTTAAGACGCATCGCGTGCTCCGGTTTCCCTATCCGACAACCTTGACCATGTAGCTCACCTTGTCGATCATGCCGCGCGTGGCGGGCGTGTCGACGACATCGACCGAGTGGTTCGTCCACTTGAGGCCGAGCCCGCGGACCGTCGCACGGTGGCTCTCCTTCGCGCTCGCGGTGCTCTTGAAGAGCTGCACCCTGATCTTTTTCTGCGCCGTCACCGTCAGGCTCCCATCATCTGCTCGACGGTCATCCCGCGCTTCGCCGCGATGTCCGCCGGCGCGCTGCAGTTCTCGAGCGCGTTGATCGTCGCCCGGACCAGGTTGTACGGATTCGTCGAGCCGTGGCACTTGGCCAGCACGTTCGTCACGCCGACCACCTCGAACACCGCGCGCATCGGTCCGCCGGCGATCACGCCGGTGCCATCGGCCGCGGGCTGCATGAACACCTTGGTCGCCCCGTGCCGGCCCTCGACGGCGTGGTGCAGCGTGCCGTTCTTGAGGCGCACCTTGACCATCCGCCGGCGCGCCTCTTCCATCGCCTTCTGCACGGCGACCGGCACTTCCTTGGCCTTGCCCTTGCCGATGCCGACCCTGTCCGTCGCCATCGCCGACCACCGTCAGCGCGGCGAAGCCGAGAATGCGCCCGCCCTTCACCACCTTGGTGACGCGGTTGATGCTGATCATCTTCTCGCGCAGGCCGTCGCCGCGCTCGTCCTGCTGCTGCTGCCGCTGCTGCATTCTCGCCATGTCGATCTTTCCCTGTTCGTTGCCGCGTCAGGCCGCCCGCCGGCCGCCCCAAGGGAGGCCTGAATCCCCCTCGGGGGGAGGCGAACGAAGTGAGCTTGGGGGCCCATTCAGAACTTGAGGCCGGCTTCGCGCGCCGCGTCGGCCAGCGCCTGCACGCGGCCGTGGTACCGGTAGCCCGAGCGGTCGAACGCGACCGTCTCGATGCCGAGCGCCTTCGCGCGGTCGCCGATGCGCTTGCCGACGATCGCGGCGGCCGCCTTGTTGCCGCCGTTCTTGACATCCTTGCGCACGTCGGGCTCGACCGTCGACGCGCTGGCCAGCACCTTGTCGCCGGTGGGCGCGATGATCTGCGCGTAGATGTGGCAGTTCGAGCGGCTCACCACCAGGCGCGTCGCCCGCTGCAGCGCGATGCGGATCCGCGTCTTGCGGGCGCGGCGGACACGGGCTTCGTTCTTGTTCATCTCCTACCTCTTCCGTCAGTCGGAAATTGCGATTCGATCGCCGTCGCGCAACCGCGCGCGCACGGACTACTTCTTCTTGGTCTCTTTGATCTTGACTCGCTCGTCGGCATAACGCACGCCCTTGCCCTTGTACGGCTCCGGCGGGCGGTAGGCGCGGATCTCCGCCGCCACCTGTCCGACCTGCTGCTTGTCGATGCCCTTGACGATGATCTCCGTCTGCGCCGGGGTTTCCACCCTGACGCCCTTGGGCATCGCGTGGACCACCGGATGCGAAAAGCCGAGCGCAAGGTTGATCTTGTCGCCGGCGGCCTGTGCGCGGAATCCCACGCCGACCAGCGTCAGTTTCTTCTCGTAACCGTCGGTCACGCCCTTGACCATGTTCGCGACGAGCGCCCGCAGCGTGCCGTGCATCGGCCGCGCGTCCGGGTTCGCGACCTTGCAGACGAGGGTGTCGCCGGCGCGTCTCGATCGAGAGCTCGCTGCCGTAGGTACGCGACAGCGTGCCCAGCGGGCCCTTGACCGTGATGCCGCCCGGCACGAGCGTGACCTCGACCTTGGCCGGCAGCGGAATGGGGTGATTGCCTATGCGCGACATTGCGAAGCCCTCGTTCTGATATCAGGCGACGATGCAGAGCACTTCGCCGCCGACCCCGGTGGCGCGCGCCTTGCGGTCCGTCATGACGCCATGCGATGTCGAGACGATGGCGATGCCGAGTCCGTTCATCACGCGCGGAATGTCGTCCTTGCTCTTGTAGATGCGCAACCCCGGCTTCGACACGCGCTCGATCTTCTCGATGACGGGACGGCCGGCGTAGTACTTGAGCGCGATCTCGAGCACGGGCTTGACCGCGTCGCTGGAGACCTTGAACGCGTCGATGTAACCCTCGTCCTGCAGCACCCGGGCGATCGCCAGCTTCACCTTGGACGACGGCATCGCGACGACAGCCTGCTCCACCATCTGCGCATTGCGGATGCGCGTCAGCATGTCGGCGATCGGATCAGTCATGCTCATTTGCGTGTCCCTTACCAGCTGGCCTTGACGATGCCCGGAATCTCGCCGCGCATGGCGAATTCGCGCAGCTTGCTTCGGCCCAGGCCGAACTTGCGGAAGAACCCGCGCGGCCGGCCCGTGAGCGCGCAGCGGCTGCGCAGACGGGTCGGATTCGCGTTGCGCGGCAGCTGCTGCAGCTTGAGCCGCGCGGCGTAGCGGACTTCGTCCGACGCCTTCGAGTTGTTGATGATCGAGACCAGCTCCTCGCGCTTCTGGCGTACTTCTTCACCAGTGCGCGGCGTTTCTGGTCGCGGTTGATCAGGGACAGTTTCGCCATGGCGCCCTCAGTTCTTGAACGGAAAACGGAACGCGGCCAGCAGCGCCTTGGCCTCGGCGTCGGTCTTCGCGGTCGTGGTGATCGTGATGTTCATCCCGCGCATCGCGTCGACCTTGTCGTACTCGATCTCGGGAAAGATGATCTGCTCCTTGACGCCCATGTTGAAATTGCCGCGGCCGTCGAACGAGCGGCCCGAAACGCCGCGGAAGTCGCGCACGCGCGGCAGCGCGACCGAGATCAGGCGGTCGAGAAATTCGTACATGCGGTTCTGGCGCAGCGTGACCATGCAGCCGATCGGGTAGCCCTCGCGGATCTTGAACACGGCGATCGCCTTGCGCGCCTTGGTGACCACGGGCTTCTGCCCGGCAGATCTTCTGCATGTCGGCAGCGGCGTTCTCGAGCAGCTTCTTGTCGCCCACGGCCTCGCCGACGCCCATGTTGAGGACGACCTTCGACACGCGCGGCACCTGCATGACCGACTTGTAGCCGAACTGCTTCGTCAGCGCGGGCACGATTTCCTTCTTGTAGATTTCCCTGAGGCGGGCCATCGTCAATTCTCCTTACGCGCCAATCAGCTCGCCGTTCGACTTGAAGTAACGCACCTTGCGCCCGTCCTCGAGCGAGCGCAGGCCGATCCGGTCGGCCTTCTTGGCCACCGGATTCCAGATCGCGACGTTCGAGACGTGGATCGGCATCTCCTTCGTCACGATCCCGCCCTGCTCGCCCTTCATCGGATTCGGCCGCTGGTGCTTCTTCACCTGGTTGATGCCGGCGACCAGCACGTGCTCGGCGAACACGCGCGTGACGTCCCCGCGCTTGCCCTTGTCGCGGCCGGCGAGCACGACGACGTTGTCGCCTTTCCTGATCTTGCGCATCGCTGTCCTGCGCCCTACAGAACTTCCGGTGCGAGCGAGACGATCTTCATGAATCGCTCGGTTCGCAGCTCGCGGGTGACCGGCCCGAAGATGCGGGTGCCGATCGGCTCGAGCTTCACATTCGAGCAGCACGGCCGCGTTGGTGTCGAAGCACACCTTGGCGCCGTCGTCGCGGCGCACGCCGTGGCGCGTGCGCACCACGACGGCGTTGTAGATCTCGCCCTTCTTGACGCGGCCGCGCGGCGCCGCATCCTTGACGGTGACCTTGATGACATCGCCGATGTGCGCGTACCGGCGCTTCGAGCCGCCGAGCACCTTGATGCACATCACGCGACGGGCACCGGTGTTGTCGGCGACGTCCAGGACCGACTGCATCTGGATCATTGTTGCTTCTCCAACTTAATCCGCGGAGTGCGCCGCAGCGCGTTCGGTTGCCGGCTGCGGTCGCGACAGGCTGCCGCGTCCAGTTTTGGACCCCGTTCGGGGGAGTGACCGCGGCCATTCGGCGAGACTTCCGCTTCGGGGCAGACGCCCGTCGGGTTACTCCGACGGACCGCGGCAGGCGAAACGAAAATTATGACAGGATTCTGAGCATCCTGCAAGCCCTATTTCAAATCAATACCTTGCAGATCGCCCCGTCAACCGTGCCGGCGCGGACCGACATCCGGTCATACGACCCGGGCCTTCTCGATCAACCGGCTGACCCGGTACGCCTTGGTCTTGGCGAGCTTGCGACAGGCGACGATCTCGACCAGGTCGCCCATCTTGTACTCGTTGTTCTCGTCGTGCGCGTGGTACTTGCTCGACCGGGTCACGAACTTGCCGTACAGCGCGTGCTTGACGCGGCGCTCGACGACCACCGTGACGGTCTTGTTCATCTTGTCGCCGACGACCCGCCCGGTCAGCGTCTGGATGATCGTCTTCCGCGGCGCCGGCGCGGTCGCGGGAGTCTGTGGTTGCTCGCTCATGCCTGATTCTCCTTCTGGTGGATGAGCGTCCGCGCGCGGGCGATGTTGCGCCGCACCTGCTTCAGCTTCTCGGTGTTCGTGAGCTGCTGCGTCGCCCGCTGCATCCGCAGGCCGAACTGCTCCTTCAGCAGCGCCCCGAGCTCGGTCTTCAGCTCCGCCGGCGACTTGGCGGCGAGCGCCTTCGTGTTGTCCGTTCGCTTCATGATGACCTCCGTCAGGCACCGACGAGCCGATGGACGAAAGTCGTCCGGATCGGCAGCTTCGCGGCGGCGAGGGCGAAGGCCTCGCGCGCGATGGTTTCGTCGACGCCGTCCATCTCGTAGAGAACCTTGCCCGGGCACGATCTCCGCGACGTAGAACTCGGGATTGCCCTTGCCGTTGCCCATCCGCACTTCCGCGGGCTTCTTCGACATCGGCTTGTCCGGGAAAATGCGAATCCAGACGCGGCCGCCGCGCTTGATGTGCCGCGTCATCGCCCGCCGCGCGGCTTCGATCTGGCGCGCGGTGAGCCGGCCGCGGCCGATGGCCTTGAGACCGTACTCGCCGAAGCTGACCTTGTTGCCGACGGTCGCCACGCCCTTGTTGCGGCCCTTCTGTTCCTTGCGGTACTTCCTTCTAGCCGGCTGCAACATTCTTCACTCCCGGTGCTGACGAACGCCGCGGACGCTTCGGCGCCTCGGGCGCCGGAGTCGGCGCTGCCGACGGCTCGGCGTTGTGCGCCAGCACTTCGCCCTTGAATACCCAGACCTTGATGCCGATGACGCCGTAGGTCGTCCTGGCTTCCGAGAAGCCGTAGTCGATGTCGGCGCGCAGCGTGTGCAATGGCACGCGGCCCTCGCGGTACCACTCGCAGCGCGCGATCTCGATCCCGTTCAACCGGCCCGAGCACATGATCTTGATGCCCTGCGCGCCCAGCCGCATCGCATTCTGCATCGCCCGCTTCATCGCGCGGCGGAACATGATCCGCTTCTCGAGCTGCTGCGAAATCGAATCCGAAATCAGCTGCGCATCGATCTCGGGCTTGCGGATCTCCTCGATGTTGAGGCCGACGTCGCCGCCCATCATCTTGCGCAGATCGGAGCGCAGCGTCTCGATGTCCTCGCCCTTCTTGCCGATGACCACGCCCGGACGCGCGCTGTAGATCGTGATGCGCGCGTTCTTCGCCGGCCGCTCGATCGTGATCTTGCCCACCGACGCGTGGCCGAGCTTCTTCTTCAGGTACTCGCGGATCTTGATGTCTTCCTTCAGCGTGGGCGCGAAGTTCTTGCTGTTCGCGAACCACTTGGACGTCCAGTTCCTCGTTACGGCGAGGCGGAAACCCGTCGGATGAATTTTCTGTCCCATGACGCCCCTTATTTTCCGTCACCGACGGTGACATGGATGTGGCAGGTCTGCTTCAGGATGACGTTGCCACGGCCCTTCGCGCGCGCCGTGAAGCGGCGCAGACTTTCCGCCTTGTCGACCAGGATCGTCTTCACCTTCAGCTCGTCCACGTCGGCGCCGTCGTTGTGCTCGGCATTGGCGATCGCCGACAGCAGCACCTTCTTGATGATGACGGCGCCCTTCTTCGGGCTGAAGCTCAGGACGTTGAGCGCCTGGTCCACGGGCAGGCCGCGGATCTGGTCGGCGACCAGCCGACCCTTCTGGGCCGACAGCCGCACGCCGCGCAGGATTGCACTGGTTTCCATCGTGCCTCCCCTACTTCCGCGGCGGCGCCGCCGCCGAGACCTTCTTGTCGGCCGAATGGCCCTTGAAGGTTCGCGTCAGCGCGAATTCGCCGAGTTTGTGGCCGACCATGTTTTCCGACACGTAGACCGGGATGTGCTGCTTGCCGTTGTGCACGGCGATCGTGAGCCCGACGAACTCGGGCGTGATCGTCGAGCGGCGCGACCAGGTCTTGATCGGACGCTTGTCGTTGGTCGCGCGTGCCGCATCGACCTTCTGCAGCAGATGGTCGTCGACAAACGGACCCTTCTTGATTGAACGTGCCATCTCGTTGCCCTCGGTTAACCTTTGGTCGCGTGCCGACGGCGCACGATCATCGAATCGGTGCGCTTGTTGCGCCGCGTCTTGTAGCCCTTGGTCGGCGTGCCCCAGGGCGACACCGGGTGCCCGCCGCCGTTCGAGCGGCCGCCGTGCGGGTGATCCACCGGATTCATGCAGATGCCCCGGACGGTGGGACGGATGCCGCGCCAGCGATTCGCGCCGGCCTTGCCGATCGACCGCAGGTTGTGCTCTTCGTTGCCGACCTCGCCGATCACCGCGCGGCAATCCACGTGCACCTTGCGGATCTCGCCCGAGCGCAGACGCACCTGGGCGTAGACGCCTTCGCGGGCGAGCAGCTGGACGCCGGCGCCGGCCGAGCGGGCCATCTGCGCGCCCTTGCCGGGCGCCATCTCGACGCAATGGATCGTCGTGCCGACCGGGATGTTGCGCACCGGCAGGCAGTTGCCCGGCTTGATCGGAGCTTCCGCGCCCGACAGCAGCTGCGTGCCCGTCGCGACGCCGCGCGGCGCGATGATGTAGCGGCGCTCGCCGTCGGCATAGAGCAGGAGCGCCAGATGCGCGCTGCGGTTGGGATCGTACTCGAGTCGCTCGACCTTGGCCGGAATGCCGTCCTTGTTGCGCTTGTAGTCGACGATCCGGTACTGCTGCTTGTGGCCGCCACCCTTGTGCCGCATCGTGATGTGGCCGTTGTGGTTGCGTCCCGAACCGCGCTTCTTGCTCTCGGTCAGCGCGTCCACCGGCCGCCCCTTGTGCAGGTGCGGATGGACGACCTTGACCAGCGCGCGGCGGCCCGGCGATGTCGGCTTTACTTTTTGCAGTGGCATGTCAGGTCTCCCGACGGGCCGTCCCGAGGGAGACCCGCGCCCCCTCGGGGGGCAGCGAACATAGTGAGCGTGGTGGCATTTAACCCTCCGCCGCGAAGTTGATTTCCTGGCCCGCCTTCAGGCAGACATAGGCTTTCTTCCACGAGCGGCGCCGTCCCGTGAAGCGACCGAAGCGCTTCACCTTGCCGCCGACGTTGGCGATCTGCACGCTCTTCACCTCGACCTTGAACATCGCCTCGACGGCCGCCTTCACCTCGGGCTTGGTCGCATCCGGCGCAACCTTGAAGATCACCTGCTCGCGCTTGTCGGCGAGGAACGTGCCCTTCTCGGACACGACCGGAGCGAGCAGCACGACCGCGAGGCGCTCGGGATTGTATTGCCGGACTTTCTGGTCAAGACGGGCGCTCATCCCAGCATCTCCTCGAATTGCGCAATGGCGCCCTTGGTGAGCAAGACGCTGTTGAAGCGCACGAGACTCACCGGATCGATCTCCCGCGTCTCGAGCACCAGCACGTCCGGCAGGTTGCGCGACGACAGGAACACGTTGTCGTCGAGCTTGTCGGTGACGATCAGCAGCGTGCCCGGGAGCCCCAGCGCCTTGATCTTCTGCGCGAAGAGCTTCGTCTTCGGGGCATCGATGGCGAGCGCGCCGATCACCGAAAGCCGGCCTTCGCGATGCAGCTGCGAAAGGATCGACGCAATGCCCGCGCGGTACATCTTGCGGTTCACCTTTTGCGTGAAATTCTCGTCGGGCGAGTTCGGGAAAATCCTGCCGCCGCCGCGCCAGAGCGGGCTGTTGGCCTGGCCCGCGCGCGCGCGGCCGGTGCCCTTTTGCGCCCATGGCTTCTTGTGCGACTTGTTGATGTCGGCGCGGCCCTTCTGCTTGCGGGTGCCCTGGCGCGCGTTCGCCTGGTAAGCCGTGACGAGCTGGTGGATCAGCGACTCGTTGTAGTCGCGCCCGAACAGCGCGTCCGGGCCGGCGATCGTCGCCGCTGCCTGGCCGTGGTCGTCGATGAGCTTGAGTTCCATCGTCAGGCTCCCTTCCTGGCCGGCGTCTTCACCGCCGGACGGACGATGATGTGGCCGCCGTCGGCGCCAGGCACGCAGCCCTTGACGAGCAGCAGCCCGCGCTCGGCGTCGACGCGAACGACCGTCAGGGTCTGCACGGTGCGCGTGACGTTGCCGTGCTGGCCCGCCATCCGCTTGCCGGGGAAAACACGACCCGGATCCTGTGCCATGCCGATCGATCCCGGCGTGTTGTGCGAGCGCGAATTGCCGTGCGACGCGCGGTTCGAGCTGAAATGATGCCGGCGGATCACGCCGGAGAAGCCGCGGCCCTTGGTCGTGCCGGTGACGTCGACGAGCTCGCCGACCGCAAAGGTCGCGGCGCCGATGATCGCACCGACCTTGAGTTCGGCGAGCGCCGCGGCGGTGACCGGAAACTCGCGCAGCAATTCGCCCGCCTCGACCCCCGCTTTCGCGAGGTGCCCGGCCTGCGGCTTCGTCACGCGCGAGGCGCGCCGCTTGCCGAACGCGACCTGGACGGCCGAGTAGCCGTCGGTCTCCGGGGTCTTGATCTGCGTGACGCGGTTGTTGGCCACGTCGAGCACGGTCACCGGGACGGCCTTGCCGTCATCGGTGAATATGCGGGTCATGCCAATCTTGCGACCGACAAGTCCGAGTGTCATTTTCGTTTTCCTTTCCACGCCGCCGATTGCGATTGACCGGCGGCTTCCAAGTTTTCCCGGAACTGCCCGGGCCTTCCGTTACTGCAGCTTGATCTCGACGTCGACACCCGCCGGCAGATCGAGCTTCATCAGCTGATCGACCGTCTTGTCGGTCGGATCGATGATGTCCATCAGGCGCAGGTGCGTCCTGATCTCGAACTGATCGCGCGACGTCTTGTTCGCATGCGGCGAGCGCAGGACGTTGTAGCGCTCGATCTTCGTCGGCAGCGGCACCGGGCCGCGCACGACCGCGCCGGAGCGCTTCGCGGTGTCCACGATCTCCATCGCCGACTGGTCGATCAGCTTGTAATCGAATGCCTTCAACCGGATTCTGATGCGTTGGTTCTGCATGGTTCCAACCTTCGTAGTCAACTGCGTTTCACTCGATGACTTTGGCGACGACGCCGGCGCCCACCGTGCGGCCGCCCTCGCGAATCGCAAAGCGCAGCCCCTCTTCCATCGCGATCGGCGCTATCAGCGTCACCGTCATCCCGATGTTGTCCCCAGGCATCACCATCTCCGTGCCCTCCGGCAGCACGCAACTTCCCGTCACGTCCGTCGTCCGGAAGTAAAACTGCGGCCGGTACCCCGGAAAGAACGGCGTGTGCCGACCCCCCTCCTCCTTGCTCAGCACGTACACCTCGCAGCTGAACTTCGTGTGCGGCGTGATCGACCCCGGCTTCGCCAGCACCTGCCCGCGCTCCACCTCCTCCCGCTTCGTGCCCCTGAGGAGTACGCCCACGTTGTCCCCCGCCTGCCCCTGGTCCAGCAGCTTGCGGAACATCTCCACCCCCGTGCACACCGTCTGCAGCGTCGGCTTCAACCCCACAATCTCCAGGTTGTCCCCCACCTTCACTATCCCCCGCTCCACCCGCCCCGTCACCACCGTCCCCCGACCCGAGATCGAGAACACGTCCTCCACCGGCATCAGAAACGGCCCGTCAATCAGCCGCGTCGGCTGCGGTATGTAACTGTCCAGCGCCTCCGCCAGCTTGAAGATCGACTCCGCCCCCAGCTCGCTCGTGTCCCCCTCCAGCGCCAGCTTCGCACTCCCAATCACGATCGGCGTCTTGTCCCCCGGAAACTGGTACTTGGAGAGCAGCTCCCGCACCTCCAGCTCCACCAGCTCCAACAGCTCCTTGTCGTCCACCATGTCCGCCTTGTTCATGTACACCACGATGTACGGCACCCCCACCTGCCGCGCCAGCAGTATGTGCTCCCGCGTCTGCGGCATCGGCCCGTCCGCCGCACTCACCACCAGTATCGCCCCGTCCATCTGCGCCGCGCCCGTAATCATGTTCTTGATGTAGTCCGCGTGCCCAGGACAGTCCACGTGCGCGTAGTGCCGCTTCGCCGTCTCGTACTCCACGTGCGCCGTGTTGATCGTGATCCCCCGCGCCTTCTCCTCCGGCGCATTGTCAATCTGGTCGTACGCCTTCACCTCCCCACCGTACTTCTTCGACAGCACCAGCGTCATCGCCGCCGTCAGCGTCGTCTTCCCGTGATCCACGTGCCCAATCGTCCCCACGTTCACGTGCGGCTTCGTCCGCTCAAATTTGGCCTTGCCCATGATGGATTACCTCGAAGTTACGATTTCTTGTTGATCACCGCTTCGGCGACGGATTTCGGCGCCTCGGTGTAATGCTTGAACTCCATGGTGTACGTGGCGCGGCCCTGCGACAGCGAGCGCAGCGTCGTCGAGTACCCGAACATCTCGGCCAGTGGCACCTCGGCCTTGACGACCTTGCCCGTGGGCATGTCGTCCATGCCCTGGATCATGCCGCGCCGCGACGACAGGTCGCCCACGACGTTGCCCATGAAATCCTCCGGCGTCTCGACCTCGACCGCCATCATCGGCTCGAGCAGCATCGGACTCGCCTGGCGCATGCCGTCCTTGAACGCCATAGACGCGGCCATCTTGAACGCATTCTCGTTCGAGTCGACGTCATGCGAGCTGCCGTCGAACAGGGTGACCTTGACGTCGACGACCGGGAAACCGGCGAGCACGCCGTTCGGCAGAGTCTCCCGGAGGCCCTTCTCGACCGCCGGAATGTACTCGCGGGGCACCGTGCCGCCCTTGATCGCATCGACGAACTCGAAGCCCTTGCCCTGTTCGTTCGGCTCCATCTTGATCCAGACGTGGCCGTACTGGCCGCGGCCGCCCGACTGCTTGATGAACTTGCCTTCGACCTGCACCAGCTTCTTGATCGCTTCGCGGTACGCCACCTGCGGCGCGCCGACATTCGCCTCGACGCCGAACTCGCGCTTCATCCGATCGACGAGAATCTCGAGGTGCAGCTCGCCCATCCCCGAGATGATCGTCTGCCCCGATTCCTCGTCGGTGCGCACGCGGAACGACGGGTCTTCCTGCGCGAGCCGGTTGAGCGCGATGCCCATCTTCTCCTGGTCGACCTTGGTCTTGGGCTCGACCGCGACGTGGATCACGGGCTCGGGGAAGATCATCTTCTCGAGCGTGATCACGTGCTCCGGGTCGCACAACGTGTCGCCCGTCGTTGCTTCCTTCAGACCCACGGCGGCAGCGATGTCGCCCGCGCACACGGCCTTGATCTCTTCGCGCTGGTTGGCGTGCATCTGCAGGATGCGGCCGATGCGCTCCTTGCGCCCCTTGATCGGGTTGTAGATCGTGTCGCCGGACTTGATGACGCCCGAGTAGACGCGGAAGAAGATGAGCTGGCCCACGTAGGGGTCGGTCATGATCTTGAATGCAAGGCCCGAGAACGGCTCGTCGTCGGCCGCCCTGCGCTCGCCCTGCTTGCCGTTCTCGAGCTCGCCCGTGACCGGCGGAATGTCGGTCGGCGCCGGCATGTATTCGATGACGGCGTCGAGCATCGCCTGGACGCCCTTGTTCTTGAACGCCGACCCGCAGAGCATCGGGACGATCTCGCTCGCGATCGTGCGCAGGCGCAGGCCTCGCTTGATCTCCTCGACGGTGAGCTCGCCGCCCTCGAGGTACTTGTTCATCAGCTCCTCGTTGGCCTCGGCGGCGGTCTCGATCATCTTCTCGCGCCATTCCTGGGCCACCGCGAGGTGCTCGGCCGGGATCTCGCGCATGTCGTACTTCATGCCCTGTGTCGACTCGTCCCAGTAGATCGCCTTCATCCGGACGAGGTCGATCACGCCTTCGAACTTCTCCTCGGCGCCGATGGGCACCTGGATGGGCACCGGGTTGGCCTTGAGGCGCGACTTCATCTGGTCGTAGACCTTGAAGAAGTTGGCACCCTGGCGGTCCATCTTGTTGACGAACGCGAGCCGCGGCACCTTGTACTTGTTGGCCTGCCGCCAGACGGTCTCGGACTGCGGCTGCACCCCGCCCACCGCGCAATAGACCATGCACGCGCCGTCGAGCACGCGCATCGAGCGCTCGACCTCGATCGTGAAGTCGACGTGCCCCGGCGTGTCGATGATGTTGATCCGGTGCTCGGGGAAGTTGCTGTCCATCCCCTTCCAGAAGCAGGTGGTCGCGGCCGACGTGATCGTGATGCCGCGCTCGCGCTCCTGCTCCATCCAGTCCATGACGGTCGCGCCGTCGTGGACTTCGCCTATCTTGTGCGAGACGCCGGTGTAGAACAGGATGCGTTCGGTGGTCGTGGTCTTGCCGGCATCAATGTGCGCACTGATGCCGATGTTGCGATACCGGTCGATGGGGGTGGATCGTGCCACTTTGTATACCGTTTTGAGTCGAGCATCGGGCGTCCGCTGCGCAGTTCACGCCGGCCGCTCGATGCTCTACCGCTTTGCCTAGAATCGGAAGTGGGAGAATGCCTTGTTGGCCTCGGCCATGCGGTGGACTTCTTCGCGCTTCTTCACCGCGCCGCCACGGCCTTCGGAGGCCTCGAGCAGCTCCGCCGCGAGCCGCTGGCCCATCGACTTCTCGCCGCGCTTGCGCGCCGCTTCGCGGAGCCAGCGCATCGCCAGCGCCATCCGCCGCACCGGGCGCACCTCGACCGGCACCTGAAAATTGGCGCCGCCGACGCGGCGGCTCTTGACCTCGACGGTCGGTCGCGAATTCGAGAGCGCCTGGTTGAAGATCTCCAGCGGATCCTTGCCGCCCTTCTTGGCGATCGACTCGAAAGCGCCGTAGAGAATGCGCTCCGCCACCGACTTCTTGCCGGCGGTCATCAGCACGTTGACGAACTTCGCGACATCGCTGCTGCCGTACTTGGGATCCGGCAGGATCTCGCGCTTGGGAATCTCTCTGCGTCGGGGCATATCTTCTCCGTTCGGCCAAAAGTGAAAACCTGCCTCCGGCCGGATCTTCCACCGTTGCATCGCTGGCGGAGCCAGTCGATTCAACGCAAAAAACTACGAAAAACTACGCGGCCTTCGGCTTCTTCGCGCCGTACTTCGACCGGCTCTGCTTGCGGTCCTTGACGCCCGCGGTGTCGAGGCTGCCGCGCACCATGTGGTAGCGCACGCCCGGCAGGTCCTTCACGCGGCCGCCGCGGATCAGCACCACCGAGTGCTCCTGCAGGTTGTGGCCTTCGCCGCCGATGTAGCTGATCACCTCGAAGCCGTTGGTGAGGCGCACCTTGGCGACCTTGCGCAGCGCCGAATTCGGCTTCTTCGGCGTCGTCGTGTAAACGCGCGTGCACACCCCCCGCTTCTGCGGGCTCTGCTGCAGCGCCGGGACCTTGCTTTTCGACACGGCGGGCTCGCGGCCCTTCCGTACGAGCTGATTGATGGTTGGCATCCTGATTTTCCGTTTCGTGCAGCCGGACGGCGACTCCGGTCGCATGGCTCAACGCTTCGCGAAACAACAAATTGAAGTGGCCCAAGCTCGCGCTTTCGCGCCGTAGCCCGGGCCATTTTTCTGCGCCACGGCCGACCCCGTGTTCCCAATGCGGCCTGGTACGCTTGCCTACCCCCGGTGCGCAGTTTCCCTCGTGCGCAAGGCGATGGGCGAAAAGACTGCAATTATAAGGGGATAACCAATCCCGCGTCAACAGTCTGCAAGCGAGCCGGTATCGGGTATGCTGCACCGCAGCAAACACCCTTCCCGTCCATACCATGAGATCCGGATGGCGGAACGGATCGCCCGTCCCGGAACCGCCCCTCGCCCCCATGAACGCCCAGAATCCACGCCCGCGCTTCCGCCCGAGCATCCCGCTGCTGTTCGCGCTGGTCACGCTGGCCGTCTACACCCTCACCCGCATCGGCCTCGCGCTGTGGACCGGACGGGACGCCATGCCTCTCGCCGCGTGGCCGATCGTGCTGGCGCGAGGGCCTGTGGTTCGACCTCGTCGTCCTGACGGCGCTGCTCGTCCCCGTGTGGATCTACGAAGCCGTGCTGCCCGATCACTGGCGGGCATCGCGCACGCACCGGGTCCTGCGCTTCACCTGGCTCGCGTTCGTGCTGTTCGTGCTGCTTTTCGGCGCGGTCGCCGAGGCGACGTTCTGGCTCGAGTTCGCGACGCGCTTCAACTTCATCGCGGTCGACTACCTGCTCTACACCCATGAGGTGGTCGGCAATATCCGCGAATCGTATCCGGTGCCCTGGATCCTGACGGGGCTCGCGCTGGCGGCGCTGGTGATCGCGTTCTTCATGCGGGGCTGGCTGCGGCATGCGGACACGAGAGCCCGCTTCGCGCCGGCGCCGCCTGGCCTATGTGGCAGCCGCCGTGGCGCTGCCGGCCCTGGCGCTGACCGATCGCGTCCGTCGACCAGATGGGGCGCATCGGCAACGCCTACGCCGACGAGCTCGCCGGCAACGGGTTGTTCACGTTCGCCGCCGCGATGCGCCGCAACGAGCTCGACTACGATCGTTTCTACGCGACCATGCCACAGGAGGATGCCGACCGCATCCTCACGGGGCTGGGCGTCGAACGCAAGCCGTTGCACGCTGTCGCCTCCCAGGAGCCGCGATCGACACTGAATCCGAATCGACCGAGCCCCACGCGCCGGGCATGCCGGCGCGGCCGCGTCACGTGGTGCTGATCATGGTCGAAAGCCTGTCGGCGGAGTTCGTCGGCGCCTACGGCTCGACCAGGGGTCTCACCCCCAATCTCGACCGCTTTGCGCGCGAAGGCCTCAGGTTCGTCAACGCCTACGCCACCGGAACGCGCACCGTGCGCGGACTCGAAGCCGCGTCAGTTGGGACGCCACCCATTCCCGGGCAATCGATCGTGCGACGGCCCCGCAACGAGCATCTGGCGACCGTAGGCGAAATGCTGCAGCGCCAGGGGTATGCGACGAGCTTCGTCTACGGCGGGTACGGCTACTTCGACAACATGAATGCCTACTTCGCCGGCAACGACTATCACGTCATCGACCGCGTCGACTTTCCGAAGACCTCGGTGGTGTTCGAGAACGTCTGGGGCGTGGCCGACGAATCGCTGTTCGCCAACGTGCTCGACGTGGTCGACGCGAACCACGCCGCGCGGCAAGCCGTCGTTCACGCATGTCATGACGACGTCGAACCACCGGCCGTTCACCTATCCCGACGGCCGGATCGACATCCGCTCACCCGGCGGACGCGAAGGCGGCGTCAGGTACACGGACTGGGCCATCGGCAAGTTCATCGACGACGCGCGGGGCAGACCCTGGTTCGACCAGACGCTGTTCGTGATCGTGGCCGACCACTGCGCGTCAGTCGCCGGCAAGACGAAGCTGCCAGTGGGCGGCTACCGCATCCCGCTGATCTTCTACGCGCCGAAGCTCGTTGCGGCGGGCGAATTCGTGCCGACGATGAGCCAGATCGACCTGCCGCCGACGATCCTCGACGTGCTGCGTGCCGACGGCGACGACCATTTCTTCGGTCGTTCCGTGTTCGAGCTGCCGGCCACGCCGCCACGCGCATTCGTCAGCAACTACCAGTCGCTCGGCTACCTGAAGAACGGCGTGCTCACCGTGCTCTCGCCCGGCCGCAAGGTCGAGGCATTTCGTGTCGATCCGGTGACGTTCGAATCCGTGGCCGTGCCGATCGACCGGAATCTGGCCGACGAGGCCATCGCTCACTATCAGACGGCATCGCGCGCGTTCCGGCAGGGCGCGTTGCAGGATGTCGTGTCGGCGCTGCAGACGCGGTGACGCGCCGGCGACGAGTTGCGACACCGGCACCTGCCTGCCTTACCCGGAGAATCCACCATGCGACACGATCTCGCGCGCACCACGCTGGGCGTGCTGTTCATCGTCAGCCATGATCGCGGCATCCATCTGGATCATGCGGCCGTTCCTCGTGCCCGTCATCTGGGCGACGATGATCGTCGTGGCGACCTGGCCGCTGATGCTGAAGATCGAGGCCGCCTTCGGACGGCGACGTCTGCCGGCCGTCGCGGTGATCACCGTCGCCATGCTGCTGGTGTTCGTGCTGCCGTTCTGGACGGCCGTGAGCACGATCGTCGAGTACTCGGACGAGATGGTGAACTGGGCCAAGGCGCTGCAGACGATCACGATGCCGCCGCCGCCCGACTGGGTCGCAGGATTGCCGCTCGTCGGGTACAAGATCGCCGCGACGTGGACGGAGTACGCCGCGCAGTCGCCCGGAGGCACTGGCGCTGAAGCTGGGACCCTACGTCGGGCGGGGCCTGCAATGGCTTGCGGCCGAGGCCGGCGGCGTCGGGGCCCTGATCGTGCAGTTCCTGCTGACGATCATCATCGCCGCCGTGATGTACTCGAGCGGCGAAACCGCGGCGCGCGGCGTGCGCAAGTTCGGCGCCCGGCTCGGAGGTCCGCGCGGCGAGGACGTCGTCGTGCTCGCTTCGCAGGCGATACGCGGCGTGGCGCTGGGGGTTGTGGTCACGGCGCTCGTCCAGTCGCTGCTGGGCGGTATCGGTCTCTGCGATAGCCGGCGTTCCGTTTGCCGGCATGCTGACCGCCGTCATGCTGCTGCTGTGCCTCGCCCAGCTCGGACCGATACTCGTGCTCCTTCCGGCGACGATCTGGATGTACTGGTCCGGCGACAACCTGTGGGGCACGCTGCTGCTGGTGTGGACGCTGTTCGTGGGCACGCTCGACAATTTCCTGCGCCCGTTCCTGATCAAGCAGGGCGCCGATCTGCCGCTGCTCCTGATCTTCGCCGGCGTGATCGGCGGCCTGCTGTCGCTCGGTCTGCTGGGGATCTTCGTCGGGCCCGTGGTGCTGGCCGTCGCCTACACGCTGCTGGACGCCTGGGTCAACGAGACGCCACGAACGGACTGAACTTCACCGGCGCCACGGGAAATGACAGGCATCCGGCGGACGCGATCCTGATCGCCGACGGCGGCGGCGGACAGCGCCTCGTCGGTCAGCGCGTCATTTCGCTTCCGGCTTCGCCTGCCACGCGCGCTGGCGCTGCTTCGCCTCGATCAACTGATCCCGGGTCATCTTCGCCGAAACATCGGTCATGGCACGGGCGACGTCCATGCGGGGCCCGCCCGGAGGCAATCCGGCAAACGCAATCTCGAGCCACTTGAAGGCTTCGACGTTGTCCTGCGGGACGCCGTTGCCGGCCGCGTAGAGCAGCCCGAGATTCAGCTGCGCGAACACCATGCCCTGATCCGCCGCGCGGCGAAACCATTTGGCCGCGTCGACATCGCTCTTCGCGATCCCGGCGCCGGCTCGCATAGCTGGCGCCCACGTTGTACTGCGCGGCGGCGTCGCCCTGGTTCGCGGCGCGCTGGAACCACATGAAGGCTGTCGCGTCGTCCTGTTCGACACCCATGCCTTCGGCATACAGGGTGCCGAGTGAATACTGCGCGACGGCGATCCCCTTTTTCGCCAGTGGCCGCCACAACTCGGCCGCCTTCGCGTACGCCTTCTCGCGGTAGGCGTCGTTCGCGTCCTCGAGCGGCCCGGCGGCGGCGGGTGCCGCCAAGGGCGGCGGCAACGGCCAGCGCGCCGAGGAGATTGCGGATGCCGGGCCTCATCCGGGCTTCTCCGTGATGTTGCGCGATCGAAAAGGCCGGCGGTCGCCCGCCGGCCTGTTGCCAGGTAACGCAGCGCAGCCGTCAGGCGGCGTCGGCCGACACCTCCGGCGCGGCCGCCGTCGTCGTCGGCAGGTGCCTCGACCTCGCCCGGCTGCAGGAATCCGGCATCCGGTCCGAGCAGCTTCTGCTTCTTGCGCGCGTTGTGGTAGGCAAGGCCCGTGCCCGCCGGGATCAGCCGGCCGACGATCACGTTCTCCTTCAGGCCGCGCAGGTCGTCCTTCTTGCCCATGATCGCCGCCTCCGTCAGCACGCGCGTCGTCTCCTGGAACGAAGCCGCCGAGATGAACGAGTCGGTCGACAGCGACGCCTTGGTGATGCCGAGCAGCATGTGCTCGTACGTGGCGCCCTGCTTGCCCTCCTCGGCCATCACCTTGTCGTTCTCGTCCAGCAGATCCGACCGTTCGGCCTGTTCGCCGGGGATGAACCGCGTGTCGCCGGCATCGATGACCTGCACGCGGCGCAGCATCTGCCGCACGATCACCTCGATGTGCTTGTCGTTGATCTTCACGCCCTGCAGCCGGTAGACGTCCTGCACTTCGTCGGTGATGTAGCGCGCGAGCGCCTCGACGCCGAGCAGCCGCAGGATGTCGTGCGGATCCGCCGGGCCGTCGACGATCGACTCGCCCTTGTTCACCACCTGGCCGTCGTGCGCGGTCACGTGCTTGTCCTTCGGGATCAGGTACTCGTGCGCGACGCCGTCGAGATCGGTGATGACGAGGCGCTGCTTGCCCTTGGTGTCCTTGCCGAACGACACGGTGCCGGTGACTTCGGCCAGCAGGCCGGCGTCCTTCGGCGAGCGCGCCTCGAACAGCTCCGCCACGCGCGGCAGGCCGCCCGTGATGTCGCGGGTCTTCGACGTTTCCTGCGGGATCCGCGCCAGCACCTCGCCGACGCTCACCTGCTGGCCGTCCTTGACCGTGATGATCGAGCCCAGCTGGAACGTGATGTTGACCGACAGCTCGGATCCGGCCAGCTTGATCTCGTCCCCGCCTTCGTCGAGCAGCTTCACCTGCGGCCGGACCCCCTTCGCCGCCGCGCCGGCGCGGCGCTTCGGATCGATCACCACGAGCGTGGACAGGCCCGTCACTTCGTCGACCTGCTTCGCGACGGTGACGCCCTCCTCGACGTGCTCGAACTTCACGCGGCCCGCGTACTCGGTGACGATCGGGCGGGACGTCGCGTCCCACATCGCCAGCACCTTGCCCGCCTTGACCTGGTCGCCGTCCTTGACCTGGAGCGTCGCGCCGTATGGCACCTTGTGGCGCTCGCGCTCGCGGCCGTTGTCGTCGTGGATCGTGACCTCGCCGGAGCGCGCGATGACGACGAGCTCGCTGCGCGCGTTGGTGACGTAACGCATCAGCGCCGAGAAGCGGATCGTGCCGGCCGACTTGCTCTCGAGCTGCGAGGCCGCGGCCGTCCGCGACGCGGCGCCGCCGATGTGAAAGGTGCGCATCGTGAGCTGCGTGCCCGGCTCGCCGATCGACTGCGCGGCGATCACGCCCACCGCTTCGCCGACGTTGACGAGATGGCCGCGGCCGAGGTCGCGCCCGTAACACCTCGCACAAAGTCCGTAGCGCGTGTCGCAGGTGAGCGGCGTTCGCACCTTGACCTCGTCGACGCCGAGCAGTTCGATCTGTTCGACCTCGTCCTCGCCCAGCAGCACGCCGGGGTAGTACAGCGTCTCCTGCGTTTCCGGGTTGACGACGTCGGCCGCGACCGTGCGGCCGAGAATCCGCTCGCGCAGCGCCTCGATGACTTCGCCACCCTCGACCAGCGCCTTCATGACGACGCCGTTGCTCGTGCCGCAATCGTCCTGCGTCACGACCAGGTCCTGTGTCACGTCGACGAGGCGGCGCGTCAGGTAGCCGGAGTTGGCCGTCTTCAACGCGGTGTCGGCCAGCCCCTTGCGCGCGCCGTGGGTCGAGATGAAGTACTGCAGTACGTTGAGGCCTTCGCGGAAATTCGCGGTAATCGGCGTCTCGATGATCGAGCCGTCGGGTTTCGCCATCAGGCCGCGCATCCCGGCGAGCTGCCGGATCTGCGCCGCCGAGCCCCGCGCGCCGGAATCCGCCATCATGTAGATGGAGTTGAACGACTCCTGCTTGACCATCTTGCCGTCCCGGTCGAGAACCTCCATCGACCCCAGCTGCTGCATCATCGCCTTCGCGATGTCATCGCCGGCGCGGCCCCAGATGTCGACGACCTTGTTGTAGCGCTCGCCCTGCGTGACGAGACCGGACGTGTACTGCGTCTCGATCTCCTTCACCTCGCGCTCGGACTTCTCGATGATCGCGTGCTTTTCGGCCGGGATCAGCATGTCGTCGGCCGCGAAGGAAATGCCGCCGCGCGTCGCGAGCGCGTAGCCAGCCTGCATCAGCTTGTCGGCGAAGATCACCGTCTCGCGCAGGCCGCAGCGGCGGAAGCTCGCATTGATGATCTTCGAGATCTCCTTCTTCTTGAGCGGCTTGTTGATCGTCGCGAACGGCAGTCCGACGGGAAGGATCTCGGACAGCAGCGCGCGGCCGACCGTCGTCTCGCAGCGGACGATCTTCTCGACCCTTTCACCATCCGGCGAGGTTTCGGTCTGCTTCAGCCGCACGTGGATCTTCGCGTGGAGCTCGACTTGGCGCGACTCGTACGCCCGCTGGACTTCCGCGAGATCGGCGAACAGCATGCCCTCGCCCTTGGCATTGATCCGCTCGCGGGTCGCGTAATAGAGGCCGAGCACGATGTCCTGCGACGGGACGATGCAGGGTTCGCCGTTCGACGGCAGCAGCACGTTGTTCGACGCCAGCATCAGCGTGCGCGCTTCCATCTGCGCCTCGAGCGACAGCGGCACGTGCACCGCCATCTGGTCGCCGTCGAAGTCCGCGTTGAACGCGGTGCAGACGAGCGGGTGCAGCTGGATCGCCTTGCCCTCGATCAGCACGGGCTCGAACGCCTGGATGCCGAGCCGGTGCAGCGTCGGCGCGCGATTCAGCATCACCGGGTGCTCGCGGATCACGTCTTCCAGGATGTCCCAGACGACGGGCTCCTGCGTCTCGACCATCTTCTTCGCCGCCTTGATCGTGGTGGCGAGGCCCATCGTCTCCAGCTTGTTGAAGATGTAGGGCTTGAAGAGCTCGAGCGCCATCAGCTTCGGCAGCCCGCACTGGTGCAGCTTCAGCTGCGGACCGACGACGATCACGGAGCGTCCCGAGTAGTCGACGCGCTTGCCGAGCAGGTTCTGGCGGAAGCGGCCGCCCTTGCCCTTGATCATGTCGGCGAGGGATTTCAGCGGACGCTTGTTCGCGCCCGTCATCGCCTTGCCGCGGCGTCCGTTGTCGAGCAGCGAGTCCACGGCTTCCTGCAGCATCCGCTTCTCGTTCCTGACGATGATGTCGGGAGCCTTCAACTCGAGCAGGCGCTTCAGCCGGTTGTTCCGGTTGATCACGCGGCGGTACAGATCGTTGAGATCGGAGGTCGCGAAGCGGCCGCCGTCCAGCGGCACCAGCGGACGCAACTCGGGCGGCAGCACCGGCAGCACCTCGAGAATCATCCACTCGGGCTTGATCCCCGACTTCTGGAACGCCTCGAGCACCTTCAGGCGCTTGGCGATCTTCTTGATCTTGGTCTCGGATCCCGTCGCCTCGAGCTCCTTGCGCAGCTTCTCGATCTCGTGCGGAACGTCGAGCGCCTTCAGCAGCTCGCGAATGCCCTCGGCGCCCATGGTGGCCGAAAAATCGTCGCCGTGCTGCTCGAGCTTGGCGAGGTAATCGTCTTCGGTCAGCAATTGCGCGCGGTTCAACGGCGTCAGGCCGTTATCGGTGACGACGTAGGCCTCGAAATAGAGGACGCGCTCGATGTCGCGCAGCGTCATGTCGAGCACCATCCCCATCCGCGACGGCAGGCTCTTCAGGAACCAGATGTGGGCGACCGGCGAGGCGAGCTCGATATGGCCCATCCGCTCGCGGCGAACCTTGGCAAGCGTGACTTCCACGCCGCACTTCTCGCAGATGACCCCGCGATGCTTCAGGCGCTTGTACTTGCCGCAAAGGCATTCGTAGTCCTTCACCGGACCGAAGATCTTGGCGCAGAACAGGCCGTCGCGTTCCGGCTTGAACGTCCGGTAATTGATGGTCTCTGGCTTCTTCACCTCGCCGTACGACCATGAGCGGATTTTTTCCGGCGACGCGAGGCCGGTCTTGATCGCGTCGAATTCCTGTTCCTGCGTGACCTGCTTGAAAAGATCGAGCAGTGCTTTCATTCGTACTCCCGGATGATTCGTGTCGGAGCTGCGGGTTCGGTTTGCTTGGGCGCGGCTTCAGAAGCGCTCGAGGTCGATGTCGATCGCCAGCGAGCGAATTTCCTTCACCAGCACGTTGAACGACTCCGGCATACCGGCTTCGATCTTGTGCTCGCCCTTGACGATGTTCTCGTAGACCTTGGTCCGGCCGTTGACGTCGTCGGACTTGACCGTGAGCATTTCCTGCAGCGTGTACGCGGCACCGTAGGCTTCGAGCGCCCAGACTTCCATTTCGCCGAAGCGCTGGCCGCCGAACTGGGCCTTGCCGCCGAGCGGTTGCTGCGTGACGAGGCTGTACGGACCCGTCGAGCGCGCGTGCATCTTGTCATCGACCAGGTGATGCAGCTTCAGCACGTGCATGTAGCCCACGGTGACCTGGCGATCGAATGCCTCGCCGGTGCGGCCGTCGTGCAGGACCACCTGGCCGCTGCGCGGCAGACCGGCCAGGTCCAGCATGCCCTTGATTTCCTCCTCGTCGGCGCCGTCGAACACCGGCGTGGCGAAAGGCACGCCGCCGCGTAGGTTGTTGGCGAGCCGCAGGATCTCGCCGTCGTCGAACGCCGCCAGGTCTTCCGGCTTGCCCGTCGTGTTGTAGATGCGCTCGAGGAACTTGCGCACTTCCGCGGCCTTCGTCTGCGCCTTCAGCATCTCCTCGATCTTCCGCCCAGACCCTTGGCGGCCCAGCCCAGGTGCACTTCGAGGATCTGGCCGACGTTCATCCGCGACGGCACGCCGAGCGGATTCAGCACGATGTCGACGGGCGTGCCGTCGGCCATGTACGGCATGTCCTCGACCGGGACGATCTTCGACACCACGCCCTTGTTGCCGTGGCGCCCGCCATCTTGTCGCCTGGCTGCAGCCGGCGCTTGACCGCGACGTAGACCTTGACCATCTTCTGCACGCCGGGCGGCAGCTCGTCGCCCTGCGTCAGCTTGCGCTTCTTCTGCTCGAACATCGCGTCGAACTGGACGCGCAGCTGGCGCCGAGCGAAGTCCTTCATCGCCTCGAGCTGGCGCGCCGATTCCTCGCCGGAGAGCCGTATGTCGAACCAGTCGTAACGGCTGACGCCCTCCAGGTACTCCTTCGTGATCTTCGTGCCCTTGGCGATGCGCTTCGGGCCGCCGTTCACGGTCTTGCCGACGAGCAGCTTCTCGATCCGCGCGAACGCGTCGTTCTCGACGATCCGGAGCTGGTCGTTCGAGGTCCTTGCGGTAGCCCTTGAGCTCGTCGTCGATGATCTGCGCCGCGCGCTTGTCGCGCTCGATGCCTTCGCGCGTGAACACCTGCACGTCGATCACCGTGCCGGAAATGCCCGAGGGCACGCGCAGCGAAGTGTCCTTCACGTCGGACGCCTTCTCGCCGAAGATCGCCCGGAGCAGCTTCTCCTCCGGCGTCAGCTGCGTCTCGCCCTTCGGCGTGACCTTGCCGACCAGCACGTCCGCCGCCTCGACTTCCGCGCCGATGTAGACGATGCCCGCTTCGTCGAGCCGCGACAGCTGCGCCTCGCCGAGGCTCGAGATGTCGCCGCGTGATCTCCTCCGCGCCGAGCTTCGTGTCGCGCGCGACGACGGTGAGCTCCTCGATATGGATCGACGTGTAGCGGTCGTCCGCGACGACGCGCTCGGAAATCAGGATCGAGTCCTCGTAGTTGTAGCCGTTCCAGGGCATGAACGCGACCAGCATGTTCTGGCCGAGCGCGAGCTCGCCCAGGTCGGTCGACGCGCCGTCGCCGATCACGTCGCCCTTGGCGATGACGTCACCGACGTGGACCAGCGGCCGCTGGTTGATGTTGGTGTTCTGATTGCTCCGCGTGTACTTGGTCAGGTTGTAGATGTCGACGCCGACGTCGCCCGCCGCGGTCTCCGTGTCGTGCACGCGAACCACGATGCGGTTGGCGTCGATGTAGTCGACCTTGCCGCCGCGGCGCGCCTGCACCGCGGTGCCGGAGTCGACGGCCGCGGTGCGCTCGACGCCGGTGCCGACCAGCGGCTTCTCGGCGCGCAGGCAGGGGACCGCCTGCCGCTGCATGTTCGAGCCCATCAGCGCGCGGTTCGCGTCGTCGTGCTCGAGGAACGGGATCAGCGACGCCGCCACCGACACGATCTGCGCGGGTGCCACGTCCATGTAGTCGACCTTGTCGGCGGTCGACAGCATGAACTCGTTCTTGCTGCGGCAGGAGACGAGCTCGTCCTTGCAGGCGCCCGGTCTTGTCGAGCTGCGCGTTCGCCTGCGCGATCACGAACTGGCCTTCCTCGATCGCCGACAGGTAGTCGATCTCGTCGGTGACCTTGCCCTTCACCACCTTCCGGTACGGGGTCTCGAGGAAGCCGTACTCGTTCGTCCGCGCGTACAGCGCCAGCGAATTGATGAGCCCGATGTTCGGGCCTTCCGGCGTCTCGATCGGGCATACCCGGCCGTAGTGCGTCGGGTGCACGTCGCGCACCTCGAAGCCCGCGCGCTCGCGCGTGAGCCCGCCCGGTCCCAGCGCCGAGACGCGGCGCTTGTGCGTGATCTCGGACAGCGGATTCGTCTGGTCCATGAACTGCGACAGCTGCGAGCTGCCGAAGAACTCCTTGATGGCGGCGGAGATCGGCTTCGCGTTGATGAGGTCGTGCGGCAGCAGGTTGTCGCTCTCGGCCTGGCCCAGGCGCTCCTTCACCGCGCGCTCGACGCGCACGAGGCCCGAGCGGAACTGGTTCTCGGACAGCTCGCCGACCGAGCGCACGCGGCGATTGCCGAGATGGTCGATGTCGTCGATCTCGCCGCGACCGTTGCGCAGGTCGACCAGGATCTTGATGACGGCGATGATGTCGTCGTTGGTCAGCGTGGCCGTGCCCGTGAGCTCGGTGCGGCCGACGCGGCGATTGAACTTCATCCGGCCCACCGCCGACAGATCATAGCGTTCGGGCGAGAAGAACAGGCCGTTGAACAGCGATTCGACCGAGTCCTCCGTCGGCGGCTCGCCGGGACGCATCATCCGGTAGATCGCGACGCGGGCGGCGGTCTGGTCGGGCGTGTCGTCGGCGCGCAGCGTCTGCGAGATGTACGCGCCCTGATCGAGATCGTTGGTGTAGATCGTCTCGACCGACGCGACGCCGGCATCGTGCAGTTTCTGCAGCAGCTCGTCGGTGATCTCGTCGTTTGCCTTCGCCAGCACCTCGCCGGTCGCCTTGTCGACGATGTTGGTCGCGAGCGCGCGGCCCACGATGTAGTCGTTCGGCACGGCGATCTTCTTGACTCCGGCGTCGACCAGCTCCCGGATGTGCTTGGCGGTGATCCGCTTGTCGCGCGGAACGATGACCTTGTGGTCCTTGCCCAGCACGTCGAAGCGGGCCATCTCGCCCCTGAGCCGCTCGGGCACGAACTCCAGCTGGGCGCCCTTGGCCGAGAGGTGGAAGTGTCGAACACGAAGAACTGGCGGAGGATCGCCTCGTTCGTGAGGCCGATCGCCTTCAGCAGCGTCGTCACCGACATCTTGCGCCGGCGGTCGACGCGGAAGAACAGGAAGTCCTTCGGATCGAATTCGAAGTCCAGCCACGAGCCGCGGTAGGGAATCACGCGGGCCGAGAAGAGGAGCTTGCCGGAGCTGTGCGTCTTGCCGCGGTCGTGCTCGAAGAACACGCCCGGCGACCGGTGCAGCTGCGACACGATGACGCGCTCGGTGCCGTTGATGACGAACGAGCCGTTGTCGGTCATGAGCGGGATCTCGCCCATGTAGACCTCCTGCTCCTTCACCTCCTTGACGGTGTCCTTCGGCGCCTCCTTGTCCATCAGGATGAGGCGCACCTTCGCGCGCAGCGCCGAGCAGTAAGGTGAGGCCGCGCTGCTGGCACTCGGTGACGTCGAACGCGGGCGGCAGCAGCGCGAAGCTGACGTACTCGAGTCGCGCGTTGCCGGAGTGGCTGGAGATCGGGAAAATCGACGTGAACGCAGCCTGCAGGCCCTCGTTCTTGCGCGCTTCCGGCGGGGTATCGGCCTGCAGGAACGCCCGGTAGGACGAGAGCTGCGTTTCGAGCAGGAACGGCACCTTGAGCACGCTTGCCCGTTTGGCGAAGCTCTTGCGGATGCGCTTCTTCTCGGTAAACGAGTACGTTTGTGGGGTCGTCACATCAGTCGCCATTCACTTCTCCGATTCACGGAAATCGTCGCGAGCCTGCCGCGCGCCGCGCTGCCGGCGCGCCTGCAACGGTTCTCGATCGATTTCTAAAGGCGCGGACTCCGCGCCCATCGTGCATCGACTGGTCGGGAGCATTGCACTCCCTGGCGTGGTGGCTGGCCTCTACCAGCCGCTGGCGGACAACGGCGCGCTCGCACTGTCACATGCGGGCGCCGCCCGACCAAGCCTGTCCTCTGCAGTCGCTTCAGAAGACAAAGAGGAGAGGACTGTGCCCAGTCCGCTCGTCTTCGCCTTCGCGAAGATCGTGCTTCGTGCTACTACCCAGCGATCAATCGCTTTGCTGCCTGCGCCACCCAGCCCGGTTGCGGCCCGGAGTCGCCCAAGGGCAGTGCCTGCGGGCTTCGTACCCCAGGCGCCCGCAGGCACTGCCCTTGGGCGACTCCGACGGTGGTGCCACCTCCGCGGTTCAAGGCGGACATCGCACTACCGTCGCATTGCAGGGCCACGGTCGGCACAAGGCGGCGGGCGCCTGGGGTACGAAGCCCGACGGCTTGTGCCGACCGTGACCCTGCATTGCTGATGCTTCGTTACTTGACCTCGACCTTCGCGCCCGCTTCCTCCAGCTTCTTCTTCGCGGCTTCGGCGTCGGCCTTCGAGATGCCTTCCTTGACGGGCTTCGGCGCGCCGTCGACCAGGTCCTTCGCCTCCTTGAGGCCCAGGCCCGTCAGCTCGCGCACGGCCTTGATCACGTTCACCTTGTTCTCGCCGAACGACGCGAGGACGACGGTGAATTCGGTCTGCTCCTCGGCGGCGGCGGCGGGAGCCGCGGCAGCCGGTCCGGCCACCGCAACCGCGGCGGCGGCGGATACGCCGAACTTGTCTTCCATCGCCTTGATGAGATCGGACAATTCGAGGACGGTCAGCGAAGAGATCTTGTCGAGAATTTCGGTCTGGACTGCGGACATTGCTTTCTCCTGTATCGTTGGGATGGTTGTTTCGGTAATCGTTTGCGGCGAAGGTCTAAGCCGCCTGCCTGGCGTCGCGCACCGCTGCGAGCACGCGGACAAGGCGCGACGGCACGTCGTTCAACGTGCGCACGAGCTTCGTGACCGGCGCCTGCATCGTTCCCATCAGTTTCGCGATGAGCTCGTCGCGCGGCGGCAGGGCCGCCAGCGCCGCGATCTGCCGCGCCGACATCATCGTGCCGGGCATCGCGCCTCCGGTGATCACGAACTTGTCGTGGCCCTTGGCGAAGTCGTTCAGGACCTTCGCCACGGCGACCGGATCGGGACCGATGCCGTACGCGAGCGGGCCGACCATCGAGTCCGCCAGCGACGCGAACGGCGTCTTCTCGACCGCGCGGCGCACCAGGGTGTTCTTGACCACCCGGAAGTACACGCCGGAAGCCCGGGCCTTCGCGCGCAGCTTCGTCATGTCGGCGACCGCCATGCCCTTGTTCTCGACCATGATGATGGCCTGGGCGCCCGCGACCTGCTTCGCGACTTCCGCGACTACCGCCTGTTTCTGCTCCAGATTCAAACCCAAGGTCTACCTCCATTTCTTTGCAATCCCGCACGATCGCTCGATGCGGGGCCTGATTCGGTGACCTTGCGGCAGGAGAATCCTGTCGTCGGGGCACCGTCTGCGCCGGGTTCGGTTGTCGGTGCCGTCGAGGCGACGGCATGCCTCGCCACGCCCATCAGCGACAACGCTCGATTAAGCCTTTCGCCCCTGCGGTCTTTGACGGCTCGCCATCGCAGGCCACCGGTCGGGCGCGATTTCGTACCCTCTGCCCAGCCGCCCGTACGCCTGGCGAAGCGCTCCCTCAAATCCGTCATTCGTTATCGTCTGCCTGACCTTGACGCCGGACGTCACGCCGGCGCCTGCTGCGCGAGGCTCGCCGTGTCGACCCGCACACCCGCGCCCATCGTGCTCGACACGCTGATCTTCTTCAGATAGATGCCTTTGGTGCCCTGCGGCCGCGCCTTGTTCAGCGCCTCGATCAAGCGCGAGCAGGTTGGTCTTCAGCTGCTCCGGCGCGAACGACGCCCGGCCGATCGTGCACTGGATGATCCCGCCCTTGTCGGTGCGGTACTGAACCTGGCCCGCCCGCGCGTTCTTCACGGCCGTGGTCACGTCCGGCGTCACCGTGCCGACCTTCGGGTTCGGCATCAGCCCGCGCGGGCCGAGTATCTGGCCCAGCTGGCCGACGACCTTCATCGCATCGGGCGTCGCGATCACGACGTCGAACTCCATGAACCCTTCCTTGACCTTCGCGGCCAGGTCGTCGAAGCCGACGATGTCGGCGCCGGCATCCTGCGCCGCCTTGGCCTTGTCGCCCTGTGCGAAGACGGCGATGCGCACCTTCTTGCCGGTGCCGGCCGGCAGCACGACCGAGCCGCGCACCGTCTGGTCGGACTTCTTCGCGTCGACGCCGAGATTGACCGCGACGTCGACCGACTCGTCGAACTTCGCGACGGCCGTCTCCTTGA